>NZ_JBHTDL010000023.1:0-8113 GCF_042675075.1 Nocardia sp. GCM10030253 | reverse complement strand
CGTGCGCCGATGCGGTTACGCCGCGCCGCGAATTCCGTTGTCTGAGCAGACAATTCCACGATTTCATCGCCCTGTGTCGAGCCGCCCACACACGCCCTTACCTGCCCATACACGGCCCTTACTCGAGTAAGGGGACGTAGTACTCGGATATGGGCAAACTGCGTCATCTTCGCAGACCGGTACGCCTACATCCTGTCTGGCCGTCGCGGTCTACCTGGGGTGGCCTCATGGTCCGCCATAGGCACCGCCGCGAACATGACCCCGGTCAGGCCGTGCACGAACGGTGGACAGAGCTGGTCAATTGAACAAGGCCACCAGTAGCCCTTAGACATTGTTCGCACGCGCCCATACACGTCTCTTACCCGTGTATGGGCGCGTATTACTCGGGTAAGGGCGGCAGGGCGGCCAGGCGGGCGGCAAGCTCGGCGGCGCGCTCCTTGGCCAACTCTTGGGCCACGGCATCGACTTGATCCGCACCGGCTAGCAGCAATGCGGACAACGCGACGTGCCGCGGTGTGCCTTCACCGAGCAACTGCACGATACGGTCGGCCGCACTTTCGAGAGCGCCGGCGGCCTGCTTGGTGATGTAGAACGAGGTACGCCGCATCCCGTCCGGATCCGGGCGGGTGCCACCCTTACCTGCCCTTACACGGCCCGTACCCGCCCTTACCTGTGTATGGGCAGGTATGGGCGGGTTGACCGGTACGTTCAGGTCGACTCGGGATCGCAGGACGCTGTTCGGATCTGTGCCGCTGAGGTCCGGTGCGGGTAGTGGTTTACGGCTGCCACTCACGATGCCGCCGCCGTCACCAGTTCAGGGTCGAGACGGTCGGCCAGCTTGCGGAATCCGATCGCGGTCTCGCTGGCGGGTGCGTGTTCGAGCACCGTCGTACGCAGCCGCCAGGACTCGCGGACCTCCTTCAGATCCTTGAACACCCCGATCACACCAATCGGATGGGTTTGGAACGCCTCGAGCGTGGAGGTGGCGATACGGCCCTTGCGTCCGTCGTACATATTCACGGTCATCCCGGCGACCTCAAACTCGACATTCAGTGCCTCTTGCAGGGTGGTCATCTGCCGCAGGAACAACCGCAGTGCCTTGATGCTCGAATCCTCGGCCTGCACCGGGATCACGATCTTGCCTTGCACTTGGTCGTCAGCGGGGCGCTTGCGAGTGGCCACGAGGGCGTTGTCGTTGAGCGCACCGAGCGACGGCGGGCAGTCGATCACCACATCGTCGAAGATGCTGACCACGGTGTCGAGGAACCTGCTCAGCAGGTACTCGCGGCCGGCCTTTCCGTACATCTGCGGTTCGAGCAGGAACATGTCGTCGCTGGTCGGGATGACGAACAAATTGTCGTTGACCTGCTGCACCAGTTCGGACAGCTCCCCGCTCCACTGCCCAAGCAGTGCTCGCGCGAGCGAAGCGCCCGGCGTCACCTCCACGCCGATCGCTTCAGTGAGATGGCCTTGCGGGTCCCAATCGATAGCCAACACGCGCCGCCCGCGTTCCGCGAGAGCGGCGGCCAGATTGACCGTGGTGACGGTCTTACCGACGCCGCCCTTCTGGTTGGCGATTGCGTAGATGCGCATAGCTCTGGGACGGTACTCGCTCCCCATGCCCATATCCGAGTACACACCGTGCGTACATGGGTATGGGCGTATAAGAGGTGCCCATACACGGTCCATACACAAGCCTCAGCGCACGGCAACTCACTACCGTGACTCTTCTCTTGGATGTCCCCCAGGCGTGATCGCGTCGCGTGTCAGCTTGCCCAGAACGGGCGTACAGAACGCCAGGAGTCGATCTCGCCGCCGTCGATGGCTTCAGGTGGAACGATGGCGCGGATGAGTCCCCAGGTTGCAAGCAGCCGCGGAATGACCAGTCGGCGGTCGCGGTCGCGCTTCGGCCGGATGGCGTCTTGTATCCAGCGGTAGGACTGGGCGATCTGGCATCGCACAGTGTCGGACTGGGATAGCCATTTCCGGTCGTACTTTCGCCGCGAGTTGAGGCGGAGCACTTCGCGCCACAGGCTGGCCTTGTCGCTCCGATCGTGCTGGTAGTGGAATTTGTCCACGTAGTAGGTCGGTCGCCCGAGCTGGGCCAGGCGCTGCTGTAAGTCGATCTCCTCGTAGAACAGGAAGAAGCGCTCATCGAAACCGGTTGCGGCTTCGAATGCGTCACGGGGCACGAGCAGGAATGCGCCCATGTTCCAGTCGACGCGTCGATCGTCGGTGTAGCCCGCTGGCGAGCGCTGCAACAAAACCGCCTTTCGCGCTTTCTGCCACTCGAGCGGCGGTGTGGGGAACTCGTCCCAGGACCACACGAGGTCGCTGCCAAACGACCGTTGTTGGATACCGACGCAACCGAATTCGCCGAACCTTGTCACGTGCTCGAGCAGGCTGGCCACATCGCAGTCGATCGCGGTGTCTGGGTTCAGGAACAGGATCATGCGGATATCACCGCCGAGTGACCTCGCGGCCTCGTTGCAGGCTGCGCCGAACCCCACATTCGCGCCGCCAATGACATTGGCGACGGCCGGATGTTGTTCGGCGATAGCGACACTCTGGTCAGATGACCCGCAGTCCCGCACGACGACGACGGCTCCGCGGGCATTGCTCTGGACCGCGTCCAGGCATCGAGGCAAGTCGATCGCGTTGTTGTGGGTCACGATCACCACGCCGACCGCGGCGATAGGCACTGACATAGCTCTCTCGTTTCTAGGGCTGGAGGTCACGGCCGATTTTCCAGACGCTCTCGTACCAGCGCTGGCATTGGTCGATGAACTGGGACTTGAACGACTCCTGGTCTTGGTCGCTCTCCAGGTGGAACAGCGTGGCGTTCTTGCCCACGAGATCGAGCATCACCGTGTCTTCGCCGTCCAGCGGCAGCTGGTGTTCCTCGATCGGATAGAAGCCGAAGAAGGCGTCGATCTGGTTGATGATGTAGAGCTTGAACAGCGGTGTCGCCGGGTAGACGCGAATCTGCACCGATGCGGAGTCGATCAGCCCGATCCGCTTCAGCTCAAGCACTTCGTCCTGGATGCCGAAGGCATGGCGTTCCATGATCCGCTCCATCCGCTTCCGGAACGCGGGTGAGTCTGCGAGATCCGACGCGCGTGCAGGCAGCGCCCACGGTGTTCCTGGGTCGGGAACGAGAATGCGGACGTCGATCGATTCTGGCCGGAATCGTCCATCTCGGATCTTGTCCAATGGCTCGGAGATCGCGCCGTGCAGGGTCTCTGCCGCGAATCCCGCGAAGTCCACCGTCACCTTGGGCGCCGTGAACGCCCGCTCGAGATGAGGGCGGAGGCCCACAGGTCGGCTTGTGCGTTCCTTCACGAACACGCCGCTCCCTGGCCGCGAGAAAACGAGTCCTTCAGTGCGCAGCTCGTTGACCGCTTGCTGCGCAGTCACTTTGGACACGCCGTACCGCTCGGCCAGCTCAGGCCCCGATGGCAGTTTGTCCCCTGGCTTCAACTTTCCAGTCAGAATCGCGGCCCGCAGCAGGTCAGCGAGTTGCCGCCGAGGTGGGCGGGGGTCGTCGGGATCGATCGCGCTCATGCCTACCAGCCTACGACCTGCCACCGATCTGCATAAGCGGCCTATCCAAGTATTGACCTGCCTATGCAGGTTGATGCACTATGGACCTGCATAGGCAACACGGAAGAAAGTTCCGAAATTTCCGCAGGAGGGCCCCTTAATGACTATCGATCTCTCAGCCGCTGCACGCACCGAGGATCTGGTCCCTGAAGACCTGATCCCGGCAAGTACTGCGGCGGCACTCGTCCATGTAGATGCCAAGACCATCAAGAACTGGGTCAAGGCAGGTGACCTGCGCGGATGGCTCGTCAACGGTCGTCACTACCGCGTACGACGTAGCGAGGTTTTGAGTCTCGTTCAGCCCGTCGCAGCCGTAAGCGGTGGCTGCTGATGAACATCCCCGATGTCTGGACGCGCGAGACCTGGCGCCGCGCAGCAACTCCCACCATCCCCGCGGTGCAGGTCGTCGACGGGCACATGGTCTCTGATGCGACTGCCCATCACGCCGACTACGTCGGCGAGGACCGGTGGCACGTCGATTTCCTGCCCGGTCGGCATCTGACTCGTGAGCAGGCCCGTGCCGCTATGCGGATCGCTGTAGCGCCGGATCGCCTCGAGGTGGACCGGTGGGCCGCAGCTATCGGCATGACCGCTTCCGAAGCCCGCGGCTACGCGCAGCGGATTGGGGCGGTGGGGTGATGGCGCGAATTCGTGAGGTCACCGTGGACGTACCGGTTGTCATCACCAACGGAGATAGCGGCGGAACCTTCGGCGTCGTCGGCGTGATGGCGGCCGCGTTCTCGTGCGTCGTGCTGGTCGCCTTGGCCGCTCTGGTCTGGGTGCTGCTGGCCTACCCGCGCACCGACTACTCGACCACAGTGCCGACCACCCGCCAGCTCGGCCCGTGTGAGCCGTTCTGCTCGCTGCGCACCGCCACTTCGGCACCGGGGGCGACGCGATGACGAGCACTGAAATCACCTGCCGCGTGCGGCTGTTCGCCGCCGCCCTGCCGAGCATGGAAGGAGCTGCGTAATGGACCGCAAAGTAAAAGGGCCCGCCAGCGGGGATGCGCAGGAATACGCGCCGCTGATCGTCACGGGCCTCGGGTTCGGTATCGCCGAGTACGCGTCGCTGTCGGTCCGCCTCGCCCCGTGGATCGGTGGCCTCGAACAGGACGGGGCGACCTGGCAGCCGCTCGATATGGCAATCCGCCTCGCCACCGGCGATGTGGTGTGGACCGGGCAAGCCACCGGCGCCGCTGTAGGGCTCGCGGTCACCGCGTGCGCGGCCTGCGTCGGTGCCGCGGTCGGGTGGCGGCAGTTGACCGAGAAGAAGCCGTGGCAGCGTCGCGGCACCCGCAAAGCGCGCAAAGAGCAGATCGACGGACAGGCGCGCTGGTTAGCGCGCGGCCCGGAGCTCGCCGACGTGCGCCGCAAAGCGGTCATGAAGAAGGCCGCAGACCTGAAAGTCAGCCTGGCCCACGGTGATGCGCCGGGGATCTCGATCGGTGAGGACATCCTCACCGGGAAAATGATTTACGGCTCCTACGAGGATCTCCACCTCGACATCATGGGACCGCGCGCGGGCAAGTCCACCAGCCGCGTCATTCCGGCCGTCATGGCAGCGATCGGCCCGGTGGTGGCGACGTCGAACAAGCGCGACATCGTCGACGCGACCCGCGATCACCGCGCCAAGAGTGGCCGGAACCGGAACTGGGTTTTCGACCCGCAAGGCGTCGCGGAAGAACCCGCGACTTGGTACTGGGATCCGATCTCCTGGGTCCTCGGTGATGATGGCGGCCGCCGCGCGCAGGAACGCGCGCAAGAGCTCGCCGGCCATTTCGCGGCGTTCGGTGAGGGCTCCCGGGATGCGTTTTTCGATCCGGAAGGTGAAGACCTGCTCGCGGGCCTGTTCCTGGCCGCTGCGGTGGGCAAGCGCCCGATTACCCAGGTCTACCTGTGGGTGACCAGCCCGCGAGACCAGGCGCCGGTGGATCTGCTCACCGCTGCCGGGTACGAGATGGTCGCGGCGGGCTTGGCGGATCAGTACAACGCTCCTGACAAGCAAAGGGCGGGCATCTTCGCGACCGCGAAAAAGATGTCCGCGTGTCTCAAGCTGTCCTCGGTCGCCGAGTGGGTGACCCCGCCGAGCGCCGCGGGCGATGAGCGCGACGAGTTCGACCCGCATGCCTTCGTGCGCAGCCGTGACACCCTTTACCCCCTCAGCAAGGACGGCAAGGGCTCTGCGGGGCCGCTGGTGACCGCGCTGGCGGCAGCGGTGTGCGAGGCCGGTACCGAGGAAGGCGTGCGTCACGGCGGGCGGCTGCCTGTGCCGATGCTGGTGGCGTTGGATGAGGCCGCCAACATCGTGCGTTGGGCGCAATTGCCTGCCCAGTACAGCCATTTCGGGTCGCGCGGCATCGTGGTGATGACGATCTTGCAGTCCTACGCCCAGGGCGTGCGGTGCTGGGGCGCGGACGGCATGAAGGCCCTGTTCGGTGCCGCGAACATCAAGGTGTTGGGCCCCGGCCTGGCTGATGCCGGATTCCTGCGCGAAATGTCGGATCTGATCGGGTCGCACTACGAGCGCACGATCTCGGTGACCCGCAGCAAGGGCGGCAGCTCGCAGGCGCATTCGCGCTCGAAGGAAACCACCCTCGAGATCAGTGACTTGGCGGCGATCCCGCGTGGGCGTGCGGTCGTGTTCATTTCCGGACATCGCCCGGTGATGGTGCGCACCGTGCCGTGGCAGGCCCGCCCGGACATGGCGGCCGCGGTCAAGGCGTCGTTGGCGGCCCATGATCCCGCCCGCCAGTCCGCGAAGGCCGCAGAGGCCGACTCCCACAACACCTTTGGAGGTGCGCGCCGACCGTTCTACGTCGTGCCGACCCTCGACGACGAGCAGGAAGGCAAGTCCGCATGACCACCAACGTTGCCCCCGAAACCGCCACCGAGAACGCCGATGCCTTGGGTTTGGGTGCGGAGCTGGCCGATGCGGTCCGCAAGGCCGTTGCCAGCCAGGTCGCGACCGTGTCAAAGGAGATCGCCAAAGCGGTCCTCGCCGACATGCTGACCCCCGAGGTCGTCGCCCGCATGGAGCTCACCGCCCGCGAAGAGGCTGCTGCCGCGCTCGCTCCCGCGCCGGAACCCGAACCTGAGCCCGAACCGGAGGAGAAGGAAAAAGAGCTGCGCTTCGGCAATGTGGAGGAGTTCGTCACCCTCTACGTCGCGCCGATGTATCGCCGCGAGGTGACTCGCCAGGGCGCTGATCAGTCGCTGGTGTGGTGCCCGCTGTGGCACGAGCACGGCGAGGTGGTGGGCCGGTTTACCGCGCTGTGGCTGGCCTGGGAGCACCTGCGCAACGGCGATGACGTGGAGCAGGCGCAGTACTGGGTGCAGTACTTCGACCCGATGATGTCGGAGATCTTGGCCCCGGAAGGGCCGTTCAAGTACTGCTCAGTTCGCGGCGGGCACAACAAGATCGGTGCGCTGGTCGACCTGCCGCTCGAAGCCGCCGACGAAGGCGCGTTCCTCGATGAACGGGTCGTGGACGGGTTCGTACAGACCGCATCCGGGCTCGTCGTGCCGAGCGGGCCCGCTAGTCGTGGGCGGTTGGTTGTGGAGTTCCCCGGATGACTACCGCGGTGAGCGGGGCCGGTTCGTGGGAGACGATCACCGCCGCTCTGGAACGGGCGGTAGGCCCGGGCCGTCCGGCCGGTGCGTGGACGCGCTACTGCTGCCCCGCGCACGAGGGCGACGGGCGCGGCCATCGCCCCAGCCTGGGCATCAAGCACGACACCAACCAGCACCGCACGGTGGTGCGCTGCTTCGCAGGCTGCGACAACGAGGTCGTCTTGCGCAGTGTCGGGTTGCAGGTGCGCGACATGTTCGACCTGCCGCTCGAACGCACCGACCGCGCCGTCGCTCCCCGGCCCCGTCCGCGCCAGGTCTCGCGCGCCGATCGGGCCTTGGACGCGGCGGGGATGACGTTGCAACAGCCCAAGAAACGGGATCTCGGTGCGCAGACCTCGCCGTGGAAGGCTGTCGCGTCTTACCCGTACGTGCGTGCCGACGGCACCGTCGCCGGTGAGGTCATTCGCCGTGAGGCCGATTTCCAGCACGGTCGCGATAAGAGCTTTTCGCAGCGGCGCTGGGATGAGAAGACCGGCGCATGGGTAGATGGCGGCTTCGAAAAGATCCCCTACAACCTGCCCGAAGTCCTCGACGCCATCGCCGAGGGTCGCCCGGTCTACGTCGTCGAAGGCGAAAAGGACGTCGAATCCGCGCGCGGCGCCGGCCTGGTCGCCACCACCAACGCCGGTGGTGCGCTGTCGTGGAGCGAGGAGCACTCGCGCTACCTCGAAGGCGCCCGGCTGCTGGTCTGTGTGGTCGACATCGACACGGCGGGCTATCGGCGCGGTGACCGCATCCGGACTACTGCCGAACCGCTGGTCGCACGGTTGCGGGTCGTGCAGGCCGCGACTGGCAAGGACCTCACCGACCATCTCGACCTGGGCCATGAGGTCGCGGAGATGGTGCCGGTGCCCCACCTCGACCCTTTTGCCCGCGCG
>NZ_JBHTDL010000022.1:0-7326 GCF_042675075.1 Nocardia sp. GCM10030253 | reverse complement strand
GAGGGTGGGGTGACGGCGTTGCCGTAGCCGCGGGCCTGGGTGCGTTTGTCACCGAGGGCCTGGAAGGTCGCCGGGAACGCCATCCCGGCCCGGATCTCAGTGGGGTCGAGCATCCGGAAAGTGCACTCGTCGAGCAGGCGTGCCAGGTCGTCGGCGAGCAGCTCGTACCGATGCCGCGCATGCTCGGTCACAGGCGGGCGCACCAGGCCGTGATGGAAGCCGTTCGCGGAGAAGGTCGCTAACGGCTGGTCGACGCCGCGCGCGGACTTGCGGCTACCACCGCCGCGCAGCGAGGTGATGAACGGTGGGATCGCGACGCCGAGTTCGCGACGGCACGTTTGGGTGGGCAGCGGCTGGTGTGCGCTGTAGGCGGTGAGAGCGGCCCGCCCGCTGGTCTGCACCACCAACGGCGACATAACCAGACCATCGGACTCACGGGTGGTCCGCGTGGGCATCGGCACCTCGACACTGGTCGCGTCGGTGCGCCACGTCCCGCCAGCGGGAGCCAAGAACGGGGTCCGCGCGAATTTCTCCAGTCCGATCCGGATCCGCGCCAGGGTGTTCTCGGCTAGCGGCGTGGGTCGCTCCCCGATCTTCGCCCCCGGCGGGAGAGCCCAGTCGATCGCGGCAGCAGCCGGGGTGACGATCGGCTCGACAACCTGGAACCGGCACGTCGCCGACGGGCAACGGTAGATGTATTGGCCTGATCGAGCGCCATAGCGACCCATATCCTGACCGGTCTTCTTCCACGCCTGCACCGCGTCGACGGTCTGCTCGCAGCTCGCACACCACGCTTTCGGACGCAACCACTTGTCCCAATCCGGGCGGCGGCCAAGCGATTTCAGCCAGTACGCGACATACAGCCGGTCACGCGACTGCGGAGCGGGCAGGCACCGGCGCGGCATCGCGTGCATGGAGTTGAGCGCGATCACCCGGGTCTCGTACCCCAGGGCCTCGATCTCCCCGATCCACTGCGACCACTGATCCCAGCGGCGGCACTGGACGACGTTCTCCATAACCCCTGCCAGTACGGGCTTGCCGCGGGCGGCCATGGAGCGCAGATAGCGCGGTATCTGTTTGACCAGGGCCCGCGAGCGTGTGGCGGCGGGGTCTTCGACCATGCCCAGCTGCTCGTCGAACATCGTGTACTGGTTGGACTGGTCGAAATACCGTTTCACGCCCTTGGCGTCGGTCCACTCCGGGCACGCCGGCGAGGCCCAAAACAGCTCCGTCGCAGGCAGATCCTCGATGTCGAGGTCTTCGACGTCGCCGGGCGGAAGATGTTCCGCACCCGGGAAGTTCAGCTCATGCACAGCGACAGCGACGGGGTTGTGGTTGGCCGCGATGCGCAGCTCGACCCCAGGAACCTGCTCCCAACCCAAGCTGTCCCCGCCCCATCCGGCGAAGTAGACCGTTGACTGTAATGCCATGCCAGACCCCTTAATGTGAACTATATTCGCGAACAATGTTCGCATCTCGACGCTGGCGGTGTCAACTATGTTCGCGAACAGAGTTGTGGCATCCTGGCGGTATGACGGAGAGCACCGACCACAGCGCGGCGATCCGCGCCGCGCGGGAAAAATACGACGAGGCGCGCGCCGGCCTCTTCGCCGAGATCCGTGCCGCCCTGCAAGACGACGTAGGCCCGAGCGCGATCGCCCGCGACAGCGGTTTCACCCGCGAGTACGTTGCCAAGATCCGTGACGGCAAAGGCCCGAAGGGCGCGTGAGCAGCACAGGTCACTGCACCTCGGTGAGCAAGCCCCACAGGGGGCTGAGGCCTTCGCTGTTGATCGGGCGACCGCGTGCGCTGGCAAAGACGCACATGATTGTCGGTGCGCGCCTTCATACTTCGGCTATGACGAACACATACAGCAGGGGGCGGTGCGCCGGATGCTGGCAGCCGGTAGATAGTGGCGGCCGTGGATGGCGGCAACGGGAGACCGCACTGTGTCCGTCCTGCTCGACGCAACACGACCGATACCCGGACGGCGACACCCCCATTGCCGCGTACCTCAGCGACATCGCCGGGCTCAGCGAGAAGGATTGGTTACCCGACTACGCAGGAACCGAGCTCGAGAAGGTACAGACGGGCAGCACGACCTTGCCGCAGCGCAGCCCGACCGAACTCGCGCGGTTCGTCGCCCAGTTCAATAACTGGCGGCTCTACGGGGATGAGGTCTGTACCGCGGATGGCCTTCGCATCGCCGACCGGCTCGAGGACGCCGCCGACGCCATGCACTCGATGGACTGGTTCACACCGAATTATTCCGGCATCTCCTGGATGAAGTTCACCGGCGGCCGTGAGCCCGCGACGTGCACCTATCCGAGTGCCTTCGCTATCCGCCGCTGGATCGCCACACACCACCAGGACTGATTGACTCCACCTAGACCAACTCGAAGGCCTCGGGGTTTCCCGGGGCCTTCAATCTGCCCCAATGCGGCTGCGCGATCGGCGGTGTCGGCGCCTACGGGTTCCGGTAGAGCGCCCAAGAAGATCAGCGGAGCGCGAGCACCCCGCGCGGCGGACGGGCAGCTACTGGACGGCGGGAGGTACAGCGCCGTCGGGCACGAGCGCGGATACCGGCATGGGGAATCGGTAACCGGCATCCTCGAGAGGATCCAGGATCGCCTGCCCGTCCTCGCTGATCTCGGCGACTATGAACACCGACACCCCGGCAGCGCCGATACGAACCCGTTGACCCTCGTTCACCACGCCACGAGACTAACCCGAACATACGTCCAACTCCGTTCGGCACATCACTAGCTATCGATGTCGGGGGTGTCGTCGACATCGCGCCGTAGACGTGTCATCATACGAACATATGTTCGAGAGTGACGCGGTTACGGAGGTCGGCCAGCGAGGTAAACCCCCGGTGGCAGGTTTGCCGCGCGCCGCGCAGCTCGACGCCCTACGCGCACAAATGGCGGCCATCCCGGGCCGTGTCGCCGCGGAAGCCACTCCCCCAGCAACCACCGCGGCAGATGTCCTGCCGATCGGCGGCGGCCTGGGCGAGCTACTCCCGAATGGTGGCCTGCCCCGCGGTGCCGTGGTCGGCTGCACCGGAGGCGGTTCGGTGCTGCTGGGCCTGCTGGCGGCCGCGACGGCGGCGGGGGAATCGGTTGCGGTACTGGGTAATCCGCGCGCGGGCTGGCTCGCTTTTCACGAGATGGGCGGGCGCCTCGACCGGCTCGCCCACATCCCGGATCCGGGACCTGACCCGATGGCCGTGGCCGCAGTTCTGCTGGAAGGCGTGCCTGTTGTGGTGCTCGATATGGCTGGTTCTGCGGCGCCTTCTCGCGCGCGTGCTGTCGTCGCTCGCGTGCGCAGTCACGGGGGCGTGCTCATCGTCACCGGGCCCGGGTGGGCGCGAGCGGATCTCGAGCTGGAGTGCCGCCCTGCTGCTTACGCCGGTCTCGGGCGCGGCCGCGGTCGTCTGCAAGCGGTACACCTCGAGGTGCGGGTATCCGGGCGGGGAACCCGGCCACGGACCTCACGCGTAACCCTGGCCGGCGCCCTCGGCGGGCGTACCTGTTGGACCCGGCAGACCGCCCCGGCGGCGGCCGCGACGTTCCCGCGGACCGGATAGCGCAGTGAGTGACGACAGGTGGTCCCCTCTGCGGCGGCTGGAGAAACCCCGGCGAGTGTTTGTCGACCCGCGGCGTGTGTGGGCTCATCCGCAGCGTGAACGTGACCGTGTCGACCCGGCGACGATCGGGGAAAAGGCTGCCGCGCTGGATATTCGGAGCGAGGACGAATGGGTGCCGGGGGTGTTGTATGCGTGGGCGCGGATCCGGCTGGGAACCACCCCGGTCTGGTATGCCGATGTCGCAATCGAGTGGCGCTCTCACTCCGGGTTGACCGCGGTGACTTTGCGGCATTGGGTGCCGTGGGATGCGGTGCGCCCGCCAGTGAACCCGTAACGGGTGTAGCGGGCTCACCGCCGGGTCACACCATGTGCACTGGAGTACAGAACGTCGTCTGAGCCTCGAACTGAAAGCCGTGCGGGCTGTACAGCGGGTGTGTGGTGTCGCCTCTGTCCGGTGACGGATTGGGGCGTTGGGTCGGGACCGCACCGACACAGAACACCACCGGGTAAGGCCGCGGCGGCATCGGCGCCAGGAACCGCGCTGCCTCGGACGTCATCGGGTGCTCTACCTCGAACGGCACCGCCACCGTGAACTCACTCCCGTAGGTCGCTCCCGGGTCCACGCGCACCATCTCGGGAGGATCCGGAGGGCGACTCGCCGCGATCGGACACTGACCTATCGGATAGAAGCGGCGGCTGATCTCCACCACCTGATCGCTACGCGGCACCAAGTTGTATGCCTGCTCAGGCGGTAGACGACTGGTCCGGACTCGATCGGCCAGAAACAGCGGGTCGCGGCGATGGTTGGTCACCCGGTAGCGGATCACCAACCGATCCGGTGCGGTGTCGAAATCGGCGGCCAGCTCGACCGAACTGTCCTGAGTGACCACAGTGGAGGACTCACACGATGCCGGTGATGGATTGGGTACCTGGGTGGTGATCGTCGGCGCTGTATCCGGTGTCCCACAACCGGCACAGGTCGCGGCGACGAGGGCCACAGCACCGAGGGCCGCCGCGCGGCCCGATCCACTCGTCATCATTCGTAGTCGTAGTGTTCGCGGCGCGGCACGCCGAGCTCGTCACGCAACGCGTTCTCGGTCAGCGCGGTCGAGTGTTCGGGCGCGAGATGTTCGGGCGTCGCGGGGTTGTTGTCGTGGTCGATGGGAAGCCCGACCGCGACTCTCTCGTAGTTGGGCAACGAGAGTCCGGTGCCGTCGATCGGGTCGGAGCCGGTGTAGTAGCCGCCGCGCACCGTGCCGTGCCCGAAATCTTCTGCGTGCGCCATCTCGTGATAGAGGCTCACCACGGGCGGCTCCTGACCCCACGCATGTTGGGCATACTCCGGACCGAAATCGGTGGCGCGTGGGTCGTATTTGATCGTTGAACTCGACCCGGGACCGGCTTGGCCGGTCCTCTCGTCGTAATAGACGCTGCTGTTCTGCTGCTCCGGTATCGCCATGTTCCGGCCGCCGTCCCCTTCGGTCAGGGTCAGCGTGTGCCCGGTCTCACCGAGACTGGCCAACATCTGCTGACCGGTCGGCGAGGACCGCAGCGTCTCGAGATCGGCGGCGACCCGGTCCTGAAATTCGGGCGACCCGGTCACGGTGATCTGGTCCGGAATGTTTTGCAGCGCAACATTTACCACGGCGGGCTGGTCGCCGTAGCGGTTGATCACGTCCTCGTCTTGGGCGTAAATGGTGTCGTTGCCCGAACCGTTGGCGGCGGTGTTCAGCCCGCTGCCGGTCACGGTGTCCTTGCCCGATCCGGCGTAAATCTTGTCGTCACCCTCGTTGCCCTCAATGAAGTCATCGCCCTGGCCGCCCGATAGTTGGTCGGTGCCCTGACCGCCAGCGATCTTGTCGTTGCCGGTGCCGCCGTCGATGTAGTCGTTGCCGCCGTAACCGATCAGGGTGTCATCGCCCGCACCGCCGTAAACGACATCGTCACCGTCACCGGAGTTGATGAGGTCGTCACCGGTGCCGCCGTCGATGTAGTCACGGTTCTTGCCGCCGAAAATGGTGTCGTTGCCGGAACCGCCGTCGAGCTTCAGCCCGACTTGGGTTCCTTCCGACACACTGATTTGATCGTCCCCGCCTTGGGTTTTGATGATGATGTTCTTTGATTCCGCGTCGGTGAGCTGCTGCGGCTCACCGTTCACGTTCACGGTCACGATGTGGGTTTGCGGGTCCTGATCCACGGTGACGACGTCGTTCTCGTCGCCGGTCTCGATCGTGATCGACTCTCCGGTCCGGATGATATGCGGGACCGACCCGAACACGGCGGTGTCATCGCCGACCCGCCCGCCTTGTGCTTGGACGGCGTCCCGGGCAGCGGTGATCGCGCGCGCGACCTCACCGGCGGCGGTGTCGAGCTCGGTGCGCGCGGAGTTGATCAGACCTTGATGCGCGGCAATGAGATCGGCGTCCTGATCGCCGTCCTGGGTGACCACCCAGTCATCGCCAACGCTGAGGTTGGCTTCTTGCGCGTCGGCTACACGTCCGAGCAGCACGTCACGGTGACTGGTGAGGGTCGCAGCCCCGGTAGTCATCGCGGCCGCGAGCTCGACAACCTCACGGGCAAGTTTCGTGGCCTCGGTGTGGTCCTCACCGATGCGGTTGTAGGCGGCCCAATAGGCCGCGCCGTCCCAATGTCCTTGGGCGGATTGGATGTCGGTGCGCACCTGGTCGGTGTGGGTCTGGAAATCGGTGTTCGCGGTGGCGATAGCGTGGCCGGCATCCGCCAGGGCTGAGGGCCGCCACTGCTGCACCTCGGCGAGAGTGGCCACTACCGGCCACCATCCAGCGCAGCGAGCCGAGCACTGAAATCGGTATCGGTCACCTCGAAATTCGCGCCGACCCCTGCCGCGATCTGCGAGACACGACGGCACCGGTTGGCCGCACGCTGATAGGCGGCGGCGGTCACATCACCTGAGCTGGCACAGATCTCGCCGAGATTCGCACCGGGCAGGGCGGCACCGGCGGCGCTGGCGGCGGTGCGCACGTCGAGCAGCTCGACCGCGTCAGCGGCGGCGGTCATCGACGTGACCAGTCCGCGTAGTTCGTCGGGGTTGACCTTCACGGGGTGTTCTCACCGCCGCGATTTTTAGCCGCGGCGGCTTCCGCCTCGTACTGCAACCGGACCGCAGCGGCAGCGGTTTGCATCTTTTCCAGCCCGCCGCGCATCTTCGCCGACGATGCGGCCCATTCGGCGGTGTCCGCGGGGGCCTGTCCCCATTCCGTTTGAACGGCGGTGACGTGCTCGTTCAGCTCGTTCAGAGACTCGGCGATGAACGCGTTGAGCTCCTCCATGCGGGTGGTGACTTTATCGAGCTGGTCGAGGTCTACGGGGTACTCATCGCTCATACTCGGGCCTTCCGTGGTCGGGAAAGCCCCCTGCGGTGTTGGGGTGTCGGCGCTGGAGGTGTTCGGCACTGTCCGTCCTCTCGAACCCCCCCGGGTTGAATGTTGATCTTGGAGCTTTTGACGCACCAAGATGCCGATCGGTTCCATCCGAAATTATCGGCGGCGCAATGGCTCTCGCCAGGGCGGCGCTACGTGATCCATGCAACGTATCGGATAGCGATCCGTCCAGTGGTCATCACCGCCGCTATCCGCCGCGCCACACATGCAATAGCGGAAGATTAGCTCACTCGCCGCGAATGCCTCGATACGGCGACTTTCAACCTCGATATCGTGGTTGCTAACCACCTGAGGCGAGATTCTTTGTGCGAGTTTCGA
>NZ_JBHTDL010000021.1:0-1289 GCF_042675075.1 Nocardia sp. GCM10030253 | reverse complement strand
GTGAGAAGCTCCCTAATCGGCTGCCCACCTGTGTCATTGGTGTGGCTCTCATCTGGCTTGCCTCTCACCGGGTGCCGTGCCGGGAATGGCTGAAGAGGGGTTTGCCCAGCTCGAAGTAGCGGTGCCTTCCCGCACGGACCTCACACGCCGCGACGGGAAGGACACCACAAATGGCAGTCATCATCGGAATGGACCCGCACAAACGCTCAGCCACGATCGAGATCATCGACCCCACCGGCAAGATACTGGCCACGGCCCGATACGGCACCGACAACGCTGGCTACAGCGAAATGCTCACCACTGCAAGCAAATACACAGAGCGAGTGTGGGCAATCGAGGGCTGCAACGGCATCGGCCGACACATCGCGCACCGTCTGGTCCACGACGGTGAAACCGTGATCGACGTGCCAGCGAAACTCTCAGCCCAGATTCGGGTATTCGCGACCGGCAACGGCCGCAAAACCGACCCCGTCGACGCGCACTCGGTGGCGCTGGCGGCGTTGCGGTCACCGAACCTTCGCCGCGTCCAAGCAGATTCAGAACTGATCGCATTGGGCATGCTCGCCGATCGCCGCGACGAACTCGGCCGGGCCCGCACCGACACCGTCAATCGGCTCCACCGGTTACTGCTCGAGCTACTGCCTGGTGGGGCGAAGAAGTTCCTCTCGGCGACCCAAGCCCGCAAGCTGGTCGCCACCGTCAAACCCCGCGATCCCGCGGGCAAGGTCCGGCGCCGGCTGACCGTCGAGTTGATCGGCGAACTCGAAACCATCGACCGAAAGATCAAATCCGCGGACAAAGAACTGCGCCAGCTCATCGCCGAGCATGGCTCCACTCTGACTGATCTCTACGGCATCGGACCCGCCGGCGCAGCCCGGCTGCTCGCCGACGTCGGTGACATCCACCGATTCCGAGACCGGAACCGGTTCGCGTCCTGGAACGGCACCGCACCCTTGGACGCTTCCTCCGGCCAGCAGCAACGACATCGGCTCTCCCGCGTCGGCAACCGCAAAATCAACCGAGTCCTGCACACCATGGCCATCGTTCAACTGCGCAATCCCAGCGCCGGGCGCACCTACTACGACCGCCGCAAAGCCGAGGGCAAGACCTCGATGGAAGCGATGCGGGCACTGAAACGACGCCTGTCGAATGTCGTCTACACCCGCATGCTCGACGACCAGCACAGACGGGAAACGGCAAGCCCGGGAGGGCAATCGGGGGCGACTACTGACTCCAGCGCGACCGGCTCGACCCCGCACACCGGTCCTTCGGACAAGCCACATCCCGGA
>NZ_JBHTDL010000020.1:0-9480 GCF_042675075.1 Nocardia sp. GCM10030253 | reverse complement strand
ATGCCCCCACGACTTCGCCGATGCGGGCAAGTACTTCCAGCACACCGCGCAAGCACTCATTAGCGGCCCCTGGAAGAACCCGGGCTGACTACGCCCCGCCGCCAACGAGCACGGTGCCGACGGCGCGTAGCACCTAACAACCCAAACCCCTGAAGCCACAACAGCGCGACCCATAGCCCCGGGCCCGCGCTATTCAGCGACCCTCGAGGACATCTCACCATGCAACAAAACCCCTCGTCATCGGCCGGAATCAACCTCGATCCCGCCGCCATGAACACCTACGCAACAGCGATGGACCAGGTAGCAACCGGACTCACCGCGGCCGCCGCCACACTCACCGACCTCTCGCCCGCCGACCAGCTCCGCACAGACCTCGGGGTCGTCGGCGCGGAGTTCGCCGCCGAGCTCGACGCCGCGCTTGCCGAGCACGCCGACACCCTCACTACCGGCGCCCACATGGTGGGCGAATATCGGCGCGTACTACGCGACTACACACGTATCGCTGTCGACGGCGACCACGATATTGCCGCCGCACTCAACAGAGCAGGTGGTCAGCTGTGAACGCCGCCGAGGTAGACCCGCCAATCGTGACGGCGCTGCTACAACCGCTCATGGCGTTGCGAGCCACCCTCGGGACCGCGAGCAGCTCACCCGACCAAACGCTGTTATCGGCGCTACAGACAGCCACCACTGGCATCGTCGATACCGACCTCGAGCACGGACGTGCCCTACACGCGCTCGAAAGCTCCTGGGACACAAGCAGTGACGTGATGCCGGTCATGGCACGCACCCGCCGAGAGATCGCGACCACCGCCGAGCTGGGCCCGGAATACGCGGCCCTGCTGACTTCCGCACACACCACCAACGCCGCCGCCGCGCGACGGGTGGAGCAGATCATCGCGGAATTCCGCCGCGACGGGCGCGCCCTGGTCGATACCGCCACCACCGCACCCGATGGCGACGGGCTCATCGATCTGGCCTCCCACGCCCTGCGCGAGGCACTCACCGTCGTCGACGACGCACAGCTCGAGATGGACGAACACACCCGCCGACTACGCGGCCGCGAGCCTGCCAAGCTCACGACACCACAATCGTGGAGTGCCTCTCCCGGTGTCGTGCAGCTGCCCGGCGCCGTCCCCGGCCTGCCGGGCATGCCCGGCTCAAGCCTCAACCTGCCCAGTGCTACCGCCGGTCAACCGGTCGACCCGGCAGTGGCGCAGGCCGCGATCCAGGCACAAATGCAGCAGACCGCGATCCTGGCCGGTATCCAGATCGGCGGCACCGTCCTCGAAGCGGGCGTCGAGCTCGGAACCCATCTGATCGACAAAATCGCTGAGGTCGGCACTAAGACGATGGACACGGTCGCCGCCAGCGCCCAAACCGCCATACAAGAGGGTCTCAACCCAGCCCACCCCGCCGCGGCCGGCGCGCCCTCACCACCAGCGACACCAGCACCCTTGAGCCTCAGTGCACCTACGCCGCGTATCGACTTCGGCCCGACCGCCGCGACTCCCGCCCCTGCTACCCCGGCGCCTGCCACGAACGCAGCAGAGGAACCCCAAACCCCTACGGCGCCAACACCGAAATCTCCGGCCGACCCTGCCCCTTCCTCAGCCCCGAACCAAACCGGCGCCGGTCTGGCCGCTCCGCCGCGGCCTGCACCACCAGCTGAGCCCGAGCACACCCCGCGCGGACAGCTCGGCGTGACTGTGCCCGCACCCTCGACACCGGCAGGCGACGGAGATAGGTCGGGTACATGACAACCACCGACCCCGACCGGCCCAGCGCGACCGCGAGCCTGTGGGATCTCGGGCTACCCATGGTCGGTGAGGTGGCCCCAGAAGACCGCGCGGAAGGCGAGGACCAGGAAGAGGCCGCGGCGGCGGCCTCCTCGCAGACATCGATTGCGCAATCGATGTCTGCGACGACGATCGAGTCGGACGACGACACCGACACCGACGAAACCGACCCGGACCCGGACGATTGGCACCAATGGCTCGAGCCGCGCCGCCGAGACAGCGACACCCCGCAGGACATGGGACCAGCACCACCCTCAACCGCCTACCTGGCCGCTGACGTCGACAACTACTACGACGACGGCGACCCGCAGCCGTCACCGGTCATAGACCGATCTGGAGGTACACCCCGCACCACCCCGACCTGGTCGCTGCCCTCCCGGCCTCGACAACGCGAGCCCCGCGGATCAGGGCCCCTCCACGCGCTCGGTGTGGTCGCCCTGGTGGTGCTCGTCGTCGCCGTAGTGCTGGGCTTCGCACTCAACACTCACCGCCCCACAACCTCGACGCAGCCCGGGGCGGCCGCCGCCGCAACGACATCGATCACGCAATCGATGTCCGCGACCAGACCGCCGCACGCACACACCCTCACCGGGTGCGAGCAAACCAGGTCGGCGGGTCGGGTGTCCGGCTCCGGAACAGGCGGTACCACCGATGGCCCGTCAGCGATCCTGGCGTTTGAGCACGCCTACTACGTGCGGCGGTCCGGGTCCGCGGTGCGGGAGATCGTCGATGGGACCACAATCCCCACAGCCGAGCAGATCCAAGCGGGCATCGCGGCCGTCCCCGCCGACACCGCATACTGCGTCAGCATCAGCCCGGCAGCAGATGGCCGGTGGCTGGTAGAGCTGGCCGAGCAGTGGCCCGGCGAGCCCGTCCAGTCCTACCGCCAAGTCGTCACGACCGCCGAGCGCGACGGTCGCACACTGATCACTGCGATAGCACCGGCATGAAGTGACATCGTCGATGCTTTCGGAGGCAAGCCCTCCCGCAGAGGGAGGGTGCGGCAGCACCAAGAGAGCACCTTGACGGATTAGCGGCGCAACCGGGCGCCGTTGGTGCGACTAATTCACCGGGCTGGGTATGTCGGTGCGACCTGAGACTCTGTGCGGGGCAACAACCTGCAAGGAGGGAACATGGCGGCTACCGAGACGACACCGGCGGCGCTGGTCCCTGTAGAGGTAGCGGTGAATCCGGTGCTGACTGGATTCATCGCGTGGCTCGATGGTCGCGCCGAGCTCGCGACACGCACCCGCGAAACCTATATCGAACGGACAGGCAACTTCCTGGCCTGGGTAGTCGAAACGGGCGAACACCCCGATGCGCTCGACAACCCGGCCGGACGCGACCGCGCCGTTGGCGCCTACATCACCGCCATCGTCGACGAGCGCGGCGCGGTGCCGTCCACGGTCAATGTCAGCCTCGCCGCTGTCGCGGCGCTCTACACATGCCTGGGCATGGGCGAACCGGTCACGGCGCGTGCGGCAGTCGAACAGATCGTGCCTCGCACCCTCGGCGACGCCGAGCAGCGCAGCTTACTCACTGCGGCCGCCGCGCGCGGCCCGCGCGCGTTCGCGATGAACGTACTGGGTCTGGACGTCGGCCCGCGCGAATCCGAGATTGCGGCACTCGACGACACAGACCTCGACTTGACAGACTTCCCCGGAAGCATCGACATCACCGACAGCAACGGGCACACCCGCACGGTGCCCCTGCGTCCGGGCACCCGCGCCGCGCTGGTGGCATGGCTGGCACATCGCCGCCAACTCCTCGGCACATCCTCGACGACGCGGGCCCTGTTCATTACGCTGCGCGCGCCACACCGGCGGCTCGCAGTCCGCACGGTCGACGACATCATCCGCACCGTCGGTGACGACGCGGGCCTGATCATCGCTCCCGGCACGCTGCGGGCCACCACCGAACAGCGTTGGCTACGCGCGGGAACACCAACCCCGGTCGTTGCCGCCTATCTCGGCCAACGCACCTCCGACCCCGAACGAGTGAGGGCGTTGCTGGGCGTGGCACCGCCGAATGGCGTGCGGGCTCCGCTCACCGAGACCGAGCAGTTGACGCTGTTCGGTCGCGCGGACTGACCTCGATCTCAGTCGGCCTCAGCGCTCAAAGTCCCGGCCTTGCTTCGGTCCGCGCGGCCGCGGGCCCTGCGACGGCCCAGAGGGTGGCGCGGGCGGGGCCTGCGCTGCATTGCGTGCGGGTGCACCAAAGGCGCGCTGCGAGAGGTTGACCGCGGTGTACGCCCGAATCTTGTCCTCCACCGCGGCACGATCTAGTCCGTCAACGACCACGCTCGAACGTGCAGCCGCTGCCCATGCAGGGGAGCCGGGACGCTTGTCGTAGGGCTTGCTCGGGTCGATCCCGGCGGCGCGCATGTGGATCTCGGTCAACGCCTTTCGCGCTTCCGACGCCATGGCCGCCGCTGCTTTCGCACGGTCGGTCGCATTCAGCGCCGCCCGGATCTCGAGCAGGCATTCGGTCATCGCGTACATCAACGCGAGCTGACTAGTCGCTGGTGAGGTTGTCGACCACAACAACCGCGATACGTGCCGCAACCCGTCCTGGTGCACAGGCTGTGGCCGCCGCCGATGTGCGGGCATCTGCCCGGCGCGCGCCAACTGTCGCGAGAGCCGATCCAGAGGACCGGGTGTGCGCTCGGTGCGCACGCTCATCGCCGCGAACATCCCCGCCGACTGCGACGCGGCTTGCGCCCACGCGTCACGATCGGCGACCGGGATGGTTCGCAGGTGCCGCGACCACGCCGCCAGCTCAGCGACAGTGGCTTTGTCCGCGACCGGGTCGGCCACCAACGGCCGACCTTTTGCGGTCGGGGTAGTCCGCCGCCACTCCGTCAATGCGTCCTCACGCGCGGCGTCGGACTGCTCCCACGGCGCCCACTTGCGCAGAGTCAACAAGGTCAGATCCTTGCCCAACCGCCACCCGCCGTACTTGATGGACTTCTCCCACGCGCCGGTCTCCAGGTTGCGCTGCGCAGGCAGCCGCACCGAGTACCCCACGACTTCATCGAGACCGCCGGCCGCCCAAAACGGCGCGACAATGACCCCCTCGGCGCGCAGCTCACGCAACCACCCGGCCTCGCTGTCGGCGACCACAGCTGCCGCCCGGACCCGCCGACGCAGCGCTTCCCGATCGGTCTCCGGTGCGCCGGTCCTCTCGGCGCGGGCCCGCTCGGCTGGTTTCGTTGCCGCCTCGGTGCCCTCGAACTCGCGCGAGGCGAGCACCTTCAACCCGTACTTGTGCTCCAGGGCCCCCGCCGCCGCTTGCGCGCGCGGCCGATCCCGGTACACATCGGCGAGCGAACCGTCCGGGCGCACGACGCTCATCGCAATGTGGATGTGGTCGTTGCCGTTCACGCTCACCCCGTGCCGAACCCCGGTCCACCGCACGTCCGGAGCACCGTCCCCGCGGTCGATGAACCCCATCTCGACCATGAAATCGGAGGCGATCGCCTGCCATTTCCCGTCGGCAAGCTCGCCTTCGTCCGCGCTCAACGCCAGCGAGCAATGCCAGGTGTTCTGGTCTTTGGTGGCGGCCTCATAGGCGGCTGAGCGGTCCATACCCTCTGCGATGAACGCTCGCGCCTGCTTGTGGTTGGTCGAGAGCACGGGCTCACCACGCAGCAACGTTTGCCGCGGCGAGTCCAACAGCTTCCCCAGCTCCCACGCCCGCTTACGGTCGATAGGCCCGGCGTAGACAGCCATCGTCACCGCATCCCCCGCAACCACACGCGGATTGATGTGTTCGTTGTGCCGACCCGGACCCGCCAGGTACCACAACAACCCCTTGATGTCGCTGCCCTTGACCGCGTTCGGCATCACCGCCGCATCACCCCACTCACGCGTCCGGGTCGACGCGCGCCGCCCAATCCCCGGCGCCGTCCTCGTCGAGCGCGACGGCCAGATCTTCGTCAGTGATCGACACCTCCGACACCGCTGGAGACTTCCCCATCACCCACCGCGCTGCCGCGTCCAGTGACAGACACGCCCGCGTCGCCGCCACCACCGCCGCCGCAGTCTCCTCCGCGAGCTCGCGGTTCTGGTGGGCATAGCGCGTCAGCTGATTCAAGTTATTCATCGCCCCGCGAACCTGGGAATCGAGCTCGAGGATCGACAGGACCGCGTGTGCGCGCCCGGCCTCGACGGTCGACCCCTCCAGCGTCGCTTCGACCAGCAACCGCGGCACGGTGATGTCGGCCGCCTCGGCGCGTGCGGTCAACGCATCGTGCTCGTCGTTCGACAGCTTCACCACATGCCTGTGAGGTCGGCCCCCGGGCACATTTTTCGCGCGCACGCGCCGGGCTCGTGCCCGCCGTTCTGGCGACTCCCCTGCCATCGCAACCTCTCCTTCGGCCTAGCGCAGCGACCACCCGTTTACCGGGTGGGGTGCACGTTAGTGCACCTAAATAGTAGCTCGCTCCAACTCATTCTGTCCCCAGAGTACCCGACCGGCAGGTGCCGGGGCGGCTTCCCGGACGAGACCTCACAGGGAGGAGTAGGCAGACGGCCCGGTCTGGGCACAGTCGATACGTTGGACGCCATGACCGACCACTCCGCGCGCGCCGACGAACTGGCGGCGCAGGCCAACCGCGCGCTGCAAGAAACCCTCGCGAAGTTCGGCGGGGGCGGGCCACGCAACGCTCTGGTGTCCCACGAAGACGAGATGGCAGCGTGGGCAACGGTTCACGCCCTCCAAGCCCAGGCGCAGATCCACGCGACCCTCGCCATGAACGACAACCTCTCCCACCTGTGGTGACCGCACCGAGCGAGGCAATCCCCGACGTACACCGGGCAGCTGCTCACCAGGTCACGCCGGTAGAGTCCGAACACGACGCGGTCCCTGGATAGTTCGCGCTTCCAGGGACCGTATCGCCAGATAGACGAAGACCCCGGCGGATAGGTCCCGCCGGGGTCTTCGTCGTCTGTGGGGCGTCCGGAGCGCTACGTCCGGTCGGGCTTGCGCAGTTCGATCACGCGCCCGCCGGCCCCGCCCGCGATGGCCTCGGCCCGCGCCACCTCCGAGGTCGCGCGGATCTTGTCGACCGTCGTGCGGTGCACACCGGTCGCGGAGTGGATCGCGTTCGTCGATGCGGCGACAGCGGCCATCTCCAGCACCCGCACTACGGTGTCGAGATCCAGGCGTCGACCGACACCACGGTCCCGCACTTCGTGGGCAAGTGCGGTCAGCACACCCCGCACTTCGGGTGCCGACCCCGCACTACCGTCAGCACTTTCCCCCGCACTTTCCACCGTCGCCAACGCAAGTGCGGACTGTGCCCGCGCCCCCGCACTTGTCGGTGCCGCAGACCCCGCGCCACTGGTGCGGGACGGGTGCGCGGTCCTGGTGCGCGGCGCGCGGGTCGCCCGCACTTCTTCCCGCACTTCGCCCGCACTTACGGTCGGTGCCGGGGCATCGGCCGAGGTAGGCGCGGTGCTGGTTCCGGTGCGGGCCGGTTCGGGAGCCTCGTCAGCGGGCTCGGCCGTAGGTCCCGCACTTTCCAGGGTCGGCTGGTGCGGCGCGGGCCCAGCCTCGATCGTGTCGACGTCGGCAGACCCCGCACCGGAACCCGCACTTGCGTCCACGAGCGCAGTGCTGTCCACCTCCGGCGAAGTGCGGTGCGGGGCCGCACTTTCCTCAGGGTCGAAGTGCGGTGCGGGCTCGGAGACGGTCGTAAGTGCGGGTTCCGGTGCGGGGTCGAACTCGGCCTCGAATTCGGCGATCGGGTCCGTGGTGCGGGCCGCCACGTCCTGGTGCTGCTGTGTGCCCGCGGTCGTCGTCGACGGCGTCGCAGCGGTGTGTGCTGCGCTGGGTTGCTGGGTGTGCAGTGCGTGCAGATCCGGCAGTTGTGCGGTGAGGTCGTCGGTGATCCGGCGCGCGACGATCTCACGGGAGCGGATGTTGTCGCGGCCGAGGTAGTGCAGCACCCACAGCGACCCGCCGATGAGCACCGGGGCGATGCCGTGCAGGGTGGCCTGGTACCAGTAGGTCGCAGACAGGTACGGGTAGGTGTTGAGGCCCAGAGTCAACAGGAACAGTCCGACCTCGGCCGCCTGGACTGCCGGTGCGGGCTCGACTCCGGCGGCCTCGCGGTGCTTCGCGGTCCCGACGGCGATGATGACGAGCAGCCCGGAGATCATGCCCTCGACAAGGAACGACACCCAGAACATCGGATCGGAGACCCCTCCCGGCGCCATGTTCTTCTGCACATTGACCGCGGACCAGATCATGCCTATGGCGATGATCGCGGCGCACCCGTAGCGGTACCCCTTGCCGTAGCGGCGCAGCTCCGCGATCGTCGACGCCGGACTGTCGGCGCGACGCTGATCGGCCAGCGCCATCCGCGCACCGACCACGTCCCGGATATCGGCCTCGCGGATCTTGGCGTCGGCCTCACGGATCTTGGCGTCGGCGGCGAGCTGGGCGGCCAGCGCCGCGCGCTCGGCCTCACGCAACTGCGCACGACGCCACTCGGCCAGGCCGCGCTTTTCGGCCAACTCGGCTTCGGAGGGAACCTCGGCCAGGACATCGGCCGCGTCACCACCGAGCAGTTCCAGTCGGCCGCGCGCATTACTCAGCTCATCGGCGAGGGCCTGGATGTCACCGCTGGGCGGGTGGGCGGCGGCCGGGGTCTTCTTCGATCGGAACATCAGTTGCCTTCCTCATCATCAGGGGGTTCCGGTACAGCGGGCCGCGTCGAGCGCGGTGTTCACGGTCGTGGGCGGTTTGAGCACGGGCGAGCTCAGCGGTGTGGTCGCCGCGCAGCTGCTCGTGGTCGCTGCGAGCCTCGGAGCGGGTGCGAGTGAGTTCCTCGCGCAGTTGCCGGATCTCCAGCGGCTGAGAGATCGATAGTCATTGAGGGGCCCTCCTGCGGAAATTTCGGAACTTTCTTCCGTGTTGCCTATGCAGGTCCATAGTGCATCAACCTGCATAGGCAGGTCAATATTTGGATAGTCCGCTTATGCAGATCGGTGGCAAGCTGGCTAGCTTAGCGGACCGTCGCCCCGCGGATGGAAGGTCGTCGGGAACCTGGCTGAGGATGTGGCTACCCGACATCGGGGCTGTCGAGGGATGAATCAGACAGTGTCTGAAGGTTCCCGATTTAGACAACGAGCCGAAGCCGCTAGGCGGCTTCGAACCGCGTAAAGGAACGCGCTCCGCGCGTGCTCTGTTCAAAGGCGCTCCCCATCACCCTTGCTTTTGCACGTCTCTTCTGGCTCCGGGTGGTGAGGGTGGTGGTGAGCGCCGGGACCCCCCTAGAGGCGATCCGTGGTTCGGGCACACCTGTGCCCGCGCATCGCCTCTAGGGGAACCCTCGCGGTTACTACGTCGTCTCCGGTATGGAGCCGGGCGTATGGAGCCTGCTTGGGAGCGCTGCGGGTATTACTCGCCTGCGCTGGGACCGGTCCTGTGCTTCTGGCTGCCAAGGCCGCACGCACACCCTGCCTGCGGTCCTCCATCGTTCTGCACGTCTACCGGGTCGGGTCCACCTTCACCCCGGGACGCCAGAAGCTCATAAGCCGCAGTTGAGTCCTGCCGGAGGGCTAGCCGGGGGGCAATAGGGCTGTGACGGTGGGCGCCATCCCACCTGTCGCCTACGCCACCGCACACACCGGACCGGGTGCTTGGAGCGTCGAGGCTTCCTGGGTTATCCTCG
>NZ_JBHTDL010000019.1:0-5335 GCF_042675075.1 Nocardia sp. GCM10030253 | reverse complement strand
TGAATTGGTTCCGGCCTTATCATACCCCCCGGTTGGTGAGGTTGGACATTTAGTCAGCAAATCTTTTTTGCTGGCGTTTTGTTTTGCTAGGTTTTCGGACTCTAGTTATTCTTCTGATTCGCCCTTTCGGGGGTGGTTCAAGAGTCTTCAACGGAGAGTTTGATCCTGGCTCAGGACGAACGCTGGCGGCGTGCTTAACACATGCAAGTCGAGCGGTAAGGCCCTTCGGGGTACACGAGCGGCGAACGGGTGAGTAACACGTGGGTGATCTGCCTCGCACTTCGGGATAAGCCTGGGAAACTGGGTCTAATACCGGATATGACCTTGGGTTGCATGACCTTGGGTGGAAAGATTTATCGGTGCGAGATGGGCCCGCGGCCTATCAGCTTGTTGGTGGGGTAACGGCCTACCAAGGCGACGACGGGTAGCCGACCTGAGAGGGTGACCGGCCACACTGGGACTGAGACACGGCCCAGACTCCTACGGGAGGCAGCAGTGGGGAATATTGCACAATGGGCGGAAGCCTGATGCAGCGACGCCGCGTGAGGGATGACGGCCTTCGGGTTGTAAACCTCTTTCGACAGGGACGAAGCGCAAGTGACGGTACCTGTAGAAGAAGCACCGGCCAACTACGTGCCAGCAGCCGCGGTAATACGTAGGGTGCGAGCGTTGTCCGGAATTACTGGGCGTAAAGAGCTTGTAGGCGGTTTGTCGCGTCTTCTGTGAAAACTTGGGGCTCAACCTTAAGCTTGCAGGCGATACGGGCAGACTAGAGTACTTCAGGGGAGACTGGAATTCCTGGTGTAGCGGTGAAATGCGCAGATATCAGGAGGAACACCGGTGGCGAAGGCGGGTCTCTGGGAAGTAACTGACGCTGAGAAGCGAAAGCGTGGGTAGCGAACAGGATTAGATACCCTGGTAGTCCACGCCGTAAACGGTGGGTACTAGGTGTGGGTTTCCTTCCACGGGATCCGTGCCGTAGCTAACGCATTAAGTACCCCGCCTGGGGAGTACGGCCGCAAGGCTAAAACTCAAAGGAATTGACGGGGGCCCGCACAAGCGGCGGAGCATGTGGATTAATTCGATGCAACGCGAAGAACCTTACCTGGGTTTGACATACACCGGAAACCTGCAGAGATGTAGGCCCCCTTGTGGTCGGTGTACAGGTGGTGCATGGCTGTCGTCAGCTCGTGTCGTGAGATGTTGGGTTAAGTCCCGCAACGAGCGCAACCCTTATCTTATGTTGCCAGCGCGTAATGGCGGGGACTCGTGAGAGACTGCCGGGGTCAACTCGGAGGAAGGTGGGGACGACGTCAAGTCATCATGCCCCTTATGTCCAGGGCTTCACACATGCTACAATGGCCGGTACAGAGGGCTGCGATACCGTGAGGTGGAGCGAATCCCTTAAAGCCGGTCTCAGTTCGGATCGGGGTCTGCAACTCGACCCCGTGAAGTTGGAGTCGCTAGTAATCGCAGATCAGCAACGCTGCGGTGAATACGTTCCCGGGCCTTGTACACACCGCCCGTCACGTCATGAAAGTCGGTAACACCCGAAGCCGGTGGCCTAACCCCTTGTGGGAGGGAGCCGTCGAAGGTGGGATTGGCGATTGGGACGAAGTCGTAACAAGGTAGCCGTACCGGAAGGTGCGGCTGGATCACCTCCTTTCTAAGGAGCACTTCTGCATCGCACCCCGAGTAGTCGGGGATGGTAAACGCTGATGCCAGAGACCGTTTAGTTCTCATATGTAGGACTGCGGACGCTCATGGGTGGAACGCTGACAAGCTCTCCCGCATTGTGGTCGGTCCTGAGTGGCTGATCCCGCGGTTGATATATCGACACACTGTTGGGTCCTGAGAGAACACGCGAGTGTTTCCTCTTAGGCAAGATAACGACAAGATCTGGTGGTTACGCAGACCGCGCCTTTCCTTCGGGTTGGGTGGGCATGGTGGTGATCGGAGCCAGGTTTTGTGTGTTGTTTGAGAACTGCACAGTGGACGCGAGCATCTTTGTTAGTAAGTGTTTAAGAGCGTACGGTGGATGCCTTGGCACCAGGAGCCGATGAAGGACGTAGGAGGCTGCGATAAGCCTCGGGGAGCTGTCAACCGAGCTGAGATCCGAGGATTTCCGAATGGGGAAACCCAGCACGAGTGATGTCGTGTTACCCGCATCTGAATATATAGGGTGTGTGGAGGGAACGTGGGGAAGTGAAACATCTCAGTACCCACAGGAAGAGAAAACAACAGTGATTCCGTGAGTAGTGGCGAGCGAAAGCGGATGAGGCTAAACCATGTACATGTGATACCCGGCAGGGGTTGTGTATGTGGGGTAGTGGGGCTCACTTTCTTTCTACTGCCGTAGGGAGCGAGAGTAAGAAACCGTTGTGTTAGTCGAAGTGGTCTGGAACGGCCTGTCGTAGAGGGTGATAATCCCGTAGACGAAAACTCAACGGCTCTTGTAGTGAGTACCCGAGTAGCAGCGGGCCCGTGAAATCTGCTGTGAATCTGCCGGGACCACCCGGTAAGCCTGAATACTCCCTGGTGACCGATAGCGGACTAGTACCGTGAGGGAAAGGTGAAAAGTACCCCGGGAGGGGAGTGAAATAGTACCTGAAACCGTGCGCTTACAATCCGTCAGGGCCTGCGAGTCATTTAGTTGGCTGTGGGTGATGGCGTGCCTTTTGAAGAATGAGCCTGCGAGTTAGTGGCATGTGGCGAGGTTAACCCGTGTGGGGTAGCCGTAGCGAAAGCGAGTCCGAATAGGGCGTTTTCAGTCGCATGTTCTAGACCCGAAGCGGAGTGATCTACCCATGGCCAGGGTGAAGCGACGGTAAGACGTCGTGGAGGCCCGAACCCACTTAGGTTGAAAACTGAGGGGATGAGCTGTGGGTAGGGGTGAAAGGCCAATCAAACTCCGTGATAGCTGGTTCTCCCCGAAATGCATTTAGGTGCAGCGTCGCGTGTTTCACACCGGAGGTAGAGCTACTGGATGGTCTAGGGGGCCTACAAGCTTACCGAAATCAGCCAAACTCCGAATGCCGGTGTGTGAGAGCGCGGCAGTGAGACTGCGGGGGATAAGCTTCGTAGTCGAGAGGGAAACAGCCCAGATCGCCGGCTAAGGCCCCTAAGCGTGTACTAAGTGGAAAAGGATGTGGGGTCGCGAAGACAACCAGGAGGTTGGCTTAGAAGCAGCCACCCTTGAAAGAGTGCGTAATAGCTCACTGGTCAAGTGATCCTGCGCCGACAATGTAGCGGGGCTCAAGTACACCGCCGAAGCCGCGGCATTCGAACAATACACCGATTCATTCCTGCGGGGGTGGGTCCAGTGGTTCGGATGGGTAGGGGAGCGTCGTGTGGCCATGGAAGCAGCGGAGTGATCCAGCTGTGGAGGCCATGCGAGTGAGAATGCAGGCATGAGTAGCGAAAGACGAGTGAGAAACTCGTCCGCCGAATGACCAAGGGTTCCTGGGCCAGGTTAATCCGCCCAGGGTGAGTCGGGACCTAAGGCGAGGCCGACAGGCGTAGTCGATGGACAACGGGTTGATATTCCCGTACCCGTGTATCCGCGCCCATGATGAATCAGTTGTGCTAATTGTCCAAAACCTCCGAGAAGACCTTCGGGTCTCGAGTGAGGGGCTGCACGAGACCCCGGCTGGTAGTAGTCAAGCGATGGGGTGACGCAGGAAGGTAGCTGGGCCAGTCAGTGGTTGTACTGGTGTAAGCCTGTAGGGCGAGACATAGGCAAATCCGTGTCTCATATAGCCTGAGAGGTGATGCGTAGCCGATTGAGGCGAATTCAGTGATCCTATGCTGCCGAGAAAAGCCTCTAGTGAGTTGATACACGGCCCGTACCCCAAACCGACACAGGTGGTCAGGTAGAGAATACTAAGGCGATCGAGAGAACTGTGGTTAAGGAACTCGGCAAAATGCCCCCGTAACTTCGGGAGAAGGGGGACCAACGCTGGTGACGGAACTTGCTTCCTGAGCTGGTGGTGGTCGCAGAGACCAGAGAGAAGCGACTGTTTACTAAAAACACAGGTCCGTGCGAAGTCGTAAGACGATGTATACGGACTGACGCCTGCCCGGTGCCGGAAGGTTAAGAGGACCGGTTAGCGCTTTCGGGCGCGAAGCTGAGAATTTAAGCCCCGGTAAACGGCGGTGGTAACTATAACCATCCTAAGGTAGCGAAATTCCTTGTCGGGTAAGTTCCGACCTGCACGAATGGCGTAACGACTTCTCTGCTGTCTCAACCACAGACTCGGCGAAATTGCATTACGAGTAAAGATGCTCGTTACGCGCGGCAGGACGAAAAGACCCCGGGACCTTCACTATAGCTTGGTATTGGTGTTCGGTACGGTTTGTGTAGGATAGGTGGGAGACTGTGAAGCGGGCACGCCAGTGTTCGTGGAGTCATCGTTGAAATACCACTCTGATCGTATTGGACCTCTAACCTCGGACCATGATCTGGTTCAGGGACAGTGCCTGGTGGGTAGTTTAACTGGGGCGGTTGCCTCCCAAAATGTAACGGAGGCGCCCAAAGGTTCCCTCAGCCTGGTTGGCAATCAGGTGTCGAGTGCAAGTGCACAAGGGAGCTTGACTGTGAGAGCGACAGCTCGAGCAGGGACGAAAGTCGGGACTAGTGATCCGGCACCGGCAAGTGGAAGCGGTGTCGCTCAACGGATAAAAGGTACCCCGGGGATAACAGGCTGATCTTCCCCAAGAGTCCATATCGACGGGATGGTTTGGCACCTCGATGTCGGCTCGTCGCATCCTGGGGCTGGAGTAGGTCCCAAGGGTTGGGCTGTTCGCCCATTAAAGCGGCACGCGAGCTGGGTTTAGAACGTCGTGAGACAGTTCGGTCTCTATCCGCCGCGCGCGTCAGAAACTTGAGGAAGGCTGTCCCTAGTACGAGAGGACCGGGACGGACGAACCTCTGGTGTGCCAGTTGTTCCGCCAGGAGCACTGCTGGTTAGCTACGTTCGGAAGGGATAACCGCTGAAAGCATCTAAGCGGGAAGCCTGTTCCAAGATGAGGTTTCTCACCACCTTCGAGTGGTTAAGGCCCCCCACAGACCATGGGGTTGATAGGCCAGAACTGGAAGCCCGGTAACGGGTGTAGGTGACTGGTACTAATCGGCCGAGGACTTACCAACAAAGAAGCTACGCGTCCACTGTGCAGTATCTGAAACAACACACACCGTTTCAGAGACTCACCTGAATCCCTCGATATCGAAGGGGTATTCAGGTGATGTTTCCGGAGTGGATAGTTTCATAGAGTTACGGCGGCCATAGCGGCAGGGAAACGCCCGGTCCCATTCCGAACCCGGAAGCTAAGCCTG
>NZ_JBHTDL010000018.1:0-15810 GCF_042675075.1 Nocardia sp. GCM10030253 | reverse complement strand
AACTGCACGAGCAGGCCGCCGACTCCACACCCGACATCGATCACGCCTCCGGGCAGTTCGCGATGTTCACGCGGCTGATGTTGCAGCAGATGGTGATCCTCGCCCAGAAGCACGCCGCCGAGCGCCGCCGAGCGGCCGAGCAGATGGCCGCCCGCGCTGAGGACGAGCGCCGCGCATTCGCTGCCCGCCAGCTCGCCGAACAGAAGATGGTCGAAACCCGCCTCAACTCGCTGCGCAAGGCCGGATTCAACAACGCCACACGCGGTGAGATCGCCGCCGCTGTACGTGATGCCGCGGCCTGGGCTCCGGATAGCGCTGTCGCTAGAGCCGCCCTCGACGAGCTCAACACCCACGTGCATCAGCGCTTCGGGGTGCGTATCGATCTCGAGACCGGCGAAGTCGTCGCTGATGCGCCGGTACAGCTGATCGAGGCGATGGGCGCCGCCGAACTCGACCGGGCAGCGGATGCACGGATGCGGCGCGCGCAAGACCGCATGGTCGAAATGGTCGGCGGGATCGAGGGCCTCGACGAGAGCAAGAAGCAGGATCTCTACGCCGAAATCGACCAGTGGGCACAGAATCCGAGCTCGGCGCGACTGGACAAGGTCACCGCGGCACTGAAGGAATCCGGGGTCGACGAGCAGGTTCGGTACCGGATCCAGTTCGTTGCCCACTACCTCGGCGAGCAGCACCAGGTGGTGCCGATGGACGACCTGGGCAAGTCCGCCTCGACTCACGCGATGCTGCCTTTGCGCAAGCTCGCGGCGCCGCTGGTGGATCCGGGCGAGGAAGTCAAACCCCGCGTAGATGACCTGCTCAGCAGCTACCAGGCGCGGCTGCGTCAAGGCATGGACACCACCGAGACCACCCGCAAGCTCGGTGAGGCCATCGCGGTGATGACTCCGGAGGATCAGGCCACCGCTCGCGCGCGTGGCGTCGCGATCCGCGCCAATCCTGCTACGACGCAACAGAAGATCTGGCCCGAGCATGTCGACCGTGACGCGCTGGCCGGTGCGGTGCGCATGTACGCGGTGCTTGCTCCGCAGGCTGAGCGTCAAGCCGTCGCCGCTGATGATCTCGATGCCGCTACCGCTGTGCAGCTGCAAGAGAAGGCCGCGGTGCACCGGCGTCGTATCGAGCGTGCGATCAAGGACGGCAAAGGGCTGCATGAGCTCGAGCGTGACCAGCTCGCCAGTGTCCTGCGTGATGTCGAAGCGGGGCGTACGCAGGTGCCGGAGCTGCTGTTCGCTGATGATCGCAGCGCGGCCGCGGTCGACTCCGACCGTGCCGACCAGATCGCGCACGACACCGCGACTTACCACCGTCGCCAGCTCGACGCGATCCTCGACAGCAACACCGTGCCGGACAGTGCGCGCAAGGATCTCGCCGACGACATCTCGAAGGTCTTCCACGCCCAAACCCAAGTAGCGGCCGGGCGGTGGAGCCTCGGCGACTACGAACAGCGCGGCCTCGACGCCCAGCTCGGTGCGAAACTCACCGCCGCAGGCGCTCCCGAAGCGCTGCGTAACCGGGTCCGTAACCACCTCGAATATGCGGCCGGGGAATCGACGGTCGCGGGCAAGCAGGCACAGCGCATCGCCGATCAGTGGTCGCAGCGCCGCGACAACGTCGCCGCGGCCCGCAGCGCTGCCAAAGTCGGCCACGACTCCCCGCAACGGCGTGCAGGTATGGAAGCCACCCTGCGCGCGGCGGGACTGTCGGAGGAGACCGTCGCTCAGCGGATGGCCGCCGATGCCGGTCGCGCGGTCCCCGCGGCCAACGCTGTGGCCAATACCCCCGGACAGTCCCGCAAACCGCGCACCACCCAACAGGGCGCGGGCGTGCGCCGCACCCATCACCGCCGCGGCGAGCGTGGATACGGCAAGTGATCGCGCCATGACTACGGGTGCTGCAGAACGGCGCGGGGTCTCCCGTGACGAGCTGCACGCCGTCGCAGATCCAGGCCCCGGCTGGGCCCGAGCAGCCGACTCTCACAACCACTCTCAAGGAGAACCTCTCATGGTCAACAACACCGCCGCCGCCCAAGCCGACCGCGACGACACCGCCCGCCAGATCGCCGAGATCAACGAAGAGATCGCGACATACAAGGCACTCGAATACGAAGGCGATCCCGGGAACTACGACGCGATGCTCGACACTCCGAACGGTCACAACCAGCGGATGGCTTACCTGCTGGTGTCGGTTGCACTGCATCAGGCCCGCGAGCAGCGTGCACGGTACAGCCACGCTCGCGAGCAGGTCGAGGCTGGCGGCCACGACGCATTCGCACGATCGGACCGGCTCAATAACGACCGCTCCACCGCCGAGAGCAGGCTAGCGACCATCCCGTGGGCAGAGCCCGAAGCACTCGCCACGAGATTGGCCGATGCGCTGGTGTGGGCAAAGGACTCCAAGATCGCCGCCGAGCGGCTGCCGGTGCTGATCGACTCCTACGCCAATGTCGACGGTCTGCGGATCGACCCGAGCAGTCTCACGGTCGCCGTTGATGCTGAGTTCGACGCCCAAGTGCAGCAGGCGTGTGTCGAGGCCGCGATCGTGTACACCCGCGAGGGTGCCGCCCACGACATGCTCAAGGCGGTGAAGCTGCCAGAGGAGGTGTGGGCGGCAATCGCTCCCGTTCCGGATGGTGGGCTCACTCCGGAGACCGCACAGGCATATCTCGATACCGCGACCAGTCGTCGCGACAGACTCACTGTCGCACTCAATGCGGCCAACCTCGATCCGATGGCCCGAAGCAGTGTGGAATTCGCTGTCGACTACCTGCGCGGACAGACTGACGACCTCGACCTCACCAAGACCCCCATCCTCATCGATCCCGCCGAGGAAGTCCGCGGCCGCGTCCCTGAGCTGCTGGACCTTTTCGCCAAGCATGGCCGCACGGTCGGCGCAACCATCGCCCACGAAATCGCGGTGATGACTCCCGCCGACCAGGAACGCGTGAAGGCGGCCGGTCATGCCATCGTCGCGGCGGGTGGACCGGTGGATCACCAGCTGTGGCCTGATGAAGTCGACCGGGACGACCTCATCAGCCGAGTGTGGAATTTCGCTGATGAGACCGCCGCGGTTGCCGACTACGCCGAGGACTGGGCCATTCAGACTATGCCGGGAGCGGCCACCGGATTTGTCCCTGACGAGATCCTGCATAGGGTCGCCAAGCTCGGCGAGGATCGGGCCGCACTGCGAACGGCTCTCGACCGTGACGGCTTGCACCCGATCGAAAAGGCGGCATTGACGGCGGTGGTCGCAGAGATCGACGCCGGCCGACGCATGGGCTACGAAGCTCTCCCGCAGCTGATGTTGGTCGACGAGCGCACCAAGCAGCGCATCGATCAGTCGCGCCACCTCAGTAAGGCCGACAAGATCGGTGAGCGAACCTACGACCACGCAATCCAGGTATTGACCAACGCCAAGGTGGATCTGTCCGAGTACCAGGGCATAGACGTCGACTTGAAGCGTGTGGGCGGGCATATCGAGTACTTGGCCCAGGGCGGGCATACCCCCGCCGAGCTGAAGCAGCGGCGCGGGACCTTCGACCGAGACATGAAAGGGCTCGGTCGCGAGCTGGCCGACGCCGGAGTGCCCATGCCGATCCGCCACGGAGTCAAGGAAGTCATCGATACCAACACCCGCATAGCGGGCCTTCATGGCAAAGCCCGCGCCGAGCGTGAACAGCTGTGGGAGCAGCGGATAGGCAGCAGCGCTGCTGCTGCGGCGCGGAAGGCCGACGCGAACAGACAGCGCAATGCCGCAGCAGCCGGGCGGGCCAAACCTGCGGCGCGGGCGTGCGTCACCCGACCGACCCCGGCGGCCGCCAGCTCCGCGGTGCCGACCAAGGCCGGTGCCCGCCTCTCACGTCTGCATAACGAGGAGGTCGCGCGATGAGTACCGCACGTGTGGAGCTGCTCGTCATCGCGCGCCTGGATGGCCCCGACGGCGCGGCCGCGGACCTGTATTCCGGAGAGCTCCTCGCCGACGATCGAGGCCATACCGATGCCTACACCCGTGGGCCGTGGTGGGAATCGCTGCCGGTCGCCGAGCAGGACCACCCCACCGATATGGCCGCGATCGATTGCACGCTGCGCACCCATGGCTACACCCGTACCTGCGACTGGCACGCCCACACCACCGCCTCCGGCGTAATCCGCTACTTCGCGACCGCCACTATGGAAATCGAGGATCTCTGATGAACCACGCCACCCCCAACACGTTGAACCGTCGCCCGAAAAGCTCAGTCGCTCAGTGGCTTACTGCGCTTGCTGCGGTCGTGGCGTTGGTCGTGATCGTCGCCGCCACGGTGTTGACTCTGGATTATTTGCACCGGGTCGCGCAGTGGTACGACGCGCGCAACCCGGTAGGTCCGCCCACGGTGGCGACCTTCCAGGAACACTGCCTGGACTACACCGGATTCGTGCTCGACCAGCACCGGGCGGGACTGGATACCGGGCAGATTCAAACCGTGCTCGACCAGGCCGCGCACGTGGCTGACCAGTTCGACGCTATCGGCCGCCGCCTTGATGACCCGCAAGCCTGTGGGACCCCTGCGCAGGTCCTCCAGATTGTCGGCGCGCGGTAGCCGTCTCTCAAAAATTGCTGCGCAGGCCCCCGGAGAGTTTCGCTCTCTGGGGGCCTTCTGCTGTGGTCATGAGACGGGCGCTCGCCGCTCGAGACGTCTACAGGTATAGCGCGAGCATCGCCACGACCAGCACTACTGCCAGGAAGGCGAGCAGCAGTGCGCGGCGTGTGCGTATGCGTCGAGCGCTCTTGGGGCGCTGCACGATCCTGATGCGGGGGTACCACGGGCCGGAATCGAAGGCGCCGGCGGCGCTGAGACGGCGGATATTGCCAACGGAGATGGACTCGCCCCGGGTCATCGGCCGCACCGGTAGCACTCGGTAGGGGCATTGGGGGATCTCATGCCATGCGTACAGACACCTTGGGTTCGAGCAGATGTATTGCCCCACCGATGGACCTTCCCTCGTGGCTCACCGCTGCTAGCGCTGGCCGGTCGAGCGTAGCGATTTCCCTCAGCATCGGTGGGGCATCGACGAGTCCGACCGCGTTCTTGCTCTTGTTGGGTAGCAACGGGTTTGCGGGCTGATCAGGGTCCGAGAATCGCCCGGATCTGGTCGGCAGCGCGGGATGCGGTCCCCTCGTCGAGGATCGCGATCGGCTCCTCCGCACCGGTGAACCAGCCTGGTCCGACAGTGAACGGTGCGCCGGTCAGCGCGACACCGACCGCTCCGAGGTCGCAGATGATCGCGTCACCGGACAGGGGATCGGAGACGACCTCGACGATGATGAACTGGCGTCGGATGCGGTTGTAGTCGTCGCTGGAGACGATCAAGCACAACATCCCGCCGGGCAGCACGGAGCCCGACGGGGCATTCCAGACCTCGCCGAATCGGGGTATCGCCATCAGCTGGCCGTGCGGCGCTGTGAGATGAGGGCAGCGGTGAGCGCGCTCGCGCGGTCGGGGGTGTGACCGGCCGCGTTCAGTGTGGCGCTATCAGCGGCCAGTCGTCGGCGCAGATCGTCACGGCGGACCAAGGTCGCGAGGTAGGCCGAGCGGTCCATGCCTTCCTCTTCGGCGCGGCGCGCGAGGATCTCTAGGGTCTCGTCGTCGAACGACACACTTGTCTTACGTCCAGCCATACCGCCGAGCATACCGCCGAGGGCGGTAAGTGCTCGCGAAGATGGAACGAGCTGACCAAGCTCAGCGACCAGGCACGCAGTGTGCTCGGCAACGCTTACGACCGCGCCCGCACGGCCCTCGACGTTGCTCGCTGCGCTACCAGCTCCGAAGGCCATCGAACTTGATTCTCGAGCCAATGGCCTGCTGGAGCACACGCTCGCACAGGTCCTTCCGGCTGATCCGGGCGGGCAGGCGGGTGATGTCAAGCGCGGCGGCCACCTCGCGCAGCGCCGCCGTGTCCAGGCCGAGGCCAGAGAGGTAGGCAGCCCCGTCTGCCACGGTGGCCAGGCTCCGCAGGTGAGTGGCTACGACGGCCGCGGCCGTGCCTGCGCTGTGTCCGGCGAGCGTGTCGGTGGTGTCGTCATCGGCTACTGCGTCTCGAGCGGGCTCGGTATCGACGCGATCGGCGGCATGGTCCTGGAACATCGGTATCGATCTCTTGTTGAACCAGTCCTGAGCGCCCTGCTTGCTCATCTTTAACGCGGCACCGATCGCGCTCCAGCTCTGCCCGTCCGCGCGGGCCGCGGCGATCGCCCGGTGTCGATCGCCCGATAGCTGATTCGAGGCGGCCTCGGTGGCACGCAATACGTGCAGGGCGGTCACCGGTGCAAGTCGATCGAGCTCACGGCGGAGGACCGCGCGCATCTCGCCCACGGTGAGACCGGAGGCGCTGTCGTTGGGCTCGTCGTCGGGTCGGCCCTCGGTCTCCGCGAGGCCGTGCCGGGTCGCTCCGATGATGTCGTGGGTGTGGATGAGCGCGGCGAGGTGGTCGAGCCGCTGGCTCTCGATGAGGCGGTCGAGGTCGGTGTCGGCGGGCAGTGGCAGGTTGGCGTCGATATCCATAGGACAAGTTTACTTGACGACAAGCTAACTTGACGCTGTTTCGACAAGTTTACTTGACCAGAAATCGCCCGATTCTGACCGCCGATAAGGGAATGTTATCGGAGGCCAGAACGCGTATTCAGCGACGGCCGAACCGCGCCATTGCACTCCGATCGCTGCTCTCCTTCGCTGCCCACTTCCGCTCCAGCGCTTCGACCTTCTGCGAAAGTGGAGTTAGCTCCGTGAGGGCACGGGACAGACGGCGCACTTCCGCCTCGAGACGCTTGATTCGTTCCGTGTCGGTGAGCGCCGCATCGCTGCTCGGTGTGTCGGTGCCCTCGAACTGTTCGTGTACCAAGGCGATCCCCTTGTGTTGATGACAGTCATGGCTGCTGCCTGATAGCTGCGACGGTACGCCCGGCCACCGACATCACAAGACTTCGAACATCGGTCAGAGGTCACTCGTCGTCGGACGGCCATTCTTCGAGCTCGGGGTCCCCGTAGTTTTCGCGGAAAAAACAACGAAGTTCGCCTGACCTGCACATTCAGCACTCACATTCGGGGCCTCAGCCCTACTTCGATTGCAGCCCTAATATGTTGCTAGCCAATGGATTACGGCATTTTCGCCCGATTTTCCGCGAAAACTACGGGGCCCCAGCCTCACCTACGGCCTGTCGGCGGCGGCGTGCCGAACAGGCTGAGCGCCGCCGCCAACACCCCGGCCGCGGTCGGCCAATCGGTCAGTAGACCCACTACCACAGCGATGTCGAGACTGAGGATTAACGCGAGCAGCGGGTCTACGGGTTGAGGCCCCGAGGGGGGAACGTCTTTCTCAGCAGGCGGGCGTGTGGTTACCCTCATCCTGTCTCCGTTTCTGAATGCACAAACGACGGTGATCTGACCGCCTCCCACCATTGCCCGGTGGGAGGCGGTTCTTATTCGAGCACAGGCACCACGTCGGAAGGGATGCACTTAGAATCGGCCCATGTCACGGGGGTTGGGTTCCATTCAGCGCGAGATACTTTTCGGCCTGATGATCAGGATCAAGCAAGGCACCGATCCCCTTCGGTGGGCAGATCTGAGCGAACTGCCGAACTGGTGGGATCCGGAATCGGATCTCAACCCGCATGACATGGCGCCGCGGGATCGGCCCGCGCGGGCCACCTGGCGTAGATCGATCCGCAGTCTCATGAGCCGTGGGTTGGTCGAGAGCGGCTGGGCCGGGATGGGTGACTCGCAGAGAACGAGGTTTCTCATTCTGCGGATCACGCTTCAAGGATTGCGGTGGGTTCAGGAGGACCCGAGGCTGCGAGAGCACATTGATGCCCTGCTTCTCGCGCCCTTCCCCGACAGATGTCCGTCTGGGCACGACGCTGACTCCACTCTCGAATTGGCCGGTTCGCGGAGCTGTCTATACCGCGGCATTCTTTGGCGGCTCCACGTCCATCTTCTCGTGAGATGCCGAGAGTGCGAGACCGAATTCTCGCACCCACCGTTGCGCGTCAGCACCTGCTACGAGTGGAGTGTCCCCATCGACATACGGCGAGCCGAGGGGCCGCTGTAGTTTCGCGGAAGTTCGCCTGACCAGCCCCGAGTGGCAGAATCGCACACATGTGCGAGGTTTCTACGGAGTTCGACTGCGGTGACGAAGTGGTCTGGTGGGCCGATTCCCACGGTCGCGGGCTGCCCGCCGATCACCCCGACGCAGTCCAGCGCACCGGCACCGTGGCCAGCGTGCACCGACACCCCGAAGACCACGCCCGGATAGTCGCGTACCTGGTTACGTGCCAGGGCGGCGCGGCTGGCACCTACCTTGCGACCGTCCGTCCGGACCACGGCCACCAGCTCACCCCCGCAGTGGATGAATGATCGACATCCAGCCGCGGAAGCAGTGAGGAACTAGGTCATCGCCGCCACACATTGACCCGTTCCCGTGTGAGCAGCGGTGCACCGTTGGGGCCTTTGACGTGGTCGGGGATCCAAATGCGTTTGCGCTGGACCAGTCCGGCCCCGTGGCGTTGGTTGCGCCAATGCCCGGTCACCACCCATCGATGGCTGTACCGGCCGGGTTGTTCGTCCGGGGCGTGGGCGGGATCGTTGGGGCGATAGAGCTGGCGCAGGTCGATGATCGTCACGTCCGGCTCGCCGCGCCCGTCCCGGGCGTAGGCCCGCCGAGTCTTCTTGTCCGCGGGCTCGCGCCAACGGTCGGTGAGAGTCGGCTGAGCCATGAGGTGCCAGGCCGCCACGGTCGGGGCGATCATGGGTAGTAGCTCCCCGACCTCGTCACGGCCGATCGGCCCTAGCCCGCGGGGTAGTACGGCCAACATGACCAATGGTGGTGGGAGAGTGCCGAGCTCCACGCCCTGCGCGGCGGCAGCTTCAACGATCCGCCACCGTGCGATCCACGGAATCCACACCACGCCCGCCGAGCCCGGGCCCGGGCCCCAGGACACGGCATCGACCGGGACCACGGTCCCGTCGTAGCTGGTGGACCCGACGCCCCCGTCGAACACCATCAGCCCGGCCAATTCGGGGCGCGCCTCGAGGGCGAAGTCCAACTCGTCGAGCGCGGCCCCTGCCGACACCGCCAGTGCGGTCATGTCAGCGGATGCCCAGTACAGACCGCTGATGTCGAGCAGTCGCGCGGTGGCGGCTACGTCGATGTCATTGTGGTCGGCACCGTAGAGGCGCGTCTGATCGCGCATGCGCGGCAACGCCGAGGGGCGCACTCGGCCGGTTGCGTGACTGGTCGGGACGGTGGCGAGTAATTGCGCGAGTGTCGGCATGCTTGGGCCGTCACAACGGGTCGCGGTGGCGCGCGAGTCCGACCTGCACTAGCGACGCGTCGAAGTCGTCGCCAGGGGCGAGCCGGAACCGGCGCACCGCATCGACCACGGCCAGGCCCTGCCCCGGATTCCAGGACGCGCACAGCGCCGCGAGCTCGTCGGTGTCGATGTCCCATTTCTCGCCGTAGCCGTCCTCGGCGGCGTCTTCGATCTCGGCGGCGAGCAGTTGGCCGGGGTTGAGCAGCCAGAGCGCATCAATAAGTGTCGAGCCCAGCACGTCGCACAGGCACAACGCTTGCCCTCGGGAGAGCCGGACCGTTTTGAGTTGGGCGGCCAGGAACCCGAACCAGCGGTCGAGTTGTTCCTGGGCGACGGTGCCCAGTGCGGTCGCGGGGGCGCGGCGTCGGCTTTCGAGTTCGTGATCGAGTGGGGGCACGGCGCGGAAGGCGACACGTTCGGAGGGCATAGCGAGCTCCTTTTCCGGTGACGGCCGGGCTGTCGGATGATCCGGCCGTCACGGCTGGTCAGGTCAGGAATCCGAGCGCAGCCGGTCGCGGCGCTCGGTGAGGTAGGCGGGAGTGTCGAGCAGGATCTGATACCCGTATTCGGACGCGGTGGCCGCCTCCGCGCGCACCTGCTCGGTGATGTGCTCGAGTTCGCTGTCGGTGGTGGTGGCGGTGATCCCGAGTTCAGCGTCGACATCGGGGCTTTCGGCGAACCAGTCAGCAGCAGGCGAGGCGACTACCCGGTCTTCCATCGGCCACCAATCGGTTCCGTCCTCGCGACGGCCGCAACGCATGGCGATCAACTCGATCGCTGTGTCGGCCTGCTCGGTGGTGGCGTAGCCGACGTTGTTCGAGCCGTTCCACTCCACTGTCCAGCCGTCGAGGACGGTCTGGGCCAGCGGCACCAGCTCGGCGAGTAAGGCGTTGGCGGCCTCGGCGGTCAGGGCCGGAATCCCCCACCGCAGGGTGCGGGAGTGGTAGACCGACTCTGGCATGCCGTTGCCGAGGATTCCGTCCCAATCCGCGCGCAGCTCACCGGATTCGGTGTTGAGCTCCACGTGACAACCCTGGGGTTCGTATTCGCCTTCGTAGTGGGTGTACAGGACGGCGGGGTCGGACTCATTGAGGCGGTGTACAGATACCGTGGTCATAGCTGCAAGGCTCCGTTCTTGCGGTGAGGACGGCTATCAGTGGGGCGCAATCCCTGGTAGCCGTCCGTTTTCGTTTCCGATATGCCCATCTTATCAGGCTGTGCAACAGCTGTGCAACAGCGGTTGGGGCTGCATCCGCTTTCGATCAGTCAACGGATCGGTCAAGCTCGGGCGATCTTCCAGGCTTTCTTAGACCTACTCGGCAGGCGCCGTGTCTCGCTCCTGACCGATGCCAACTGCCGAAACCCAGCTCTATTCGCTGGGCGGCTTCCCGCCGCGGTTGTTGCTCTGACCAAAGAAGAACCCGAGTATCAACAGAAACGCGCTTGAGACGATTTCGGGCACACCCGTGTGGGTGAACATCCCAGTGATCAGCGCTGCGGTGAGAGCGACCAGCAATAGGCCGCCGATGAGAACCGCTGCGGGATCGCGCTCAAGAAGAGCTAACCGCAGCGCCCAGGTGTGCTTCTTCTGCTCTAGGTCAAGGCGTTTCCGCGCTTCGTACCCTTCCAACTGCCTGAGTGCCGCGCGTTCCTGCTCCGCGAGGGGCTCGGTTCGCCGTGCCGAGATCTCGGTGAGCTTGTCCGTAAGTTCCTGCCGGACGGCGGAATCCTCGACCTTCTCGTCGACAGCGGCTTTGAACTCTTGAACCTGTGTCCGCTGCGAGAGTACGGCGATTCTGGCGAGAGCAAGGTTTCTGCGGGCGAACAGCATCCCCATGAGATTCCTAGCTCGAGGGTCGCTGAAGTCCGTGGTTTGGTCGGTGAGCGTTTTGATCATGTGATCGGTCGAGAGAAGGTTCGCTTTGAGCTCTGGGAGTGACTTCTCGTGGAGGTCAGCGTTGACGCTTTCCGACTTAGTCCACAGGGGGATGCCCGATTCGTCATCTTCAAGCGCACTCCAAAGCGCATCTAGCTTGTCGTCTGGCCTACTGCCTGGATCTGACGACATCGCTTCAGTCCCCCAACTCTTTGTAGATAGTGGGAGCGAGAGTACTTCTTTGCACGCCGGATAGCCGACGAATGGGGACGTCAGGAAGCGCCCGCGCGAGTCCGCCGACGACAGATTGGCCGACCCGGCGCACACCTGACGACGGAATCCGACGGCGCCACACGCTGGGTCGACTGGTTCGTCTAGATCGGACGTGGCATGTCTCGAAACCTTGGTTTCGAGACAGCCGGGCGAGACCTCCAGCGCGGAACGTAATCCCATGTCACACAGTCTCATATTCTTATCTCGAAATTGCGTCTCAAAACTGAGTCACGGGGTAGAATTATGAGACTACCGATCGAACTGGGGAGGCCCGTATGGAAATCGAAGTCGAGGCAGGGAGGCTGGCCCTCATTGAGGGCGCGCTCTTCCACGACGAACTCACCGACACCGAATTGGTTGTCGCACTGCGGGCGTCGGGCCTGCACGAGACCGCGCGGGTTCTGTCCCGCCTCCTGCGCCTCCGGTGACCGCCGTATCGGCGCGGCCGGATCTGCGGGTCCTGAGCGTGCGGAGACCGTGGGCGAACCTGATCGTCGCCGGACGCAAGACGGTGGAGAACCGTAGTTGGTCCACGGCCTACCGCGGGCGCCTGGTGATCCATGCCGGTCGCACCTGGGTACCGGCCGCCGCAGAGTTATCGCGCACGCTGGGGATCACAGGGTTCGACGCCGCGAATGGAAGCCCCGGCGGGTTCCTCGGAACGGTCGAGGTGCTCGACGTCCACCCGGCCGCCAGCTGCTGCGCCCCCTGGGGGTTTCAGGACCCGGACACATTCCACTGGGTCCTCGGCGGCGCACAGCCGTTCGACGAACCGATCCCAGGCCTGGGACGACTCGGGCTCTACCGCGCTCCGGACCACCTCCTCGATGTGGTCCTCGGTACGACACTGCCCGGCGCCGCCGGGCGGAAAGGCGCATGAATGGATCTCGGCTATGCCCGCGTCTCCACCACCCACCAGGACCTCGAACGTCAACTCGTCGCGCTAGCCGAGCACGGGATCACCGAAGACCGGATCTACGCCGACAAGAAGACCGGCGCCACCATCGACCGCCCGAAGTTCCAAGAACTGCTGGGCTACGCCCGCCCCGGCGACACGATCGTGGCGACCAACCTGGACCGGCTCGGCCGCAACCTGCGCGAGTGCCTCAACGTCATCCACGACCTCACCGCCCGCGGGGTCGGGGTGAAGACCCTGCGGGATCCGCTGCCGATCGACACCACCGACACCTCTGGCATGGCGGAGATCTCCGTAGCGATGCTGGCACTGTTCGCGCACATGGAGCGCGTGTTCATGCGCGAACGTGCCGCCCACGCCCGTGAGGTCGCTGCCGCCCAAGGCAAGCAGCCCGGCCGCCCTCGCAAACTCAGTGCCGCTCAACTCGCCGCGGCTCGAGCCGCGCTGCGCGAGGACCAACCCGTCGACCAGGTCGCCGAAGCGTTCGGAGTATCGCGGGCCACCCTGTACCGCTACCTCGCAGAAGCTCCCGACACTCAACCGAGCGCCGGGGATACCGAAGGAAGGAAAACCAGGAATGAGTGATACCGCAACCACTTCCGCGCCCACTCCGGCGCAGCTCGACGTTGCTCGCGGCTATATCGAGGCGTGCGTCGACTACTTCCGGGAATGGACCGACGCCGACGCCGAAGCACTGACCGCCGCCAGCGCCGACGAGATCGTCGCTCGAGCTTTGCGGTGGTGGCCAGAGGGCTGGGCCGACTTCTGCACCTACTTCGCTACCGACATCCACAACAGCACCGAGAACCTCGACAGATAAGGAGCACCTCTGATGAAACCCGAGATCACCCCTGCCCACCGAGAAGCCCTCGACCACCTCTTGGAGGAAGGCAGCGAAACCCTCGGCGTCATCCCGTCCGCGCTGGCCGGCCACTACCCGCCCGGCTCGGACCAGGCCGATATGTCGATCGACTGGGGCAGCCCGTTCCCGGTCTTCGCTCATCCTGCCGATCCGGACCGACTGTTGATCGGCGTGTTCACCGATCATGGATGGACGCTCGTCGCGCTCGACCACATCGCGCACCTGTTCTGCGAGCACCCGGTGTGCGGTGCGGTCATCGACCAGCGGCTGCGCGAGCTCACCGAGATCCCCTCGGACGCCTCGTTGTTCGCAACCCAAGACGTCCAGACCAGCTGGTGCGACGCCCCACTGCCGTATGTGGTCCACATCGACGACCACCAGGCCGCCGCGGCGAAAGGCTGGAACGGGACATTGACCGACCACACCGAAATAACGTGCTGGTGGGCATAACCGACGATTCCGGGCGCGGGTAGCGACCCTGAACAAAGACGAGGACCGGCCGGGAGCTATCCGGCCGGTCCTCGCGTTCAACAGGGTCCCACATGAAGGCTGGCGACTCCTTACGCCGCTGCGCCTCTACCGACAAACCGGCCGACACCTCCGCGGTGCCCTCGACCGTCGCGCCCACGCAGCCGACTGCCCCACCGCAGCCGTGCTTTCCGTTCCAGGCGTCCTCCTGCTGACCTGGTCCCGAACGCAAAGCTCGCCCCGGTCCAGCGCGGACCGGGGCGAGCTGTCGGAAGTCGGGATGTAGCTTCAGGATTCGTCGAGCAGTTCGAATACCCGCCCCGGTGTGGTGTCCGTGTACTTCTCGTACTCCTTCGGCTGATCGCCCTTGAACTTCTGGCCGTCGAGCTGCATGGCGAGGTACTTCGCGTGCACCTCGGGTTCTTCCTGTGCAAGCCGCAGGAGCTGGCGGCCGAGGTGGCGGGTGTAGGACGGAGGCACCGCGGCCGCCATTTCTTTGTCTGTCGCCCAATCCATGCCCATTGCCGGTGCCCAGTGCTCTCGGCCGCCGCCGTTGCCGTAGACCTGCACGACCGTGGACAGTCTGCGCTCACCGTTGGGGCGCCAACCGGTCCAGTACTTCGGCTCGGTGAATCTGTCGTGCGCGCACGCAACGCCGATGAGCGGGACATTCGATTCGAACAGTCGATGCCGACGTAGTGGCTGATTCAAGCCGGTGCCGCAGATCCGAACCGGCGAGATGAGGTGCGGCCGTGCATCCTCCACGTTTTCGATGACGTACGGCAGCCCGGTCCTGACCAACAGCTCTCGCGTCGCCGCGATGAGGTCGGGGTGGTTGTACTCACGCCCAAGCGTGCGGTTGACCGCTCCAAGATTCAGATATCCCTGGCACGGTGGCGATGCGTGGATGGCGTCGAACCTCGAGCCGTGCTCGGCAACGAACTCCAACGCGTCTGCGCGATGAAATTCGAAGGGGTAGTTCGGTTGTGGCGCGATGTCGACCCCGACCACGTCGAACCCGGCCCGGTGGTAGCCAGTCGCGGCGCCGCCAGCGCAGCAGAACAGATCCAATAGCCGTGGTCGTTGCCCTGGCCGCCGAGCGGGTTCTGGGAGGTCGAACAATGCTGGTGTCATGACCATGAGGCACTCCGGTTGCGGGGGAACTGGTTCCAGATTTGGCCGTCGAGTTCGCGGCCAGCCGATTTCGGGGTGCGCCCGCCCCACTGCTTGAAGAAGAAGGCGGTACCCGCCTCGACGCATTGGTCGCGCAGGTCGCGCACCCAATCAGGTTGCATCGGGCGTGCGTTCGGGCCGGATTCCCCTCCGACGATTACCCAGTCGATTGCCGGGGTGGGCCGCTGCTGGTTACACCGCTCCGGGCAGCCGCATTCGAACCGGTCCGCGTCATCAGGCCACCGGCAGCCACAACCCGCCGGGCAGGCGCTGGGGAACAGGAACCGATCCAAGTCCAAAGGGCCTAGCAGCGGTTCGCACGAGAGGAACCGCACCGTGGCAGGGGTGGCGAGCAGGTCGGTGATGCGGTGTGTGGTCGCACCGTTCTCGACCGAGGTCCCCAACCACAGATTCGGCGGGAATTCCAGGCCACGTTCGGTCAGGCGCCGCGCCCGTGAGGGCCGCTTGGTCAGCACTTGGTAGGTGTGCTGCGGGGTGGCGCGCACGACGTCGAGGACAGCCCGGACGAATTCCTCACTGACCTTGGCGTGGAACAAGTCCGACATCGAATTCACGAACACCAGCCGCGGTGCCCGCCAACGCAACGGGATCTCCAACGCGCCGCGGTGCATGGTCACCGCGAACCCGGGCCCGGAGGTGCGCGGATCCCCGTCACGCTGGTACTTATCCGATCCCATCGCCTTGAGCCGTTTGGCCATGGCCAACGCGTAGCAGTTGTCACAGCCCGCGCTGATCCGGTCGCATCCAGTGACGGGATTCCAAGTGGTCTCGGTCCATTCGATGCCGGTACTCATGCGGCTGTCCTTTCGATCTGTTCGCCGGTGATGGCTTCGACGAGGGCGCAGCCGATGACTTCGGCTG
>NZ_JBHTDL010000017.1:0-64855 GCF_042675075.1 Nocardia sp. GCM10030253 | reverse complement strand
CCGGGTACCTGGACCTGATCCTGGCCGGGATCGGGCCCTGGCACCAGTGTTAAGTAGCCGACTACGGGGCATCGCAACCCACGAATGGTGGGTCTTGTCGAACTCGGTCGCAGGCACCTGACGGCAAGAGACCGGTGAAATCCTCGTTGCCGGCCAATGGCGAGGTAGCGCCGATCTTGTCTGCGGAGCGGCACAGCCATGCCGCTGAGCGAGCGGTCGCACGCGAGAAGCGTCGGACTCAGAGCATCCTGGATTAGCCGATTGCATGCTGTCGCCGGAGCGGCGCAATAATTCGGCCGGTGAAATCCCACTGGTTGACGGGGTTGCACGGCAGAATGCGGCCATGCAGACATTTGCCCGATTGTTGCAGGCTGCCTTCGCCGGGGCGCTGGTCGTGGTAGCCGGTCATGGCGTCGCGGCCGCCCCCGCCGCGAGCGACGCCCATATTCATTTGCCCTGGTTGACTCCTGAGCCGGGCGCGGTGCAGGCGTCAGGAGCAGCGCTGGCAGACGGAATCACCGGCACGGTGCTGTGGTCGCGACAGCCGAACACCCCGGTCCCGATAGCCAGCATCGCGAAGGTGATGACGGCACTGGTCGTGATCAACGTCGGCGACCTCGACCGGACCATTACCGTGCCGCAAGAAGTCATCGCCTACGGCACCAAGTACGACGGAAGCAACGCAGGCTTGGTCCCCGGCGAGGTGCTTACCGCGCGACAGCTCCTATACGCGCTGATGCTGCCGTCCGGCTGCGACGCCGCCTATACCCTTGCCGAGGCCTACGGGCCCGGCCAAGACGGCTTCATCGCCAAAATGAACGACACCGCGCATCAAATGGGCCTGGCGGGAACACATTTCACCGATCCCAGCGGGCTGCCCGCCCCCACCGACCACTCCACCTACTCCACACCGACGGACCTGGTGGCCCTCGGCCTGCGCGCGATGAGCCAGCCAGTGTTCCGCGACATCGCCAGGTCGCAGAGCTATCACCTGCCCGCCGGCCCGGGCAACCGCGCTCACCTCTGGCAGACCACGAACTTGCTGCTACGCGACTATCCCGGCACTATCGGCATCAAAACCGGATACACCGACGCTGCGGGAACCTGCCTGCTGTTCGAGACGGTCAGAGCAGGAATACCGCTGATCGGTGTGGTCCTGCACAGCTCACCCGACAGCGACGTCGCCGCAAAGGAGGACGCCGAGCGCATGTTGAACTGGGCCTATGACCCGATCCTGAGCGCGCTGCCGATCGGCTAGCGCCGAATGCGGCAGGCTGCCTGCGGATCCCGGTGCGCACCAGGACGATCCGTGGCCGCCAGACGACCGTGTCCGCCACCCGTCAACCGCCCGCCACCTGGCTACAGCCAGCGCATGTAGGCACACATGCCGCGATCGGGGTGGTGAATAGCTCGCCGATCGCGGTCATCGTGTGGCATGGGTACCTCGACCGATATCGATGTCGCCTTCGCTGGTGACGATCTCGTGCTGCGGCTAGCCTGCGCGGCCTACCCCGCCCACTACACCGGCAGCTCCCGCATCCACTGCACCTCGGATTTGCGCCTGCACTTCCAGTGGTGTGCCGAGCGTCAGCTCGCGCCGATGGCGGCGCTCCGGTCGGAGGTGGAGTGGGACGTGCGGTGGATGCGCCTACGCGAATCCCTCTGTAACTTTCCGCCCTTTGTCGAGGCTGGTTCGTGAGCTAGGACCAGATCTGGGAGGTAGCGAATCTGGTGCTGATCAGCAGGTTTGTAGGGATCCGAGTGACGGGATGTTGCACCGGCCGGACCGAAAGCTTCAGCCAGACGAGGTGATCGAGCTGGTGAAGCAGTACCGGCATGGGGCGCCAATGCTGAAGCTGGGCAAACAGTATGGACTGCATCGGAACACGGTGGAGGCTCACCTACGACGAGCTGGTGTGGTGAAGCGGCCGATGGTGAAGATGACGCCGCAATTAGTGGAGCGGGCGACGAAGCTGTATGTGGAGGAGCTATGGACGACAGCGCAGATCGGCAAGAAGCTCAGTGTGGATGCGAGCACGGTTGCGAAGGCGTTGAAGCGTCGTGGAGTGAGGATGCGACCAGCTGTGGCAAAGCGTGGGGACGCTACCTGACTGCGCTTAAGAAAACCCATTGCCAGGTAGCGTTCACGTGTAAGCATCGAGGACTCCGACGCTCAGCAGCAAGCGGCGCCCGCGGTCTTCTAGGGGCGCCCCTGACTTAGCGCTGCGGCTTCGATCCACTTGCCGAGCCTTTCTGCCCCACCATCGTGGTTCCATTTGTAGACCGGATATTCTGAGGGCAGTGGATTCATCCCCAAACTATCCGTTTCTTTTCGTTGATTCTGAATACCTGATATATGGACTCCGACGAGAGCCTTCCCCAGAGCGATACTCTGCTCAATCTCGTATTTGACCCATGGCCGATTGGCGGTCTCAGCCCCGATCAACACAACCGTCACAGAGGTGCCGAAAAGCTGCTTATCGATCCACGCCTGTATTCCGCCCGGCGTCGTACGTTTTATGCTTTCCCACTCCGCCTTGTCGCTGAAGAATGGATTCTTATCGTATCCACGCACAACATTCGAGTTGCGAACTGGCCCCACTCTCCACGAGTCGCGCTGGAAGTGAAAACTGAAGAAGACTTTCCGAGCCACTCCATCTCCTTGGTTGTGTTGCTTTGACCAACAGTCATCTGCAATCGTGCGCACGCTCACAGAGAGACCATGTCACCACAGCCAGGTGTACAGGCCTGCGATCGCCAATCCCGCAATCACAAGGGCAAATAAACCGGAGCGACCGACCAGGACTTCCAGTCCTGAATATCGGGCCAATAGTTGCTTCGGTTGCTGGCTGTTCCCACAAGCGTCGGATTCATCGAAAAGGCCGGAATAGGACCTCCCCCGGCTACTTTGTCATACAGCTTTCGGAACGCGCGCTCCTGTTTTAGGTAGTTCGCGTCCAAAAGCGCAAATACTGCGACGGCGACTACACCGATTATGGCTATAAGAGGAGCATTCTTAGTGATCGCGTAACCATAGGTTGCCGTTACAATTGGCAACAACCAAGCCTTAGCCGAAGATGAAGCCTGTGCCATGCGTGTCACGACTGCCTGAATGAAACCTAGGTGCTGCCGACGATCTTCTGGGGACGGTGTTGAGTTGCCCTCTCCCACAGCAGACCGAATCTGCCGCGCAGCCTCACTCAACGTGACATCAGTCTCTTCCGTACCCGGAGGCCAGATCGCCGGCATTCGATCGTTGTACCACCGCGGGACGAGATGTACATGAACGTGGCCAATCGTCTGCGTAGCGGCATGGCCATTTGACTGAATGATGTTGAGCCCATCGGGCGACAATCCATCACGAATCGCCCTTGCTACCTTCATCGTGGCGATGGAGAGCGGAAGAAGTTCGTCATCTCTCAGCCCCCACGCCTCCGGCACGTGCCGAACTGGCACCACCAAAGTATGGCCATGGGTTGCGGGCTCAAGCGGGAAGAATGCTACGACGTTCGCGTCGCGGTATATTTCGCGAACGTTGGGGTCTTCCCCGCCGACAATCGCACAGAATGAACATGCGGAGCTCATCAGGATTCTACCAATTCTATCGCGCCGACTTTCAGATCATAGTTCTAATAGATAGTGAGCAGTCTCCGAAGCTAACCAACCAGTGCGGCAGTTCTTTAATCCGAATCAGACATCCGCGAAGCGCTTGCGACCCTGGCCAAAGTTATACTCGTCCCGAACTGAACGGTAGGACGAGGAACCTTTGCCGAATGAATATATCCGCTCAGCTTTGGTTCGCGTCGGATGAATAGCGGCACCGATCAACCTATTTTGGTCCGCTACTTTTTCGATGACTTTGTAGAGACCTAGGTATTCCTGTCCCGCAAAGTTGCCCGTATCACCAGTCTCAATCGGACAGATTGAAACTCGCTCTGAACCTTTCTTTCCATCAAAATAGCCCAGCTCCCATGGCATCCATTTAGATGCGGAGGATGCGCGGGATGTCGCGAACATCAGCGATTTGGAGTGGTTCATTCGATGCCGCAGTCGACCAGCCGTCGCCTCCGATACTTTCGAGCGATCCAGCTCTGGGTCATCGATCCAATCCACGTATACCGTCAAGCCCAGTTTGTGCAGCATATTTCGCAGTCCAATGATCAAAACAGCATCACGAAAGCTGTGACTCAGGAATATATCAAAATCTCTAAACCGATCAGCTTTAGATTCACGCGATAATTCCACCCCGGCAGCACTCGCCGTAAGTCCCCCAGCTTCCCGGCGCAAATCACTGCCGTGTAGTACTCCGCCACGTCCAGTACACCTTTCACCGTATTTGAAACACAGAATCAGCGGTCAATAAGGTTGAGCTCTCCCACGGTCAAGCTAATCTATGCCCGTAGGCGACTCCCACCGGCAAGACTCAATGGCCTCCCCTAAGCCCAAGACTACGCCCACGGAATGACACCGATGGGATTCCGCCTATCCCGATGTCTCGCCCACAGCCACACCGAAGTTTGCGGGGTTCATCCCCAGCTGGGGATGAACCCCGCAAACTTCGGTGTTATCGCATGCTTGTTCGTCCGCAGCCTGTGGAGTAGTCCTAAACCTCTGTGCATAGGTCTAATTTTGTGATTTAAGACACAAATGGCTCCCCTTGCCTGCTACATACAGCAGTATGCCGTGGCGTTGCCGTGAGTATGCGGCGCTCCCTCGCTGAGGTGTCGGGCCAGCACGTACTGCGCGCTAGCGGATTCATGCTCAACCGGGGCAGCAGCATCTCCCGCATACGGACGACTAAAGCAGGTTTCCTGGCCGATTGCCGCGCCGCATCTGACACCCTCATGTCATCAGAATGGCACGGAATGCTCTGCGGCAGTAGAGCGCTCTACCACACTTTTCAGCGCGCCAACGGAATCCGCACAGCAACATCCCACGAATACGAAAATTCTCGGCGTTCGAGCGCAACCATGACCGCCTCCACCACTGTGACCTCGACGCCGCCGCTCGTCGGATCTATTCGCTCGACCGTTGCAGCGGCTTTCGCCGCAAGTCCCTCGTACATCGGGTAGGCGATGGTCACGTGGGGCAAAGACGACGAGTCCTTCACGGGTGCGTCAGGGAGGACAGACAGCGTCGCCGCGCGCAGAGCATCGCGCAAGGTATGCACATGCTTTTCGGGCGAGGCGATGAACCCAATTGCGCCACGTAAGTTGGTGATTCGCTCCATGGTCATAGTGAAGGTAGCCAGATCCTGGCAGGTACGCCGCGCGGCTGTGGCAATCAACTTCAGTTGCTCCGGCGTACTTGCGCCGTCGTGAGCGATCCGATCCAGCGTGAGATGGAGGCCATCCATGGGAGTCAGATCGAAGTACGCCGTGTCTATCGTCTGTTGGCAGGATTTGGTGAGTGCGTGGAGATCAGGCGCGTGCTCGAAGATCAGGAACCAGTAGTGACCAAGCGGGCCGACCTGACCTCTACGCGGTTGCAGGCGCGGACGAGTCGTGTTGCGCGTCATCGCACTTCACGGCTGCTCGCCAGTACTTCCTGCACTGTCCGCAGTTGCGACGTGGTGCCCCACCTGGCAGTCGCATCCCGCAGAAACTCCGAACCCCGGCGTTGGACTTGCAGCATGAGCCTTCCTCGTGACGGGTTGAGCGCTTCGAGCATGATAGCCACCGCAGCGTCGGGGTCCGCGTCGTCGCTCAGGACGTGTGAACGTGCCACATCGATCATCACCAGCGAACGACCCCACGGAGAATTCGCGTCACTCATTTCGCACAAGGCAAGGTTTGCGTACCGCTCGACGCTGTCCGGCATCGCCAACGAGAGATATGCGGTGGCGGCATTACCAGCCACCTGCGCCGAACTGTAGCTATCGAGGGAGATGCTGGAAGGAACCCCGGCTGGCGTGCCGTTACGCGACAGCATCTCGTACGTCTCATCAACGGCACGATGCACACCCTGGACATCGCCGAGCGTGCCCCTGGCTCGCGCAACGCCGTTGATCGCCAGACGAACGTTCTGCGGTCCTGCTACTGCACGAGCGAGACCGTCCTCTGCGTAAATCAGTGCCTTGTCATACTGTCCCGCATAGTATTCACAGAAGCTCTGCATGCCGCGAGCCCACGCGATGAGATTGTTGTTCTGGGCATAGTCACCGAGTTGGAAGGATTCCCGGCAATAGGCCCGAGCAAGTGGAAAGTTGCCGCAGCCAACGGCGATGTAACCCAGCAGTCCCGATGTCTTACTGGCGATCTCGAACAGGGGGCTGCGCTGCGCCGGGTGACCGCATTCGTCAATGAGTTCGTCGAGCCACCCGCGTTGTTTCTTGAGGGTTGGAATCAGTTCGGACGGATCGAGCTTTTCGTACTGGGCGATGCTCAGATTCGTGCTGCTTTGCAACTGTTCAATCACATCGGGATCGACTGACCTGCTCAGCCTTTGGACACGGCTGAGCACAGTGATCAACTCGTCGGTGACTCCTTGATCGGGAGGTGCCGTTGCTTCAGCTTCGTCGCTCGCGAAGTTCGCGGGAGTTGCTGCGACAGTTTCTATCTGGACCGACCGACCGCTGCCCGGCGCGCGGTGCCGATCTCGCCACGCCCCTTCGCCTTCCGCCACGATTTGCTCGAACCTGGCCCGATCATCCGACGATGCGTGCAACTGATAGGTCGTATCCAGGATGGCCTGAGTGCTCGAGCGCGGGGTGACAGTGCTTAGTCCATTGCGCCAGTTCGTGATCGTGGTGGTCTCGACACCCAGTAAGGCGGCGAACTCACGGATCGACTTGCGCATTGCTTCCTGCAATGCGGCCGCTTCAAAGCCAGTCCATTCCCGCCCTCGTACCATCGCCTCTACCTACGTTTTGAACGCCTGATCTGGGCAAACACCTACGGTACGCCTACCGTACCCCACCACTGCGCGGGTCCGCCCGAAACCGCTTGTGGGCCAAGGTCAAAAGCGGCACCCGGTACCGGGCCGACGCCTGGCCCCCCGTCCGGCGCACCAGCCGCCAGAGTGGCTGGCCGGTGGCGAAAGCCCCCGGTACCGGGTACCTCCGCCCCTTTTGCCCTGATCTATCCGGAGGTTTCCATCCAATGGCTACCACGCGTTCGCTTGCCATGTACCAGCTCATCGCCATGACGCAGCAAGAAGCACACCAGCCGCCATCGGTGCCGTTCACCGTCGAACAGGCACACTTGGTGATGCAGTTCCATGTTGCCTGCCGGGCCACTTGCTGCCCCCGGAAAGCCGCAGCCCAGAACGCACTGATCGAGGCCGGATGCATGGTTCTCAGTGCCACGAAGCCGCGGTGAATGGTGGATCGCCGTGCCCACATGGCTGTCACTACTCCTGGCGGGCCTGGCTGGGATGGGGGTGATCGGGCTACTGGCTGCGGTGATGCTGCTGGCCGCCCGTTCCCCCGACGATCAGGGCAGATCGAGCGTTGCCACGCCGGCGCCGGGCAACCATCCCACATTCCCGGCTGCATCGTCGCTGGCGCAGTCGGCAGCGCCCAATGGGGAAGTCTCGCAAAGCATCTGGCCCACGTCATGGACCCACAATGCTCCGGGACAGCCGTTCACGGTAGCTGACGCACACCGCGAAATGCAGGTGCACCGCAATTGCCGACTCGATGGCTGCGCCCGCAAAGCTGCGGCGTTCAGCGTGCTGGTCGAGGCCGGACGGGTGACGCCAGATTCGTCGCGGCAGCAGTACTGATCCCCGTATCGCTGCGTGCCCATCCAACTAGCCAGCTTCTGCCACACACGAAGGGGCCGAACTCTCGATGAGCGATACCGATCCAATCAGTCCCGAGCCAAATGAGAAGCGAACGGATCCGAGCAGACCGATGTCAAAGCGGCATCGCGACGTAGCCGACCGCACCTTCGTGTACGCGGATGGGCCGCTGGCTGAAGCGTTGTGTGATGCGCACTTGTTGGAACTGACGATCACGAGGGCGAGACAGCTCCGCGATAGTCACCGAAACCACCGTCCTGATGACTGCTTCGTATATCTTCAAGCGGCGATGAAGCTGCTCGAACTTTGAATAGCGCTCCGCGTACAGCGAGATCGGACCGTGTCGCCCAGTGGCGACGGTGTCCTGGTGTCTACGCCGGACTACAACATCGACAGGCTCGATGTCATCGTCGAGGTCAAGATGATGGGTGCAGATGCCACTCGAAGCTGCGGTGCTGCTAACTAGCGCAGGCTGCGAAATGAAATCTACTGCGGGAACAGATGCCCAGGACAGCGCCTCTGAAACCAAGAAGCCCACGGCTTACGCCGTAGGACGGCCACGCGGCCGCACCCGGGGTTCGACGGTCGGTGGCCCTATCGCGGGGCCCGGACAGGACCCCGCGACCAGCCACCAACTTCGCTGCCTCGACCCCGCACCCGTCAGGCGGCGTCCAGAGCCGCAGCGATCTTGCGCGCCATCACAGCCACCGCAGGACTGGGCTCACCCTTGCCGGGCCCGGTGGCGGCTTCGACAGCGACCAGGACCGTGTCACGGAAGTTGTCGACCTCGCCCGGACACCGCTCACCGAGCACACCCATCGCCGCGGTCAAGCTCGGCAACACCCGGTCGGCGAGCTCAGCGACGGACTTGCCTTGCAGATGGATGTCTCTGGACTTCGCCGCGAGCACATGCCCGACCAGCCCCGTCGCCGAAGTCAGCACGATCGAGGCGTGCGTGACGGCCTTGTGTGGCGCACCAGCGGCAGCCAACAACGACACCGCACCATAGGCAGCGGTACGCAGGATGCTCTTGTCCTGGTCGGTCAAAGCGATGGTGATGGACATGTCGTGTACTCCTCGAAATCGGTTAAGGGCATCGACCCGAACCGTGTCGGTACCGGTCGCTGTGCTCGATGTACACACAGTCACCGAGCCGACTGACACCGACCTGACACACACCTGACACCCCCACTGACACCACGATCAGCCATCAACACGCCAGCCAACCCGCTGACGATCACACAACCCGAGACCGCTGTGGCTCAGAACGTCCTATGCCGCTGTGCGCGCGGACACTTATTGCCCAGCTGTCGAGGGAGATCAAGGTGGTCTTCACCCGACTCGCACAGTTCGCCCGCCGAGAGACCGAGCACGGTGAGCGGCCCGGAAGCCTGCCCACCGTGCCCACATTCTGCCCACAATTGCCCACGAATCGGCGTGATCGAGCGTGATTCGGCGTGACGTACTTCCGCTGGTAGAGCGGGGTTTCAGTCTCCGACCACCCGTGCGGAACGGGTTCGGTTCCCGGCAGCTCCACTGACACGAAGGACCGGTCCTCAGGACCGGGCCTTCGTCGTTTCCGATGTCAGGGGGCGGAGCCGAGCCAGAGGGTGTTGGGGAGGATTTGGCCATCACCGCCGCAGAGGATCTCGCCCCAACCGCAGCCGATTCGATCGGCTGGTCGTGAATACACGCAACCCCAAGTCGGTTTGATTGAGGGGTTAGTTGCAGTAGTACCCGTTCACATACGCCGGGGCGTTCGATACGTCACCGGTGGTCGTAATGAACTCGATACGCTTACCGTCGGGCCCTTCGAGCGCCATCAGGTTTTTGCCGCAGTCGTATACGGCGATCGCCCCGTTACGTTCGGCGATCCGCCAATAGCCTTTCATCGTGATACCTTGCGCGGCGGCACTATCGGAGGCGGTGCAGTTGCCTCGGCCCACCACGTAGACGGTGTCACCGTCGGAGTAGCCCAGGGGCCGCACCACTACGGCCGTGTCGCATACGTAGATGGGGATGTCGACAGGCGGGTTCCCGCCCTGACTGCCCTCTGCGGGGTCGCACGCGGTGAGAAGTGCTGCGGCAGTGAGTGCCCCGAGAACAGCCAGTACCCGCGTGATGCTCATATGTGGTTGTCCTCCCGTACCGCCCGTGATGGGCGGCGTGTATCAAGATCGTTCAACTATGGGGGTGAACCGTCCCGACTTTCCGCCCAGCTTTCATGGTTGAGTCATCACCGGCTGGGATGGCTGTTGTCGAGCGTAGGCGACTTCGTATTCGGCGGGTGGGATGTGCCCGAGCAGGCCGTGCAGCCGCCGATTGTTGTACCAGTCGACCCATTCCATCGTCGCGTACTCGACGTCATCGAGCGCCCGTAACGGCCGGTGAGAAACGGGCTGTCACGGACAATGGCTTCGGTCTTGAACAGCCCTATTGTGGACTCGGCCAGTGCGTTGTCGTATGCATCGCCGACGCTGCCGATCGAGGCCGAGATGCCTTCGGTGACAAGTGTTTCCGCGAAGGCTATTGCAGTAGATTGCGACCCGGCGTCGCTGTGGTGTATCAACCTGACAGATTGTGGTTACAGTCCCGACAAGACGGACATGAGTCTGAAAAGCGGCCCTGTTCAACAGTTCTCGATCCGAGCCGGTGCCGTCGCCATGGCCACCGCCGATACATTGGTCGGGTTCACCGGCCCCGCCAACTCCACCCGCACCGACCCAGCCGTCCAGTTCACCCCGACCCCTACACGGATTCCGGGTGATAACTGCGCTGCGATCATCAACGCCGAGACCGTGCCACAGGCACAGTCCGGTCAGTTCGGCGTCTGGGTGAAGATCACCCAGACCGGGCAGCTCTGCTGGCCCTACCGTGTCGCGGTGCGCTGGCGGAACCTCGATTCCGGGTACAGCGACGGACAAGTCGCACCGCGTCGACGGAATGGCGTCATCAACGCACCGGACGGCGTGATCACCGGCATGGGTATGGCGCCGGGAACCGGCAATGTAGAGGCTTGGATCGACACGACCTACGAGGACCATCGGGAGATGGAGCACATCGCGGGCCGTGTGACGCTCGCTCTCGGCTGAGACCGGCGCCGGGGCAGCGCGCTCGGTGACTGCGTGAATCCGTTCGAGCTGCCTCGGTGGCGATACGGGGATGGGCGGCAAGCTCACTCATCCCGTCCGGCACCGGCCACAACAGTGTCGCCGTGGCCCAGGCGGTCGCGTTCGCCGCACTACAGCACCTGCCTCACTGACTGATATACGAAAGCGGACCGAGCCCGGATCCCGCCGACGGGAGGTTTTGGTGTTCGAAACGCCCTGCGATACCGAGCCCTTCACGCAGTCGCGTTCCGGTGTAGATTCCGCAGCATGCCCAGTGATGCCCAGCTGAAGATCCAGAACGCCATCCACCGTGCCCTGCTGAAAGTAAGCGGCGGGAAGCTGGGCAAAACCATCGTGGGGATGCCGACCCTCGAGCTCACCACGATCGGTCGCAAAACCGGTGAGCCGCGAAAGGTCATGCTGACCGCGCCGGTCATCGACGGCGAAACGATCGTGATCGTGGCCTCGCGCGGCGGCGACCCCACCCACCCCGCGTGGTTTCTGAATCTGCGTGACAATCCTGATGTCGAGGTGTCGCTGCAGAGTGGTCCCCGGCGACCGATGGCGGCTCGCGTGGCCACCGCGGAAGAACGCGCGGCGTTGTGGCCCCAGGTCGTCGCGGCGTACGAGGGCTACGCCGGTTATCAGCGCAAGACCACCCGTGAGATCCCGCTTGTGCTGTTGACGCCGAATCGGTGAGATGACATACGCTCCCGGTCATCGCGGCTGGAATCCTCACCGGCTTCGCTGGCATGCGGCGATCTGATTGCGGGTTGGCGACGAAACCGCCGATCCAGACGCCGGCGATCGCGGCGACCGGGCCTGCGACTGTTGAAATCACCGGAACCAGTTCAAGACTCATCTGCGGTGCGGCCCTGGATACATCCAGGCGAAACGCGAAGGCTGGCTCGGCGAATGTCTGGTCACCTGACCTCGGTCCCGCCGGGCTGCCGGTGATGGTGTGGATCCATGGGGGCAAGTACCTGGAGGGCACCTCCAGTAACCCGCACCACGACGGTGCGACTCTCGCCGGGGCCGGTGTGGTGACGGTCAGCATGAACTATCGCACCGGTGCGGAAGGCTTCGCCCACATCGCCGGGGCCCCGAACAACCGCGGCATTCTCGACCAAGCCGCCGCGTTGCAGTGGGTACAGGACAACGTCGCCGCGTTCGGCGGCGATCCGGGCAAGGTCACCGTGTTCGGCCAGTCCGCCGGCGCGGGTTGCATAGCGGCGCTGCTTACTATGCCGTTGGCCGCTGGGCTGTTTCGTCGTGCGATAGCCCAGAGCGTCCCGGGCACCTACTTCTCCACAAAACTCGCCGCCGCGATCTCGGCGACAATCGCCGCACCCACCACATGCGCACCGACTGGCTGAACTTCGCGAAGACATTGCCGAGCTGCCTCGTACGCGGGTGGGGGCTGGTGCGTTGTTCGTCGACATACGCCTGGTCGATATCGCTGGCGGCCCGCATGAGCAACGCCGGATGGTCCGCGCCCGACTACCAGGGCCGCGCTCGGCCGCTCCAGCGACAGGCCCGAGCATCTCATGGTTCTGCCCTGCTGGGGCCGCACCGACACCGACCTGAGGTTTTCGGCCGACAACGGCACCACTTCGCGATACGTTTGATGGTGCGACACCTGGGAAGCCGGTCGGTAGAACCTACGGAAGGGTTTCGCCCATATTGATTGTCAAGGGACAACCATCGCCACCTGATCTGCCGCCGATGCGAGCGCGTGGTCGATGTCGACCACCTTGTCGATGCCCGGCGATACCGCACGCCGAACAATGAGGCGGCGTACCTGATCGACACCGCCGAAATCGTGGGACTCTGCCCGCAATGTCGGGCAACGACCTGATTGCCACGTAGAAGAGGAGCGAGATGTCTGAGCAGAACTACACCACCGACGACGCCGGTATCCCGCAACCGAGCGACGAACATTCCTTGACCGTCGGCGCGGACGGTCCGATCCTGTTGAACGACGCCTATCTGATCGAGAAGATGGCCGCCTTCAACCGCGAACGGGTGCCCGAGCGCCAACCGCACGCCAAGGGCGGTGGAGCTTTCGGCACATTAGAAGTCACCCACGATGTCAGTGCCTACACCAAGGCGGATGTGTTCCAGCCCGGCAAGAAGACGGAGATGCTGGCCAGGTTCTCCAGCGTCGCCGGTGAGCGTGGCAGCCCCGATACCTGGCGTGACCCGCGCGGATTCGCGCTCAAGTTCTATACCGAGCAGGGCAATTTCGACATGGTCGGCAACAACACGCCGGTCTTCTTCATGCGAGATCCGATGAAGTTCCAGGACTTCATCCGCTCGCAGAAGCGCCGCGCCGACAACAACCTGCGCGATCACGACATGCAGTGGGACTTCTGGACGCTGTCGCCGGAATCCGCGCACCAGGTGACCTGGCTGATGGGCGACCGCGGCATCCCGCGCACCTGGCGACACATGAACGGCTACTCCAGCCACACCTACCTGTGGGCCAACGCCGCGGGTGAACGATTCTGGGTCAAATACCACTTCAAGACCGATCAGCGCATCGAGTTCTTCACCCAGGACGAGGGTGACCAGATGGCCGCGATGGACACCGATTACCACACCCGTGATCTGTGGGAGGCGATCGACGGCGGCAACTACCCGAGCTGGACGCTGAAGATGCAGATCATGCCGTTCGACGAGGCGAAGACCTACCGGTTCAACCCCTTCGATCTCACCAAGGTCTGGCCGCACGGCGACTATCCGCTGATCGAGGTCGGCAAGATGACCTTGAATCGCAACCCTGCCGACTATCACACCGAGATCGAGCAGGCCGCATTCGAGCCGAGCAGTGCGGTGCCGGGCACCGGACCGAGCCCGGACAAGATGCTGCTGGGCCGATGGTTCTCCTACCCCGACGCGCATCGACACCGCATCGGCGCCAACTACAAACTGCTGCCGGTCAATTCGCCGCACGCGACCACAGCACGGTCGTATTCGAAGGACGGGGCGATGCGCTATACGAACGTGAGCGATCCCGTCTACGTGCCCAACTCCAAGGGCGGCCCGCACGCCGACCCCGCGGTCACCGGCCCAACCATCGGCTGGCACAGCGACGGCGAAATGGTCCGCAGCGCTTACACCTTGCGCCGCGACGACGATGATTGGGGCCAGGCGGGCACCATGGTCCGCGACGTCCTCGACGACGCCGCGCGCGGGCGGTTGGTGGACAACATTGTCGGGCACCTGCTCAACGGAGTCAGCGCGCCCGTGCTGTCCAGGGCATTCGAGTACTGGCGCAACGTCGACAAGGAACTCGGCGATCGCGTCGAAACGGGCGTGCGGGCCAAAAAGGACGAGCTCGACCCGAAGGCCGCGAAGCAAGGCAACCCGGCCCGCTCCTCGGCTCAGGCAAAGGCATGACCACGACATAGCAAGCCGTGTGCCGGTCCATGCGGGTAATGCCGCCGCATGGACCGTTCGCACGCACGCACCGATGGTGGATGCGCAGGCCACGTCCATCGCTGCCGGTGACGGCCGCTAGACGCCGCTACGAAAAGTTCAGTTCTCGCCGCTGCGATGGGAGGCGAAGGTGGCCGAGAGGGCTTGACGGTCGAGCTTTCCGCGCGGCGTGCGCGGCAGGCTGTCGAGGGTCAGGAGCTGAATCGGCATGCTCGGACTAGGGAGTGTCGCGCGCAGGTGCCGCCAGATTTCGTCGGTGCTCGGGGCGTCGCCGTTCACCACGATCGCGGCCGCGGGCGCCTCACCCATTCGGGCGTCGGGCACTGCGATGCACGCGGCCTCCGTGATACCGGGTATCGCAGTCAGCGCTGCTTCGACGGCGGCGGGTTCTACGTTGAGTCCGGCTCGGATCAGCATGTCGCTGTTTCGGCCGAACAGCCGTAGGCGGTTGCCGACCACCTGGCCTCGGTCACCCACCGACATCCAGCCATCGACGGGACCGTCTACCACCCCGTTCTCGGTGAGGTAGCCGTCGAACAGCATGTCGCTGCGGACGAACACCAGGTCTTCTCGGATCTGCACCTCGACGCCGTCGAACAGTTCGCCCGCCGAGGTTTCATCCACGGCGCCGAGCCCCCGGTCGAAGGACACGAAGCTCAATTCGGACGCACCGTAGAAGTGCACGAGCGACGCGTTCGGCAAGATCTCCTGCAACGCTCGACGTCCGGTGCGCGGCCACCGGGCCGCCGAAGACAGCACCTCACGGACACCCTCGATCGGACCGATCTCCGACCGCACCACGTCCCAGGCAATCGTCGGCACCGAATACAGGTGTGTTGCCCCTTCAGAGAGTGTCTGCGCCACCGGTCGCAGATCCACCGACGCGCCTCGGGTGAGGGCATGCAGCGCGCCGTAGAGGAAATGCGTGTGATCGAGCACGCCGGGCACCGAGACGCGATCACCGCTGCCGATGTCGAATGTGCGGTCGGAGCGGTCGAGCGTGGTAGCCCACGAACGTTGGTCGCGCACGAACAGCTTCGGCTCACCGGTGGTCCCGGAGGTGACGCCGACCAGCAGTTCGGTGTCGGGGTGTGCGCGGCCGACCGGACCGTCGGATTCCAGCGTGGCAGCGGTCAGCACGGGTCCGTCGAATCCCAGTCTCCGCAACCGCGGATGCTGGTGCGGCGCCGCCACGACGGCACCTGGCTTCGCGAGCTCGAGCACCCTGGTCAGCTGAGCAGGTAGCAGGTGCCGGTGCAACAACACGACGCTGACACCGACGTGCGCGGCTGCCGCGACGACGACCAGCGATCCGACATCCGAGGTGGGCAGCACGGCAACCCGGTTCATGCCGTCGAGCCCCGCAGCAGTGCGGGTGACCCTCGACCAGAACTCGCGATAGTCGACGCGTTCGCGACCGGCGACGACGGCCGTCGACTCCGGGTGCTCGCCGGCCCGTCGGGCGATACGCTCGGCCAGCAGCTCAGTCATCGTCCACTCCCCTCGCGGCGAGGGCGTCGCCCATCGCATCCGCGGTGCGCAACGCCCGCACCAGCACGGGGGTGACCAGCGCCGTCATCGACCACTGCAACCCGCGGGCCCGCCGCGCCTCGGCGACATCGCGCACGATCTCGGTCAGCAGCGGAACACACCGGATGGCCAGTGCGAGCAGCAGCCCGACCCGCTCGGGATCCACCCCGATCTTGCGCAGCGGTCCGAGCGCACGCGTCACGGCGTCGAGCATGTCGGTGACGCGGGTGGTGAGCGTGACCAGTGCCGCGAGCGCCACCGAGATCAACAGCACACCGCACACGACGACAGCCCGTGCGGGCGAGGTGAGCAACACCTGGAACGCGCCGATGATCAGGAGCATCCACACCATCGGACGTACTTGGGCCACAACGACTTTCCACGGAATACCCGCCACCGCGAACAATCCCGCCACCGCCACACCGACAATCACGACGACGAGCGGGCTGCGCACCAACACCGTGGCCGTCACGATCGACACGATCAACAGCGCCAGTTTCAGCCCGGCGGGCATCCGGTGCAGCAAGGAGTCGCCGGGCCGGTAGACCCCGATCATCCGACCGATGCCCGATATGCGGGGACTGCTTCGGCGGGGGTTCCGTCGAACGTCACGGCACCGTCGTCGATGACGATGACGCGGTCGAAGCCCTCCAACAGTGCCAGTTGATGCGTCACGACGATCACCTGCTGGTCCACGGAATCGAGTGCGTCGGCGACCACACGGGCATTGCGCAGATCCAGCAGGGTGGTCGGCTCATCGGCGACGATCACCTCAGGTCCGCGAATGAGGACCGCGCCGATGGCGAGCAACTGCTTCTGACCGCCGGACAATAGGTGCGCAGGATGCTCGCCGTGCTGCTCCAGCCCGAACCGGACCAGCATTTCCTCGACGCGCGCCGCGATCTCCTGCTTGCTCAGACCGCTCCGTCGCAGCGAGAAGGCGAGATCCTCCGAAACCGTCGGCATGACGATCTGGGTGTCGGGGTCGGTGAACACGAACCCGACCTTGCGACGCACCTGCGCGCCCTTCCTGGCCGCGTCGACTCCATCGACCGTGACGGTGCCGGACATCGGCTTCAGCAAGCCGTTGATCATGCGCGCCAATGTCGACTTGCCGGAACCGTTGGCACCGATGATGCCGACGCGGCGCTCATGAAGGCGCAAGTCGATGTCACGCAGCACTTTTCGATCACCGAAACTGTGGCTCACCGAGTCGAAGACGATCTCGCTCACGACTCCGCCTCGCTGACGCTCAGCTCCGCCGTGCGCGAGAACGCACTGCACCGATGGTTCACTCGCCGAAGCTCCCTCACAACTCCGCCCCACTGACGCTCAGCTCCGCCGTGCGCGAGAACGCACTGCACCGATGGTTCACTCGCCGAAGCTCCCTCACGACACACGCTCCACGAGCATCGCGATGCCCTGCCCGCCTCCGATGGCACATGCCGCGAGGCCGAGTGTGGGTCCGCTGTCGCGCAGCATTTGACTTGCCAACCGCACCAGCAAGATAGCGCCGGACGCTCCCCACGGATGACCCATCGCGATCGCACCGCCCTGCGGGCAGATCGTGGATTCGTCCAATCCCAATTCGTCCGACACCGCAAGAACCACCGACGCGAAAGCCTCGGTGATCTCGATGACGCCCAGGTCGGCCGCATCGAATCCGGTGCGGCGCAGCAGTTTCCGAATCGCGGGTACGGGCCCGAGGCCGGGGAACGCTGGATCGGACCCGGCGACCGCGGACCCGAGTATCCGCAACGCGGGCAGCCCCGCGGCCAGCGACTCGCTGGTGACCGCCACCACCGCGGCGCCGTCGGAGATGCCGCACGAGTTACCAGCTGTCGCCGTTCCGCCGACGCCGAAGCTGGGGCGCAGTCGTGCAAGCCGGGCCTCGGTCATGCCCGCACGGATGCGCTCGTCGCGGTGCACATCGCCGATCGGCACAATCTCCGAGGAAAAGTCGGCCGCGGCGGCGAGGGTGTGCGAGCGCGCAGCATAGGCATCCTGCCGTTCCCGGCTGATGCCACGGACACGCGCGAGATCGTCGGCGGCCACACCCATATCGGGATCGGGAAAGCCTTGCGGCGCAAAGGGAGCGCGGGTGTATCGCACGGGATCGGCGCCGGAGACCGGCGGCCAGAACCGCCACGGCGCGGTGCTTGCCGATTCGACGCCGCCGGCCAGAATGAGTTCGTCCGCGCCACTGCGCACCCGCAACGCCGCCTGCATGACCGCATCCAAGCCGGAGCCGCACTGACGGTCGACGGTGACACCAGGAACGTGCACGCCCACACCGGCCCGCAATGCCGCGATCCGCGCCGGATCACCGCCCGGCCCGAGGCAGTTGCCGAGGACGACATCGTCCACCTCGGTGTCGATGCCCGCGCCACGCAGCGAGGACAGCACGTCGCGCAGCACGGGGGCGGCCAGGTCGGTGGTGGTGAGGTCCGCGAATCCGTGCCCGGCATTTCCGATCGGTGTCCGACGCGGCGCAACCAGCACGGGGACATGATTCATGTCAGCAAGTCTTTCAGCCGCCCCCGGGCGAGTTTGCCGCCGGCGGTCCGCGGCAGTGCCTGCAGCGGCACCCAGCGCCGCGGCATGGCCTCCTTCGTCAGTACTCCGCGTGCTCGCGACCTGACCTCGTCGATTCCGGCCACGCCGTCGAGTTGTACAGCGGCCGTGACGGTTTCACCGAACACCGCATGCGGCGATCCGACGACGGCCGCGGCGGTGACACCGTCGATCGTCTCCAGGATGCGCTCGACATCCTCGGCGACCACGGTCGTGCCGCCGACGTTGATCGCCGACTCGCCCCTGCCCCGCACGGTGAGCTCGCGGTTGTCCCCCAGCTCCGCGAGATCGCCGACGCCGAACCACTCCGGCGCGCCGAGCACGCGGTAGGGCGAACGGACGTAGAGCAGCCCGCCGCGCACCTCGGCATCCACGCCGTCCAGCAGTCGAAGCGGCTCGGGAACCCTGCGGGCCGCGACGAGGGAGACTTCCGCGGATCCGTAGTACTCGATGAGCTCAATGCCGTCCGCCGCCGCCGTAGCGCCGTCGTCGAGGGCGATGCCCGCGACGATCGCTGTACGCAGATTCGTCGCACTGCGCACCACCGCACGCAGTATGGCCGGCACGGCGTGCACCACGGTCGCCTGCGATGGGTCGTCGGTCACGCACGCACCGCGCCACAGTGCATGCAGCGCGCCGAACAGATGCATCGTCGCGTGTAGTGGGCCGGTGATCAGTACGCGGTCGGTTGCCTCGATGCCGGTGATCGTGGTGAACGCGGGGAAACTGTCGAACCAAGACGCGGCGGTCCGGGCGAGTGGTCGTGGGCGGCCGGTCGAGCCCGAGGTTGTCACGAGTAGAAACGCCGTCGGCGGAACGCTCGGGCGGTCGGCGCGCGCCTCGGGGTTCTCTACGATCACCGGCACGCCCCGGCGCGCCGCGGCACAGACGCAGATCAAAGCGTCCGCAACCGCGAGCGTCGATGCGTCGTAGACCGCCGCGTGCGGCCCCTGTCGGTCGATCCACTGCTCGATCGCAACGTCGAGTTGCTGGTAGGTGTAGGTGCGGCCGTCGACGTCGATGGCGGGCTGATCGTCCACGCCGCCGAGTTCGGGACTATGCACGGATCAGACCGGGGTACGCACGGTGCACTCCCTTGGCGACGACGGTAGCTACGACCACCTTCAGCAGGTCACCAGGAATGAACGCGAAATTGGTGGTGATCGAGTGCCGGAAGCCCAGATCGGTGCGCAGCAGCAGCCCGATGGTGCCGAAAACGTAGATGATCAGAATCCCACCGACCGCGTTCACCAGCAGACCGAGTACGAGCGGATACTTCGGCAGAATCCGGGCGGTCAGCAGGCCGATGAAAAGCGCCGCGGGAATCCAGCCGATGAGGTACCCGGCACTGGGCCCCGCCAGCGCCGTCAATCCGGTGCGGCCACCGGAGAGCAGCGGCAAACCGATCATCGTCAGTGCGAGGAAGACCACCACCGCCGCCGTACCCTTGCGCGCCCCGAGCACCGCCCCGGCCAGAATGACACCGAGGGTCTGCACCGTAATCGGCACGCCGCTGAATCCGACCGTGATGGCGCCAGGCAGACCCAGGGCCGCGATCAGCGCCGCGAACACGGCGATCTGCGCCATGTCCCGCGCGGACATACCGACCCTCGACTCCCGAGAGTTCTCGACACCTGCCACGACGACATCCTTCGCTATCAACTTGAACGACGTTCAAGATAGCAGGCTGGCGCGGTGCCGGACCGAACACGGCAGACCCGCACCCGCAAGACGTGCGCACGAGTGGATGTTCGGAAACGATTCGGCCGCCACGCCGCCGTGGTCGTTGCTATCCTCTCGCTCGTTACCCAGGCTTAGCGCCCATGTCCGCCGCCTGCCCGTCGTGCTCCTGGTCCTCCCCGATGCACGTGTCGTCGCACCACTCGGTCCGCTACCTACGCTGCGTGTGCGGCAAGTGGCTGGTCGCACACCGTGGTGGCGTAAACCTGGTCGCCGGCACCGGCAAAAAAGCCGTGGCATCCGAACACTTCGAATTGATTCCGCTGCCTGACGAGTAATCCATGACCAGTCACTGGTCAAGGCGCTCCGCACGGTCTTCGGTAACCACACGAACAGCACCCGACCGGATCGACGCACCGCGGAGCAAAAACCGAATCCGTTCCGAACTCGTCCGGCGCTCGCTGCGCACTGCCCGGCGCCTCGATATCGCGAAAGCGGCCAATGAAACGACGTTTCGCCTGCTACGAGTCGGATCCAAGGTAGGCTAAACGGACAAATCGCCCACCCTAAGGGTGCGGCCGGGGCGGGCGAAGGTAGGCTCGGGGGGTGAACGTTGAGGTGACGCCATTGCCGGGAATCGGTGTGCGTAAGGACTTTTCGATCAAGAGCGGGCATCGCAGGATCGGCGTCATCGACCGCCGGGATGGCACGATCGACCTGATTCTGAGTAAGGCCGACAACCCGGATGTCACCGATCAGCTCCACTTGTCGGCGAATGAGGCGGCGGCGTTGGCGAACCTTTTGGGGGCGCCGCAATTGGTCGCGCGGTTGCGCGCCGAGCATCGAGAACTGGAAGGGATCAACACGCGCCAGTTCCCGATCCTGCGCGGTTCACCGTACGACGCACGAATGCTCAGCGAGACCGAGATGCGTACGCGGACGAAAGCGTCCATTGTCGCGGTGATGCGTGCCGGGCAAGTGATTGCCTCACCAGGCCCGGAATTCATGTTCGCGTCGGGTGATCTACTGGTGATCGTCGGTACCGCGGACGGCCTGGACGCCGCCGCCGAGATCCTAAGCAACGGCTGATCCATGGTGTTCGAAGGAACCGCGCTCTCGCTGATCCAGCTGGGCGCGGTATTTTTTGGCCTCGGTCTACTCGGACGGATCGCCGCTCGCATCGGAATGTCGCCGATCCCTTTGTATCTCATCGGCGGGCTGGTCTTCGGCAATGGCGGGTTCATCGCCCTGAGCAATGTCGACGAGTTCATCCACCTCGCCAGCGAGATCGGGGTGGTGTTGCTACTGCTCATGCTCGGCCTGGAATACAGTGCGCCGGAACTGGTTACCGGAATGCGAAGATCCTGGCAGGCCGGACTGCTCGACATCGCGCTCAACGCGACGCCCGGCGTACTGGTCGCCCTCGGTCTGGGTTGGGGTGTCACCGGAGCGATCGCGATGGCAGGAGTCACCTATATCTCCTCCTCGGGGATCGTCGCCAAGGTACTGAACGACCTCGGTCGACTCGGTAACCGGGAGACGCCGGTGATCCTGTCGATCCTGGTGTTCGAGGATCTCGTCATGGCCGGTTATCTGCCGGTGTTGACCGCGGTGCTGGCCGGTGTCGGGCTGCTCGCCGGACTGAAAACTCTTGGCATCGCATTGCTCGCCGTCACCGTGGTACTCGTGGTCGCATTGCGTTACGGCAAGCACGTCTCCGCGGTCGTGGCCAGCGAAGACCGCGAGATCTTCCTGCTCAAGCTCCTGGGCGCCGCACTGCTGGTGGCCGGTTTCGCATCAGCGGTACAGGTTTCCGCGGCGGTCGGCGCGTTCCTGCTCGGTATCGCGATCTCCGATTCGACCGCGCACAACGCGACGAAGATCATGGAGCCGCTGCGCGATCTGTTCGCGGCGATGTTCTTCGTACTCTTCGGCCTGACCACCGATCCGGCGAGCATCCCACCGGTACTGGGCTGGGCCTGCCTACTGGCGGTAATCACCACCGCCACCAAACTGGCGACCGGCTGGTGGGCCGCCAAACAGGCCGGGGCATCCCGCTACGGCCGAGCCCGCGCGGGCACCGCGCTGGTGGCGCATGGCGAGTTCTCCATCGTGATCGCGGGACTGGCCGTCGCGGCGGGCGCCGTCCCCGGCGAGTTCGCCGCAATGGCCACGACTTACGTGCTGATCATGGCGGTGATCGGCCCGATCGCCGCCCGCGTTGTCGAGCCCATCCTCGGCATGTGGACCCGCCGCCCTTCCCCACCACAGCCCGCGGCCGAACCGCACGAATGATCATGGCGGTGGCGGCGGCCGACACCGGTCACGTTGCGCCAGAGCAGGTTCGACGAGTCGTTGCCCTCCGTACCCGACATACCCCACCCGAAAGGCTCTCAATCTCCTTGTCCCGTAGGGAAATTCAGTCGACATGTGTGGCGAGTTTACTCGGATATTACTCAAGTTTCATCGACTCGATACGGCATCCTCGATAGTGTTGACCCTACCTACAGCGAGGTGGGATTTCGAAGACCTCACGTCGGTCGGGGGGAATACGCCCGTAGGGAGAGCTCGGTGAAGTATCCAGTATGCGCTCGCGTGTTAGGTCCGTTGACGCTTGCTCTGAACAATCGCAACGCAACGCCCACAGCCCAAAAGCAGCGGCAACTCTTGGCATTGTTACTGGTCAGACATTCGACAGTAGTTCCGGTCAGCACGCTGATCGAAGAACTATGGAGCGACGATCCGCCGCGCAGTGCGGTCGCCATCATCCAGACCTACGTGCTCGGAATTCGCAAGAAGATGGCGGAGCAACTCGACATCGGACAGGCCGAAGTCGCGGAACGATTTCTGTGCACCCGAAGCAAGGGGTATTCGTTCGAGGTGAAGGATTGTGTTTTCGACCTGCGCAATTATCGCTCGATGTCGGATGCCGCTCGGGTCGCCGCCAAGGCAGGCGACGATCACCGCGCCGTCGATCTGTTCCTCGCCGCGGAGGCCTGCTGGACCGGCCCCGCGCTGGTAGACGTGGAGGCCGGCATGCCGCTGGCGGCCGAGATCTCGCACCTGGATCACCTGCGTCTGACCAATATCGAGCTACGGATCGAAGCGGAACTCCGGTTGGGCCGCCACCGCGAGCTGTGTCCCGACCTGGCCCGATTGACCATGCAACACCCGCTGGACGAGCGGCTACAGGCGTATTACATGTTCGCGCTGAGTCGTTCGGGTCAGCGACACCTCGCGCTCAGCTCCTACCAGCAGTTCTGCAAGGCAATGCAGCACGAGCTCGGGCTCGACCCCTGTATGAAACTGCAGAAGCTGCACCAGGACATCCTCGCCGCCTCGGACGAACGGGTCGGCATGATGCTCGAACGCAAGCATGCGGGCTATCTCATCGGCTTCCATTCGCCTGCCGGACAGGCAGCCTCGGCGACGCCCGCCTAGTCATTCACCCAATTCACGCGTGCCACATCCTGGCATGCCGATCACCCGACATCCGCACCCGATGTACTTCTGTCGACCGCATAGAAATTGTCGAAGAATCAGATCCGCCGACGACAATTTCTATGCGCTCGGGATCCTTGGAATGCGGAACATCGGACCAGCTGTTACAGCGGATCAACGGTCGACTCTATCCGGAGCTGGACCCCCGTTTCGCAATCGTCGAATGATCGCGCGCCGGTGAGGACTGACCGTTCACGCATTCGTGGCGGGTCACCGCGGATCATTTCCGACAGCCTACGCCCGCCGACTCGAGACCCCCTCGACTCGGCGGCTCGAGCGGTGCTCGAGGACTTCTGACCATGCTTGGGCTCCATCGTCGCCGGTACACCACCATTTCCGCGGAGGGAGCAAACGCTATGAATACCAGCGCATTCGGCGGTCCCGGATGAGTCGCCACGTTGCCACCGCCCGCCCCGCTCTCCGCCGCGACGGAAGGGCGCCGATATGCCCGGCGTGACGATCGATCCTGTCGAAGTCTGTGTCGTCGGCGGCGGGCCCGCCGGACTGATGGCCGGACTCCTGCTGGCCAGGTCCGGCGTGAATGTTCTTGTGCTGGAGAAGCATCCAGACTTTCTGCGCGACTTCCGAGGCGACACCGTCCATCCCTCGACGCTGCGGGCGATGGATGAGCTGGGACTGGCCGACGAGTTTCTCGCGCTGCCACATGTCGAGCTGCCGCAGCTGCCGATGGCCACCGCGATGGGGCCGGTGATCTTCGCCGACTTCCGTAAACTGCCGGGACGTTTCCCGTTCGTCGCGTTCATGCCGCAGTGGGACGTGCTGAACTTCCTCGCCGACGCGGGCCGCCGATATCCGGGCTTCCGGCTGCTGCAAGAGGCCGAGGTGACCGACCTGATCCAACAGGACGGCGTGGTGGTCGGCGTCCGCGCGCATACTCCGGACGAGCAGTTCGAGGTTCGGTGCAACCTTGTCATCGCCGCCGACGGGCGCAATTCCCTCGCACGCGGCTCCGGCCTGCTCGAGGTCGCGGCAGGGGTAGCGCCGATGGACGTGCTGTGGTTCCGGGTAGGCAAACCCGACGGCGACCGGCTGCCGACGGTGCGCAGCGGCAACGGCTTCTTCATCGTCTGCATCGACCGCGGCGACTATCTCCAGGTCGCGTACATGATTCCGAAAGGCGGCTTCGGCACGATCAAGTCCGCTGGGCTCGGTGCATTCCGGACCGAACTCGCCGCGATCTATCCGAGTCTCACCGCGCACCTCGATGCGGAGATCCACAGCTGGGACGACATCAAACCGCTCGATGTCCGGGTCGACCGGTTGCGCCGCTGGTACCGCCCCGGTCTGGTCGCGATCGGCGACGCCGCGCACGCGATGTCACCCGCCGGCGGAGTCGGCATCAATCTCGCCGTACAGGACGCCGTCGCCGCCGCGCGAATACTGGCGCCGACGCTGACAGCGGGCAGGCGCCCTACCGTCGCCGAGCTTCGCGAGATTCAGCGCAGACGCCAATTCCCCATGCGGGTAGTGCAGTTCGCGCAGCTACGGCTGCTGTCGGATCTCTACCCGAACGCAGGGCGGCCGGGCACCGACAAGCCACTACTGGTCCGGTTGCTGCGGCGTGTTCCTGGTCTGCCACACGTAGTGGCCCGGATCATCGGACTCGGCATCCGACCAGAACACGTGCCGCCGACGGCACATATCGCCGAAACCTACCCTGCTCCAACGAAACTCAGGGAGAACCAATAGTGTCGACCTATCTGCTCATCCATGGAGCCTTCCACGGCGGCTGGTGCTGGCAGCGGGTGACGCCGTTGCTGGAGGCCGCGGGCCATACCGTGCAGGCGCCGTCACTGGTCGGGCTCGGCGACCGAGCCGAGCTGCTGACCCCGGAGGTCGGACTCGACACCCACGTGCAGGACCTGGTCGAGCTCATCGTGTCCGACGACCTGACCGACATCATCCTGGTCGGACACAGCTACGCGGGCATCGTCGTCACCGCGGTGGCGGATGCGGTAGCGGACCGGATCGCCGAACTGGTCTATATCGACACCTTCGTCCCCCGCGACGGCGAAGCGGTCGCCGACATCATGCCCGGCATGGTCGAGGCATTCGTCGCCGCGGCCGCCGCGACGGGCGAGGGCTGGCGGGTTCCGCCGCAGACCACCCCCATGGGCGACGGCGGCCTGTACGGCGTCACGGACGAACCCGACCTCAGCTGGGTGGCCTCGATGCAGACGGCCCAGTCGCTCAGGACATTTCAACAGCCGATGCGACTGCGCAACCCGGACGAACTGGCGAAGATACCGGTGACCCATGTCCATTGCAGCGAGGGCGGCGAGGACTTCAAGCAGATGCGTGCGGCAGGTCTGCCGCGCACCTTCCCGCCCGCGGACTTTCCCGCGGAGCGCATCTACGTGCTCCCGACCGGGCATGACTGCATGATCACCATGCCGCGCGAATTGGCCGGGCATCTACTCGAACTCGCCGCGGCGCGGGTAGAGAGCTGACCTGCAACAGAACGTCCGGTGTGCTCAGCCGCCCGCGTCGTAGGCGGCGCGGGCGGCGAGCACCTCGGCGAGATGCTCGCCCGACCAGTCCACGATGCTGCCGAACACCGGAGCCAGCGTCGCTGCCAGCGGGGTCGCCGCGTACTCCACCCGCGGCGGCACCTCGGCGTAGTAGGTGCGCGCGACCAAGCCGTCGCGTTCGAGCTGACGCAGACGCTGAGTCAGCACTTTCGGCGTCAGGCCCGGAATGCGCTGCTGTAGTTCGGTGAAGCGCAGTCGGCCGTCATGGGTAAGCACCCACAGCACCTGTGTCGACCATCGCCCGAAGACGAGATCGATCACCGGCGTGATCGGACACGGATCCACCGTCGCGTTCGCCGCCGCACGGGGCACAGTAGTCATCGATCCTCCAGTCGAGCCACTTTCCTCTTGGTAACTACTATACTTTGGAAAGTACTGTGTTTCCCAGCAGCCGCGCACACATTGCGAGTGAGCGAAAACCCAAGGGAGCACAGTGATGACGACGACAGTGCACAACCGGCCGGGGCTACCTCCGCGATCCGGGAACCCGCCTCTCACGCGAGCACACAATCCACACCAGCAGCTCAGCCAGACCGCGCCGACCGTCCTGCAGGAGACCCTGTGGTCCCGCATGATCACCCTGCCGGGCGTGATTGTCGGCCGCAGCGGCGTTTCCCTGTCGGATACGCGCGCCCTGCATCTGCGACCGGGTGACGCCAACGGCCCCGCCGAGGCGTTTCTGGTCGGCACCGAATTCGCGCACCTGCACGGGCCGTCCGACGGCAGCCTGCATATGTGTCTGCCCACCGATGTTGTCGCCGAGGCGATCACCCGCGGCTGGGCCGAGCTGCATCCGATGGCACGGCAACGATTCCTGCCCGCGACGTTGGTGATGGTCTACGGGCCGCGCGATACCGACGAACTGAATATCGCCTGGCGTCTGGTCGTGGCCAGTTACCAATTCGCTCGCCAAGCGCGCGAGACCGAGCGCGTCGACAACTGAGGAGATACCCATGAGCACCGTTGCGCCCACCACCTACCTCGCGCTGGCTGCCGAAGCCCAGAACCTGCTGTTCCGCGAGGCTCGCACCGCGAACACCTTCACCGACGACGACTACCGCGCGGAGTCGGCCCGGTTCAACGCCCTGATCCAGGTCGGCTACTGCATCTTGGGCATCCGAGCCGCCGGACTGGCCGCAGGCCCGAGTAAGCCCGGCCCGAACGCGTGGTTCCCACGCTCGCCTCGGCTCGCCTATGACGAGGTTGTGACGACCGCATAGGTCCGGCCGATCAGGCAGAGTCGGTAACGCCGCAGTTCGGCCGTCCGAAATTCCCGGGCATCGGCAGAGACCAGCAACTAACCAGCTCTGGGTATAGGCTTTCGCCTGCCAGTCGGCATAGGTCCGCGGACGCCGTGGGTGCGCTGGCTGCTGTCGGGTGTAAGCCACCCGTGTCGGGATCGGAGACGGTGTTGCCCAAGGTGTTACTAGACGGAAGCATCGCGACGATCTCCACCGGATCGAATGAGGGCCTGCTCTCCGAACTGGTGGAGCACCTGCGGCAGAACCGTACGGTGTTGCGGGAGGAATGGGCGCGCCGAATCACCGAGGCGCAGCTGCTGACCGCGATGACACCCGATGAGATGTTCTCCGAGGCGACGTCGGTGTACGACAACTATGTCGCGGTGCTCGAGACCGGTTCTGTGGAAGCGTTGCAGGACTACGCACGCGACCTGTCCGAACGCATCATTCCCCGTGGCGTGGAAACCGATGAGGTGCTGGGTATCGTGCTGCTGCTGCGCGATGTGCTCGCGCGCTCGCTGTTCGAGAAGTACCAGGGCGACTTCGATCTGCTCAACCAAGTACTCGACGCCTACGAACCGGCCGCGAACCGGATCGCCAACACCGTCGGTGTCTCCTTCGTGCAAGAGCGCGAGCGCATCATCCGCCAACAGCAGGAAGCGATCCGGGAGCTGTCGACCCCCGTGCTCCAGGTGCGTGAGCAATTGCTGATCCTGCCGATCATCGGTGTGCTCGACGGGCAACGGGCCCGTCAGCTCACCGAACAGCTACTCGGCGCCATTCGCCACAACCGGGCGAAGGTCGTCGTCATCGACATCACCGGTGTGCCGACGATCGACTCCACCGTCGCCAACCATCTCGTGCAGACGGTCGAAGCATCGGGGTTGATGGGTGCCAGCGTGATCATCACCGGCCTATCCTCGGAGATCGCGTTGACATTGGTGACGATCGGGTTGGACCTGTCGAAGATGAACGCCGTCGGCGACTTGCAGGGCGGCATCGAGGAGGCCGAACGCCTGCTCGGCTACGACGTCACCCGCAGTGGCGCCGGGGATTTCCTGCACGCCGGCGAGCGGTGAGACCGTTGCGGCGGCTCGGCTCACTGATGCTGGCTTGCGTGCTGGCGGTAGCGATCGCGGCGTGCGAAAACAGCCCCGAGGCACCGACGCCTGGTGCGGAAGCGTTCGTTTCCATCACCGATGTGGATCCGACGATCCTCGTCGAGGCCCGCTATTTCGGGCAGCACAACTTCCTCGGCACGCGAGTCGCCGGATACGAAGCGCCCAAGTGCCTGCTCACCAAGCAGGCGGCATCGGCCATCGCGCAGGTTCAGCAGGAGTTACGCCCGATGAACCTCACGCTGAAGACCTACGACTGTTACCGCCCGCAACGTGCCGTCGACCACTTCGTCGCCTGGGCACGAGATCTCGGCGATGTGAAGATGAAGACCGAGTTCTACCCCGCGGTGGACAAGGCGAACCTGTTCCGAGACGGCTACATTGCCGAGAAGTCGGGGCACAGTCGCGGCAGCACACTGGATCTCGCCATCGTCGCGCTCCCCGCCGCCGAACCTGAGCAGTATCGCGACGGTGATCCGCTGCGCGAATGCTTCCTACCGACGAATCAGCGGTTCCACGACAATATCCTCGACTTCGGTACCGGCTACGACTGCTTCGATCCCGCCGCACATACCGCGAACCCGGCCGTCGGCGGCACCCAGCGGGCAGTGCGCACGCTGTTGACGAATCTGATGGACGAACACGGGTTCAAGAACCTCCCCGAGGAATGGTGGCATTTCACCCTGAGAGACGAGCCGTTCCCGCAGACCTACTTCGACTTCCCGGTCCGCTGACTCCTACCGCGGCGAACCATTCAGCGCAGCGGAGCCGTCGTCGCGTTCGAACGCTCCACGTATTCGTCGTTGATCAGGTGGTAGGCCTGCCCGAGATCGTCGAGGGCCTGCAGCCATCGGGATTCGGCATCGCCGTCGCCCGGGTTGCGGCTCAGCGACAGCAGCGCCTCGGTGGCGTCGGCCGACCGAGCCGCCGCATCGAGCAGAATCGGCGCGGGGTCGACCGTCGTCTCCGCGGCCAGCGCATCGATTCGATCGCGCAGCCAGCGCGCGTCGAAACCCGCTTGCTCGCAGGCATTCTCGCCATTCACCGGCCGGGTGCTCATGGCGGCGGTGTGCGCGACCTCGTCCTCGGTCATGCTCGTTGTGAGCACCCGCCGCAGCTCACCGCTGACCGCGCGATACAGCAGCCCGACCAGCAGGGAGCGTTCCGAGACCGGCCCCGGAAAACCCCTGCCACCGTCCTGCGCGCCGATCTCCGCAGGATCGATACGCAGAATCGCCAGCACGGCACGCAACTGTGCAATGGTCAGCATCATGCATCCCTCCCTTCCGTCGCAGCGGCGCTCGCCTGCACCATAGAACCCTTGCAACACGGCGGGGTCCAGGCCAAACCGGCGTGCTGTTAACCCGCCAGTAGCCACCGCGCCGGTCTCTCGATCCAGCGAAGGCCAGCTCGCGACGACGGCGGTTTGCCGCATCTTCGCTGAATCCTCGAAACCCTATACAAACAAGCCGAACGCTGTCCATGGACTCGACAAATTCCGGAATCCGATCGTCAAGCGGATGCACCGTTGCTCCCTCCGCATCGTGCGGTCGGTGCGGCGGTCCAGCGCGACTGCAAGTGACACGCCCAGCGCGGCGGCAATCGGCTGTCCGTCGCCTCCGCGTAGACGCCGTCGCTATCCGTCGATTCACCGAGTACGCAGATCATGACCGTCGCCGCGCATCGTTACGTGCCGCCGTGATCGTGGGGCGTTGTCCGGAGCCCGTTCCTTGAACTCCTTCGGGGCCAGCTCCATCGGGCTCAATTCCTTCGGCAGATTCTCCTTCAACTCCTCGATCCGCAGTTTCGGGATCCGGATGCATGCCGGGTCGATCGTGTCGTACCGATAGCCGAGGTCACGGTGGACGAGCAGATCTGCGGGACGAACGGATTCGGGGACAACGGTCCACGGGAGCATCCCGAAGGGGTCGGTCGTTCCGCTCCACGGCCACATCATGTCGGTGCTGCTGTGCCCGGTCGGCCCGCCGCTCAGCGGCAGGAACGGCTGAAAACCTGCGACGTTCCCGTGCCGGCGGATCCACTCCGACCAGAGCCGATCCACGTTGGCGTGGATGAGCCAGAACACCGGGTCACGCGGGGCGATGACGGCGTTGCCGACGAAGCCGCCCACCCATACGTGCGCGGCACCGTGTGGAGCTTCGATACCGCGAAACGCGGTGTAGTCGGGGTCCGACATCGCGGTCGAAATCTCGCCCCCGGTCCCGGGGAATCCGAAGATGTCGAACGAACTCCGAATCAGGCCCCAGCCCGCGAACGGGCCATCGGTCACCGCACCGGTTCCGGCCTGGCCGGGTCCGCCCATCAGATCGGCGCGCCAGATCAGACTCTCGGTTCCCGCGCCGTTCAGGTTGGCTTGCGTCCAATCCCAATAGGGGACACTGACATCCGGATCGATGGCCTGCAGGTCACGCTCGAATCTGAGCAGGTATTCCCGATGCCACGGAAAGAACGCGGGACCACCGTGCCCGTGTCCCATCGCGCCACGATGCTGCTCGACGTAGGTGTCATACCCACCGTCGTCGCGCAATTGGTTGATTGCGCTGGTGAACGCGCGGCGCTGTCCAACGGTCAGTCTCGTCAAGTTTCCGCGGCAGCCCATGTCAGTGCCCTCCCCCGTGCTCGGTGTCGTCGTCATGCTCGGCGTGGCCCGCAGCAACGACCACACCGTTGCTGTCGACGACGATTCGATTCGGGTCGTCGAACATGTACCCGTAGTCCGCGAAGTGCTTCGCGAGCACCCTGACCTCGGGCGAGGCAAAGTACGCCTCGTCGCACATCCACATGGCGAGCCCCCTCTCCCCTGCGCCGTGGTGGTGGTGACAGGCGAACTCGCGCCCGTCGACGCTGACCACCGCATGCGGATGGTCCTCACGGATGACGATTGCCTTGCCCTTGTATGTGAATTCCGAGGCGGCCATACGCTCTTTCCTCAGCCAGGGTCAGCATCCCGACGCTGCTGACGCGGTGATCGATTGCGAGCGAGCCCAGCGGCGAACCGACATCGACACGAGGTAGGTCCGTGGACTCGACACCTACGATGGCGGTGTCTACGACGCGGTACACGAGTACCCGTCCACTCGAATTCCGACCATCGGCTACTCGAACGACATGGTCCGACAACACTATTCGCGCAGCGCGAGATCCCCTGTGCCGCTCCGGGCTTCATCGACTGCACGGAATGATCGATTGAGCCGCACGAACGAAGCCGTCCATGGTTAGGTTCATCAGAGTTCGGGGATCGCTGTGGCAATGTTGTGCAGGAGGATGAACGATGACGGGTTCGGAGTCGGTGGGCTTTGACACGACCAAACCGAGCATCGCGCGCGTCTACGATGCTCTACTGGGCGGGACGGACAATTACCCCGCCGACCATGCGGTTGTCGAGCATCTTGCCGAGACCCTGCCGGAGATCAGTGAAGTAGCCCAGCTGAATCGGGCGATGCTCGGCCGCGGCGTCCGCTACCTCGCCGGTACGGCGGGCATCAAACAGTTCCTCGACCTCGGCGCCGGGTTGCCCACCATGGAGAACACCCACCAGGTGGCGCAGTCACTGCAGCCAGACGCGAAAGTCGCCTACGTCGACATCGATCCGGTCGCGTTGGCGCACGGTCGAGCGCTGGTGGAGAACAACGACGGGACCGTGGTCGTGGCCGCGGACCTGCGCTCCCCCGCCGACGTCCTCGCCGATCCGGCCGTCCAGCAGACGATCGACTTCTCGCAGCCGCTCGCCGTCATGCTCGTCGGCATCCTGCACCACCTGCACGACGACGAAGACCCCGCAGCCATCGTCGACAGCTACCTCAGCGCGGTACCCGCGGGCAGCCACCTATTCATCACTCATTTCTGCGACTCGGGCCAGGAGGCCCGCGCGCTGGAGAAGTCGTTCCTGGAATTCCTCGGTACGGGCCGGTTTCGGACGCACGAGGAGGTACTCGGATTGTTCCGCGGTCTCGAACTGGTCGAGCCCGGTCTCGCCTATCTACCCGAATGGCGGCCAGCCGACGGAGCCTCCGGCGAGCTGGGCATCACCCAGCGACTGATGGTCGGCGGGATCGCTCGCAAGCCCTGATCGCCGGATCGCGCACTTGGTTGGCGAACGGTTGAGCCCGAAGGCTTGACCGGATCAGCACCTGGCCCGGTCGGGGTTTGCGGGATGGGTACCTCACGCAGTTGCAGTGCCTCGGGTGGTCCGGGGGCGGAGGACCACCGCGCGCATCAGGCCGATCGTCAATTCGAGTACCTCCGCCGCATCCGGTTCCGAACACTCGGCCGGCGGCTCGCAGATAACACCCGCCGACTCGGCACCGGTCATCGTATCGGTGATGGACGCACGATTGCTCGACATCAGCCGGTGCGGCGGATGGCCTTTCGACACCACGCAAGCATCTGTCGACGCGCGAACCGACGCGTCGGAAAGTACTATGTACGTACGCAGAAAGTAGCGCGCGACGGGATGCCGGTCCCACCACCGCCGCTACTGGAGGTGATGTATGCGCGTACGGAGATTCGGCGAGCTCGAAGCGGTCATCATGGACCGAGTTTGGGATCGCGACGAACCGACCACTGTCCGTGGGATTCTCGACGAGATCGTCGCCGAGCGCGAAATCGCCTACACCACGGTGATGTCCACCATGGACAATTTGCATCGCAAAGGCTGCCTCGAGCGGGAGCGCATCGGCAAAGCGTACTGGTATCAACCCACATTGACGCGCGAGCAGTACAGCGCCGCTCTGATGCGCGAGGCCCTCCAAGGTGGTGGCCGACCCGACCTCGTGCTGGCCTACTTCGTCGAGCAGATCGATGCCGATGAGTCCGCGGGATTGCGTGCCGCACTGAGGCTTCGGCGGGAACAGCCGAAAGTGAGGTCTGCCGAAAGCCTGACTCTGCGGACCACGGTCGCTGAATGATGCGCTGCCGAGGTTAGTTTCAGTTCGAGCGTCCGGTGCAGACGGTGCTTTTCGACCGACACTGCGGGATCGGCGTGCGCGACCGATATGACTATCGGTCCGCGCCATGGTTGGTGAGCCGACGTCTCGGTGTGATCTACGTAGGTAAATCAAGGCTCGAGGCCGTCGCCGTCGACAAACCCCGATGTGAGGGGTCCGGTGAGACCCCAGCGCTCGCCTGCGCGTCGAGCCGCTGTCGAGGAGGCGGCGGCGCCTGCCGAGCCTGCTCCGACGACTGCCTCGAATCCATAGGTCCAGCACCAGGATTCGCGGACAACCCACTTTCTGGACATCCAGAAATTACGTATGTAGATAGTAGGTGTCCGCTAGGTTGAGTGCATTCCCGGGTTTGCACCACGGCTCGACGCCGATCGACAGGAGGAACGCCTTGATGCGTTTTCACGCATTCAAGACTTCGAAGCAGCGAAGCGCCGAGCAACGCGGGCGGATCCGGCAGCCCGCCACACAGCGTGCCGCCGGATGAGCGAGGCGGTCTGCCTGCTGCTCTACAGCTTTGCCGTCGTGGTGCTGGCGCCACGCCCGCTCACGCGGCTCACCCACCGCGGTGTCGTGCCACAGTTGGAGCTGGTCGCATGGCTGAGCGCGATCGGCTCGGTAGTCGCCTCGTGGCTAGCGGTTCCGGTGATCGTCATCGCCTACGTGATAACGGATTTGGCCCATCCCGGCCGTCCGGTCCTCGACAGCTGCTACGCGCAATTGCATGATGCTGCCACCGGCCACTACGGAATCCTGGTGCAGAGCGGGTTTCTCGCACTGACCGGGTTCGCCACGTGTGCCGGCGTGGTGCTGCTCGGCCGGGTCGGCCGGTGGTTTCTGCTGGCCCGCAGCACTACCCATGAGCACGCGCGAATGGTTCGGATCGCCGGGCGCCACGATGCCGGATTGGATGCCATCGTGCTCGATGTCGCCGAAACCGCCGCGTACAGCGTGGCAGGCAAGCCACCCACGGTCGTCGTCACCCGCGGCGCGATCGCCGCGCTCGATCATGGCCAGTTGAGTGCAGTATTGGAGCACGAGCGCGCCCACCTCGCCGGTCGTCACCATCTGTGGCTCGCCCTGACACGCGGGCTTGCGGCCAACCTTTCCCGGATCGAGCTTTTCACCCTCGGAGCGACCGAAGTCGCGCGGCTGCTGGAGATGTGCGCTGACGACGCCGCGGCTCGCGTGCACGGCCGACCAGCCGTGCTGCGGGCCCTGCTCACACTTTCCGGTATCCCCGAAGCCGTCTCGCCGGTACTGGGCATGAACGGCGTCGACCTACCCGCGCGGGTCGAACGCCTGATCCCGCCGATCGAGCCGAGGCCGGGAGTTCAGGCCCGCCTACTACTGGGAGCCGTTGTCGCGGTGGTGATCATCGGCCCGCTGGCATCGGCCACGCTGGCCGCCATCGGTATCGCCGTGTGCGCGCCGCTGCCCGGCTGATCGACCCAACTGGCCGACACGCTGACCAGCCGCACCGAGGCGGTCACGCGGACCGAAGCATCCGGCTACGCCGGTCGGCCCGTGCCGACTCCCGCTACGCCGACCGACGCAGTGGATGCAGAGCGGCGAGAGCGCGCAGGGCGTCGGCGCGGGAGATCGGTTGGTCGTTTTCCAGGGCGGCGAGCTCGAGTTCGATCCAGTCGCGGATCAGCGCCGACATCGTGACGCTGCGGTCCTCGGCGGCCTTTTTTACCCGCTGATGCAGTTCGAACGGGATACGCAGCGAGGTGGTGACGGTGACCGCGTCATCGTGCAACACCGGCGGCACCTCGGCCGGATCAACGGGCTTGTCGCCGAATTCCAGGCCGGCCAGGAAATCCTGGACGTCCCGCGGGTTTGTCGGATAGTCAGTCATCGGCGTGCTCCCAACGCTCGAACTCCGCGACCTGCGTGTCGGCCATGTCGACGGCACCCAGGATGTCCCACTGCCAGTCCTCGGTCCGGCGGACGGCGACGATAAGCGGCCTACCCGCGTCGGTCCGGCCCCACACTGTCAGGACCGCCAGCCCGCCAGGGCCGCGCGCCCGCCGAGGCCATCGGCGAACACCGCTGAGCACCTGCAGCACCTCGCGGGGGTCGATCCCGATCAGCGACAGCAATGCCCACTCAGGCCAGTTATAACCCACAAGCAGGGATAATACAAGTGTATTGCACTTCCGCACCCGCAGGCCGGTTTCATCGTGCGCGTGCGCGCGACAGATTCCAGCTCTGCCAGGTGTCGTCGTCGAGTTCCGCGCGGATCGGATCGAGCACCTCGGCGCGCAGCGGCTCGGGCAGACGCTCGATGGCCGGGACGATATCCGGCGAGAGGGTGCTCAGGTACTCGGTGTCGAGGTCCTTACCGTGCTGCCAACGGTCGATGTTCTTGTCGGCGACAAGGCCGTCCGGGTTCAACACCGCCAGCGCCAACAGGGTCGCCATGGCGGTGCCGATCGCGGCGCGCGGCAGCCAGGTTCGCTTCAACCGGAGCACCGCGGCGATCACCAGCAGGTAGACCACGCCGAGCCACAGCTCACAGGACTCGACCAGCAGTCGCAGCACGGTGAATCCGTAGGCCTGCTGATACGTCCACATGCGACCGAGCGCGGACGCGACGATAACCAGCGAGAGGGCGCTCAGCGCGCACAGCAGTATTCGCAGCCACATTCGATCGGCCGCCGAATCCTTTGCCGCCCAACGCAAGACGATGAGGATGACGGCGAGGGTCAGCATGCTGACGATCGAAAGCTGCCAGAAGCCGCTGCGCGCGTACTCGGCATAGGTGAGCCCGGCCGTGCGCTGAACGTAGCGGTCACCACCGAACAGCGCGACGAACTGCGCGCCGACGAAGAGCGCGAACAGCGTCGTCAGCGCGCCGACGGGCAACGCCCACTCCAGCCGTCGCAACGACCGGCCGATCTCGGAATCTCCCTCGTCGGACACCGCGGCAGGCGGTCCGGCGAGCAGATACATCGCACCGAGGGTGCCGAGCCCAACGACGGCGAACAGCACGATCCACCGCACTATCGAGGCGACGTCGACTTCCGGCGTCACGCTCGCGAGCAATCTCGCGAACGTCGCGTCCGCCCCACCGAGCAGTGGCACGAACACCGCCAGCAGCGCGACTGTCACCGCCACCGACCCCGCGGCCCGCCAAGAGTTGCCCCGACTGCTCCCGCGCACTCGACTGAGCGCCGTGTACATCCAGGGCAAGGCGCTGAACGACTCGATCGGCACCGCGATCACGTCGTACCAGACGCCATTGGCCGAACGCCGCCCGACGACAGCCAGCGATCCGGCCACACACGCGGCGAGCACACAGAGCGTGAACAGCCACCCGGCGGCGCGGAACGCCCCCACCGCCAGCAGCGCCAACGCCAAGGCCGACCACCAGATTCGGCCCCAATTACCCAGGGCGCCACCGTCTCGATCCGCATCCCCAGCCGAGGCTTCCGTTCTTGCCGTCGTTTCCGTCGACGACTGCCGACCGGGGCGCGCAGATTCATTCTCGATGCGCGCACCTGCCGCCGGTTGATCATCGACCTCCGGCAACGCGCTCGCCCGACCGTCCTCGGCCCGGACCTGCTCGGTCCCACCTGCTCCGACCCCGGCCTCCGATTGCGGCGTCGTTCGACTGCCGACTTGTTCCTGCCTGCCCGGGGCCCGAGACCCCACGTCCGACGTGGATTCGGCACTACCTCCCGCCGTGCGCCGCGCACGCCGATCCACCAGGAACACCGCCCCCGCCGCGACCGCGCCGGCCAGCACCCAACCGAGCCCCGGACGATCCAGCGGGATCAGGACCGCCCCCGCGACCCCAGCGATGCCCACCGCAGGCAGCGCACCGTGTGGAACGGCGACTCGCCGCCACCTCGGCGGCAGCGGTACCCCCCAGGATCTCGACGCGACGAGCGCGTGAACTCCGGGCGCAATCGGCGCACCCGTCGACGTCGCCTGCGACTCCTGCCATGCAGGCGACTCGAGGCGCGTAGCACTCGTCGGAGCCGAGGAGATCCCTTGCCAGCCCGTACTCCATGGCGCGGCAACAGGATCCGCATGCGCCCCGCCTCGTGGCCCTGGTTCCGTCGGTCCAGTCGCCATTGAAGCTGTACTTGCCGATTCCGGCGTTCCCTCGGACGGATGATCCGCGGATTTCGACGTCTCGGGCGACGTCGTTCGGGATGAGTGGTCTCGGGAAGTCTCAGCAGCAGTCGAGTGGCTCCCGCCGCCGACTCCGGCGTCTGGCAACGCACCCGCCACGGAAAGCGCGGTGCTGGTCGTTGTGCCTCCGTCTGGAGACGACTCTCGGTCCGATGCCTCCATCGATACGGCAGATACCTGTTCGGCTGGGTTCGTCGGCGTTGCGCTACTGCGCCGGTATCGCCTGGTTACTCGCGGCGGTGGTACCGGTTCGTCGGGCGATGCCAAGGGCGAGTCAGGAGCCGGGTCGTGCTGTGACGCCGAGTCCGTGGCACCAGTCGAATCGGCCGGCGACGCCGAAGGCCCGGCACCGATCGAGTCGTCCGGCAACGGCGAACGCCCGGCAACGGTCGTCGCATCCTCGGAGGACCGCGCGCTTGCAATCGGTCGTTCTGATTTCGGCGGTTCGCCTGGCGCGGGGTGTTCGGGCATGGGTGGTCTCTCCTAATGGGTGTGCGGGATCGCCCCGGGGACCCGTCGAACGGTTCGGGGGCGGTGGGCTGGGGTGGGCTAGGAGTTGTTCGGGGGTGTCAGCGATCTGGGAGTACTACGCGGATGCGCGAGCCGGGGTCGGCCACGGCGATGGTGCCGCCGTGTAGGTCGACGACCCAACGGGAAATGGCGAGGCCGAGACCGGTACCGCCGCCGTCGGTTCGGCCGCCGCGGGTGAAGCGGTCGAAGACGCGGGCGCGTTCGGCGAGCGGAATCCCGGGGCCTTCGTCCTGGACGTCGATGACCAGTTGTCCATGGTCGGTGTGTGCCGTGATTCGCACTTCTCCGCCGGCCGGGCCGTGGCGGGCGGCGTTGTCGAGCAGGTTCAACAGCACTTGATGCAGACGTGCACGATCTGCTGACACGCTCGCGGTGCCGGGTTGCACGTCGGTGCTGAATCGCACGCCGCGCCCGAGTGCCGCCGCCATCACCTCGGCCTCGGCGACGACCTGGGCCAATAACGGTGTGACGGCGAGGCGTTCGCGATCGAGTGGGAAGGCGCCCGCCTCGATGCTGGACAGATCGAGCAGTTCGGAGACGAGCAAGCCCAACCGCTCGGTCTGTGCGAGCGCCGTACGCAGTGTCTTCGGGTCGGGCTCGGACACCCCGTCCACGAGGTTCTCCAGCACCGCGTTGAGTGCGGTAATCGGCGTGCGCAGCTCGTGGGAGACGTTGGCGATGAGGTCGCGGCGCTGCTGATCGGCGGCGGCCAGGTCGGCGGCCATCTGATTGAACGCCTTCGCCAGCTGGCCCACCTCGTCGCGCGAACTCGCGCGCACGCGTCGGGTGTAATCGCCCTGGGCCATCCGTTTGGCCGCGGCGGTCATCTCACGCAGCGGCCTGGTGATGCCGTGCGCGAGGAACTGCGATGTCACCAACGCGATAACGACGGCAGCGAGTGTGGTCCGCGGCGGCAGCCAGCCGATCTTGAAGCGAAAGAACCCGAATGCCACGCCACCCGAGACCAGCATCAGGATCGCCAGCTTGAGCTTGATCGACCGCACCGGATCGAGCGGGCGCGGCAATACCTCCGCTACGACGTCGCTCACTTTCCTGAGCCCGCGCATACCAACTCCGAACCACGATGCGGCGGACCCACTCGGAGTTGTTGCCGCGCGACCGCCCGGCGCACCGAGTTCCCTCTCGACACCGATCTCCGCCCCGGCCTGGCCGTCAGCGCCGTCGACCAACGAGCCCGTCGATGTAAGACCACGTTGGTCACTCATTGAGCCTCCCCGCCTGCCGCGGCCCATCGATCCGACCGGTGATGGTGCTGCGCACATGTCGGTTCGCCCTTCGCCGAGTCGGCTGCGATTCGCCCCGCCTGCAGTCCCCCGGTGCACAGCGCACCGATTCGCATGTGGCAATTCATCGCGCCTCCAGCGCATAACCGACGCCGTGCACAGTGCGGATCAGGTCTGCGCCGAGCTTACGGCGCAAGGCCTTGATATGGCTGTCGACGGCGCGGGTGCCCGCGGCATCGGCCCAGTCCCAGACCTCTTCGAGTAGTCGTTCGCGCGCCAGCACCACGCGGGGACGGCGAGCCAGGCGGGCGAGCAGCTCGAATTCGAGCGGGGTCAGCTGGGCTTCGACGTCACCGCGCCAGACGCGCCGTTGATCGACGTCGATGCGGAGGTCGCCGACGATGATGGTGTCGCCATCGCGGTCGGCCGCGCGGTCCATGCGGCGCAGCAACGCGTGCACGCGGGCGGCGAGCACACGCATGGAGAACGGCTTGGTCAGATAGTCATCCGCGCCGACACCGAGCCCGATCAGCTGATCGGTTTCGTCGGTGCGGGCGGTGAGCATGAGCACCGGCACGCCGCGCCCCGCCTGGATCCGCCGACACACCTCGAGCCCGTCGAAGCCCGGCAGCATCACATCGAGCACCACCAGATCGGGCTCCCCGGCCTCCACAGCGGCGACCGCCGCGGGTCCATCATGTGCCGTATCGACGGTGAACCCTTCCGCCCGCAGTCGCGCCGCCACCGATTCGGCGATGGTCATCTCGTCGTCCACGACGAGGATCCGCCGCGCTGCCGGCTGCCCGGTGACCACTGCGCTCTGCTCCATGATCCGAAACCCTAGCCACTCACTGTGGAGAGAAGCGGCTTCAAATGTGGAGATTCCGTGTACGCGGGGATGCCGATGGCACTATCAGTTCGCAATGCTGCCGTCCCGCGAACCCCAGAGGGCCGTAAACCCCACTGAGACAAGGACAAGCTCGATGGAGCAGACAGCGGCCCGCGAGGCGCGCGAGGAGACCGGGCTCACCGAACTCACGCTGGGGCCCGAGGTCTGGCGCCGCTGCGCGATCGGCTCCTGGGGCGGCGCCACCTACGACTGCCGTGAGCACTACTTCCTCGTCCGGGTCAGTGGTTTCGACATCGACACCATTGGTTTCACCGAGGACGAGCGCACCTCGATCACCGGCCACCACTGGTCGACACCGGACGAGCTGAACGCGACCGGCGACCGCCTCGTCCCCGACAACCTCCGCTCGCTCCTAGCCGACCTGCTGACCTCCGGCCCGCCGGAAGAGCCGATCGCCCTCCTCGCCTGAGACGCTCGAGCAATGCCCGCCGAACGCCCTCCCGTGCTTTCGTCGTGGCCCTGGAACCGCTCCCCCGCTCAGGCCGCCAGCGGGCGTGGCTCGTGGTCGATGCCCTCGTGCTCAGCGCCGCGGCGGAAGCGCAACAGGCGCAAAGCGTTTGCGACGACCAGGAGGGTGGAGCCCTCGTGGATGAAGACCGCGGGTCCGATGGGTAGGCCGATGAGGGTTGCTGGGACCAGGGCGGCGACGATGAGGAGGGAGAAGGCCAGGTTTTGGCGGATGATGCGGGCAGTGTGGCGGCTGAGGCCGACGGCGAAGGGTAGGCGGCCGATGTCGTCGACCATCAGTGCGACGTCCGCGGTTTCGAGTGCGACGGCGGAACCGCCTGCGCCCATGGCGATTCCGACGGAGGAGTTGACCATCGCCGGTGCGTCGTTGACGCCGTCGCCGACCATGGCGGTGCCGTCGCGTCCGCCGAGCTTGCCGATCATGGTGACCTTGTCCTCGGGGAGCAGGCCGCCGTGTGCGGCGTCCAGGCCCATGTCAGCGGCGACGGCGTCGGCCACTCGCTGGTTATCTCCGGAGATGAGGACGATGTCGTCGATGCCCAATGCGCGCAGTCGTGCGATGACCGGCGCTGCTTCGGCGCGTGGGGTGTCCATGACGCCGACAACACCCAGATACACCCCGCCGCGTCGCACGATCATCGTGCTGCGTCCCCGCTGGTGCAGGCCATCCGCGATCCGGATGACCGCGGTGGGCACGCCGTCGGCTTCGAGCTCGGTGAACATCGTGTGGTTGCCGACTTCGGCGGGGCTGCCGTCGACCAAGGCGGTGACGCCGCGACCGGTCACCGAATTCACCGAGGTCGCAGTGCGTTCAGCACCGGCGGGCACCAGGACCGCGAGATCGCGGGTGATCGCCGTGGCGAGCGGATGGTCACTGTAGGACTCGACCGCGAACAAGGTCGTGATCAACTCCTCGCGCAGGTCCTCGGCGGCCGGGACGATATCGGTGACCCGCGGCTGACCCCAGGTGAGGGTGCCGGTCTTGTCGAACGCCATCGAACGCACACGCCCGAGAGTTTCCAGCGGTCCGCCGCCCTTGGCGAGCACACCGGCCTGTGCGGCGCGGGCGACTCCGGCCAGCACCGCGCTCGGTGTCGCGATCGCCAGTGCACATGGGCTTGCGGCCACCAGTACCACCATGGCCCGATAAAAGCTGTCGGCGAAGGGCTCCGACAGCGCGAACATACCGAACGCCAGTACGCCGAGTACACCGGCCAATACCGCGGGAACGAAGAAGAGCTGGAAGCGGTCGATGAACCGTTGCGTGGGCGACTTCTGAGTGTCGGCCTCGCGCACCATGGTGATGACCCGGGCGAGCGTGCTGTCCTTCGCGCGACTGGTCACCAGCACGTCCATGGCGCCGGATCCGTTCGTCGTGCCCGCGAACACCCGATGGATTTCGGGGACTGGCGCGCTGCCTGCCAGCGCGGCGGTCGGGTCCCCGATCGGGCTCTTCTCGACTGGAATGCTCTCGCCGGTCACCGACGACTCGTCCACGGCGCTGCGCCCGTCGACCACGATCCCGTCGGCCGCCAGCCGCGAATTGGGCAGCACCACAACGACATCCCCGACGGCGAGCTGATCGACCTCGGACTCCACCACCTCGCCATTCGACCCGCGCACCAATGCGGTGCTAGGCGCGAGCTCGGCCAACGCCTCGATCGAGCGCTGTGCGCGGCCCATCGCGTATTCCTCGAGCGCATGTCCGAGGCTGAACAGGAACAGCAGCACCGAGCCCTCGGCCCACTTGCCGACCATCGCGGCGCCCACCGCCGCGACCAGCATCAGGAAGTCGACCTCGAAGCGACCGCGGCGCATGGTGGCGATCGCGGTGCGCACGGTGAAGAAGCCGCCGAACAGATAGGTCGCAACGAACAGCACGATCGCTGCCCACTCCGGCGCGGACAGCAGGTATTTCGCCGCCAAGCCCGCCGCATAGGTCACGCCGGAGGCGATCGCGAAGATCAGCTCGGCGCGCTGCCCTGACAATCCGGCCCCGCGTCCCCCACCGTGATCGTGGGCGTCCTTCCGATCGGCTCGTTCCACATTAGGTCCCTTTGCCATAAGCCAATCATATGCATACATCGCAATGTTTGCATATATATTGGATGGCGCGGCCCCGACCATATGCGCAATCCGCACTGGTCAGGGGCCATCTCTACCAAGATTATTTGCGGGCTATCCCGCCCACCATCAGCCGCTCGGCGAGGGTGAGCTTGTCGCGCACGATCCGGTCCGGCCGCCATTCGGGCAGATACGACAGCCCGGGCTCCACCAACTCGAGACCGCGGAACAACCGCAGGATCTCCGCGCGCGTCCGGAACCGTCCGGTGCCCAGGAATTCCAGGAACGACTCCTCCACGGGGCCAGCCTCCGGGCCTTCGTTGATGAAGTGCGTGATGAACACGTAACTACCCGGCGGCACGGCGTCCAGGTATCCGTCCACGACGCCCTCGGGGTCTTCGCTGTCGTGCAGGTGATGCAGCATGCCGACGAGCAACACCGCGATCGGCTGAGAGAAATCGATCATCTTCTGCACATCGGGATGTGCGAGGACCTTCTCCGGCTCACGCAGGTCGGCCGTCACGACCCTGGTGCTCGCGTCCTGCTCCAGCAGAGCCCGCCCGTGTGCCAACACAATTGGGTCGTTGTCGACATACACGACCCGCGCGTCCGGCTGGAACGACTGGGCGACCTGATGCGTGTTCTCCATGGTCGGAAGCCCGGCACCGAGGTCGAGATACTGCTTCATCCCGGCCTCACCGGCCAGGTACCGCACGCCGCGACCCAAGATCGCGCGATTCAATTTCGCCAGTACATCGACCTGCGGCATCGTCTCGACGAGGTGCTCGACCACCCTCTGGTCGACCTCGTAATAGTCTTTGCCGCCAAGTAGCGCGTCGTAGACTCGCGAAATACTCGGCTTGGTGGGGTCGATGCCCACCGGTACCGACTCGGAACCCATCATCGTCACCCTCCCATGCGGGATTCGCATGTCTGGATCGTTCAGACCAACCTAACCACGAAGGCCCAGCGTCACGCGGCCCAATACCTAATTCTGTCGTGTTGTGACGCACAACGGAAATCCTGAGCGCCGCAACGGATCCTGCGCCACGTAGCCACTGATCGAGTGCGATCCCAGCGCCATGCCCACTCCACCTGACCGCCCTCCACGCCGGACTGTTGCCCAGGCACCGACCACGTGATCGTCGGCACCGCCGAATCGGCGCGGCTACACCAAACCGTGTCCGACCTGCAACAGGAGGGAGGCGCCGCTTCCAGCACAATCCGCAGACACAAGGCACAGTTAACAGCATGTTTGCTACGGGACGGATCGGGATTCGCGTGCTCGTGGCCGCGGCACTCACGGTCCTCGCCACCGTGGGGTTCCCCGGGTCGGCGACGGCCGCTGACCAGCGTGCGGCGCTCGGCGGTGGATCGGGCATCGTGCTCGGCGGGCAATCGGCCTGCACACTCACCACGATCGGATTCGACCGCGACGACCGGATGGTCGGGCTCACCGCGGGACATTGTGCGGAGCTCGGCATGTCGGTCAAGGCCGAGCGGATGCCGCAGGCTGGAATCATCGGCACCGTTGCGGCGGTGGATCACCACGACGATTACGCCGTGATCGAGTTCGACCGCGGCAAAGTCCACCCGATCCGGCAGGTGTCCTCGACCCTCATCGGCGGGATCGGTGCGCCACCGCGCGAAGGCGACGTCGTCTGCAAGAACGGGCGCACGTCCGGCTTCAACTGTGGCGTCGTATGGGACACCCACCGATGGTGGTTTCAGAATCAGGTCTGCTCGCGACCCGGCGACTCGGGCGGTCCTGTCACCATCGGCGACCGCCTGGTCGGGATGAACATCGGACACATCGGCGTCAAGGTGCTCGACGTGACTGTCTTCGACATCGTGTGTCAGCACCCGGGAGCACCGATCCACGATCCGGCCGTGGCCAGTCAGATCGGCATGGTCCTCGACGACATCAACCAGTCGGGCGTCATCGGAACCGGATTCAAACCACTCTGACCACCGGCACCGATCGCTCGAATTCCTGCGTGGCCGTACGATATTCCTGCGCCGATGTGGAGCCGAACACGTCACCCGGATCGCAGTACACCCGCTTCGTAGCACCTGAATCCACTCGGCCACGACATCGTCGCGCGTGCCGTCGCCGCCATGCTCGGCGTCCCCGGCGCGGACGAGTCCTGGCGGCAACCGCTGCCGCCGATCAATCGGACCTGCGCCGCGGCGGTCGCGGACGAGGTGCGGTGGGCCACCGACCACCTGCTGCCGTGGCTGGCCCGACGCATCCACGGGCGTTCCTCCAGGGCGAACATCGAGGCCAAGCGCCCGGAGCTGCTGCCGGTGCTTGCCTGATCTTGTCAGCGCCCGGTCCGGGCAGCCCACCCGCCTACGCCGAGCCGCCGCAGACCCCGCCGCAAAATTCCCGGCACGGCGAGCTCAAAACCTGGTCAACCGCTCAATCCGCTGCGAGTTCGACCTACGACCGGCAGTAGTATGGCCGGGTGCGAACACCGACGGAGGCAACGGCGCGACTGCGCGGCGCATTCGTCGGATCCGCCTCCGGTGCGGTGAGTATCGCCGCTCACGGGCTCGGTGGTGGCACCGTCTCTCTCGACCAATCCACGCTCGCCCTGCTACTCGCCGCCTGCGCGCTGGTCGGCACCGTAGTCACCTCGCTGCGCACTCGACACAGTGTCGTCGAGGTCATGGCGATGCTCGCGGTCGGCCAGACCATCGGTCACACCGCGTTGTCGGTCTCGTCCGGCCATCACCACGGCATGCACAACGGCGCGGCCATGCTCATCGCCCACCTGAGCGCCATCCCGGTGGGTGCGGTGCTCATCCACGGCGCAGAGCGCGCTATCAGATGCGCGGCATCGAGTGCGCGGCGGATCGTCGATGCGCTCGGTCACGGACTGCTCGCACCATGCGCGCTTGCCGTTGCAGTGCCCCTCGGCCCCGCACCGACGCCGAAGAGACTGCTGCTCAGTTCGGGAATCGGCACCCGGGGACCACCGGCCGCTCATTAGTCCGCTCTGCGGAAGTCCACTCTGCGGACAATCGATGCCTTCTTGCACACAGTGCCATCGATGCAGGCTTCGGTGTCTGGTACTACGTTGCCAGCACAGTGAATTCGCCCGCGCTGCCGAGTATGCGATCGCATCCAGCTCCGAGCGATGTCGGGAGGTTGCCGACGCCGCTCATCCGCGCGCGCAGGGCGCACCAACCGACATCAGGACAATCCTGCCTGCCGCCAGCCTGCGGACACACGTCGGCACATCACTACTCGACCGGAGTTATCCCGCCGGTGCAACTCGCGCTGCAGCGAGTCGCGCGCCGCTGCTCGTACCGCTTCGCCGATCATTGATCGGGCGCATCGGTGATGTCGGTTCGCGCGACTCTGGCCTGCAGCGGAAAACCCCTCTCACCCAGATCGGAGTCTCCAATGCTCATGACAACCCGAGCATCCACACCACGCAATTCCCGTCTGCTGCGCGCTGCCGCCGCTCTCGCGGCGGTCCCGCTCCTGATCGTCGGGTGCTCGTCGAACGACAAGGACGCCGCACCCACGAAAGCGGCGGATTCGATCACCATCGAAGACCAGTGGATCAAGGCGGCCGACGCCGATATGTCCGCCGCGTTCGGCGATCTGAACAACTCCAGCGATAAGCCGGTAACCGTGGTCTCGGCCACCAGCCCGGCATCCGGTCGGGTCGAGCTGCACGAGGTCGTCGCGGCCGCGGACGGAACCAAGAAGATGCAGCAGAAAAAGGGCGGCTTCGTGATTCCGGCGCACGGCACAGCCGCGCTGCGCCCTGGTGCCGACCACATCATGTTCATGGGCCTGAAGGCGCCGCTGCGCACCGGCGCGGAAACCCCGGTCACGCTCACGTTCGACGACGGGACTTCCACCACCTTCACCGCTCGGGTACGCGACTTCCCAGGCAACCAGGAGAACTACGTGCCCGAAGGCGAACACACGGGTGGCGCGCCGACGCCGACCCAGCAGACCCCCGCTCACGGTGGCTGAGTCCACCGGCGCCGGGCGCATCAATCGCCGCCGCCTTTTCGGTGGCACCGCCGCCGCGGCCGGTATTGCCGGAGTCGGTTGGGGCGCGGTCGCGATCGGGGATCGGCAGACCGGCGATTCCGATCCGGCACCGGCCGCGATGGAACCCTTCTATGGCGCCCATCAGGCAGGCATCGAGACCGCGCCGCCCGCGCATGCGGCATTCGTCGGGTTCGACCTGCGGCCGGGCACCAACCGTGACGACATCATCGGAATCCTGAAGATCTGGACCGACGATGCCGCGCGCCTGACCCAGCGCAGCCCTGCACTGGCCGACACGGAACCCGAACTGGCACAACGGCCTGCGCGGCTCACGGTCACCGTCGGACTGGGCCCGAGGGTGTTCAGCGTGGCGGGCCTCGAACAGCGCCGACCGTCGTGGTTGCGTCCGCTGCCGCCATTCGAGATCGATCGCCTCGAACCGGCCTGGAACGACGGCGATCTCCTGCTACAGGTCTGCGCCGACGAGGCGACGGCGGTGTCGCACGCCGTGCGGGTGCTGTGCAAGAACGTGGCATCGCTGGTCTCGGTGCGCTGGGTGCAGCGCGGTTTCCGCAACGCCGCGCCCGGGCAGACTCCGCGCAACCTGATGGGCCAGGTCGACGGAACCGTCAACATTGTGCCGGGCACACCCGATTTCGCGCGGCTGGTGTGGGACGACGGCAGCACACAGCCCTGGCTGGCGGGCGGCACCTCGCTGGTGCTGCGCCGCATCGCGATGAAACTCGACACCTGGGACGAAATCGACACGGAGGGTAGGGAACTCAGCGTCGGCCGCAAGCTGGCCGACGGTGCACCACTGACGGGAAGCCGGGAATTCGACGAGCCGGACTTCGCGGCCGTCGACGCGCACGGCATTCCGGTCATCCCGCACTCCTCGCACATCGCTCGCGCGCACCACACCCACGACGGTGAGCGATTCCTGCGACGCGGCTACAACTATGACGACGCGCCGCCGCCCGGTCAGATCTCCAACTCAGGGCTGCTGTTCGCCGCGTTCCAGCGCGACGTGGATGCCCAGTATCTGCCGGTACAGCAGCGTCTCGCCGAATTCGACGCCCTCAACGTCTGGACGACGCCGATCGGGTCGGCGGTGTTCGTCATCCCGCCCGGGGTTCGGTCACCGGACGGATATCTCGGGCAATCACTGTTCGAGTCGTGACGACGAGTCCGGTGCCTGTGTGCGACAACGCGGGCACCGGACTCTCGTGATTCGGTTCCCGCGCAACTCAGGTCCACAGCGTGGCGACGAACACGTTCACGATCGCCAACCCGCCCGCCGCATGCGTCATCCATGGCACGTGCTTGCCCCGCTTGGCGTCGCCATGACCCATCTCGGCGAACACCGCGACCAGCACTGCGATGACGAGCTTGGTGCCGATCTTCACCATGTTCAGGTCCTTGTCGAGCGAGTCGATCGACTCGGCCATGCCGACTAGCACCAGCCCGGTGATGATCTGCAGGCGCGCGCCCCACACCATCACCGCGGACACACCCGGCTGTCCGGCCGCGTAACCGCCGACCACCGCGGCCATGCCGATCAGGTGCGTCACGACCACGACGTTGTAGACAAATTCCGACACATTCACGTTGCGAACTCCCCCTCTTTCCTGTGCCAGATCACCACCCTGACACGCACTTTCCCAACCAGGGCCCTGACCTGCGGCTTTCTATAGTAGCGGGTGGTCGCTGTGAGTAAAACAGCCTCTGACCTCGATGGCCGCGATCATCCACAGACCGGACCAGCTCGCCGCGAGCCAGGCTCTACGCAACCGGCCCCACCGGGTTTGCCGCTGCCACGGTTGCGTCCCGCCGGACCTCCGACGCCTGCTACACCGTTCGCCGCATCGGCCTCGCCTCCGCTGTCCAATGCGCCTGAACATGCGGTCGTATCGATTCTTGTCAGCCGGGTTCGGCGTCGCTGATACAGCGGCAACGCCGCAGGCGCGGGTGGGCAAGGCATTGGCGCATATCGCGTTCGACGGCTTCGGGGCTGCGACGACATCGATGTTGCCCGTCGCCATGTGCGAGGCCGTGCACGGTCAGCTTGAACTGCGGACCCCACGTGGCGGCCAAGGATTTCGGGCGGGCCGCGTCGCGGGGTCACCTGCATTTTTCGCGGGTGCGACACTGTGTGCAGTCAGCGGTGGCCACTCAGCCGGCAGATCCGGGTTCATGCCATGGTCGAGCAGTAGCCGCACCGTCTCGGTATGACCTTTGTCCGCAGCCTTCGAAAGAGCCCTCGGCTCCGCTTCGATGCCCTGGGCCAGCATGTAAGCGATGATCTCGGTTCTGCCCCACTCCGCGGCCCAACTGAGAAGAGTGCCTACCGGCGTAGTGGCACTTGCCAGGTCGATACCAGCTTCGTGAGCGCGTCGCACCTCGTCGGTGTCGCGACGTATGACAGCCATGACGAGATCGAACTCTTCTGCACCGAGCACCACATCAGTATCCCTTGCCTCGGCCTTCGATCAGCGCTTCGTCACCTTGGCCTGCAATTTCGACACCCGCATCGCCAGCCGCCCAGTCAACCCGCCTCCCCGATTATCCTGCCGACCTTTCTCGACACGGCACTAGCCGCACCGCAAGACTCCCAAACTCGATCGTCCCTTGGCCGACGATTGGGCGAGAGACGCCTTAATCGTGGAGTGGTACTCCGGAATTGGTGTTCCGCTTTGCGATGACGGTCAAGATCGGTACCGGATCGAATTCGAGCGACCGGTTGGAGGTTTCGAGAAGTTGAGCGAAACGCAGCGAGCCCGGCCGGACGATCGATGATCGTCGGACCGGGCTCCGCCTCGTGATCGGGTGATCGACGGCCTGGTGTATCGCGCCGAGCGAATTTGCCCCGTCGTCTCGGTTCAGGCGGGTGTGGGTGCGGTCTGGATTGCTCGCGCGAACCGCAGCACTCGCTCCACCTGCACCCGCGCTGCGGCGTGTGTGGTTTCGTCGACGGGGTAGGTGTCATTGCGGGTGCAATGCGATGTGCCGTACGGGTTTCCGTCGGTGAACTTATCGGGGTGGCTGTAGCCGGGCGGCACGATGACGCCGCCGAAGTGGATGAAAGTGTTCATCAGAGCGAGCAGGGTGGACTCGTGCCCGCCGTGTGCGGTGCCCGCCGAAGTGAATCCGCTGTAGACCTTGTCGGCAAGCAGGCCCTGGCTCCACGGCCCGCTCAAGGTGTCGATGAACTGCTTGAGTTGCGAAGCAATATTGCCGAATCGGGTGGGCGATCCCATGATCACCGCATCGGCCCAGATGAGGTCGTCGGCGGTGGCCGTCGGAACGTTCGCCGTCGCGGCGGCATGTGCCGCCCAGGCGAGTTTCGCGTCGATCGCTGTTCGGGGCGCGAGCTCCTCGACGCGGCGCACGCGGACCTCGTTGCCGGCCTGCTCTGCGGTATCTGCCATCGCCCTGGCCAGCTCGGCGATGGTTCCGGTGGCGGAGTAGTAGACGATGGTGAGGTTCACGGACATGTTCGCTCCCATGTGGCAAGGGGTGGGTGGGACGAGTCCGGAGCGTATAGTCAGAATTAGTGACCGTCAATATTAGTGACTAAATGGAGTGGGTCGAGTTGAGACGCCATGAGCGCAAGGAAAGTAACCCTGATCTGGGCATTCTCTCCGGGCGACTGCTGCTGTCACTGCAGCAGGAGGTGTACGAAACGCTCGCGACCCAGGGCCATGAGAAGTTTCGTCCCAAGCACGGGGCGGTGCTGGCCTACCTCGATGTCGAGGGGAGTCGCGCCACCGATCTCGCGCAAAGGTCCGGCCAGCACAAGCAGGTCATCGGCACGCTCGTCGATGAACTCATCGAGCTCGGCTATGTGCGCCGCGAGCCCGATCCGGACGACCGCAGGGCGAAGCTGATCGTCCCGACCGAACTCGGGCTGGACCAGATGAACCGCTCCGACGCGCTGTTCGTGCGTATGGAGGAGAGGCTGGCCGACGCGTTGGGGCAGCGGGCCTACGGCGATTTCAAGAGTGCGCTACGGGAAGTCGTGCGGCTGCGCAGGGCCGAATCGGATTGACAGCGAGCATGATTCGGGACGGCCGATGATGCCTCGCAGATCCGGCGCCCTGTGTCTCGGACGCAGGATGGCCGCGACGGGCTCAGCCTGCGAGGTCAGCTGGAGTGGAGGTTGCGGGCGGTCGGTGAGCTTTCTGTGGTCGCCGGATCCGGGCGGGTGCCGAAGAGGCGTCGGTATGTCCGAGACACGACGACGGACAGTCCCCGTCCACGGGTGCCGACCGTAGGTCGGCTCCGCGGATCAGGATGTGCGCGACCATGCGCGCGTCGGCGGCACTCAGCTCGACCGTCACTCCGTGCGGGTCGACAAGACCGATCAGGCAGTGCCGTCGGCCGTCACGATCGTGGGCGGTCGACTGGATCCACGCCTGACGCGTCGTGTCGAACTCGAGTGGGTCGTCGAGGTTGATTGCCACCTCCGGGCCGGAGTGCGTACCCCCGTCCTCAGGGTCGCCCGGATGCGGGTCTCGGTGATCGACACACCATGCCGGACAGGAAAACACCACGGCCACAACGACTCCCCACAAGTCACCCAGCGCCCAGGGCCTCCCGAACCAGGTCCGTCCACGCCACCGTAACGCCGAACCGTCACACCGAATCCGCCCGCACCCCACGCCAACCAATTCGATCCTCGCCGATCCGTGTGGACCAGCGCAGCCGCCGTTGGTGCCTCGACTCAGCTGACGACACGACCAACACCGCGCCCGCCCCGCAGTTATCCAGGACTGCGCCGGTCGAAGCTCCTGTTGCTGTGACGCTTTCGATCCCCGCTGGCAACCAGGCGCCAATGGGGCGACCAGTCGTTAAAACGTTATGTCGGCCACCCGACTTCACGCCGGAACGCGTGCTTCCGCTTCGCCTGCAACTCCTGCAATTCCTGCAACCGCCGGTGGTGCGCGGGAGCACGGTAGACAGTTAGCCATCGTGGCGGTTGCGAATCGGCCGCAGCCCGGCATTGTCACCTGTAATCGGCTGTGTTTCAACGCTTCCGCGCGGGGCAGCCGTAGAGAGTGGCGGCACCTCTCTGCTAGGGGCGGTGGACACGTTGCACCCGGCCGGCCTGTTGCGACAATTGCGCGATCCCGTTGTCGGCCAACCGGTTCGCGAACCTGATCGCCCTATAGGTCGACCCCTATCGAATGATGGACCAGTTCACCGTCGCGGACATCACGCGACCAGACACCGTATTCCAATGCACCGAGCACCATCACTCTATCCAACGAACACGGTCCGGCTTACGTGGATATCCCGGTGGAGGCCTGACCCGGCTTGCCACAGTAGTGTGCTGCGCGTCAGTGGAACGGCATGGACCCCAGCGGCTGCAACAACCAGGGCATCGCCTCGATCGGCACTGCCGCAGCAGATCGGTCCGTCCGGCTCGTCTTGGACCCGGTCCTGAATTCGGAGTCGGTCCCCATAATGACGCAGCCTTCGCTGTTGACCAGCACTAGCCGCTGACCGAATACCTGGAAACGCGGAAGCAGGACCTCCTCGATCGAGGCAGCCGACACATCGGCACCAGCGATTCCGAGGAAGGCTCCCGATGTGGTCGTGACCGGTATCGCGAACGTACACACGCACCGATTGGTGCACGCGTAATCGCGGTGCGGCCCGTCCACCCACCGCTTACCCTGGTCGCGCGGGATCACGAACCAGTCCATTCCGGTGTAGTCGTAGAAGTATTCACTCTGCGGATTCAATTCGAGCATCAGGCGTCGCGGTCCGCGTTGCACGTCCAGAAGCCACCATTCCAGATGCCGGGGCTGATCCACGAGAAGGCCGTCGGCCAGCACAACGCCTGCGCCGTCGAACAGATTCCCACGCCGCTCGAGCTCTCCGACAATGGTCTCGCGCAGCGGTGCTAGATCAGTCGACCGAGGAGCGGACCCCAGCTTCTCGGTGAGACCATCCCACAGGGTCGTCAGCGCGGTCCCGATGGTTGCTAGCGACAGGTAGATCTCGTCGGCCAGTCTTGCGACGGCAGAAGCGAGCGACTCGACGGTCACCGGGGCCGGAAAGTTATCGGTCTCCTTCATCGATCACGGAGCTCCAAACGTAGGGCGACGAGGCGGCGGATGCGTGATTCTGTATGTAATTCTGCCAGTTCTCTCGCCTGGGCATCATCTTCTCGTTCGATCGCGTCTAGCGGCTTTGGGAGAACGCGTGGGAGCAGTTCACCTCACCCCTGGACTATGACATCGAGATCCGGCGGGTCATCTGCTCGACGAACCGATCGAGTCGTTCACCGCCATATACCGGCGTGGGGATGGCGTCTCCGGTGCCCGGATCGTCCCCGCATGCGCGGGGAGCACCCGGCGGCACCCGCCGGACCAAGGCGCGGTCGCGGATCATCCCCGCATGCGCGAGGAGCACGTGTAGCGGATGGTGTAGGTCATTTCGGGCTCCGGATCATCCCCGCATGTGCGGGGAGCACTCGGAATGTTCAATACCCGGCAGAACACCAACGGGCTCATCCCCGCGCGTGCGGGGAGCACACTTCCTGACCAGCGTACTTTCTGTTCAATCCTCCCATTTTCATTCACTTTTCGGCAGGCTTGGAAGAGACCGCACAGAATCATCTACGACTGCACCACTACTTCACTCACATCGACGGATTCCGGAACCCAGGACGCGCTAGCCCGACAAGCTTACGGATACCGTCCGAGACCCGGTCCAGCTTCCTCGCCCGCCCCGACTAGCCGTTCCAGCCGCGCTGGTTCATGCGCTCAAAGTAAGCATCATCGGCGGCTTGGATCTCCTCTTCCGACGCGGGCCGACGCCGATCTTCGGCAGTTTGTTCGCTATGTAGACGTTGAAACTGGTCGTGGATACGCGGGTCAGCTTTACTGAGCAGACGTTCGGGCTTGGCTTTCGCATCCGCCCGCGCTTTACCGTGGCAGTTGAGCAGCGCTGTGGTGAGCTGGTGGCCAGGCCAACGCATGGCACCAGGAGCGATCCGCAGGTCGGTGATGTCGCCGTCCGCATCGACCTCGACGAGGACACCGGCACTTCGCCGCGACCCCGCACCACAGCAATGGCGTCGGCGAGATGCTTACTGCTGCTGCGGATCTCGGCGAGTTCTCGCTGGAGCTGCCGCTCCCATTCCTGGATGTCGATCGTCACCGCGATGAGCTGCTTTCCTCGGTGGGAACGGAATAGATCACATCACCCGGCTCGACCTGAGACGACACCTCGGCGGAGAAGACGAGTGACAACTTGTCCGGCGCAGGCCGATGGAAATCGAGCGCTTCCAGAACACCCCGGTAGATCGTTCCGTCCTTCCTCCGCAGCTCAACTGCCTGGCCAACGGTGAAATCCCCGACTGCCCGACCGACTACAAACGGATTCGGCCTGAAACTCACCGGGAAGATAGCTTCGACATAGAACTCACTCACCGCTCACGCCCCTTTTACTTCTCCGAAAGATAACGTTGCCAGAACTCTTCATCGGCGGCGTACGCCTCTTCTTCCAGCTCCCTCGTCACCCCTGACCCGACTCTGCCTTGCTGGTACTGCTCGATGTGGACGCGCTCGTGCACCAAGTTCCGCAGCAGCGTCTGTTCATCGGCAAACGCGCTAGGGGCCAAGGCAATATGACCCGGACCGGTGCTGGCGCTGGCCTCCATGTAGTCGAAGTAGCGCACATCATCGGCGGAGTCGGCCACGTCCACGCGGATGCCGCGAAGGTCCACCCCGGCCCGGCGAGCGTATTCCTCGATGGTCTCTTGGGCCATCGGCAGATGGTCTCCACTTTCGAGAACCTCCCGGTTCGTGCGAGGCCATCCGAGAGAACAGTCGTCCCTCCGACAATGCAGCATCGCGTCGTGCGAACGGAGTCATTTTTACCCTGGCCACGCTGACCCAGTTGCGGACCTTCTCGAACAGCGGTTTGAGTCGTTCAGCAAGGGGTTTCACGACGTCGGTGACGAGCTTCGTTATCTTCGTCCCGAGCTCGCCGACGACCGTCGCGATACGGCGGGCACGGACAGCGATACGTCCGGCCAGAGCTGTGTTGCCAACCCATTCTGACAGGGTCGCAGTGAACGGTGCGAGCGCCGCGAACGCGGCCTCGGCGGCTGCGGTTTCGATGACGAACCCTTTGAGTTCCTCGAGAATCTTGTGGTGCGCCTCGTCGAGATGGTTGGCGTACTCGCCGCAGGCATCGCCGAGTGTTTGACATGCATCAGCCAACGCGTTGAAGTCTGATTGCCGGGTCTGGCAGGTGCTGACGGCGATCTCGATCTCGGGTGACTACTGATTGGTAAGCAGACCAACAGCATGCGGGGACTCACCGGCAACAGTGCGATAGTCGGCAGCGGCGGTGTGCCATGCGGTCTTGGCGGGGTCCAATTGATCCTGGTGACCGTTGGGCCAGGCGAACCCGACCGCGTCCTTGATGAACGACCATCCGAATGGTTCGGGGATTCCGTCCCCAGCCGCCGAGGGTGCGCTTTCTGGGAGGCAAGGATCCATCGAGAGCTGCGGCGTGGGCGGTGGTGTTTGATCGGCCACGTTGGCGCCGGTATCGGCGACCTGGTGGTTGCAGGCTCCGGCAACGATCATGTTTCTCGTCTGGCCGCACGCGGTCGCCAGTTTGGATGAGGTCGATACCGCAAGCTCGACGGCCTCGTCGTAGCCCGCTGCCCACTGGGTGCCGACGCTATCGCTGCCAGCCATACCTCCGTAGGTGGTCAGCACCGCGACCAGCCCAGAGTGGGTGGTCACACTGTCGGTGGACATCTGACCGAAGACCTCGCCGGCAGACGCGTATTCCTCGCCTCGATGAACAATGAGCGGGACAGTCGGTGTCACTGCGGCCACATCCCCACATTCGTTTCGACCGCAGTCGTGTAACTCGCGTGCGCCCAGCGGGCAACTGCACGCAACTCGTCGAGGTTCTCCCGCATCTCTGCGGCACCCGCCATCCAACTATCGTGCGCGGCACGCTGAGCCTGGGCTGCCTTGCTCGACCATGCCTGGTGCAGGTCAGAAATATGCCGGTCGACTTCACCCAACCGGCCCTCAACCGTGCGCCCGAACTTGTCCATCGTGTCGATCGCGGCGTCGAGCTGCTCGAGATCGACGCGGTAATGGTCACCATTGGCCACGGCAGATCCAATCCTTGCAGTCCGGCGATCGCGTCTCGACTCGTCGTGTCACGCATCTCGTACTGATTGGCAGCTTCAGCGAGGTTGGCGGAGGATTCCTCCAACGCGGCGATGACCGTATCGGCACCGTGCTTCCACTCGAGCCACGACTCGTCGTATGCGCTGGCGGCTTTTCCCTGCCAACCATCGGCGAGGAGCTCTTTGCCGATGGTGTCGTCGAGCTTCTTCAACTCGTCTCGGATCGACTGAGCTTTGTCGGCGACGAATCTCGAGGCTTCGCGCAGTCGGTCAACTTCGACCCGGAGATCATCGGACACCCCGCCTCCCCTCGTAATACAGACCGCCTACGAACTATACGACGCACCCGACCGCTGTCCGGTTCCGTCGATATCGTGCGGCCTCACCAACCAGCGGCGAGCGCACAACGAGGAACGAGCCCGGTTTAGGCTCGTGTAATGGCTGATGCGCTCATCCTGGGTGGAACCGGCGTGATCGGACGTGCGATCGCGGCACATTTGGCGGCAGCGAACTGGCGAGTGAAGGTAACTGGACGCAACCCCGCCAACATGCCTGCCGAACTCCGCACGGCTGGAGTTGATTTCATCGCCGCAGACCGCGCCGATGCAGCTCACTTGCGCGCTGCTATCGGCGACGGGGTAGATCTGCTGGTCGACTGCGTCTGCTACACCGCGACGACCGCGCGCTCACTGGTGGCTCGCGGTGGCCTACGCAATTCCGCTGATGCTCTGGGCAATTGGGCCCGATCGCGCACCGAGTCTCTCGAAAGATATGCATCCCGTTCTCGCGGCGTTGATCGTCGCCGTAGCCGTCGGCTACCAGGTCGTGCGCTGGCGTTCCCGAACGGACGCGAAGGTGTGAGGTGGCTCAGCCGACGGTGTCCTTGATTCGGAAGCGTTGACCGACCGGAAGGACCGACATGGCATTGCCGAAATTCATTTCCGCAGAGGACTTCTTCAGATCGCCGACGAGTGCGGCACCGTCGATTTCACCGGACGCCACCAAGATCGCCTACTTGGCACCGTGGAACAACCGCTTGAACGTGTGGATCCAGGATCTCGACTCCGACGAGGAAACACGCTGTGTGACCGCGGATGAGAACCGCGGTGTGCACAGCTTCTGCTGGACCGACGATCCGCGATGGCTGCTCTACACCCAGGACAACAACGGTGACGAGCGATGGCACCTGTACCGCGTCGATCTGGACAACCCGGATGCACCGGCGATCGACCTGACGCCCTACTCGGTCTGGGTGTAGTCGCGCATGTCGACACCGCCAACCGTCGCGGACGCGGCAGAAGCTCGAAATAGGTTGCGATAAGGGAGCTTCGGCAAATTCATCACCGCAGTAGACCGCGGCCGGACCGCGGCGCGGTGAATCCGACATGCACGAACGACCCCGGACCCGATCGCAGCTCGTCACGTAGCCGTTCCTCGTGACAGCGTGAAACCGACGCCACCGAGTCCGAGCCGATAGGCGTGACTGACAAGCGACTGTCATGCCGCCTACCGCGCTGTCCGAATCGGCCACAGCGCTGATCATGGCTGCCATACGGTCAAATGCTTTGGCAGATAGTCGGATTCGACCTGTGTCGGAAGTTTCAGGTCGTGTGCCAGGGCCGCCAACGCCAGCAACGGCCATGCGATGCGGCGGGAAGCTCGGAATTGCTCCACCGCAGCGGCGACCTGCGGCGTGGCGTCTTCGCCCGCTGCCAGCAGCCGCACAATCTGGACGCGCTGGGTCCATGGTGATTCCGCAGTAATCTCGGCCAGCCGATCCAGCGCCGGCGGCATCAGTTCGGCGATCTCAGCCCTGACCTGCTTGTTGCGTGGCCAGCGTGCGCGCTTCGCCAAAGCAGCCAACACGGTCGCGTACGCGGCGGGAATCCGCACGGCCTCAACGTCATCGGAAGCCCAGCGGTGCGGGTAGTACATGGTGTAGGCCTGGCTGCGCAGGTAGTGGTCGTTGCCGCCGTTGCGGCAGATCAGTGCCAATTCGAATGCTTCGAGCCAATCGTGGATGGAGGGCGCGCCCAGGGACTCGTCGGGCCCGGCGGCCAACGACATTCGCAGCAGCGGCAACTCGCAGCGGGCGGCATCGGAGGTGTGCCGCAGCCGTGCTCCGAAATAGGCACGAGTTGTATGGGAGGCGGTCAGTACCGTGGGCCGGACGTGCGGATGTGTCAGGGCCGGATCTGCGACAGCCATCGCGTCGATATAGTTCAGCAGCGCGTCGGTCAGCGGTGGCAGCCCCACTGGGCCCGCCCTGTTCGCCGCCGCCGCAGCGCGATCCACCTCGCCGTACAACGAGCTCAGGTCGGTGTCATCGGGGTTCGGTGCGGTGATGTTCATCGGCATGTAGTCCCCTCGGCCACGCGGGCATTGGATTTACAACGACAGAGAATACTGGCACCTCTCGTCATGCCCACCGGGTCGGGACATCGTGTGATGCCGATGACCGAGCTTCGACAGATGAGTGGTATCGACTCCGACTGAAGTACAGAATTCGCTGTGGCCGCGAATCGTTCGCGACAGTTCGTCGTACAACGCGAGCTCAACAGCGTAATGCGTTTTGGGTCAAGCGGATCGGTCGGTGCCTCGTCCGTCGTCGTCCCTGATAGCGGTGATGGGGTTGGTCCCGGCAGCGTGTAATCGGGTAGGTGTGATGACGGACGGGGCTGCCCGTGATGAGCGCCGAGATCACGGTGTGTCTTCATGCCGCGTGGGGCTCACCCCGACCGACCGCTCGATGGTCGATGGTCGATGGTCGATGGTCGATGAAATGTTCAGGCGGCCACCTGGATTGGGGTGTCTGCTGATCGTGTGCCGTGGGTAGCGGTGTGCGGGTCCCGGCGTTGGCCGGTGGTGACGACGGCATGCAGGGCCCGGTTGACAACCGGACAGGACCGCTAACTGCGCGGCATTGCCTCTAGTCCCCTGGTTTGTGGTGGCAAGCCCGCTCGTGACGGCAGCGTGGCCGAAGCAGATGCGCGGCATTAGCTCGTGGGCACCGCCTGTCAGCAGCCGGGGTTCGAGGGCAGCCTCCAGCCCGCTCTCGGGTCCGAGCACGAAGAGGACACATCGATGACGGTCATCATCGGAATGGATCCACACGAACGCACTGCCAAATCGAGATCATCGACCGCGGCGCGAAGATACTGACTACGGGCAGATACACCACCGATACCGCGGCTTTCGCGTGTGTCCCCCGGAGGGCGGAGTGGAGTCGATGGCGCGCGAACGCGTGTGTGAACCATGATTGGCGCTCAGCCGCAGATACTGGCCGCTGCTGCGTAGTTGCCAGCGTGTATAGAAGTCGGTCACGCTGTCGTCAGCGACCAATCCGACGTGTGGAATCGTGCTTGCGGCTGCCCAGTCGATGATTCGGTCCATCACCCGGACGCCGATTCCGCACCCGCAGCCGGCGGCTGAATACGCCTAGGCAGATCGGGAAACCTCAGCGGAATCGGCTGGAGCTCAACGGAAATCGGCCAGGTGGTCGGCGACCCACTCTTGATAGGTGTGAGCGGGCGCGCCGGTGACCTCGGCGACGGTGGACAGCACCGGCTCCGGCTGTGCGGTCATCTCGTCCATCTCCGCCAGAACGTTGTCCACGTCGTCGATCGGCATCCAGGTGGACATGCCCGCCAGCATCTCTTCCCGGGACATCTTTTCGAATCGCACCGGCACCCCGAGCGTGTCAGCGATGATCCGCGCCCGCTGCGGGGCGGTCAGGAGCTCGGGGCCGGTCACCTCGTGGACGGCGCCGGTGTGACCCTCGAGCAGGGCCCTGACGCCCACCGCGGCGATGTCCCGCTCGTGGATCACCGACCTGCGCCATTCGTCAAAGTGTTCGCGCACAACACCTTCCGCGCGAATGGACTCCGCCCAGCCGAGGTCGTTGCCCGCGAATCCCCCCGCGCGCACGAACGTCCGGCCGACCCCCGTTTCGTCGATGAGCCGCTCGAGGTAGCCGTGCGAACCGAGCACCGCGCCGGCCCGCTCGTCGGCGCCCATGGCGGACAGGTAAACGATGTGCCGCGCCCGCTCGGCCAGACGCCGCACCACGGCCGGCGCGGCCGCGTCCGCATCCAGCGTCGGCCACACCAGGAACACCGCGTGCACACCGTCGAGGGCGGTATCCAGGCTGCCCGGATCCGAAAGATCGCCACCGACGACCTCGACGCCGGGCGGCAGATCCGCCGCCTCCGGGCGACGGACCAGCGCACGAACCTCGACGCCCGCCTCGTGTAGTTGGTTGACGGCCTGGCGGCCGACCTTGCCTGTTGCACCGGTAACCAGAATCATGGGCCCAATCCTGCTACCTGAACCATTGTTGAGGTCAACCCGCGACTCAGAACTGTTTACGCAGGCGGGGCGAGGTCACGTGCGAACAGCTCGAGGAAGCGACGCTCGCCGTGGTGCGAAGTCGTTCGAGCCGCGTAGGTAGCGTTGGGCTGGCGTCGAATTCGCGTATCGAAGACATCGTCGACGGCAAGCTCGCTCGGACAGAGGTGGATCTGCTCGATATCGGCGACAGCTCGGCACGGGCGCCGCGAAATGCGCTGGAAGAACTGGGAATTCGCATCAACTACCTGCCCATCGGCCAGCCTCTCCATGTGAACGCTGCGCTGGATGGTGATCGTCCGATCGCACCGTATGTGATCGTGAGCTGCCATGGCGACATTGGCTCGATTCTTCTACCTGAGCTCGGCGGCGACATCGCCGATGCCCAGCCCTTCACCGACCGAATGGGCCCCGATCAGGTCAGGAAGCATCTACGGATACCCGGGAGCGTCGTCATTCCCACGGGGTGCGAAACCGGTGAACCCGCACTGGCGAGGGCGTTTCTCGAGGTGGGTGCCAGGAGCTACTTCGCACCTACTGAAATCAGACGGCCACACGGCGTTTCTCGCTGTGCTGCTGCTGTTCTACGAGCTGACTGAGGGCCGCGGACTCCTAGGCGCCGCCGAACGAGTCCGTACTTACAACGACAGCATCTCCATGTGGAGACTCTGGGAACGCTGACAACACCCGACCGGGGTTCGCGCACATCGGCAGTTGCGGACGTTCGCGAACGCGCGCCGCGCGGCAATATAGGACGTTGGCCAGGCGCCGAAGCGAGTGTCCCTCAACCCCCGCGTAGCATCTGGTCATCAGAAACGGCCCGGAGATCGTAGCTACGGGTTCGTGGCTGTATGCCGACGTCGTTCTCATGCCGGTGTTCGTCGTCCGTCTCGACTACGACTTCTGGTACGAGGTGGCCCGAGAAGAGGGCACACTCGCGGCGGGCGAGGAGCCGTTCCTTGATTCGGCCGGGCATGCCTACTACGTGTCGTTCAAAGCCCTCCGCAACGATGCGCCATTCTGGCCTGATTCCGGGCCGCACCGTTCGGTTGATGAGGCGCGGATCACGGCAGAATCGAGGGTGCCCTCTCCGATCACTTGGCAGTCTGGTGAATCACTTCCATGAAAGATCATTGTTTGAAGCGTCACGATCCGTCTGGCACGCGCGCCGCAGTCCGCACTGAAATCGGCAGTTGCGGACGTTCACGACCGCGCGCCCAGCGGCATGTGAGTGCGTTGCAGCAGGGCAGGCGCGCTCCGCGGTTGTCATGCTCGCTGCATTGCTTTGACGATCGGTCGTGATCGTTCGGGCGGATCCCGATCTGCACGAGCGTGCGAAAGCCGCTGTCTCTCAAGTCGACTCGAATCTGAACGCTCACGTGGTCGCATGGACAGGCGAGACACGCGGACCCAGCTACTTCGGGACGCTGAACTTGTCGAACGCTTCGCGGCTGGCACCACCGTTTGGAATGACTCGTTGGGCGTACATGCACAGTCCATCTTGAAGATCTACGTCTACGAGCGCGTTCAGACACTCGCACAGCGCGAAGAACTCGGCAAGCGAGCCGCCCAATCCTTGTTCGTCCTCGTCGCTACGGGCGTTGGCCTGCTCACGCCCACCAACAGTGGAGACTTTCATTGGGTGCGCACCGCCTTGCTGTGGACCCTGTCCGCTGTCGCAGCAGTCAGTGCTATTCGATTTTTCCGCTACTCCGCCGGACTCGGCCGACGAGGCGACGCTTTGAGACCGCCGGGCGCTCCTGTCAACCCGCCCTCTTTCGCGCAGCGGGCCAGAGCGCGCGCAGCACGCCGACAGCGACCGTAGCCAGGGCCTTGCGCCGAGGTAGCGCCGATCACGCAGCCCTCCTGTGGTTCCCAACGTCGGATACCCGCAAATCGGCATTTCAGTGCGGTGGTGGATGTCGAGATAGTCTCGGCCCGTTAATCTTTGGGGTGTTTCGCGTGGCCTGTCGGACCCGCGCGTCACGCGGTAATACAGGACGTTGCTGGTGTGCGGGAGAGGGTTCGGCGAGTCGCGCGGAATGCCGACGCACGGTTCGCCGGTCGCGGGGCGGCCCGTCGACTAGAGTTTGTCGTGTGTCAGGATGTCGCTCGATCCTCGGTGCTGGAATCGCATGAGGGCCGTCGTGTACGACCGCTACGGCGGCCCCGAGGTGCTGTCGGTCGTGGAGGTCCCAGCGCCTTCCCCAGGGCCGAAACAGGTGCTCGTCCAGGTGCACGCGACGTCGATCAACCTCTCCGACTGGGAGACACTGCGGGGGACGCCGCTGTATTCGCGCATCGGCGGGCTCCGGGCACCTAGGCGCCCGGTTCTCGGATCCGATATCGCCGGACGGGTCGAAGCCGTCGGCTCCGAGGTCACACTGTTCGCACCGGGTGACGAGGTCTACGGCGACAATCTCATGCTCAAGGGTGGGTTCGCGGAATATGCCGTGGTTCCTGAATCGGCGCTGGCTCACAAACCGGTGTCGCTGAGCTTCGCCGAGGCGTCGACGCTGCCACAGTCGGGGGCGATCGCACTGCAGGGCACGGCCGGCATCGCAGCCGGTATGTCGGTGTTGATCAACGGAGCGGGCGGCGGGTCCGGAGCGTTTGCGATCCAGTTGGCCAAGAGCGCCGGGGCGCATGTGACCGGGGTGGACAACGCCGCCAAACTGGCGTTCATGCGCACGCTCGGCGCCGACGAGGTCATCGACTATCGCGCTGAGGACTTCACCCGAACCGGACCGTACGACCGGGTACTCGACCTCGTCGCCCACCGGTCGGTCTTCGCCTATCGCAGGTCGGTCGCGCGTGGCGGCCGGTACCGCTGCGTCGGCGGCACCACGCGCGCGTTGCTGCGGTTGACGACGGTCGGCGTGGTCACCGGAATGGTGACCGGCCGCGGGCTCGGGGTCCTCGCGGTGAAGGAAGGGCCCGCGCACTTCACACCCCTCGCGGAGTCGTGTGTCGCGGGACGGATCGGTATCCACATCGACCGCAGTTTCCCCCTCGACGAGACCGCGAACGCGCTGGCCCACGTCGGTGCGGGACGCGCCCTCGGCAAAGTGGTGGTCGAGATCCGCTAATCGGCACCACCGGATGTTCTGAGCCGCAACCGGTCTGGCCCGCCGGCTACCACGACGTGGCCGCTTCGCTCAGCCCGGTATGCGGCAGACGAGTGCGTTTCAGGCGGATCTCATCGAGCCGCCTTGCCGGACAACCGATCGGCGGCATTGTGCGTATGTCAGGGCTGGGAGTCGGCGACTTTCACACCGAACCTGATCAGAGCGACCCGGTCACCCGGTCCATGGCCCCGGCGTACCTGGCAGTTCTGCTCGCAGCTGACTGATCGGCTCAGGAAACTATCTGCGGTCGCGCTGCCCCGGATAGAGCTACTTCTCGGGCAGGTGTTCCTCAACCCTCTGTACTGAGGGAACGTCAACCCGACGGCTCTGACACCGCGACTGTCACCTCAGCGCGCAACGTTACGGCAACCCGTTGTAGAAGGTAGCCCAGCGGCTGATCCTCGAGGCCTAGCATGGCAACTATGACAACTCCTTCCTCTGACGCGGTATTCGAATCCGCCTATCGCGGCGAGGCGGTCGAGATAGGGCTGGGTATCCGGCCGCCGTGGCGGTGGTGCGGAACGACCCGGATGGCCTGGCGGCGCGGGCACTGGTCGCCCAGCCGGAGGTTCTCGAATGGATCGCCTGGCTACTCGACCGCAGCCCTGTGACAAGGAGGAGAGGCAAGTCATGAACCGTACGAACCTCGGAGAAGCGGCCAAGGCCGTCGTCCGGCGCAACACCGAACAGGTCCAGGGACAAGGCAACTTCACCCTATTCGAAGAGTTGTTCGCTGACGATTTCATCGACCACACTCCACAGCCGAATACCACTCCAGATAAAGACGGCGTGCGCGTGCTGTATCAGCGCCTACGCGAAGCCTTTCCGGATTTCCGCCCGGAAATCCATTGGCAGACCGTCGAAGACGACGTGGTCACCACCTACAAGACCTACCACGGCACCCATCTCGGGTCGCTGTTCGGTATCGCGCCGACCGGACGCGTGGTGCAGTTCGAAACCGTTGATGCCATGCGCGTGCGCGACGGCCGCATCGTCGAGCACTGGGGTGTTGCCGACCTGTTCTCGCTGGTTCACCAGCTGGGCGCACGCCTACAAGCCTGAACCCATTCTCATGAGCCCGCTGCGTCACCCCGGAAGCGAGGAACAAACATGTCCACCATCCACTTCAAGGGCGTCCCGCTTCGCTTGGACGGCAAGCCGACCGTCAAGTCGCTGGGCGCCGAGGCCGGGCTGCTCCGAAACAACTCACCCACAAACACACTGGCCTGAAGGACCTGTTCGACCAAGGCTCCAGCTGAACACATACCTACGGGAGGCATGCCACTGATACCGCCGGTGACGACACGCGGCAATCGGCTACTTAACACTGGTGCCAGGGCCCGATCCCGGCCAGGATCAGGTCCAGGTACCCG
>NZ_JBHTDL010000016.1:18990-165220 GCF_042675075.1 Nocardia sp. GCM10030253 | reverse complement strand
CCCCTTGTCCCAACCAAACACCCCATATACCGGGTGCGAGGTCGGGACACGGGGTGTGAGGCGGTGCGACTGCCGGTGGATCACTGCTCGAGAACGCCACCACAGCCAGATGACCACGCCGGAACTCGACACCACGCACCCGACTGCGGGAGGTAAGCCGGGGTACGGCACCCGACACGCCCAGCAAGCACCTGACGAACGCGACCAACGACGCCTACCCCCGACCCCGACCCCACCCCGAGTGGTGCCAACACCCCCTGCCCCAACCGGACACCCGGTATACGGGGTGCGAGGTCCTAACACGGGGTGTGAGGTGGTCTGACGGCCGGTGGATCACTGCTCGAGACGCCACCACAGCCAGATGACCACGCCGGAACTCGACACCACGCACCCGACTGCGGGAGGTAAGCCGGGTACGGCACCCGACGCGCCCAGCACTGCCCGGTAATACCCGGGTAGGCGCACCTTCCGGGGATGCCATCGTGGTGGGTTCGTTCCCGGAACGCACCCCACTCGGCCCGGTGAGGAAGAACAGGTTGCGTTGGGGTGGTTATCAAGGCAGTGCTGGGCACGTCGTGTGCGGTACCCGACTTTCTCTTCCGCAACCTGGGGAGGCAGGCACACAGCTTCCAGCGTGAGGACTGGCTGTGGTGACGTTGTAGAGATTTCAACTCGAGGACGCGGTGTCGACTTCCCACATGAAGACTGGCTGTGGTGACGTTGTAGGGATTGTCGCGACCGAAGATGGCTGGTGTGGCGGGACTACTTTCGAGACAGGATCCAGCGCTCAGCAGTCCACGACGGCGACCGCGAGGCCGCCGAGCGAGGTCTCCTTGTATTTGTCCAGCATGTCCGCACCCGTCGCACGCATCGTCTGGATGACCTTGTCGAGGGACACGTGGTGCACGCCGTCGCCGCGAATCGCCATGCGAGCCGCGGTGATCGCCTTGACCGCCGCGACGCCGTTGCGTTCGATGCACGGAATTTGCACGAGCCCGCCGATCGGATCGCAGGTGAGGCCTAGGTTGTGCTCGATGCCGATCTCGGCGGCGTTCTCGATCTGTTCGGGCGTGCCGCCGAGCACGGCGGTGAGCCCGGCCGCCGCCATCGCACAGGCCGCGCCGACCTCGCCCTGGCAACCGACCTCGGCGCCGGAGATGGACGCGTTCTCCTTGATCAGCTGCCCGATCGCACCCGCGGTCAACAGGAAATCGATGACGCTGTCGTCGCTCGGACCGGTGACGAACCGCTGAACATAGTGCAGCACAGCGGGAATGATGCCCGCGGCACCATTCGTCGGGGCAGTGACGACGCGTCCGCCCGCGGCGTTCTCCTCGTTGACGGCCATGGCGAACAGCGTGACCCACTCCATCGCGCGGAGCGGGTCGGTGTCGTCGGCTTCGACATTCAAGCGATCGTGCAGCGTTGCCGCACGCCGTCGAACGGCGAGTGCGCCCGGCAGCACACCCGCCGTCGACGTCCCCCGCTGGACGCAGTCCTGCATGACCTTCCAGATCTCGAGCAGGTCGGTCCGGATCCGATCCGGACTGCGCCAGGTCATTTCGTTGGCCAACATCAGGTCGCTGATGGACTGCCCGGTAGCGCTGGTGCGGGCGAGCAAATCCGCGGCCGAGCCGAACGGGTACGGGACCGCCGTCGTCGCCGCGGCGGGGCTGTCGATCTCGGCTTCGTCCAGCACGAAACCGCCGCCGACGGAGTAGAACCGACGCTCGACGAGCACCTGTCCTCCGGCGTCGGCCGCGCGGAACATCATGCCGTTGCTGTGAAAGGCCGGCCGGATTCGCCAGAGCAGCTCGATGTCGTCGTCGACGGCGAAGACGATCGGGTGCACCCCGCCGAGCCGCAACGTGCCGGTGGCCCGTGCTTCGGACGTGGTGGCGACCACCACCGCCGGATCGACGGTCTCCGGACGCTCGCCGGACAACCCGGCGACGATCGCCTCGATGCTGCCGTGTCCACGCCCGGTCGCGCCGAGCGATCCGTACAGCTCGACTCGAATCGCGGCCGTATTGTGCAGCTGGCCCTCAGTTTTGAGGTACTCGATGAAGCGGTCGGCCGCGCGCATCGGCCCCACCGTGTGCGAGCTCGACGGCCCGATGCCGACCCGGAACAGGTCGAAGATGCTGACCGTCATGCCGAACCGCGCAGACCGGGGTACAGCGGGAACCGGCGCACCAGCGCATCGACCCGCATGCCCAACTCTTCGACCGGCTGTGCCGCGCGCAAAGCGGCGGCGATGATATCGGCGACCTCGATGAACGCCTCGGTGTCGAAGCCACGCGCGGCCAGCGCCGGTGTTCCGATCCGTAGCCCGGAACTCACCATCGGCGGTCGCGGGTCGAACGGAACCGCGTTGCGGTTCACCGTGATTCCGATCTCGGCCAGCCGATCCTCCGCCTGCTGACCGTCGAGCTCGGAGTCACGCAGGTCGACCAGTACCAGGTGTACGTCGGTACCGCCGCTTACCACACTGATCCCCGCCGCTCGGCAGTCCTCGGCGAGCAGCCGGTCGGCCAGGATCCGCGCACCCGCGAGCGTGCGCTCCTGGCGATCACGGAACGCCGGTTCGGCCGCCATCTTGAAAGCGACAGCCTTCGCCGCGATCACATGCTCGAGCGGCCCGCCCTGCTGTCCGGGAAAGACCGCAGAGGCCAGCTTCTTGCCCAATTCCTCGACGGCGAGGATGAATCCACCACGTGGACCGCCGAGGGTTTTGTGGGTGGTGGAGGTGACGATATGCGCGTACGGGACGGGCGAGGGATGCAGTCCCGCCGCGACCGAACCGGCGAAGTGCGCCATATCCACCATCAGATATGCGCCGACTTCGTCTGCGATCCGACGGAATTCGGCGAAATCCAGGTGCCGTGGGTAGGCGGACCAGCCCGCCACGATCAGCTTCGGGCGATGCTCGTGCGCGAGCCTGCGCACTTCGTCCATGTCGACGAGATGGTCCTCGGCCCGAACGTGGTAGGCCGCAACGTCATAGAGCCGACCAGAAAAATTGATCTTCATCCCGTGGGTGAGATGTCCGCCGTGGTCCAGCGCCAGCCCGAGGATGCCATCGCCGGGCCGCAGCACCGCGTGCATCGCCGCGGCGTTGGCCTGCGCACCCGAATGCGGCTGGACATTGACGTATTCGGCGCCGAACAGCGCGCGCAGCCGGTCGATCGCCAGTGTTTCGATCTCGTCGACGTGCTCGCACCCGCCGTAGTAGCGGCGGCCGGGATAGCCCTCGGCGTACTTGTTGGTGAGCACCGAGCCCTGCGCCTGCATGACCGCGAGCGGCGCGTGGTTTTCGGAGGCGATCATTTCCAGACCGCGTTGCTGTCGGTCGATTTCGCGATCGATCAAATCCGCGACGCGCGGATCGAATTCGCGCAGCGGCGCGTCGAGCTCGGATCGGACGGAGGTGACAGGTTCGGCCATGAGGAGCCTTTCGTCGACGCATGCGCGTAGGTGGCTCCTCCCGCTCTGTCCAATGGCCTGAGAGTTTCACGCACTGTGTTAATTCGGACACTGCGCGTTTGCCCCGTCGGCGAGTGCGTGCGCACTGCTTTCCAGAGTTGCCTGTGCGCAGCGGTACTGGGCCTGAGAGATTCCCGGGAGGATTTGCTCCTTCGGCTCCCCACGAATCCGTGGAGATCTCCCGCTACGCGTCAACGGCGACTATTCAGTTCCATATAACGCAACAAGTTGCGCAAATCGCAACAGTCCCGCTATACGCAACCAAGTATCGAGCCGCCCTCACCCCTTGTCAACACGAAACCCCCAACCCCCGCGCCTCCCGTGAATCCGTACTATTTATCGGGGTTCGCAGCACTTGTGGCGCCCGTACCGATAAACGGTGCGGCCGTTTTTCGCGAGGGCCGCTGGGGTGGTCAGTCGAGGTAGCCGAGGCGTTGACTGATGCCCGCGGCGCTTGCGATGGCCAGGTCGGCGGCGTGAGCGAAACGGTCGGGGCCGAGACGGTATGCGGGGCCCGAAACGCTCAGGGCCGCAACGACCGTACCGCTGCTGTCGTATACCGGCGCGGCGACGGCATTCAGCCCGATCTCGAGCTCCTCACGCACACTGGCCCAGCCGTTCTCGCGCACCTCGACGAGCTGGGCGGCGAGGTCGGCGACCTTGGTGAGGGTGTTGTCGGTGAACGCCTCGAGCTTGGCGCCCACCCGCTTGCGCATCTCGCTCGGCGCGAGACCCGCGAGCAGCACCTTGCCACTGGAGGTGGCGTGCGCCGGACAGCTCTGCCCCACCCAGGACCGCAGCGCGATCGAGCCCGGCCCCATCGCCTCGACGATATTGATGACCCGATTGCCGTCCAGGACAGCGAGATTGGTCGTCTCACCCGAGGCGATCGCGAGCTCGTTGCACGCGCCCTGGCTCTGCCCGACGAGGTCGACCTGCGCACTGGTGGATCCGGCGAGCCGGACGATGGAGAAGCCGAGCCGATACTTGCCGCGCTCGGAGAGCTGCTCGACGTATCCGCGCGATTCCAGCACGGCGACCAGCCGCGAGACGGTAGATTTGTGCACACCGAGTTCGGCCGCGATCTCCGTGACGCCCGCCTGCCCCAGCTTGGCGATAATCTCCATGACCAGCAGCGCTCGGTCGACGGACTGCACCGCAGCCGTCCGCCCGTTGTCCTCGCCGTCTCGAGTTGCCATCTCGATCGCCATTCTAGGTGGTTGCCGCTCCCATGCTGCCGACGCGTCGCTGCACCACCGCGATCTCCCGCAGCGCATCGTTGAGCAGGCTGCGATTGAGCGGCGAAAGTTCGGACATCGTAATGATGTCGCCTGGGCTGTGACCGGCGGAGAGCTGTTCGACCTGATGGACCATCCGCATGCGCTGCAGCATGACGAAGACCTCGGTGAGAACGGTGGCATCACGCTCGCTGAGCGCACCCGCATTCGCGGCGGCCGCCAACCGCACCGGGGTCGACGCCGTGGTCACGCCCGCCACCAGCCCGCCCCACCTGGCGAGGTTGACGATAGGAGCCAGCGCATGGCTCTTCAGATCGAACGTCCCGCCGCGCCGGGACAGCACATCGCGCAGCGAGCGCGTCCGCACCCGCCCGGACAACGCGTCCAGCAGCTGCAGGCGTAGCGCGTTCGGGTGTTCGTCGCGCATCCTCCGGAATGCGGCGGGCACCGTGTGCAGCGCTTCCTCGCCCCACACCACGCGCCCGTCGATGAGCAGCGAGGACAGGATCAGTCCCCGATCCTGCAGCGGATCATCCAGCCAGCCCTCGGCTGCCGTCGCCCACTGCGAGCGGGACCGGGAGAACTTCGGCTTCGCGGCGATCGCGCCATTGCTGTCGGCGGGCAACCCGCAGGCGTCGAGGATGCTGTGCACCCGCGTGGCGACGGCACGGAGTTGCCCACTGGCCGAGGATAATTCGTCGGTCCAAGACAGTGCGCTGTCCACATCCGAAGACGGCATCGCCTCGCGTCGGGCGATACTGCCGAGCGTCAACCACGCGAACCCGTCACTCGGCGCCTCGTCGATCTCGGCCAGCGCCAACTCGAGCGCCTTGCGGACCACGGAGTCGATAACGACGGACAGGATGCCGCTGGTCGCCGACGCCTTGGTGCCATTACGAAACAGGTCGACGACAGTACCGGTGATCTCGCGCGCGGCCCGCTGCAACTGGGTCGCGTCCGCGGCCGCGGCGATCGAACGGCGCAGCACGAAACTCTGCCTGGCCGAGGCCGCGAGCAGGTCCGCGTCCTCGAGCACGCCGAGCACCTCGCCCCGCCTGGACAGCACCGGCATATGCCGCAGCCCGCATTCGAGCATCTCCATCAGCACGGTCTCGGCGGTCAGGTCCGCGGTTACCCGGCGGGCCGGAGCGCTCATCACGCGGGAGATCGGCACCTCGACCGGCAGCCCGGCCGCCACCACCCTGGTACGCAGATCACGGTCGGTGAAGATGCCGAATTCGCCCCGCGGCAACCGGATCAGCACATAGGAGACGCGCTGCTCGGTCATCCGCACGACGGCGTCGCGCACGCTGGTGTCCGGCGTGACGAAAACCGCGGTGCCGGAGACGAGTTCGCCGACCGGTCGGCTGCCGAGTACCGGTGCAGTCGGAGTTCGATTGCCGGATCCAGTCTTCCACGCCGAGGTCGCGAGGAAGGCGAGACCGGCGGGTTGGGCGAACTGGGCCCGTACCAAGGCTCCAGGCAGCCGGATCAGCAGACTCGGTTCGGCCGCCCGCGCGACGAAGTCGGCGCTGCCGCCGGTGAGCAGCGGAACGTAGCCGAAAATTCCGCCGGGCTCGACGGTATCGATCGGTACGCCGTCGCCGCTGCCCTGCAGTGTGACGCCGCCGGTCCACAGCATCCAGATGTCGTCGGGCACCTGGGCCGAGTAGTCCATGATCACCGCGCCCGCCGCGAACTCGTGCAGCGAAGAAGCCGCCGCGAGCTGATCGAGCTCGGGCGGCGTCATCGACTGGAACGGCGCGTGGTCGGCGAGAAATGCCGCTAGCTCACCCTCTTTCGGCACCTCTGATTGCGACTGATTGCAGGTCGCTCGAAATGACACCGACTCAGGATTTCCGTATGAGGTCCGCGCACTTCTCTGCCATGGTCATGACAGTAATATTGGGGTTCACCGCGGGCAATTTCGGCATCGCGGACGCGTCGACGACCCGCAATCGGGACACACCTTTCACCCGCAGTTCGGGATCGAGCACTGCCATCGGATCGTCGGCCGCCCCCATTCGCGCCGTGGCCGCCGGGTGGTAGACGGTGTTGTGCGTGGTGCGAATGTAGTCGAGCAGTTCGTCGTCGGTCGTCGCGTCCGGGCCTGGTGCGAGTTCCCTGGCGACCCAGTCCCGCAGCGGTTTCTGCTCGGCGATCTTGCGCGCCAACCGGACTCCGGCGAGCATGGTGCGTTCGTCGTGCCCCTCCGGATCGGTGAAGTACCTTGGGTCGACCTTGGGCCGGTCCCGGAAGTCGCGGCTGCGCAGCCGGACGGTGCCACGGGAGCGACCCTGTGTGACGTTGGGTGTCAGACAGAAACCGTTGTCGGTGGTCGGATAGCCGCGGCGCAGGGTGTTCATATCGAACGGCACGCTGCCGTAGTGCATCATCACGTCCGGCAGCCGCAACATCTCGTCGGTGGTGGCGAACAGCCCGATCTCCCACCACTGTGTCGAGGTGGTGACCATCGGCCGCGCGGCCTCCCAGAACACCAGGCCTTCGACATGGTCGTCCAGGTTCGAACCGACGCCGGGAGCATCGACGAGCACCGGAACGCCGATATCGCGTAGATGATCGGCGGGCCCGATGCCCGACAGCAGCAACAACTTCGGCGTATCGATGGCACCGGCGGTGACGATCACCTCGCGCCGCGCCGACACCGTGTCGTACCCGGTGAGATCCGGCCGCTGGTACCGCACGCCGGTGGCGTTGCGGGCATCGTCGAACAGGATCTCGCTGACCCAGCACCCGGTGCGCACAAAGAGATTGGTCCGTGATTCGAGCACCGGATGCAGGTAGGCGTGGGAGGACGACATCCTGATGTTGTCCTCGTCGGAATTGATCTGGAACCATCCGGCGCCGTTGCGAACCGTGGTGCCACGGTTGAATTCGACCGTCGGCAACCCCACCAGCGCGGCGGCTTCGAGCACCGCCGCACCACACGGATCGACGGGCGGGACGTCGCGGAGCCGGACCGGACCGTGGCGGCCGTGCTGCTCACCCGGTGCGTCATTGTTCTCCACCCGCGCGACATAGGGCAGCACTTCGGCCGCGTTCCAGCCCTTCGCACCCATCGCGGCCCACTCGTCCAGGCCCTCGGCAGGCGGCCAGAACGCGATACACGAATTGTGCGAGGAACATCCGCCGAGAACCTTCGCCCTGGCGTGGCGCAGATAGCTGTTGCCACGCTCCTGCGGTTCGACCGGATAGTCCCAGTCGTACCCGGAATCGAGCAGATGCATCCACTCCGAGAGCTCGAGGATGTTGTAGTCGCCGACGTCGGACGGTCCTGCCTCCAGCAGGCACACCGATACGTCCGGATCCTCGCTGAGCCGGGCGGCGAGTACACATCCCGCGGTGCCGCCACCCGCGATCACGTAGTCGAATACGTTGTCAGACATCCGAATCCGCCTCCTTGGACACTGCTGCGTGCGAGGCAAGGGTTCCGATGCTCTTGCGTCCCCTTGCCCAGTACCAGAGCAGCCCGGCACCGAGGATCGCACCGATGTAGACGAACGCGCCCCAGGTGTTGTACCAGGGCGTGCCGTACACGGCCTCGCGCGGCCAGGCCAGGTTCAACGCCATCCCGATGCCCCACCCGACGGCGACGATATTGACGATCATGCCCCAGCGGCCCATCGAGAAGTAGCCACCCTCTTTCAGATCCTTCGGCGGCCACTGCCCCTGCAGCCGCTTCTTGAGCATCGGCCCGGTCACCATCAGATAGGCCAGGTAGATCATGATGATCGCGATCGAGGTCAGCACCGTGAAGATCTTCGGCTGACCGATATTGACCACCAGGATCAGCGCGGCGAGCACGCCGATCAACACCGCGGGCACCACCGGGGTCTGCGTCTTCGGATGCACGCGGGCGAGCTTCTCACCGAAGGGCAGCGCGTTGTCGCGGGCCATAGCGAAGGTCAACCGGATCGCGGCGGTGTGTACGGCCAGCGAACACACGGTCACCGCGATCACAATGCAACACAGGAAGATGGTGCCGAGCGGACCCCACATCACCTGTTCGACAATGTATTGCAGGCCGCCGCTCGAGCTGCCGACCTTCGGGTCGTCGAGATCCGGGGCCGCCATCACCGCGAACGCCAGGATCGCGCCGCCGATCACGAACGATGCGAGGACCGCGCGCAGGATGGCCTTCGGCGCGGTGCGGCGCGGCTCCACCGTCTCCTCACCGAGCGAGCTCGCGGTATCGAAGCCGTACATCACATAGCCGGAAGCGAGCGAGGCCACCAGGAAGGCGCCGAGGTACCCACCGGCCTCCCCGGCACCGTAGCCGTGGGTGGAGAAGAACACCTGCGGGCCGCGAGTCCAGTTGGCCGCCAGGATGATCGCGATCAGCACTGCGGCGATGAGTTCGATGAACACGCCAGCACTGTTGATCATGGCCATGAGCCGCACACCCAGCGCATTCACGATGGTGGTGAACACGATCATGATCGTGCCGAGCACCACGGCGTTGGTGGCGTAGTCGTATTCACCGCTGCCGTCACCGATCAACTGGAAGCCGCTCCACAATCGCGGCAAGTTCAGTTGGAGAGCGAGTACCACCGCGGCCAGTGTCACGATCGACGCGGTCAGCATCAGCCAGCCCGACGACCACCCGACGATTCTGCTGCCGAGCGCCTTGGACCAGTTGTACACCGAACCGGCGACCGGATACTTCGCGGCAAGCTCCATGAAGCACAGTGCGACAGCGAGCTGACCGATGAAAACCAAAGGCCACGACCATAGATAGGCGGGACCCGCGGTACCGAAACCGAAATAGAACAGCTGAAAAGTTCCGGTGAGGATCGAAATGTAACTGACGCCTGCCGCGAAGCTGGCGAACTTTCCGATACTTCGGTCGAGCGATTCCTTGTAGCCGAAATCCTCCATCCCATTGTCATCGGACACACTGTGTTCCCTGACTACCATTGCTACCGTGCCTTTCGCGGTGCTGGCCGGTACGGGCTGCCCGGCCGAGATCGAAACTTGGATCAGACGCCCTTGAACCACTCCGCCGGCTTCGGTGCCGTGTTGTGCCAGATGTGTTTGATTTCCTGATATTCGGCAAGTCCGGTCGGGCCGAGTTCGCGGCCGTTGCCGGACTTCTTGAACCCGCCCCATTCCGCGGCCGCCGTGTAGTAGCCGAAGTCGTTGAGCCAGACCGTGCCGTGTCGCAGCGCGCGCACCATGCGTTCGCCGCGCGCCGGGTCCGCGGTGCGCACGCCGCCCGCGAGGCCGTACTCGGTGTCGTTGCCGAGGCGAATCGCCTCGGCCTCGGTACGGAAACGCTCCACCGTGAGGATCGGGCCGAACGTCTCCTCCTGGACGATTCGCATCGATCGATCGCAGTTGTCGAAGATGGTCGGCAGGAAGAAGCTGCCCGCGGCAAGCGCCGGGTCGCTCGGCCGAACGCCGCCGGTCACCAGTTTCGCGCCCTCGGAGATACCGAGCTCGACATAGCCCTCCACCTTCGCCCGATGCTGCTCGGAGACCAGCGGACCGGTCTCACTGGCCGGGTCGAGGCCGTTGCCGATGCGAATCCGCTCGGCCCGCCGCGCCAGTTCGGCGACGAAGTCGTCGGCGATGGACTCCTCGATAATGAGCCGCGTGCCCGCCGAGCACACCTGGCCGGAATGCAGGAACACACCGGTCAGCACCTGATCGACCGAGCTCTCCCAGTCGGCGTCGGCGAACACGATGTGCGGGTTCTTGCCACCGAGTTCCACCGCGACCTTCGTGACGTGCTTGGCAGCGACCTCGGAGATCGTCCGCCCCGTCGCGAGCCCACCGGTGAACGAGATGAAATCCACGTCCGGGTTGTCGGTCAGCGCCGCGCCGAGCACCGCACCGCTGCCCTGCACCAGGTTCAGCACCCCCGGCGGCACGCCCGCTTCCTCGGCCAGGCGGACGAAGGCAATGGTGCTGAGCGGGGTCACCTCGCTCGGCTTGGCGACCATCGTGCAGCCCGCGGCCAGCGCCGGCGCGATCTTCCACGACATCTGCAGCAGCGGATAGTTCCACGGGGCGATCAGCACGCAGACCCCGATCGGCTCGCGGACCACGCGGCTGATCACGGTCGGGTCGCCGACGTCGATGAGCCGGTCGGCCTGCATCGCGACCAGACCCCCGTAATAGCGGAATACCGAGATCACATCATCGATGTCTATCCGGCTCTCCACCAGCGTCTTGCCGGTATCGACCGTCTCGAGATGCGCGAGCCGCTCCTTGTCGCGCTCGAGCAGATCCGCGATCCGCAGCAGCAGCGCCGCGCGCTCGGTGACCGGTGTGGCGGCCCAGGCTCCGTCGTCGAAGGCAGCCCGTGCGGCGGCTACGGCTCGGCGCGCGTCCTCCGGCGTTGCCTCGTCCACACTGGCCACCACCGAGCCGTCGGCCGGGTTGATGATCTGCCGCTGGCCGCCGTCGGAGGCATGGCTCCACGCGCCGTCGATGAGCAGGTCCGAGTCACCGTTCATGTCATGTCACCTCATGTCGCCGATGCGTGCGAGCAGCCATTCGTGAAACTCCGCGATGTGGTGCTCGGCCGGGACCAGTACCCCGCCGTCACGGTAAGCACGTGAGGACATCGTGGGTTGGGTTCGCTCACATGCCGCGAAATCTTGTTCGTTCACGCGGTGGAACAGCTCGACCGAGCGGGATACGTCGCGACCTTCGGCGACGACGTCACCGGTGTAGAGCCAGTCGCATTCGACGACCGTGCGGTCCGCTGCCAGCGGATACATCCTATGGAAGATGATGTGGTCAGGGACCAGGTTGACGAAGACCGTCGGCCGAATCGTGATCGCGTAGTACCTGCGGTCCTGCTCGGCACTCACCCCGGGCAGGCGGTCGAACCCCGGCGAGCCGTCGACGGTGAACCCGGCGATCTCCGGACCGAATTCGGCGCCGTGGCCGACGAAGACCTGGGCGGCGAGGCCGTCGGCGAACTCGGGCAGCACCTCGGTGAGCTCGGGGTGGATAGTCGCGCAGTGGTAGCACTCCATGAAGTTCTCGATAATGAGCTTCCAATTGGCCGCGACGTCGTAGACCACGCGGCGACCGACCCGCAGGTTGTCGATGTCGTAGGAGTCGATCGCGGTCGCGGTGCCGAGCCGTTCGGTGACCGCGCCGATCACGTCGCTTTCGAACGACGGCGGTTCGTCGGCGAGGCAGACCCAGGCATAGCCGAGCCATTCACGCAGCGCCACCGGAACAAGGCCATAGGCGACCCGGTCGATGTCCGTGCCCGCGGAGTCCTTGAGTGCGGCCATGTTGGGTGCGGCGACGAGTTTCCCGTCCAGCCCGTAGGTCCAGGCGTGATACGGGCAGCGCAGGTTGCGCCGCACCTGGCCCTCGTCTTCGGTGCACAGCATGGCGCCGCGATGGCGGCAGATGTTCAGGAACGCGCGCAGCGCACCGTCGCGGCCGCGCACGATCAGCACGCTCTCGCGGCCGACCTGGACCTTCTTGAATTGGCCCGGGTCGGCGAGATCGGCGGCTCGGACCGCGCAGAACCACATCTGCTCGAAGATGCGTTCCTGTTCGGCCGCGAAGATCGAATCCTCGACGTACCACTTGCCACCGAGGGTCGGGATCAGCGGCGGCGTCTGCACCGGCATGTCCGCGGTCGGCCCGCCCGTCGCCCGACCGCCACCCCCCATGGAATCGCTACGCGATGCTGTTGTCATTGGTCACCAACCTTTGCGGGTCGAAAAGCGTGATGGGGTGAGCGGTTTTCGCGTCGATGGCCAGATCGGCGAGGATCTCCCCGACCACCGGAACGAACTTGAAGCCGTGGCCGGAGAAACCGCAGGCGACGGTCACCCGCGCGCTATCGGGATGGCGGGCGATCACGAAGTGCTGGTCGGGGGTGTTGGAGTACATGCAGGTCGCGGAGTGCACGCACGGGCCGTCCAGGGCGGGAACCAATTCGGCGACGCGATCGCGCATCTCTTGGATCTCGTGCGGGTGCACGACGCGATCGATGGTGTCCGGTGTGCACTCGATGCCCTTGCGGAAGAATGCTGTCTTCACGCCGCCGTCGGGTCCGTCGATGGCGGGGAAGCCGTAGATCTGCTGGCCGGAACTGTTCTCGCTGATATAGATCGGCTGGTCTTCGAAAGCGGCTGTGCCGCCGATCGGGTCGAGCCAGTACAGCACTTGCCGTTCGATGGTGATCGGGATGCCGAACTGCGCCAGCAGTTCTGGAGCCCACGCACCGGGACAGATGACGAGCTGGTCGGCGTGGTAGGTGGCTCTTGCGGTCGTCACCGTCACGCCGGAGCCGTTCTCCGCCCAGTCGAGCACCTCTTCACCGAACGACAGCGTCGCACCCGAGTGCAGCGCGAGGTCGATATGCGCCTGCACGGTCAGCTCGGGGCGGGCGAATCCGGCCTTGTCCTCGTAGACCCCGATATCGTCGGAGTCCGGGGTGAAGTTCGGGTATCGCCGCCGGATTTCGGCGGCATCGAGCACCTCGTGCGGCAGCGACCATTCGCGGCTCGCGCGCAGGCTGCCCGCGACTGTCAGGCAGTCGGGTGGGCCGAGGAACAGGCCACCGGTAAGCCGGAAGACCTCGCGGTCGCTGTCGGCGGCGAGCTTTTCCCACAGTTCGTAGGACCGCAGCAGTAGCGGCACGTACGCGGGGTCCTCGAAATAGGACTGCCTGATGATCCTGGAACCGCCGTGGCTCGAGCCCTTGTTGTGTGCGGGGGTGAACTTCTCCAGACCGAGCACCCGCTGCCCACGGGCGGCGAGGTGATAGGCGGCGGCACTGCCCATACCGCCGAGACCGATCACGATGACGTCGTATCCGTTTGTCGCAGTAGCCATTTCGCTACCTCCTGATCCGGGACATTTCGGGGTCGACCACCGGCTCGGGGTGCACGACGGCGGTATAGCGGGTGCCGAGGTATTCGACCTCGACCACGTTGCCCGGGCCGATGACCGCGGGCAGCCAGGCGTAGGCGATGCTGCGGCCGATGGTGGCGGAATAGGCCGCGCTGGTGATGTATCCCGCGCATGCCCCGCGCACATAGACGGGTTCCTTACCGAGCACAACCATCGACGGGCTGTCGAACACGATGCTGCGCAGGATCTTCGACGGTGGCGCCGCCTGCTCCAGCGCGGCCTTGCCGACGAAATCGGGCTTGTTCATGCGGACCGCGAAATCCAGGCCTGCGGCAGCGGGTAGGTGCTCGGTGGTCATATCGGTTCCCCAACCGCGGTAACCCTTTTCGATGCGCAGACTGTTGAATGCGATGCGGCCCGCCGCGATCACCTCGTACGCCTGCCCCGCCTCCCAGAGCAGATCCCAGAGGGCACTGCCGTATTCGGCCGTCGTGTAGATCTCCCAGCCGAGCTCCCCGACATAGGAGACACGCATCATCGTCACGGGAATCGCGCCGAGATAGGTCTGGAGTGCACGGAAGTACTTGAAGGACTGATGGGAGAGATCGTCGGAACACAAGGGCTGCACCAGATCTCGTGCCATCGGTCCCCAAATGCCGATACAACAGGTGCCGCCGGTGATGTCACGTAGCGTCACCGAACCGTCGGTGTTGTTTCGAGCGACCTGCGAGCAGTCGCCAGCGGCGTTGTTTCGAGCGACCTGCGAGCTGTCGCCAGCGGCGTTGTTTTCGCTGGCGGCCAGCAGATTGCGGGTAAACCAGTCGAAGTCCAGCGGACCGTTCGCGCCGACCTGGAATCGCTGCGGCGCGAGCCTGGCAACGGTGAGATCGCTACGGATGCCACCGTTCTCGTCGAGCAGCAGCGTGTAGGTGACCGAGCCGACGCTCTTGTCCAGATTGTTCGTCGTGAGTCGCTGCAGCAGCTCCAGCGCGCCGGGGCCCGCGATCTCGTAGCGGGTCAGCGGCGTCATGTCGTACATCGCCACCCGCTCCCTGGTCCAGCGGGCTTCCGCGATGGAGATCGGCGACCAGAAATTGCCCGACCAGTCGTCGCGCTCGGGGAAAGGCACGCCCTCGGCGCGAAGACGCTGCGCCAGTTCGGCATTGGCCGCATACCAGGCGGGCCGCTCCCAGCCGCCGCCCTCGAAGAAGTAGGCGCCGAGTTCCTGCTGCCGGGCATAGAACGGGCTGGTCCGCAATCCGCGCAGGGCCGTTCGGTACTGGTGCGGATGGATGATGTCGTATACCTCGACGAACGCCTGCGAACTGGTCTCCAGAATGAAGCGGTCGCTGCGGGCCACATCTTCGAAGCGGTACAGGTCGCACTCGTGCACGTCGGTCTGCGGCGCGCCATCGATGATCCACTCGGCAGTCGCCTTGGCGACGCCCGCCGAGTGGGTGACCCACACCGCCTCGGCAACCCAGAACCCGGCCAGGTCCCGATGCTCGCCCATGATCGAGAAGCCGTCGGGGGTGAACGAGAAGATCCCGTTGAAACCGTCTTCCACCTTCGAATCACCCAGTGCGGGAAGCAGTTCGATGGATTCGTGCCACGCGGGGGCGAAGTCTTCATCGGTGAACGACAGCATGGACGGCATCACCGAGCCTGCCGTCACGGCAGACAGCGTGGACATATCCACCGGCATGGGCTTGTGCCCGTAGTAGCCGATACCGATCCGGTCGACATGCTCGCGGAAGTAGAGGTCCTGATCCTGATGCCGCAGGATCGGCAGACCCGCCTCACCGCGCTCGGTATTGCGGCCCTCGAGCGCGGCGATCCGACCGGTCTTGGCGTATTGGTGCGCCATCGGAACCAGCGGCACGACGAGCCCGACCTGCTTGGCCACCTCGGCGCCCCAGAAACCGGCGGCGCAGATGACGATGTCGGCGTCGATGACGCCGTCGGCGGTTTCCACCCCGACCACCCGCCCGCCGCGCTCGACGATGCCGAGCACTTCCTGGTTCGGGCGGAAAGTGGCGCCACGTGCCGTCGCGAGTCGCGCCTGTGCCTCCGCCGCACGCAGGGCCTTAGCCAAACCGTCTGTCGGAGTGTGGAATCCGCCGATAATCCGGTCTACATCGAGCAGCGGGTGCAGCGCGGCGCACGCGGCCGGGTCCAGTAGGCGGCCCTCGATTCCCCATGACTGCGCCCAGCCGGCTTTGCGGTGCAGGTCCTGCCAGCGCTGCGGGGTGGTGGCCACTTCGAGTCCGCCGACCGGGTTGAACACCCAACCGTCCGGATGATCGAGCGCCAGAAACTTTTCGGTGGTGTAGCGGGCGAACTCGGTCATTGTTTTGGACGAGTTCGTCTGGAACACCAATCCCGGTGCGTGCGAGGTGGATCCGCCGGTTAGGAACAGCGGACCTTTCTCCAGCACCGTGACGTCGGTCCAACCGCGCGAGGTTATTTCATCGGCCAGCGATGTCCCGACGATTCCGGCTCCGATGATGACAACTTTCGGGTGAGCCAAGGCATGCCTCCGATGTTGCTTACTACGCAACGCAATCGCATTACGCAACAAATGGTCAACCCGATTCGGGGGTCTGTCAACAGCTGGAAACCAATTGTTCATAAATTGGCCTCGGGGTTGACGACGACCGTAAACGGCCCCACACTGTTGCGTACTGCGATTACTGTTGCGTCATCAGCAACTTGGAGGGCTAATGGGATCGACTGTGCAGCGACCGGCGACATCCACCACGGACCTGTTCGTCGCGCATCTGACAGACCTGCCGGTCGGCGAAGTCGCGACAGTGCAACCCGACGGGGCCACACCGATCGCCGTATTCCACACGGAGGACGGGCTTTTCGCGATCGACGACACCTGCACCCACCAGGACGCCTCGCTGGCCGACGGCTGGGTGGAGGGTTGCACGGTCGAATGCCCGCTCCACGAATCCTGCTTCGACCTGCGTACCGGCGCGGTGTCCGGCCCGCCCGCCAAGATCCCCGTTCGCACCTACGCCGTGCGCGTGCTCGACGGCGATGTCGTGGTCGCTACGGAGTCGTCATGAGCGCGGCGCGCTCGGTGGTCGTCATGAGCGCGGCGCGCTCGGTGGTCGTCATGAGCGCGGCGCGCTCGGTGGTCGTCGTCGGCGCGTCGCTGGCCGGGTTCTCCCTGGTCCGCACCCTGCGCGAGCACGGCCACGAGGGCAGCATCACGGTTGTCGGCGACGAACCACACCCGCCTTACGACCGGCCGCCGCTGTCCAAAGAGTTCCTCCGCGAAGACGTCGACATCGCGTTGAGCGACGAATCCGCCACCGAAGCAAGCTGGTTGCTCGGGCGGCGCGCGGTCGGGATCACCACAACTGCCGCCGGCCCCGGGGTCACGCTGGACGACGGAACTCAGCTCGCCGGGGACTCGCTCGTGCTCGCCACCGGCGCCCGCGCCCGCACCCTCCCCGGCCTCGGGTCGCTGCGCGGCGTGCACACCTTGCGGACGGTCGACGACGCGCACGCGATCCGGCATTCGCTACGCACGGCGCGCACGCTTGTCGTGGTCGGCGCGGGCCTGATCGGTTCCGAAATCGCCTCCACCGCAGCCGCTATCGGCATCGCGGTAACCATTGTCGAGTTATGTCCGGACCCACTCACCGCGGTATTCGGCCCACACATCGGGCCACTGTGTGCCGCCATGCACGACCCGCACGGCGTCCGATTACTGACCGGTGTCGCCATCGACCGATTCCTCGGCGACGAGCACGTAAATGCGGTGCAATTGACGGATGGAACCGTACTGTCCGCGGATGCCGTGGTGATCGGAATCGGTGCCGTGCCCAATACGGAATGGGCCGAGGACTCGGACCTGCATATCGACAATGGTTTTGTCACCGATTCGCAGTGCCGCACGTCGTTACCGGGGATATACGCCATCGGCGACTGCGCCAGAAGCTACGACGAAGCAACCGGCGTCCACCACCGATCCGAGCACTGGACCAACGCGACCGTCCAGGCGCGTATTGCGGCAGCGGCCATTCTCGGAGCGCCACAACGACCTACCGCGGCTCCGTATTTCTGGTCGCGGCAGTATGGACGAATGCTTCAGTTCGCGGGCAACTGCCGACCGACCGACGAGGTCCGCTTCGTCGACGGCGACCCGTCTACCCCGTCGCTGACCGCACTCTACGAGCGGGATGGCGCACCGGTCGCGGTGTTCGCCATCGACAACCCTCGCCTATTCACCAGGTACCGCAAGCACATCGAGCGGCTCACCCCGATCCCTACTTCATAGGAGGTTTTCGTGTCCGAAACCGTCCGTGGCGTTATCGCCCGTAGCAAAGGTGCGCCGGTCGAGATCGTCGATGTCGTGATCCCCGATCCCGGGCCACACGACGTCATCGTGCGTATCCAGTCCTGCGGGGTGTGCCACACCGACCTGCATTACCGCGAGGGCGGCATCAACGACGAATACCCTTTCCTCCTCGGACACGAAGCCGCTGGCATCGTCGAAACCGTCGGCGACGCCGTCACCCATGTCGCCGAGGGCGACTTCGTCATCCTGAACTGGCGCGCGGTCTGCGGCGAATGCCGCGCCTGCAAACGCGGCCGCCCGTGGTACTGCTTCGCCAGCCACAACGCAAGCAAAAAGATGACCTTGGCCGACGGCACCGAGCTCTCCCCCGCCCTCGGCATCGGCGCCTTCGCCGACAAGACCCTCGTCCACGAAGGCCAATGCACCAAGGTCGACCCGAACGCCGACCCCGCCGTCGCCGGGCTCCTCGGCTGCGGCGTGATGGCAGGTATCGGTGCCGCCATGAACACCGGAAATGTCTCCCGCGGTGACACCGTCGCGGTCATCGGCTGCGGCGGCGTCGGCGATGCCGCGATCGCGGGCGCGCGGTTGGCGGGTGCGAGGACGATCATCGCGATCGACCGCGACCCTCGAAAACTGGCCTGGGCCAACGAATTCGGTGCCACCCACACTATCAACGCCACCACCGACGACGTCGTGGCCAAGATTCAGGAACTCACCGACGGGTTCGGCGCCGACGTCGTCATCGACGCCGTCGGCCGACCCGAAACCTGGAAACAAGCCTTCTACGGCCGCGATCTGGCAGGCACGGTGGTGTTGGTCGGCGTCCCCACCCCCGACATGACCCTCGATATGCCGTTGATCGACCTGTTCTCCCGCGGTGGGGCGTTGAAGTCCTCCTGGTACGGCGACTGTCTGCCCGAACGCGACTTCCCGGTGCTCATCGACCTCTACCACCAAGGCAGGCTCCCGCTGGAACGGTTCGTCACAGAACGCATTGCCCTCGACCAGGTGGAGAAGGCCTTCGACGCGATGCATGCCGGTGAGGTGCTGCGCTCGGTGGTTGTGCTGTGAGCATCCGCATCGATCGGGTGGTCACCTCCGGCACCTTCGCATTGGACGGCGGCACCTGGGACGTCGACAACAACGTATGGCTGATCGGCAACGATGACGAGGTCCTCGTCATCGACGCCGCTCACAACGCCGACGCGATCATCGACGCGGTCGGCAACCGCAACGTCGTCGCGGTGCTGTGCACCCACGGCCACAACGACCACGTCACCGTCGCACCGGAACTGAGCAAACGTCTCGACGCCCCCGTCCTACTGCACCCCGGCGACGACCCGCTCTGGCGCATGACCCACCCCGATGTGGACTACCGATCACTGGCCGACCTACACCGAATCACCGTGGCAGACACCGACATCGACATCCTCCACACCCCCGGCCACTCCCCGGGCTCGGTCTCCCTGCACCTGCCGGAGGCAGCCGCCCTCTTCACCGGCGACACCCTCTTCTCCGGCGGCCCCGGCGCCACCGGCCGATCGTTCTCCGACTTCGACACCATCATCGATTCGATCCGCGACCGCCTCCTGACCCTCCCCGAGGAAACGGTCGTCCACACCGGCCACGGCGACACCACCACCATCGGCACCGAAAAGCCCGCCCTCGCCGACTGGATCGCCCGCGGCCACTGACAGCACCGCACCGAACGCGACCTTGCTGCGGCAAACATCGAGAACACACCCCAACGTCCTCACACCCCGTCTTGCAACTCCACATCCGGTATAGGCGGTGTGACGTTGCAACACCGGGTGTGAGGACGATCTTGTCCGACAACGCAAGCACAACCAGCCAGGCCGGAACCCGACACCACACACCCGACAGCAGGGACAGTCGGGCCGGCACCCGACGCGCCCAGCACTGCCCCTGTCAACAACGCAACAGCCAGCGCGGCACCCAAACCAACCCAAGTCGCGACACCACCCTCCCAACGACCGCAATGCACCCCCACCACCGCATGCACTGCCATGTCGATACCACCACAAACCAACGCACACCCTCCCGCCGCGAAACGCCCCATGCCGTACCCGATCAGCACCACCGGACACACCTACTTCGAACCGAGCACCCGACACACGGGGTGTCCAGCTGTGACACGTGGTGTCCGGTGGCGAACTCACTAAGCGGGTGCCGCCACAAACCAACGCGCAGTGCTCATAGGCGTATCCCGCCCACAACACCCAGCGCCGTACCCGATCAGCACCACCGGACACACCTACTTCGAACCGAGCACCCGATACACGGGGTGTCCGGCATTGACACGGGGTGCCCGGTAGCGAACCCCCAGTGGTGGCGGCGAGGCGGTGTACCTCATCTGCGAACGAGGTGAGGGTTGATTTCCTTGGATGCGGGCCAACCGAGTCGCGGGGAACCGCTGTATCCGATCAGCACGAGCGGGACACACCTTCTTCGAACCGGACACCCGATACACGGGGTGTCCAGCTGTGACACGTGGTGTCCGGTGGCGAACTCACTAAGCGGGTGCCGCCACAAACCAACGCGCAAGGCGTATCCCGCTACAACACCCAGCGCCGTACCGATCAGCACCACCGGACACACCTACTTCGAACCGGACACCCGGCACACGGGTGTCCGGCTGTAGCACGGGGTGTCCGGTGGCGCGCCCGTTGGACGGGGCGGGAGGAGGGGGTCCTCGTCTGCGACTGCGTTGGGGCTTGATTTCCTTGGATGCGGGAATATGCTGCCGGTTGTGTCGAATTTGCGGATCAGTGAAGCAGCTGCCCTGATGGGGGTCAGTGATGACACCGTGCGGCGGTGGATCGATCAGGGGCGGCTGACTGCTGTTCAGCTGGATAGCGGTCGGAAGGGGATCGACGGCCGGGAGCTGGCGGAGTTTCTGCGGGCCAATGCGGAGGCGCCCGAGCCGGGGGTGACGGTTGCGGCGTCGGCTCGGAACCGGATGCGCGGCATTGTGACGCGGGTGGTCAAGGACACCGTGATGGCGCAGGTCGAGATGCAGGCCGGGCCGTTCCGGCTGGTGTCGCTGCTGAGCCGGGAGTCGGTCGACGAACTCGGGCTCGAGGTCGGCAGCATCGCGGTCGCCTCGGTCAAATCGACGCATGTCGTTGTCGAAATACCAGAAAGTTGATTGAGGATGATTCGTACCATCGGCATCGCGGCGGCTGCCACCGTCGCCGCACTGACCATTGCGGGCTGCGGCTCGGATGACACGTCCGAACCCGCTGCGGGCTCGGGCACGATCAGCGGCACCGTCACCGTGTTCGCCGCGGCCTCGCTGACCGAGACCTTCAACGAGCTCGGCAAGCAGTTCGAGGCCGCCCATCCGGGGGTCAAGGTGGTCTACAGCTACGGCGCGAGTTCGGCGCTGGCCGAGCAGATCAAACAGGGCGCGCCTGCCGATGTGTTCGCCTCGGCCGCGCCGAAGAACATGCAGCAGGTCGTCGACGCGGGTGAGGTCACCGCAGCTCCGGCAACCTTCGTACGCAATCGCCTCGAAATCGCCGTCCCCAAGGGCAATCCCGGCCACATCACCGGGCTGGCCGACTTCGGCAAGTCCGAACCGAAGATCGCTCTGTGCGCCGAACAAGTCCCGTGCGGGGCGGCCGCGCAGAAGGTGTTCGAGGTCGCCGGTATCACTCCGCAGCCCGACACCAGAGAACAGGACGTCAAAGCCGTGCTGACCAAGGTCACCCTCGGCGAAGTCGATGCCGCACTGGTGTACCGCACCGACGTCAAGGCCGCTGGCGACAAAGTGGAAGGCATCGACTTCCCCGAAGCCACCAAGGCGATCAACGACTACCCGGTCGCCCCACTGGCCAAGGCGCCGAACTCCGCAGCAGCCGCGGCATTCGTCGATTTCGTCAAATCCGACCAGGCCCGCCCGGTGTTCGCCAAGGCGGGATTCGACACGCCGTGATGGGAGCTACGGCGGACAATGCAAGCGGCGACCGGCCGTGACCCGAGCAACGACACCAGAACAAGCAACCTGGAGACGGCGACCGCTCGAAAGCCGAACAACGACACCGCAACGGACAACGGGGAGTCGACAACCACTCGATAGTCGAGCAACGCCACGACAACAGGCAACACAGAGCGGCAACCGCTCATGACCCGACCAACAACACCACAACGAACGACCCGGAGCCGACAACCACTCGAAAGCCGAGCAACGCCACGACAACAGACAACACAGAGCGGCAACCGCTCATGACCCGACCAACACCACAACGAACGACGCGGAGTCGGCGACCGCTCATTAGTCAAGCAACGGCACGACGGCGGGCGACGCGGGGGCGACGGCCGCTCGTTCTCATGCTGCCAGCCGTCTGCGGCCTGGCGTTCTTGCTTGCGCCGTTGCTCGGGCTGTTGCTGCGAGCGCCGTGGGCTTCGCTGCCCGACCGGCTGCTCAGTGCCGAGGTCGGTCAGGCACTTCGGCTTTCATTGGTGAGCGCGAGCCTGGCCACGGTGATCTGCCTGCTGCTCGGAATTCCATTGGCGTGGTTGCTCGCTCGCGCCGAGCTGCCTGGGCGTGGGCTGGTGCGGGCGCTGGTCACCGTGCCGCTGGTGTTGCCGCCTGTGGTCGGCGGCGTCGCTCTGCTGCTCGTGCTCGGCCGGCGTGGGTTGATCGGCCGGTATCTGTACGAATGGTTCGGCGTTTCACTGCCTTTCACCCCTGCGGGCGTTGTTATCGCGGAGGCATTCGTGGCCATGCCGTTCCTGGTGATCTCCGTGGAGGGCGCATTGCGTGCGGCCGATCCGCGCTACGAGGAGGCGGCCGCGACACTCGGTGCGTCGCGCTGGCTGACCTTTCGGCGCGTGACCTTGCCTTCGGTGATGCCAGGTGTCGTCGCGGGCGCCGTGCTGTGCTGGGCTCGTGCACTCGGCGAATTCGGTGCGACGATCACCTTCGCGGGAAACTTCCCCGGCAAGACGACCACCATGCCGCTGGCTGTCTATCTGGCACTCGAATCCGATCCCGACGATGCGATCGTGCTCAGCCTGGTGCTGCTCGTCGTGTCGGTGGCGGTCCTTGTCGCGTTGCGCGAGCGCTGGATTCGGGGGGCGGTATGACCATCGATGCCGAATTGCGGGTCACCCGAGGGAAATTCGACCTCGACCTGACATTCACGGTCGCACCCGGCGAGGTTGTCGCACTGCTCGGCCCCAACGGCGCGGGCAAGACCACCGCGCTGCGTGCGCTCGCGGGCCTGACTCCGCTGACCGATGGCCGGATCCGCCTCGACGAATGCGACTGGGACGCACCACCGAAGGTGTTCGTGCCCGCCGAGCAGCGGGAAGTCGGCGTCGTCTTCCAGGACTACCTCCTGTTCGGGCATATGACCGCAGTCGACAATGTCGCGTTCGGGCTCCGCGCCCGCGGGCACCGGCGCGGCATTGCCCGCGACCGGGCGATGACCTGGTTGGATCGGGTCGGCCTCGCCGAATACGCGCACGCCAAGCCACGCGCGCTGTCCGGCGGCCAAGCGCAGCGGGTCGCACTGGCTCGCGCATTGGCCACCGACCCGAAGCTGCTGCTGCTCGACGAGCCGCTCGCCGCCCTCGACGCGAGCACCCGATTGCAGGTGCGCGCCGATCTCGCCCACCACCTGTCCGACTATCCAGGTCACACCGTGCTGGTCACCCATGACGCGCTGGATGCCATGGTGCTTGCCGACCGCCTCGTGATCATCGAAAACGGAGTCGTTGTCCAGCAGGGGCCGCCGAGCGAGGTCGCACGCAGACCGCATTCCGACTACGTCGCAAACCTGGTCGGCCTCAACCTCTATCGCGGCACCGCCGACGGCACCACGGTCGACCTGGACGACGGCGGCACCCTCACCGTGACCGAACCAAGCACCGGCCGAGTGCACGTGGCATTTCCACCGAGCGCGGTCGGCCTGCACCCCGAACAACCCGCGGGCAGCCCACGAAACACCTGGCCGGTCACCATCGTCGGCATCGAACAGCACGCGTACACCACCCGCGTCCGTCTCGACGGCAGCCCACCGGTGCTCGCCGACGTCACCCCCGCCACCGTCGCCGACCTACGCCTGCACCCCGGCACCCACCTCTGGGCCGCCGTCAAAGCCACCGAAACCCACACCTACCCGGCATAATCCGACAAATCTTGCCCACACCCAAGGCACCCAAGGCACTCACCGACGTCACCCCGACACCATCACCGCCCTACACCTCACCCCCGGCACCCACCTTCGGGCCGCCGTCAAAGCCACCGAAACCCACACCTACCCCGCACGATCCGACACATCCCGCCCAAGTCCAACACGGCCGTCGCACTCACCGACGTCAGCCCCACCACGGACACACGCCTACCCCCGACACACCTCTAGAGCGCCATCAACACCACCGAAACCCACACCCACCCAGCACGATCCGGCATGTTCTGCCGACGCCCGGCACGGGCAAGCGGCGCTCGAGCCCGGTCGGTTCCACTCCGCCGAGGTCGTCATCACGCCCGCGAAGGTGCGCTACGACGAACGACTCGTGGATGGCTCACCCCTCGGTCGTGACGACCGCGTCATCCATGCCATCCTTCCCATGGCAGCAGACCTCGTTCTGGCTGGGCGCTGATCTAGGGTCGAATGCATGGAAACACTGGACCTCGACGAGTCGGAACGCATCTCGGCGCTGTTGGACGCCGAGGCCAAAGCGACGGCCCTGTTCGACGCGGTCGTAGCTCGCGGAATCATCACACCCGGCGCCACCGAGTCCGAAGTCAGCGACGCCGTGCGTGACCTGGCCAACGACATGTTCGGCACGCGCAGGTTCTGGCACAAGCGCATTGTGCGATCGGGAATCAACACTCTCGAGCCCTATGCCTCGAAACCGCCGAATCTCGTCATCGAGTCCGATGACATCTGCTTCCTGGACTTCGGGCCGATCTTCGCCGACTGGGAAGCCGACTTCGGCCGCACCTATGTCCTCGGCGACGATCCCGCCAAGCTGGCGCTGCGTGACGCATTGGAACCACTGTGGCAGCAGGGACGCGACTACTTCGACGCCACCCCCGACATCACCGGCGAGCAGCTCTACACCTGGATCGTCGACCGTGCCACCGAACAGGGCTGGGAATTCTCGGCCCCGATCGCAGGCCACCTCGTCGGGGAGTTCCCGCACAAGCAGATCTCCGGCACCGACATCACCACCTACGTCGCCCCCGACTCCACCGCCCCGATGCGACGCCTCGACCCGACCGGCCGCGCATGCCACTGGATCCTGGAAATCCACCTCATCGACCGGGAACGCAATATCGGCGGATTTTTCGAGCAGCTATTGGACGTGCGCCCGCTCGGCGAGTAGCACGGGTCGATCTCGCCGACACACAACACTCGAAGGTTCGCCTGACAAGATCGGGCAGCTGATCGACACCGACCGCAGACACGGCTCTCTCGCGACTGCGCTGCGTATGCTCCCCTCCATGCGACTGAGCACGCGCAACCAGCTCGATGGAACCGTTCTCTCGGTCACCCGAGGCGAAGCGATGGCCGTCGTGCGAATCCGGCTGACCGGCGGAGACGAGATCACCTCCTCGATCACCAGGGACGCCGCCGACGACCTCGGACTCGCCGAAGGCAAACCGGTCAAGGTCCTCATCAAGTCCACCGAAGTCTCGCTGGGCGTCGAGTAGAGCAGGGCGAGGTTTCCGCCGACCCCCATCTATAGGAAGGGCCATCGAGAACCGGTGTCTTCAGCCTGGGAACTCGGACTGTGACGACCGCCGTCACGGCCGGTCGCATGCGTCCCCGGAGGCTTACATGTCCCGCACCACACCGTCCCGGCCGGTCGACGTCGCGGCAGTGTTCCCCGCCCTGGCACCGCTGGCCCGGACCGTGACCCGGCTGCACCCACGCCCCGGAACGCCTTCGCCGCACGAGAGTTCGGTCGGCGGGCCGCTGCTGTGGCCGGCGAGCGAGCCATGGCCGCACTGTCACGGCCCCCACGAGGCGGACTGGATGAACACGTTTATGTCCCCGGCGGACGCCAGACGGACGCGGCGGATCCACGCCGCCGCATACGACAGGGCATTGAACGCGGAGGAGCGGGAGATCCTCGACCGGATCGACGACGATGTCGAGTTGCCCGAAGATCCGATAGCGATGCTGCCGGTCGCGCAACTGTACGTGCGTGACGTGCCCGGTTTGTCCCCGCCTTCGGGGGCGGACCTGCTGCAGGTGTTGTGGTGCCCGTTCGACCACGACGCGGACCCCGAAGCCGCGGGCATGCCCAAAACTTGGATGTTCTGGCGGTCCGCCGCTACGGTCACCGACATCCTCACCGACCCACCGGAACCGCCCGCGGTGCAGAACGGCGCGGACTATGTACCCGTGCCGTGCACGATCGACCCGGAGCAGGTGATCGAGTATCCCTCCGGGTCGGACCTCGAGGGTGAGCTGCGCGAGCAGGTGAACCAATGGACCATGCGCGAGATCCCCGGCGTCGAGTTCGGCGATTTCTCCGACGACGATAATCCGTACCGCGATTTGTGTATCGCACCCGGATGGAAGGTCGGTGGCTGGATCAACTGGGGAATGACCGACCCCTATCCTCAACCCTGTCGCGCCTGCGGCACCCCGACAGAGCCGTTCCTTACGATCGCAACCCGCGAGTGGCACCCCGGCATCCGCCACTGGATCCCGTACGAGGACCAGCATGCCGGCAGGACCGACACCCGGTACCCCGAACCCAGCGGGATCGACATCCGCGGCGGCTACCACCAGATCATTCGCGTCTGCCCGGCGTCGCCCGACCATCCACATGCCCTACTGATGCAATGACCCAGAACCGGCCCGACACCTAGGACGACGGCCGCTGCGGCTCCGAGCGCGAGCGGCCTCCGAGCGGCCGTTGATCCGGGCCAACTTTGGTGACAGCACCCGATCGAGGCGACGTTCGCCGGTCCGTGGAATCACCCGAGCGACTGGTGTCGAGATCGCCTGTCGTAATCCGCTCTCCCAGCTGGATGTAACAAGTCGTCGGTTACGCGTGCCGAACGAACCCGGACTGAGGGATCATGAGCATTCGGAGCGGCCGGACGCTCTCCCGCGCGTAAGGAGGTAGCCGTGAACGCACTGGTTATCGTCCTGGTATGCCTCGGTTACCTCATCATCATCATGATCACCAACCGCGGCTTGATAGCCGGACCGCGCAAGCGCTTGCTGCTGACTCAGGTGGATCTGGCGCGGGAGCGCGCAACGATCATCGGAGCGCGATCCAGCCGCGATGAAGCGACAGAAATCGCGCGCGCGACGATCGAGGCGTCCCTCGACAAGCTGAGTGGCCCGACACCGGCGCAGCGGCGATCGCCCGTTGGCTGGATGCGTAAGCGGCTCGCGTGGCTCTTCGACGCGCCGCTCACCCAGCTCGCGGCCGATCTGCAACATTTGAATGCGGTGAATCGGCGGTTCGTGCAACTCGTTCCGGAACCCGACCTCATGACCTACGGCGCGCAGATCATCGCCCGGTTGCAGGCACTCGACGACAAGGAGGCGGGGCGATTAGGGCGACAATTACACGACGCCGAAACGCCGAACAGTAAGCGGATCGTCATCGAGCGCGCCCATGAGCTCGTGCACGAACGCGAAGATGCCGGCCTCGTTACCGAATTCGACCATCAACGCGTATCGCTGTGGCTCGCCCTCGTCGGCCTCGACGGTGTCATCGCAATAGGGATAGTTCTCGGACACGAGGTGACGATGTTGATGGGTGCGCTCGGCGGGTTCCTTGCCCCCACGGTCAGCTCGCTTACCAACCGAAATACACCGTCCTCGTGGGGAGTTCGGGTGCTGAGTCCGGTCGGCGGCGCGCTGACCGCGGTGGGCGGTCTACTGCTGGTGGCCCTGTTGTCCGATGCACGGGTCAATCTGCTCGGGTCGATCTTCCGTGACGTGTGGGACAAGCCGACGACGCCGATTGCCCTCGCGCTCGCATTGCTCTTCGGTTTCTCGGGCAGGCTCTTCTCCAGCATGGCGATTCGCGCGTCATCACAGCTGGGTGCCAAATCCGACGACGGCTAGGTCATGTCTCTGACCGGTGGCCCGCCACGCCACAGTCTCGGCCAGGTGCTCGCCGATACGGGGAGACATGACCTAGAGCTAACCCCCGATATGCACTGCGGGACACCCGCACCCACATAGTGGTGCTAGCACGACAAAATCGCACCATTACGTCGTTTCTATTGCAACACAATGGATTTGAGCCGTAGCTTGGGTTCGGGTCGGGGTCATCGAGTAGGAGTAGTTCATGGGTAATCGGATCGGGCTTGGCATCGGTGTTGTCTCGACCATATTCGTGGCGGCACTCACGGCGACCGCCCCTCAGGCGGCCGCACAGGAGTTGGCTCCTGGCCTCGTATGCGAGGGCGTCGCCTGCGATAACAACACCGAGAACACCTACACCCTGTCCGGCACTGCGACATGCAAGCAGGACCGGCCCGACCGCATCGGTTCGCACGGCATTCGGGAGAACCGCCTTCCCCGCACCAATTGGGGCAAGGTCACCGGAAGGATCACTCCACACGGCCGTGTCACCGACTTACAGGTCACGTGTTTCGGGCGGTACAGCGGAGGAACATTCGAGACTGCCACCGTCGTGGGCTGACCGAAGCTTGTCCTGCTCGAAAACTGGTGCTCGCGGCACAGACCGCGCCGCGGTCGATCATGGCCGCAACGCCTGCCGCCCGGAGCTGCCCATGCTGCGGCGATCCCGTTCGAGTGTGGTCGTCACGACCCCTCGTTCGTGACGTCCCACTCGATCCGGTGGCTTCCTTTCGTCGAGCACCTCCCTCGATATCGGCGTCGACTCACACGTCGTTCGACAGCCGGTATCGCAGGCCGATCGCCCGATGACCCGGCTACGCGTCGTGGCGGCTCCCGGTAACAACCATGCCCGGAGTCCGCAACGCCCCTCTGCTCCTCATGGAAGCTGCTGTAGCCGCACGTGTCTGGTGACGATGCGATGGACCAGTCGCGCCGCCGTGCGCGCCGTGCGATTGTCGATGTCGAATTCCGGGTTGAGCTCGGCCACATCGCACACCGCGAGTTTCCCGCTTGCGGTGAGCAGGTCGGCGACGAGTTGGATCGTCTCCAGGGGCACACCGAAAGCGGCGGGGGCGCTGACACCGGGGGCTACTGCGGCGGGCAGTACATCGAGGTCGATCGTGAGGTAGACGAGATCGACTCTGCCGAGGAAGTCCTGCACGAAATCCTGTACGGCGGTGAGGTTTCCGATACCGCATTCGTCGTCGAACAGGTAGCGGACGCCGAGGCGGTCGGCGGTGTCGAACAGCGCCGCCGTATTACTCGGCTGGCTGATGCCGACCACCGCGTATTCGACGGAGGTGTCCGCCGCACTCGCCGCATCGAAGATCTGCCGGAACGGCGTGCCCGAGCTGGGGATTTCATCCGATCGAAGGTCGAAATGGGCATCGAGATTGAGGATTCCGATGCGCGGGTGCACCGTCAGCAGCGCCGAATCGGCCAAACCTCGATAGGTGCCCAAGGCCACCTCATGGCCGCCGCCGAGAACCACAGGGAAGTGCCCGGCATCGAGGGCAGCGCGCACCGTCGAACCCAGTTCCCGCTGGCCCGCGTCCAAGTCCTCGTCGACCGGCACGGTGCCCGCATCGAAAGCACGAATCGGGGTGGCGAGTGCCATCGACGCCAACGCCTGCCGTAGCGCACGTGGTCCCGCGGCAGCACCGCGGCGACCCTTGTTCCGGTGTACGCCTTCGTCGCTGGCGAATCCGATGAAGACGCATGAGGCCAGCTTGGACTGCGCGGCATACGGCTCCACCACGTGATGCCAGCGCAGGTGCTCTACCCCGCTGCCGTCGTCACGTCCGGTCCACGGCTCGAAGGCAATCGTCACCGGAATGGGTCGCACTATTGTCTCCTTACCCGCAATACTCATCGATCAGCGGTATTGACCGATGCACCGGCCCGCCAAACCTGTTGAATCAGTGGAACTCCCGGCCGGTAGGCGAGATGCACATAGGACGGGGCGTCCAAAGCGATCGCATCCGCCCTCGCTCCTGGACGCAGAGTGCCGATGTCGTTGCGCCGCAGCGCCCGTGCCCCGCCCGCGGTCGCGGCCCACACCGCCTCCTCGGGTGTCATGTGCATGTCCCGCACCGCGATAGCGATGCAGAACGGCAGGCTCGTGGTGTAGGAGGTGCCCGGATTGCAGTCGGCGCCGAGTGCGACGGTCACACCGGCGTCGATGAGCGCCCGCGCGTCCGGGTACTTGTTGCGGGTCGAAAAGTCCGCGCCGGGAAGCAGAGTCGCCACTGTCGAGCTGTGGGCGAGCGCATCGATGTCGGCTGCGGTGACATAGGTGACGTGATCGACGGACGCGGCGCCCAGCTCCACCGCGAGCGCGACGCCGGGGCCGGTTTGCAGCTGGTTACCGTGCACTCGCGGCACCAGCCCCTTGGCCATACCCGCGGTGAGCACCGCGTACGCCTGATCACGATCGAAGGCGCCACGCTCGCAGAACACATCGATCCACTTGGCATGCGGCGCACACACATCGATCATCTCGTCGCAGACCATCCGCACGTAGTCGTCGGCGCGGCCCGCGTACTCCGGTGGTGGGACGTGCGCGGCGAGCAGCGTGACTTCGTCGGTGAACTCGGCCGCGATCTTGGTGCTGCGCAGCTCGCTCTCCACCGACTGCCCGTACCCCGTCTTGCATTCGACGGTCGTGCTGCCCCCGCGCAGCGATTCGTTCATCAGTCGCCGGGTGTTGGCGCGCAGCTCGTCGTCGGTGGCAGCCCGGGTCGCCGCGATCGTGTTGCGAATGCCTCCCGCCGCATACGGCGTTCCCGACATCCGCGCTCCGAACTCCTCGGCACGCTCACCTGCGAAGACCAGGTGCGAATGACTCTCGACGAAGCCAGGCAATACCGCACGGCCGCCGAGATCTTGCCCGCGGTCGCCGCTCGGCGCCGCACCGGATTTACCCACCCACTCGACTACGCCATGGTCAAAAACAATGGCGGCATCATGGATTACGCCGAGCGGGCCGTCACCGAGGTCGGGATCATTCGTGACGAGGGTGCCGATGCCGGTGAGAACAGTGGATCCCATGGCGCTCAGGCCTCGGCCATCGGCACGCGCACGCCGCGCTCTTTGGCGACATCGTTGGCGTGCTCGTAGCCGGCATCGGCATGCCGGATCACCCCCATACCGGGATCGTTGGTCAGCACCCTGGTCAGCTTCTCGGCGGCGAGGTCGGTGCCGTCCGCGATGCACACCTGTCCGGCGTGGATCGAGCGGCCCATGCCGACACCGCCGCCGTGGTGGATCGATACCCACGACGCACCGGATGCGGTGTTCACCAAGGCATTCAGCAGTGGCCAGTCCGCGATGGCGTCGGAACCGTCTGCCATCGCCTCGGTCTCGCGATACGGCGAGGCCACCGACCCCGAATCCAGGTGGTCACGCCCGATGGCGATCGGCGCGGACAACTCACCGGAGGCCACCATCTCGTTGAACTTCAGCCCGGCAAGGTGCCGTTCGCCGTATCCGAGCCAGCAGATCCGGGCGGGCAGTCCCTCGAATGCGACCTTCTCCCCTGCCATTTCGATCCATCGGCGCAGGTGCTCGTTCTCCGGGAACAGTTCCACGATCGCCTTGTCCGTGGCGGCGATATCCTTCGGATCGCCGGACAGCGCCGCCCACCGGAATGGGCCGAGACCCTCTTCGAACAGTGGACGGATATAAGCAGGCACAAAGCCGGGGAAGTCGAAAGCCCGGTCGTATCCGGCCTTTCGGGCCTCGTCGCGGATCGAGTTGCCGTAGTCGAAGACCTCTGCGCCACGATCGAGGAAGCCGACCATCGCCCGCACCTGGGCGGCCATCGCCGTACGGGCATCATCGGTGAACTTGGCAGGATCTTTGTCCGCCATCGCCTTCATATCGGCGAGGTCCATGCCGATCGGCAGGTACGCCAGCGGATCGTGCGCGGAGGTTTGATCGGTCACGATATCGATGGGCGCTTCCATCGCCAGCAGCCGCGGAAACACCTCTGCCGCATTACCTTCGAGTCCGATGGACAGCGGCTGCTTGGCGTCGCGGGCCTCGGTGGCCAGACGCAGCGCGTCCGCGAGGTCGACGGCCTTGGTGTCGAGGTACTTGTGGGCGATCCGGCGGTCGATGCGGGTCACATCGCAATCGACACAGATCGCGACGCCACCGTTCATCGTCACGGCGAGCGGCTGCGCGCCGCCCATGCCGCCGAGTCCCGCGGTCAGGGTGATCGTGCCCGCCAGCGTGCCGTCGCTGTTCGGGAAGCGACCCGATGCCGCCAGCTTTCGGGCGACGGCGCCGAAGGTTTCGTAGGTACCCTGCAGGATGCCCTGGGTGCCGATGTAGATCCAGGAGCCCGCGGTCATCTGCCCGTACATGGTGAGGCCGAGTTCCTCCAGGCGGCGGAATTCCTCCCAGTTCGCCCAGTCGCCAACCAGATTCGAGTTCGCGATGAGCACGCGCGGCGCCCATTCGTTGGTGCGGAAGACGCCCACCGGCTTGCCCGACTGCACCAGCATGGTCTCGTCCGACTTCAAGGTCTTCAGCGTGCGGACCATCGCGTCGAATGCCTCCCACGTCCGCGCGGCCTTGCCGGTGCCGCCGTAGACCACTAACTCGTCGGGGTGCTCGGCCACGTCGGGATCCAGATTGTTCATCAGCATGCGCAGCGCGCCTTCTTGCTGCCAGCCGAGCGTGGTGAGTTCGCTGCCGCGCGGTGCGGACACGTGGCGCGCGCCGGAGGTAGCCGTGGGGTGTGCGGTCATCGGGGGCTCCTTGTGGTCGCTAGATCGGCGGGATAGATCATCGACGCGGGCGGATTGCTGGTGCGCCGCGCAAGCGGGTAGTACAGGGCCGCGGTGACGACGATGCCGACGATCCAAGAGATGTCAGCGCCACCGAGTTGTTCGGTGATCGGTCCGGTGTAGAGCTTCTGGGCGAGGAACGGGATCTGGGCCAGTACGCCGATCACGTAGCAGGCGATGGCGGTGACGTTCCAGCGGCCATAGCGCGCGTCGGGATCGTAGAGCGCGGGGATATCCACCTTCTCTTTCGAGATCAGGTAGTAGTCGGTGAGGTTGATGGCGCTCCACGGGGTGAAGACCATGAGCAGCACCAGAACGAAGTTCTTGAAGTTGTTGAGGAAGTCGGCGCTGGCGCCGACCGCGACGACTACCGAGACCGCGGTGAAGCCGACGATGTACGCGGTACGGGCGGCGGCGGAAATCTTGGATTGCCCGTTGAACGCGGTCACCGTAGTCAGGATCGACATGAAGCCGCCATAGGCATTGAGGCAGTTGACGGTCAGCTTTCCGACAAGCACCACGAGGTAGATCAGCGTCGCGACGACGGCGGGCCCGGCAAGGTTGCCGACGAAGCCGACCTGGTCACCCAGGAATGCCTTGCCCGCCACCGCGGCGACCAGCGCACCGAAGGTCATCGCCCACTGCGACCCGATCACGCTGCCCGCGAAGGTCGACCAGAACGTCGCGCGAGCGCTCGTGTCGCGCGGCAGGTAGCGGGAGTAATCCGCGACGTAGGGCCCGAAGGTCAACTGCCAGCCCGCGCCGAGGGAGATCGCCAGCAGGAAGGTCGCGATGTCGAAGCCCTTGACGCCAACCACGGCCGACACGTCGTACTCGACGAACAGCCGAATCGCCAGGTAGGTGAATCCGATGACGCCGATGACCGTGGCGATGCGCCCGACGATATGGATGAGCTTGTACCCGGTCACCGCCACGAATGCGGTGAGTGCGCCGAAGATGACGATGCCGACGGTCGGGCTGTCGATATGCAGGATCTTGTTGATCGCTTGGCCGGCCAGCACGCTGCCGGTGGCGGCGAACCCGAGATACATCAGCACCACCAGTACGAGCGGAAGCACCGCGCCGAAGACGCCGAACTGGGCGCGGCTGGAAATCATCTGCGGGAGTCCGAGTCTCGGACCCTGCGCGGAATGCAACGCCATCACAGCGCCGCCGAGGACATTGCCGATCAGCAGGCCGACGATCGCCCAGATCGCGTCCGCCCCGAACACGACGGCCAGTGCGCCGTCGACGATCGCGGTGATCTGCATATTGGCGCCGAACCAGAGGGTGAACTGGCTGAACGGGGAGCCATGCCGTTCGTCGTCGGGGATCACGTCGATGGTGTGACGCTCCGGCGCGAGGACGACTTCGGATGGTTCGTCGATGGTCATAGGCCTGTCTCTCTTCCCGCGAGTCCGGCTGGTGCGGTGCGAGGTGCGCGGCGTGGCCCGCGATCTCGTACGCACTGTGCGCTGGCTCACGTTTTCCCGTGAACAGGATGTATAGTCCTGTATAGACAACCTCATGTCAAGCGCTGCCCGGCACGCGCCGACCACATGGGATGATCAGCGATGCAGTCAATGGATAAGGGGTTCGAATCGTGGCGATCGTCGACGCAGAGCTTGCTGCGTTGTACAACGACGCGGGAACCGAATCGGCTCCTGCTTATGAGCGCGTGAAGAATCTCGTTGTCGCACAGATCAATTCGGGACAGTGGTCCGAGGGCGATCAGCTGCCCTCGGAGAACCAGCTCGTCGCCGCACTCGGCCTGTCACGCATGACGATCAACCGCGCACTGCGCGAACTCACCGCCGACGGACTGATCGTGCGCATGATGGGTGTCGGCACCTTCGTCGCCCCACCGAAGACCGCATCGCCACTCTTCGAGGTGAAGAACATCGCCGATGAGATCCAACGACGCGGCCACCGGCACCGCACCGAGGTGATCTACGTGCGCCAGGAACACGCCGACACGGCCAACCCGGTCATCCAGGATCTGATGCGCGGCACAGTCTTTCACTCACTGATGGTGCATTTCGAAGACGACACGCCTATTCAGGTCGAGGACAGGTACGTCAATCCGAGCGAAGCCCCCGGTTACCTCGACCAAGATTTCACGCTGAAAACACCGAACAATTATCTGAGCGAAGTCGCGCCGCTGGAACGCGGCGAGCACATCGTGGAAGCAATCCTCGGCAGCGCGGACGAATGCCGCCTGCTCCGAATCAAGCGGTCCGAACCTTGCCTATTGATTCGGCGGCGGACGTGGTCGGCGCGAGGGTTGGTCAGCGCGGCGCGGCTGGTCCACCCGGGTTCGCGGAACCGCTTGGAGGGCACCTTCACCGGTCAATGAGCGACCAGGTCCACGGCACAAGCTGGCGGGCGCCTGTGTCGGGTCCGCCGACCACCGTCGGCGGACCCGAACCGTTGATGTAAGCGATCAGCCGGAAGGTTCTATCCCGAGCGGCTCGACCGCGTACGGCGCGCTCATCGGCGGCCGGCAACTGAACGACGACGACGGCCGTTGCCGGCCCGTATATCGCTCAGATCCACGTCCGACTTGGCCGCTATGCGTTTCAGCGCCTCCCAAATCTCGTCGTCGCCGGACGACTTGGGTTGAACCAGCATTCTCTCCGGTTCTTCAACGGGCGGCTTCGCCACAGCTGCGTTGACACCCCAGGCCTCCAGCCACACCGACAGCGGCACTTTCGACATGTTGATGTCGCTCGGCCCGAACGGCGGGGTGTCCTCGCGGTCGGAGTACTGATGACCGAACCAGCTGACGCCGGGCGGAGTCGCGGGCGGGCGGTCCGTACCGTAATAGCGCGGCACGATCAGCTTGACCGCGCGCAGCTCGATGTCGTTGATCCCGATGAGCAGGTCAGGGTTCGCGGTGAAGTTGGTGTAGATCGAGGCGGCGTGCTTGTTGCCGAAATACTCTTGGCCCTTCTTGATGAACTCCTTCACCCCCACGGTCTGATCGCCGCGAATGTTCCACTTCTCCCCGCCGTCCTCGACGTCGAGCATGAACGCCAGCTCCGGGAACACCCCACCGGACGACTCCAGCTGATCTTTGAAGGTGCCCCAGTTGTCACGGCCGGGCACCCAGAAGTGATAGGCGATGATCTTCTCGAGCTTGCCGCGGGCCACCATCTCCTTGGCGATACGCATGTTCTTCAAGAATTTCTCGTCGGCCTGATCGGCGATGGAGGCGCGGAAGGCAATTACCTTGTACGGGTAGGAGTCGTTGACATATGCGGCCTGGTAATGGCTGTAGTCGCCCCACTCGGTGATCGGTGGCTCATGGCCGTGGATCTTGTCCGGGTCCCAGTCCTCTGGCAGACGCCAACCGTCCTTGATCACCGCATTCCACTCACCTTCATAGACTCCGCCGTAGCCGAACAGCGGATTGGGCGGCCAGCCCTTCTCCATCTGCAACGTGGTGGCGGCCTTGGGGGTGAGCCCATCGTTCCATTTCTTCGTGACCGGCAGGTCCAGCGCCGCCTGCCAGCGGCCGAGCCCGTCTTTGGCCCACTGCGAGGTGCTCTCGTGCTCCCCGGAGATCGACTCCATCGGGCCCTCCAGTGGCCCGTAGTAATAGCCTGCCGGCAACGGGAAGGCCAACGGGTCAGGCGGGCCGAAGATGTTCAGATAGCCCTCGCGGAGCCGGTCGGCGAACTCGGCGATCTTCGGGCTCGTCGGAGGCAGCCCGATCTGGCAGTGCATCTCATCGACCCGGTTCCAGTGCCCACCCCAGAACACGGTGCCCTCGAACAACGCCAGCCCACGCTCGACCGTGTCTATTTGGTGCTGCGGCATAGTGTGGCGTTGCCAAGGAAGGGCCGTGGCATTGAGGTCGATGGCGGTGCCGGACAAGTGGTTGGAGTTCCAGACGTCGTTATCCTCACTCCAGCCCCAGTAGTCGCGAGGTCTGTAGACATCTATCGGGCGAACATTGCGGTGCCACCACGCGGCCCAGGCGGTCAGAATCGTGGCGGCGTCACCGTCCCGGATCTCGATGCGCACATTTCGAGTGCCTGGGACCAGAAGCGTCTCGCAGTCCCTACGATCACACTCGCGCCAACCATTCTCGGTTATGCGGTTACCAGGCATGACGATCACTTCCCTCTCACCGTTGATCACGGCTCTCGGTGAAGCTGACTTCCGCGGACTTTCCCACGCATCAGGCAGACGCGGGCCGCGAATTGAGAGGCGGTCTACTAGCGCCATCACCACTTCTGCAACCGCGGAAACAGACCCCGGTGGTGGTGGCCGGCACGAAACTCGCGAGTCAAGTATGGGACACGAGCCGTCGTGCCGTGCCAGTTTCGCGGTCCGATCAATTGTCCAGATGCGCGCGACGCAACCGCTGCAGAAAATCCTCCAGTGGAGCCTCGTCCGCACGCTGCGGCAATACAGTCTTCGCGGTGTCGAACTTCTGCTCGTACTCCGCGATCAGCGCTTTCGCCGTGGCCTCGCCGGATTCCTCCATCATCTGGCGGCCGAATTCGAAGTAGGGCTCGGGGTCGGGCAATCGGACCGGCAGCACTCCGGTCGTATAGAGCTCGTACCCCTGCCACAGCAGCCGCAGGGTATGTCTGGCGTGCTTGGCCAGCCGCGGATCGTGCAGTCCCTGGGTCTCACGGCGATGCAGCATCCGGCGGAACTGTGCCATCGCGTAGCCGAAGTACGAGTGCCGAACTCGCTGCGCCGACAGGAAACTCGACCGCAGGCTCACCAGCTCGGTACCGAAATCGGTTGCGACGGTGTAGTTGTCGAGCCACAGGATCTCGCTGACAGTGGGATTGCACGACAGGATCAGTCCCACCGCTTTGCCGACCTCGTGATAGGTGGCGTCCGCACCATCTCGGCCGTGCCGGGTACCCCGATCCCGAGTCGGCGGGTGCAGGCCGAGGAAGGTCCGCGTCGGCTCCACATAGACGCCGAGATAATCGACGTCGCTGGCAGGCGTGTCCAGCCCGTAGGCGAACGACCCGACGACACCCTCCAGCAACAGATCGTTCCGATCGCTCATCGCGCATCCTCTCCCCGCCTCCGAATGTGCCGAGTATCCGTGACTCGGATCGGAAACGACACCGAATATTCCGCCGTAGACACCCACGAGGTCGCCGGGCGCATTGCCCGAAAGGAGCCGAGCCACTCGTCACAACCGCAGCGAGCCTGACGAGTCACCACTCCGAAGCCGTCGTCACCGGTGGGGACACTTTGATCGTCGGACTTCCTATGGCCGACTACGGTCCACGCCGGAACACGCGAATAAGGAGTGGCGTTGCGGGTGCTGTTGTCGGCGAGCGGGACGCGCGGCGATATCGAGCCGGCCTTGGGACTCGCGCTGCGGTTGCGGGAGCTCGGAGCCCAGGTGCGGGTGTGCGCGCCACCGAACTTCGCGAGGCGCTTCACCGAGGTGGGTGTGCCGCTGGTGCCGTTGGGGCCGCCGATGCCCGGTTCGCATGGCGCAAAAGCCTCGCTGGCGGATCGGCTGGACTACGCAGACCAGTGGCCCGCATATCAGTTCGACACGATCTCCACAGCAGCCGCAGGATGCGATGCGGTAATAGCAACCGGCATTACGGAGATCGCCGGTCGGTCGGTCGCTGAGAAGCTGGGAATCCACTACCAGTACGCGAGCTACCAGCCGACCAGCCTGCCCTCGCCACATCATCCGCCGATGCCGCGGATGCCGGGCGATCGGCCTGCGCCGGAGTCGATTGGTAACCAACTGCAGTGGGAGATCGACGCCCAGGGGTGGAACGCGGAGTTCGGTGAAGCACTGGATACCCGCAGGGCGGCGCTCGGGCTGCCACCGGTGGGCAGTGTGCGCGACCATGTGATCACCGACCGCCCGTGGTTGGCAGCGGACCCGGTTCTGGGGCCATGGCCAGAATCACCCGGTCTGGACGTCGTACAGACCGGTGCCTGGATCGTGCCCGACGAACGCCCCCTCCCCGCCGAATTGGAGGCGTTCTTGGACGCGGGTACACCCCCGGTGTATATCGGCTTCGGCAGCATGCTGGTGCACAACGGCATCGCCGGGGTCGCGATCGAAGCAATCCGCGCGCACAACCGCCGTGTGCTCCTCTCCCGTGGCTGGGCCGAGTTGGCCGCGATCGACGACCTCCCCGACTGCATGGCCGTTGGAGAGGTCAACCATCAGGCGCTGTTCACTCGGGTCGCCGCTGTCATCCACCACGGCGGCGCGGGCACGACAACGACCGCCGCCCGGGCCGGCGTGCCTCAAGTGGTGGTACCCCAGATGATGGACCAGTCGTACTGGGCACGCCGGGTGGTCGGTCTCGGCATTGGCGCGGCCTGTGAGGACGCTGGTCCCGATACAGCGACATTTTCCGCCGCTCTCGACACGGCATTGACGTCCACCACCCGAGCGCGCGCAGGCGTGGTGGCCGGCATGATCCGCGCCGACGGGGCGACGTTGGCAGCGAAGTTGCTGATCGACGCGATTAGCTAGGGAAGCTGTCGGAATGCTGTAGGTCGCACAGGTTGCCGGGTAGCCCCAGGGAATCAGGCGCACCTAGCACTCCGCACCGATCAGCGTCTTACCGGTTCCGCACGCGGCCACAACCGTCGCCCGCCCTCGTTCGCCCAGCTCGATACAGACCTTCTCGGCAGCCTCGGCTTGGTGCGGCCACAAACCATTGCCCGACTCCACCGCACTCCGCACCGAAGCCCCCTGTCTCGAATGTCATTGGTAGCGGCGATGTTCGATCCGGCGAGCGCGGCCGACCAGGACCATCTCCCGGCACCTGGCGGCCGCTACGACTTCAACCACGCATCGATCTGATCCAGGCTGCCGCTGTAGACGGGCTCGCCGTCTTCGGCGGCCAACAGTGTCCAGCCGCTCGGTGGATGCTCGGCATGGACGAGTAGGTACCCGCCCTGCTCGGCCCGAGCCTCGAGGAAACGCACTCGCGCCACAAACGAATCCTGTTGCCGTGTCACGGACCGTGACCGCCTTTCGTTCTCGTTCACCAGGGCTTCCCCCAAAGTCGATGTCGGCGTGATGAATCGGGATGGATGCGTCCGGCGGCTACCAGTGCGTCGAACGCGGCGTGCTTGCGTTCGCAGTCGTGATCGCGGTGCAGCTGCATTGCCAGATGGGCGTCGGCGAGGGTGAACGGCCGACCGGGTGGGCCACATGTCCACGCCTTCGGCCATTCGACCGGCCGTATCGGGCAGCGGCCTCGGGCAGCCCGGTGGCGGCGTGGCTTGTCGACCGGCCACACGCACGCGACTCCGACTATGGCGCACGCGCCGCTCCCGACAACCGCGAGAATGCTGTGCATTACCTGCCAGGTGCCCATGCGCCGTTCACCGCTCGCAGCCATTGCCCGGATAGGTCGGTGGTAGTGCTAGTTGCGCGAGCCCGTCGAGCACCTGTTGGAATGTGGGAAGTTCGGGTGCGCCATCGGGCTGGCACCGTTCGATGGTGTCGATCGGAAAGGCAATGCCACGCAGGTGGGCGCGTTCGCGCGGGCTGAACTCCTGCGGCGCGATCCGGCTGTGGTGCACGAGCGTGTAGTACGCCACCCATTTCCACGCGCACCGGTCGATCCGGCATGCACGGTGTCTGCGCATCTGCCGGTGCGCCAGCTCGACTTCGGCTGAGCCGCAGATGGTCGGTGGGGTGACGATCGTTTCTTCGCGCATCACGCGGCCCCCATCGCGACGCCAGGCAGTGGCTGTGCGGTGCGGGCCCACATGCTTTGCCGGCAAACGGTTTCCAGGTCGAAACCCTCATCGCAGATCAACGCCGGTAGGCAGTTCACGTGCCCGAGGTCGAAGACAACGATCACGTCGACGCCGAGCCCGGCCGCCATACCGAGCACGTACCCGATCGGGTCGTCGACGTCGACCGGTGGTCGCACGGTGTACACGTACTGGTAGCCGAGTGCGTGAGCGTGCCGCTGGACGTCCGTGGCGTGGCGTGGCGCATCCAGCCCGGACACGTCATTGCGTACGAAGCCAATGGCTTTCGGTTTGTCGCTCATCGCGGGCGGCGGCGGCGACTTGATGACTTGCGTGTGTGTCATGGTTCCCCCGGAACCTGGTCGGTGTGCGGGTTTGGGGCATTCGGGTGACCAGCAGCAACCATCGCTATTTGCTCGTAGGCGTGGATTCCGAGCCACGATGCACTTAGCTGAAGTTGGTGCAGTTCCTGCAATTTGGGGACTTTCCGAGGCTGTGACCTGCGGCGTCATCCGAACGCTGTTACCAAGCACACCACGAGCGATACGATGAGACGAGGTATCTGGGATTCCCAAACAGAGTTGTCCCAAATCCGCAGGACGTATCCCGGTTCAGACGTACAGTGCGTTCCACATTCGAGTCGTGACCGTCCCAGATTTGCAGGGGGTGCAAGAACTTTGACCGGCGAAGACGCCGCTTCGACCCTTCCCCGGCGACAGCTAGGGCGATTCCTCCGCGAAACCCGCGAGGGGCAGGGACTGCCCCTCGACCAAGCCGCGAGGCTGGCCGAGCTAAGTAAGAGTGGGCTACACCGCATCGAAACCGCCCAAGTGGCGAAGGTCAAGATTCGCGAGATCAGAGCCCTGTGCGAGACGTACGGAGTGGCGGCGGACGAAACCGACCGCGTCCTCAAACTCGCTGAGCAAGCACAGGTCAAGAGTTGGCACACTGCGTTCGACGGTCTCTACAGCGATTCCACATTCAATATGTATCTCGGGCTCGAAGCCTCTGCACGCCAGCTGATTTCGTACCATGAGATCGTTCCGGGCTTGTTGCAGACGGCTGACTACGCACGTGCCTTGATCAGCGCGTTCTACAGCGATAGCAGTCAGGAGGACATCGACCGTCGGGTTGAACTGCGACTCAAACGGCAAGCCATCCTCACCCGCAAGTCCGACCCGGTGAGGCTTGAACTGTTGCTTCACGAATCGGCTCTACACCGGGTCGTCGGCAACCCTCGCATCATGGCCGCAGAGCTTCGGCACCTGGCCGAGATCAGCAAACTCCCAAATCTCTCACTTCAGATACACCCGTTCACTAGCGGATCCATGCGGGGGCTGTTGCACGGTCCGTTCGCGATCCTCGACTTCGGCACTGATACCAAGGGCGAGCCGGTTGAGCCACCGTTGGTCTACTTCGAAGGTGCCGGTAAGGCGGATCTTTACCTCGAGAGTGCCGACGATGTACGGCGTTATGCTGAGCTTGCTACGGCCATACGGAGTACATGCATGGATGGAACGAGATCGCGAGACCTGCTCAGGCGGGCAGCAAGGAGTTACGCAGCGTGAATACTGACTTGTCCGGAGTGAATTGGTTCAAGAGCAGCCACAGCAGCGGCCAAACCGAGTGCGTTGAGGTGGCATGGCTCGAGGGTGCCAATGTCGGCGTACGTGACTCCAAGAACCCGACCGGCCCGGCACTGATCTTCACGCCGGGCGAATGGGACGCCTTCACCGCTGGCGTCACTGACGGAGAGTTCAATCGACCCGCCTGAGCCAGACGCAAAATACCGAACACCCTCACAGCGTCCCGTGCTACGTAGGAGCCTGAGCGTGAACAACATTGACCTATCCAGTGCGCCCTGGTTCAAGAGCAGCCACAGTGGCAGTCAGAGCGACTGTGTCGAGGTGGCATGGCTCGAAGGCAGCGGCGTCGGCGTCCGCGATTCGAAGAACCCCACCGGTCCGGCGTTGGTCTTCACCCCGGGCGAATGGGACGCCTTCACCGCTGGCATCACCGACGGAGAGTTCAACCGCCCCGCCTGAACCAGACACAAACACCGAACCCCTCACAGCGGCCCGTGCTACGTAGGAGCCTGAGCGTGAACAACATTGACCTATCCCGTGCGCCCTGGTTCAAGAGCAGCCACAGCAGCGGCCAAACCGACTGTGTCGAGGTGGCATGGCTCGAGGGTGCCAATGTCGGCGTACGTAACTCCAAAAACCCGACCGGCCCGGCACTGATCTTCACGCCGAGCGAATGGGACACCTTCACCGCTGGCGTCACTAACGGAGAGTTCAACCGGCCCGCCTGAGCCAGACACAAAACATGGTGGGTCTCAAAAGTGATGGCCAAATCTCAGAATGCGTGGCCAGTTGGCCATGATCTCGAGATTCTGTTTCCTCCCCGGCCCAGTTGGTGGATGATTTCGCCAGTTGCCGTCCAGGGCACGAGGATTCGGGCTGGCGAGTGCGGCTACACCACTGACACTGAGACCGCCGCGATTGGTCGATGCATAACCCTGGGCCGATCCCTGACGAGATATTGTCAAGACCTGTGGATCAGCAAGGTTCAGGCGACTTCCGTCGGGGTGGTGTCGTTGAGGTGCTTGCCGACGGCTGGCTGGAGCTGAACGAGGATCATCCAGTTGCCGGGGTCCTTGATGTAGGTTGCCCGGACTCGGTAATGCCCTGGATCGAGGGCGATGCGGAGCTGGTTGTCGAGTTCGATCTCAGCTCCCGGCCAGGCCGAGTCGAAAAGCATGACGGGCTCTCGTATTTCCCAGACGAGGTCTTCGTCTTGATCCCACGTGATGCGTTCTTGTAATGCTTGCCGCGCTGCGGCGACGAGTTCTTCTTCGGAGTCGGCCGCTGCCCATCGCAGGAACACCCGCTCGGCTGGGAGATATGTCGTGCGAGCGGGTTCGTCTCCAAGGACCAATGCCTGCTGAGAGCCGATCGTGACCAGGCCGATGTATCCCTCGACCGAGCAGGCTCTGCCGTAGTCGCCCCAGGTTTCTACGGGGCCGTCCAAGTCGGTTGCTCCGCCCCAGTGACCAAGTTCTGATTCGGGGGCGATCAGCAGGGGGCCTCCGGCGGACTCGACCCAGGTGTAAAGCATGACGGCTCGCTCTTTGTTCGTTTGTCTGTCGGTTTCTTGTGCCCGTAATTGTCAACTACTTGGATCCTGAGTTTCAGGCGACCTCCGTTCCGGTGGTTTCGGCCGGTTCGGTTGATGATTCGGGTGTGATGTCGCGGGGGCGTTCGAGGAGCTCGCCCTTGTGGAACAGTGCGCCGTTGCGGACGAGGACGACAAGTTCGGGTGCGTTGACCTTGCGCCAACGGGCCTGGGCGGCTTCGATCAGCTTGTAGGCCATGGCGATTCCGGCCGCGCGGGAGCCCGGTCCCTTGGTGACCTTGGTGCAATCGCACTGTGGCGAAGGTGGATTCGATCGGGTTGGCGGTGCGCAGGTAAATCCAGTGCTCGGCCAAGTATTTGAAGAATTCGAGCAGCATGTCGAGGTCGTCGACGATTTTCGCGACCGCCTTCGGATACTTCTTCCCGTAGTCGATGTCGAACGCTTTCACCGCCAACTGCGCCTTGTCGATGTCCTCGGCGTTGTAGATGTCCTTCATCGCCGCGACGCGCCAGGATGCGCTGATTTCGTTCGGCTCCGGGGCCGATAAGGCTGGTGAGGTCGCGCATGGCGTGGGCGGAGGGCTCGAAGTAGCGGCGCAGGTTCTCGGGTTTGCGGTGCCGGGATTCAGCCATGAGTTCCAGCAGGCTGGCCCGAATGTAGTCGTGGAGTACGACGATGTTCATCGCGTCTTGCCCGTGTACTTGACATTGTCACTGTGAGAAGGCCTTCACTAGCGGTCGGAGGTGGTCCCCATTAACTCGACACACAGGAATTCACAGGACACGCGGCTGCTCGACGCATTGGCCGTTGGGAACTCGTCGACGCGGCTGAAGGCGGCCCTGGCAATCGGTACGCATCCCGTACCCGGTCTCGTCGATGTACTCGTAGAACGGTGCGCGATCGAGCCGGACTTCTTCGTGCGCGACATGCTCACGTGGGCGTTGACCCGCCTCCCGTCAGAGATTACGGTTCCGAAGCTGCGCGCGGAACTTGGCTCCGAACGCGCACAGGCTCGGAGCCAGGCATTGCATACGCTGTCGAAGATCGGGGACAAGAACGTGTGGCCCGCAATCACGCGGTCGTTGCTGCACGATTGCGACGACGAGGTCGCGCGGAGTGCATGGCGCGCTGCCGTCGTTCTCGCGCCCCACGGGGAGAAGGAAGGTCTGGCCGCGGAACTGGCCACGCAATTCGGCCGCGGCGACCGCGACGTACGGCTGAGTCTGAGCCGTGCCCTCGTCGCGCTCGGCGACGTGATCGAGCCGATCCTGCAGGCGGCGATGGCAAGTCACAACCCGACGGTGCGTGCGCATGCGAGCGCCACCCGGCGGCTGCTGCACGACCCGGACGCTGGATTCGACTTCGCCGTCGAAGAGGCACGACGGGTCGTCGCGCTCGGTCCGGACCAGGAGGAGGCAACTGCATGTTGATCAGTGAGGTGGCGCGCCGCTCGGGGGTGAGCGCCCGGATGCTCAGGCACTACGACTCCCTCGGGCTGGTACGACCCACAGGCCGCACCGTGGGTGGCTACCGGGAATACTCTGCCGAGGACATCCGGCGGATCTTCCACGTGGAGGGGCTGCGATCCCTGGGACTGTCACTGCGCCAGATCGGATCCGCTCTCGACGATCCCGGATTCACCCCGTCCGCACTGGTCGGCGACCTCATCCGAAAAACCGAGGACCGATTGAACCGGGAGCAGGAGCTCCTCGAGCGGCTCCGTACGGTCGAGACGGCCGAGCCCTCCAGCTGGCAGGACGTCGCACGCATCGTCGAACTCCTGCACGGACTCGCATCGCCGAGTGCCGCGCGGCGGCAGCAAGCCGTCCTGGCCCCGGCCGAGGACCTGCCGATGCCCGCCGAGCTGCTGGCCGAGGCGGTCCTCATCGAATCCGATCCGAACGTTGCCGGGGCCCTGCGGTGGGCACTCGCGAGGGCGGGCGGTGACGGTGTGACAAGCCTGATACCCGCCATGAGCTCGGAGAACGTCGGCATCCGGCGGCGCGCGGTCCTGGCCCTCGCCGAACTACCCGGCGACGAGGCGACCGCGGTGCTCACGGACGCGCTCGAGGATACGGACCCGACGATCCGCAGACATGCTGCTCTGGCACTGGGTGCGCGGGGCGTGACCCGAGCTGTGCCGACGCTCGTCGGCACGGTGGTCGAAGGCCCGAACGATGTCGAGGCGGCCGAGATACTGGGAACCTTGGCATGCGACGCCGAGTGGGCGGACCGGATCATGAGTGCGATAGTCGATGAACTCGCCGGCCACACAGCGGATTCGGCGGTGCGGATGCGGCTGACACAGGCACTCGCCGAGATGCCGGGGACTATCGCGCTCACTACCCTGCGGCAACTGACCCATGACGATGATCGGGCCGTGGCCCTCATTGCCTCGGCCCTCGTGAAAGTGCTCGAAGAGCGGCTATAGACCAACAACCAACTGGGCCTTCCGCGGACCTCTACTCGAGCCATTGCCACGGATTCGTGTGGGAGACCTCGAAATGCCGGGCTGCCCTCCCCACTGGTGACGACAGCGTTCGAGCCACTGTATGAAGGAGGAGCGTGACACCAGAGTTGACGATTTCTCTGACTACAACTCCACATTCGGGACAGCATCTTCTCGAGCGAGCCTCGAGCGCACGTACACGCTGACGACAGTTCACCCGTGCGCTGTACGTTCACGGCGGCTCGAGAGCGATCACGACACAACCTATGATGGTCCTTCCGCACCGGGGCGTGACGGGACCGCAAGCGCGCGGACAGCGACTTGGCCTGAACGGCAGTCGAATTCGGGTCTCCTCGGTCACCGACCGGGGAACAAACAGGAGGTATACGGGGTGGGTGGAGCAGCGCGATCTGGGGACAAGCGGGGAATTCGTGGTTGGCTGCGGAAGACCGGCGCTGTCATAGCGACAGCTGCGCTGATGTCGTCGATCGGTGCGGCGGTGGCTACCGCCGCCCCGGTCCACGCACCGATATTGCGCACACCGGCAGGCGGTTACCAGGAGCTCTTCGTGCCGTCCGGCATGGGGCCGATCAAAGTTCAGGTGCAGTGGGCGCGCCGCGGCGGAAGCGCGGCCCTGTACGTGCTCGACGGTTTCCGTGCGCCCGCCGACCACAGTCAGTGGACGACCGATACCGACGCGCTGCGCCAATTCGCAGGCGACAACGTCACATTGGTGTTCCCGGTCGGTGGTCACTCGAGCTTCTACACCGACTGGTACCGGCCGAGTAGTACCAACCGTCAGACGACGACGTACAAATGGGAGACCTTCCTCACCCAGGAGCTGCCTACGTTCCTGGAACGGTACGGCGTTTCGCGCACCAACAACGCCATCGTCGGGGCCTCCATGGGCGGCAACGCCGCCCTGACGCTGGCCGGCCACCATCGCGACCAGTTCAAGTTCGCCGGATCCTTTTCCGGCTTCGTGCATCCGACGTATCCGCTCTGGAACGAAGCGATGCGCGTTGCCATGTGGGATGAAGGCAACTTCAACGTGGACGACATGTGGGGCCCGGCCAAGGACCCCGCCTGGACCCGCAACGACGCCACTGTGCAGGCCGAATTGCTGCGCGGACTGCCGATATACGTCTGGGCGGGCAATGGCGTGCCCGGTCCGCTCGACCTGCCGTACGGGGTCGGCAACACGGTGAACGCGATGGGCCTCGAGGCGATGGCGACAGCCGCCACCCAGATGTTCCGTGATCGAATCACCGCGCTCGGAATCACCGCTCGCGTCGACGTCGTCAACGGAACCCACACGTGGCCGTACTGGCAGCAAGCGCTCGCGACGGCGCGCCCGATGATCCTCGATGCGCTCGGCGTGGGCTGACGCAAACTGTCGCTCGGTGTTCGGTCCGGGCATGGCATGCTGGCGGGATGAAGTCGGCCGCGGTGGAGATCGTTGGCATCCTTGATCAGGTGTTGGCGATCGTGAAACGCACGCCGCAGGAGCTGATCTGGCAATCTCGGTACCCGGATGAGCGGGAGCTCGTGGATGATCTGACCGATCATGCCCGGCGCATCCGGCAGGGAGATCTGAGCCGGTTACCCGATCTTTCATTCCTATTCGTGCCGACCGGGCCGCTGTGTGAGATCGCGGCCAGCAGCGGGTGGCTGGATGCCTACACAGTGCTGGGGAACCGGTTCGACGGGTTGCATTCGCGCCTGCGTTAGCTGTGATCACACGGCGGCACTTTGCGTATCGAGAAGGCACCCAGGTCGCGGTCCGCGCCCGCAGCGCACACCTTCTACTTCGCTGGAACCCGCCCTGGGGACGGTTGCACGCTGATTGACCGGCCGGTACGGTCGATCCAGCTGAATGGGGGCGGGGAGCCGGGCCGACCCTGATCGATATCCTCGACACAGTCGGCAACCGGGAGGAACCACATGACCAGCAGGGGGAGCACACCGCTCGGGATCGCGTGCGCACTCGGCACTCTTCTCCTGTTGACCGGCTGTGAGTCATCGACGGACGGAAGCGCCAAACCCTCCTCGACGTCGACGAGCGCTGGGCCCTCATTGGCGGAAGACGTGCCACGCAGCTACGACCCGTGCAAGGACGTTCCGCAAAGCGTGCTGGACTCAGAGAAGCTTGGAATGAAAATTGTCGCCAATAACGATGGGGGCGGCGGGGTCAGATGGCGCGGCTGTCAATGGGTAAGGCCAAACGGCTACGGGGTGAGTATCCGAACCACAAATCTGACTGTCGACCTCATTCGCAGCCGTAACTTCGCCGAGGCCACCGAGTTCACCATCGGCGGTCGGCGAGCGATCTCGACACGACAGTTCGACGGTCCCTTCATCAAAGAGGCATGCACCCTGAACATCGAGATGAAGGGCGGCAGCCTCGATATCAACCTGAACAACCCGCCATCGAACCGCGACACAGGCAGCACCGACTCCTGTGTGCTTGCTCGAAGCCTGGCGGAAAAGGTTGTGCCGAGTCTGCCCGCCACCGCCTGACCACTGACTCACGGACCGAATTTTGGGAGGGGACCCCATGGCAAATGACGACAAGACGCCAGAGAGACCGTTGGCGAACCTCATCACCGAGGCCCGTGAGGGTCGGCTGACGGTGCGGATGGATCTCGAGAAGTTCGTCTACATCGACCGCGACTGCGAATACTTCAAAGGCGTCATCCGCCAGATTCAAACAACCATGACCCGCATCTCTAACCAGGATAAGTGGGATCTCGGTGAGCATTTCACCCCGCAAGGCGAACGTGATCTGGTGTCCGGCAAGACGATGGTCAAGCGCTGGCGGGAGAAGTCGCAGAGCACGCAGAACCCGAACAGCGTCTATGCGGTCATGGAGTCGCACTACAAGGTCATCGAAGACTTCCAAACCTTGTTCCGGACCGTCCGCGAACGCATCACCAGCGTCGACGCCGATCAGGCCACCAAATACCAGGACCTGGAGTCGAACCTTCCGCAGCAGCCACCGGCTACGCCGAAGGTCTTCTCCTGGCCAGGTATGTAAGGAAAGGGCGATCTGTTGACCGGCAACGAGTCCACCCAAATCCCTCCACGTGGGGAGAACGTATTCCATTGGGAACGCACCGACATCGAGGAAGCGTTCACGCCACTGGATCCCACACCCGCCCACGACGCGGCCATGACCTATTCCAACGTGGCCACCCAATGGGACCAGGGGCTCGAGACCTTCGCCCGTTCGGTCCAAGGCTCGATCGCCGAGTCATGGGAAGGCTCGGCGGCGGATAAGGCCAAAGACGCGATCACCCGCTACACCACGGACGCCCACAAACTGACCCCGCTGATCACCCAAATGTCCAACGACATGGAGGCCGCAGCCGACGCGATCCGCAGCGTCGCCAGCGGGATCCCGGAGGCCAACCACCATTCCTGGACCGCGAACGTGTGGCCGCCCCGGGCCGCCGAGGAAGAAAACACCCGCAACGAGGCAACCGAAGGCGCTCGCACCGCCATGCTCGAGAACTACGTGAAGAAGTTCGCCGAGTTCGACGGACGAGTCCCCGTGCTGCCCACCGCACTCAACCCCACCAGCCCCCTGGACATCTCCGAGCCGACCAAACCCACCGGCACCGACCCGGGAACGAACCCCACCGGTACGGGAAACCCCAATAGCCCTGGCACAAATGAGAATCCGACGGAATCGGAAGGCGAGAATCCCGAGGAGAACAAAACCGAGGACGAGTCGACCGATGACTCGACGTCCGAGGACACCAACCCGTCCGGGACCAATCCGACCTCGACAGACCCGAGCAGCACTCCGACCACCCCGACCGCGCTCGACCCATCCAAATCCGGCACCCCGACCACGCCTGCGGGCACCCCGAGCGGGCTGCCCAGCTCTCCCGGCGGCTCCGGCTCACCCGGGACGCCGAACACCCCGAGCCCTGGCCGCAGCGTCCCCGGCGTCCCCGCCACACCGACGGGCACCAGTCCAGCAGCCGCCGCCGCCAGACTCGCAGGCAGCAACGGCATGCCGGGAATGGGTGGCATGGGCTCCGGCGCCGGCCGGGGCAAGTCCGATGAGGAAAACACCCACGACACGCCGGACTATCTCATCAATGCCGAAAACACGGCGGAACTGATCGGCGAAATCGCGCCCACCCTTCCCGGTGGCGTGATCGGCGGAGACGCCGCACCCCCGCCGCCACCCACCCGCAACTGACCACTGCGCTGGCTCTGGTCCGACCGGCGCATCCGCGCGGCCTGCGCGGCAACGGATTGCGCGGCACCTGGCCGTGCGCTTCCTGCCCAGCGCGGACGCACCCCGTCGATCGAACCGGAGCACCGCTCCTTGCTCGCCGTACTGCGCCGAGCGCAAATTCACCCCGCACGACCGATTGGAATCTCTAGATGGCTGAATGGACTTGGGAGCCCGACGATTTCGCCGCGCTATGGTTCGGCCCCGCGAACGACCGGTTCCCCAATCCACTCCGCTTCACCAGTCGCTTCCCCTACCGCGACGACTTCGACGCCCACCGCGTCACCGTGCGCGAGCGCTACTCCCGCGACGAACTCGAAGAGATCCAACTCGCCCTGCACACCTTGACCACCTCGACCATGCGCATCGAAATCTTCGGCGGCACAACCCGACACAAGAATCCCAACGGTGGCGTCCGGGTGTACCGCGTCGTCGGCGCCCGCAATGACCACCGCGCAATGTCGCTGGCCCAAGCCACCTTCGGCGACACCATAGGCCCCATCCGGTGCCGCCTGTTCCCCGTCGACCACCTCACCGCGCAGCTGGCCAGCGCCCTCCCACCCTGCAAACCCGGCACCCAACCACCGGACACCTTCCACCCCGACGACCTGTACGGCCGCCCCAACGGCCACCTCGAAAGCATCACCCGCAACACTCCACGCGAGCGCTACCAACGCCTCCTGCACCGCCCCGCCGACGGCGGCGGATCCGCACTCCTCTACACCGGCCCGGTCAACAAACTCACCGACCCACTGAACACCGTGCAATGGCACGACATCAGCGACGACGGTCGCTACACCGAACTGCGCGGCCAACACATCACGGTCCGCCCCACCACCCCTACCGACCTCACCACCCATTTCACCGGCTGGATCGACCGCGTCACCCAACGACTCCGCGAAGCCGAAGAGGACCGCTGGTAGCGCGGTAAGCGGGGCAGTCGAACACCGGATCCGACAGGAACGCCGAACTGACCGCGCTCAGTCAGCGCCAACAGGACACCCGCAGTATGAACAATTCTGCGCACCATGGCATTCCACCCATAGCGCCCAGACCCCTACAACAGTCGCGGCGAAATCTAGACCGAAAATGCAAGCGTGCCACAGAAACTCGGCGCATCCCGGCCAGTTGTCGCCTTGCACACCGCCAAACCGTGCCGGTACGGTCAACCCAGCTGAACAGGGGGCGGGGAGCCGGGCCGGCCTTGATCAACAGTGTCGACAGCCGGCGATTGGGAGGACCACTTGCCCTGCAGGGGAAGCGCACTGATCGGTGCCGCCTTTGTCGCTAGCGCTGCTGTCTTGATGTCCGGCTGCGGGTCATCGACCGGCGGAGACGCGAAGCCATCGACCCCGACGAGCACGCGACCACCGCTTGCGGAGGATGTCCCACGCAGCTACAACCCGTGCAAAGACGTACCGCAAAGCGTGCTGGACTCGGAGAAGCTGCACGGTCAGGACCTGGCCAATGGCGACGCGGGTGGTGGGGTCAAGTGGCGCGGATGCGCGTGGGTCCGATCCAACGGATACGCCGTGAGCATCCGAACCACCAATCTCACTGTGGATCTCACTCGCAGCCGCAACTTCGCCGAGGCCGCCGAATTCACCATCAATGGACGGCGCGCGATCTCGACACGCCAATTCGACGGCCCCTTCATCAAAGAGGCATGCACCCTGAACGTCGAGATGAAGGGCGGCAGCCTCGATTTCAACCTCAACAACCCGCCATCCAATCGTGACACAGGCAGCATCGACTCCTGTGTGCTCGCCCGGCGCTTGGCGGAAAAGGTTGTGCCCAGCCTGCCCGCCACCGCCTGACCACTACCGCACAGCCCGAACCGGGAGGGGACCCACATGCTAACGACGACAAGACTCCAGCGAGATCAATGTTGCCGACAACCGGCGACCGGAAGCAACACGTGACCAGCAGGAGAAACACACTGCTTGGTGTCACGTTTGCGATCGGCGCTGCTGTCCTGCTGTCGGGATGTGGAGCCGGAGACGCCAAGCCATCGACCCCGACGAGCACGCGACCACCGCTCGCGGAGGATGTCCCACGCAGCTACAACCCGTGCAAGGACGTTCCGCAAAGCGTGCTGGACTCGGAGAAGCTCGGTATGCAATCCCTCGCCAATAGCGACGGGAGCGGCGGGGTCATGTGGCGCGGCTGCGCGTGGGTTCGATCGAGCAGCTATGGAGTGAGTATCCGAACCACCAACCTCACCATCGATCTCATTCGCAGCCGCAACTTCGCCGAGGCCACCGAATTCACCATCGGTGGTAGACGGGCGATCTCGACACGCCAGTTCGACGGCCCCTTCATCAAGGAAGCGTGCACCGTAGACGTCGAGATGAAGGGCGGCAGCCTCGAATTCAACATGACCAACCCGAAGTCGACCAAAACCGGGAAGCTTGACTCGTGTCAAATGGCTCGTGACTTGGCGGAAAAGGTTGTGCCCAGCCTGCCCGCCACCTCCTGACCACTGCCGCACAGACCGAACCGGGAGGGGACCCACGCGGCAACGACGACAAGACTTCATCGAGATCGATTTGCCGACAGCCGGCGACTGGAAGGAACCATGACCAGCAGGGGAAGCACACTGCTTAGTGCCGCGTTTGCCGTCGGCGCTGTTGTCCTGCTGTCAGGATGTGGGCCATCGACCGGCGGAGAAGCCAAGCCAGCGACCTCGACGAGCACGCGACCATCGCTTGCGGAGGGTGTACCGCGCAGCTACAACCCCTGCAACGACGTTCCACAAAGCGTGCTTGACTCGGAAAAGCTGGGCATGAAATCCGTCGCCGAGAGCGATGCGGGCGGCGGGGTCATATGGCGCGGGTGTCGATGGGTAAGGCCGAATGGATATGCGGTAAGCATTCGAACGACAAATCTCACCGTAGATCTCATCCGCAGCCGCAACTTCGCCGAGGCCACCGAATTCACCATCGGTGGTAGGCGGGCGATCTCGACACGCCAGTTCGACGGCCCCTTCATCAAAGAGGCGTGCACAGTGGACGTGGAGATGAAGGGCGGAAGCCTCGAATTCAACCTGAACAATCCGCCATCGAACCGCGACACCGGCAGCACCGACTCGTGCGTGCTCGCTCGACGCTTGGCGGAAAATGTTGTGCCGAGTCTGCCTGCCACCGCCTGATTGTGCTTCACGGACCGAACCGGGAGGGACCGAACATGGCACTGCGACACGCTCATTGGTGAACCCGATAGTCAAGACCGGCCAGAAGGCACCGCCTCGGCGACACCGACACGCGCTAGCACTGTGGCGGGAGTTCTATGGCCATTGCGCGATCGCCCGGTCCGTCGACGACGTGGACGTGGCGGTTCTACTCGACACTGTTCGCTGAGTCGCCCTGCACCGTCGTGCGTCTGCCCGAGGTGGTCAGGACGGTAGGCCGACTAGGTCGGCCATGAGGTTCATGTGATAGTCGAAGTATTCGGTGCGGGCCTCGATGGTGCCGTCGAGGCGGCCGAAGATTTCGAAGTTGACGAGGCCGAACAGCTGGGTCCAGCCGACGAAGACTCGGTCGAGCACCTCTTCGGGCAGTTCCGAGGCTTGTTGCTCGATCAAGATGCGAAAATCCGCGCGCACGGGTGCCGGTAAGGGGGTCGGCGCCGGTATCGGCGCGAGAGTGTCTGCGGCCGCTTCCGCGATCTGGGCCAAGAGCAGAACCACGGCCGCCGCCGGAGTCACCGTGTCTTTCGGTGCGTCGTAACCGGGTACCGGACTGCCGTAGAGCAGGCCGTACTCGGCGGGATGCGCGGCCGCCCACGCGCGCACCGCCGAGCAGACCGCAAGCCATCTGCGGCGTGACTCGTGCGCGGGGATCTGGGCTTCTGCTGCCGCCGCCGCGTCGCCGAGCGCCTGATACGCCTCCATGATCAGCACCGTCAGCAGGTCGTCGCGGCTGGGAAAGTACCGGTACAACGCGGAGGCGACGATGCCCATGTCGCGGGCGACGCCGCGCAGCGACAGGTTCGCGCCGTCGACGGCCAGCCGACGGCGGGCCGACGCCTTGATCTCCTCGGTCATTTCGGCGCGTACGCGGGCGCGCAGCGATGGTGCGGACATGCCCGAAGTATAGAGAACAAGTAACCCATCGGAGAACGGCAGATGCTTTAGAGAACAATGTTCTTGACTCAGGATGTCGTCCGAGGCTACTGTCGAAGACATCAGAGAACAGTGTTCTCGAAACGAAACGCCAGTCAGAATCGAGAAGCCCATGTCACTGCACATCGTCATCGGAGCAGGCCCGGTCGGTACAGCCACGGCCCGACTGCTTGCCGAACGAGGCGACCGCGTTCGCCTGATCACTCGGCGCGGCACCGGTCCGGAACATCCCGGAATCGAGCGTATCGCCGCCGACGCCACCGATGCATCCGCGTTGATCACGCACAGCACGGGCGCGAGCGCGTTGTATCAGTGTGCTCAACCCGAATATCACCGGTGGGCAACCGATTTCCCGCCGCTGGCCGCCGCCGTCACGCAGACAGCCGAGGCGACCGGCGCAGTGCTGATCAGTGTCGGAAACCTCTACGGCTACGGCGAGACCGACGCTCCGATCACCGAACAGCAGCCACAGCGGCCCAACAGCGTGAAAGGCCGTGTGCGCGCGCAGATCTGGGCCGAGGCGCTCGCTGCCCACCAGGCGGGCCGGATTCGCACGGCCGAGGTGCGCGGATCGGATTATCTCGGGGCCGAGGCGAACTCGGCGTTCACGGTCGTTGTACTGCCCGCCGTGCTCGCGGGGAAGAAAGCACTGTTCCCGGGCGATCCGGACGCACCACACAGCTGGACCTATATCGGCGACATGGCGCGCACACTTGTCGCGGTCGCCGACGATGAGAACGCTTGGGGCCGAGCCTGGCACGCACCCACCGCTGCGCCGATGTCCATCCGCGCCCTGGCCGACCTTGCCGCAACGACAGCGGGCGCGCCGGCCGCACGGGTGGCTCGGATGCCCGCGTCGATCTTGTGGGCAGCTGGGCTTTTCAACACCTCAGCTCGCGAAATGCGCGAGGTGCGTTATCAATTCGACCGCCCGTTCGTCGTCGACTCGTCGGCTGCCACGGCCGCGTTCGGAATTCAACCCACCGAAACGAAGGCGGCCATCGCAGCAACCATCGACGCACTGCGTGACCCGGGCAAACATGTTCCCGCACAGCGGAAATGAGTCCGTCCCGACTTCGATGATCAAGTTCATGCGAGCTGTTCGTCACCGAACGGGTCGAGCACCTGGCGATCGTCGACGGCCGCAACCGACACCCGCAGAATCTGGAGTTCTCGGCACCGGAATCCAGCACGGCGCTGCACCCCGGGTTCGTCGCAGAATTTCGGGACTGCTCGTCGCGGCGATGGTGATCGTCAATGCCGGATTCGCAGGGCTGGCAACGGTATTCGACTACCCGCAGGTGTTGTCCGAACCGAGCACAGAAGTACTGGCCCTGTTCCGGCAGCACGAGGCGGCTACCATCGCATGGTTCGCACTGCTCGCCTTCGGGGCGATACTCCTGATACCACTGGCGGTGCTGATCGGCGGTCTCGATGACGCACCGGCCATGCGCTGGGGCGTCCTGGCCGGTGTCGCGGCCGGACTGGTGCAGGCGATCGGGCTGCTGCGTTGGCCGCTGCTCGTACCCTCACTCGCGGCCGACGCCGCCCGCGCCGAGGAGAGCTCCACGGCCACAGAAACATTCGAGCTGCTCAACCGTGTACTCGGCACAATTCTCGGCGAAACCATCGGCTACCTCGGCACAGCGATATGGACCATCATCGTGGCCACCTGCCTGGCCCGGCGCGGACTACCCCGCTGGTTCGCCACCCTTGGTATCGGCGCTGCGCTGCTCATCCTCACCGGACTAGCCGCACCATGGGGCGTGCCCGCAGTGCAACAGCTCAATTTCATCGGATACCTGCTGTGGAGCGGCTGGCTCCTCACCTTGGCAGTCCTGCTCACCCGAAAGCCGCGCGTCAGCACCCACGAATTGCCAAGTACATCATCAGCTCCCGCCCACTGACCACTCGGCAATCGCGCACCCAAGCGCGCAACAGAGCACGACGGCCTCGAACAACACCGCGCCCGGCGACCCGCTCTTCCCGCTCTTCCCGCTCGCCTGATCAACCGGTCGCCCACGTGTTTCACCGGTGTAGACGGCGGCAGAGCACGACGGCAACCCACCCACCCGCATCCCCTCATCCCCCGTCCCTACCGGACACCCCCTACACAGGGTGTGAAGTGCCAACGCGGGGTGTCCACTGCCTTCTGACCACTGCTCGAGACGCCCCCACAGCCAGATGACCACGGCGGAACTCGACACCACACACCCGACCGCGGGAGGCAAGCCGGGTACCGCACCCAACACGCCCAGCACTGCCCCCGTAATCCCCGGGTAGGCGCACCTTTCCGGCGCAACGAACAATGCGCTACCCCAACCTCATCGCCCTCACCTGGTCCAAACACCCCGTGCCCCAACCAAACACCCCATATACCGGGTGTGAGGTCGGGACGCGGGGTGTGAGGTGGTGCGACTGCCGGTGGATCACTGCTCGAGACGCAACCACAGCCAGATGACCACGCCGGAACTCGACACCACACACCCGACCGCAGGAGGTAAGCCGGGTACCGCACCCAACACGCCCAGCACTGCCCGGTAATCCCCGGGTAGGCGCACCTTTCCGGAGCAACGAACAATGCTTACCCCAACCCCATCGCCCTCACCCGGTCCAAACACCCCGTGTCCCAACCAAACACCCCGTATACCGGGTGCGCGGTGGGGACACGGGGTGTGAGGTGGTGCGACTTCTGCCGGTGGATCACTGCTCGAGACGCAACCACAGCCAGATGACCACGCCGGAACTCGACACCGCGAACCTGACTGCGGGAGGTAAGCCGGGTACGGCACCCGACGTGCCCAGCACTGCCCGGTAGTCCCCGGGTGGGCGAACCTTCCGGGACGCCATCCCGGTGGGTGCGTTCGTTCCCGAAACGCACCCCGCTCGGGCCCAGGCAGACCTCTCGCTGAGCACCTCGCCGAGCGCACAATCAAGTCGCCGGAGCCGGATGCACGAGAATGGCACGGGCATAAAGCAACTGGAAGCCCAGCTTCTGCACATTCTGCTGCGACTTCGAACCGGGCTGGGTGGTGACGACGGCGAGGTCGCAGCCCGCGGCCGCGGCGGCGGCGAGCCGCATCGCCAGCAATGTGCCCTGCACGCCTCGACGTCGGAAACGCGGCAGTGTCGCCGCTCCGCAAAGTTGGGCGACGCCGTCGCTGAGGCGCAGGCTCGCACCGCCGGCGGGCACTCCGTCGATCCGAGCGAGCGAACCCACGAAGCCACTCGACGAGGTGAGGTCGCGCACCGAGTGTTCGATGGCGTCGCGCGGAAACTTCTCATGGGACGCGATGCCCTGGGTGTCGGGTGCGGCAAAGCCGTCGACGACGACGTTCAGCCACGTCTCGAACTCCTCCGGCCCGACATCGGAGATCGCTACCGCCTCTGCCGTGTGCGCCTGCCTACCTGGGTTCAGCCGCAGGCCGAGCACATTTTCGAAGCCGAACAGCACATAGCCGCGGCGCGTCAGACGTTCGGCAACGCTGGGATCGGCGAGTGTCGAGACCTCGAATTGCACCGGCGCGCCGCGCTCGGCGAAAGCCTGTTCCACGGCATCCAGCGCAGCGTCGTCGAATTCGTCGCCCATACCGACGCCGACGACCTTGTCCAGGGGCGAGCCCGGACCCGCCCAGACCGCGAGTCCACTGCCGAGCGGAACCATAAGAACCCGCTCCCGCGGATCTCGACGCGCGGCCGCACGAGCGCCTTCCTCGATCAACGACCGTTCAGCGCGCTCGACGCGGGCCGAAAGTACCGTTCCGGCAAACAAACCCAGTTGAGGCGACATGGCTGCATGTCTACCAGGGTTCGGTCACCGGCTACTCGGTTGTTTCGTCCGCGGGTTGCGGCGCAACCGACCTCGGCAATCTGGCCACGCCGGTGTCCAGATCGATGTCGAAACGAGGGCGGTGCGTCTGCCCGTCGCTGTCCTCGCTGCCCTCGTCGGTCAGCTTCTTGCCCGGGAACAGCTCACCCATGACGCCCATACCCTCACGATAGCCGCGCGATGGTCGGTGCGGCCGGTCGAATGCCCGCCGCAGACGGCGAACCTATCGCCCCCGATACCCGGCATCATCGTCCTGCGCACGGAATTAGCGCCGACCCGTTCAGACCGTGCCGCGGCATCGCCCACGAGTCGCGCCGTGTCCGCGCGAGCGGGCACATCGCCACTGCCATAAACCACGTCGGTGGTGACGTCCGGACGCATCGCGCCGCGCAGGTCCGGGTCGTCGAGCTGCACGCGGCACTCCGCCCCGAGCAGCACGGTCCGCTCCGCTGATTCGCCGGCTATGCGGTTCACCAGATGTTTGCTTGCTTCTTATTTCGACATTGGTCAATATCGGTACATGTCTAAACAAGGGTTGGGGATCACCGACGTCGGCGCGCCGCTGTGTGCGATGACGCCGCTGGTCAGGGAACCATTGACGACCGCGGCCGCGGTGGAATTGGCGGCGGTATTCAAGGCGTTGTCCGATCCGGTGCGGCTGCGATTGTTCAGCGCCGTCGCGAGTCACGCCGGACAGGAAGCGTGCGTGTGCGACCTGTCCACCGGGTTCGAGGTGAGTCAGCCGACGATTTCCCACCATCTGAAGGTGCTGCGCGAAGCCGGGCTGCTGGCCAGCGAGCGTCGCGGTACCTGGGTGTATTACCGCATCGAGCCCGGCGTGCTCGAACAGCTCTCGCACCTGCTCGGCGGCGTCGGCGAATCCGCCGGGATGTGCGCATGAACGCCACGAATCCACGGCGGCTGGCCGCCGAGTTCCTCGGCACCATGCTGCTGGTGTGTGTGGTCGTCGGCTCCGGCATCGCCGCGGCACAACTGTCGCCCGGCGACATCGGGCTACAGCTCTTGGAGAACTCGACCGCGACCGTGTTCGGGCTCGCAGTGCTGATCCTCGTGTTCGGGCCGATTTCCGGAGCGCACTTCAATCCGGTGGTGTCGGCGGCGGACTGGCTGCTCGGCCGCCGCCGCAGCACCGGTCTCTCCGGTGGTGAGCTGGCAGGTTACGTGCTCGCGCAGATCTCGGGAGCTGCTGTCGGCGCTGTGCTGGCAAACGTCATGTTCGATCTGGCCGCCTTCCAGGTGTCGGGCCACAACCGAATCACCACGGGTCATCTCGTAGGCGAAACGGTCGCCACCGGCGGACTGATCGCGGTCGTCTTCGCCCTGGCCCGCACCCGTCGCGCCGCCCTGTCGGCAGCCACGATCGGTGCGTATATCGGTGCGGCGTACTGGTTCACCAGCTCCACATCCTTCGCCAACCCCGCGGTCACGATCGGCCGCATCTTCTCCGACACCTTCGCCGGAATAGCACCAGCGTCAGCGCCCGGTTACATCGCCGCTCAAATCATCGGCGCCGCTATCGGACTCGCGCTTGTCACGTGGCTCTACCCCAGCCTCGCGGCGACCGCCGACAACGTGACCGTCCCCCACGACACCACCCGTCTCGCCGATCACCGGAGTTCGTCATGACCGAAAGCCCTGCCGCCAATACCCTTTACACACGTCACGACTTGACCATCGACCAGAAGCTCGCGCTGAAAACCACAGCCAGCCGTCTGCAACGTGAGTTCGACGGGGTCATCGGCGTCGAGACCGTCGAACGATTCCTGCATTCGTCTTACGACCATTTCGCCAATCGCGCAACGGTATTGAACTTCTTGCCACTGCTCGCGGAGCGATTTTCCCGCCAACAACTGCAAGCACTGGCAAAGGTCGAAGGCAAAGCGCACACCGGCACACCCACCGTATTGTTCCTGTGTACACACAATGCCGGACGCTCACAAATGGCGCTCGGATTCTTCACCCACCTCGCCGGCGACAAGGCCGTCGCATGGTCCGGCGGCTCCGAGCCCGGCAACGAGATCAACCCGGCCGCAATCGAAGCAATGCGCGAAGTCGGCATCGATATCACCGGCGAGTTCCCCAAGCCGTGGACCGACGAAATCGTGCGCGCCGCCGACGTCATCATCACCATGGGTTGCGGCGACACCTGCCCCCTCTACCCCGGCCGACGCTACGAGGAATGGGCTCTCGAAGACCCCGCCGGACTCGGCGTAGACGCCGTCCGCCCGATCCGCGAACAGATCGAAACCCGAGTCCGCCACCTGTTGGCCGAACTCGACATCCCCACCACCCTTTCCTGATCGAAAGGTCGACCAGCCCACGACAACCTGCCCAGCGTCCTGCCGATCCGCGATCAGATCGAGCCAGCGATATCGTTCGCGTCATTCACTTCGGCGAGTTGCTCGGCACGGCAGCAAATTGTGCAGATGGCGGCCGGTTTCGACACCGAAGGGCCGCTGATCCGGCGACCGCAGTCCGCCTACGGACCGGGCGAACCCGTGGTCGGGTATGTAGTTGGGATCCGAAGATGTTCTCGCGAGTTGTCGGCCCACGGAGAGGTCGAGGATGACGCCGCCGATGTCAGGGGCGCATGCACCAGGTCTGGGACGCCGTCGCGGTCGATGTAGAACTCGATAGCGCTGTTCAGGTGCAGCAGTTCGGGTCGAGCACGACGCACAAGGCGGACAACGCGTTCCGAAGCGGCTGGTGATGGACGCTCATGCCGTTTCGGGTCGATTCGATCAGCCCGGCGGCCCGGAGTTGGCCCAGATGGTGGCTGACCGTGGATTCCGCCAGTCCGACGGCCTCGGCGAGCTGCCCAGTGGCTTGATCACCCTTCGCGAGCAGCAGTGACATGAGTTTGACGCGGGCGGGGTCGGCCAAGGCTTTGAGGCGCAGGGCTACTTCGAGGGCAGCCTGGTCGTCGACCGGTCCGGCCGCGACCGGGGCGCAGCAGATAGGTGCGGTCACATCGATGACGGGCAATGCTTTGGGCATGACATCAGAGTACCGAGGGTCTTGACATATGTCGAAAAGGTGGGCAGGATCATGACATCCCAACCAATTCGATATACATCTCAAAGGTGGAGGTCATCATGTCCCGTGTTCAGCTCGCCCTCAATGTCGACGATGTAGACGTGGCGGTGAAGTTCTACTCGACGCTCTTCGGTGTCGAACCCGCCAAACGCAAGCCGGGCTACGCGAACTTCGCGATCGCGCAGCCGCCGCTGAAGCTCGTGCTGCTGGAGAACCCGGGCAAGGGCGGCAGCATCAACCACCTCGGCGTCGAAGTCGAGTCCAGCGAGCAGGTGCACGCCGAGATCGCCCGACTGTCTGAAGCGGGGGTATTCACCGAGGAGGAGATGGCGACGACATGTTGCTTCGCCACCCAGGACAAGGTGTGGGTGACCGCACCCGGTGGCGAGCGATGGGAGGTCTACACAGTGCTCGCAGACAGCGAAACCTTCGGCACCGCACCACAAACCACCACAATTGCAGCGAACACAGAAGCCACAGAAGGGCCCTGTTGCGGAACCGCGCAGGAGGCGGCCGACGAGGGCGCGTGCTGCGGCAGCCAAGCGAAGAGCTCGGCCGTAGCCTCCGGCACCGGTTGCTGCGGCTGACATTGCCAGCAGAAGGACCCGGTCCTCGCGGAGCGGGCCTTTCTGCTGATTGCGCTCACAACGCTATCGGACCGAACTCGTGGATCACGACGACCCCTTCTCGGAGACCGCGTGGATAGGACGTGGTCGAAACGAATCACCCCGAGTCAGGAGACGGCGAGAATTATAACGGTCTTCACAATCATCAAGATGGCTACGAGGCCGAACATTCCGAGACCGACCACCCATACCTGGAACATGAGCCTGAGATGTATCAGGTTGGCGACCCAGCCGGCGTCGGGATCCGCGATGTACTGCGGCCGGAATGCTGCGCCGTGTGCGCTCCAAGCACCCGCGCCCAGTTCCTGCTGCTCAAAGCGCTCCAGCCATTGAGCATCCCGGCTTTCGGCTCGGTGATGGCTAGCCATGAGCATGATCGAGATGACCGACACGTTCAGCGCGAGCAAACCGGCGAGAATCTGAGGAAAGGAGTCGATATTCGCGCTCAGCGCGACGCTGAACAAGAAAGCTTGGGCGGTCAGACTGACGGCGGGCACTTGCCAGAGCAGGTTCTCGTACTGAAGACGCCGTTCCGCCACAGCTTGGTACAGCGCCTCAGGATTGGTTAGGTGCTGAGATGGAGGATTCGCCACGACGGCACTGTCTCATAGACAAGTACCTCCCGCCATTACCGCCACGTTCGGGTGGCTTCGGGCGAGAGTGCCGATGCCAGACCGGCCCTACGCGGTGGTCTTCTGCATCGGGGTTGTGCCGAGCAGCGTCACAACTCCAACTCTGCAGCGGTGACTCGCGTGGGTGGCCGTCCTGGGCTCGGACGGTAGGTTGCGCGCGTGATCGGTCGCCGGGTCACGGCGTAGGCAGAAGGTCGCCGAGCATGCGCCGGGTGGCCGACCGAGCACCATCGGCGCCGACTACCAGATCGCCTGCAACATCCGCCGGATCTGCCCGAGTGTTGTAGTGACAGAAGACGCCCACGTCCGAGCCGATCACGGAGCACCGCCAACAGGTCCCGTCGCCGCACATGGGTACTCGGCCAGCGATGGCTGGGCTCGTTCCGCACAAACGAGTTCATTCGCCCGGTGATCGTATCGACCGTGGTGACACTGACGACCGGAAAGCCCACGTGCCGGACCTGTTCACCGAGTCCGAGCCGGTCCAACGCGGTCAAGGCCGCGGGCCCGAGAGTAACCCATCCGCCCCCATCCGCCGACCGGGCCGAAGCCTCGTAGACCTCCACGCGGGCACCGACCTTCGCAAGCGCAAGCGCAGTGCTCGCTCCGCCGATACCGCACCCGATGATCGCTGCGCGGCCGATCATTGGTGCGTCTGCTCGATGGATCGAAAAGTCGTCGCGGCACTCGAACCATGTCCTCCCTCAGACCCAGAGTCAAGCTATCAGAATGGCAGACTGCGGATAGCGAATCTGTTGTGGCGGAACGTTATTCAGCTAAGGGAATCGGTCTCCTCGCATACGACTAGCGCGGCGGGCCGAAGACCACGTCTCGGGTTTCGGCGGTCGGGTCGGTGAAGTCCAGTAATGCGGTGGCCTCCGCTGCGATGGTGACCGCGTCGCACGGGGAGAACGGCCGACTGTAGGGGCGAATGGTCATTTTCGCGGTTGTTTTATCGCGGGCGATTGTCCAGTCGCCCGCAGTGAATCCGTCGACCAGGAGGAGCTGCGGGGTGGGGCGCTGGGCGCGGTAGTTCTGCCTGGCGTGATCGTCGGTGAGAACACGACTGCGGTCGGCGTAGGACAGCAGGATGTTGTCGTAGTCGTAGAGGAATCGCGGTGGCGCGGGGGTTTCCGGGTCGGGACGCGGTGCGGCGGGCAGATCGAATAGTTCCCGACCGTGCTCGCTTCCGAAGGTGGTCAGTTGGGGGCGGAGGCGGTCGATTACCTCGCGGAGCCGGGTCAGGCCGGACCAGGTCTGTACGTCCGCCACGGTGGCCGGCCCGAACGCTGCGAGGTAGCGCAGGATCATCCGGTCGATCGACGGGCTGGGCGTCGGCTCCGCGCCGAGCCAGGTCTGGAGAGTGGTGTGCGCGATCGGGCCGCTACGACCCCAGACCCCGCGGGGTGGAACCTGCACCAGCGGAACCTGATTGCGCAGGGCATAGACCAGTGAGGCGGGGGGACAGTCCGGCCGACCCTCGCCGAGCAGCGTACCGAGCTCCTTGTTGGTGCGCGGCCGCTCTCGCAACATGTCGACTCCGGCGGCGATCAGGGCCGTCATGTCGATGTTCTCGATGGGCTTGCCGTGCGTGTGGTTGTGGTACAGATCGCGGTCCAGCACCGGCTGAATGAGCGGGCGCAGGTTTGCCGCGTCTCGCGCAGTCACCAAGTGAATTGTCGAGCGCATCAACGCGATTCGCACCAGTCGGCGGTCGGTGAGCGGCTCGGCGGCCTGCTCGGGGGTGAAATCGGCCAGCCTCGACCAGAGACCGACGTACCAGCTATGCGGGGTCTGCGCCTGCAGGCCGACCAGATGCTCGACGGCCTCGATAACCGTCATATCGTCGCGGCGCAGCAGCAACTGCCGCGCCAAGGTGGCGCGGTTGATCGCTCGCCGGTCCAGTATCGAAGTCCTTGTCACTTCAGTCCACCGAAGAATTGGCGGACATCGGCGGTCAGCAGATCCGGCACCTCCATCGCCGCGAAATGTCCACCGCGATCGAATTCCGACCAGTGCGCAATGTTGTTGCCGTACTCACCGAAGCGACGGATCGCCACATCCTGCGCGAACACCGCGACGCCGATGGGTGTGGGCGACGGTTCGGCATGCCAACCCGCGACGTGCATGTTCTCGTAGTACATCCGCGCGGCCGAGCCGGCGGTACCGGTGAGCCAGTACAGCATCACGTTGGTCAGTAGCCGGTCGCGGTCGATGACCTGCTCGGGCAGGTCCGCGGCGGGGAAGGTCCATTCCTTGAACTTCTCCATGATCCAGGCCAATTGCCCGATCGGTGAGTCGACCAAGCTGTAGGCGATCGTCTGCGGCCGAGTTGCCTGGATCTGGAAGTATCCGTTCTCGTCATCGAGGAAGTGGCCGAGCCGTTCCAGCCGAGCCTTCTCGGCGTCGGTGAAGGTCGCGAGCTCCTCCTCCGAGACCTTCCCGAACGGGATGAACCCGAAGGTGGCGGCATTGAGGTGCACACCGACGACCTGATCGGAAGCAATCCGCCCCAGCTCGGCGGAGACGAATGCACCCATATCGCCACCCTGGACGCCGTAGCGCTGATAACCCAGGCGCCGCATCAGTTCTGCCCACGCCGCCGCGACTCGACCTGTGTTCCAACCCGTTTCGGTGGTGGGCCCGGAGAAACCGAAGCCGGGCATAGACGGGATGACGACGTGGAAGGCGTTCGCCCGATCGCCGCCATGGGCAGCCGGATCGGTGAGAGGGCCGATGACATCGAGGAATTCGACGATCGAGCCGGGCCAGCCGTGCGTCAGGATCAGTGGCAGCGCGTTCGGCTCGGATGAGCGGACGTGCAAGAAATGCACGTTCTGCCCGTCGATTTCGGTAGTGAACTGCGGAATCTTGTTCAGCGTCGCTTCGTGCTCGCGCCAGTTGTAGCCGGTACGCCAGTACTCGGCCAGCTCTCGCACATACGCAAGCGGGATCCCATACTGCCATCCGACCCCGGGCAGCTCGTCCGGCCACCGCGCACCGGCAAGCCGGTTGCTCAGATCCTCGAGCTCGGACTGTGCAATGTCGATGCGGAAGGGGGTGATGGCTTCGTTGTTCATAAGGCAAACCCTAGAGGCCCTATAGGACAACTTCGGTCCTATAGTCCTGGCAGGATTTCCGGTATGAAGGAAACCTCCGCCCGCCTGCTGCGACTGCTCGCTCTTCTTCAGATCCGCCGCGAATGGTCCGGGCAGGACCTCGCCGACCGGCTGGGAATCACCACCCGCACCGTGCGCCGCGATATCGACAAGCTGCGCGCCCTCGACTATCCCGTGCACGCCGCGAAGGGCATCGACGGCGGCTACTGGCTCGGCGCGGGCGCGGAACTTCCGCCGCTACTGCTCGACGACGACGAGGCGGTGGCCATCGCGATCGCCCTGCGCACCGCGACCGGCAGTGGCGTCGCCGGCCAAGGCGAAACCGCACTGCGCGCACTCGTCAAGCTGGAGCAAGTACTGCCCGACCGACTGCGTAATCGCTTGGACGCCTTGCAGATCGCCACCGTTCAAACCCCGGGTAGCGGCCCCACTGTAGAACCAGCAGTACTCACCGCGATCGCTGCGGCCTGCCGCGATCATCAACGCCTGCGGTTCGAGTACGCCGGATCCGACACCACTCGACTCGTCGAGCCACACCACGTGGTGACCTGGGGTCGCCGCTGGTATCTGGTGGCCTGGGATGTCGACCGCGACGACTGGCGCACATTCCGGGTCGATCGGATGCGACCGAAAGTCCCCACCGGTCCACGGTTCATTCCGCACGAGCTGCCAGGAGACCCGGCCGCGTTCGTAGCACGCGGCATCGCCCAACGCTGGCCCTACCAGGTCACCATCCGTCTACACACCCCAGCCGATTCCGACGCGGCGCACGCGACAGCCGCCTACGGCCGCCTCGAACCCATCGACAACCACCACTGTCTGCTGCACATCGGCTCGGAAGACCCTCGCTCGCTCGCATTTCTACTCGGCGCGCTCACCATCGACTTCGACGTCATCAACGCACCCGAGCTAGCCCGCGAACTACTCACCACCGCACAACGTTTCCACAGGGCAATAGCACCTACAAATGTGTAGCCTGACGGCTAGGTGTCAGGCTCGGCCGCTCGCACGCGGGATCAATCGAACTGGCGAGCATGGGTGGGGTCCGGGGCGAAGCCCGCCGGGCGGGCTGTGGGGGGGTTGCCCCCCACAAACACGCGGAACGCGAAAGAGGCTCATGCTCTCCATGAGCATAAGCCTCCAAGTGTGGACCTAATGCGACGTTACTCGAACCAGGCCACCCTAACCACGACCCTGGAATCAATGCGGCAACGACTGGCCGATGACCAGGGCAGAGGCGGACGCAACGCCTCCCCGAAGCCGCCTGCGGTTCGGCGGCGTCTCACCCAGGAGCACCGAGCGGCGATCGCCTCGCAGTACGAAGCGGGCAGCACCGTCAACCAACTCGTCATCAAGCATCGCCTGGGCAAGGGAACCGTACTCGCCATCCTTCGCACCGCAGGAGCGAAGATCAGATCTCCCCGTCGGTTAACCCAGCAGGAGATCGACCACGCCATCAACTGCTACCAAACCGGAGAATCTCTCGCCCGGGTCGGGGCACGGTTCGACGTCACCGCAGACACGATCAGCGCCGCACTTGAACGACGCGGGATCCCACGACGCGATACCCAAGGCCGGGAACGATAGCCTCTGACCGTGTAACCCTGGGCTTGCCATATCGGCGGCCGCACTGTTACCGTCCTCGCTGTCGGGCAGTGCTATGCCCTCAACCTCAACCACTCCGGTTGAGGTTTTTTGTTTCTCTCCCCCATCAACCGCAAGCCCTCAGCATGAGCTGGGGGCTTCTTTTGTGCCCAAGGAGGGCTCCGTGCAAATCGTCCAACCGCTGCTGGCCCATGGCATTTGGCCGATTCTTGCCTTCTTCGTCCTGGTATCGGTGGTGAGTGTTGTCGCGCTGGTACGTGCCGAGGCGAAGGATGTTCCATTGATCTTCAAGGCTTTCGCTGCCGCGTTCGGGTTCCGTGGCCCCGAGGATGAAGACGCCGGTACAACCGGCAATGAAGGTAATGCTGGAGACGATGTCGAGGACGAATCTGCCGAGGAGGCCCTGTGACCCGCCGGCGCGCACACCATGACCCGACCGCGACCGAGTTCGTCATCGAGACGAACGAGCAGTTCCGGCACGTCCTCCTCCAGACACTGTGCGAGACTTTGCCCCCGCTCGAGGGCGAAGTCCTCCGGCTGGTTGCCTCCGGTATCACCTTGGAAGAGATCGGAACAAGCGAAGTCCTCCGGCTGGTTGCCTCCGGCATCCCGTTGGAAGACGTCGGAACACCGGAGATGAGACGGGAAAGGATGTCTCTGCTCCGATCTCTCCCAACTGAGTGGAACCTAGCGCAGGCCGCGCTAGCGCTCGACCGGGCCGCGGCCTTGCTGCTAGAGGGCGAGGGAAAGTACCTGCTGAGCATGTTTCGAGATGCGCACCTGTGGACCATGCAACCAGTGACGACGTCAGTCCAGGGCAATGTCGCAGTGCGGGCCAAGGAGATGCTAGGCCGGACTGCCACTTTCGAATGGTGTCGGCGTCACCGCCGCTGGAATTTCGTGGGGGGAGCAAACTCCCGGCCATGCGTAACGTGCCATTGCAATGTCTACTCAGGCGGGGGATTTTTCCAGACGACCATCGGATCGCGGACGACTACAGAGCGCAGTACTGCTCTGCCTCGTGCCTTCCAGGAAGTAGGGTGCCGGACGCTGAAAGCGCCCATCGTTCCATGTAACCGCCCACTGAAATACGCTCAGAGGCGGTGGATCTGATCCGGTGAGTGGTTGAATCGCAATCCCCGCCAGCTGGGATTGCGCAGGCTGGAGCCGGTGGAGGGTAGGTATTCGAGGCTTGCGCTACTCCCCGGCTCCGCCCGCCGATGCTGACGTCCGACGCACCGTCAGCGGGCAGCCAGAGCCCTGACTGCATCAGGCTGCGAACGCACTGAAATGCCGAGTTGAGTGAATTCGGCATGAGCGCGACAGACCCGTCCGGCGTACTGACTTCGGCGGCGGGCAGTGTCCATTCACGGACAGGTTCGAGCTCGGGCTATGGCGCCGTGAGTTCCATTTTCGACAATCGGTCCTCGTCCGCGACCGCGTCGATCCCGGCGATGCGCTCGCCTGCGAATCGGATGGTCATCACCAGCACCAGTGTGCCGTGCGGGGCCAGCACCAGGCCCGGCTCGCCGTCGAGCATGATCGCGCGAGCAACCTGCGCCTTTCCGCAGAAGTTTTCGGCTAGGACTCGGCCACCATCGAAGTCGGTCCCCGCTCCCAGCAGGCGTGCGGCCTCGTCTGTGCGATAGGTCGCGTCCGGGTCGAGCATCGCCAGCAGCGCCTCGAACTCGCCGTTCTGCGCGGCCCGCAGGAACACCTCGACGGCGCGGTATCGCCGCATCCGGTCGTCGCTGCCCGACCCGGAGTTGCCCCGCACCCGTCCACGCGCCCGGCTGGCGATCCGCTGCGTCGTCTCGGGGCTGCGGTCGACGATCGGCGCGATGTCGGCGAACGATACGGCGAACAGGTCGTGCAAGACGAAGGCGATACGTTCGGTCGGCGAGAGTTTGTCCAAGACCACCAGCAGCGCCAAGCCGACAGAGTCCGCCAGCAGGGCCTCCTCCTCGGGATCGGTCCGAGGCCGCGCCCCGAGACCTGCGCCGTGTTCGTCGAGGGAGTCCTCGCGGCGGGACTCGCGGGACCTGAGCATGTCCAGGCACACCCGGCCCACCACGGTTGTCAGCCAGCCCGCCAGGTTCACAACGTCGCCGGTCTCGGCCCCGGCGGCCTTGAGCCAGGTCACTTGGACGGCGTCGTCGGCTTCGCTGAGCGACCCCAGCATCCGGTAGGCCACTGCCCTCAGGTGGCTCCGATGCTCCTCGAAGCGCGTCGCGAGCAGTTCGTTTCCGTTCATGTGTCTGGTTTCCTCGCCGCTACCCGTCAGAGAAGCAGGAAGCCGTTCCGACATGAATATTTGGAGGTAGTCAATCATGAACGTCGCTCTGTGGATCGTCGCCGGGGTGCTGGCGGCCGTGCTCCTTGCCAGCAGCGCCAAGCTTGTGATCCCCAAAGAGAAGATTCTGGCCGCTGGCAAATATGCCACGTGGGCCGAGGATTTCAGCCCGGCTGCCCTGAAAGCTCTTGGGGTCGTGGACCTCTTGGGCGCGATGGGGTTGATCCTGCCCGCCGTGCTCGATATCGCACCGATCCTGGTGCCGGTGGCGGCGATCGGCACGGCCCTGCTTTTCGCCGGGGCGATCATCGTGCGGGTCCGGCGCGGTTTGTGGGCCACGGCCGTCGCCGAGGTGCTCTACCTGGCCATGGCCGTCTTCGTGGCCTGGGGCCGTTTCGGCCTCGAGCCCTTCGCCTGACTCAGCTTCGATCCGCACCAGCCGGCACGTTGGTGTGACGGTGCCGGAACCTTCACAAAGGAGAAACCACATGACCCCGCAACCAACCTCGGCGCTCATCACCGGAGCCAACAAAGGACTTGGCCTGGAGACCGCCCGCCGACTCGGAGAACAAGGCTGGACGATCTTCCTCGGCTCGCGTGACCCCGGACGCGGACACGCAGCCGCCGACCAGCTCGCCGCTCGCGGCGTCAACGTGACGATGATCCCGCTGGACGTGACCTCGGGCCAGTCGGTGGCCGACGCTGTAGACCTCGTCCGCCAGCACACCGACCGACTGGACGTACTCGTCAACAACGCGGGCGCCGCAGGCAACATCGTCACCCCCGCAGAGGTAACGGTCGAGGAAGTTCACTCCGTCTACAACACCAACGTCTACGGCCCCATCAGGGTCACCAACGCGTTCCTCCCCCTGCTACGAGTAGCCGACAACCCACGAGTCGTGATGGTGTCCAGCGCCATTGGTTCCATGACGATCGCGACCGACCCCACACAGCCCTCCACCAAATCCCACGAGCTCGCCTACAGCTCCTCCAAAGCAGCGCTGAACATGATCACCATCAGGTACGCCAAAGCCCTCCCGGAGATCAAATTCAACCTCCTCACCCCTGGAGAAATCGCCAACGGCAAATACACCGCCACCGACATCAACAATCACACCGGCCAATTGACCGTCACCGAAGGCTCCGACCCGATCATCGAACTCGCGACTATCGATGCCGACGGACCGACCGCGACCTTCATCGACCGCCTCGGCCCCATTCCTTGGTAACCAGTTCCTCACCCGCACTGTGCGCACCCCGCATTGACGGAGTGCGCACCGCGAATCATCCACTGCCAGTGGCTATACCAAACGACCTTTGCAGTCCGGCCGTCCGGGATCCTCGTCGGGGGTGATCTAGATCACCGTCTGGCGCTGTCAGGAATTCGGGGGCTGTCTCGTTCAAGGAGCACGCGAACCAGACAGGAGCGAATCATGAAGCACCGCATCGTCGTCCTCGGGGCCGGATACGCCGGAGCCTTCTCCGCCGCATACCTGGCACGCCAGCTCCACGCCGACGACTTCGAGATCGTCGTCGTCAACGCCGAACCCGATTTCGTCGAGCGGCTGCGCAACCATCAACTCGCCGCCGGGCAGGACCTTCGCCACCTGCCGCTGGCGGAGGTGTTCGCGGGCACCGGTATTCGGCTGCGAGTGGCGCGGGTAACCGACGTCGACGTCGAGAACCGGACTGTCACGGTCGTCGACGACGAGACCATCGACCGGCTCGGGTACGACACCCTGCTGTACGCGCTCGGCAGCACCGCAGCCGACCCTGGCGTTGTGGGCGTGGCCGAGTACGCACACCATGTGGCAGCGCGGCCCGCCGCGCTGCGCCTGCGCGCACGCCTGGATGAGCTGGGCGAGGACGGGAGGGTATTGGTCGTCGGCGGCAATTTGACCGCGATCGAGGCCGCCACCGAGCTTGCCGAATCCCGTCCAGGGCTTCGAGTCACCCTCGCTACCCGGGGCGAACTGGGCGGCTGGCTGGGTCCCAAGGCCCGCGCTCACCTGCTGCGCACGTTCGACCGGTTGGGTATCACCGTGCACGAGCACACCCCTATCGAGCGGGTCGAGGCGACGTCGGCGGTCGCCATCGACGGCACCGTGTTCGCCTCCGACGCGACGGTGTGGGCCGCCGGTTTCGCCGTGCACCCGATCGCCGCCGCCAGTGGACTCGCGGTGGAACCCAACGGCCAGATCACGGTCGACAATCAGATGCGGTCGGTCTCGCACCCGGATGTCTACGTTGCCGGTGACAGCGCCTTCGTCATCGGCGATAACGGTCGGCCGTTGCCGATGTCCTGCGCTACCGCCGGATCCACCAGCAGGCAGGCAGCGGCCGCGATCGTCGGGGACCGGACCAGACGCAAGATCGCGATGGCCAAGCAGTCCTATGTCGGCAACCACATCAGCCTCGGCCGCGAGGACGCGCTGTTCCAATTGGTCGACAGTGAGTCGCGCTCCAAGCCGGGGGCCCTGACCGGCCGGACGGCCGTGCGCGTCAAGTCGGCAACCCTCTGGATGTCGGTCTGGGGCCTATCCCACCCGACCTTCGGAATGCCGAATCACAAGTACCGCTTGGCCACCCGAGAGCACGACGTGGTTCCCGCATAGAGCCCTGCCCATCGACGCTGCCGCGGTGCCGCGTTTCGAGGCCAGCCGAAATCGGCTGGCCTCGCTCGCCCACCGTCTACTCGGCTCGTCCGCTGACGAGGCACTCGACCGAGCAATCGCGATGCGCGTCGAGGACACCCGCATCACCGGCCTCTACTTCGTCGGCAACCCGCACAAGCTCACCCACTTCGACTCCGAGACCCACACACCCTGCGATGAACACCGGCCACGAACCCCGCTGTTCGAGGAGTAGACATGACCACGCCGCTGGCGCCGCTCATCACCGACGCGCTTCCCTCACGATGGCCAACGGTGACCCGAGCAGTCGCGCTGCTCACGGCGATCACCGGCGTACTACTCGTCGCCTTCGCTTGGCCGTCGGTGCGGTCGTCGGTGCACGATGTGCCGATCGCCGTCGCCGGACCCGCTCCCGCGGTCGCGCAGATACGCACCGCACTCGAGCAACGTCTGCCGGGCGGGTTCGAGATCACCGAAGTCGCCGACACCGCCGACGCCGAACAACTCATCCGCGACCGCCAGGTGTACGGGGCGATCGACCTCAGCAACGGCACCCCGCAGGTCATTCTCGCCTCCGCCGCCAGCACCGCAGTCGCCCAGACCCTGCAGAACATGGCCACCGGCCTCGGCCAAGCAGGCAGCACCCCGGTCGCTGTGCGCGACCTCGCCGCCCTGCCCGCCGAGGACCCACGCGGCGCGGGCCTGGCCGCAGGCGCACTGCCGCTGGTCATGGGCGGTCTGCTGGCCGCAGTGCTGCTGATCAGGCTCGTCCACGGCACCGGCCGCCGAATCGCCGGAGCACTCGCCTTCGCGGTCACCGGCGGCCTGACCGTGACAGCGATCCTGCAATTCTGGTTCGGCTCACTGAGCGGGTCCTACCCGGCCAACGTCGGAGCTGTCGCCCTGACCATCGCGGCCACCTCCCTGACCGTCCTCGGGCTCGAATCCATGCTCGGCATCGCCGGAATCGGGATCGGCGCCGTCGCCATGATGCTCATCGGCAACCCACTCTCGGGCACTGCAACCGCACCCGAAATGCTGCCTGGCTGGTCCGGCACGCTCGGCCAACTACTCCCCCCCGGCGCTGGCGGCCGACTGCTGCGATCGACCGCCTTCTTCGACGGACGCGGCGCCACCCAGGCCGTCACCGTCCTGGTCGCCTGGATCGTGCTCGGTGCAGTGCTCTGCCTGGTTGGTGGCCTTCGCGCAAGCCGGGCCGCCAACTCTGCATAAGGTCATGCCTATGCTCATGGACACCGCCACCGTGGCGAATTTCGAAGCCAGCCGGAATCGACTGGCCGCGATCGCCTACCGTCTTCTCGGCTCAGCCGCCGACGCCGAGGACACGGTGCAGGACGCGTTCCTGCGGTGGCAGGACGCCGACCGCGAATACATCGAGGTGCCCGAGGCCTGGCTGACCAAAGTCGTCACCAATCTTGCCCTGGACCGGCTCCGGTCAGCGAAGATGCGACGCGAACGCGCAGTCGACGCCTGGATGCCCGAACCGCTCCTCGACGGCGACCCGATGCTGGGTCCGGCCGATACCGCCGAGCAACGCGAATCGGTGACCCTCGCGGTACTGACGCTCATGGAGCGGCTCTCGCCCGTCGAACGAGCCGCCTACGTACTACGCGAGGCCTTCGCCTACAGCCACTCCGAGATCGCCGAGATTCTCGGCATCACCGAATCCGCGAGTCAGCAACACACCCACCGAGCCCGCCGTCGAATCGCCGTCGCTCGCAACAGCAATGACATCGACCCCGCCTCCGCGCGTCGAATCGTCGAGGCGTTCGTCGCCGCCGCCGCCTCCGGCCGGACCGAACAACTGATCGCGCTGCTGACCGACGACGCGACCGGCATCTCCGACGGCGCCGGCCTCGGGCTGGGCCTGGCCGAGAAGCTGATCCGGTACTCCACCCCGCAGCGCCTCGCCGACGCGATGCGGGCCTTCAAACCGTCGCCGGCCAAACGCAAACTCGTCGGCGGCTCACCCTCGATCCACGCCACCGTGGTCAGCGGCTGCCCGGCCATGCTCGTCACGCTCGACGACCGGGTCGTGGGCGTCACGATCCTGGAGATCCGCGACGACAAGATCGCAGGCGTGCTCGGCATCACCGACCCGGACCGGCTCGCTCGCCTCACCGAGCAATGGCAGCGGCACGAGCACGAGATCCCGCTGATCGAATCGTGGTAGCGCCGTTCGGCATTCGATCTTGTGTTCGTTCGACTGTTCCCGTCGAACGATTCGGCAAGCGCTGCGGCCAGTCGGCAATAGGTTCGAACGCACCGTAATAGCCGCGACCCGCGCTGTCTGAAGCGGTAAGCGCGGGCCTGCGGAAGATCAACGGGCAGAGGTCATCTCAGCCGGTAACGCACTGACATGCCGCGACCCGCGCTCAAGCATCATGGTTTGCGAGCAGGAGCCTGCCGAGGCTCCTAGGGTTTGACTTCGCCGGATTCAGGCAGAAAGCCGCTGCCAAGAGAAAAATCCCGAGGCCATGGTGAAATCGACCTCGGGACTGCCAGTACTTACATGCAGGCTCTGCCTTGAGTGGAGCTAAGGGGAATCGAACCCCTGACCTTCTCGATGCGAACGAGACGCGCTACCAACTGCGCTATAGCCCCGTGCGGCTCCGGGGAACCGCGCTGTGACACTGTATCAGGCGATCGGCGCAGACTCCGAATCGGTGGGTTGACCTGGGCAGATGCCGTTACTCACCGGCGGCCCGCCGCATGTCGCTGGTGCGGTTGCGGAGTGCGCGGGCGGTGGCGGCGTCGAAGGTTTCCAGGTGTTCGAACATGGGGTCTTCGTCGTCGGCCTCCAGCAGGGCGGAGCGGCGGCGCAGGGCGCGGGCGGTGTCGCGGTCCATGGCCTGCTGCCAGGTCTGCTGCTCGGTGTGCGGCGGCAGGTCGTAGGCGTGCTCGCGGCCGCGGCCGAGGCGGGCGGCCCTGCGGCGGCGGATCTCCTCTTCCATGCGGACCTGCTTGCGTAGGTACGCCAGGTAGATCACCAGCACGACGGCCGACAGGCCGCAGGCCCACCAGAACAGCGATGTCACCGCGACGCCGAGGCCGCCGAACAGGATGGCGCTCAGGATCAGGCCGAGTACGGCGCGCTGACGGAAGGTGTAGCGGGCCGCGCGGGCGATCGCGTCGGCCTCCGGGTCGAAGCCGCCGCGGCCGCGCCGGGTCGGGACGAAGTCCGGGTCGGCCGAATCGGTTTCGGAATCGTCATCGGTGTCGACGTAGCGTGCGGGCGCCGCGGACCGCGCCGGGGGGATCCTGGCATCTGCCGGATCGGTGCGCTCTTCGGCCACGAGGTCATCATCGGCCGCCGCGTCGGCGTTCGCAGCGATTCGAGCCGCGGCAACGTCGATGCTGTCCGTTTCGGTATCGAGTTCACCGTCGACGTCATCGGATTCGGGCTCAGCACTATCGAATTCGGCCGCCACGTCCTCGAGTTCGTCGATGTCGGCATCGGTGATATCGGAATCGGATGCAGCAGAACGGGAATCAGGTGGGTCGCCACCCTCGAGCTCCAGTGTTGCGCCCCGAAGAGGCATTTCGTCATCGATCTCGGTGACGGGCTCGTCGGCCGGTGTTGTCATCCGGTCCTCCGGATCATTGCTATGGGGATGCTTTCTCTGCACGCGGGTCGGCCGATAATCGGGGTCACTCTCATGCCCCGCGGCCGGTCCACTCTTCGTGCGCCGCTTGGAACCACCGCGGTGCAATACGCGGGTCGCCAGCGCCGCGTCGGTCGTCTGCCGGATTCTCGGGTGCCGGTCGGCGAGTATCGGAAACAGGACGAAGACCCAGAGAATGACCAGGCCGATCCACAGAATCGAATTGGGCATCTCGCCTCAGCACCTCCGTCCCCGCCTGGGTTGTCCGTTCGGCCTTCGACCGGTGCGCTCCGCTCCCCATCGCGGTGCGTTCGCTCGCCGCAAAACGCACTCGGACGGACGGACGTCCCCGGTCGCCACCAAGCGTTTCGGCGGGTTCGCCGGACGCCTCGCAGGCTCCCTGCCGATAGCGCAAGACGCACCACCGACGTCCGTAGGTTAATTCCGTGTCGCGGCGAGATCCGTCAGGCGCGCCGTGCACATCTGCCACACCTGTCACAAGCTCGCTAGTCCGCCTCACTCCCCCGCCTCTCCGCGTCTTTTGCCGGTCGTAGGTGGGTTGGGAGCTTCGTACCGGGCCGGAAGTCAGGTGCAAGGTGAGTTTTGGGCGTGCCCGATGAGTTACCCATGTAGTCACGAAATCAGTTGTTGCGTTGCGCAAAAGGATTTATTGACGCCGTTTCACGGCAAGGTCGCTCGACCGTCACGGATCAGTCGATCGATGACCGTTCCGGCCACCTCCTCGACGGTGATGCCGACGAGCAGGTGATCCCGCCATGCCCCGTCGACATCGAGGTACCGCTCGAGCAGACCTTCCTCGCGGAACCCCACGTTGCGAAGCACAGCCTGGCTGGCCAGGTTTTCCGGGCGGACAGTCGCCTCTATCCGATGCAGCCCGGCGGGCCCGAAGCAGTGATCGAGGCCGAGCGCGAGCGCGGCCGTCGCCACGCCTTGGCCGCTGAGATCCTTGGCTACCCAGTAGCCGATCCAGGCCGAGCGCAGTGCCCCGCGCACGATATTGCCGATGGTCAGCTGACCGCTGAAAGTGCCGTCCACCTCGATGACCAATGGAATCATCGCGCCCCGACGGGCTTCCGCCTTCAGGCTCGACCACAGCGACGGCCAGTTCGACGCGTGGTTGCGCGCCTCCCAAGCGCCGCGTCCGGTTGGCTCCCACGGCTCCAGGTGCGCCCGGTCGCGCAGTCGAATCCGGCTCCATGCCGCGGCGTCGCGCAACCGCACCGGCCGCAGCGACACCTGTCCGGCCGCGACGCGCACCGGTCCCAGATGCGCGGGCCATCCCGGATGCTGTGTTACCCGGAAAACGTTCATCGTCTCCACGCCTCAGCCACGCTGCGCGAGAAAGGCGACGCGGACCTCGTCACCGGTGCGGATCTCGGTGTCGTCCGGATCGATCACGATCAGACTGTTGGCCTCGGCCAGCGTGGCCAGCAGATGCGAGGAGGCGCCGGCGCCGCCACCCAGTGGTTGCACGAGGTAGTCGCCCGTCGTTTCGTCGCGCATGAGTTGGGCGCGCAGATAGCCCTTGCGTCCGGCCATCGAGGTGATCGGCGTGATGGTCCTTGCCCGGATAATCCGCCGCATCGGATGCCGACGACCGAGCGCGATCCGAATCAACGGACGCACCATCACCTCGAAAACCACCAGTGCGCCAACGGGATTCGAAGGCAGCAGGAAGGTGGGCACTTCGTCGCGGCCGAGCCGCCCGAAGCCCTGGACCGAACCAGGATGCATGGCGACCCGCGCGATCTCCAGCTCGCCGAGACCTTCGAGGGCCTCCCTGACCTGGTCAGATGCCCAGCCGCCGATGGCGCCCGCGATCACCACGACCTCGGAACGAACCAGCTGACCTTCGACCACATCGCGTAGTCGCCGCGGATCGGCACTCACGATGCCGACCCGATTCACGTCGGCGCCCGCGTCACGGGCGGCCGCGGCCAATGCGTAGGAGTTCACGTCGTAGACCTGGCCGGGGCCCGGCGTACGGTCGATGTCGATCAGCTCGCCGCCGACCGAAATCACCGAAAGCCGCGGCCGCGGATGCACGAGTACCTTGTCCTGCCCGACGGCCGCGAGCAGCCCGACCTGCGCAGCACCGATGATGGTTCCCGCACGCACCGCGACATCGCCCGGCTGCACATCGTCGCCGATGCGCCGCACGTAGTCGCCGGAGCGCACCGGTTCGTACACCTTGATCCTGGCCCGGCCGCCATCGGTGAAGTCCAGCGGCAGAACGGCATCCGCCAATGTCGGCAGCGGCGCACCGGTATCGACCCGCACGGTCTGGCGCGGTTGCAGCCTGCTCGGCTGCTTGGAGCCCGCGACCACCTCGCCGACCACCGGCAACGTGAGATCGACCAATTCGCCGTCCTCGTTGCGGATATCGGAACCGGCGGCGGCCACATCGACGCTGCGCACCGCGTAGCCGTCGATCGCGGCCTGATCGAAGCCGGGCAGCGGCCGCTCGGTGACGACGTCCTCGGCACACAGCAGGCCCTGGGCCTCGGAGATCGCGACCCGGACCGGCCGGGGCGCTACCGCCGCGGCGGTCACCTTGATCTGCTGATCCTCAACCGAGCGCATCCAGCCCTTCCTGATCTCTTCGCACCCAACCCGGATTCCGCATCAGCGCAACTGGGTTCGGTGCGCACGACGGTGAACCATCATTCGTACCCGACGGTCCACTATCGGCGAAACCCGACGCCCGCCCGCGTTAGTCGTACGTTGTCAGCTGCGGATCCCAATCCGAACTCAGCCGATGCTGCAGCCACTCCCGCAAGGCGGGGCCGTATTCCTCTCGTTCCAAAGCGAAATCGACCGCAGCACGAAGATAGCCGCCCGGGTTGCCCAAATCGTGGCGCGACCCACGGTGCACCACCACATGGACCGGATGGCCCTCCTCGATGAGCAGCGCGATCGCGTCGGTGAGTTGCAACTCTCCACCCGCACCCGGCTTGATCCGGCGCAGCGCGTCGAAAATGGCGCGGTCCAACAGGTATCGGCCCGCGGCCGCGAACGTGGAGGGCGCGTCGGCCAGTGCTGGCTTCTCCACCATGCCGTTGACGCGCAGCACATTCGGGTTCACCGCATCGGGCACCGGCGCTACATCGAAGACGCCGTAGGCGCTGACCTCGTCTTTCGGGACATCGATGGCGCAGAGCACGGTGCCGCCGCGCTTGCGCCGCACCCGGCTCATCACATCGAGCACACCGCAGGGCAGCACCAGATCGTCCGGCAGCAGCACGGCGATGGCGTCCTCGTCGTCGTCGAGGACGCACTCGGCCTGCGCGACCGCGTGGCCGAGGCCGAGAGGTTCCTCCTGGACGACCGAGGTGACATCGAGCAGGCCCGGCGCCTTGCGCACCTTCTCCAACAGATGGAACTTGCCGCGCTCTTCCAGCGTGCTCTCGAGCATCAGGTCTTCGACGAAGTGTGCGACCACGCCGTCCTTGCCCGGCGAGGTCACGATCACCAGCCGGTCCGCGCCGGAGTCGGCCGCTTCGGCCGCCACCAACTCGATGCCGGGGGTATCAACCACCGGCAGCAATTCCTTGGGCACCGTCTTGGTCGCAGGCAGGAACCGCGTCCCGAGCCCGGCCGCGGGCACCACTGCCGTGCGGAAACACGACACCACCGTGTCATTCGCGGTCTGTCCGGCCGTCTTATTCTCCGGCACTGCTGTCATACGCATACCCTATCCATCCATCGCGGCGTCCCGACGCCCGTCAGGCGCAGCACCGGAAACGGCCGTCAGGCCGACCCGGGTCCCGGTGAGCTTAAGGTGATCACCGTGGAGATGCCCGGTCAGCGTGACAAACATGCGTTGCGCGTCGAAATTCGCGCTCGACGGGCCGCGATAACAACCGCTGACCAGCAGTCGGAGGCGCACGCGCTGGCCGATGCCGTCGCGGGTATGGATCTTCCGGACTGGGTGTGCGCCTACGTGCCGATGCGCGGGGAACCCGGTTCCACCGCGCTGCTCGAGGCCCTACGCGCCGCGGGAGCCCGCGTGCTGTTGCCCGTCACCGGCCCCCCTGGGCCGCTGAGCTGGGCCGAATACACCGGCGTCGAGTGCCTTCGGCCCGCGAAGTTCGGACTGCTGGAGCCGACCGGCGAGATGCTGCCCACAGCCGCGGTCGGCAGGGCCGGACTGATCCTGGTGCCCGCGCTCGCGGTGGACCGTCGCGGCGTCCGCCTCGGGCAGGGCGCGGGCTACTACGACCGGACGCTGGCCGGTGCCGACCCGGACGCACGGCTGGTCGCGGTGGTTCGTGACGACGAACTCGTCGACCGGCTGCCCGAGGAACCGCATGACCTGCGCATGGGCTGGGCTCTCACACCACACGGCGGCCTGCATCGACTCGGTGAAGATCAGAGCACGGAATGAAACACCGATTGGCGGCGTTGGCAGTGTCGGCTGTAGAGTGCCAGATTGACGAACCCTGCGGAGGATCCTGTGCCAACTTATTCGTACGCGTGCACCCAGTGTGACAACCGCTTCGACATCGTTCAGTCCTTTACCGATGAGGCGCTGAGCGTCTGCTCGGAGTGCTCCGGGAAGCTGCGTAAGCTGTTCAACTCGGTCGGAATTGTGTTCAAGGGCAGCGGTTTCTACCGCACCGACAGCCGTGGCGGCGCCTCGACGGCGAGTGAGCCCGCGAAATCGGACAGCGGATCCAGCAGCTCGACGAGCTCGGATTCCAGCTCGTCCACCAGCAGCTCGACCTCGACGAGCACGGCCGTCGCCAGCTGAGTTATCCACAGCCCGTAACTGTCCCCAGCTAGCCGTTCAGGCGGCCGAGCAGGTGTGATTGTGGCCATAGGATCCGGCCATGACTCGATCACTCGGCGACCTCGGTCGCGGCGGCGCACTGCGCTTCGCGCTGTGGAATCGGCCACCATGGGCCGATAGCCTCCTGGCCAGGCGATTGCTCGCCGCCATCCTCACCGCACTCGCCGCGGCGCTCTTCATTCGCGGTGATCCAGGCGCCGAACGCACCCAGATCGTCATCGCGGGCCGTGACCTGCCACCCGGCCATCTCATACAGGCCGATGACCTGCGCTCGGCCGCCCGCGAATCCGATGCCTTGCCGGCAGGCATTGTCACCGACATGTCCAGCCTTGTCGGAGCGACGCTGACCGCGGCAATGCGTACCGGTGAGGTCTTTACCGACCTGCGCACCGTCGGCCCGCGCTTGGCCGCCGTGGCCACCGGAGGCCGCGACGCCCGGATCGTGCCCATCCGCCTCGCCGACACCGCGGTCGCGGAGATCCTCCGGGCCGGAGACCGCGTCGATGTCGTCGGCGCCGAGGAACAGCCCCCGCTAGCGACTGCTTGCAGGTCGATCGAAACGGCCTGCCCTACCGCCCGCCCGGCTCGAACCCTGGCGACCGATGCCGCCGTGGTCTTGGTGTCCGGGCCGGGCGATCGACGCGGCAGCCCAGAACGGATTGTGTTGGTCGCGATGGATGCCGAGCATGCCACCACGGTCGCGGGCGCCTCACTGCGGACCGCACTCACCGTCATCTTCCATTGAGAATGTTCGCCAAGCATTTGCCAACAAGGTCAACTAGCATCGGTCGGACCGGCAGCATGAACCGCCGAGCGTGACTGGAAAGCTCCCCATCCGAAGAGGAGATATCGGCAATGCTCAAGGGTTTCAAGGACTTCTTGTTCCGCGGAAACATCATTGACCTGGCCATAGCAGTGGTGATCGGTACCGCGTTCGTCGCAGTCGTCACCGCGTTCAGCAACGGCATCATCAACCCGATATTGGCCGTATTCGGTGGCGACACCGAGCTCGGCCTCGGTTTCCACCTGGTAGCCGATAAGCCAGCGACCTTCGTGCAGGTCGGCCCTATCATCACCGCGGCCCTCAATTTCGCGATCATCGCGGCGGTGCTGTACTTCGTGGTGGTGCTGCCCGCCATGCACGTCAAGAAGCGCTTCGCTACCAGCGAGGCGGACCTGACCGATTCCGATGTGCTGCGCCAAATCCGCGACCTGCTCGCCGAGGGCAAGGACAGCGCGGGCGGGCGGCACGAATCCTGAACCGAATGCCTTTCCGCGAAAACGCAAACGGGCCCGCCGTGGTGACGACGGGCCCGTTCGGGTGTGCGGAGTTGGTGGCTCCTACGCTCAGCCGAGGCTGAACGGCTTGCCCCACAACGTCACCCAGGTGATGACGGTGTCGGTTTCGACCTCGACGCTGACGAACGCCCGCGCCTGTGCGTAACCGGCACAACCGGTCAGGCCGATGGTCGAATCGGCCCAGGTAACCGAGCCGCTCTCGCCCTTGAATCTGTTGCGCTTCTTATGCGCCTCGTTGCCGAAGTCGTCGGCCACTTCCTGGTCCAGGATGTAGAACGACTGCGACTGACCCGGACCGAGCGACAGGTTGCCACCGCTGGAAGCGCCGACACCCGGCTTGATGGTGTCGCCACTCCAGTCCGCCGTGCCTTCGACACCACCGCTGACGCCACCGCCTGAGATGTTCACTTGGCAGCCGACGGTGTAGCCCGGGAAGATCGCGCCACCGGTGGCACCGGCAACCTCGACCTGGGCAGTACCTGAGACCCAGGCGTTGCGATGCAGTGGCGTAGAGCCCATGGACGGGTTGATGTTGGCGGATTCGCCGACAAGGCGGATCGTCACGACGGTGCCGTCGGACAGCGTCTTGCTGATTTCGCCACCCGGTAGCGGAACGAAGGTATCGGCGTGCGCCGCTCCGGTGGACAACAGACCGAAGGCAATGGTTGCCGCGGCACCGGCACCCGCCACCTTCGCCATGCTTTTACGATTGATCATTGGTTTCCCTCGAGGGTTGAGTTCGCTTCAGCGAGAAGAGTTTTCGTTGGATTCGACAGACGTCAGCCGATGCTGAACGGCGCACCATAGAGGGTGGTCTTCGAGTAGTGGTCACCGATGATCTCCACGACCGTGTAGGAACGCGCCTGCGCATAACCCGCACAGCCCTGGATCTGGATTTCGGCATCCTGATACTCGACGGAATAGACGCCCGGCTTCAGGACATCCTTCGAATCGATCGAAACAAACTTGACATCGCCCGGACCCAACTGCAGACCGATCGAGCCGCCTAGGCTGCCACCGCTGAGGTTGATGCCGCCCGAGATGCCCGCGGAAATCGCGTTATCGGAGATGGCGACCTGGCAACCGACGATGTAACCGGTAGTGAGCGCCGAAGCGCCGTGTGTCGAGGAGTTATTGGTGCCCGGAGCGTTGGTGGCGCCGTTGTACGGGCCCACCTCCCCTTCCGGGGTGACCGAGATATCGGCAATGGCGTTGCCCGATACCCAGACGACGCGACCTGCGCCGTTGGCGGCCAACGATGGTGAAATGAGCGCGCGCTCGGCTGTGTGCGTGATGGTCACGCCCCGACCGACCTTCTGACCGTCCGGCAACGGCACAAAAGTATCGGCGTTGGCAGCGCCGCTCGACATGAGTCCCATTGCCACAGTTGCGGTGGCAGCGGCGCCCGCGATACGGGCACCGCGACGCAACAGGGCGGGGTGGTTGTTGCTCATACTTCCCCTCATCAGGTTCTAGCGGTCGGCCTCGGGGTTTGCCGAGGCCGAAAATCTCCCTTTCAGGTCAGACGGCCTTGCTGGAATGGACTGTCCACCATAGGAACTGCCGACCATCTCGTTGATGAACGATCTTGGGGTTTCAATGTTATTTGTTTCCTTCACTTCTCTCAGGAAATTCGCCCAAGTTACGCCGCAACTAGGCCGTCGCCCGATACGATCGGCGATCATGTTGGGCAACAAGGGGTCTACACGCGAAACGGGCCCGTTGCGAAAGCAACGGACCCGTTTCGTGTGCCGCAGGCCATCGGCCTGCAAAGACTCAGCCGAGGCTGAAAGGCTTGCCCCACAGCGTCACCCAGGTGATGACGTTGTCGGTCTCGACCTCGACGCTGACGAACGCGCGCGCCTGTGCGTAGCCACCACAGCCGGTCAGGCCGATGGTCGAATCGGCCCAGGTGACCGAGCCGCTGCCACCCTTGAACTTGTTGCGCTTCTTGTGGACCTCGCTGCCGAAGTCGTCGGCCTGTTCCAGGTCCAGAATGTAGAACGACTTCGACTGGCCGGGGCCGAGCGTCAGGTTGCCACCGCTGTTGGCGCCGACGCCGCCGGTGACGGTATCGCCGCTCCAGTCGGCCGTGCCTTCGACACCACCGGAGGCGCCGCCACCCGCGATGTTCACCTGGCAACCGACGGTGTAGCCCGGGAAGATCGCGCCACCGGCATCGCCGGACACCTCGACCTGAGCACTACCGGAGACCCACGCGTTGCGGTGCACCGGGGTGGAGCCGAGGGACGGGTTGATGTTGGCGGATTCGCCGACCAGCTTGATGGTGACGACAGTGCCGTCGGACAGCGTCTTGCTGATTTCGCCACCCGGCAGCGGAACGAAGGTATCGGCATTCGCGGCGCCAGTGGAGAACAGGCCCATGGCGATGGTGGCGGCGGCACCGACACCGGCCATCCGCGCCACGTTCTTACGGTTGATCATGTTTTTCCCTCAGGGGTTGAGTTCGCTTCAGCGAGAAGAATGTTCGTTGGATTCGACCGACGTCAGCCGATGCTGAACGGCGCACCATAGAGGGTGGTCTTCGAGTAGTGGTCACCGATGATCTCGACGACGGTGTAGGAACGCGCCTGGGCGTAGCCCGCGCAGCCCTGGATCTCGATTTCCGCATCCTGGTACTCGACCGAGTAGACGCCCGGCTTCAGGATGTCCTTCGAGTCGATCGTGACGAACTTGACTTCACCGGGGCCGAGGTTGAGGCCGATCGAACCACCGAGGCTGCCACCGCTGAGGTTGACGCCGCCGGAGACACCGGCGGAGATCGCGTCGCTGGCGATGCTGACCTGGCAACCGACGATGTAGCCCGTGGTGAGCGCCGAGGCGCCGTGGGTCGAGGAGTTGTTGGTGCCCGGGGCGTTGGTTGCGCCGTTGTAGGGTCCGACCTCTCCTTCCGGAGTGACGGTCACGTCGGCAATGGCGTTGCCGGAAACCCAGACAACACGGCCGGCGCCATTGGCGCTCAGCGACGGCGAAATCAGGGCGCGCTCACCCGTGCGGCTGACAGTGACGCCTTGACCGACCTTCTGACCGTCCGGCAACGGTACGAAGGTGTCGGCGTTGGCAGCGCCGGTAGAAAACAGGCCCATGGCCACGGCAGCGGCAGCGCCGACGCCCGCGACGCGGACACCGCGGCGCAGACCGTTGGTGCGGTTCTCGCTCATACTTCCCCTCATCAGGTTCAAACAGTCAACCTCGACCATCGAGGCTGGACGGTGGTCCTCTCAGGCCCAGCTCAGTGTGTGCTTCGTTTGTTGCCGATATGTAACCGGCTGTTATCTCGGCGCAAAGCTCTAGCTGGCCAGGAACCGGAGCCAGGTTCCATTAGTTCGGCGCATTCGCGCCGCTCCGGGCCTGCAAAGTCCAGCATGTGGTGGCTCCCGGCGAACACTAAACGTTCGGTAACGGTGAGGCAACGTAAAGAATCGTAAATATCAATGTGATGTAAATCACAATCGTTGCTATGCACACGTAGCTTGACGTGCATGAATAGCTGAAAAATGACCGACTTGGGTGCGAATGGGTGCCCACGTCGCATAGAGGACATCCGTCAAATACGGGACAAGGCCGTAAGTATCGGCCGGAATTTTTTCAGCCCAAAGAAATCACAGATAAATAACGGCATCAATGGCCCGTTATACGTAGCTGGGCAGTAGATGAGCCTCAGCCGTGGTGCGGCGGCACCTGGGCACGTAACCAATCATCGGAGGGCGAACCCACCTCGGAATCATGGTCGCGTTCGTCGCGCGTGGTGTCCGGCAGAGTGTCACCGAAAATTTTGTTCAGGCGCGCGGAGTCCCTCGCCCGGCGCACGGCCGGGCGAGGGTCTTCGGATGAGTCCGGGGCCGGAATTATTCGGCCAATCCGGACAGCTCGCCGATCACTCGGCTGGCGAGCGGTCCGAGGGTGGCCATACCGTCGCGGATCGCCGACCGGGTACCCGGCAGGTTCACCACCAAGGTGCTGCCCGAGATACCGGCGAGACCACGCGACAGACCCGCGTCGAGCGAGCCGGCCACCCGGCCGGAGGAGCGCAGTGCCTCGCTGATGCCGGGCAGTTCCCGGTCCAGCACCTGAGAGGTTGCCTCCGGCGTGACATCACGCGGGGACATTCCGGTGCCACCGACGGAGATGACCAGGTCGACGCCGCCGATCACCGCAGTGTTCAGCGCGTTGCGTATCTCCACCTCGTCGGCCTGCACCGTGACCGAAGCGTCTACGAGGAAACCCGCCTCGGTCAGCAGCTCGGTAACCAGTGGGCCGAGCGAATCCACACCTCCATGCGCCGTTCGATCGTCGACGACAACCACAAGTGCGCGCCCAGCCACAGGAGCATCGATTTCCATGGTGCTCACCGTAGCGTCCGCCTCGAGTAGCCGGGCGCCCGCGCCTACAAGCTCGGCGTCCATCGCGAGCAGCTCGGCGTCCACACCGAGCCGGGGCGTCCAGCCCCCGGGCAGCACGCGCATCACCGGCCACCGTCCGCGGGCGCGCCGGAGAGGGTCACCTCGACGGTCTTGGTGTTGTTTCCCTGTTCGTCGGTGTATGTCACCTTCACCTTGTCTCCTGGCTGATGTGAGCGGACCGCCGCGATGAGCGCGTTGCCCGAATCGATGGGCCGGTCGTCGAGCTTGGTCACGACAGCGCCCGCGGGGATGCCGGCCTTGGCGGCCGGGCCGTCCGGGGTCGACTCCAGGACACGTGCCACCGTGTCCTGCGGCCGCAGCTTGACGCCGAGCTGTGCGTAGGTCGCGTGGCCGGTCTTGATCAGCTCGTCGGCGACCCGGCGGGCCTGATCGACCGGAATGGCGAAGCCGAGGCCGATCGAACCGCTCTGCTGGCCGCTCTGCTCACCCGCGCCCAGGCTCGCGATGGCGGTATTGATGCCGATCAGCTTTCCGCTGCCATCGACGAGCGCACCGCCGGAGTTGCCAGGGTTGATCGCCGCGTCGGTCTGAATGGCGTCGATCACCGGATTCACCGACGGATCGGGGGTGCCCTCACCGCTGGTGGAAACCGGCCGGTTCAGCGCGGAGACGATGCCCGTGGTGACCGTGCCCGCCAGGCCGAGCGGCGAGCCGATGGCGATGACCGACTGACCGACCTGGAGGCCCGAGGAGGCGCCGAGCTCGATCGGGGTGAGCCCGTTCTTGCCGGTGACCTTGATGACGGCCAGATCCGATACCGGATCGGCGCCGACCACGGTCGCGGGCGCGGTGCTGCCGTCGGAGAAGACCACTTCCATCTTGGCGTTGGCGCCACCGCCCGCGGCTACGTGATTGTTGGTCAGGATCAGGCCGTCGGAGGACAGCACCACGCCGGAGCCCTCGCCCTCGGCCCGATTGCTTGCCACCTTGATCATCACCACGCTCGGTAGCACCTTCTGTGCCACCGCCTGGGTGGTGCCCGCCGGGGCATTGGCCACGTTGTTGACGTTGGGCTTCGGGGCATCGAGGGCATTGGTCACCGCGGAGTGCCCGGAATCCGACCGGGTGGCCAGCGCACCGACCGCGCCGCCGACGCCACCGCTGACCAGAGCCAGCGCCACCGCACCCGCGACGAGCCCGATCCGGACGGGACGCCGCGCCGGTCCTGGCTGCGGGCCGAAGGCCGCGCCCGGCATTCCGCCGGGCGGGATCGGCGGATCGAACGATGACGCGTTGTACTCCTGGCCCGATTCATAGCCGGGGAAGGGTTGCGTCTGATGAGAAGCGGTCTGATGGGGGGCGGTGTGGTGAACGGCGCCCTGATAGGGCCCGACGGGGTAGTAGGGCGGCTGCTGCGCGCCCAACCCGGGCGGCGGCGCATACGGCCCCTGCTGTCCCGCGGCCGGGATCTGCGTTGTCGAATGCGGGCCGGGGGCGGCACTCGCAGCGCCCGGCTCCCCCGGCCGGTGCTTGGAATCCTCGGTCATGGTTTCTCGTTTCTCCTCACGTCTCCGACCAGCTTGGCGGCGACGGCTTAGAGCGGACTGAGACCCTGCTATCAGTTGTCCGAGATCTTTCCCACCGGGGGATCTATTCGGCTACTGATCGCGTCCTTCTTCGGCGGCGGCGCTCGTCCCGGGCGCACCACCTTCACCGGGTAACACGATACGGATCAGCGCGCCGCCGCGCGGAGATGTATCGATGGTGATCGTCCCGCCGTGCTTGGTCACCACCTGTTTGACGATGGCGAGGCCGAGCCCGGAGCCGGGCATCGAGCGCGAGACCGTGGTCCGGTAGAACCGCTCGAAAACGAGCTCGCGCTCGTCGGCCGGAATGCCTGGACCCGCGTCGTCGACGGCGAGTTCGAGCAGCCCCCTTCCTGCCTCGCGCATGGTGACATTCACCTGTGCCCCGGCCGGACTCCATTTGGCGGCATTGTCGAGGACGTTGAGGATCGCCCGCTCCAGACCCGCCTCGTGGCCGTAGACGAACCACGGTCGTAGCTCGGCGACGAACTCGATCGAGCCGCGACGCCGCCGCGCCCGTTCCAGCGCGCGCTCGGCCACCTCGCCGAGATCGATTCGGTCGTAGACGGTTTCGGGTGCGTCCTCACGCGCCAGATCCACCAGGTCGCCGACCAAGGTGGACAGCTCCTCGATCTGCCCCATCACATCCGAACGGAGCCCTGCCATGTCCTCCTCCGGGATCGCGGGCGCGCCGGGGCGGCTGGAGGCGATCAGCAGTTCCATGTTGGTGCGCAGCGAGGTGAGCGGGGTGCGCAATTCGTGCCCGGCGTCGGCGACCAGTCGGCGCTGGCGGTCGCGCGACTCGGTCAGCGCGCGCAGCATGGTGTTGAAACTCTCTGTCAGCCGGGCGAGTTCGTCGTCACCGGTGACGGGTATCGGCGTCAGGTCGTCGGTGCGGGCCACACGTTCGGTCGCCGCGGTCAACCGCGCGATCGGACGAAGTCCGGTCCTGCCGACCGCGGTGCCCGCCGCCGCGGCGAGTACGACGCCGCATCCCCCCACCACGAACAGCAACCACGCCAGCCGGTCGAGCACCTCGCGGGTCGGTTGCAGCCGCTGCGAAATGATCAGCGTCGCACCGGAATGCGTCGGCATGGCGAGTACCCGCTGATTGCTGACGGTGCGCAGCGACGAGGGCAGCTTGCCGTCGGCGACGGCGAGTTCCTCGCTGCCGACCGGCGGAATCGTATGCTGCGGCGGCATGTACGGCTTGTGGTCGGGGAAGACCAGCGCGACGCCGACATCGTTGGAGTACAGGCCGGCCAGCACGATCGACTGGAAACCGAGGCTCTCGAAATTGTTGTCGATCATGGTGGCGGCGCGGGCTTTCAGCTGCGCGTCGACATCGGCATACAGCGCGCGCGCCACCATCGCGTAGGCCGCGATGGAGGTCACCGCGACCGCGATGGCGACCACCGAGGCCGCGAGCAACGTCACGCGCCACCGCAGCGAGACCGATCTTGTCAACGGCATGGGCGGGCGCATCTCCGCCGAGTCCGGCGGGCCGAGTGCGGCGACCGCGGGTCGCTTGGGAATTGTTCGCGCCATGAGCCGGCGGCCTACGGAGGTGTTTCGCGGAGTACGTAGCCGACGCCACGCACCGTGTGGATGAGTCGTGATTCGCCCTCGGCCTCGGTCTTGCGGCGCAGGTATCCGATGTAGACCTCCAGCGCGTTGCCGGAGGTCGGGAAGTCGTAGCCCCAGACCTCCTCGAGGATGCGGCTACGGGTCAGCACCCGGCGCGGGTTGGCCATCAGCATTTCCAGCAATGAGAATTCGGTGCGGGTCAGGCTGATCGCGCGCTCGCCACGGGACACCTCCCGTGTCACCGGATCCAGCGACAGGTCAGCGAACGTCATCGTCTCCGACAGCTCGTCGGGGTCGGTGGCCCGCCTGCGCAACAACGCCCGCAACCGAGCCAGCAATTCCTCCAGCGCGAATGGTTTCGGCAAATAGTCGTCGGCACCGGCATCGAGTCCGGCAACCCGCTCGGAAACCGAATCCCGCGCCGTCAAAACCAGAATCGGAAGGTCGTCACCGGTACTGCGCAAGCGTCGGCAAACTTCGAGCCCGTCCATCCGCGGCATCATCACATCGAGCACGAGTGCATCGGGTCGCTGCGCGGTTGCTTTCTCCAACGCGTCGACGCCATCTACCGCGAGATCGACGGAGTAGCCGTTGAAGGTCAGCGACCGGCGCAGTGATTCACGGACGGCGCGATCGTCGTCGACTACCAGAATGCGCATGCCACCAGTTTGACCGCACCGACTGAGAGTCGACTGAGAGGGCAGCCTCCGACACGCCGCGTCAGGCCCGCAGCCTGCCGATGAGTGATACTGGTCGAGTGACCAGCCGCTTTCGTGACCTTCCACAGAACTTCCCGTGTCTGGGAACCAATTGAGTGTTGAATCATGTTCTGTATAGCCATATTCCGCCGAATATCAGACTGAGAGCCCCAGATTGCCGTGGCTCACTCTGCGCGGTATGTTCCCTGCGGTAAAAAGAAGACCTCTAGTTGGTTCTCAGCGGGTTGAATCAAAACCGAACAGCCACGCGCCATCCGGGGGCCACTCGTGAAGCGGAGGCAACGGAAGCGGATGGAAGCTGCACCGCGGTCCTGGCAATTCAGCCTGTCCAACTGGTCAGTCACTCGCAAGGTCGGCATCGTGCTGGTGCTCCCAGTGCTGCTGGCAACCGTGTTCGCCGTACTCCGTATCAACAACGAGCTGCGCACCATGTCGCAGTTGGACGCGGCGACCGAACAAGTCATCATCATCCGCCCGATCGGCAAGTTCGGTACGGCCACCGAACAACTCGCGATCGCGGCGACCTCTTCATGGGGCAATATCGCCGACCCGGCGACCGACGCGGCGCTGACGAAATTCGACCAGGCGCTCGCAGACCTCGAGGCCGCGATGCACACCTCCAAGGTCAGCAACCGCGTCAGCGCCGAGCTCGCCTCGGCCGTCGCCACCGGCACCACCATGCGCAACAGCCTGCGCAACGGGTCGCCCGCGATGGTCGGCGAACAGGCCGACGAGATCGCGGTACGCATCGGCAACGCCTTCGCGATGTCGCCCTCGGTCGAGGACCTGATCATCCAGCGGTACTTCCTGCAGATCGGCGCGGTCCAGACTTCGCGACGCGTGCTCACCCAGCAGCGCATGCTGATCGGTTCTCCTGAGGCGGGTCGCAATCCGAGCGTGCGCCCCCGTGTGCTCACCTCGGCAGGCGCCGAGATGACCATGATCAACACCTACGGGGTCATCCTCCCGGACAACGCCACCAACATGCGCCCGATGCTGGACGCCGTCTCGACTCGACTTGCGGCCTTCAGCCAGAACGTGGGCGACCCGACGACGAATCCCGCTGTGCTCGACTCGCTTCTGGCCAGCGCCGACCTGTACGAAAAGACCACCGCCCAGCTGACCGACACCATCGACGGGGCACTGGCCAACCGGACCACCGAGGCGCAGACCGGTGCGCTGCGCGAAACCACCATCGTGATCGGCATGCTGCTGGCCGGTCTCGCGCTGGCGCTTGCCGTCGCGCGCACCCTGGTCGTCCCGGTCCGCAGGCTACGTCGCGACGCACTCGAGGTCGCGCACGTGAAGCTGCCCGAGGAACTCGCCGTGGTGCGCAGCGGTGGCGCGACACCGGAGATCACGCCGGTCGCCGTACACACCACCGACGAGGTCGGTCAGCTAGCGAGAGCCGTCGACGAAATCCACGAGCAGGCGCTGAATCTGGCGGCCGAGCAGGCCCGTCTGCGACTGCAGATCGGGAACATGTTCGAAACCCTTTCGCGTCGCAGCCAGTCGCTCGTCGAACAGCAGCTGGCACTGATCGAGGATCTGGAACACGACGAGGACGACGGCGAACGGCTGCAGAGCCTATTCCGCCTCGATCACCTCGCGACCCGTATGCGCCGCAACGGCGACAACCTGCTGGTGCTGGCCGGCACGGCGCTGCGCCGTGGTCAGCTGCACCCGGTGCCACTATCGGACATGCTGTGGAGCGCGGTTTCCCAGGTCGAGGACTACCAGCGAGTCGAGATCGGCGCGGTCCCCGACGGCATCGTCGCCGGTGAGCCCGCGGTCGACATCGAGCACCTGCTCGCCGAGCTGATCGACAACGCGCTGCGCTACTCGCCGCCGACCACCCCGGTCGCGGTGATGGTCGCACGCGCCGTGGACGGCGGCTACCTGATCGAAATCACCGACCGCGGCCTCGGCATGGGCCTCGACGATCTGCAGACGACCAATGACCGGCTCGCCTCCGGTGGTGAAGTCACCGTCGAAACCGCACGCCGCATGGGTCTTTTCGTCGTCGGCCGACTCGCGAAGCGGCACACCATCACAGTCAGCCTGCGCCGGACCTCGACGATGGCGCAGCAGCCCGGCATTACCGCCAGCGTGCATCTACCCGGTGCGCTCGTCGCGCCGCCGATGGATCCGGAGCCGACGCAGAAGGCACTCGAGACCCCCGTCATGCCCGCGCTGCCCGCAGCCCAGCAGCCGCGCACGCTCGTGCCGGTGCCGAGCCTGCCGCAGCGTGAGCCACCGCGTTTCACCAGTTCCGGCCTACCGCAACGCCGTCCGGCCATCCGGGTGGCCGACACCGCCGAGCAGCCCGCCATTTCGGTGCCGGTAAGCAACGAGACCGATCCGCTGCCGGACATGTTCGCCGAGCATCCGGTCGAGACCCCGGGACTCGATCTGCCGAGGGTCGCGCCGTTCGGCGCGCCCACGTCGGCGTCGAACAAGCCGACGACGCCGTCCAACGGCTCCTCCGCTGATGTGGACACCCAGGCCTGGCCCGTCTTCGACACCGGATCCTTCGCCGCCATCGATGATTCGACGTCCGTCGCCGATATCGAACCGCAGGTGCCGCTCGGTCCTGCCGGGGATACGTGGACCGAGGCCGACCCGCTCGTGACGACCGGTGCTGCTTCGAGCGACCTGCAAGCAGTCACCAGCGGTGTTGTTTCGAGCGACCTGCAAGCAGTCGCCAGCGGTGTTGTTTCGAGCGACCTGCAAGCAGTCACCAGCGGCACCGACAGGGAGCCCGCGACAGTATCGGCAGGCGCACGGCCAGCATCACCCGCCAAGAGGCCCACCGACGCACCGGAACCCGCAACGGTCACCTCGACGCGGTTGCAGCCGGTGGCAGGCGAATCGCCGACGCCGATCTACCAGCGGATGGTCTCGGAATGGCTGGTCGAGCCCGCGACCGCGCAGCCGTCGGAGACGGCATGGTCCTCGCCCGCGGCGGACGCGGGCTGGATGGCCGCCGAGGACGCCGCCCGGCCGACCACCACCTCCCGAACCGCTGGCGGACTGCCGATCCGGCGCCCGGGAGCGCAGTTGGTGCCGGGTGGTCTGGCACCCGCCGAGGACGCAGCAGCTCGTGATCCGGAGGAAATCCGGAGCAACCTCACCAGGCATCTCAGTGGGGTCCGCAGTGGGCGGGCCGATGCCCAGTACAACGACGGAGGGCTTGGATGACCAACGCGAACAGCACCACCGATGAAAACCTGAACTGGCTGGTCACCCGCTTCACGAGAGATGTGCCCGGGGTATCGCATGCCGTGCTGGTGTCGGCGGACGGCCTGCTGCAGGCAACCAGCCCGCACCTACCCAGTGACCGGGCCGAGCAGCTCGCCGCGGTCACCGCGGGCCTTGCCAGTCTGTCGGCCGGCGCCGCGCAGCTGTTCGACGGCGGCAAGGTGATGCAGTCGATCGTGGAGATGCAGCGCGGCTACCTGCTGGTGATGAGTGTCGGCAACGGCTCGCACCTGGCCGTACTCGCCAACAAGTCACACGACATCGGCCGCATCGGCTACGAGATGGCCCTGCTGGTCGACCGAGTGGGCACGGTGGTCACAGCCACCGCCCGTTCCGCAGTCTGAGGGTGAGATGTCCAGCCCCAACGGCCCCGGACAACATCGACCGGCAACGCGCGTAAGACCGTACGCGCTGACCTCGGGGCGTACCGAGCCCGCGGTCGACCTGCCGCTTGAGGCTGTCATCGAAACCCTGTCTTACACTGCCCATCTCGACTGGCCAACCGGGGATGTCCGGACAGACATCCTGCGGCTGGGCACCCACCGTCTTTCGGTCGCCGAGATCGCCGCACACCTGGATCGTCCACTCGGAATGGTTCGGGTCATGGTCGGCGACCTGGTCGTCGACGGACACCTGAGGGTGCATTCGACCCTGACCGAAGAGGCGAGTTTCGACGAGCGCCGTTCACTGATGGAGAGGACTTTGCGTGGACTCCGCGCGTTATAACAACCTCGCACCCAACGATTCCGAGGCCCGCGTTGCATCGACGAAAATCGTTGTGGCGGGCGGCTTCGGAGCGGGCAAGACAACCTTTGTCGGCGCGGTCTCGGAGATCGTCCCGCTGCGGACCGAGGCGATGGTGACCCGCTTCTCCGACGGGATCGACGATCTCGCCGACACCCCGGAGAAGGAAACAACCACGGTCGCCATGGATTTCGGGCGGATCGTGCTGCCTGGCGACCTGGTGCTCTACCTGTTCGGCACCCCGGGTCAGCGTCGATTCTGGTTCATGTGGGACGACCTGATCCGCGGCGCCATCGGTGCGGTCGTGTTGATCGACACCAGGCGGCTCGAGGACAGCTTCGCGGCGGTCGACTTCTTCGAGGCACGCAAACTGCCGTTCCTGATCGCGGTCAACCGGTTCCCCGACGCGCCTCGCTTCCCGATCGCCGAACTGCGCGAAGCGCTTTCGGTGCGCGAGGGAGTGCCGATCGTTGACATCGACGCGCGCAACGCCATGGAAGTGCGCCAAGCACTCGCCGCGGTGACCGAATACGCAATCGCCCAGCTGAAAGCCTTGGAACTGGAAGGAACCGCCTCGCATGCATGAGGTCCGGTTGTTCTCGCTCGGGAACAACGGTGCTGTGGACCAGTTCTCCATGGGGTACTGGATCGCCGCGCTCTCCTTGGGGATCTCGGTCCTCGGCGCAGTCGTCGGGGTGGCTTGCATCCTGCACGGTTCGCGTTCAGTTCGATTCCGACTGGTGTGGGTTGCCTCGGCGGCGGTAGCGGTCGGCGGCGTCGGAATCTGGCTCGCCACTTCGGTGGTGCTGCTCGGCGTGCACGTGCCAGGCAGCGACGTGCGGTTCGAGGCGAGCAGCCTGATCTCGTCGATGGTCGCGGCATTCGTCGCGGTGTTCGCCGCGCTGCTGATCATCGGGCGCACCCTGCAGCTGCCACGTCTGATCGCCGGTGGTGTCGTCATGGGACTCGGCACCGGGCTGTCGCTCTATCTGGGCATCGGGTCGATCCGCGTTCAGGGTTCGGTGGAGATTTCGCCTGCGCTGGCCGGAGTGTCGCTGGCGGTCGCGATCGTCACCGCGACGGCCACGCTGTGGTCCATTCAGTCCTTCCAGTTTTCGATGGCTCGGGCGGCGACGACGGTGCTGTTCGGCATCGGCGTAGCCGGTATGTACTACGCCGGAATCGCCGCGATCGAGCTCACGATCGACCCGTCGGCGAAGGCACCGACCGGACTGCCACTGTTCGACTTCGTCTTCCCCATGTTCGTCATCGGGTCACTGGCCCTGACCGTGCCGATCACCGCGGTGCTCGTCGCACCCGATCGGCGCGACACCGCGGCGATCGCCGAAACCACGCGGCGAGCCAGGCTCGAAGCGGCGCACTGAGTCGCTTCGAGCCCCGACCGGGTTCGCGCGGAATCGAACCCGGTCAGCCCTTCGGTGCGGGCATCTCGCCTGCCGCTCGGCTCGGATCGATGATGCCGAACCGCTCGCCCTCCGGTGCCGCGAGGATCGCCGACCGCCCGACCGGCGAGTCCGCAGCGGGCTGCTGCACCGAGCCACCCAGTTCGAGTGCCTTGGCAATGCCCGCGTCGACATCGTCGAACTGGAACCACACCAGCCAGTAGTCCGGCATCGAGTCGGTCACCGTGGCCGAGGCATCGGTCAGTCCGCCGACCGCCTCGGTCCGGTCCGGCGGGGTGAAGGTCAGATACTCGGTGTCGCCGAAATCGAAATCGGTGTAGCTGAAGCCGAAGACATCGGCGTAGAACTTCTTCGCGGTCGACAGGTCGCTGGTGTACAGCTCGTTCCAGACATAGGCGCCGTGTTCGTTGTACACCGCCGCGCCGTTGTGTGCCTTCGCCTGCCATACCGCGAAGACCGCGCCGCTCGGATCGGCGGCGACGAACATCCGGCCGACATCCATCACGTCGAACGTCGGCACCATCAACCGGCCGCCCGCGGCCACGACCGCGTCGGCGCTGGCATCGGCGTCCGCGACCGCGAAGTAGGTCGTCCAGACCGAGGGCATCCCGGGCATGGTGTCGGGTTTGGGCCCGATTCCGGCGGCCGCCGCACCGGACTTCGCCGCCATCAGATAGCCGCCCGAGTCCGGACCGCCGTCCTGGATCTCCCAACCGAACAGCTCCGCGTAGAACTCACCGGCCTTGGCCGGGTCTTCGACCTGACAGTCGATCCAAGCAGGCGTTCCCGGTTGCCAAGCCTCGTTGCGTATGGGCATCGGACATCTCCGTTTCGATGAGTTTCGGTATCGATGACGGCCGAGCGATCGCCTTCACAACTCCGCAGTGCTCAAACCATCCCGGCGACCACGCGAACCACCCCTAGTCAACCAGGCAGGGCCGACAGTTTTCGCGGGTTCGGCAATGCCGCCGATTTCCGTGCCCGACCGATTTACAGTGAGAGATATGCGTTTCGGTCTGGACTACGCCGCGGGACGTCCGGGGGGTGCGGCAATCCGCGCGGCAGGGTTCGATTTCGTGGTGCGGTACCTGTCCGATGGCGGCCCGACGCTGCCAGGCAAGCTGCTCACGCCTGCCGAAGCAGACGATCTGCGCGCGCACGGGGTGTCGATCGTGTCGAACTGGGAGACCACCGCCGCGCGCATGCTCGCCGGCCACGGCGCCGGAATCGTGGACGCCCGCGCGGGGCTGGCACAGGTGCTGCGCTGCGGTGGCCGCAGGGACCGGCCGATCTATTTCTCCGCCGACTTCGACTCGACGCCGCAGGATCAGCTGCCGATCAACGCCTACCTCGACGGCGCGGCTACCGTACTCGGCGTCGCGAATGTCGGTATCTACGGCGGATATTGGTCGGTCAGCCGGGCGCTGGACGCGGGCAGTGCCGTGTGGGCGTGGCAAACCGATGCCTGGTCGGGGACCAATGTCGAGACTCGCCGCAATATCCATCAGACGCTGCGCCAGGTGATCGTCGGCGGGGTGGTCTGCGATGTGAACGAGGCCGAGACCGAAGACTTCGGCCAATGGGATTTCGTACAGGAGGAACCGGACGTGACGCCGGAACAAGAGGCAGTGCTGCGCGATATCCAGATCCAGTTGCGCGGGCCTGGCCTTGCGGGCTGGCCGCAGTTGGGCACCGACGCCGACGGTCACAGCCTGACCCTGGTGGACGGGCTTGCCGCGGCGCTGCACCGTATCGATGACCTGGAGCGTGAATCGACCGGATTGCGAACGCAAATCGGCGAATTGCGTACCGAGATCAGCGAACTCGAGGCCACGACGGCCGACCTGGTCGAGGAGATCGAGCGGTTGAACGGGCGCCATTGGCCATGGCCACTGTCCCTGATCGAAGGTCCCGCGACGCTCGTCGCGGAGCAACTGGCTCGACTGGAGTCCTTGTTGCCGGACTTGCCCGGTTTGCCGGGCCATGACGACACGGAGCGGAAAGAGCCGCCGGAGAACGAAAGGTTGGCGCAGATCGGTCCCCGTACAGTGAACTCGACCTCGCCTACAGTCCGACAGTGACCGACCGGCTCATCGGCCGCGAGTCGCAGGGAGACAAGGGATTCGAAAGATCGAGATCGGCCGATTCGGCCGGAAATTTGGCGATGAGCGGGTTCTCTCGGGGGTCCAGGAGAACCCGCCCTCTCGCACGAGGGTACCGGCGCCGGAACACGAAATCATCACTTCATGAGGACTTTTACGGACACCAAAAACCAACCCTCAGTAGGTATTTCGTCCTGTGGCTACCGCATCGCAATCGAATCTCCGCAAAAAATACCATGTGGCGTAGGACACATCGGTAGCTCATCGCTAGCGGTGCCGTTTCGAGCGACCTGCAAACAGTCGCCAGCGATCCACCGCATAGGACGCTGACCTGCCCCTGCCAGCATGGACCGACCATCGAATTCGGTCGGACGACCTGAAACCATCCTGCCCCGCGCGTTCAGCACCCACGACGGCACCGATCGAGTTATCGTCGCCTGGCACAGAGCGCTCGGTCGAGCGGTGCTCGGCCGGGACCCATTCAGTTCCATCCGAAGGAGTTCGCATGGCTGTCAACGTGGTGCTCGACAAAGCGCTCGATAAGGCGTACGAGAACAAGTCGCTCGCGGATATCCTGGCCGCGCCGCCCTCGGCACTGGCCGGCCTGACGGAAGCGCACGACAAGCAGCTGCTGGATGCCCTGAAGATCAAGACGATCGCCGACCTCGGCAACAACAAGTTCTTCCGGCTCGCGGCGGTCCTGGCTGATCTCGCAGCCAAAGAAGACTGATCAGACACCGCTGGCGACTGCTTGCAGGTCGGTCGAAATAGCACAGTGGGCCGGCAGGATTTCCCGTCGGCCCACTGTTGTTCGGGCGCAACCCGTTCGAGGCGGACCTGGTCAGATCCGATCGAGGTCGATCAGCCCGCGTCGCACGGCCTGCAGCAGCCGGCGCGGCACCTTGTGCACCACGCCACCGACCGTGACCGGCACCAGATCGGGTGGCGTCGCCTTCCACTGGGCGCGGCGGCTGCGGGTATTCGATCGCGACATCCGACGCTTCGGGACCGCCATGTCAGCCCTCCCCTCGTCCGGGCTGGGACGCCCCTCGGGCCCGCTTGCCGTATTTGCGCTCGAACTTCTCCACCCGGCCCTGGGTGTCCATCACGCGGTGCGCTCCAGTCCAGAACGGGTGCGAATCGGACGTCACGTCCACCACCAGCAGCGGATAGGTGTTGCCATCCGACCACTCCACCATCCGCGCGCTGGTGGAGGTGGACCTGGTCAGGAACTGCTTGCCGGTACTCGAGTCCTCGAACACCACCGGGTGGTAGTCCGGATGTATTCCGGTCTTCATTTGCCTTCTCCTCTCGGGCTTTTCGACTGTCCCGCACTGCCTTCCACCGGCAGGCCGGTCGGCTCACCGGCCTCACACGGGTCGGTGTGCCATTCGCCGAACGGGTCTTCCCACTGCGCGACCAGTTCGGGCGCGCGTTCCATCAGACGTAGTTCGCCGTCCTCGACCAGGGCCCAGTGCAGGGCCTGGCGAATCTCGGCGGGGTCGGCGTCGTGTACCAGGATCACCAGCGAGATATCCCGGTCGCCGAACCTGTCGTCCCAGCGCAGCGCGGCCATCGCCCGCCGCGTCGGATCGGCGCTTTCCAGCTCCGCCTGACTCATCGCGGCCAGCCATGGTCCCGCACCGCCGACGCGCAGGCCACCGCCCGCGGACTCCAGCCACACCACCTCGTCGGGCTGGGTGGCCAGCCACATGCGTCCGCGCGCGGTAACCACACCGTCGAACAGCACGTCGAGCGCCTCGTGCAGGCGTACGGGATGGAAGGGGCGGCTCGCGGCGAATTCCATCAGCGTGACGCCGTGATCGGAGCCGAGCGGCGGTTGTCCGCGCAACAGCGGCGCGTGCGCGTCGAAGACCCGGCCGCGCCGGGAGTCCGCGGGAATCTGCGCGATCAGGGCCTCGATCTCGTCGGAGCCGAGACTGTCGTGGTCGGCCACCCACGTGACGGGCGCGTCGGGCACCAACCGGGCCAGCACCGCGCCGAGCCGCATCCGCTCCAGCGGATCGCCCTGATGACCAAGTGCCACAACGGCATCGGCGAAATCGACCTGGCCGACCGCGAGCTGCGCGACCGTCCGGTCGTCGTCGGCGGCAGCCAGTCCACGCTCGGCGAGCGTCTCGTCGCCCGTCGCATCGGCGAGCCAGTCCTCGGACTCCAGACAGGTCAGCACGGCCTCGATACGGACATCACGAGCGGCAGGCCCGTCTACCCTGCCGACCACGCCGGAGACCACGACATTGCCGATCGCCTGGCAGACCGCTTCGGCCTCGAACGCCGGATCCAGTGCCAGCACAATGCGATACACCGAATCGCGCGCGGCCAACGTGCACAGCAGGGGCAACAGATCCATGCGCAAGGTGCACGAGACGCAGCCGTGCGCGAGTTCGAGCACGGCCGAGGTCTCGTGCTCGCCGATGCGCACCGTCCGATGCACGATGCCCTCACTCAATCCGCTCAGGTCGTGCCGAATGGTCACTGTGCCTGGCGTCGCACGCAGCGCCTCGGCCGCGCGGTCCACCCCCGCTGTCGCATGTCCGGAAGATCCGGCGATCACCACGACGGGCGTTCTCCGGTCGGACTCGATCACCGGAACCCCTTTCGATAACGATTTTCATTTACCGATGACCGACGGTACATTGTCGAACAGCCGTTGTCGAAAATGATTGTCATCTACTGGAGGGAGCCCGTATGTCGGCCCACTGCCAGGTCACCGGGCGCAAGCCGGGATTCGGCAAGTCCGTGTCGCACTCGCACAAGCGGACGAGCCGTCGCTGGAACCCCAACATCCAGCGCAAGACCTACTACCTGCCCAGCGAGGATCGGCGCATCACGCTGACCGTCTCCGCCAAGGGCATCAAGACCATCGACCGGGACGGGATCGAAGCCGTGGTGGCTCGGATCCGGGCCCGCGGCGACAAGATCTGAGAGGAACACCGATGGCATCCAAGTCGACCGAGCTCCGGCCGATTATCAAGCTGAAATCCACTGCGGGAAGTGGATATACGTACGTCACCCGAAAGAATCGGCGTAACGATCCCGACCGGATGGTGCTGCGCAAGTACGACCCGGTGGTCCGCAGGCACGTCGATTTCCGCGAGGAACGCTGATGGCCAAGAAGTCGAAGATCGCACGCAACGAGCAGCGCAAGGAGATCGTCGCGCGCTACGCCACCCGGCGCGCCGAACTCAAGGAGCTGATCCGGAACCCGGCCACGTCCGACGCCGACCGGGCCGTCGCACAGTCCGCGCTACAACGGCTGCCCCGCGATGCGAGTCCGGTACGATTGCGCAATCGGGACGCCGCAGACGGACGACCGCGCGGTCATCTCCGGAAGTTCGGACTCTCCCGTGTGCGAGTGCGCGAGATGGCCCATCGGGGCGAACTGCCCGGTGTGCACAAATCGAGCTGGTAGACAACCACTGTTCTCGTGAGAAGGAACCCCTCATATGGCAGTCAAGCGAGCACCCTCGAAGAAGGTTCGCGCCGAGCAGAACCGGAAACCCAAGAAGAACCCGCTCATCTCTGCGGGCATCGAGATCGTCGACTACAAAGACGTGAACCTGCTGCGCCAATTCATCTCCGATCGCGGCAAGATCCGTAGCCGCCGGGTCACCGGGCTCACCCCGCAGCAGCAGCGCCAGGTCGCCGTCGCGGTGAAGAACGCCCGCGAGATGGCACTGTTGCCGTTCACCAGCAGCCGGTAGATCCCGACCTGACCAACGACCAGGGCCCCCGAATCATTGCTTCGGGGGCCCTGGTCGTTCGGCACCGCGGTCATTCAGTAACGAGAGTTCGCCACCAACCAACCATGGAGCGAGTCTTACGAGCGACCCGTTCGCGGCCCGTCTCGCGTCCGAGTCGTCGAAGCGCATGCGCCGAAGGCGCGAGTCTCGACGGCTCGGACGCGAGACCAAGGGGGCCGCGAACACGCCGCGCCCGCGCGGCCGAATTACAGCCCAAAATTACGGGATGGTCAGGACCTGACCGACGTCGATCACGTCCGGGTTGCTGATGCCGCTGGCGTTCGCGATCTCCTGGTAGCGGTTGCCGTCGCCGTAGAAGCGCTCGGCGATTGCCCACAGGGTGTCGCCCGGCTCGACGGTATAGGTCTGCGCCGCCGGCGGCGGAGGCGGAACCTCTTCGGCGACCGGCGCGGCCGGTGCCTCGGCGACCGGCTCCGGAGCGGGCAGCGGATTGTCGGTCTGGGTGCCCGTCGACCACAGGGCGCTGCCGTCGGTGCCGTACAGCACCACATTGCGGTCGGCCTGCACAGTCAGCCGGTCGCCGCTCTTGCCGTTGGTCTCGGTGGACCAGGCAGCACCTTCACCCTTGTAGAGCACGAAGTTGCCATCCGGCTGGAGGGTGGCGCGCTCGACTCCCTGATCGTGAGTCTGACTGGCCCACACTACATTTCCATCCGGTTCCGACAGCACCAGGTTGCCATCCGCCTGCAGGGTCAGGGTGTACGCACCGCCCACCAGAGACTGGCCGAGCCCGAGTTCTTCACCTACGCGCAGCGTGTCGCCCACGTTCTTCCTTTCGAAGAGTTACTGTGCCAAGCATCCGACATCGACGCCCGCCGTAGGCGTCACCAGCGATCGCTGACAGCTCGTTCGAAACAACACCATGGCGCGCATCGGAGCCGAATCTACTGCCCTAACGGGCCGCGCGGAGGGATTACGCGCATGGTTCGCCCAAAGTTCACTGTGTGGCGTTGGTCGCTGTGTTGGATTGCCGCACAGTGTAGAAGGCTGCTCACCTCAAATAGCTGGCAAACTGTCGCGGCGATCTCCGCCGACCATCGGGCAAGGTCAACTAGGGTGATGCGCATGTCTCGGATGTCGGGCGCGCGCCCCGCCGCTGCTGCCGCAGCCCTGCTCGTCGTCCTCGCTGTCGCCGGCTGCGGCGGCGGCTCCGATGACGAAGGCGCACAACAGAAGACGATCACAACCACATCGGCGCCCACCGAGGACGCGGGCGGCAATACCGGCAACCTCTTCGTCGCCGATCCGACGATCGTCGGGGCGCATCCGATTCCGTTCACCTCGTGGACCCGGGTCGCAGACGATCGGATCGCGGTGAACTTCCAGACCGGCGCACCTGAGTGCTACGGCGCGGACGCCAGCGCGAAAGAAACCGATTCGACAGTCACCATCGAGCTGCGGTCCGGTACGCGCGCCGATGCGGTCGGGCGGATGTGCACCATGATCGCGGTGTTCGGCACGCTCGAGGTACCGCTGAAGGCTCCGCTCGGGAACCGTCAGGTCCTCAGCGCAGCGTAATACCGCGACAGCGGAGACGCCTCGACACAACGGCGGCGACGCCTCCGTTTCACGGCTGCCGAAATCGTCTGACCACGGCACTCGCGGCATGCATGACTGTGCCGATAAACCGCTGCGCACCAACATAACTCGGGTCCTCGAAACCTGACGCCCATGTCGTGCGGGCGCACATCGCTCACGGCACGGGTTCGGCGACCACATCCGACAGCGCCGCGAACTCCGGATAGCTGCCGGCGCGGGCCGGCCCCCAGGTCTGCTGTGCCATCACCCGCAACGGCATCGTGATCGACGCGGCGATCTGCGCGGGGGTCTGCACGGCCGGGTCGTCGCACCACACGAACAGACCGGACCCGAGGTTGTGGGTGTTCTGCTCCGGTGTCAGCCGCATGCCGTCGATGAACACGGCGGGGTCCCACAGTTCATAGGCGATCGGTGCCGGGACATTGCCGACCGAGGTCGGGCCGCCGGTCACGAAGTAGGTCGGCGTGAAGGCCGCGTTTCTGACCTCGTGCCCGGCGGCGATGAGATCCGGTGCGGTGCGGGCTATTCCGAAGAACGGCAGCGGCAGCTGCGGTATGCCCGCCCGACTCCAGAAATCGACGACGATGTCGGAACCGATGCCGATGGTTCCCTCGCCGGTGTGCAGGCCGTCGTTCCAGATGCGCGGCCGCTTGCCGTGCTCGCGCACAATGGCCGCGCCCCAATTGATCAGGCCGAGAAAAGCATCCACCGGCTGGGCCTGTGGCCCGTAGGTGGCACGCGCGTACGCGCCGAGCTGGGGATAGTCGTCGAAGCTCGCGACTCGCGCGCCGTCGAGCAGGAACTCGTCGGCGCCGAGATGCCAGTAGCGACCGGGGAACAGCGGCAGGAATTCTTCGAGGATGTCGCGCATCAGGTCGTAGCTGCGCGGATCGGCGATGTCGATGGCGGCATCGGATACGGCGCCGCTCGCGCTGCGCAGTTTCAACTCGGGATGGGCGGCGAGGATGCCGTTCATGTGGCCGGGAAAGTCCACCTCGGGCACGATCTCGACCTGATAGCGCGCCGCGTACTCGACGAGGTCGCGTACTTCTTGCTTCGAATAGTGTTCCCGCGCCGTAATTTCCGGATGCCGGTCACTGTCGAGCCGGAACCCGAATCGGTCCGAGAGATGCAGGTGCAGCAGGTTCAATTTGAGCTGCCCCATGCGCCGGATCTGGGCGCGCAGCATGTCGACCGGCATGAACTCGCGTCCCACATCGAGCATCAGCCCGCGCTCGCGATACTCCGGCCAATCGGTCACGACGCCGCCGGGCAGGGTGGTGGCGCGGCGCAGCAGCTGCAGCGCCGACCTGGTCGAATAGAAGGCTCCCGCGGTATCGGCGCCCTGCAGGTCGAGGGTGTGCGCCACCGATATCCGGTAGCCCTCCGGAGTGTCCGGCGCCCCGGACACCGGACCGGTACGCACCACGATGTCGCCCGGCTCGCCCACCGAACCGGCCTGCGCCACAATGTCATTGCCGGTGACCGCACGCAATCCTGCCGCAAGATCGGCGGCACTGTCGCGCAGCGCATCCTGCGCGTACAGCACTCGCGCGTGCGCGCCGAGCGAGAACCCGGACCCGCCGGGCATCCAGTTCTTCAACGACGGAACAGTCTGCGGCACGGCCTGCTCGGACCACGCCCGCCCCTGCGCGCCGAATGCCACGGCGACCGTCGCGAGCACCATGACCACACCGGACGCCACCGTTGCACGAGTCGACATGCGGGTAACTGTACGAAGCCGGGTTCGGAATCGCACCGAAGTTCGCAGACCCGTGTCGTCCCACATACGTGCAGAGGGCGGACCCGTCGGGTCCGCCCTCTGCACCGCGTAATGCTCGACTCAGTGCACGAAGTGGTGGAACTCAGTGTGCGAAGTGGCGAGAACCCGTGAGGTACAGCGTGACTCCGGCTTCGCGAGCAAGGTCGACCGTGTCCTGATCGCGGACCGAGCCGCCGGGCTGCACAATCGCGCGGATACCCGCTTGGATCAGCTGCTGCGGACCATCCGAGAAGGGGAAGAACGCGTCGGATGCGGCGACCGAGCCCTTGGCGCGGTCACCGGCGCGCTGCACGGCAAGACCGACAGCGTCGACCCGGTTCACCTGTCCCATGCCGACACCGACCGAGGCGCCGTCGTGCGCGAGCAGGATGGCGTTCGACTTCACGGCACGGCAAGCGCGCCAAGCGAATTCGAGATCCGCGAGAGTCTCGGCGTCGGCGGCTTCACCAGCCACCAGCGTCCAGTTCTCCGAATCATCGCCTGCCGCGTCCAGGATGTCGCGCTGCTGCAGCAATGCGCCACCGCTGATCGGACGCAGCTCCCCACCCGCCCGCTGCGGCGGCGCGGCGACCAGGATGCGCACATTCTTTTTGCGCTGCAACACCTCGACAGCGCCGTCGGCGTAGGACGGAGCGACGATCACCTCGGTGAAGATCTCGGCGACCTGCTCGGCCATCTCGACAGTGACCTCGCGGTTGGCCGCGATCACCCCGCCGTAGGCGCTGACCGGATCACACGCGTGCGCCTTGCGGTGCGCCTCGGCGATATCGGCGCCGATCGCAATGCCACAGGGGTTGGCGTGCTTGATGATTGCCACCGAGGGGGCGGTGTGGTCGTAGGCGGCACGCCATGCGGCGTCGGCATCGGTGTAGTTGTTGTACGACATTTCCTTGCCGTGCAACTGCTGTGCCTGCGCGAGTCCGACGCGACCGTCGTTATTGACGTACAGCGCGGCGGCCTGGTGCGGGTTCTCGCCGTAGCGCAGCACCGCGGCCTGCGCCCAGGTACCACCGAGCCAGCCGGGGAACTGCACTCCGGTGGGCTCGGCCTGCTCGGTCTTGCCCGGCACCAGCACGCTGGTCATCCAGCTCGCCACCGCGACGTCATAGCTCGCGGTGTGCTGGAATGCCTTGGCCGCCAACGCGGTTCGCTCGGCCAACGTGAAACCGCCGGACCGCACCGCGGCAAGCACGTCGTTGTAGTCGCCGCTGTCGACGACCACCGCGACCGACGGGTGGTTCTTGGCGGCGGCGCGCACCATGGACGGCCCGCCGATGTCGATCTGCTCGACGCACTCGTCCGGGGTAGCCCCGCTGGCCACGGTCTCGGTGAACGGGTACAGGTTCACCACCACCAGCTGGAACGCCTCGACGCCCAACTCCACCAGCTGATCGACGTGCTCGGCCTTGCGGGTGTCGGCAAGGATGCCCGCGTGTACACGTGGGTGCAGTGTCTTGACCCGACCGTCCAGGGTCTCCGGGAACCCGGTCAGATCCTCGACCCTGGTCACCGGGATGCCCGCGTCGGCGATCTTGCCCGCCGTCGACCCGGTCGACACCAGCTCGATGCCCGCGGCATGCAGCCCGGTCGCGAGCTCGATGAGCCCTGTCTTGTCGTACACGCTCACCAGAGCCCTGCTGATCGACTTGCGCTCGCGCTCAGTTGGCTCAACGCTTCGCTCGCTGCGCTCACTCACCGGAGAACTCGCTCATCTGGGATAACTGCCTTTCGTCCGTCGGAGACAATGCCTCTGGTGGCGACGGCGGCGACAACCTCCGCCAGCAACCGTCGCTCGACAATCTTGATGCGTTCGTGCAGGGTGGCCTCGTCGTCGTCATCCAGCACCGGCACCGCTTCCTGCGCGAGGATCGGCCCGGTGTCGACGCCGGAATCGACCAGGTGCACAGTGGCGCCGGTGACGCGGGCGCCGTAGGCCAGCGCGTCACGTACCCCGTGCGCACCGGGGAAGGCGGGCAGCAGCGCGGGGTGGGTGTTGATGATCCGGCCGCCGAATCGGGCCATGAACGCCGGGCCGAGGATCTTCATGAAGCCGGCCGAGACGATGAGGTCGGGGTCGTACGCGGCGACCGTATCGGTCAGCGCGACATCCCATGCGGCGCGGTCGGGAAAGTCTTTGAGTGCCACCCGGAAATCCGGGATACCCGCGGCGGCCGCGTGTTCGGTAGCGGCGCAGTTCCGGTCGACACCGACGGCGACGATGTTCGCCGGGTAGTCGGACACCGACGCCGCATCGATCAATGCGCGTAGGAGTGACCCGGTGCCCGAGGCCAGTACGACGACGGTGGCCGGGGCCGTGGTGGGCACCCACTGAGCATGCGAGGACGTCAGCGCTCTACTCCTGCGTGTCGGGCGAAAGGCGGGGGTTGTCTAAACGCGGGCGGTGCAACACCGCCGTCCTAGAGCCTAACGGCCGTCCACCCGGTCACTTTCCGGCAGGTCCGCCTCGACCACTTCGGCATCGACGATGTCGGGGATGGTATTGCTGTCGGACGCCGAACCGCGCACGGCCAGAGCGGGTTGCTCTTCGACGAGCTCACCGTCGACCGCTACCTCCAGGTCGGGCCCGTCGTAGTGCTGGTAGTCGTCGTCGAAATAGTCGTCATCGGAGGCATAGTCGTCGGCGGCCGTGTATTCGTCGTGGTAGTCGTCATCGTCGTAGTCGTCGCGGTAGTCGTCATCGCGGTAGTCGCCGTATTCGTCGTCCGCGTAGTAGTAATCGTCGTCGTCTTCGTCATACGCGGCGCTCGGGGCGCCGACCGGAACGACGAACCAGCGCCCGACCGCCAGCCCCACGTAGCCCGCGATGGCCAGCCAGGCGAAGCTCACCGCCGCGAAGATCGGCAGGTCGAACCCGACCCGGCCGAACGTGCCGAGCTCACCGCCCGCGACCACGCCGAGCAGCGCCAGCACCGCGGTGGCCAGACCTGCCGAGGTCAGCGTCGCCCATGGCGCGGCGATCCGGTCGGTGGAGGTCCGCGCACTGTCCAGCCCGCCGAGGACACCGACCGCGACCGGAATCAGCAGCAGCACCGGCCACCACCCCGCCGCGGGCCCGGTCGGCACCGCGGCCAGCACCGGAACCGCCGGAATCGGCCCGCCGACGACCGAGAACACGCCGACCGAGGCATCGCCGAACTGGGTGCTGGCCCCGCTCAGCACGCTCACCGCATCGACAACCACATTCGGCAGATAGGCGAGCGAGAGCAGGGTCAGTCCGATTACCCCGGCGGCATTGCCCGCCGTTTGGTAGGTGTCGCCGATCCGGGACCAGTGCGCGAGGAACGACACCACGGTGACCGCGGTGGCACAGGCAAGCAGACGCAGCACGGTCCGACTCGCGCCGAAGGCGCCCGCAATGGCCCAGTCCGGCATCCGCAGCAACGTGAACAGCCTGCGTCGATTGCGGCTGGCGATCCCACCCGCCGCGGCGACAAGATGCACGCCGCCGACCCAGCCGAACGCGGCGAGAGTATTCGGCGGTTGCAGCGCGACGACGCCGGAGGCGTCCTCGGCGACCGCCAGGCAGACCGACGAGACCAGCAGCGGCCCGGCCAGCGCCGCGCCGAGGATCCAGCCGAGATCGGCGCGCGAGCTGTTCGGCTCGACCGCGCGGGCACATTCACGTCCGGTCAGCCAGACCAGCACGCCGGTCGGCAACAGCGGCAGCAGACCGAGCGTGGTCTTGCCGATCACCAGCGGAACCTGGTGCGCCGCAAGCCAACCCGCGGCGATCGCGCCCGAGGTTCCGGTCAGACTGCTACCGGAGGCCAGCAAGGTGCCGAGCACGAGGACGATGACGGCGGTGAGCACGAGGGTCGTGGGACGCGCGGCGACCAGCACCAGGACCCGGGCGCGTTCCGGAGTCAGCGAGAGAAACCCGGGCTCGTCGCCATCGCCGGGCGCCGGAGCGCCGCTACGTGGCCTGCGCGCCGAGGAATCCGGCGCGCCACGGGACCCGGTGGTCCGGCGAACAAGAGAGGATCTCGGGGAGCTCATGGAAATTCAGCGTGGCAGCTCCCCCGGCCCGAGCGGGGCAGGCGCGCCGCGCCCACATGCGATGGACGCGGCGCCGGGAGAGCGGCGGAACTACTTGTTGTCGTCCGACGGGCGGAACGCCTGAGTGGCGTCCGAGGCCGGGTCCGAACCCTGCTCGGTGCCGAAAGGCTGCCCCTGCTGCGGCTGCTGCGGCTGCTGCGGCTGGCTCTGGCCGTAGCCCGGCGCGCCGTACTGCTGCTGACCAGGCTGTGCGGCACCGAAATGCTGGGTGGCACTCTCGTCGGGGCGCGGGGCCCCGCCTGCCGCACCGTAGGGCGAACCCTGCTGTGCCGCACCGTATCCGGGCTGCTGGCCGTAGGACGGCTGCTGGCCGTACCCGGGTTGGCCCGGCTGGCCCTGGCCGTAGGCGGGCTGGCCCGGCTGACTCTGGCCGTAGGTGGGCTGGCTCGGCTGACTCTGGCCGTAGGTGGGCTGGCTCGGCTGACTCTGGCCGTAACCCGGCTGGCCGTAGCCCTGGCCCGGCTGACTCTGGCCGTAGCCGGACTGGCTCGGCTGACTCTGGCCGAACGCCGACGGCTGCTGACCGAACGCGGACGGTTGCTGACCGTAGCCACCCTGTCCGAAACCGCTCGGCGGGCCCTGCGGTGTGGCGGGCTTCGGCGCGGGCGGCGTGAGGATGCCCGCCTCGAACAGCACCGCGCCGATCCCGAGGGCGGCCTGTACTAGGGCGAGGAAGAGCACAACCCATGCGCCCCACTTCAATTCGACGCCGTCGGACAGGTTGAACGACTGAAACGCCAGCCCGAGGAAACCCGCGATCGACGCCGCGGCGGCCGCTCCGGTCCAGTTCTGCTTCGGCAGCAGCGACAGTCCGGCGAGCACACCACCGAGCAGCAGCAGCGCGAGCAGCGCCGTCAGCGGGACCTCGAAGGAACTGGCGCTTTCACTCGCGATCTTGACGCCGTTCAACGGGTTGACCGCTTCACGAGCCGCGTAGGGCAGGAAGCCGAGCAGGAAGTTCAGCACGCCGAGACCGGCGATACCGGCTGTCAGGAAGAACGGCAGCCCCTTGGCATCGGATCCGGAAGTGCTCGAACTTGTGCCGGTACTACCCGCCGACTGGCCGAGGCTGGAAGGAACGGAGGGCGTCGCGGGTGTGTTGTACCCGGAGCCCCCGGTCGGGTAGGACATGTCGTCGTCTCCTAGGTCGAGTCATGCGGTTCTAGACGGCTGGATCTCTTCTGACGCTACTGCACTGGCCGGTCCAGGTCATCCTTAACAAACCGGCCGGGCGACCTGATCAAGGCTTCCGTGCCTGGTATCGCATGACAGTCCCGACTCCATAACGATTCGCGATACCCACGATGAAGTCAGCAGCGGGCGTGCCCGCTCGCCAGGCGAAAAGGCCGCCCTCCGGATTCGGAAGGCGGCCTTTTCGATGATCGTGGATCAGGCGGTGATGCTTGCCTTCTCCAGGATTTCGCGAGCAAGCGCGGCGGTCTCGGACGGCGTCTTGCCGACCTTTACGCCTGCGGCCTCGAGCGCGTCCTTCTTCGCCTGGGCAGTGCCCGCCGAGCCGGAGACGATGGCGCCCGCGTGGCCCATGGTCTTGCCCTCGGGGGCGGTGAAGCCCGCGACGTAGCCGACGACCGGCTTGGTGACGTTGGCCTTGATGTAGGCCGCGGCCCGCTCCTCGGCGTCGCCCCCGATCTCACCGATCATCACGATCAGCTTGGTCTCCGGGTCCTTCTCGAACGCCTCGATGGCGTCGATATGGGTGGTGCCGATGACCGGGTCGCCGCCGATGCCGATGGCGGTGGAGAAGCCGAAGTCACGCAGTTCGAACATCATCTGGTAGGTCAGCGTGCCGGACTTCGACACCAGACCGACCGGGCCCTTGCCGGTGATGTTGGCCGGGGTGATGCCGACCAGCGACTCGCCGGGGGTAATGATGCCGGGGCAGTTCGGGCCGATGATCCGGGTCTTGTTGCCCTTCTCCACGTTGTAGGCCCACGCGTATGCGGTGTCCTGCACCGGGATGCCCTCGGTGATGACCACGAGCAGCGGGATCTCCGCGTCGATGGCCTCGATGATGGCGTCCTTGGCGAACTTCGGCGGCACGAACGCGATGGAGACATCCGCGCCGGTTTCCTTGATGGCCTCGGCGACGGTGCCGAACACCGGCAGCTCGACCGCGGCGCCGTCCTTATCGGTGTGCGCGACGGTGGTGCCCGCCTTGCGCGCGTTGACGCCACCGACGACCTGGGTGCCGGCCTTGAGCATGAGCGCGGTGTGCTTGGTGCCCTCACCGCCGGTGATGCCCTGGACGATGACCTTCGAGTCCTTGTTCAGGAAGATAGACATTTCGGGATATTCCTTACTTGGCTCGGTTTACCGGGAAGCCAGTTCGGCGGCCTTGTCGGCGCCTTCGTCCATTGTCTGCGCAAGTGTGATCAGCGGATGCGCGGCATCCACGAGGATCTGGCGACCCTCGTCGACCTTGTTGCCGTCGAGACGGACGACCAGCGGCTTGTTCGCCTCGGCGCCAAGGATTTCCAGCGCCTTCACGATGCCGTTGGCGACCGCGTCACACGCGGTGATGCCACCGAAGACGTTCACGAACACGCTCTTGACCTGCGCGTCGTTCAGGATGACGTCCAGGCCCGCGGCCATGACCTCCGCCGAGGCGCCACCACCGATGTCGAGGAAGTTGGCGGGCTTGACGCCGCCGTGGTTCTCGCCCGCGTAGGCGACGACGTCGAGCGTGGACATGACCAGACCGGCGCCGTTGCCGATGATGCCGACCTCACCGTCGAGCTTGACGTAGTTGAGGTCGTTTTCCTTGGCCTTGAGCTCCAGCGGGTCGGTCGCGTCCTTGTCCGCGAACGCCTCGTGGTCCGCGTGCCGGAACTCGGCGTTCTCGTCGAGGGTGACCTTGCCGTCGAGGGCAAGGATCTGGTTGTCGGGCGTGCGGACCAGCGGGTTGACCTCCACCAGGGTGGCGTCCTCGCCGACGAACACCTCCCACAGCTTCTGGATGGTCACGGCCGCAGCGTCGAGTACGTCGGCGGGCAGGTGGCCCTGCTCGGCGATCGAGCGGGCGAACGCGAGGTCGACACCCTTGACAGCGTCGACCGGCACCTTGGCCAGCCGCTCCGGCTTGGTCGCGGCGACCTCTTCGATCTCCATGCCGCCTTCGACCGAGCACATGGCCAGGTAGGTGCGGTTGGAACGATCCAGCAGGAAGGAGATGTAGTACTCCTCCGCGATGTCCTTGGCCTCGGCGACAAGGAGCTTCTTCACGATGTGGCCCTTGATATCCAGGCCGAGGATGTTCTGCGCATGGGTAAGCGCGTCGTCCGGGGTGGCGGCGTACTTGACGCCACCGGCCTTGCCACGGCCGCCCACCTTGACCTGCGCCTTGATCATTACCGGCTTGCCGATTTCCTCCGCGATGGCGCGGGCTTCCTCGACCGTGTCCGTCACGCGGCCCTCGGACGAAGGCACTCCGTGCTTAACGAAGAGCTCCTTCGCCTGGTATTCGAAGAGATCCATGTACTCACCGTCTCGTCTGCGTTGCTATGACAACGTCTTTGTTGGCGGCCCGACGTCGGAAGCGGGTCGGGTCGGACTCTAACCAGTCACATGGACGGCCAAACGGCCACGTTCATCGTAAGTGGCGCAGGTCACGGGCCGATGCTCAGGCCGGAAAAACCGCTGGCCAAGGCTACTCACGAGTAGCTTCCCGGCGGTGCGCCAGGTAGACCCACCGAACCCAGAAAAGGGGGGCCGTCTACTACAGGCCGTCGTCGAATGACCTCACTCGAGTGCCCACTGAACGGTGCGATATTCCGTGCTGTTACCGTGATCAATCTCACATGTTTGGATTGATCGCGTGCAACGCTTGCGGACCCCGCAATCGTTTCGTTACCGTCATTGCGGTCGATGTCACAACACGGTCACGACTAGGAGGACGGCAAGCTTGACGCAGCACAGCACTCCGCAGACGGAGAGCCGTTCCGCAGATGACCCGTCAACGCCCCAGCGGGGCAGGGATCTCGACACCGCGAACATCTCCAGCTCCACGATGTGGCATAGCCGATGAACCATCGCTCGACCCTTCCATCTTCAAATCGCGTTCGCTCCGGCCATCGTTATCGTGACGATGACGAGTCGTTCGGCGGTCACGCCGACCAGAGCAGACAGCCCGCTCCGGTGGCAGACGCCCGATACGCGGCCCCCGCCGCCGGATCGCACGCCGGATACGACTTCCGCACCACCGATAACCATCGCGACGAGTCCTGGTCCGCACACGATTCGTGGCCGCAGCAGGAATGGTCGCAGCAGGATTCGTGGTCCGACGGCGGCGCTTGGTCATCCGAGGAATCGTGGGCGCCTGACGCCGACAACTCGTGGACACCCGAGGCCGACAACTCGTGGACACCCGACACCGGTGACTCCTGGAGCCCCGACGCCGACGACTCGTGGGAACACGAGGCCGACGCCGACGAATCTCCCGCCGCCCCCACCGTGATTCCCGGGCGCCGCTCGCAGCGGCGCGGCGGCGCGCACCGGATGCCCGCACCGCCGACCGCCCTCAAGGGGCGCGCCGCGGTCGTCGCTGTCGCGGCAGGCGCGGTCGTCGCCGCGGGTCAGGCCGCATTCGCCTCGCCCGAACAGCCCTCACCGTCAGTCGATTACGAAGCCGCGGGTCAGATCCACGAGATCGCCGCGCAGTCGGTCAGCGTGACCGACCCCACCGCCGCACCGGATTCGCCTCAGGTACTCAATGTCTCGGCCCCGGCCAATCTGGGCCAGTTCAACGACATCCTACAGAAGGGCCAGAAGTACGCCGAGGATCTCGCCGCCGAAGAAGCCGCCAAGCTTCGCCCGCTGTTCACGAAGTTCGCCGCGGGCAATTTCACCTCCGGCTACGGCGCCCGCTGGGGCGTCCAGCATCTCGGTATCGACATCGCGGGCCCGATCGGAACCCCGATCTACGCGGTCGCCGACGCCACCGTGATCGAAGCAGGCCCGGCAAGCGGATTCGGTATGTGGGTACGGCTGCTGCACGACGACGGCACCGTCACCATCTACGGGCACATCGACACCGCGACCGTGTCGCAGGGTCAGCGCGTGCTGGCGGGCGATCAGATCGCCACCATCGGCAACCGCGGCTTCTCCACCGGCCCGCACTGCCACTTCGAGGTATGGCTGAACGGCGTCGACAAGATCGACCCGCTGCCCTGGCTCGCCACCCGCGGCATCAGCCTCGGCTCCCGGCGCGACTAGGACTTGCCCGCCTCTCCGCAACTTTGCCGATGGTAGGGAGTCTTGATTCTGCATCGCGGGCAGGCGGTGGTGGGTGGCTGAGGTTTTGGGCGGACCTGGTGGGTCACCCATGTGCTCGACCACCGCACGGCGTCTTCAGCCAGTCGTGGAGCCCAGAAATCTCTGTTGCGGACTGCGGGTCTAGGGCGCGGCCGGTTTCTGGACGTGCTCGACGAGCAGTGTGCGGGTGATCAAAGGCACGCTTCCTGGGCGCACCGGGGCGGGATAGCTTTTGGGTATGGCTCGTACAACGACGTACACCCAATTCATTGCGCTGCCACCGGAAGACGTGTGGCGGGTGCTGGGGGATCCGGATCGGTGGCCGGAGTGGAACACGACAGTCACTTCGGTACGGCTGCATGGGCCGGTTGCCGTCGGCACTACCGGGGACTATCTGCCGCGGGGGCGAATCTTCGAGACAGTGCATGGACGGACTGCGCCGCCGTTCGTGATCACGGTGCTTGTTCCCGGGCACGAGCTGGCGCTGGAACAGCCGGAACCGGTGGGGCGGATGCGGCTGTCGTGGACGCTGACGCCGCGCGACGGTGGGACCGAGGTGACGCAGCGACTGACCTTCACCGGAGTCTCGGCTCCGATCACCAGAGCCGTGGTCGGCGGGCTGTTGGAGACCGATGCCCGCGTGTGCTTCGCGCGGCTCGCTCAACTCGCCGGAGTCGTGGCTGAGGCCACGGCATTGCATGCGGTGATCGCGGGCGGTACCGGGGCACTCGGCAAGCAGATTGCCGCGGACCTGACCTGCCGGGGACAGCGGGTAACCATCCTGACTCGGCGGCGCGATCCGGCGCTGCCGTTCGCGCAGGCGGAGTGGGACGGCAAGACTGTCGGCGAATGGGTTGGCGCGCTGAAGAACTCCGGGCCGACCGCACTGATCAATCTGGCGGGCAAGCTGGTCGACTGCCGGCCCACCCGACGCAATATCGATGAGCTGCGACGCAGCCGCGTGGATTCGACGCGCGCCCTGGTCGAGGCGGCCGCCACGCTTGACGCGCCGATCGACTACTGGGTGCAGGCCAGTACGACCGCGATCTGGTCGGACGCGGGCGAAATCCGGTGCACCGAAACGACTCCGCTGCCGGTAGGGCTGCCGCAGATGACCGGAGTCGCCGAACCTTGGGAGCGCACGTTCGAGGGTGCCAATGCGGTGCACTCGACGATCCTGCGCACCTCGATCGTGCTGGACGCCAAGGCGCCCGCGCTGAAAAGGCTCGGCCAATTGACCAAGGCGGGCCTCGGCGGCCGGGTCGGCAGCGGCGAGCAGTGGTTCAGCTGGATCCACGTCGAGGACTGGCTCGCGATCGTCCGCGCCGCCCTCGGACTCGACCCCGACGTCACACTGCCGAACGGGATCCTGGTGGCGGCCACCGACTTCCCCGTCCGCAACCGCGAACTGATGACGGCGCTGCGCAGGCACCTGCACCGCCCGCCCGCACCACCGACCCCGGCTGCACTACTGGCAGTCGGCGCGGTCCTGCTGCGCACGGATCCGGCACTCGGCCTGACCGGCCGGCACGCCACCTCAACGGTGTTGCGCGAGGCCGGATTTCGCTTCCGCTACCCGAGCCTGGACGAAGCACTCAGCGATCTCCTGCCCCGCTGATCAATACCGCGCCACCCAGGTCTTACCTGTCGGCCCGCGGCGACCGCTCGGGCACGCTGGCTGCTGTGTCGGTAGCCGCATACGACCCTCCTACAGTCGAGGAAGGACAACCGATCTCAGAGCTTGACCAGAGTCCGGCTGTATTGCGGGATCAGGCGGATCTTTCCGGCAGTGCCGAAGTCGATGGTCACGGTGGCCAGCGGTCCGAAGCCTTCGGCGGCGACAACCCGGCCGAGGCCGTATTTGTCGTCGGTGACCCGATCGCCGACGGCGAGTACCAGATCAGCGTTGTTGCGGGTGGCGCCACCGGGGGCAGGGCGGCGCGGGCCGCGGTCGCCGCGCACGCCGGGGCGCTGCTCGTTCCAGCCGTCGCCTCGGGTCCAGTCCCGTTCCACGCTGTCGTCGTCACCGCGACGCCGAATGCTCCTTGTCAGCGGTGAGCCGCTCGGCTCCAGCCGCTTCCAGTCGATCAGGTGGCTCGGAATCTCTTGCAGGAAACGAGATTCCGGGTTCGAGACGGGCTGACCCCAGCCGGAGCGGACCACCGCGCGGGTCAGATACAGCCTGCGCCTTGCCCTGGTGATGCCGACGTAGGCGAGACGGCGCTCCTCGGCCAGCTCGGTGGGATCGCCGAGCGCCCGCATGTGCGGGAACTGTCCGTCCTCCCAGCCGGTCACGAACACGACAGGGAACTCGAGGCCTTTGGCGGTGTGCAGCGTCATCATCGTGACGACACCGGCACCCTCGTCGGGGATCTGATCGGTGTCGGCCACCAGCGAGACCCGCTCCAGGAAGGCCGCGAGCGAACCGGGATCCGGTTCGCCATCGGCCGCCTCCGGCACCAGCCCCTCCTCGCGGGCCGCGGCGGCATTGTTGTAGGCCTCCGAGCTGAATTCCCTTGCGACGCTGACCAGTTCGTTCAGATTGTCCAGCCGGGCGCCGTCCTGTGGGTCGTCGGACGCCTCCAGCTCGGCGCGGTAGCCGGTGCGTTCCAGCACCGCGTCGACCACATTCCCGACATCGGGGAAGTCCAGCTCCGCCTGCGCGCCCGCCGCTCGAATCTGCTCCAGCAGGTCGAGGAACCCGGCGATCGCCCGTTGGGCGCGGGTGTTCAGCAGCGCGACCTTGCCCTCACCCGCATCGCGCAGCGCCTCGGCGAAACCGATGTCGCGCTGCTCGGCGTGCACCGCGACACAGGCCTCGGCACGGTCACCGATACCGCGACGCGGGGTATTGAGAATTCGGCGCAGGCTGACCGCGTCGTCGGGGTTCTCCAGCACGCGCAGGTAGGCGACTATGTCGCGCACTTCCTTGCGCTCGTAGAAGCGGACGCCGCCGACCACCTTGTACGGCAGGCCCATCCGAATGAAGATTTCTTCCAGTGCGCGCGAGTTGTTGTTGGTGCGATAGAAGACCGCGACGTCGCCATAGGTGGCCTCCTTGGCATCCACCAGCCGGTCGATCTCGCGGGCCACGAAAGAGGCCTCGTCGTGCTCGTTGTCGGCGACGTAGCCGGTGATCAGATCACCCTCGCCGGAATCGGTCCACAGCCGCTTGTCCCGACGGTTCTCGTTGCGCGAGATCACCGCGTTCGCGGCCGACAGAATGTGCTGGGTGGACCGGTAGTTCTGTTCCAGCAGAATGGTTTCGGCATCGGGAAAGTCGCGTTCGAATTCCTCGATATTGCGGATGGTCGCGCCGCGGAAAGCGTAAATGGACTGGTCCGCGTCGCCGACCACGCACAGCTCACTCGGCGCCACCGCATCCGGAGTCTGCTCGGCGTCGCCGGATTCCCGCACGGCGGCCTCGACGTGATGTCCGACCAGCTCACGCACCAGGATGTACTGCGCGTGGTTGGTGTCCTGGTATTCGTCGACGAGCACGTGCCGGAAGCGGCGGCGGTAGTACTCCGCGACCTGCGGGTGGTTTTGCAGCAACGCCACCGTTTCGCCGATCAGGTCGTCGAAGTCCATTGCGTTTGCCGCGCGCAATCGGCGCTGATACTCGGTGTATACCCGGGCGACGAGACCCGGCAGCTCGGTCTCGTCGGATTCGGCGTCGGCCGTTGCCTGTGCGGGCCCGATGAGCTCGTTCTTCAGATTCGAGATAGCGGTCGCCAGCAGCCGTGCCGAGTATTTCTTCACATCGATATCGAAATCGCGGCTGATCATCGTGAGCAACCGGCGCGAATCGTCGGCATCGTAGATGGAGAAATTCGAATTCAGGCCGGGCAGCAGGGCCGCCTGCATGCGCAGGATGCGCACGCAACTGGAGTGGAATGTGGAAACCCACATATTGTTGGCGCGCGGGCCGACCAGGCCGATGACGCGTTCCCGCATCTCCGCAGCAGCCTTGTTGGTGAACGTGATGGCGAGGATCTGTCCCGGCGTTGCCCCTCGCGCGGCGAGCAGGTAGGCGATTCGCCGTGTCAGCACAGCGGTTTTGCCCGAGCCCGCGCCCGCGACGATCAGCAGCGGCGCGCCGGTGTGCACGACCGCCGCGCGCTGTTGCGGGTTGAGGCCCTCGAGTAGCCGCTCGGCCTCTTCGGCCTTGCGCTGCTCCCTTTCGAGACGGCGCTCTTCGGCGGACTGCGCCGAATCCACGGCACGACCATCGTCGACCTGCGGTTTCCGGTCCGATTCCTGGTGCCGAGTCTGCCCGGCCTGCATCTGGGGAGCCACCGTGATGTCCATCGTCCATCAACGCTACCGGCGGCTACCGACAGAGATGAAGTCCCCGTTCGCGTCGATGTCTTTTCGGCATCGTGTCGGCGAACGACGAGTGAACCGCCACAGCGTGCGGTGGGGGCAAATCTGTGACGGTGTTCTCAGCAGATTCACAAAATGAAGTGTTTTGCATTGCTTCGGACCCATGGCACACTGGCCACATGATCTGCGCTTCGGGGATGCATCCGATACGGTTAACGACCGGATATCGTGATGGCGGCCCTTACGCCTGAGCGCCCGTCCGGGGGGACAATGCAACACCCCAACAGGTCTGTTGCACGGTGAAAGAACCGATCGGTAACGAGCTCGGCTCACGAGCCGATCCATGTTCTGACACGAGGAGATGAATGATGAGCACGCCTGCCACGACGACCGGGTCCGACTCGGCTCTCCCGCACTCCGAGGCGGAGATCGAGAAGCTCCGCAAGGAGATCGACCAGCTCGACGCGGAAATCCTCGCCGCCATCAAGCGCCGGACCGAGATCTCCCGGATCATCGGCCGCACGCGCATGGCTTCCGGCGGACCCCGCCTCGTACACAGTCGTGAGATGAAGGTGCTCGAGCGCTTCAGCGAACTCGGCCAGGAGGGTCACACCCTCGCCATGCTGCTGCTCCGCCTCGGCCGCGGCCGACTCGGCCACTGACTACCGGCCGCGGCGCGCGGCCACAATACTCATGCGGCGATCGCAAGACCTCCGCATTTCCCAAGGCCGCCCCGGGTGTTCACACCCCCCGGGGCGGTCGTTTCGCGTCCGGGGACGGTGCTCAGGTGAGCGCGATGTACTTGGTGGACAAGTACTCCTCGATGCCCTCGATGCCGCCCTCGCGGCCGAAGCCGGAGGCCTTCACGCCGCCGAAGGGCGCGGCGGGGTCGGAGATCACGCCACGATTGACGCCGACCATGCCGCTCTCCAATGCCTCGGCGATGCGCAGCGCACGGTCCAGATCACGGGTGTAGACGTAGCTGACCAGACCGAATTCGGTGTCATTGGCAGCGGCAAGGCCCTCGGCCTCGGTCTCGAATCCGACGATCGGGGCGACCGGCCCGAAGACCTCCTCGCGCAGGATCCTGGCGTGCGGCGGCACCTCGCTCAGGATGGTCGCGGGGTAGAACCAGCCAGGGCCCTCCGGCGCCTTGCCGCCAAGACGCACCTGTGCGCCCGACGACACCGCGTCCTCGACGAGTTCGCTCACGATGTTCAGCTGGTCCTCGCTGATCAGCGGGCCGAGGGTGGTGTCGGGGTCGGTGCCGGGGCCGAGCGTGACGGTGCTCGCCATCGCCTCGACGAACTTGGTGGTGAACTCCTCCAACACGCTGTTCTGCACGTGGAAGCGGTTGGCCGCGGTGCATGCCTCGCCCCCGTTGCGCAGTTTCGCGAGCATCGCGCCCTGTACGGCCGCATCGATATCGGCATCGTCGAACACCACGAAAGGCGCGTTGCCGCCGAGCTCCATCGAGGTGCGCAACAGTCCGTTGGCCGACTTCTCGACGAGCTTCTTACCGACCTCGGTCGATCCGGTGAAGGTGAGCTTGCGCAGCCGCGGATCGTCCAGCAGCGGCTGCGTCACCGCACCGGAATGACTGGAGGTGATCACCGAGAGCACTCCATTCGGCAGTCCGGCCTCGGCGCACAGCTTCGCGAGCAGCAGCATCGTCAGCGGGGTCGCCGAAGCGGGCTTGACGATCATCGTGCAACCGGCGGCCAGCGCGGGACCGATCTTGCGAGTCCCCATGGCCAGCGGGAAGTTCCACGGCGTAATCGCCAGACATGGTCCGACCGGCTGCTTGTGCACCATGATCCGGCCGGTGCCCGACGGCGCGTGCAGGTAGCGCCCGTGCACCCGCACAGCCTCTTCACTGAACCAGCGAAAGAACTCAGCGCCGTAGCGCACCTCGTTGCGGCTCTCCGGCAACGCCTTGCCCATTTCGAGGGTCATCAGCAGCGCGAATTCCTCGGACCGCACGGTGATCGCCTCGAACACCGCACGCAGGATCTCGCCACGCTCCCGCGCGGACGTCGCAGCCCAATCCGCCTGCACCTCGACAGCCGTGTCGAGCGCGCGCACCGCATCCTCCGGCGTCGCGTCCGCGACGCGCGTCAGCACCTCCCCGGTGGCCGGATTGTGCACCTCGAAGGTGCCGCCTCCGGTGGCATCGACCGGCCCGCCGATCCACAACCGCGTCGGTACTGACTGAAGAAGTTCGCGTTCGGACACCATGTCGCCAGCCTATGCCGACCGCTCGGCGGATCGCCGGAGAAATCCCTCGTCCGCGTGGCCACTGTCGACTCGTCTCCGGTGGCCGACAGCCCAACACCGGCCGAAGTTTGCGGTCCTTTCCTGCGCGCCGGATCGAGGGCTTGTACCCTCGGCGAACGTGAGCAGCGACATCACCGCATCGGCGGCATGGGGGAAACTGCACGATCACCACGGCGCGGTCGCCGAGCGGCACCTGCGTGAGTTCTTCGCCGACGATCCAGCGCGCGGCCGTGAGCTGACCGTCCAGGTGGCAGACCTGCACATCGACTACAGCAAGCACCGTGTCACGCGGGAAACCCTGGATCTGCTCATCGAATTGGCGCGCGAGGCCGGTGTCGTCGAGCGGCGCGACGCCATGTTCCGCGGTGAGCACATCAACACCTCGGAGAACCGGGCGGTCGAACACATCGCACTGCGCCTGCCCGCCGGTGAATCACTGATCGTGGACGGCGCCGACGTGGTTGTCGAGGTGCACGAGGTGCTGCGGCGGATGGGCGAATTCACCGATTCGCTGCGTTCGGGCGCGTGGCGTGGCGCCACCGGGGAACGGATCACCACGGTGGTCAATATCGGCATCGGCGGGTCGGATCTGGGGCCGGAGATGGTGCACCGCGCACTGCGCCACTACGCCGACGCCGGGATCGGCGCGCGATTCGTCTCGAATGTCGACCCTGCCGATATGGTCGCGAAACTCGACGGGCTCGATCCCGCGACCACGCTGTTCATCGTTGCGTCCAAGACGTTCTCGACACTGGAGACGTTGACCAATGCCACCGCCGCGCGACGCTGGCTGGTGGCGGCACTCGGCGAGGACGCGGTCGCCAAACACTTCGTCGCCGTGTCCACGAACGCGCAGCGGGTCGCCGAATTCGGTATCGACACCGCGAACATGTTCGGGTTCTGGGATTGGGTCGGCGGACGCTACTCGGTGGATTCCGCCATCGGCCTTTCGGTGATGGCGACGATCGGCAAGGAACGTTTCGGCGAGTTCCTGGCCGGCATGCACGCCGTCGACAAGCATTTCGCCACCGCTGCGCTGGAGGCCAACGGTCCGGTACTGCTCGGCCTGCTCGGCGTCTGGTACTCGAACTTCTTCGGCGCGGAATCCCGTGCGGTGCTGCCCTATTCGAACGATCTCGCCCGTTTTCCCGCCTACCTGCAGCAGCTGACCATGGAGTCGAACGGCAAGTCGGTCCGTGCCGATGGCACCCCGGTGACCACCTCGACCGGCGAGATCTTCTGGGGCGAACCTGGCACCAACGGCCAGCATGCCTTTTACCAACTGCTGCACCAGGGCACCCGCCTGATCCCCGCGGACTTCATCGGATTCGCCCGTCCCACCGATGATCTCCCTACCCGCGACGGCACCGGCAGCATGCACGACATCCTCATGAGCAACCTGTTCGCGCAGACCAAAGTGCTCGCCTTCGGTAAAACCGCCGAGGAGATCGCTGATCCTTTCGAGCGACCCGCAAGCGATCGCTACGGCGCCGAGGGCGCCGATCCGAAAGTAGTGCCGCACAAGGTGATGCCAGGCAACCGGCCGAGCACCACTATCCTCGCCCCGCAGCTCACCCCGTCGGTGGTCGGCCAGTTGATCGCCCTCTATGAACACCAGGTCTTCGTCGAGGGCACCATCTGGGGCATCGACAGCTTCGACCAGTGGGGCGTCGAACTGGGCAAGCAGCAGGCCCTCGCGCTGGCCCCGCTGCTCACTTCCCCGGAAGAGCCGGAGCCTCGAGGAGACTCCTCCACCGACGCGCTGATCCGCTGGTATCGCGCCAACCGCTGACGGACGGAAGCTCAGTCACGCTGGGTGTTTCGAACGTCTGCTGCTTCCACTCGACGGGTAATGCTGGTATTGACGACCGCGACCAGGGTGCCGATCACCACGAGATCGAAGGCCACCTGCACCATGGTCGCGACCCGGGCCGCCTGGCCGACCGCCTGCACGTCGCCGTAGCCGACGGTGCCGAGAGTGACGATCGTGTAATACAGCGCGTCGGTACGGGTGCTCAGGCCGCCGAACTGGCTCGGATTCCGCAGTTCGAGAATGTAGTAGAACAACGCGAAGAACATCACCGCCACACACAGTGCGAACAACACACCGTCGACGCGCCCGCTCGTCGCCTCCGGATCCGCGACGTATCGACCGACCCGCTGCCAGGTCATCCAAATCAACCCGACCACGCCCGTCACGAATGCGACAAGTCCGACGACCTTGACCGGCCAGTCGTCTCCCAGCTCGAATCCGAGTGGGACACAGTAGTAGAAGAGCAGTGCGCACACGACCGTGGTCGTGTTCCGAAGGGCGTGCGCGCGGGCGGAGATTCGCCGAGACTCCTTCATCCGTCCATGATCGACCCAACCGGGCCGTCGAGCCGCAGCACTCGCCGAGCCGTTTCGACCCGGTCGGGTGGCGAGACCTCAGGCTTCGGCGGCGTAGTAGCGTCCCTCGCGCTGACGGAGCACCAGATCTGCGCGGCCCCTGGTGCCCGCAATCAGGTCGGCATTGAGCAGATCGCTGTCGTGCACCTTGATTCGGGCGGCGTCGGCGGTGCGACCACCGCGAATATGGCGGCGTACCAAGCGTTGTTCGATCACGTCCCGATCGACGTCCAGGTACCAGGCTTCATCGAGCAGCTTCCGCACGGTGGACCACCCGCCGGATTCGCGATCGTCCAAAAGGAGGTAGTTGCCTTCGGTAATCGCGATCTGGTGCCTGCCGAAGATGACACCGGCCGGTGTCGGCTCCTCGATGGCGCGGTCGAAGGTCGGCCATGGCACCGGCTCGCCGACCGGGTTATCGCGCAGGCGACGCAGCATATCGAGGTACCCGTCGACATCGAAGGTATCCGGTTCGCCCTTGCGCTCGAGGTTGCCTGTCGCACGCAACACCGCGTTCGGCAAATGGAAACCGTCCATAGGCGCGATCTCGGCGATCACGGAACCGGCTCGGAGGTTCAACTCGTCCCGGATGGACTTGGACAGCGTGGACTTGCCTGCCCCAGGCGGCCCCGCGATACCGAGCACGTACCGGCGGGCACACCCCGCCGCCCGTATCCGCAGGTGCTCGACGAGCGAGCGCAGGGGCATTTCGACGGTGGTCCGCGTCATCGGAGCCACCCTACTCAGACTGAGACTCGCTGCCTCGAATTTGCGGTCGTAGCTATCGAAGTCGTTGCCGGACCTCGGCGGACAGCTCGGCCGCACCGTCACGCAGCGCCTCGGTGAACGTCCGCGTCGGCTCGGCGTCCCTGGCCTCGGAGCGGTAGACGACGGCCGTGCTGCGAACGGCCGCAGGGTGGTCGATGCGGATGAGCGCGATGGTCGGCGGTAGCACCGGCACGGCGATGCTGGGCACCACCGTGATGCCCATCCCGGCCGCGACCAGCCCGAGCTTGGCAAACCAGTCGCGCGCGACGAACGCGATATCCGGCTCCCAGGTGGCGTCGCTGAACGCGCCGAGCAGGGTGCTGTTCAACTCGGTGCTGCCGACGATCCAGCGCTCACCGCGCAACTGTGCGGGGGTGACGCTCACCCGGTCGGCGAGGGTGTGGTCGGGCGCGACCGCGATGAGCAGTGGATCGTCCAGCAGCGGCTCGACCTCGAGATCGTCTGGCAGGGTGCGTGTTTCGGTCACCACCGCCAGATCCAGTCGCCCCCGGGCGACGGCGGCGAGCAGCAGCGGGCTGGTCCCCTCGCGCAGCGGTACCCGCGCGAGTCGTGCGGCGGTGTCGGCAATGGCCCTCGGCACCAGCGCCGCCATCGCAGTGGAGAACGCACCGACCCGAAGCAGCGCTGGTGGCCGCGCCGCGAGCTGGTCGAGGTCGTGTCGAGCGGCACCTAGTCCGCCGAGCACCGTTTCCGCGTGCCGCAGGACGATTCGCCCCGCCTCGGTGGGTTGCACCCCGCGCGCGTGCCGTTCGAACAATGTCTTGCCCGCCGCCTGCTCCATCAGGGCGATCTGCCGGGACACGGCCGACTGCGTGTAGCCGAGGTTCTCGGCAGCGGTCGAAAACGACCCGCACCGAGCAGCCTCGCGGACCACCCGCAAGCCGACAATCGTGAAATCACCCATGCTGATTACTCATATCAAATATGCGAGACCCTCGCTTGTCGCATGCCTATGCGCCGCATACCGTCGAATTCATGAGCGCAGCCGAAAACAAGAAACTGATCGAGCACATCTTCGACCAGATGGCACAGGGTAATACGCAAGCGATGACTGCGGCAATGGCCGACGATTTCCGCTGGATTTTTCCGGGAAACTGGTCGTGGTCCGGCAGCTGGGAGCCGAAAACTGTTGTGCTGAAAGAACTTCTGCGCCCACTCATGACACAGTTCACCGAATACCGGAGCACGGCCGACTTCATCATCGCCGAAGACGACCGCGTCGTGGCACAGGTCCGCGGCCACGGGATCACCACGCGCGGCGAGCCGTACGAACAGACCTATTGCATGATCTTCCGACTCACGAACGGCCAGCTCACCGAGCTGATCGAGCACTGCGACACCGCGCTGGTCGAACGCGTACTCGAACCCATCGAACGCGATGGTAATTAACATGCGCGACTTCCCACGGGCGGTGAGATCGAACCGAGCATTGGTCGATCACTATTTGTAACCTCGGGCGATGGCGCAACCAACTCCCTGGCAATCGAGCAAAAGTTCACACAAACAGGTCGGCCCACCCAGCCCCACGGCCCGCGGCGCACCACACGGTCGGATCAAAGTCACGAACGCCGTAGCCGCACTACGACCGCACCTGGCCCCGCTCCGGGGAAACTGGGGCTACGCATTCGCCGCAATCGGGAACCTCATCACATTTTTCGTACTGTTCCAGCCGTGGGTCAACGCTGCCGCGCTCGACGGCAGGATCACAGCCACCCCCTTTGGGAAATTCCAAATATCCAGCTCCCTCGTAACCCTCTGGTCGGGAGCGCCACCAGCTCAAGTAAAGGTCAACGGCACCTGGGCCGTCCTCGCCTGCGTCGCCATCGCCGTCACCGTCTTCGCCGTGGTGGTCAATCTTCGAGCGCGCACCGAGGCGCTCAGTCATTTGGCGGCCGGTTCCTCGGTAGCCATGGCGCTTTTCATCGTCTTCGCCCTGGTCCACATGAACGGTAAAGCGCCCGAACTGAGAGCCATGCTCGGATACGGACGCCCTACGGATCTGGGCGGCCAAATCGGCCTGCTGATGCGCTGGGCCTCCGGCAACGGTAGATACCCGGTGCCTGGTCTCCGCCAGGTTTCCATGACCACCGCCAGTCTCACCTCTTGGGCATGGTTCGCCGCCGCGATGGCGGTGGTTTCGGCGGTTGCCGCCACCGCCCAGTGGGTGCGCAATCGTCCGGCGGGACCCATCCACATCCCGCTGCGCATGCCCATCGTCATTGCTCGCCCCGCTTCGAACCCAGGTCCCGCGCCCGACCCCACTCCCGCACCAGATCCCACTCCGGACCCCGCACCCACTCCGGACCCGACACCCACTCCGGACCCACCCAAGTAACGCCGTAAATCTCGACCGCACAGCGCACTTGCCGCATGGGCGCGGCATGCGCCGCGCTGCAACCGATCCGAGCTTCCCACCGGCGGCGAGTTCGGACCGGACTCCCACATTGTCCGGCTCGTAAACTCGGACGATGGTGCAGCCGACGCCCTGGCAAGAGGGCAAAACTCAACAGGCACAGGCCATCTCACCCAGCCAAGCAACAGGCGGTGCCCCACGGCGTCAGGTCGAAGTGGCGAACGTCGTGGCCTCGCTCCGACCGCACCTGGCCGCGCTCCGAGGCAGTTGGGGCTACCTGTTCGCCGCGGTCGGCAGCATCATCACGTTTTTCGCGCTGTTCCAGCCGTGGGTCAACGCGTCCTCGACCGACGGCAAGATCAAGGCCACCCCTTTTGGGAAATTCGAAATATCCAGTTCCCTGGTGGCCCTCTGGTCGGGATCGCCGCCGCCTACCGCCAAGGTCAACGGCACCTGGGCCGTCCTCGCCTGCGTCGCCATCGCGGTCGTCGTCGTCGCCGCAGTGGTCAATCTTCGAGCACGTACCCAGGCGCTATCCGGTTTGGTGATGGGTTCCTCGATAGCGATGTCACTGTTCGTAGTCTTCGCCCTGGTCCACATGAACGGCAAAGCGCCCGACGTGCGGAACATGGTCGGAAACGGCCCCACACGGGATCTGGGCAGCCAGGTCGGCATGCTGGTGCGCTGGGCCTCCGGCAACGGCAACTACGCGCTGCCCGGCGTCAAGAGATACACATGGACCACCGCCGGTCTCACCTCTTGGGCGTGGTTCGCCGGCGCGATGGCGGTGCTTTCGACTGTTGCGGCTATCGCCCAGTGGATGCGCAACCGGCCCGCCGGACCCATCCACATTCCGTTGCGCATGCCCATCGTCATCACGCGGCCGTCTTCGGACGCCGCGGCTCCCCACCCCACCCCCGCTCCGGCTCCCAACCCCGACCCGGCTCCCGCACCGAACCCCACTCCGGCTACGGCTCCCGACCCCAATCCCCCGTCCGGCTCCGGCTCCTGACCCCGATCCCACCTCGGACATCGCAATCTCGCGAACTCCGCACTGGCCGAACAGGCGACACAACCGCTCATGCTCCGATTTCACGGTCCCAGCTTGTCGGACCGATCGCGGTGCCACGCACCTATTCAGCCTGCCAGCCTGAGCCACTGGCTGGCCGAGCTGGTGCTCGACCAGCCAGTCCGGTGGCTATCAGACGAAGGCGCGCTCGATGATCGCGCCGGTGTCGACGCCGGTGGGCAGGGTGCCGAAGGCGATACCCCAGTCGTCGCCCAGGCGGGTGGCGCAGAAGGCATCGGCGACGGCGGGGTGACCGTGGCGGACGAGTTGAGCGCCCTGCAGGACCAGCGCCATGAGTTCGATGATGCGACGGGCGCGGTATTCGATATCGCTGAGGTCGGACAGTTCCTTGCCGACGCGGGTGATGGCGTCGTCGAGGCGGGGGTTCGCACCGCGGGCCAGTGAGACCTCGTTGAAATAGGCCTCGACGGTCTCGGGCTGACGGCCCATGGCGCGCAACGCATCCAGGGCTGCGACGTTGCCGGAGCCCTCCCAGATGGACATGAGCGGCGCCTCGCGGTAGAGGCGCGGCATGCCGGATTCTTCGGCGTAACCGTTGCCGCCGAAGCATTCAAGGGCCTCGGCCGCGTGCGACGGGGCGCGCTTGCAGACCCAGTATTTGGTGACCGCCAACGCGATTCGGCGCAGCGCCGCCTCGGCGGGGTCTTGGCTCGCCCGGTCGGTGGCGCCCGCGAGGCGCATCATCACGGTGGTCGCGGCGTCGGATTCGATCACCAAGTCCGCCAGCACATTGCGCATGGCGGGCTGATCGATCAGCTTCTTGCCGAACACCTCTCGATGCCGCGCGTGGTGCACGGCGTACACCGCGCCGACGCGCATGCCGGTGGACGAGCCGATCACGCAGTCCAGGCGGGTCATATTGACCATTTCGATGATGGTCTTGACCCCGGCGCCCTCGTCGCCCACCAACCAGCCGGTGGCGTTCTCGTATTCGATCTCCGAGGAAGCGTTGGACTTGTTGCCCAGCTTGTCCTTGAGTCGTTGGATCCGAATGGGATTGCGGGTGTCGTCCGGCAGCACCCGGGGCAGCAGGAAGCAGGACAGACCGCCCGGCGCCTGCGCCAACGTGAGGAACATGTCCGACATGGGCGCCGAGGTGAACCACTTGTGTCCGACGATTCGGTAGCTGCCGTCCGGCTGCGGAGTCGCGGTGGTGGTGTTGGCGCGAACGTCGGAGCCGCCCTGCTTTTCGGTCATCGACATGCCCGCGATGAGTCCGGCTTTGGTGGACGGCTCACGCAGACCGAAGTCGTAGGTCCGGGAGCCGAGCAGCGGTTCGTACTTCGCCGCGAGCTCTTTGTTGTGCCGCAGTGCGGGCACCACCGCGTAGGTCATCGAGATCGGACACATGTGTCCGGCGTCGGCGACACCCCAGGTGTAGAACTTGGCGGCGCGGGCGGTGTGCGTGCCGGGCCGGTCATCGAGCCAGGGCGAACCGTGCAGGCCATGGGCGACAGCGACATTCATCAGGTCGTGCCAGTGCGGGTGGAATTCGACCTCGTCGATGCGATTTCCGTAGCGGTCGTGGGTGTGCAGCACCGGCGGATACTCGTTGGCCAGGCGTCCCCATTCCTGCGCAGCGAAACCGCCTGCGAGCGTGCCGAGTTCGCGCACCTCCTGCTCGGCCCAGCCGGCGCCCTCACGGTGCAGGCCCTCCAGCAGCGCCGGGTTTCGCGAGACGTCGAACGGCACGATGTTCGGAACCTGGTTGAAGACTTCATGCGTCGGCATCGGACAACTCCTGTTTCTATCGAGCGCCCGAGGCGCTCTGATTGTCGCGCACGCCGAGCGCGCGCATCGCGAAGGCAACGAGTTCTGGGACGACGGATTCGCTGTGCGGCGCATCGGCCAGTGGGCCGGCCAGCACCTCACCGATCGCACCGACCAGTGCGGCGGCACTGATTCGCGCGTCCTGCGCGGGCAACTCCCCGCGCGACACGCCCCCGGCGATCGCCGATTCGAAGGCTTCGGCGAAGGCGCGCCGGAAGTGCAGTCGTTCGTTGTCGACCGCCGTGTCGACGGGTTCGACGAGCAGCACATAGGCGAGTTTCGGATTCTTCAGCGCGCGCCCCGCGAAGGTTTCCACGGCGGTGGTGACGCGTTCGACCGCGGACACTCCGGCATCGACCGCCGTGACTCGTTCCGTGGCCGCCGCGGTGACCGCGGTGACCTCACGGGCGACCACCTTCCGGAAGACCGCGCTCACCAGTTCGGACTTGCCCTCGAAGTGCTTGTACACCGTTCCGGTGGCCACTCCGGCCTCGTTCGCGACCGCCGCCATGGACAGCCCCGCGTAGCCCTCCATGGAGAGGACCCTCGTCGCTGCCTGCACGATCAACGCGGCTTGCGCATCGAGGCGGGCCTGCACTCCAGGGGTTCTGCGGTACACCACGCAAGAAGTGAAACACAGATTCATTTCTTCACGCAAGGACTGTTTCCCTGCTGTTTTACGTCGTAGGGTCGTGTACGTGACTGACCAAGCCAACGGTCGCGCCGTCCGTGTCGAACACTCCGGACCCGTGACCACCGTCATCCTGCATCGCCCCGCCGCCCGCAATGCCGTCGACGGCCCGACAGCCGCCGCGCTTGCCGATGCGTTCCGCGCCTTCGACGCCGATCCCAGCGCGTCGGTCGCGGTGCTATGGGGTGATGGCGGCACCTTCTGCGCTGGCGCGGACCTCAAAGCGCTCGGCACCGAAAACTCCAATCGGGCGACCGAAGCCGGAGACGGCCCGATGGGCCCCACCCGCATGAAGCTGTCCAAGCCCGTGATCGCCGCCGTCTCCGGCTACGCGGTGGCGGGCGGGCTGGAGCTGGCACTGTGGTGCGATCTGCGCATCGCCGAGCAGGACAGCATCTTCGGCGTGTTCTGCCGCCGCTGGGGGGTGCCGCTGATCGACGGCGGCACGGTACGACTACCGCGCATCATCGGGACGGGTCGCGCGATGGACATGGTGCTCACCGGCCGCGACGTAAGCGCGCCGGAGGCCCTGCAGATGGGCCTGGTCAATCGCGTGGTGCCGACCGGTGATTCGCGTCGTGTCGCCGAGGAGGTCGCGGCACAGCTGGCAGCCCTGCCACAGACCTGTCTGCGCTCGGATCGGATGTCGATGCTCGAGCAGGACGGTCTCGAAGAGGAAGCGGCGATCCGCAACGAGTTCCGGCACGGCATGACCGCACTCACCGACGGGGCTTTGGAAGGCGCGCAACGATTCGCCGCAGGCGCAGGCCGACACGGCGCACGCGCCTGACCCGATGCGTCGGCCCAGCGCTCGGAATCGACTCGACGTTGCTGATCGACTCGACGTTGCTGATCGACTCGGCGGCAGCGATCGACTGAGTGTCGTCGACGAGATCTTCCTGCGCACCCATCGCGGTCTCGGCACCCCGATCGCACTACAGGGCCTATGGCGCACGGCCGACCGCATCGACCCGCAGCTGCTCCAACAGGTCCACACCGCCCTGAGCGCAGGGCCGTTGGGGCGACGCGTGATCCGCCCACGCGTGCCGGGAGCCCGACTGTCCTGGCGCCCCAACACCAGGGCCTACCCCCTCGCCATCACCGAACAGCCGATCTCCACCGCGACATTGCTCGATTGGGCCGACAGCCAAGGCGCCGACCTCGATCCCGAGTCAGGTCCCGGCTGGCGACTGTCCGCCACCGCACTCGATGATGGTGGATCACTCGTCTCCCTGACCTGTTCGCACGCCATTGCCGACGGCCGCGCCCTGGCACTCGCTGTCGATGCCGCCCTGCGCCGCCGGGCCACAACGAATCCGCCCGCATCCGACGATGGTTCGGCCACGCAATCGACAGCGCCGCAATCACATCAAGCCTCGACGGCACCTCTTGCCGATCACGCGACGAGCGAACCGGGCGCATTCCGACCCGACGCCACCGATTCGGCGGTCATCGCTGCCTTGTCGACGAATCCTGTTGCTCCGGAATCAGACTGGTCAGATGCGCTACGACAGTGGTCGATCGTATTGCGCGGCACTGCCCGTGCGCTTCGGAATGGCATTCCGCAACGGCCGGTGACAGCCGCAGCGGGCCGATCCCGCACCGGTTCCAGCCATGCGCCTACGCACAGCGTGATCCTGCAGTGCCCGGTATCCGACTGGGACCAGGCGGCCGCCGCACAAGGTGGAACCGCCAACAGCCTGTTCATCTGGCTGGTCGCAAACATGCTGTGGGCCAGTGGATTCCCACACGCGGCGATCGACGCCAGTCTCCCCGTCGATACCCGAGACGAGCCCCGGGTCGACAACGACCTCGCGATGACGGAGATCACCGTCGACCGCGCCGACACCCCGGCAACGATTCGCGAGAAGTCCAGAATCGCCTACGAGCGTCGCATGTCCAGCCCCGCCGGCATCCCCGAGGAACTACTACAGGTGATCCCCGACCGCTGGGCCTACGCGCTGTCCAAAGGCGCCGGCGAACGAGACATCCTGTGCTCCAACATCGGAACCCTCCCCGCCTCCCTGCGCACACTCGGCCCACACCATTGCACCGGCGTCGCCGCCCGCGCCATCCACCCCGGCCTCACCGCCAACCGACTCCCGCGCACCCGCCTATCCGGCTACCTGTGTCGCATAGCCGACGACTACATCCTGTCCCTGGTAAGCCTCGATTCCACCCACATCGAATCCGCCGCGACACTAGGTAATCTCGCGCGCAAGACAACAGCACAACTCCACCTTCCCTCCACCCTCTGGTGACGACACCTCGCCAGAAGCGGGACATGGCTGCGGCAAACTCCACGACCGCCCTCCGTCATGTCCGTTCGGCCGGTAACGCACCGAACGATTCGCCACAGCCATATGCCACTCACCGGGCGCAATCACGAGTCGGCGTCGGGACTCAGGACGACCAGGCCGTGAGCTTCAGTACACGATTGTTTCCCGCGTCGACCAGGACGAGTTCGCCCGCGCTGTTGACGTCGATCTGTCCCGGTTCTTTCAGACCCGGTGAAAGGAACTACGGTCGGCGTGGTTGCTCCGGCGCGGAGAACGAGTACGTTGCCGGGGCCGAGCGGGCCGTCGGGATCGCCGCCACCGTAGGCGTCGGAGACGTACACATCGCCGCTGTTGCTGACTGCTACACCGCGCGTCGTGCGTGGGGTAATCGGTAGTTGCGTCGCGGCCGCTGCTCCGGCGGGCAGCTTCCAGACCTTCTGTTGCGCCGACGCGTAGATGTCGCCGCCCGCGGTGATGGCCAACGCCCCGATCGACTCCTTCGGGAAAGGCAGCATCGTCGGCGTCGGCGAGCCGGGCGCAAACCTCCACACATCCATTTGCGCCGATGTGTTGCCTGTAATCACGGCGGAGACGACTACCGTGCCATCGGGAGCCGCGGCGATCGCGAACGGCTGTTGCCCGCGATCCGGGAACGTGTAGATCGCCTGTGGTGCGGTCGAACCGGGGGCAAGTTCGAATACCGAGCGGCTCATCAGATCGTTGTAGTAGACGGCGCCCGTACCGTCGACGGCAACGTCCCAGGGCTGTATCTGCTCATCGTCGACCAGAGTCGTCTGTACTCCGCGCGAATCCAACCGCACTATCTTGTAGAACTTCTGGTTCACGACGACCCCGCCCGACGCGTCGAAAGACACGCCGTATGGCTCTTCCACGCCCTGGAGTGTCAGCACCGATTGAGTGCCAGATGGCGGCGGTGTCGTGGTCGTGGTCGGCGGCGCCGATGCGCCCGAGCAACTCGGTGTACACGCCGGTCCCCGCGTTCAATTCTTCGAGGGCGCGGTGCATCACCATCGCGCCCTGCGAATAGCCTGCCAATACGATCCGTGGACCGGCGCATGCCGGATTGGTGCGCAATCCATTTTGAATCTGCAAGAGCTGGGTGATGGCGTTGTTCACGCCGATGGTGATGCTGTTGAGAAATATTTCAACACCCGCAGGACCTATCGGGATGGTCAGCACCCCCTCCGCCGGGTAGTCGACAGCTTGGAATCTCGCGCGTATTCCCCGCTGCTGCAGCCTGTCCCGAATTCTGTTGTACGCGTTGTTCACTTCGGTACCGAGTCCGCCTTGCGGTTTGTCGGTCGGCTGACCGGATCCGCGCGCCCCGAGTACGACGACGCCGTCCCCGCAATCAGCCGCCATCGCCTGGTGCCTACCGGCGACTATGAAAGCTCCGGCCAGGACGAACGGCAGCATGAGCACAGTGAGCCGCCGCAGAATACTCGGCGTATCCGGATGGAGCACGGCATCTGGCAGTCGGAAATCGAATTCCTATCAGGGTGCGGCGTTGTCAGGATGGGGGGACGGCGTCCGACCGGACGAGCACATCCTGCGGCACCTCGATGCCGGGCTCGAGATCTACCGAGGGCACCGGCGCATCCCACACCTGACGCATGGGCAGCACGCCCGCCCACACACCACCGGCCTCGATGTCCTCGGGGTCGTCGTTCGGGCCACCGGTTCGGACCTTCACCGACGCCTCGGTGAGATCGAGGGCGAGCACTTCGGTCGCGGCCAGTTCCTTCTTGTTCGGCCGGCGCACCCGGTCCCAGGCGCCGGGTGCGGAATGCTCGATCACTACGCGAAGCGCGTGCATCCGCTCTTCGGGGTCGGTCACCTCCATCGCGCGGCCCCGCACCACCGCGGAGCGGTAGTTCATCGAGAAGTGCATGGCCGAGCGGGCGTAGATGAGGCCGTCGACCAGGGTCACGGCGATGGAGATGTCGCCTTCCAGTGCCGCACGCAGGTTGCCCGCACCGGTCGAGCCGTGCAGGTACAGCGTGTCGCCGTCGCGTCCGTAGACGGTGGGAACCACCACCGGAGAGCCGCCGAGCACGACACCGAGGTGGCAGACCAGACCCGCGTCGAGGACCGCGTCCAGGTCGGCCCTGTCGGACCTGGCTCGGTCCTTTGCCCGGGTCGGGGTGCTGCGCGGGGTCGGCGAGAGCGGGGGCCGAGAAGTGATCGACTTGGTCATAATGACTATCCTGAGAGCAGAAGTGGCATTCTGAAATAGCCAATTCAGAGAAAATCTCACAGGCCAATTCTGGAGGCGCCCGTGCTCGACGAACTCCCGCTCGTGCTCGACCGCCATGCGGCGCAGCCGCTGTCGGCGCAAGTGGCCGATGGTCTGCGGGCCGCGGCGAGCACTGGCATGCTGCGTACCGCCGACCGGCTCCCGTCCTCACGGTCGCTTGCGCAGCGGCTCGGCGTGAGCCGTACGGTCGTCGCCGCGGCCTATGACCAGCTGCACGCCGAGGGCTGGATCGCGGGCAAGCGCGGATCGGGCACCTACCTGACCACCGCGCCCACCGCGACTCCCACCCGGCCGAGTGCCCTGTCCGGATCGACCGACAACGCGCAGCTCCTCGACCTCGGCCCTGGCGCACCCTGCGTCGAGGCCATCGACCACTCGGCCTGGCGCAGGGCCTGGCGGACTGCTGCCGACGGCTCCCCGATGGTCCGCAAAGATCGCGGCGGCGAGCCGGAGTTCCGATCGACGATCGCCGAGCATCTCCTCCGGCACCGCGGTCTCGGCGCGAACAGCGACACCGTCGTACTCGCCACCGCCGGAACCAGTTCGGCCGTCGGCGAACTCGCTGCCGCGCTACTGCGACCCGGCGATGTGATCGCGATGGAGGATCCCGGCTATCAGCGCGCCGCAGGCGCCTTCCTGGCCGCAGGGGTCCGGGTGCTGCCCGTTCCCGTGGACGCCGAGGGACTGCGGGTCGACCTGCTGCCGCCCGACATCAAGGCGGTGTATTGCACACCGGCACACCAGTTTCCGCTCGGCGCACGCATGCCCGCGGCGCGCCGGGTGCAACTGGTCGAATTCGCCAGGCGGGCAGCCGTGCCCATCATCGAGGACGACTACGACGGCGAATTACGTTACGACACAGCACCTTTGCCTCTACTCGCCGCGATGGCGCCGGACGTGGTCGTGCATTTGGGGACGACGAGCAAGATTCTGTCGCCAAGTCTGGGAACCGGCTGGTTGGTCGCGACACCGGAGATCGCCGACGCGGTCCTCGCGCACCGGGAGCTGACCGGGACCGGTCCGAGTCCGGCGGGCCAGCGGGTGCTCGTCGAATTCGCCAGGCACGGTGACCTGGCCCGGCACCTGCGCCGGTTGCGCCGCGCACTGCCACCGCGCCGGGCACTGGTGGTCGACGAGCTACGCAGGCGCGGTCTCGATGTGGTCGGCGACGACGCCGGTTCGCATATCGTGGTGCCGCTGGCATCGGCCGAGCTGGAACAGCAGGCCATCGCCGAAGGCAAGGCGCGTGGCATCGCTTTGGACGGGCTGGCCCGCCACCACATCGGCGCGCAACGATCCTTCGGCGTCGCCCTCGGGTACACCGCCCTCAACTGGGCTGACCTGGAAATCGCCGTTTCTGTGGCCGGGGATTGCCTGGCCCGGTCGTAGCATGGTCTGCATGACCGAACAGGACATCCTGGCGCGTATCAAGAATCTGGTCGATCGCGAGCACGCTCTGCGGTCCAAGGCGACGGCCGGCGAGGTCGATCCGGTAACGGAGCGGCAGCAACTCGCAGAGCTCGAAGTGATGCTCGATCAGGCGTGGGACCTGCTGCGGCAGCGACGGGCACGGGTCGATCAGGGCATCTCGCCGGACGACGCCGAGGTCAATTCGGCCCGTCAGGTCGAGGGCTATCTGCAGTGACCTCGGGTCCGATCACCGCCGAGTACGACGTCATCGTGATCGGTGGCGGGCCGGCCGGGGAAAACGCCGCCGCCTACGCCATCGCAGGTAGCGAGCGCACCGCGGCGATCGTGGAGCGCGAACTGGTCGGCGGCGAGTGTTCGTATTGGGCATGCATGCCAAGCAAGGCGCTGCTGCGACCCGTGCACGTCCTGTCGGGAGCGCAGGCGATGGCAGGGATCGGCGCCAGCGGGCCCGAGGTCGACGCGGTGCTGGCCAGACGCGACAGCTTCACCCACGACCACGACGACAGCTCGCAGGTGCAGTGGGCCACCGACAGCCGGATCGACGTCATCCGCGGTACCGGACGCCTTGCCGGTGCGCGACTCGTCGAGGTCGACGGCCGCATACTGACCGCCAGGCACGCGGTAGTGCTGGCCACCGGAACCAAGGCCAACGTCCCGGACATCCCCGGCCTGCGCGACGCACTGCCGTGGACCTCGCGGGATGCCACCAACCTGCGCGAAGTTCCCCGGCGTGTGGTGATCGTCGGCGGCGGTGTGGTCGCCTGTGAGGCCGCGACCTGGCTGGCCGGGCTCGGTGCCGAGGAAGTCACGCTGCTGGTGCGCGGCGATTCGGTGCTCGGCAATGCCGAACCGTTCGCCCGGGAGCGCGTGGCCGCGGGATTGGCCGACGCGGGCGTACGGGTCCGCTTCGGCACCCAGCCCGCACAGGTGGAACGCGAGGACGCGAAGGACACCGGCGAAGGGCGCATACACGGCGGCACGGTGACCGTTCAGCTGCGCGGCGACAAGGTAGATCCCGACGACGCGCGGATCGAAGCCGACGAGATCATTGTGGCCGCCGGGCGCGGACCGGCGACAAAGGACCTCGGTTTGGCCGCGGTCGGGCTGCCGGACGGCTCCGTCGACGTGGACGACCGGCTGACCGCGCGCGGTGTCGACGGCGACTGGCTGTACGCGGTGGGCGATGTGAACGGGCGCGTCGCGCTGACCCACATGGGCAAATACCAGGCCAGGGTATGCGGGGACGTCATTGCCGCACGGGCGGAGGGACGGGAACTGTCGCAGGCGCGATTCGCGGCGACCGCCGATCATGAGCAGGTCCCGCAGGTCGTGTTCACCGCACCCGAGGTCGCCTCGGTCGGACTCACCGAGGCCGCGGCGCGCAAAGCCGGGTATTCGGTGCAGGCCGTGGAGATCGATATCGCGGTGGCCGGTTCGTCATTGGCGCGCGACGACTATTCGGGGCGGGCGAAGCTGGTGATCGATGCCGACGCCGACACGGTGCTCGGTGCGACCTTCGTCGGCCCCGAGGTCGGCGAGCTCCTCCACGCGGCAACGATCGCGGTGGTGGGCAAAGTACCGCTGGCAACACTGTGGCACGCAGTGCCTGCCTACCCGACGGTAAGCGAGCTCTGGTTACGTCTGTTGGAAGCACGCCGAACGTAGTTACCATCGGTAGATGGCAGATATCACGACCGCCGACGGAGTTGTCCGCGGTCACCGCGGCCGTCGCGTGGTTCGCTGGCGATCCCTTCCCTACGCGGCTGCTCCGGTCGGAGACCTGCGCTTTCGTGCACCCCAACCGGTAGTGCCGTGGACCGGTGTCCGCGAGGCGACGCGGTTCGGCACCGCCGCCATGCAGCACAGGTCTGGTGCGCGGATCGGACCGCGCCAGTACCAGCCGACCAGCGAAGACTCGTTGACACTCAATGTCGTTGCACCGGTCGATCGTTCGTGGACGCCGCGTCCGGTGCTGGTGTTCATCCACGGCGGCGGCTACATGATCGGCACGTCGGCGCTGAGCCTGTACTCCGGTGCCCGGCTGGCGGTGCGCGGCGATGTGATCGTGGTGTCGCTGAACTACCGCCTTGGCGCGTTCGGCTATGTCGACTTCGGTGAATTCGGTACACCAGAGCGGCCTTTCGACGCCAACCTCGGGCTGCGCGATCAAGTCGCCGCATTGGAGTGGGTGCAGCGCAATATCGCCGCATTCGGCGGTGATCCCGGCAATGTCACCATCTTCGGTGAATCCGCGGGCGCGCACTCGGTCCTTTCGCTGTTGGCCACGCCGGCGGCCGAGGGGCTGTTCCACCGCGGCATCGCGCAGAGCCCGCCCGCCGACTGGGCGATGAACTCCGACGACGCACGCACCTTCGCTCGCCGGTGCGTCGAGGCTCTCGGGGCCACACCAGAAAGCGCGGCCGAGGCGCTGATCACGGCCGGTGCCAACGATATTCGCCGCGCGGTCGATGTCAGCAGCGGGAAGGTACTACGCGAACATCCCGGCCTGTTCCCCATCGCACCGATCGTCGACGGCACGTATCTGCCGAAGGCTCCGATCGACGCGATCACCGACGGCACCGCGCACCGGCTGCCGCTCATCATCGGCACCAATCGCGAGGAAGGGGCGTTGTTCGCGAAGTTCGCCGATGAACTGCCGACCAACCCCGACCGGCTGCACCGGCTGCTGTCGCGGGCGGGCGACGACGCCGAATCCCGGGTCGTCGCCGCTTATCCCGGCTATCCCGCCCCGAAGGTCGCGATCCGCGCGGGCGGTGACTACGTCTTCTGGCGACCCTCCGTCACCGCAATGGAGGGCCACAGCCACTACGCCCCCACCTACGCCTACCGCTACGACTTCGCCCCGCGCGCATTCCATCTCGCGGGCGTCGGCGCGACCCACGCGACCGATCTCATCCCGGTGTTCGGCGCGGTCGACTCCCCCTTCGGACGTACGCTCACCGCCGCGGGCGGTCGCCGCGGCCTCCGAGCCGTCACCCGCCAATTCCAGGACAACTGGCTCTCCTTCGCCCGCAATGGCGTACCCCTGCCGTCTTGGCCCGCCTACACCGAGGACCGTCGCACCACCCTGATCATCGACGACCCGACCCGGCTGGAAATCGACCCGGACAAGGCGAAACGCATTGCGTGGCAAGGTATCGGAGTGCCGACCCTGACGTGATGTCCGGACCGGGCTGCCCTCCATCGCAGGAAGCCCTCTCACCAACGCCGCCCCGCACCGCCTGTCGGCCCGCAAGGCCCTACGTCCGGCGACCATGTCCGACGGTGGAATGCTCGCCGAATCCGTTGGACTACTTCAACAGCCGAGACATGCGGCGATCGGCCAGCACCTTGCCGCCGGTTTGGCAGGTCGCGCAGTACTGGAACGAACGCTCTGCGTAGGACACCTCGCGGACGATGTCGCCGCAGACCAGGCAGGGTAGGCCGGTCCTGGCGTGTACCTGCATGCCGGAACGCTTTTCGCCCTTGAGGCGGGCGGCGGCCTGGCCAACCGATCGCTGTACGGCGTCGGCGAGTTCGGCGCGCATGGCGGCGTACAGTACCGAAATCGTTTCTGCCGACATCGTTTTGGTGTTGGCGAAAGGGGAGATCCGCGCGGTGTGCAGGATCTCGTCGGAGTAGGCGTTGCCGATCCCGGCGATCAGCGTCTGGTCGACGATCGCGGTCTTGATGCGTTGCGAGGTGCCGTGCAGGATTTCGGCGAACTGTTCCTCGGTCACTTCGAGCGCGTCCGGGCCGAGGCGCGAGATGCCCGGCACCAGCTTCGGGTCCTCGACGATGTACACCGCAAGCCGCTTCTTGGTGCCCGCCTCCGTCAGATCGAACGCAGGCGTCGCTCCCTCCGGGGTGAAGAAGTGCACGCGCAGCGCCAACGGCCCCTTGCCCGGTTTCGGCGGCGTCGCGCTCGGCTCATCGATCCAGCGCAGCCAGCCGCCACGAGACAGGTGCGTGATCAACCACAGCCCGCCGCACTCCAACCCGAGAAACTTCCCGAACCGCCCCGCCCCCGTCACATCCCGCCCCGACAACGCCGTCACCGGCGGGTCGAACGTCTTGACCGCGCTCAACGCGGCCACATCGACACGCCCCACAACAGCGCCGACGGCGTGCTCCCTCAGGAACTGCGCCAACGCCTCCACCTCAGGTAGCTCGGGCACGAATCCCAGGCTACCTGGGAGGCCCGACACAAGCGGCCCGTCCGCAATACAACGCCGCCCCATCCCGGGGTGCGGCCGCTACTGGGGAGCGCGCCCTGGAACTTCTGAACAGGCGCCCCTTGCCGATCTCGCCACCGCGACCGAGTTAGCCGATAGCACCGGATTCACCGATAGCACCCGGTTCGCGAGCTATCCATCGGCGCGCAGTAGATAGATGTCCATGATCCAGCCCTTCGCGCCACGCAATTCGCCACGACGGCGGACAATCTCGTCCTCGACCTCCCGCAGCGGGCCCTCGATGAGGACCTCATCGGGCATACCGAGATAAGCGCCCCACCAGATGTGCACGTCGTCGCCGGGGACCTCGGTAAAAGCACAATCCCCGTCCAGCATCACCAGGTTCGAGCCAGGGCCGAGACCATCCTCGCGCAGCCGCCTCCCGGTGGTGATGTGTACGGGTTCGCCGATGCGGTGCAACACCATTCGATGCCGGGCAGCCAGCGCCTGCGCACTGGTGACCCCTGGAATCACCTCGTAATCGAAGGTCTGTGCCCCGCGAGCGAGCACTCGCTCGATAATCCGCAGAGTGCTGTCATACAGCGAAGGGTCACCCCACACGAGAATGCCGCCGACACCCTCGACCTGTGCGAAGGCTTCCTCCAGCAGCGCGGAGCGGCGATCGTGCCAGTCCTCGACGACACCCCGGTAGTCGGCGGGCGTGCGGTCGCGCGGCGGGTCAGTGATCTCCACGATCCGGTAGTCGCCCTCGACGTGCTCGGTCAGGATGGCGGTCCGCACATCGACGAGTTCCTGCTTCTCGGCGCCCTTGCCGATGACGAAGAACACCTCGACCTGCCGCATGGCCTTGATGGCCTGCACCGTCACCTGGTCGGGGTCACCGGCACCGATGCCGATCACGTAGAGCTTGCGCATGGCCCGAGCTTGCCAGGCACGGCGATCAGTAAACTCGCCAGGCGTGGCCACCAATGCTCGCGATACCCAATACGAGGACCTGCTCCGCCTGGTCCTGGACTCCGGGACGGCGAAAGCGGACCGTACCGGGACCGGCACCCGCAGCATCTTCGGCCATCAGCTGCGCTACGACCTCTCGGCAGGTTTCCCGCTGATCACCACGAAAAAGGTCCATCTGAAGTCGATCGTCTATGAGCTGCTGTGGTTCCTGCGCGGCGATTCCAACGTGGCCTGGCTGCAGGAGCACGGCGTCTCCATCTGGGACGAATGGGCCGACGCCGATGGCGAACTCGGCCCGGTCTACGGCGTGCAGTGGCGGTCGTGGCCGACGCCGGACGGCGCCCACATCGACCAGATCTCGGAGGTGCTGCAGACTCTGCGCACCAACCCGGATTCGCGCCGCATGATCGTCTCGGCCTGGAATGTGGCCGAGCTGGACAAGATGGCCCTGGCCCCATGCCATGCGTTCTTCCAGTTCTATGTGGCCGACGGCAAGCTGTCCTGCCAGCTCTATCAGCGCAGCGCCGACCTGTTCCTCGGCGTCCCGTTCAATATCGCCAGCTATGCGCTGCTCACCCACATGGTGGCGCAGCAGACGGGACTCGAGCCCGGCGATTTCATCTGGACCGGCGGTGACTGTCACATCTACGACAACCATGTCGAGCAGGTCACCGAGCAGCTGACGCGCGAACCGTACCCCTTCCCGGCACTGCGGCTGCGCCAAGCGCCGACCCTGTTCGACTACACCTACGAGGACGTGGAAATCGCCGACTACCAACACCACCCGGCCATCAAGGCCCCGGTGGCAGTGTGAGCGAGTTGGACCGCACGATCGGACTCATCTGGGCGCAAACCCCTGACAGGGTAATCGGTTTCGAGAACACCATCCCCTGGCGGGTGCCCGAGGATCTGGCCAATTTCAAGGCCGTCACCATGGGCCATCCGGTCGTGATGGGGAGGCGCACCTGGGATTCCCTTCCCCCCAAATTCCGGCCGCTCAAAGGCCGCCGCAACATCGTGGTGACCAGACAACCCGACTGGTCGGCGGAGGGCGCCGAACGCGCCGGATCGCTACCCGAGGCCATGGCCATGAGCGCCCCCGACACCGTATGGATCGCGGGCGGTGGCGAGATCTACCGCGCCGCTATGGATTTCGCGACCGACCTGCTCGTCACCGAGGTGGACACCACCGTCGACGGTGACGCGTACGCGCCTGCCATCGGCCCCGAATGGCACGACACCGAACCAGCGCCCTGGCGCGAGTCGACGACCGGGCTGCGCTTCCGGATACGTCACTACACCCGCGAAAGATCCGACTAGTCCGCAAACCTCCGGCATCGATCAGCCGCAGCAGCACAACACCGTTCGACCCGCAGGGACAGCGGTGAACACGCCGCACAGAGGGCGGGCGATCAAACCGAGCCCGCGACACGCAGACGTCGGGCATACTCCTGAATAAGCGGGTGGTCGGACAGCAGTCCGCCCCACGCTTACAGCCCGTGTCACCAGCCCTGACACGGGTGGATGTGATCTGCGAAAGGCGGTCCATGGACAAGAAATCGCTGACAGCGGTCGCGCGCCAACAGCTCAAGTTGGCCGCCACCGCCACGAGCGGACGCAGTTCGCAAACGATCTACGGCGGGCATGCCAATTCGCTGCGCCAGACCGTTGTCGGTCTGAGCGCGGGCCAGAGTCTGGCCGAGCACGACAATGCGGGCGAGGCGACGCTGCTGGTGCTCAGCGGCACGCTGACGCTGATCAGCGGCACCAATGAATGGAAGGGTTCGGCCGGTGACCTGCTGGTTGTGCCCAAGGCTCGGCACAGCGTCAAGGCCGTGGACGACGTTGCGTTCCTGCTGACCGTCGCCAAGTAGGCCGCGCCGCTCGATCGGAGGTCCGGCGCGGGCCACTAGGCTGGCGATCATGGGTGAGCCGCAGCCGATCCTCGAACCTCTCACACCGGCCGCGATCTTCCTTGTCGCCACCATCGACGAGGGTGGAGAGCAGACGGTGCGCGATGTGCTCGCCGATTTGGGCGGGCTGCGCCGTTCGGTCGGGTTCCGATTACCAGGGGCGGGACTCACCTGTGTGACCTCCATCGGCTCCGCCGCGTGGGATCGGCTCTTCGCCGGGCCGAGGCCCGCCGAGCTGCACGAATTCCCCGGATACGACGGCCAGCGCCACAAGGCCCCCGCGACGCCGGGCGACCTGCTGTTCCATATCAAAGCCGAGGTCCAGGACGCCTGTTTCGAACTGGCGATGCTGATCGGCGATCGGCTCAGCGGCGCCGTCACCATCGTCGACGAGACGGTCGGGTTCAGGTACTTCGAACAGCGCGATCTGCTCGGCTTCGTGGACGGCACGGAAAACCCCGAGGGCGCGTTGCCGACATCGGACGCCGGGCGGGTGGCGCTGGTCGGCGACGAAGATCCGGACTTCGCGGGCGGCAGCTACGTGATCGTGCAGAAGTACCTGCACGCCATGACGGACTGGCGGCAACTTCCGGTGCCCGAGCAGGAGCGCGTCATCGGGCGAACCAAGCTGGACGACATCGAGTTCTCCGACGAGGACAAGCCTCCGAATTCCCATGTCGCCGTGAACACCATCGTCGATCCCGACGGAACCCAACGCCAGATCCTGCGCGCCAATATGCCGTTCGGCAGCGTCCGCGACGACGAATTCGGCACGTACTACATCGCTTACGCCGCGACACCCAGCGTCACCGAGGCAATGCTCACCCGGATGTTCCTCGGATCGGAGGAGGCCGAATACGACCGCATCCTGGATTTCTCCACCGCGGTCACCGGCACTTTGTTCTTCACACCGTCCCAAGACTTCCTCGACGCACCGCCCGACCCGCCGGAGGTCGAGGAATCATCGAGCGCCGACGGCGTTGACAAGGGGGGCGCCGGGGATGGATCACTCGGTATCGGCACGTTGAAAAGGAGCATGCAGCAATGAACAACCTCCATCGCGAACTCGCGCCGATCACCTCCGATGCCTGGACGGCGATCGAGGAAGAAGCGACACGAACCTTCAAGCGGCACATCGCCGGACGTCGCGTCGTCGACCTTTCCGGTCCGCACGGCACCGACTACTCCGCCGTCGGTCTCGGCCGCACCACCGCGATCGCCGCACCCGACGAGGGTGTGCAGGCCCGTCAGCGCGTGGTCGCGCCGCTGGTCGAACTGCGGGTCCCGTTCACGCTGTCGCGCGATGAACTCGACGATGTCGAGCGCGGTGCGAAGGACACGGATCTGGATCCGGTGAAAGAGGCTGCGCGGCGCATCGCGTTCGCCGAGGACCGCGCCATCTTCGAGGGCTACCCGGCCGCGAATATCACGGGTATCCGGGCGAGTTCGTCCAACGAGGCCATCAACGTGCCGAGCGACCCGAGATTGGTTCCCGAGGCCGTCACCCAGGCGCTCAGCGCGCTGCGGCTGGCGGGCGTCGACGGCCCGTACTCGGTGCTGCTCAGCGCTGACCTGTACACGGCGGTCAGCGAGACCTCCGATCACGGCCACCCGATCCGCACCCACATCGAGCGCCTCATCCCAGAGGGCGAAATCATCTGGGCGCCCGCCATCGACGGCGCGTTCGTGCTGACCACTCGAGGCGGCGACTTCGACCTACAGCTCGGCCAGGACCTGTCGATCGGCTACCTGTCCCACGACGCGGAGTCGGTGCGGCTGTACTTCCAGCAGAGCCTGACGTTCCTGGTGTACACGGGCGAGGCCGCGGTCGCATTGGAGGCGTGACCCACTCGATATCGCTCGGTCCGCCGACCCGGTACGGTGATTTCGCAGTCGGCAGGAGGCGAGATGACTATGGTGCGCGCGGGCGTGGTTCCCACTCGACGAGCGCTGCTCTACGGCGCGCTCGGGATCGGTGTGACCACGCTGGTCTGTGGCGCGATCGTCTCGGGATTCGGCCTGAACCGGGTGTTCACCGGGCTACTCGCCGGTGTGGTAGCGGGCATCGCGATCCTGGTCGCGCTGTTCGCACGGGACGGCGTCGTACTCACCGACGGCGGGATCTACCGGCGCACCCCCTGGCAAGAATCCAGCATCGACTGGGATCGGGTCGTGGCCGGGCGGTTCGCGCTCGACGAGCGGGCCAGGTGGTCGCTCGCGCTCGACCTGTCCGGTGGCGACGAACGACACGGTGAACTGGTGCTGCTGTCCATTCCGCCGGTGATTCGTCCGGTCTCGGGCGCCTACGACATGCGCAAACGCGAGCAGGTGCAGGAAATCCGGGAAATGCTGCGCCGCAAGCGAGTCCCGGTGACCGTGCTACCAGAGATCGCGGGCGGGCTGAATCGGCACTGGCAGATCGCTCCGCCGACCCGCGGCACGTAGTTCTGACGCGGGCACATAGTTCCGGCGCAGGCGCACAGTCCCGAATAACCGCGATTCCGGCGCGGTCGCGTAGTCCTGACGCAGGCGCGATTCCGGCGCGGTCGCGTAGTCCTGACGCGGACAGCGCGTTTCCGATACGTTGGCAGCTGTGTCGATGATGAAGGGCGCCAATGTAGCGGTGCCGATGTCCGCGGTCCGCATCGAGCTGGGGTGGCAGTCGGGTCCCGGAGTTCCGGACGCGGATGCGTCCGCACTGCTGCTCGTGTCGGGCAAGGTGCGGTCCGACAGCGACTTCGTTTTCTACAACCAGCCTGCGCATGCGTCCGGCGCTGTCCGGTACGAGGGTAAACAGCAGGGACCGACCGTGCTCGACACGTTGTCGGTGAATCTGGCCCAGGTCGAGCCGCAGGTCGACACCATTGTGATCGCGGCCTCCGCGGACGGCGGCACTTTCGGACAGTTCAACGGGTTGTATGTGCGCGTGGTCGACCCGGCGAACGGCGCCGAGGTAGCGCGCTTCGACAGCACCGGCGCTACGACCGAGACCGCGTTCGTGCTCGGCGAGCTGTACCGCCGCCAGGGCGCCTGGAAGTTTCGGGCGGTAGGCCAGGGATACGCCTCGGGTCTGGCCGGTTTGGCCACCGATTTCGGTATTTCGGTCGACGACACACCCACCCCCGCCGCGCGGCCCGCACCGCCGCAGCAGTTCACCCCGCCACCGCCGCCACCCGCACCGCCGCAACAGTTCGCGCCCCCGCCCCCGCCGCCGCAACAGT
>NZ_JBHTDL010000016.1:0-18957 GCF_042675075.1 Nocardia sp. GCM10030253 | reverse complement strand
CGCCTCCTGCGCCGCAATTCGCGCCGCCCCCGCCTCCGCCCCCGCCCCCTTACGACCGAACACCGCCGCCGTACCCGCCGCAGCAGCCCTATCCGCCGGTTCCGCCGCCCAATCAGTACGCGCCGCCACCGCCCGCCCCGACGGGTGCGCCGGTCGATCAGTACGCGCCACCTCCGCCACCAGCACCGCCGGGTGCGCCGGTCAACCTCGGCAAGATCTCGCTGACCAAGGAGTCGCCCTCGATCTCCCTGACCAAGCAGGGCGCGATCTCGGGCACCATGCGGGTGAACCTGAACTGGACGACGTCGGCTCCCCCGAGCGGCGGCGGACTGTTCGGCAGGAAACGCGGCGGTGGCACGCTCGACCTCGACCTCTGCTGCTTCTTCGAGCTGGCCGACGGGCGAATCGGATCCGTTCGCTCATTGGATCGTTCGTTCGGCGCCCTGGATCGTCCGCCCTTCATCAAGCTCGACCAGGACGACCGGACCGGCAGCAGCACTACCGGCGAGAACCTCGATATCAACCTCGATTTCACCGCACAGTTCCGCAGGATCCTGGTGTTCGCGTCGATCTACGAGGGCGCGACCGACTTCCGCGGCGTGCAGGCGACCGCCACGCTGTACCCGGTCAACTCGGTGCCGATCGAGATGACCATGGGCGGCTGCACGGACAACTCACGTGACGTTGTCCTCGCCCACATCGAGAACCTCAACGGTGAGTTCGTGGTTCGCCGCGACGGCACCTTCATCCGTCCCCCCGCGGGCCGTCCGGGCGGCGGTATCCGGGAGATCGCCCAGATGTACGGCTGGGGTTTCGAGTTCCAGGCATCCAGCGGCAAGGGCTGACGCCGACCTACGAGCCCTGCAATCGCTGGAGAAGCGCACCCGCCACGTCCCGGAGGTCGTCCAAATCACCGGGCCAGCTGAGCATTCGCAGCACCGCGTCGGGGATCGTTCGTTCGGCGTAGCCCGGCGCGCTGCCTTCATCGGATCGGATGCCGATCACCGTCTCGACGAGGCGGAACGGGAGCCCCTCGACCCCTGCGATACTCGCGCCGTCCGCCTCCGCGATCACCGCTGCGGCCAAAACCTCGTAGTGCCTGCGTAATTCGTCGCGCCGCAATCGAAAGGCGGCGAAGCGTTCGGTGCGCAGTTCCGGAAGTAGGTACAGCGCACCGAGATTCCAGCGGGCCGCGCATAGCTGGCGCACGTCGAACCAGGCCAGCGCGTACAGTCGCGCGGCCACCGATTCCGGCACGTCGCGCAGGCGTTCGGCGAGTTCCAAGGGTGCGGCGACGGTTTCGCCGAGCAGCGCGTCGAGGATGTCGTCCTTGGCCGCGAAGTGGTGGTAGAGCGAGGCCTGCCGGATCCCGACCGCGTCGGCGACGACCCGGGTGGAGGTGTTGGCGTAGCCGTTGGTGGTGAACAACTCGCCTGCGGCGTCGAGGATCTCGGCGCGCGGTGTCTGCCCGCGACGCGGTCGCTGTTCCAGTCGAGGGCGGCCGGGGCCGGGGTTTGCCACCTGCCCATTCTGGCATCGCGTTTCGGGGCTCCCACCGGCGCATTGGCGTTCACACGGCCGATCGTGACCGCCCAGAGAGGTTTCTGTCACTTGATAGAAATCTAGGCAATCCAAAAGTTACCGGGGTTCCCGCAAGCGATACACACCGGACACCGAAAGCGCGATCGCAAACGCAAAACTGTCATCTGATAGGTATTGGCCGCTCGCCGAAGGACCCCACCCATGGCCATTAAAGTCGATTCGCCCGCCCCTTCCTCAGTTACGCCACCGGACAACAGCTCCGACGGCGCGGACCTCGCCAGTTTCGGCTATCAGCCGGTGCTGCATCGCAAGCTCGGCCGCTACGCGTCGTTCGCGGCCGGTTTCTCCTTTGTCTCGATCCTCACCACGATCTTCCAGTTCTTCGGCCTCGGCTACTCGTTCGGCGGTGCCGCGTTCTTCTGGACCTGGCCGATCGTGTTCGCGGGCCAGTTGCTCGTCGCACTCAACTTCGCCGAATTGGCCGCTCGCTACCCGATTTCGGGCTGTATCTACCAGTGGTCGCGCCGGCTGGGCGGTGAAATCGTCGGCTGGTTCGCGGGCTGGATGATGGTCATCGCACAGATCGTCACCGCCGCCGCCGCGGCCATCGCACTCCAGGTGGTGCTGCCCTCGATCTGGAGTGGATTCCAGATCATCGGCGAGGACACCGCGCTCACCTCGTCGTCCGGCGCCGCGAACGCCGTACTGCTCGGCAGCGCCCTGCTGGTGATCACCACGCTCATCAATGTGATCGGCATCGACCTGATGGCCAAGATCAACTCGATCGGCGTCACCGTCGAGATCGTCGGTGTCGTCGCGATCGTCGCGCTGTTCTTCACCCACACCGAACGCGGTCCCGGCGTGGTGCTGCAGACTGATCAGGCAGCGCCGGGTCCCTACTGGGCCGCGTTCCTTGTCTCCGGACTGATGGCCGCGTACGTGATGGTCGGATTCGATTCCGCCGGTGAGCTTTCCGAAGAGACGAAGAATCCACGCACGGTGGCGCCGCGGACCATCCTGACCGCACTGTCGGTTTCCGCGCTCGGCGGCGGCCTGCTGCTGATCGGTGCGCTGATGGCGGCGCCGAGCCTGTCGGACGGCGCGCTGGCTACCGACGGCCTGGCCTATGTGCTCACCTCGAAGCTGGACAGCCCGGCGGGCAAGGTGCTGCTCGGCTGCGTGGCGGTGGCGATCATGGTGTGCACCTTGGCAATTCAGACCGCAGGTTCACGGCTGATGTTCTCGATGGCACGCGACGGTAAGCTGCCGTTCGCCAGGCAGCTCGCCGCGGTGCACCCGCGCTACGGCACGCCCATGCTGCCCGCCATCGTGATCGGCGGGCTCGGCATCGGCCTGCTGGTGCTCAACCTCGGCAACGCCGCGATCTTCGCGACGCTGGCCAGCGTCTGCATCGTCACGCTGTACCTGGCCTACCTACTGGTCACGGTGCCGCTGCTGGTGAAGCGCTGCCAGGGCTGGGGTCGCGACAACGCCAACGCCGGGCTGTTCAACCTGGGCCGCTTCGGCATTCCGATCAACCTGCTCGCCGTGGTGTGGGGCATCGCGATGGCGGTAAATCTGACCTGGCCGCGTGCCGAGGTGTACACGCCCAAGGGCGGAAGCTGGTGGATGCTCTGGGCCGCTCCGCTTTTCGTGCTGATCGTGGTCGCCGTCGGCGTTGTAGTACATCGGTTCGTCAATGCCGGACCGAGCCGCGTCGACAGCGCCGAACCTGCCGTCGTACCTGCCTGACCCGGCCGTGCGCGGTGGTGCGCATCCGCTGCCCACCACCGCGCATGCCCGATCCACCGACCCGAGATACCTACCAACCTAGGGAGCAATCATGACCGGCACCGCTTCCACTACGGCCGCCCGCGCGCACGCGCGATCGCAGGCAGCCGCCGCCGCTGTCGCCAACCCGGTGCTGCCCGACGGCATAGCGAAGATCACCTGGGCCCAACGTATTCCGGCAGGCGGCTACGCCAACGTCGTGCTCGGCCGTGGCACCCGCATCCGGTTCAGTGATCCCGCAGGGGCCGCATGCGGGCACTTGTTGCTGTTGCGCGCCGAGGCGCCGTGGGAACGCCTCAATGTCGCCGACACCGTCAAGGTGCCGTGGCAGGCCTACCTCGCGCACGGCCATCCACTGCTCTCCGATCAGGGCCGGGTGCTGGCCACCGTGCTCGCCGACACCTCCGGGCACCACGACACACTGTGTGGACCTACGCCGGAGGCGCGTGGCCTGCTGCGACTCGCCGGAACCAAGCAGGGCCTCGAGCCACGGGATATAGCCCCGACGGTGTCGTTCTTCCGCGGTGTCCGCGTCGAATCCGATGGCACGCTGACTGCCACCGGCAGCGCGGGCGCAGGCAGCTCGGTCGACCTGCTCGCGCATCTGCCGGTGATCGCGCTGATCGCCAATTCCGTGCACCCGCTGGACGACCGGCCCGCAACCGATCTCGATATCGTCGCCTGGTCCGCACCGGAGGAGCTCGCCGCCACCCACAACACGGACCCGGAATACCAACGGGCCGTGCAGAACACCGAACAGGCCTGGACAGCCGCGCTGACGGTGGAGGCATCGGCATGAACTCGACACTGACGCGCACCGTCGTGCTCGACGAGACTGTGCCCGCATGCGCACCGTGGTCCACGGTGGTCCGGTCGGGCGAGCAGCTCGACATCATCGACCTGCACGGCAACCAGGCCGTCGACTGCCTGCTGTACTCGGCCGCCGACCACACCGACCGCTACAGCGCGCAGGCGACCATCACCGCGCAGGGCAACATCTTCCTCACCACCGGCAGCGTGCTGCGCACGGATGTGGGCACCGCCCTGATGACCGTCGTCGCCGACGAGGTCGGCAATCACGACACCATCGCGGGCGCCTGCTCTCAGGAGTCCAACACTCTGCGCTACGGCCACCACACCCGCCACCAGCACGCCTGTGTGGAGAACTTCCTGGCCGAAGCCCTGAAATGGGGCCTGGGCAAACGGGATCTGGTGTCCAACATCAATTGGTTCATGAACGTTCCGGTGGAGGCCGACGGCACTCTCGGCATCGTCGACGGATTGTCCGCTCCCGGAAAGAAAGTCACCCTCCGCGCGGAGATCGACACCCTGGTACTGGTCTCGAACTGCCCGCAGATCAACAACCCCTGCAACGGTTTCGATCCCACCCCCGTGCGCATGGTGGTCACCCGATGACCGTCGCGGAACTACCGGTGGATGGCGGGGCTCCCGGCAAGTCGGCCGAAACCTCGACTCCGGCAACGGACCGATCGGAAGGCTTCGGATCCGGCCGAGCCGACAGCCCACACCCCGCCGGGCTGCGCGCCCGCTCCACCGTCGCAGACCGAGGGACAGTGGATTCATCCAGCCGCACGCAGGTCGAGATTGTACGCCCGGGAATGCTGACCACCGTGCAGGATTGGCCGGGACGAATCGGGTATTGGCATATCGGGGTGCCGCCTTCGGGGCCGATGGACGATCTGTCCTTCCGCCTCGGCAATCGAGCGCTCGGCAACGACGAGGGTGCGGCGGGACTCGAATGCACACTCGGCGGGCCCGCGCTGAAGTTTTCGGCACCGACCTGGGTGGTGGTGACCGGTGCGCCCACCGACGTCACGGTGGACGGTGTTCGCGTGCAGCAGTGGCGGACGGTGCAGGTTCCTGCCGGTGACGTGCTGGATGTCGGTGCCATTCGCGGACCCGGTATGCGCTGCTATGTGCTTATCGCAGGCGGCATCGAGCTCCCCGAATACCTCGGCAGCGTCGCGACTTTCACGCTCGGCCGGTTCGGCGGCAGCGAAGGAAACGCGCTGCGGGTCGGTGAAATGCTGCCGCTCGCACCGCATGTCGGTCGAGTGGCGACGGCGGTGCCGATGGAGGAGCAGCCGGTGATGAGCAGGTGCTGGGAACTTGCGGTCACCGAGGGTCCGCACGGTGCGCCGGAATTCTTCACCCGCGCCGACTTCGACACCCTCATCGGCACCGACTATGAGGTGCACTTCAATTCCGACCGCACCGGAGTCCGACTGATCGGCCCCAAGCCGGAGTGGGCACGGACCGACGGCGGCGAAGCGGGCCTGCACCCCTCCAACATCCATGACACCCCGTATTCGGTTGGCGCGCTGGACTTCACCGGCGACACCCCGATCCTGCTCGGACCGGATGGGCCGAGCCTGGGCGGTTTCGTCTGCCCGGTCACCATGGTCGCCGCCGATCGCTGGAAGCTCGGCCAGCTCTCCCCCGGCGACGCCGTGCGCTTCGTCCCGATCCGCAGCGAGCGCGCCGCCTCGATCCGTGAACTCGGTCCGGCCCGGCGGGCCGCCTGGTCCACGGTCATCTCGACCGGCGGCGACGGTGACGACGGCGTGCTGCGCCGCACCGATGTCGACGACGAGACCGGTGTGACCTACCGCCGCCAAGGCAACGACGGCGTACTCGTCGAATACGGCACCATGACACTGGATTTGGGCCTGCGTGCCCGTGTCCACGCACTGCACCAGCACCTGCTGGCCGCCGGAGTGCGTGGCGTGACGGAGCTGACCCCCGGCGTACGCTCCCTGCAGATCCGCGTCGACCCGGCCGTTCTCCCCGTGCCCGCACTGCTCGACCTGCTCGCCGAGGCCGAGCAGAACATCCCGGCCGCCGACCAGCTCATCGTGCCGAGCCGCACCGTCCATCTCCCCCTCTCCTGGGACGACCCGTCGACAAGAGAGGCGATCACCCGCTACATGCACGGTGTCCGCGCCGACGCCCCCTGGTGCCCGTGGAATATCGAATTCATCCGCCGCATGAACGGATTGGCGACAGTGCAGGACGTGTACGACACTGTCTTCAGCGCCGAATACCTGGTCCTCGGCCTCGGCGACGTCTACCTGGGTGCGCCCGTAGCGACCCCCACCGACCCCCGCCACCGTCTGGTCACCACCAAATACAACCCCGCTCGCACCTGGACCCCTGAAAACGCGGTCGGTATCGGTGGCGCCTACCTGTGTATCTACGGCATGGAAGGCCCCGGCGGCTACCAGTTCGTCGGCCGCACCACCCAGGTCTGGAACCACCGCAACCCCGGCACCGACCCCGATGACAACCCGTGGCTGCTGCGCTACTTCGACCGAATCCGCTGGTATCCCGTCGAAGCCGACGAACTCCTCGACCTGCGCGCCGATTTCGCTACGGGCAATGTGGAAGTGAAAGCCGAGGACGGCGATTTCCGCCTCGCCGACTATCGGCAGTTCCTCGCCGACAATGCCGAATCAATCGACGAATTCCGTGCGGTGCAGGCGGAAGCATTTGCCGAAGAACGGAATTCATGGCAGCGCGCCGGTGAACTGACCGAGGGCAAGGCCTGACAGTCGGCCTCCGACCCCGAGTATGCGCCTGTCTCGACAGCGACCGGTGCGGTCGATCACCAGCCGAACAGTTCCGCCATCTCGATCGACTCGTCGTCCCAGCGGGTTTCGATTGCCTGGCGCTCGGATTCGGACAGACCCGGTGACCAGCCGCAGCGCCGCCAGAAGCATTCACGGTGTTCCTGGGTCATCCGTCTCAGCTCGCTCATCGCGGTCGCTCCTGTAGCCACGGGTTCCATAAATTGTGCATCAGTTCCGGCGATAAAAACGGACTTCGGTTTCAGCGCAAGTCGCGGAAGAACTTCCGAATGTCGGCCATCAACAGCTCGGGCTCCTCCATCGCCGCGAAGTGCCCGCCGCGATCGACATCGACCCAATGGGTGATCGTGTTCTCGGTTTCGGCGTACCGGCGGATGCCGATATCGTGCGCGAACACGATCGCACCGGTGGGCACACCGGAATTCGGCAGGGTTTCACCCCATGGCGCATCCTGCGCATATCCGACGTATGCCGCCGATCCGGCAGTTCCGTTGAGCCAGTACAGCATCGCGTTCGTCAACAGGCGGTCGCGATCGATGATCTTGTCCGGGTCGACATTTCGCGGATGCGTCCACTCACGGAACTTGTCCATGATCCACGCGAGCTGGCCGACCGGTGAGTCGATCAGCCCGTAGGCGAGGGTCTGCGGACGCGTGGATTGCATGGCGATGTAGCCGAATTCCTCCTGCATGAACGCCTCGATCCGGAGGATCCGATCGCGTTCCAGGTCGGTCAGGCTCGCCAGCTCCTCCTCTGACAGCGGCAGTGCGGGAAACGGGCCGGGCCCACCGTTGACGTGCACTCCGGCCACCTGCTCCGGTGCGGCGCGACCGACCTGCGGGCTCACCGCTGCGCCGATATCACCGCCCTGCACGCCGTACCGCTCATAGCCGAGCCTGGCCATGAGCTCAGCCCATGCCGCGCCGATCTTCCCGACGGTCCAGCCCGCATCGGCGACCGGTCCGGAGAATCCGAAGCCGGGCAACGAGGGGATCACCAGGTGAAACGCGTCGGAGGGATCGCCGCCGTTGGCGCGCGGATCGGTCAGCGGCCCGATCACGTCGAGGAATTCGACCACCGAACCCGGCCAGCCGTGCGTCATCAGCAGCGGCATGGCATCGGGCTCCGGAGAGCGCACATGCAGGAAGTGGATCGTCTGCCCGTCGATCTCCGTGGTGAATTGCGGATAGGCGTTGAGCTCGGATTCGGCGGCGCGCCAGTCGTATTCGGTGCGCCAGTAGTCGACGAGCCCACGCAGCCAGGTGGTCGGCACGCCGGTGTCCCAGCCGTCTCCGGGCAGCGGCGCGGGCCACCGCGTGCCATCGAGCCGATTGCGCAGGTCATCGAGCTGCTGCTGCGGGATGCCGATACGGAACGGGGTGATGTATGTGCTCATGACAACCACGATATGACCCACCTAGGGCAACTCCCGCCCTAGGTTTCGGGCAGACTTCACTTCATGTTGGAAACCTCCGCCCGCCTGCTGCGTTTGCTGTCGCTGCTACAGACGCCCCGGGACTGGACCGGCGCCGAACTGGCCGAACGCCTCGAGGTCGACGCACGCACAGTCCGCCGCGATATCGACAAGCTGCGCAACCTCGGCTATCCGGTCGAGGCCACCGCGGGCGTCGCGGGCTACCGACTCGGCGCGGGGGCGAAACTGCCCCCACTGCTGCTCGACGACGATGAGGCCGTCGCGGTCGCCATCGGCCTGCGCACCGCCGCGGGCGGCACCATCACCGGCATCGAGGACAGCTCGCTGCGCGCACTCACCAAACTCGAGCAGGTCCTCCCCTCACGCCTGCGCTACCGCGTCAGCCTGCTGCACTCCACCACCGTTACCGTTCCCGCCGCCGCAGCCACCGTCGACCCCGACATCCTCACCGCCGTCGCGGCCACCATCCGCGACAATCACCGCCTCCGCTTCGACTACCGAAGCCACGACGGCACCGCCTCTTTGCGCACGACCGAACCCCACCGCCTCGCCCACACCGGGCGCCACTGGTACCTCATCGCCTGGGACCTCGATCGCGCCGACTGGCGCACCTACCGGGTCGACCGTCTACACCCCCGCATCCCGACCGGCCCCCGCTTCACACCCCGCGAAGCCCCCGACATGGACCTGGCCGGTTATGTCTCCCGCGGAGTCACCACCTCCCCCTACCGCTACTCCGCCCGCATCACCCTGCACGTCCCCGCCGCGGTGGCAGCGGACCGCATCGCACCCACCGTCGGCGTCATCGAGCCCATCGACGACCGAACATGTCTGCTCCGAACAGGTTCGAACTCCCTGGACGAACTCGCCATCTACGTCGGCCTGTTCGGATTTCCGTTCCACATCCACGAACCTCCCGAGCTCATCGACACCGTCCGAGCCTTGGCGGCCCGCCTCACCACCGCCATCGAGTGACCTCACGCGAATAATCACGCGGCCTGCGAATCCCCGATCAACCGGTGATCACCGTCTTGCCCTGTGCGTGCCCGTCGGCGATGTGGCCAACGGCTGCCGCTGCCTCGGCGAGGGGATACCGCCGTTCGATCACCGGACGCAGCGTGCCGTTCTCGGCGAGGTCGGTCAGGAATTCCAGGTCGGCGCGGGTCGGTCGCATCAGCAGCGGTTTGATGGTCTGGCTTGCGAAAAGGTCTGTCAGCACGACTTTCGCGATCCAGAGGACGGGGCCGAGCCAGTTCCCGCCTGGAGAGCCTGCCGAGGAAACGAAGACTCCTGCTGGCGCGAGAACGCGACGGCAGTCCCGCAATGACCGGTTGCCGACGAGATCGACTATGACGTCGTATTGCCGTTCGTGCCGGGTGAAATCGTCGGTGGTGTAGTCGATTACGTGGTCAGCGCCGATCTTGCGGATCGTCTCGAGGTGGCGGGTGCTGCACACCGCCGTCACCTCGGCTCCGAGCGCCTTGGCGATCTGGACGGCAGAGGTGCCGACGCCGCCGGAGGCGCCGTTGATGAGGACGGACTGCCCGGCGCCGAGTCGGCCGACGTCGCGCAAGCCCTGCAACGCGGTCAGCCCCGAATCCGGTACGGCCGCGGCCTGTTCGAAGGTGAGGACGGTCGGCTTGGGCGCGAGGGTTCGCGCGGGTACGCAGACGTACTCGGCGAATCCGCCGCCCGGCGTCATGCCGTATACCTCGTCACCGATGCGAAAGTCGGTGACATTGCCGCCGACCGCGGCCACCACACCTGCCACGTTCTGCCCCGGAATCCGATGTTTCGGCCTGCGCAGGCCGAAACCCAGTCTGATCAGGTATGGCTTGCCGGTCAGCAGGTGCACGTCACCGGAGCAGACGGATGCCGCGCACACGCGGACCAGCACGTCGTCGGCGCCGGCGGTAGGACGGTTCACCACCTCGGATCGGAGTACCTCGCTCGACCCGTACGACGGCGCGACAATCGCGTTCATCGTGGCGCCGTCGGACATCGCGACCGGGTCCGATGTCACGGCCTTCGTCCGGGCCTGCTGACCGTGCGGTTCAACCATGGAACTCGTCCTCACCTGCGATTCGACACACTTACACCGTAAGCCGTTCTCCCGAGACGGTACGCTTACACCGTAAGTCCGTCAAGGAAGAAGCCCATGCCCAAAACCTCCACCGGCTCGTCCCGCACCCCGCTCAGCCGAGATCGGGTGCTGCGCACCGCCGTCCAGCTCGCCGACGAGAACGGGCTGGAGTCACTGTCCATGCGCAAGCTGGCGCAGGCGCTCGGCGTCGAGGCGATGTCGCTCTACAACCATGTCGCCAACAAGGACGATCTGCTCGACGGCATCGTCGACCTCGTGGTCGCCGAGATCGAGATACCGGAGATCGGCGGCGACTGGCAGTCGGCCATGCGCGGGCGGGCCACCTCCGCGCACGAAACGCTGCGGCGCCACCCATGGGCCACCGGACTCATCGGATCCAGGATCAATGTCGGCCCCGCGATGCTGCGCTACATCGACGCCACCGTCGGCTGCCTGGTGGCAGCGGGCTTCTCCTACCAGCAGGCCGACCGCGCCTGGAACGCCATGGACAGCCACATTTACGGATTCACTTTGCAGGAACTCAACTTTCCGCTGCTGCCCGATGAATATGCCTCGGCCGCACAGCAATTCCTGCCGATGATCCCCGCCGAAAGCCATCCGCACATGAATACGCTTGCCCGGCTTGTCATCTCCGGCGCGCACAACGGTATCGCCGACTTCGATTTCGGACTCGACCTCATCCTCGACGGGCTGGAGCGGCTCCGGCCGACAGGGTCGGAGTAACTACTACTCGCCGAGCGCGGTCGCCTCGGGATTGACCGCGTCACGGATGATGCGCAGCCCGGCGACCAAGTCGTCCAATTGATCTCGGGCCAGCAGCCCGGTGAACCACTGCTCGACACCCTCCAGATACGCGGGCAGCACCCGCGCGAGCCGTGTCGCGCCCGCCGCGGTCAGGACCGCATAGGAGCTACGCCGGTCGCCGGGATCGGCTTCGCGCCGGACGAACCCACCGCGCTGCAGCCGATCCACCAATCGGGTGATGCCGCTGGTGGACAGATTGGTCTGCGCGGCGAGGTCGGTCATGCGCAGCCGCCGCCCCGGCGAGCGACTCAACCGCATCAGCGCGTTGGCGTCCAGTCCCGACAGGCCGTTCGCCTTCCAGGTCGGCTCCAGTTTCGCGATCAGTCCGTCATGCGCCTCGTAGAGCAGGCCGATGGTGGTGAGCCGAGGGTCGTCGAACAGGTCGGTCGCGTCCATGGTGACGAGCCTAACCGAGATATTTGCAACGGGGATAGTTGACAAGAGGAGGACCTGCGCTAGATTGTTGTTACTGCAATATTCCTCATGTCAATTAAATGGAGATTCAGATGGCTGCCACATCACGTTGGGTCGCAGGATTCCGTTCGGCTCTCGTCGACCCCACCGAGCAGATTCAGCTGGTCGAGCCGAGGAGCTTCGCGGATCAGACGGTGCGCCAGGTTTTGCACGTCGCCGGCGGCGGCGAGCAGCTTCGGGTACGCCTGACCAACCGATACGGTCGGACACCACTCACCATCGGCGCAGCGCGCATTGCCGTGCGCAAGGCGGGCAACGAGATCGTGACCGAGACCGACACCGAGGTGCGGTTCGGCGGGGCCGCCCGGGTGACCGTTCCGGCAGGCGGCGACATCATCAGCGACACAGTCGATCTGGCCGTGACCGCTGGCACCGATCTGGCGCTGAGCCTGTACCTTCCGGAAGAAAACGGCCTGGCGCCGTTCGCCCAGATTCCGGCGGAGTCGGCGTACGTCGCCACCGGAAACCACACTGCCGCACTCGGTTTGCCGGATGCCGAGGAGGTCACCTCGCGCTTCTACATCACCGGAATCGACGTGCTGACAGCGGCGGATACCCCGGTCATCGTCGCATTCGGTGATTCGTGGTTCGAGGGTGCCGGTTCCACGCACGGCGCCAACCGCCGCTCGGTCGACGTGCTCAACGAGCGGCTGCTCGATGGCTGGGCCGTCAATCAGGGCATCGGCGGAAACCGCCTGCTGACCAATGAAATCGGCGACCACGCACTCGCGCGGTTCGACCGCGACGTGCTCGATGTGCCGGGGGTGACGCACGTCTTGGTCAACTTCGGCATCAACGACCTGATCCTGGCGGGCACCGCACCCGCCGCGGAGCTGATCGCCGGTTTCACCATTCTTGCCGGGCGTGCGCATGCCGCCGGACTTCCGGTCTATGCCAACACCATCGGCCCCTTCGCCGGCGTGGTCTACCCCGGGCTCAGTACGGAAACAGGTGTTCCCGTCCGGCGCGAAGTCAACGAATGGTTGCGCACCACAGACGTTTTCGACGCGGTCTTCGATGTCGCCATGGCGGTGGAAGATCCGGATAACCCCGACTACATCCGCCGCGATTTCGACTGCGGCGACGGCATGCACCTCAACGACGCCGGTGCCCGCGCCATGGCCGGAACCATCGACATCCCGACACTGACCCGCTGACGCATCCGAAGCCGTTGCCGCACCACCACCTATGGCGTGAGTCCGCGCAGCACAATCTCCAGCCCGCCACGGAATTCGTCCACGGCCGAGACCTTTTGTGCGTCGGCAGCCGTTCGGGACAGATGCGGGTAGTCGGCCTGGGACAGGTTCACCATGGCGGCGGTACCAGCTCCCGCGAGAGACGCGTAGTGGGCATTCTGCAAGAACCCGAGCATGAAGCCGATCAAGGTGCGCTGAGCGATCACTCGATCACGGCCGTCGAAACCGGCATCGGTGAGAACCGTCAGCATCGCCTCGATCCAGGCCAGCGAACCGACGGACGATTGCCGGTGGCGCAGCAGCAGCGGCACCGCGTCGGGATGCGCGGCAGCCGCGTCGCGCACCCTTGTCAGTAGCGCCGCCGCGCGATCGCGCCAGTCCCGCTCCGGCGGCGGCGATACGTCGATCGCCTGGAAGATCTCGTCGACCACCAGCGCTTCGAGCCCGTCCCGGTCGGGGACGTAGCGGTACAGCGCCATGGTTGCCATATGCAGTTCCTTGGCCACGGCCCGCATGGTGAGCGCGGGCAGACCGTCGCGGTCGATCACCGCGAGCGCGGCGGCCGCAATCGCGGTCGGCGTCAGGGAGCGCGGACGGGGCATGGGTTGACAGCGTACTGGGTACGCTCATACTGGGTTAGGCGTACCCCGTACGCCTACGAGAGGAACAGCATGCCGCTGCCAACCACTGTGACCACCCGAACGTTGGACACCATTGCCGGTGCCACCGTCCACGTCCCGGACCCCGATCACCTGATCCACCTGCAATTCCGCCGCTTCGCCGGGTGCCCGGTCTGTAACCTGCACCTACGCTCGATCGCCACCCGGCACAACGAGATCCTTGCCGCGGGCATCCGCGAGGTCATCGTGTTCCATTCCAGCGCAGCCGAATTACGCAAGTACTCGGGCGACCTGCCGTTCGACCTGATAGCCGACCCGACCCGAATCCTGTATCGAGAGTTCGGCGTCGAATCCGCCCCGCGTGCGCTACTCGACCCCCGAGCATGGCCGACCATCGCGCGCGCCGTGGCGACCACGCTGCCGACCGTGCTCCGCAAGAACATGCCCGCGCCCCCGAGCAACCCGGAGGGCGGTCGCCTCGGCTTACCGGGTGATTTCCTCATCGCGCCGGACGGCCGGGTGCTGGCGAGCAAACTCGGTCAACACGCCGACGACCAATGGACGGTCGACGAGCTGCTCGCGCTCGCACCCATCCGGGAGCCATACCAATGATGACCATCGAACTGTTCGTATCCGCCGACGCGATGAGCACCGACCGCCGCACCGCACTCGCCGAGCGGGTGCTGTGGGAGGTGACCACCGAGGATTCCGCGCCCGATTCGGTCATGGACAAGGCGCGCGAACTCACCCACGTCATCGTGCGCACACCGGAGGTCTGGGTCACCGGCGGGCCGAAACCGGCAGCCGCGCCACGCTACCTGGTTCGTGTCACCGTGCCCGGATCATGGAGCAACAACAGTGAATTCGGCAGCCACATCATCCCGATGATCACCAGGGCGATCGCCGCCACCGAGCCCGACGCCGACCGGCTCTTCCGGGAACCGCATTGTCTGGTGCAGATCGTCGGACTGCGTGAGCACGCCATCGGCAACCTGGGTCGAGCTATGACCGGCACCGAAATCACCAAGCTGATGACCGAGGACTACCGGCACGATGCCGAGCAGTCGGCCGCGCCGGACGGCTACACCATAGACCCGGTCTGCGGCATGACCGTGGAACTGGCCACCACGAAACTGACCCTCACCCACGAGGGCGTCGACTACGCGTTCTGTGCGCCGGTGTGCCGCAAGGTGTTCGCCGAGGAGCACGTGATCCCGACGTAGCGCCACCCCGGAAGCCACGAAAGCCGTTGCCAGCAGGGGCAACGGCTTTCGTGTTTCTCGATGTGCCTACTCGGCGATCACGATTCGGATCTCCTGGTCGGCCGCGTCCGTCGATTCACCGGGCGCGACGAACCAGTGGGTGACCTCACCGTCGGCGAGATCGTCCGCGATCTCGCCGCCACCCGGGAGCACCGACAATGCGCCGGCGGTGGCCACGGCCAGGAACTCCAGCAGCGCCGCCTGGCCGGAGACCGCCATGGTGAACGTGGTCGACTCGTAGTCGATTCCGTACTCGTCGCGCACCTGCACGGCCCGGTCGAGGGCCTCGACCTGGCTGAGCACGACCGGGGCGCCGTTCGCGAGCACCACGAACGCGGGGTGCTCGTCGGCGAGCGGGCGGACCCGATCCGAGTACGAGACCGGATGCGATGGCGCGGCGGCCAATTCGGTCTGCACCTGCGGATCCGACGGCACCAGCCACTGCACGGCGCCTACCGCCGCCGGCTCGAGGGTGATCCCGAAACCGGCTCCCGCGTTCTCGATCTCGGCGACCGACTGTGCGAACAGGCAGGCGGCGCCCGCCTTCTGCACGGCCCAGGCCGCGACTACCGCGTCCTCCGAGCGCGGCAGAGCCACGGCGACGATGTCGCCGGGGCCGGCACCACGATCGATGAGCACCCTGGCCAGCTGCGAGGAGCGCCGATCAAGGACGTGGTAGGCGATTTCGTCGCCGTCGACCAGCAGCGCGGGCGCCTCGGGGTCCGCTTCGACGACCTCGGCGAGCACCTTGGCCACCGTGCGCGCACCGACCCGGCCCACCGGTTCCGGCGTGACCGCCGTCGCGCCGATACCGGATTCGGCGAGCAGCCGGGTGCGTTCGCCGCTGTCGAGGATGTCGATGGCGCCGACCAGCCCGGCCGGATCGCCGAGCAACGCCTGCAGCACCCGAATCAGCCGCGCGGACAAGGTTTCCACCTCATCGGCGGTGAACCTGCTCGTCAGATACTCGAGCGTGAAGCCGAGGGTCGATTCGGCGACCACCTGCAGAGTCATCGGGTAGTGCGCCGCGCTCTCGACGCTGACATCGGTCACCGACATCCCGTCGATCGAGCTCGCCGCCGCGATCGCGTCGCGGTCGATCGGATACGACTCGAACACCACCAGGGTGTCGAACTGTGATCCGGGACCGGCCACCCGCTGAATGTCGGTGAGCCCGACGTAGTGGTGGTCGAGCAACTCGGTCTGATCGCGCTGCAACCGCTTCAGCTGTTCGTCGATGGTCAAGTGATCGTCGACGCGCACCCGCACGGGCAGCGTGTTGATGAACAGGCCGACCATCGATTCCACGCCCGGCAGCTCGGCGGGCCTGCCGGACACCGTGGCGCCGAACACCACGTCGTCGCGGCCGGTGAGCCTGCCGAGCAGGATGCCCCAGGCCGCCTGCACCAGGGTGTTCACCGTGATACCGAGGTCGGCACACTGCTTGGTGAGCTGACGGGTCCGCTCGGCGTCGATCTCGGTGGTCAGCTTGCGCGTCTCGTAGGTCTCCACCGAACGAGACGGCGGCGCGAGCTCGGTCGGCTCGCCGACACCGTCGAGCGCCTGCGCCCAGGTGCGCAGCGACGCGGTCACGTCGCGCTCGGCGAGCCAGTCGAGGAAGCTGCGGTAGGAGGTCACCTCCGGCAGCGCCGCCAGATCACCGCGCACCGCGTAGAGCACCAGCAGATCGCGCAGCAGCAGCGGCATCGACCAGCCATCCAGCAGAACATGGTGGGTAGCGATTGCCAGATGCCACTGCTCGGCACCGGTACGGAACAGCGTGTAGCGCACCAGCGGTGCCACGGACATGTCGAACCGGGTCGCCCGGTCAGCGGCCAGCTGCCGTCGCAGTTCCTCGGCTCGCTCGGCTTCCGGCAGCCCGGTCAGATCGACCTCGCGCCACGGCACCTCGAGCCGGTCGACCACGACCTGCATGGCCTGGCCCTCGGAGTCGCTGACGAACGCGGTGCGCAGGTTCGGGTACCTGTCGAGGATCGCCTGCGCGGACGCGCGCAACCGATCGCCCTGCACGGTGCCGCTCAGATGCACCACGGCCTGCATGGTGTAGACGTCCACGGTGGCCGCGGTCATCAGCGCGTGGAAGAGCAGACCGGACTGCAGCGGCGAGACCGGCCACACTTCCTCCAGGCCCGGGTAGGCCTGCTCCCACCGCTCGATGTCGGCCTGGCCGACCCGCACCAGCGGCATATCCGACGGTGTGAGGCCACCCGCGTCCGGCCGCTGCGTGTGCTCGGCGAGCGCGGTGAGCGCGGCGACCCACAGGTCGGCGAGCTCCCGCACCCGTTCGGCGTCCAGTAGCCCGGCCGGGAATGCGAAGGTGGCGGCCAATTTCGAACCGTCGGCGCCGTCGATGACGTGCGCCTCGATGTCGACCGCACCGTTGGCGGGCGCGTCGGCGGCCGTCTCGGCGGTGACCGCGACCGAAGGCATACCCCGGTAGTGGAAGCCGACCTGACCCACCTGCGGCAATTCGAGCAGGCCGTGGCCGACGCCGTGGTCCGGCACGGCGAGCAGTTGTTCCTTGACCGTCTTGACGATGCCGCTCACCGCGATTCCGCCGGCGAATGCATTGTCCAGGTCAGCATCACCCAGGTCGAGCCGAACCGGGTAGGCAGTCGCGAAGGCGCCGATGGTGCGCGAGAGCTCAGCACCGCGCACCGCGCCGCGACCGTCGGCCTCGAGCCGCACCAGCACCGCGCCGCCCTGGCCACGCCAGCGCACCAGGGCCATGGCCAGTGCCGAAAGCAGCCCGTCGGTCACGCCGCCGCGGTACAGCTCCGGAATCACGGTCAGCACGGAATCGGTAATCGCAGTGGGCAATTCGACCTGCACCCGCTGCACGGTGGCAGCGGTGTCGATCGCCGGGTCGAAGGCACGCGACCCGAGCAGCGGATCCGGCGTCGCCGAAACCTCGTGCCAGAACGGCAGTTCGGCAGCGCGTTCGGAGGCTTCATCGGCCAGGCTGTGTGCCCAACGCCGCAGCGAGGTACCCGCGCTCGGCAATGCGACCGGCAGCCCGGCCGCGACCTGCGACACCGCCTGCGCCAGATCCGAGATCAGGATCCGCAGCGACGCGCCGTCGACCGCGAACCGGTGTGCGACGACCAGCAGTTCGTCACCACGTTCATCATCGGCAAAGCACAACCGCACGAACTGCGCCATGACGGCGTTCGCCGGGTCGAGGCGATCGGCCGCGGCCTCTCGTTCGGCGTCGATGATTCGCGACAGTTCCGCATCGTCGACCGCCGAATCGACGGGCACCTCGCGCACGAGATCGTCGATATCGAGGACGCTGTCGAGCGCTTCGAACACCCAGTTCTCGTCTACCTTGCGCAGGCGAGTGCGCAGCGCATCGTGGTGATCGAATACCGCCGAGACCGCGGAGACAAGCGGCGTGCGATCGAGCACAGCAGGTAGTCGCAGTGTCGTGGCCTGCGAGCAGCGCTGGTAGTCAGCGCCACTCGACAGCACCGCCGCGATACTCGGCGGCAGCGGGATCGTGCCGACACCGCCGCCGGGCAGCTCCGCGAGTCGCGACTGCTCGGCATCGGCCGCCGAGGTGGCGATCGCCGCGAGCCCGCCGACGTTGCGCTGGTCGAACACATCGCGCACGGTGAACACCGCACCGAGGGCCTTGGCCCGCGACACGAGCTGGATCGACAGAATGCTGTTTCCGCCGAGGGCGAAGAAGTCGTCGTCGACGCCGATCCGCTCGACACCGAGCACATCGGCGAACACACCCGCCACCGTCTGCTCGATCGGGGTGACCGGCGCACGGAACACGGCCTGCTCGAAGGTTGGCGCCGGCAAGGCATTTCGGTCCAGCTTGCCGTTGGCGTTCAGTGGCAGGGCATCGAGCACCACGAACGAGCTCGGCACCATGTAAGACGGCAGTTCCGCGCTGAGCGCCGTCTGCAGCTGCCGTTTGTCGAACTCGCCGGAGACGGCCGGAACGATATAGGCGACGAGGCTATCCCCGAGGGCTGGATCGGTATGTGCGAGGACCGCCGCCGAGGTGATCGAGGTCTGCCGCAGCAGTGCCGCCTCGATCTCGCCGAGCTCGATACGGAAACCACGAATCTTCACCTGGAAATCGGTAC
>NZ_JBHTDL010000015.1:0-69837 GCF_042675075.1 Nocardia sp. GCM10030253 | reverse complement strand
TCACAGCCACCGCGGGACTGGGCCCACCCTTGCCAGGCCCGACGGCGGCTTCGACGGCGACCAGGACCGTGTCACGAAAGTTGTCGGCCTCGCCCGGATACCGCTCACCGAGCAGGCTCATCGCCGCGGTCAGGCTCGGCAGCACCTGGTCGGCGAGTTCGGCGACGGACTTGCCTTGCAGATGGATGTCTCTGGACTTCGCGGCGAGCACATGCCCGACCAGCCCGGTCGCCGAGGTCAGGGCGATGGAGCCGTGCGTGATGGCTTTGTGCGGTGCACCAGCGGCAGCCAACAACGACACCGCACCATAGGCAGCGGTACGCAGGATGCTCTTGTCCTGGTCGGTCAAAGCGATGGTGATGGACATGTCGTGTACTCCTCGAAATCGGTTAAGGGCATCGACCCGAACCGTGTCGGTGCCGGTCGCTGTGCTCGATGTACACACAGTCGCCGGACGGACTGACACCGACCTGACACACACCTGACACCCCCACTGACACCACGACCTGCCATCAATACACGGGCTCGGTGCCCTGCTCCTTGGCGCAATCCAAGTCCTCGCAGAGAAAGCCTGACGCCACTCGTTCAGCGAGTGCATCAGCTCGGTATATCTCGGCGGCGGCTCTCGCCGCGACCGCACCGCACATGGCCGACGAGCCTGAGCACACAGCCCGAATGTCATCTCGAACCCCACGTCGCAGACCGCCGACATCCATGATGCTGATTAATAGCTGCGAACTCGAGGCGATAGAACTATGATTCATTGGCTAGGCGTCCTAGTAGCAGACCCCCTCCTGCGCGTGGCGCGGGCAGACGCTTTATCAGTGCCTCTGAGCTGGCCTAATGATTGTTGTCAAGAGGTCGAAGTGTCAGAGCACGGGCTGCGGCTCACATATATCCGGAACGGAAGTCGAGTAGCTCGACACTCGTGCTGATCGGTTGCTGAACAGCGCACCATACGGGCGGCGCTCAGGCGAAAGGAAGCCACGATGACCACCTATCCTGACTCAGTTACATCGACAGTAGACATCGCGTTCGACGGGCGCGTCCCGGAGGACAGCAAGCGGGAAGTCCGGAACTCGATCAATGCGATCGCCATACGTCACAGCGAGGAGAACGCGCGCAGGCGCGAACTCGACGCCGAGGACCGCGCTCTGGCCGACGTGTTGCGGCAGCCGCTTCTCGACCAGCTACGCAACGATTCCCGCGGCGCCGACGCCCTGCGATCGGCTGCGGAACGCCAACATGCCAGAGCGGTCGGCGTCGGTGAATTGCCGATGGCGAGTGCCCGAATTCCGGCACGGGACGTATCGGCGACCGCGCTCGACTACTCGCTCGCCGCAACACGCGACTTCGAAGGTTTTCCGACGCGGTTCTTCCAGATTCCCTACGACTTCAGCTGGTTCTGGCACGACCTGAACGGCGGCCCTCCGCGCAGCCGGATTCTCACATCGGAGACCGGCCGCGCCGCCCTCGACGCCCATGCGGGCAACACGCTGGGTTCCGACGGCAGCGTATTCGTGAATGCCCACGCCGGCTTCGGCGTGGTCCTTCGTTCCGATCATCGCGTCGACTGCATGGCCCGCTCGCTTCGATCTTCACACGACTTCGCCGCCGCTTCCGCAGGATTGGACGCCGACGCCACCGTCGAAGCCGGCTGCGAAATGACGGTTATGCGTAGCGGCAATTTGCAGGCCCACGCGGTGGACAAGCGTTTCCGTGGCCGGGTCAGCGGATCGCTGTTCGATCCGTCGGAGGACTACAACTATGACAACGGCGGTTTCGGGACCGGTGCGGTAATCGAAGTGCGGTGGACCATGGAGGCCGACACCCAATACGAACTCAATGTCGGTGCGTGGGTTTACGCCGAGGCGCATCAGGGCATCGGGGGAGCCGGAGCGAATTCGCAGATCGACGCAAATATCACCTTTATGAGCCTGTGGCAACGACCTGCGTAACGGCCGGCCGGCTGAGACCGCAATTCGTTCGACCGCACGTTCGCGGTGGTTGGTGGCATCCCGCTGGAGGATGTGCCGGATCCAGTTGTGTCGGATTGCTGGATCTCCTACCGAGTTGGTGACATGCGCACCCGTCCAGGACAGCTCGACACTACTGACCTGGGGATATGTGAGAGCGGATGACGGGATTTGAACCCCCGACACCCTGCCTCCCAAAAGTCCTGGTCAGCGGCCTGACACTGCCTTTTGTTTTGCAGTTCGCCTGCCGATTCACGACACGCCATGCCGTTTCACGACAAAAAGGAGCCGTAGTGGTGGTGACGGCATTCGACGCCGGAATCGCGGCACCGCGTTCGACGCTGCGGGCGGCCGGCACCTGCTCACACGACCGCGGCTGCCGGCCGACCTGGTCCTGATCGATGACGAGCACAGCCCAATCACCTTCTACGACATCGCCTTCCTGAATGGACGCGATCGCGTCCACATGGTGGGTCTCACATTCGCCGGCCTGACCGCCATCGACGCTGGCACGCCAGGAACGCCCCGCATTCGGGGTCAGCGTCGATAAGGTCGACATTTCCGGATTGCCGTGTACCAGTTCGCATTCACCGGTCAGCGTGGCAACAGCATGGCGCACTTGCTCGCGCTGTTCGAGGCTGACCAGCGCACCCATGTCCACGTCGTCGCGGGCCGGATTGCCGACCCCGTATTTCGCTCAGCCGTGCTGTGACGGCATCGGTGACCGCATCGAGCTGACCGCGCGGTACGAGTGCACGCCGGATGGCAGTGCACTTCTGGCCGGCCTTGACAATCATCTCCGTCACGAGTTGCGCTATGTACAAGTCGAATTCGCGGGTACCGGCTATCGCGTCGGGGCCGAGAACGGAGCAGTTCAGCGAATCGGCCTCGGCATTGAAGCGAACGGCGTTGCGCACAACTACCGGGTGCGCGCGCAAGGCCGCCGCCGTGTCCGCCGACCCGGTAACCGACAGCAGGTCCTGACCGGTCAGATGGTGCACGAGGTCACCCGGCGGCGCGCGTACCAGTTGCAGCGCGCGCCTTCGGGCAGCAGGCTTGACTCGATGATCCTGCGCACCACCACCATTCACCAACCAGCCCGGGAACCTGAACCGACACCCCACACCCGAGCTGACCAGTTACGTCCACTGTCAAACACAACATCTCTCCAAGAGGCAACGATGGGGCTCGAGGAGCCGCCGAGCACCTCCTCACCGGTCGTGATTCGCGCCCGGCGCGCTTGCACACCGCACTCGAGGCCCGACCCACCACGATGCGTGACGTCGCGAAATTCCCCACCAGGTGCGGGAAGTCGGACCAGGGAGCGACGACACCGACCTTGCGCGCTCGCCCTGGCCGACGATTCAGGTTGACCACGGTAGTCATCGCCGGATCGCGTTGCGCCGCGAATCCGTGCTGCTAACCTCGATAACCGAGACAGCACCTCACTTCAGTCCATTGAATCGCAAGGCTTCAGACTTGACGACACAATGTGATTGACTAGCAGGAAGAACTCATGAAATTCGGCATTCTCTTCGCAAACACGGGTCAAATGGGCGAGCCGACAGTCGCAACTAAATTTGCGAGGGTAGCCGAGGGATTAGGATTCGAATCCCTGTGGGCGAGTCAGCACGTTGTAATTCCCTCCGGCTACACATCACCTTGTCCATATACTCAAACCGGTCGAATGCCCGGCGGCGACGAAATGTCGATCCCGGATCCGCTGGTTTGGCTCGGATATATTGCTGCGGCCACGGATACTATACGACTGGCAACTGGTGCCGTTATTGTTCCCCTACTGAATCCTGTGGTGCTGGCCAAGCAGCTCGCCACGCTCGACTACCTCAGTGGCGGGCGCCTGGAGTTCGGCATCGGAATAGGCTGGATGAAGGAAGAGTTCGAAGCCATCGGCGTACCCTTCGAGGATAGGGGCGCGCGTGCGGACGAATACATTTCCGCAATTCGAGCACTGTGGACACATCCGGTCGCCAGTCATCATGGAAAGTACATCAATTTCGACAATTGCATACTGCGCCCATTGCCGGCCCAAAAGTCCATACCGATCCACATCGGCGGTAATTCCGTTGCATCTGCCCGGCGAGCGGGGAGCTATGGAGATGGATTTTTGCCTATGACCAGAGATGTAAGCGCCCTGAAATCGTTGTTGACTGAAATGAGAAACGCTGCGATAGCGGCGGATAGAGACCTGGATGATATCGAAGTAACTGTTACCACAACTCTCATCGGAAGGAACGCCCTTGCGGAGCTGGACATCCTGCAGAGCCTTGGCGTAAGTCGAATATTGATTCCCGCAGGGCTATTTTGGGCCGACCCGGCATCGGGGGTGCAGAAGTACCACGCGGACGTCATGGCCCCCTTCAACGGCCACTGACCGTGGGTTCGCTCGATCCAGAACACGATGGCCAGACGGAGTTGTTCCTTTGTGTCCCACCGTTTCCGGTCGAGAACGTTGCGTTGCAGCAGAGCGAACCACGATTCCATGGCCGAGTCGTCCACACATGCAGCGACCCGACCCATTGAGCCTTGTAATCCGTTGCGGGACAACAGGGTCACGAACTTTCTGGATCGGAATTGACCGCCGCGGTCGGAGTGGACGATCGTGGCTTGCGGGGATCGTAACGCGATAGCGTTGCGCAGCGCCGAGCACGCCAGTTCGGTGCCGTGAATTCGTCAGCGATGAACCGGTAACCGAACTCCGGGTTCTCGGCATGGATGTCGTATGCGGCGTTGATCAGATGCGCGTTGTCCCAGTCCCGTTGGGAGACAGGAGCGCTGAGCCACTGAGTCTTTTTCATTCTGCCGGTGAGAGGTGTTGGGCCACTGCGGGTTTGATGTCGATGAGGGTGGCGGCATGGCGAAACCCCTGGTAGATCAGTTGTCGACCAACCTGATGGCGGCAGGCTGGTCCGCGCGCTAGGATTCGGGAATCACGTCAAGGGGAGGACTTACATGGCTCGGCTCCGGTTTGGATACTTCATCGCACCGTTTCACCGCGCGGGTACTAACCCGACGCTGGCGTTGCAACGCGACCTCGACTTCATCGAACATATCGATGCCCTCGGCTACGATGAGGTGTGGTTGGGCGAGCATCACTCGGCGGGCAGCGAGATCATCAGCTCACCGGAGATTTTCATCGCCGCTGCTGCGCAACGGGCTAAGCGGATCCGGTTCGCCACTGGCGTAATCTCACTCGCATACCACAACCCATTGTGGGTTGCCGACCGACTGATGCTGCTCGATCATCTCACGCACGGTCGAGTGATCGGCGGGTTCGGGCCGGGTTCACTTCCTACCGACGCCGGAATGATCGGTTTGACTCAAACAGACACGCGCGAACTTCTCGAGACAAACCTCGACATTGTCGTTCGCCTGCTCGCCGGGGAAACCGTCAGCGCCAAAACCACCACACACGAATTGATCGACGCTCGATTGCAACTCGCTCCCTACTCCGACGGAGGGATTCCCCTGGCAGTCGCTGCGGTCTCCTCACCGACTGGCGCACGGCTGGCCGGAAAGCACGGGATCGGACTGCTCTCCATCGGCTCAACGCTGACGATCGAAGGCTTCAACGCACTCTCGTACCACTGGGGCATCGCCGAAGAACGGGCTGCGGCCTTCGGCACGCAGGTCGACCGCAAGAATTGGGCCCTGGCCGGGCCTTTCCACATCGCCGAGACTGACGAGCAGGCCCGCAACGACGTCAAATTCGGCATCGAGTCCTGGTTCCGCTATTTCCAAAAGGTGGCCGCCTTCCCCCACCTGACGATGCCGGGGCAGGAGCTCGACGAGATGATCACCATCATCAACGACCTCGGAGCAGGCGTCATCGGTACGCCAGAGCGCGCGCGGGCACAGGTTCAACGGCTGTGGGATCAGTCCGGCGGATTCGGCTGCATGCTGCAGATGGGTCACGAATGGGCGAACCCGGCGGCCACCAAACGGTCAGCTGAGCTGTTCGCTGCCGAGGTGATGCCGCATTTCCAAGGCCAAGCGCAGCCAACACTGGATGCCGCCGCACGGGCGGCGCATGTGCGAGACGACCTCGCGCAGAAGCACCAAGAGGCTATCGATCACATGACGAAGAAGTACCACGATGAAGTCGGTTCATAACCAGTTCGGTACGCGACGGTTTCAGCAACCCTGAGAACCCGCCCCCTTGCGAACCGGACCGACAGGCCATGGTCGAAATCCCGCGAGATTTGCTCTTGCAATGCACGGAAGAAGGCTACAGAATGCCGCCTGGAGAACTGGAATTCGATCCGTTCTCGGAGGACTACTTCAACGGACCGTATGAGACGTATCGTCGGATGCGTGAGGATGCCCCGGTCTACTACAGCAAGAAGTATGACTTCTACGCGTTGAGCCGCCATGCCGATGTCGCAGCCGCGCACAAGAATTTCGACACGTACTCGTCGGCAGATGGCGTTGACCTCGGGTCGGTGCAATCGGGGGAACCCCCCATGCACAAGTCGATCATCGTCATGGATCCGCCCGAACATCGCCATATGCGCGGCCTCGTCAACAAGGTGTTCACGCCACGTGCGATCGAAGAACTGCGCCCCTTGGTGACGGACTTGATCGACTACCACCTCAACGCCGCGAACCCTGCGGAATTCGATATCGTTCAAGACTTCTCAGCATTGTTTCCCATCGAAGTCATCACGACGATGCTCGGCGTACCCGACGGGCGTCGTGAGCAGATTCGATTGTGGCTCGACGACTTCCTGCACCGCGAGCCCGGCGAGGTGAAGATCTCGCATGCGGGCCTCCAGGCAGCCATCCAGATGGCAGTCGTCTACTACCAGGTGGTGAAGGAGCGCAGAGCCCGTCCGCGGAACGACATGATCAGCGACTTGGTGTCGGCCAAAGTGCAACGTGAGAACGGTGAGGTCACTGGACTGGACAACACCGAAATCGCCCAGTTCGCCCTCGTTCTGGGCGGAGCAGGTGCGGTGACCGTAACCCGACTGGTGGCCAGCATGGTGGTGCTATTTGCGCGTCATCCCGAGCAGTGGGAGAAGTTGCTGGTCGATCGCAGCAGGATCCCCGCCGCGGTCGAAGAGGTGCTCCGCTATGAATCACCGACTCAGTACAACGTGCGCCGCTCCCGTGAAGATGTCACGCTGCACGGCGTCACCATCCCGGCCGGCAAGCCCGTGTTCTTGCTGATCGGTGCGGCCAATCGTGATCCTGACGCTTGGAAGGAGCCGGACGTCTTCGACATCGATCGTGATCGCGCCCAGGCCCAGAATCTCGGGTTCGGCTACGGAATTCACACTTGTCTGGGGGCGGCACTCGCGCGGATGGAAAGCGCTATCGCATTACAGAGACTGCTCGATTACATGCCACGCTACGAGGTTGATTGGGCCGGCTGTCGCCGGGTGAACATGCAAAATCTTGCGGGCTGGAACAACGTCCCGGTGCGGGTACTGCCGTAAATCGCACGGCGGACCACATCTCGGCGTGTTCATACGCCAACGAAGTAAGGAGAAGTGAGAATGACGTCGTCCGATGCCGGCTCCGAAGACCTTATCGAGCGATACCTGGAAGTCGTCGCCAATCACGATTACGAACGGTTCGGCGAGCTGCTGACCGATGACTGCGAGTTCACTCTCGTCCCGATCGGTCATACCTGGAGAGGCCGGGCGGATGTCGTTGGGGCTCTTACTGTCTCGGGAAACACCAATTCGCACAATGGCCGGTCCATGGTGCAAATCACCAACTGGTTCACGAACGACGAGTATGTCGTGGTCGAGTACGAACGCGGGGCCATCGTGGGTGGCGTTCGTTTGAACATTGACGGGTATTGTTGGATAGCCCACATTCGGGACGGCCGTTTCGATTCGATACGTGAGTACATCAATCCCAGCAATCCGGGCATAGCCATACTCTTGAGCTTCGTCTTGAGGGGTTATCCCCGCCTCACGCGTCGGAAAATGAAAAATCAAGCAGGGCGGGCGGCCTCGAGTTGACTGGTTGGTGATCTCATGCCGACCACGCAGATTCCGACGCGGGGCGCCGGAGCGCTGGAACGGGTCTTCGCCCAGATCGCCGAACTGGCGTCCAACCTCGGCGGTGCGGCCGACGGCATTCGGACCCGCCGCGCCTAGATCGAGAACAGATGCAGGCGTAGCGTTTTCGGCTCCCAGCGGCGCGCGGGATGGTCACACACGCCCGACCCGGTAGCCGGGCTGCCAGGGAAGTGGTTCAGGGCAGCAGCGAGCACCTTCCTGTGGTCGGCGGCGGTGTTCGCACCCGAATTCCCGAGCCGCAACAGCATCGAGGCTAGTTCACCGGTGCCGGGCGGGCCGTGGTCGATGAACGCCAGCATCGGGTGGAAACCATAGCCGCGCTTGAACGTCGGGGCCGCGTTCTGTTTCTCACAGAGGCAGTCACCGAACTGCGCCCGCCCGAAGGGCGTGCGCACTGATCCGACCGAAGTGAGGTCGAAAGGATGTAGCTGACGTCGAGCGGTTCTGGATCCCGTCCGTCGACATGCCTGCCGGTCGGTCCGCTTACGCAGAGAGCACCCGTTGGTCTACGGGCGACAATCCCCAGACAAGTCGGGCGTGGTCGTAAGCGGTGCTTGCTCCAGGATTACGTGCGCGTTGGTGCCGCTGAGTCCGAATGACGACACGCCGGCACGACGGGGCCGCCTGACGGTCGGCCACTCCCGCGCCTCGGTGAGCAGGCGCACCGCACCGGCGTCCCAATCGACGTGTTGGCTGGGCCTGTCCACATGCAGCGTCGCGGGCAGCACACCGCGCCGGAGGGCTTCCACCATTTTGATGACGCCCGCCAAACCGGAAGCAGCCTGGGTATGGCCGATATTCGACTTCACCGAGCCCAGCCACAACGGTCGATCCGCCGCACGATCCTGCCCGTAGGTGGCCAGCAGCGCCTGCGCCTCGATCGGATCACCCAGCGTGGTACCAGTGCCGTGCGCCTCCACCGCGTCGATCTCATTCGGTGCCAAGCCGGCATCGGCCAGGGCCGCACGGATGACCCCCTGCTGCGCCGGGCCGTTCGGCGCGGTGAGGCCATTGCTGGCCCCGTCCTGGTTGACCGCGGACCCGGCCACCACCGCCAACACGGGATGACCCAGCCGCACGGCGTCCGAAAGACGCTCCAGCACAACAACACCCACGCCCTCGGAGAACCCCGTGCCGTCGGCCGCATCCGCGAACGCCTTGCATCGTCCGTCCGGAGCAAGCCCACGCTTGCGCGCGAACCCGACAAACACCCCCGGCGACGCCATTATCGTGGCGCCACTGGCCAACGCCATCGAGCATTCGCCCGATCGCAATGCCTGTGTGGCCAGATGTAGCGCGACCAGCGAGGACGAGCACGCCGTATCCACTGTCAACGCTGGGCCTTGCAAACCCAAGAAGTAGGCGACCCGACCGGATCCCAAGCTGAACGTGGTACTTTCGCCCAGGTACGCTTCGGCTTCGGGTGGCGCGTGATTCAGCAGCCTGGCCGCATAGTCCGCGTACGTGATGCCGGCGTATACGCCGGTCGCGCTGCCCCGCAATGATGTCGGGTCGATCCCGGTGCGTTCCAGCGCTTCCCACGACACCTCGAGTAGCAACCGCTGCTGCGGATCCATCGCCAGTGCCTCACGCGGGCTGATGCGGAAGAACTCGGCGTCGAACTCGGCCACGCCATCGAGGAAGCCGCCGGCGCGAGTGTAGGTCGTACCGGTGTGATCGGGGTCCGGATGATAGAGGTCGGCCAGGTTCCAACCGCGGTCTTCGGGGAACCCGCTCAGCACGTCCCGTCCCTGGGCAACTACCTCCCACAGTGCGTCGGCGGAGTCTGCCCCGCCGGGATACCGACAGCTGCTGCCCACGATGACCACCGGATCATGGCGGCTTGGTCGGACTACCGTGCCTGCCGACGGCAGTGTCGAGGGCGGCTGCGCGATTTCGGCTGTCAAGTGATGGGCCAGGGCCGCTGGCGTCGGGTAATCGAACACCGCCGTCACAGGCAGTCGGACGCCGGTTGCCCGCTGCAGTCGGTTGCGGAACTCCACCGCGCTGAGCGAATCGAACCCGAGCTCGGTGAACGAGCGATCGACCTGCACCGACTGCCGCTCAGCAGAACCGAGCACGGCACTGGCATGTTCGACGATCGCCGCCAACATCTGCTGCTCCCGTTCGGCGGCGGTGCGGCCGGCGGACACCGCACCAGCCGACCGTCGCTCCGCGCGAGCAGCTCGTCGGGAGGGCACCAGGGCACGCACCAGCGCGGGGATGTGGTCCAATGCCGCAACAGCGGCAGTGTCGATCCGCGCAGGCACCACGACCGCACGGGTAGTCGTCAACGCCGTGTCGAACAGTCGCAGACCCTCCTGAGCGGACAGCACGACCATGCCGCCCCGACTCAGTCGAGCCTTGTCCTGATCATCGAGGTGACCGGTCATCTCACTGGCCTGGGCCCACTGCCCCCATGCCATCGAGACCGCGGGCAGACCCCGGTGCTTTCGGTGCTGCGCCAACGCGTCCAGGAATACGTTGGCAGCCGCATAGTTTGCCTGGCCATGCGCGCCCACCACGCCCGCCACCGAGGAGAACAGCACAAATGCGGCCAGATCGGCATCGAGGGTGAGCTCGTGCAAATGCCACGCCGCGTCCACCTTCGGCCGCATCACCGCGTCCAGCCCCTCCGGGGTCACCGCATCGAACACAGCGTCGTCGAGGACTCCGGCGGCATGGATCACGGCCGTCAACGGGTGCTTCGCAGGGATCCCCGCCAGTACGGTTGCCAGGGCGTTCCGATCCGCGACATCGCACGCGGCCAGGGTGACCCTGGCGCCCAGCGCCTCCAACTCCCTGGTGACAGCGTCCCCGCCGGCCGCCGTCTGTCCCCGCCGGCTGATCAGCAGCAGATTCCGTACGCCGTATTCGGCCACCATATGTCGAGCCAGCAGTGTGCCGAGCATTCCGGTTCCGCCGGTGATCAACACGGTTCCGGCCGGGTCGATCGGCCGGGGCACAGTCAACACGAGTTTGCCGATGTGCCGCGCCTGTGCCATGAACCGGTAAGCCGCGGGAGCGTCACGCAGGTCCCACGCGCGAATCGGCAGCGGGCCCAATGCGCCCGAGTCGAACAGCGCGACGACCTCGCACAGCATCTGCTGTAGCCGATCCGGGCCGGCCTCGGCCAGATCGAACGCGCGATAGCGGACTCCGGCGTACTTGGCTGCCACTTGCTCGGGATCACGAAGATCGGCCTTGCCCATTTCGATGAATGTGCCGCCGGGCGCGATCAGCCGCAGTGATGCGTCGAGCAAATCCCCAGTGAGCGAATTGAGCACGATATCCGCTCCGGCCGAACCGAACTGCTCACGGCACCGGCTCTCGAATGCGAGAGTGCGCGATGAGGCAATGTGATCGTCATCGAACCCCATGGTCCGCAACGTGGCCCACTTACCAGGGCTGGCGGTGGCAAAGACCTCCAACCCCCAATGCCGCGCCAGTGCGACCGCTGCCATGCCGACACCGCCGGTCGCGGCGTGCACCAGAATGCGCATCCCCGCCCGGACCTCCGCGAGTTCAATCAACGCGTAATAGGCGGTGAGGAACGCCGCCGGAATTGCGGCGGCCTGGGCGAAGGTCAGCCCTGCGGGAATCGGCGCCACCGTGCGGCGATCGGTCACCACCACTGGACCAGCGCCGGTGAACAGCCCCATCACCCGGTCTCCCGGCGCGAGGTCGACCACCTCCTCGCCCACCTCGAGCACGACACCCGAGCCTTCGGCACCTACCCCGACCCCCTGGTCGGGGTAGGTGCCGAGCGCGATCAGCACATCGCGGAAGTTCATTCCGGTAGCACGCACACCGAGGCGCACCTCGCGCGGACCGAGCCGCAGATCCGCCGCCGGCCACGGCCGCAGGGCAAGGTTGTCCGTGTCCAGTGTGCCTGTGCCGAGTGTGACCAGACCCCAGCCTCCGCTCTCGGCAGGCACGGCGAGGGCGGATTGTCCGTCGTCCCTGATCAGCCGAGGTACCAGTACCGCACCGCCACGCCACGCCAATTGTGGCTCGTCGACCGACACCGCCACGGCCACCACCGCGTCGACCTGTGTCCAGTCCTCGACATCGACCAGCACTATCCGCTCGGGGTTCTCCGTCTGAGCCGAACGCAGCAAACCCCAGACCGGCGCATGGCACAGATCGCCGACGTCCTCGCCGCGGACCGACACCGCCCGGCATGTCACCACCACCAGTGGGGTATCCGAACCAGTCGACAGCCACTGCTGTACCCGTCCGAGCACCGTGGCGACCGCAGCCCGTGTCGATGCCACCAGGTTGGTTTGGGTGCCGTGCGGCACGCCGGCCGGTCGCACCGTCAAGACCGGCTGCCCCGCGGTCTCGGCGCGACCCAAGTCATCGATTTCCACCCACGGCGTTGGCGTGCCGTCCGGCGACGGTAACGGCAGCCATTCCACCGCGAACTGCGATCTGTGTCCCGGTGCGGTCGAGGTGAACTGCGACAACGACACGTCCCGCACTGCAAGTGACTCGATCGAGACCACCGGCGCGCCCGAGGGATCGGCCATCCGAACCCTCACCTGCCGGTCGCCGACGCGGGTCAGATGCACCCGCAGCGCTGTCGCGCCGACCGCGTGTATCGACACCCCGGACCAGGAAAATGGCAGCAGCACAAGCCCGTCGGCCAGCTCGAACCCTGCCAACGCGATGACCTGCACCGCCGCGTCCCACAGGGCAGGATGCAGACCGTACCGGCCGGCGTCCTCCGACTCCGGCAACACCACCTCGGCGAACACCTCATCCGCGCCACGCTGCCACGCCGCGCGCACGCCCTGGAACGCCGGACCGTACTCGTATCCCCGCTCGGCGAAGTCTGCGTAGAGGTGCTCGATATCGGACTCGACCGCGTGAACTGGCGGCCACGACACCAACTCGGGCATCGCCACCGCCGCCGTACGCGGCGACAACTCACCCGACGCATGACACACCCAAAGTCGCTCGTCGGCTGCCGCCCCGGCCTCATCGCGCGAATACACCGACACCGCACGCACCCCACCCTGCTGGGGGCCACCGACCACGACACGTAATTGCGCCCCTCCCACAGGGGGCACCACCAACGGCGCGTGAAGCACGAGTTCGGCCACTACCGGGCAGCCCACTTCGTCGCCCGCTCGCATGGTCAGCTCGACGAGGGCCGCACCGGGCATCAGCACCGAGCCCCCAACGGTGTGGTCGCGAAGCCAACCGACCGACGCCATGGTCAACCTGCCGGTCACCACCGCACCACCGGAATCCGGTTGTGCCACCACCACATCCAGTATGGGATGACCGATTGTGGACAGCCCCGACCTGCTCCCGCCGACTCCCCTCGGCTCAGTCCAGTACGGCCGCGGATCCCAGGCATACGTGGGCAGATCCGCGCGGCCGACTGCGGGCATCAGTCGTGTCCACTCCAGCCCGAGACCACCGACATGCAGCTGCGCCAAAGCATTATCGTGACAACGGGGACCGCTTTCGCCACGGCGCAGTGTGCCGACCGCGACGACCGCACGCCCGCAATCCGCGGCGACGGTTTCGATGGCCGTGGTCAAGGTTGGATGTGGACTCGACTCAACGAAGAACCTGTAGCCATCGGCTATCATCCGCTCGATCGTGTCGGCGAAACGGACCGGCTCTCGCAGATTGCGATACCAATAGTCTGTTGCGAGTGGTTCGGCAGGCAGTGGCTCACCTGAGACCGTCGAGTACCACGTGATCGCGGCCGGACCAGTGACAATCCCGGCCAACTCGGCCGCCAACGGCTCCCGCAGCGGATCCATGTCCGGGCTGTGTGATGCGTAATTCACAGCCAGCAGCCGGCCGAAGACATTCTCCTGCTCCAGTTCGGCCAGTAGGGCTGTCAAGGCCTCGCGGTCACCGGTCAACACGGTGGACGCGCGACTGTTCACCGCGGCCACTGACACCCGGCTGCCCAGCCTCGACCCCAGCGCCGCGGCCGACAAACCGACCGCCGCCATCGCACCGCCGCTGACGGTCGCGAGCGCCCGGCTCCGTCGGGTGACCACAGCTGCCGCCGCCTCCAGCCCGATAGCACCACCGACATAAGCCGCAGCGATCTCACCCTGGCTGTGGCCGATGACGGCGTCCGGTGTCACGCCGGCTGCCTGCCACATCGCGGCCAACGACACCATCACCGCGAACAGCATCGGCTGCACGACATCGTCGTCTCGCAGCGGGGGCGCGTCCGCATCGCCGCACAGCACACCCACGGCGGACCAGCCGGTTCGTGGGCGCAATGCCGCGTCGCAACGAGTGAATTCGGCTCGGAACACCGGGGATTCCGACCACAGATCCCGACCCATCCGTATCCATTGCGACCCTTGCCCCGGAAACACGAACGCCACCTTGCCCGAGATCACCGCGTCTTCGGGACCCACCGAGCCCGGCGTCTGCTCACCGAGCGAGGCCGCCCGAAGCCCCTCGAGCAACTCCTCACGATCGGCAGCTATTACTACTGCCCGGCGCTCGAAGTGCGTGCGGTGCAGGGCGAGTGACCGCGCCACCGGCTGCAATGCGAGGTCCGGATCCGATTCCAACAGGCCGATCAGGCGCTCGAGCTGACCACGCAGCGAGGCATCGCTTCGGGCCGAGACAGGGAACAACGTCGCGGTGCCCGCGCTGTCCGATTCGACGGCCGCAGGTGGCGCCTCCTCGAGGACGACATGTGCGTTGGTGCCACTGATTCCGAACGAGCTCACCCCGGCCCGCCGAGGTCGAGCACCGCGAAGCCACCGCGCAGGCTGATTCTGCACCGCGACGCCACTGGTCGCCCAGTCGATCCGCGCCATCGGGCGGTCGGCATGCAGCGACGCCGGTAACGTCTCGTGCCGCAAAGCGAGCACAGTCTTGATCACACCGACGATCCCGGCCGCTGCCTGCGCGTGCCCGAGGTTGGACTTCGCCGAACCCACGCCGACTGCGCGTCCCGGCTCGCGACCAGGTCCGAAAACCCTGGCCAACGCCCGCATTTCGATCGGATCGCCGAGACTCGTGCCGGTGCCGTGTGCCTCCACGTAGTCGATGTCGGCCGGATCCAGTCCCGCTGCCGCCAGCGCCGCGCGGATCACCCGTTCCTGCGCTATGCCATTCGGAGCGGTGAGGCCCTGGCTGCGGCCGTCGGAGTTGACAGCCGAGCCCCGCAGCACCGCCATCACCGGATCGCCATCCCGTATGGCATCGTCCAGACGCTTGAGCATGACCACGCCACAGCCTTCGGCCCACACCATGCCGTCGGCGTCCGCGGAGAACGGCCTGCACACCCCGGACGGCGACATCGCCCGCAGCCTGCTGAACTCCACGTGTGTCTCCGGGCCCACCAGCACCGTAGCCCCACCCGCGAGGGCCTGATCGCATTCGCCCGCACGCAGTGCCTGCGCCGCGAGATGCAGCGCCACCAGCGACGACGAACACGCCGTGTCGATGGTCACTGCCGGACCGTGCAGACCCAACTGATAGGCGATACGGCCCGCCGCCACACTGGTCGCCGAGCCGGTGCCCACATAACCATCGAGCTGAGCCAGCTCCGCACCGGCGAGGTAAGTGCTGCCGTACAACCCGAGGTATACACCGGTCGACGTGCCACTCAACGTGCGAGGATCACGTCCGGCACGTTCGATCGCCTCCCAGCTGGTCTGCAGCAGCAGCCGCTGCTGCGGGTCCATCGCCGCCGCTTCCCGCGGCGTGATGCCGAAGAAGGCGGCGTCGAACTCGGCGATCCGCTCGAGAAATCCGCCGCGCAGCGTGTATGCCGTGCCCGCTACGTCGGGGTCCGGGTGGTACAGCCCATCGAGGCGCCACCGACCCGCCGGCACCTCGCTGACCACATCCCTCCCGTCGGCCAGCAGTTGCCACAGCGCTTCCGGATCGTCCGCGCCGCCGGGCAATCGGCATGCCATCCCCACGATCGCCACGGCATCGTCGCCAGTGCTCGGCCGCTCGCCGGCCTGTGGCGAACTCACCTCGCCGAACACGACGCTGATGGCCGCGATCGTCGGATGCTCGAAGACCAGACTCGGATCGACATCCCGGCCGATCATTTCGGCCAACCTCGCAGTCAACCCAACTAAACCGCTCGAGCCCAAACCGAATTCGGCTAGCGGACGGTCGACATCTATCCGGTCCGAGTGCAGGCCGGTCTCACTCGCCACCGTAGCCACCAGCCATGCCTCGATCTCCGACGCCGAAGCTGCCTCGGCGATGGGCTGATTCTCCGCGGCCACAGCACCGGGCGGGAGCCCGAGCGTCTCCAGTTCCCCGTCGAGATACGCCGCTCGGCAAGCCTGGCGCTGAATCTTGCCACTGCTCGTCTTCAAGATGGTCCGCGGTCGAATCAGCACGACATCGTGAATGGCGATGGCGTGTTCCGCACTGACGGCATACCGGATAGCTGCCCGGATGTCGTCCAGCTCATCCGCCTCGGTCGCCATTACCTCGACGACGAGTACCGGCCGTTCCCCGGAATCGGCCACTTCCACGGAGAACGCCGCGATGCAGCCCCGCCGCACCGAGCCGTGAGCGGCTTCGGCCGTCAACTCGATATCTTGTGGGTAATGGTTCTTGCCGTCGATGATCAGTAGATCCTTGCTCCGCCCCGCGACGAACAATTCGCCCTGAGAAAGGAACCCGAGATCGCCGGTCCGGAGGAAGCCACCCCGGCCGTCGAGGAGCACACCGCCGAACACCTCGGCCGTCTTGTGCTCGTCGTTCAGATACCCTGCCGCCACACTGTCGCCGGCCACCCAGATCTCGCCGAGCTCGCCGTCGCCGCATTCCACGCGGCGCTCCGGGTCGACGATCGCGAGGGTGACACCGCGGGGCGGGATCCCGACTCCCACCACCTCACGAGACACTGCGGGGTCGGCATCAGTGGGATGATTCGTCACTGTCGGTGCGCGATGGACCGGAGTGCCCGCCACGAGCAATGTAGCCTCGGCCAAGCCGTAGACCGGCTGGAATGCCTCCGGCCGAAAACCCGACGGCTTGAATGCATCCGCGAAGCGGCGAAGTGTGCCGGCGCGCACCGGCTCCGCCCCGTTGAACGCTACGCGCCACCGGCTCAGGTCCAGCTGCCCTGACAGATCAGCGGTGACCCTCCGTGCGCACAATTCGTAGCCGAAGTTGGGACCACCGCTGCTGTGCGCCCGAAAGTGCGATACCGCGAGCAGCCATCGCTCCGGCTTCTGCAGAAAGTGCAACGGCGAGAACAGAACCGAGCTGGTCCCTACATACACCGTCTGCAGCACCGGCCCGATCAGACCCATGTCGTGATACATCGGCAGCCAACTGACGAACATCGAACCGTCCCACGACGCCACCCGTTCGGGGTTGTGGTCCATGGCTTCGGCGATCGCCTGCTGATTGTGCAGGAGGTTGCGGTGTGTGACCACGACGCCCCGCGGTGCGCTCGTGGAGCCCGAAGTGTATTGCAGAAAGGCGACCGTTTCCGGGCCTACCCCGGGGTCGACCCAACTCGACGCGGTATCGCCGGGAATTTCATCGGTCGCGATCCATCGCAACGTCGCCAGCTCTGGCACCTGCTCGACCACCGCGCCGAACGCGTCGATGACCGATCGGGTAGTCAACACCACCTGGATGTCGGCGTCCGAAATGACCTGACGCAGCCGGCGTAATACACGATCGACTTCGTGCAGTCGTGGCAGCGGCGCCGGTACCGCCACAACGGCACCAGCAAGGCAGCCGAAGAACCCCGAGATGAACTCGAGCCCCGGCGGGTACAGAAGCAACGCTCGCCGATGCACGAACCCCTCGGCCTGCAACCATGCCCCGATCGCCATGGCCCGACGCTCGAGTTCGCCATAGGTCAGTTCATCGATATCACCGCCGATATCACCCGTTTCCAGGAATCGGTAGGCGATGCCAGACCCTTTCTCCGCCTTCCGGAGCACCAACAGATCCAAAAATGAATCGAACATATGCGAACCCATCCAAATCGCGCCGCGAATAGCGCCTCGCAGAAGAACTGACCGGACCTGACCGGAGAGAGTCGAAGAATCCCGAATACCTGTACCGATCGAAGGAACCGGCACTCACTCGGGCGCCCCGTTGTCGTCTCGGGCATCAGAACCATTGAGCTCGACCGTGCCTCGGCCGACATCTTCATCGATCAGACGGAGCAGTTCCTCCATGCTTTCATCGAAACTCTGATCGTGGAGATCCGACTCTTCGGTCAGCTCCGTCGGGTCTTCGCCCCCCTGTGTGACCGCACTCGAAAGATATCGCGCCATCAAATCGATTGTAGGATAGTCGAACACAACTCCGGTCGGTATGCGCACGCCGAGCCATTGGCTGAGATCGGCCGACATCTGCACTCCCTGCTTGGACGTCAACCCCAGCTCCGCGAACGGCACGGTGATGTCGATCTCTGCTCGTTGTACCGCTAGCATCCCCGCGATCGTGTCGATGAACCAGGAACGGATCACTTGCTCGCCGGGGGAATTCGCCGGCCGCGAGCCGGAGGAGGCACCCGAAGTATCACGGTTCAATTGGATTCCTTGTCTCCGATAGCAACCTTCGATTGACCAACCGACTCTCCGACATCACTTGTGCCAAGCCAATAAAGCTGCCTCTGGAATGCATAAGTGGGCAAGGCCACTGTGCGCCGCCTTCTGAAGGCAACCCCCCATTCGACTCGGATCCCTCGAATCCAGCCGTTCGCGACGACCTGAAGCAGCGCACGTGGGGCGTCGATTTCCAATGATCCGAACACAATTGCGTTTCCATCTCTTCGGCTCATCGATTCGCTGGATACAACCGCCGCGTCGCGTCCGATCTCGATAAGGGTGGCACCAGCGAGTTCCAGCACTTCCTGCGCTGTTTCAGGAGCGTAAACGGAACCGAACGGCCCGCCCGGTTCGCGGATGCTCGAATTCCCTTGGTTCGGTACCACGAACGGTTCGTCCGCAGCGGCGACAAGAGGAATCGACGGCTCGAAGAGGGCGAGGCCGGCCATCACCGTACGCAATTCGCCGACGAAGTCCTCGGTGCTCGAGTCCGATTGCATGAGTTGGCCGCGTGCGGCTACGAGTGTGCAAGCATCTTTCAGCGACAACACACCAGCGATATGGGCAGCGGTGATCTCGCCCAGCGAGTGGCCCATCACGAAATCCGGTCGCACGTTCCAAGATTCGAGTAACCGGAACAGAGCCACCTCGACAGTGAACAACGCGGCCTGCGTGTACACGGTCTGATGCAGCAGCTGGGCAGTGCCGGAATCGGGATCGGCGAAGATCACATCCCGTAGCGGAATGTCGAGTTCTCCATCGAACTCGGCGCAGATAGCGTCGAATGCCGTGGCATAGACCGGATACTCCTCATACAACCGCCACCCCATACCCGTCGATTGACTACCTTGCCCCGGGAAGAGAAAGGCCGTCTTGCCATTGACGACGGTACGACCGGTCACCAATCCGGGCGCGGTAGTGTCCTGCGCCAATGCGGTGAGTCCGGCAACGAGCTCGTCTCTGTCCCGACCCAAGACAACGGCCCGGTGGTCGAACATGGATCGCGTGGTCACCAACGAATAACCGATATCGACCGGATCCAACCCAGGGTGTTGCTCCAAGTGATCGAGCAGCTTCGCGGCCTGCGCCACCAACCCCGCAGCGCTCTTCGCCGAAATCACCCACGGAATGACCGACACCGCAACCGACCCCACTACAGAATCGACAGTACCGACTACTGTTGCCTCAACGGAGATTTCGGGAAGGGCCTGTTCAAGCTCGTCTACATTCGCCATCGACAACTTCTCCTACCAATACTTTCCAGATGCCCGGAGGTTTCGTGCAGGTGGAGATGTAGCTGCAAGGCAACCGGCTACACCTGGCTTGAAGGACCCTCTCCGACGAAATCTTGCTAGCGCATGTTGCATGCTTCGGCGGCTGCTGTGCCTTGACTTCCGCGCGCAGCAGCATCGAGCTCGTGCTGACCCAAAATCTCGAGCGCGGCGAGCGAACGATCTGAGGCCTGCGTCAACGCCAGAAAAATCGACACCCAATCCTCGAGCAGCGATTCGGCGTCCGCCGCATCGACTCGTGTGGGGTGATAGATCAGCCGGAAAGAAAGTCTGGCGCCGGGAATCACCATCACCCAGATGGGAAAATTCGACCGTAGGTGAACGTCGACATCCTCGAACGAAACGTCAGCGAAGCCCACGTCCATACCTCCGAAAGTATGGACTGCGACTGCCACTGCGGTCTCGAACAGCGGACGTTCACCGCGTACGTCCGACCAATTCGCCAGGTCGAGCGGTGCGACGTGTTCGAACCTTCTGAGCGATGTGACACGTGCTTGGAGTTGCTTCAGCCATTCTCCGGCGGAGACCGACGGATCGACGTGAACGCGCAGCGGAAGCACATTCGAGAACGCACCGACGATCTGCTCCATGCCGGCTGTGGGACCGAATCTCCCGGACAGTGCTGCGCCGATCGTGACGTCTGATTCACCGCATTGGCGACCGACGACACCAGCCCACGCCCCGTAGGCCACCGTCGCCAAGGTAACGCGCTGAGAGCGCAAGCTTTCGATCACCTCTGTGGTCTGCTCGCCGGTGAGCTCGACAGCAGCGACCGGCTGGGTGTGACCTTCTTCGGAGACCACAGACGTTCGTCCGGGGCGAATCGCCTTCAAAACATTGGGCGTTGTGCTGTGCAGCTCCGCGCGCCAAAACGCTTCAGCAGGACCGCGGTCGAGTTCGTGAACCCAGGAAATATATTCCCGGAACGGTCGAGCGGCGTTCAGCACACTCTGCCTACCCGATTTCAGGCCCTGGTACAGGGCGGCCGTTTCCGCAACAACCATCGCAAAAGATGTGCCGTCAAGGATCATTCGATGATGTGTCCACACTATTCGGTGTCTATCTTCGGACACCTTGACGACCGTCATCCGAGTGAGAGGAGCCGACGCAAGGTCGAAGCCATGCAGGCGATCCCGCGCTATGAACTCGAGCTCGCGCTTCGCCGCATCGCTGCTGTCCAACGCCGTCGCGTCTTCGACGATGAAAGGTATCGTCGCGCGGCGGCGAACAACCTGCAAGGGCTCGGATCGTCCTCTCCACACGATCGCTGTCCTCAGGGCCGGATGCCGATCAACCACCATCTGTGTCGCGCCGCGAAACAGTTCGATATCAAGTGGGCCCACCAACGTCGCCACCAGCTGTTCAAGGAAAATGCCGGCGCCTCCGTCCTCGAGGACGTGTAGCAGAACGTCATTCTGTACCGGGGACAGCGGATAGATATCTTCGATCTCGATACCGGTCAAGGACATTCCCGGCTGAGGTCCACTCAGCTGATCAGCGATTTCGGTGAGCTGGTCGGCGGTAAACTCCGCAAGGGTGCCCGTGTCAGCGACCGACTCCGCTGCTCGCACCTCGTGCGTGGCACTGGCAAGCGCACCCTCGCCACCCTCGCCACCCTCGCCCAACAACGACCTCTCATACACGGCTCTCGCCAACAATCGAATCGTCTGATTCTCCAACAGATCCTGGGGTTCGATATCCGCCCCGGACTCCAGCGCTCGCCGGACAAATCCGACTGCCATGAGGGAATCGACTCCAAGATCAAAGAAATTCGTGTCGAGATCAAGTTGCTCTACGCCCAGCACCTCATTCGCAATCTCGCTCAGCATGATCTCGATCTCCCGGACGCCGCCGCTGTCTTCGGCATTCTCACTCCGGCCCGAAGGCCGCCCGGTCCGCTCCCGCTGTGGCTCCGTGGCGTCAGCCTCTTCCGGCTCGACCGGGACAGCAGGGACCGCGTCGATCCAATATCGGTCGCGTGCGAACGGATATGTCGGCAAGGAAGTCCAGCGAGGCGAGATGCCCGAATATCGCGGTGACCAATCGACATTCACTCCGGCAGTCCAAAGCTGACCGAGCCCGCCGAGGAAGACGTCACGATCGTCCTCACCCTCTGACGATCGACGCATGAGGCGCACAGCGCGACTGTGATCAGTCCAGCTCTGATGCCGCTTCACGGACGCGCTCAGCGATCCGCCGGGTCCGACTTCGACGAACACATAGCCGGCCGCATCCAGCAGATTCTCAACGTTGTCCTTGAACCGGACTGTGGCGCGAATACTCTGTGCCCACAGGGCCGGATCGGTAGCCTCCGTTGCGGACATCCACGAACCGGATTTGTTCGACAAGAGCGGGATCTTCGGCGCAGCGAGCGGCATTTCCCGGAGTACATCCAGGAACATCGGCACGACCGGTTCCATCGAGACCGAATGAAATGCATGCGATACATCCAATCGGCGGGTCAGAATTCCTTGACCGGCTGACCAGTGTTCGAACTCCTCGATGTGCTGCATCGCACCCGATATCACGCATTGGTGCGGGTCGTTGATCGCGGCTATATCCAACTCCGGCCCGAGCTTGTGCTCGATATCATCAACGGCGGACGCGACAGCAAGCATCGCACCCCTCGGCGAGGCGTGCATCAGATCAGCCCGCGCAACCACCGCCCTGATCGCTGTGTCGAGATCGAAGACGCCAGCTATCGTAGCCGCCACATATTCACCGATGCTGTGTCCGACCAACGCTGCAGGCGTCACGCCGTACGACTCCAGGAGCTTCGCCAGGGCATACTCGACACTGAAGATTGCTGGCTGAGCGTAGTCGGTCTGATTCAATCGCGTTGCGTCCGAGCCGTACACCGCGGAGCGAATGTCGCGATTCGACAACGTGTGGAATTCGTCGACGCAATGGTTGAAGTTCTCGGCGAATACCGGCTCCGATGCGAGCAGGTCACGGGCCATCCCGAGATATTGAGTACCTTGGCCCGGGAACAGAAAGGCGACCTTTGCGTCCGGGTCAAGCACGGCCTTCGGCTCATTTCCGCGACCAACCAAGGCCTGCGCAGCCCGGTCCAGGTCATTCACCACGGTAGCTACTCGTAATTGGTGAGGTTTTCGCCCCTTGTCGAGCGTATACGCCACATCGAGGAGATTGAGTTCCGGGTTCGAATTCAGATGTGCGGCCAGACGGTCTTTTGATTCCGAGATCGCGTCACGGGTTTGCGCTGACAGCAACAATACCTGCGGCCCCGGCCGGGTCGACGGGGACGTAGCGGCGGGTGCCTCTTTCACCACGACATGTGCGTTGGTTCCCCCTACTCCGAACGAACTCACGCCGGCGTATCGCGGGCCATCCCAATCCCAGGGCCGATACTCCGTCTGCGGCACGAAAGGACTGCGATCGAGCTTCAGTTCGGGATTGGGTTTTTCGAAGTGCAGCGTCTGAGGAATCGCGCGGTTCTCGAGGCTCAGCACAGTCTTGATCAAGCCGACTACGCCCGACGCCACCTCGAGATGTCCGATGTTGGACTTGACAGAGCCTATATAGCAAGGCGCCGATCGTGGTGTTTTCGATATCTCGAAAGCCCTTCTCAGTGCCTCCAACTCGATGGGGTCACCCAGGGGTGTACCGGTGCCATGGGCTTCGATGTAGCTGATGTCGGCCGAGTCGACACCGGCGACAGCGTGTGCTTCTGCGATGACGTCTGCCTGGGCCGCAACATTGGGTGCCGAGAACGCTATCTTCCGGGACCCGTCGTTATTGATGGCGGACCCGACAATCACAGCGCGGACCATGTCCTTCGCCGCTAGCGCGTCGTCCAGCCTCTTCAAAACAACAATGCCAGCGCCGCTGCCGAATACGGTACCGTCGGCTTTGGCATCGAATGGTCGGCAACGTCCGCTCGCCGACATCATGGATCCTGGTTCGTAGAAGTATCCTACGTGGTGCGGGATCCGAATTGAGACGGCACCCGCGAGCGCCACGTCACATTCATTCGACAACAGGCTCTGACACGCCATGTGTACAGCTACAAGGGAAGAAGAGCACGCCGTCTGTACGGTAAGACTGGGGCCCCGGAGATTGAACTGGTGAGATAAACGGGTCGCCAGATAGTCCTTGTCATTGTGAATCAACAAGTTGAGCAGTTCCGCATTCGCGCCCTGAGCGATCGATTCGCGCAGATCGCCATGCGAGAGCAGGTTGTGCAGCAGATAGCCACTGGCCGCACTGCTTCCGAAAACTCCGATTGCGCCGCTGTACTGGTATGGGTCACAGCAGGCGTCCTCGAGAGCGCTCCAGGCGGTCTGCAGAAACATCCGATGTTGCGGATCCATGATCCGTGCTGCCCGCGGCGTGAACCCAAAGAATTCGGCGTCGAACTTGTCGATATCTGCCAGAATCGGAGCGCGCCGTACATAAGCGGGGCGCTTGAAGACCTTCTCGGGAACTCCCGACTCGGCCAGCATCTCGTCTGAAATATCAACAATAGATTCGTAGCCGTGGCGAAGATTGTCCCAATATTCTTCCAGTGATGCGGCGCCAGGGAACTTCCCCGCCATACCGATGATTGCTATTGAATTCTCGAGACCAGAGTCCACCGTCATCGTCATCGTCACCTTACTCACGTAATTCTATTCTTCACCACGCGACCGGCGCGCCCGTGCGCTTCGGCGCGCGTGTGCACGTTCTACTGGCCGATTGTAAAGTTCGCCGATTTCGTCCGAATACTCCACAAGGCTCAAGCCGAGCTGAATACCGATATCTTTCTCCAGATCACGCAACGACGCGCCTTGCAATAGCAGTCCAACCGATGGCTCCACTCCGAAGTCCCAGCGGCACGCATTCTTGATTCGCATGGCCATCAGCGAATCCATACCCACCGAAAATAGTGAAGCATTCACATCCAGTCCCGCTGACGAAGTAGCGCCGATTATGGCGTTCAAGCGAGAGACCAATCGTTCCGATATCGCCTTACCGGCTTCGGCGGGACTCAGCTGTCGAAGACCGTCCGGCCCGATCCATTCCTCCGATCCTTCCGCATGATCGAATTCTTGGATCACCTCCCTGAAGTAGGTCATCTGCTTCAGTTCCGGAAGGGCACGGTCCAGCCGTAGCCGCGCAATTCCGATGCGCGCCGGGTTACGAGCCAGGAGTGTTCCGAATGCGTCGACACCCTCGGTTGGTGCGAGGGGGTCGACAACGGGAAGGACTACCGAGGTAGCCAATCCGACACCTGACCATTGGCCCCAATTGATCACAGATGCCGGTGAGCCCTGTGCGCGGCGCCATTGGACGAAAGCATCGAGCCAGGCGTTTGCGCTGGCATATGCTGCCTGGCCGGGTGAGCCGATCATCGACGCCATCGATGAAAATGCGATCCACCAATCCAGTTCTCTGCCGGCGGTGGCGTTGTGCAACGCCACCGCGCCGGCAGCCTTCGGTCTCCAGACCTTGGTCAAGCTCTCGTTGTCCAACGAGGTGAAAATTCCGTCATCGAGTACGCCGGCCGCGTGAACCAGACCCCGCAACTGCCGACCGGTCTTTTCGGCAGCCTCTACGAGCCTCTCCGCGATTCCGGCAGTCGATACGTCCCCGAGTTCGATGACTACTTCGGCGACGCCATTGAGCTCCAGTAGTCTCGCCTCTACTTCAGCGGACGGCGCGGACCGACCGTTCAGAACCACACGGCCCGCGCCCCTTTCTACAAGCCACCGCGCGATACTGAGTCCCAGTCCGCCGAGTCCGCCGCTGATTATGTATGAACCGTCAGCCCGTACCGTGTCGCTCAGAACTTCTGGACCCAGTTGCGCTCTCGTGAGCGTTTCCACGTATCTGCGGCCGCCGCGCAAGGCGACCATGTCGTCTCCAGCACCTGCTCGTAGTTCGGCCAACAGCTCCGATGTACCGTCGACACCAGAGTCGAGATCGATGAGCGTCGCGCGCAACTCCGGGTGCTCGAACGCGAGCGTTCGGACTACCCCTCGCAACGCACCGACGCCGGGTTCACTGGCTTCGCCTTCATGGACAGCAAGGCCGCCTCGACCTACCAGCCATAGCTGTGGCGATTGCTTGTTCGGATGCTGAACGACTGCCCGGACGATGGAGGACAAGCGCAGGATCGTCTCCTGCGTGCGCGCAATCCCCGCCGTGGTGGCTGCCTCACGTGGCCCACTGGGATCGATGAAGACCACTATCCCGGCCAGCGGTGTGCCCTCACCCTCCGCGGCCGACTCGAATGCCGCAAGCAATGATCGCTCGTCCGCGAGCGTAGAAGTGAAAACCCGCCCCTGGTCCGCGCCGATTGCGGCGGCCGCGCTCGACGCGATCGACGGCAGATCGTCGCTTTCGGTCAGAAAGATCCAACACCGCCCGTCGAACGGGCTCACGGGTGCAGGCAACAGTGATTCCGCTGTCCACCTCGTGTCGAAAACCTTTTGTCCGATCGGGAGATCCAGCCTCCGGGACTCCACTCTTTTCAAAGAAATACCAGCGAATTCCGCCACCACCCGTCCGGCATCATTCACCAGTTGGGCCGACGCTTGTATGCTTCGGTCCACGTCGTCCGACTGCCGTAGGTCTACTCGACACCCAATTTTGCCGTCGATTGGTTCGAAGATTCGGATGGACTCGATCGACTCCGGCAGATAGGTAGCATCTGCCAGTAGCGTCAAGGAGGTGTCACTCAGCGCTGCGCCGATGCTCTGCAGAGCAGCGTCGAGGACGACCGGATGCGCTTTGAAATGAAGGTGTTGCGGCGCCGCGGGCGGAAGTTCGATCGCGGTGGAAGCCCTTCCCCCGCCGTGCCGTTCGACACTGGTCAGCGCCGCGAAACTGGGCCCGTGCAGTTGGCCGGTTTGCCTCAATAGGGAATAGTATGTCCCCACCGGGACTATTGTCGTAGAAGTCTCGGGCTTCCTATCTGCAGTGCGGGCAACTCTGTCGCAGTCGCCGTCCGAATTGTCGACACGGCTCACCACCGAACCTGCGTGTCGGAGCCAGTCGTCTTCACCTGACCGAGAAAATATCTCGATCTCGGCGGTTCGACCAGCGACCTGCCACTCCAGGTGCGTGGTCAGACTCACGTTCTTGTCGAGCACGAGCATTTGGTCGATGTTGAAATCGCGCAGCTCTAATTCTTCGATGCCGAGACAGAATGCTTCACTCGCCGCACCCAAGCACATATCGATAAATACTGCGGCCGGCATGACCGGCATTCCGTGCACCCGGTGATCGTTGAGCCACGGATTCCGTTCAGTGCCGGCATCGACACTCCATACGTGGGTATTGGTTCGCGGGATCCGGACGTCCCGTCCGAGTAGCGGATGGCCGCCGGCATCCAGTATGGGTGCCCGGTCGGCTGCCCAGAAATTCGACTTCAACCACGGCGCCGCAGGGACGTCGACGAACCGGCCCGTGTCGGGCCCGAGTCTTCCGAATGTCGCCTTGAGCGCGGACAAAACTATCTCGAGTTGAGAATGAAACTCCTCAGTTTCATCGCGATCACGCTTCATGGAGTAGGTCACCATGAACTCTTCTCCCGCCAGCGCGGATTCGAGGGTATCGGTGACTGGCGACTCGAGTAGCGGATGCGGTGACATCTCGGTGAAGAGCCGATAACCGTCAGCAGCTGCGGACGACACTGCTCGGTGGAATTGCACGGGCTGCCGCAAGTTGCTGACCCAGTAGTCGGAATCGAACAGCGGCGTTTCCAGCGGATCAGCTAAGGTTGCAGAATAGTATCCGACTACCGGCTGTTGCCGTCTCTCGATCCCTTCGAGGCGCTGCCGCAAATCGGCGAGGAGATTGTCTACCTGCGGACTGTGGCTCGCGACATCGCATTTGATGGGCCAAACCGACACCGACTCCTTCTCAGCTCTCGCCATCAAATCGGCAAGCTCGGACTCGTCACCCGAGATAATCGTCTGATTCGGTGCCGCGAGTACCGCGATATCCAGGCCACTGTAGCTGCGGATCAGTTCGGCGCAATCGGCCGAGCTGAGTGATAACATCGCCATTCCGCCCCGACCCGCATTTCGCTGAAGCAGAAGTGAGCGACGACAAATGATGCTCACTCCAGCCGATTTGTCGATGGCACCAGCAACTACTGCCGCCGCGATCTCCCCCATAGAGTGACCGATTACGGCGCCGGGCGTCACTCCATATGAACGCCATAGCTCAGCGAGTGCGATCTGCATGCAGAACAATGCGGGCTGAATTTGCGAGATGCCGCTGAATTCTTCACCACTGCTCAGCATTTCACGAAGATCGAATTGCACCTCAGCGGACATCAGCGAGCTCAACCGCGATATTTCCTGAGCGAAGACGGGCTCGTCCTCCATCAACCTACGGCCCATCCCGGCCCATTGGGATCCCTGGCCCGAAAACAGCCACACAGGTCGGAGTGCGCTCTGGAGCCGGGGGTATACCGCGACACCATCCGGGTCCTGCAAAGACAGGCGCCGAAGTCGGCGAGTAATCGCGGGACGGTCTCTTCCCACGACTACTGCTTGATGCCGATAGTCTGCCCGGTTCCAATTGACGGTGTGGGCAATATCGTTGATCGAGAGCTTCGCTCCCTCGTTCGTCATCCAATCTGCGAGCGCATTGGCAGAAGCGACGACCCGGTCCGCCGTCTTTCCCGTCAAGCGCAATGCCGTCACCGGACGTTCTCTGACCACTTTCAACGGCACTTCTGGAGCTTGCTCCAGGACCACATGAGCGTTGGTTCCCGAAATACCGAAGGACGACACCCCGGCACGACGTGGGTGACTTGCGATGGGCCACTTCGTGCATTCGGTAGGAACAAAATAGCGCGTCCCTGATGCGTCTATAGCCGGATTCCACTCGTTGAAATGATTGTTCGGAGGAATTATACCGTTGTATAGCGCCAGACTCGCCTTGATCAGCCCGGCTACCCCAGCCGCTGCCTCGAGATGACCTAGATTTGTTTTTACCGCACCCAGTGCACAACCAATACCCGCAGTGCCGTACGACTTCCGTATCGATTCGAACTCGATGGGATCACCGAGCGGTGTTCCTGTACCGTGGGTTTCTATGAAACCCACGGTCCCAGGGGATACGTCAGCAGCTGCCAGTGCTTGACGGATGAGTTCAGATTGCGCCGCCCTGCTCGGGGCAGTCAGGCCATTCGTAGGTCCGTCATGGTTCACCGCCGATCCGCGGATGACGGAAATGACACGATTGTTATCGCGTAGCGCATCGGATAGTCGTTTCAGCACGACAACACCGCAACCCTCGCTACGAACGAATCCGTCAGCGTCGATGTCGAAGGCACGGCACCTGCCTGTTGGCGACAAAGCAGACCATCGGGACATCGCCAGCCCGGTATAGGGTGCCAAGTTCAGCTGCACACCGCCGGCAAGGGCTAGATCGCATTCACGCGACCTCAGACTCTGACACGCGAGATGGATGGCGACCAGCGAAGAAGAGCAGGCTGTATCGACAGTAAGGGACGGTCCATGTAGACCCAAGAGATACGAGATGCGGCCGGCGGCAGTGCTATGGGCATTTCCCGTAGCCATATATGCGACTGGTTCGCTTCGCCGCTCGAGATTGACTATCGTATAATCCCAGCTCGTCATTCCGATCATCACAGCGGTTCGGCTGTTTCCAAGGGAATCGGAAGGGATCCCGGAGTGCTGCAACGACTCCCAGGCGACTTCGAGAAGTACTCGTTGCTGCGGATCCATGGCCGTCGCTTCAGCCATCGATACGCCGAAAAATTCGGCGTCGAATCCGGCGGGATTCTCGATGAAGCCTCCCCAATTCATGGAGCTGCTTTTGGGAAGACCTGGGTGCCGTTCGTAGTGCTCCTGAATATTCCAGCGTCCCGGCGGCACTTCAGTGATAGAATCCCTTTTTTCAACCAGGGAATCCCAGTAACTACCGCAATCAATAACTTGTCCAGGAAATCTGCAACCGACACCCACGAGCGCGATCGCTTCTGTTTCTGCCGGTTCGCGCATATTCGGGTTCTCAATGGAGAGCGCCTGCCGGAGCACAGCCCTGGTGGCTGGAGAGAGCGTTTTTATCAGTGAGTCCGCGTCGGTCTGCATCAGCGGACTTCACCGGAATTGATTGTTTTCGAACCCGGCCGCGAACACAAACTCCGAACAGCGTGACGGACAGCAGCCGTCGTGGCCACCTCAGGCCGTGAACAGATATCGCAATTCAGTGGATTAGAATTAGCGTCCACACTCATCCCCTCCGAACCAAAAATTGAAAATCTCCCGCATGACTTGATGCGCCGTCGCACCCGAGTCCCCTATTCCACTATAACTACCAGCCACGCATGACTGGCGTGCCTACTCGCTGTTGTGGGATGCATCACAGTCGCTTGAGGTGACCGCGGCCGCCGTGAAGCCTTGAGCTCACTCGTCCACTACTCGGATCGGCAGGGGGCCGTCATCGTCGCAGTAGGTTGTCTTCAGCATGTCAGCAGTACGTTGGGGGATCGCTCCGAGTCGGCGGCGTTGTGGCGCAGCGCTTGTGCGTGTTGCGGTGACCAGCCGGAGCAGTCCGACACGGTGTTGCGGAGCATGGTCGGCGCGCGTGGAGCGTGGCCGGTCCGGCCCCGGGACGTCTTCGCGGAGGATGACGTCCGCACCCCGAAGCAGTTCCGCCCCAACGCAGTTGATTCTCGACTCTCCGGTGCCCTCGCAACTGTTCAGCGATCTACTGGAGGTGCGGTGTCCATCTCGACGACCCCCAACAGCGCGTGGATCGGCTCGGCGCCACCGAAATCGGTTCCATCGCAATGGTTCTCGAGAAGTCGGACCGACAGAAGCACTGCGATTACCCAGCCGAGCGCGCAAGCGTCGTGAACGGCTCGACCACGGAGCCACTCCTAATAGTGCAATATGCTGAGTAAAAGGAAAGTATAGAATTATGACAATTGTAACCCAGAAATGGCGTCGAGGCACACCTATAACTTCGGGTTGGGATTTCACGGTAAAACATCGCGCCATTGCGATGGCCTATACCTACCTCGCTTTCGGGTCCGACTACAGGCGCTGGTATGCCGACCTGGCTGCAGTTCGCAGCCAGATCGACGGTGCCGCGGTCCTCGATGTACCGTGCGGCGGTGGTGCAGTGTTCGCGCACCTATCCGGCACTGCGCCACGGCGATACGTCGGCGCTGACGTCTCCCCGGCGATGCTTGCTCTCGCCGCCAAAGAAGCCCAGAAATCCTCGATCCAGAACCTGGAGCTGGTCGAACGCGATGTGTTGACGATGCCCTACGATGCTGAATTCGACCTGTGCCTCAGTTACATGGGTCTGCATTGCATGCCCAACCCGGCGGGCGCGGTATCCGCGATGGCACGTGCGCTTCGGCCCGGCGGCGTACTGCGAGGCAGCACAGTCCTCGTCGGCACCGGGTGGAGAAACGATCGATTCGTGTCGCTGTGGCAACGGCGCGGGATCTTCGCCGATGTCTATCCGGAGAACGATCTGCGTCAGTGGCTCGAAGCTGCTGATCTCGACGAGATCACCGTCGATTGTTCGGGCGCGATCGCTTACTTTTCGGCAACCAAACGAGGACGTGACTGAACGGACCGCTGACAGGGAACTATGCCGCGAGTCTTTTGCGCCCGGCTCCCCTGGTCCGGATCGATTGACAATCGCCCGCATCCGCGACGAGGTCGGCGCGGTTCCTCCTCGAGAGATCGTGCGGGCACCGAGGTAGCCGCACGCCGATAGTCCTGCCTATTGATTTGCACCGACTTGATTTTGCACCGACGTCTCGCCGTCGACCGAGAACAGGGTCCTGGATGACGGCTTCGCGGAGCTCCGGTAGAGCGAGTGGGGTATGCCAGCCCCCGGAAGGACACAACATGTTGCACCGGATCGTGCTGCTGGCCATCGCCGCACCACGGCGAGTCATCGCCGTCACGATGCTGATTTTCGTCGGGGCAGCAATTTTCGGCATCCCGGCCGTGGGGAGCCTGTCGGCGGGCGGCTTCAACGATCCGGCGTCGGATTCGGCTCAGGCCACCCGGCTACTGACGGACAAGTTCGGCGTCAGCGATCAGCAGCTGCTGATCGTGGTGACCGCACCCGATGGCGCCCGCAGTGAACAAGGTCAGCGGGTCGCCACCGACATCGTTGACCACCTGAAACAGTCGCCGTACGTATTGGACCTGTGGTCGGCGTGGACCTCTACTCACCAGGCAGCCGCCGGGCTGGTGAGCAACGATGGCAAATCCGGATTGATCGTGGCCAATCTCAAAGGCCCGGAGAACGACGCGGAGAAACACGCAAAAACACTGTCCGGCGAAGTGGTGCACGACAGAGACGGAGTCACCGTGCGCGCCGGCGGCATCCCGCTGGCCTATGCGCAAGTCAATGAGCAGAGCCAGCACGACCTGATTTTGATGGAGGCTATCGCAATTCCGCTGAGCTTCGTCGCGCTGGTGTGGGTGTTCGGCGGGCTGTTCGCTGCGGCTTTGCCGGTCGCCGTCGGACTGATCGCCATTGTCGGTTCGATGTCGGTGCTCCGTCTGATCACCTTCGGCACCGAGGTATCGACTTTCGCGCTCAACCTGGCCACCGCGCTGGGATTCGCCCTGGCGATCGACTACACCCTGCTGATCATCAGTCGCTACCGCGACGAGTTGGCCAACGGTGCCTCCTGCAACGCGGCACTGTCCCGGACCATGGCCACTGCTGGCCGCACCGTGGTGTTCTCCGCGGTCACCGTCGCGTTGTCCATGTCGGTGATGGCATTGTTCCCGATGTACTTCTTGAGGTCGTTCGCTTACGCAGGAGTGACCATCGTCGCGTTCGCCGCAATTGCGGCGATCGTGGTGTCTCCAGCGGCCATCGTGCTGCTGGGGCACAGGCTGAATGCCCTGGATGTGCGGCGCTTGGCGCGTCGGCTGTTGCGGCGCCCCGATCCGGTGCCCAAACCGATCGAGCTGTCGTTCTGGTACCGCTCGACCAAGCGGGTGATGCGCCACGCCGTGCCGATCGGTCTGGCCGTGGTTGCGTTGCTACTACTGCTCGGAGTTCCTTTCATCGGAGTGAAGTGGGGGTTTTCCGACGACCGCCTGCTCCCGAGCTCCGCGTCAGCTCATCAGGTGGGCGATCAGTTGCGCAACGATTTCGCCATCGATCCCGCAGCTTCGATACCGGTCGTCGTCCCCGACGTAGTAGGTCTGGACCAGGCCGACCTGGAGCGTTACGCCGCCGACTTGTCTCTGGTGCCCGACGTTGCGGCGGTTGCCGCCCCGAGTGGCACGTTTGTCGGCGGCATGAAGGTGGGACCACCGGCCGCTCCGGCCGGCCTGGCCGGTGGCAGCGGGTTTTTGACGGTCGTCAGCACCGCTCCGTTGAGTTCCGAGGCCTCCGATACACAGCTGAACAAGATACGCGACGTGACGGGCCCGGCGGGCCGGTCGGTACAGATATCCGGGCTCGCGCAGATCAACCGCGACAGCGTTGACGCCATCACCTCGCGGCTGCCGCTGGTACTCGGGTTGATCGCCGCCCTCACCTTCGCACTGCTCTTCTTGCTCACCGGCAGCGTCGTGCTACCACTGAAGGCGTTGATCCTCAACGTGTTGTCACTGACGGCCACGTTCGGCGCGCTCGTATGGGTCTTCCAAGACGGCCACCTCGGAGCCTTGGGAACCACACCCACCGGAACTCTGGTCGCCAGCATGCCGGTGCTGTTGTTCTGCATCGCATTCGGCCTGTCGATGGATTATGAGGTGTTTCTGGTGTCGCGGTTCCGTGAACATTGGCTGACCTCCGCACGCACCACTCGAGCCAACGACGAGGGTGTGGCACTGGGCGTGGCCCGCACCGGGCGCGTGATCACCGCCGCCGCGCTGCTCATGTCGATCTCGTTTGCCGCGCTGACCGCCTCGCAGGTGCCATTCATGAGAATGTTCGGGCTCGGGCTCACCCTGGCCGTACTGATGGATGCGACCCTGATACGCACCGTGCTGGTACCGGCAACGATGCATGTGATGGGCCGCGCCAATTGGTGGGCCCCGAAACCACTTGCCAAACTGCACGACCGAGTCGGCATCAGTGAATCCCGATGATGCCAGGTCGGGCTGCTCCATCGAGGCTCCGACTTACGCTAATCGCGATGAGCGGGCGAGTGGTTCTGAGTTTGCAGTTCCCGCGCCTTCTAGCGTCAGTCCACACCAGATCGATGGGCACACCGCGGCGTTGATAGAACGGCATCGCCCGTCGCCGCCGTGTTTGAGCGACCGCGCGACCTCGTCCTCCCGAACTCGACATGCGGCGCCGTACCCGGACCTCACCTCGCACGGTCTGCGAGCATGCGTACATGAGCAGCAGACGGTTCGTCGCCCGCGTCAAGGAAGCAGACTGGTATCGCCTGCTCGTGCGACGCTCACAGGGGCCGTTGCCGCCGGAGCGCGCGACCGCACGATTGTCGGCCTATGTCTACGGCAATATCCTCGCCCTCGCCTCTGTCGCGATCGCGACGACCGCCACGATCGGCGACGGCACCGCCGCCGCACTCGTGGCCGGTACAGGCGCCACCACCTTCGTCGCCCACGTCTTCGCCGAGCTCGTCGCCCACACGAGTGTGGCCGAGAGCCCAACGCCGACCCTGCGCACCGCATCGGAAGCGGCGGCCGGACTGCGCGATGCGGTACCGATCGCCTCGTCGGCCGGAATTCCCTCGGCACTGCTGTGCCTCGGATGGTTCGGTGTCCTGTCGGCCCAATGGGCACAACTGCTGGCCGGATCGGTCATTGTCGTCCGGCTCGCCACGGTCCCCATCATCACCACGCGTATCCGCGGCAACTCCGCCGGTCCCCGCGTCCTCGTCGCCGGGTTGATCCTCGCCGCGATCGCGGCATTGATCGTCGGCGCCAAAGTCGCCCTCGGACACTGACCGCACCGGTGCTCCACGCCAGCAACCGCACCCGGGGGCTCCCGAGTTGCTCGGCTCGGCCCCGACCGGGCCGTCGGAGGTCTTGACCGTCTCGGTGATGGCACAGTTCCAGGCCGGAACGTTCTCGAACCGGACAAGATAGGCGAACACGTCGGCGATCGGGCGGTCGATGATCAGCGTGTGCTCGAACGTTGTCATGCACCATTGAACATCCCAATTGGTCTCTTATTTCGGCCGCGACGCTGCTTTCCAGGAGAGTTGAATATCCGCTGCCGAGAGGCGTTTTCGTCGATATTCTGCTGCGGTAACCGGGAAGAGCGGCGGGGTGTCTGGTGAGCGGTGAAAATACGGGCGTGTCGGTCGGATGGCCGACGGTCGGATGGTTGGCCGTCGCGCTGGGGGTTCCGGCGATCGTCGGTGCCGCGTTGAAGGATTTCGCGCAGCAGCATCCGTGGTGGAGCGTCGGGTTGGTCGGCGCCTACTGGGTGGCATTGACGGTGCTGCGGTTCGTGAGCGGTGTCGCTGCCGATATCGCCACCCGGCACCAGCCGCAGTTGGTGGAGCAGGTGGACGCGGCTTTGACCACCCGGCTGTCGCGCTTCGAACGCGCGTACCGGCGTTGGCTGCTGCATTATCTGCGGCGCATGGATCTGCAAGGGTTGGCCACCGCGCCACACGCAGCGCCCGCGTTCGACGAGACCTATATCGACCTGAGTCTGGTCCCGCGGGCGCACCACCAGATCAGCGCGCACCCGTTGACCGATCTGCTGCCGTCGTCGAATGCCGAACGGCTGTCGATCTCGAGTCTGCTGGCGGTGAGCGAACCCCAGGTGCTCGCCGTGCTGGGTGCGCCGGGCAGCGGCAAGACCACCTTGTTGCGGCAGGCGGCCCGCGAGACTTGTCGCCGTCGCTTCGGCCGGCGTCGCGTTGCGATCTTGTTGTTGCTGCGCGAGCATGCCGAGACGATTGCCGCGGATCCGGGTGTGCGGCTTGGGGATCAGGCTGTGCCCGCCTCTTTGGATCGACGTCCGCCTGTGGGGTGGTTCACGTCCATGCTCGAGCGGGGTCGCTGCGTGGTGCTGTTGGACGGATTGGACGAAGTGGCTCGTGACAGTGAGCGGGAGGCGGTGGTGCGGTGGGTGGATAGACAGATCGCCGCCTATCCGCGCAACCACTTCGTGCTCACCTCGCGGCGGCACGGGTACGAGGCCGCCGCCATCAACAGTGCCACGGTTCTACAGGTGCGGCAGCTGACCACCGTACAGATCGAGAAGTTCGTCGACAGCTGGTATCTGGCGGTCGAACCCGAACGGCCTGCGGCGGCGCAGCAGGCGTTACGGTTGCGCGCGCAGTTGACTGGTCACGTCATGCTGGGTGATATGGCGGTCAATCCGCTGCTGCTGACCATGATCGTGAACGTGCATCGGGAGCGGGGCGTGTTGCCCGACAACCGGGTTCAGCTGTATCGAGAGATCTGCGATGTGCTGCTGTGGCGGCGCTACAACGCCAAGGGGCTCACCCCGGTGATTGCCGCCCCGGACAAGCTGCGTCTGCTGGCTGCCCTCGCCTACGCCATGATGCTGGGTGAGGTGCGGGAACTGTCCGAGGCGGCGGTATTGACCGAGATCGAGCCTCCGCTGGCTCGGCTCGGCTCGGCGGTGGAACCGCGTCGAGTTTTGCGTGAGCTTGTGAATGACGGATTGCTGGTGGAAATTGCCGTCGGGTCGATCGCTTTCTGCCACAAGACTTTCCAGGAATATCTGGCGGCGGTGGAGATCGCTGTACGGGGCGAAGCGGGCCGATTGGCCGCTGCGGTCGACAGTGCCTGGTGGCGGGAGACCATCGTGCTCTATACCGCCGAGCACAATGCCGATGAGGTGATCGAAGCCTGCCTGGCCGCGCAAACCATCGACGCGCTGGATCTGGCGTTCGACTGCGTCGAGCAGGGCACGTCGATGGACACGTCGTTGCGAGCACGGATGAACGCGCTCGTCGAGGAGATCGCCGATACCGCAATCGAATCCGAGCGGAGGCAGCTTCTGACACGGGTCGTGGTGAAGCGATTTCTGCGCACCGCGCTGCCGGTCGCCGGAAATCGGCGATGCACACCCCCGGTGCCCGCGAGTCTGTATCGGCTGTTCCTGAACGAAGAACACGATCGGGAGGTGATTCGGACACCGGAGCTCCCGATGCCGTCGGAACCGGACGCGCCGGTGCGCGGCATGCGTCACGATGCCGCCGAACGGTTCGCGGAATGGATCGGCGCATTGTCCGACGGCGCGCGCGTGCGTCTTCCGACCGGACCCGAGATGACGGAATTGGCCGCTCAGGGTCTGCTCGGCGAGAAGCCGCCGCCGGTCTGGGTGGCTGCACCGGACGAGGCCAACGCCCATGGGGAGCGGCTTCGCCCGTGGCCGATCTGGACACCCGAGGGCGTCTCGGACGAAAACGAGTTTCCGGCCGAGGATGCCGCGAGCATGTTGATCCGCGACGTCGACATCGCCCTGGGTTGTGTACTGGGCTATGTGGCGTGGTGGGGCCCGGTGCGCGGGCCTTTCAGTCGCAGCCTGGCAGCACGCGCGGTGCTGTCGGCGTACTTCGACGCGGGGCGCGGCGCGGAACTGTTGCCCGGCTGGCGATTCACTGTACCGGTGGGACGACTCGGCGATCAGATGATTCTCCGGCTGGCCGCTGAGTTCGGTCGAACGTTGACCCTGCGGCAGGACTTCGAGACCATGTTCCTCCCGGTCAGCGAGAACGGGGTGCCCGACCCCGGCACGGTGTGGCCGACCGATACCGACTACGACTCCGAGTGGGCGCTCGAGAAGTTGATGGAGTTCGAACCGGACGGCGCGCCCGCCGAGGTCGCCGACGAGTTGACCGCCGCATGGCGAACGCTCGGATCCCAGTATCTGGAGGGCCAGGAAGGGGTGCTCGCGCTGGGGTGGTCAACGCCGCTCGAGCCCATTGGACGCCCGAAATGGCGTGCGCTGCTACCGGGTCTAGGACGCGGGCCGCGCGGGCCGTTCGTGCACGCCGACCTACAGCGGCTGAGCCGCGAGGTGGATCTGATCCGGGAGATCCTGCAGCACGACGAGAGTGGCCTGCGCGCGTTGGCCGATGTCCTCGCAACCGCCACCCGGACCGTTCTGGCCGGAGAATGGCGGCTGACCCCGGCCCTCGGGACGCTGCTGCGGTTGACCGCGCTGGCCATCGCCGTCCACCCCAGCGGTTGGGTGCCGACAGCAATGGTGAGCGGCGACACGAGGCGACTGTTGACCGCGTGCCGAACCCTGGTGACCGATCTGATCATCATGCAGCTGCGCCACGAACCCTCGGCGCCCGGTGAAGTCCTCGTCCTCACCCGGGAATGACCGGGACATCAGTCCCCTCCGGAGTTCTCTATAGAGGCGACGAATGGGCCCTGTCGACCACCGCCCCCGGCCACCCTTATTCGAAGCCGTAAGGCGCAGCGTGACTGGGTAGGTCCCGCTCATCGGCTACTTAACACTGGTGCCAGGGCCTGATCCCGGCCAGGATCGGGTCCAGGTACCCGGTGAGAAGCTCCCAAATCGGCTGCCCACCTGCCTCATTGGTGTGGCTCTCACATGGCTTGCCTCTCACCGGGTGCCGTGCCGGGAATGGCTGAAGAGGGGTTTGCCCAGCTCGAAGTAGCGGTGCCTTCCCGCACGGACTTCACACGCCGACACGGGAAGGACACCACTGGTGACGGTCATCATCGGAATGGACCCGCACAAACGCTCAGCCACACTCGAGATCATCGACCCCACCGGAAAGGTGTTGACCACTGGTCGATACGGCACTGATACCACCGGCTACGCCGAAATGCTCACCACCGGAAAACGATACCCGCAGCGGGTATGGGCGATCGAAGGCTGCAATGGAATCGGCCGTCATATCGCGCACCGTCTGGTCCATGACGGAGAGACCGTGATCGACGTGCCAGCGAAACTCTCGGCGCAGGTGCGGGTGTTCGCGACAGGCAATGGTCGCAAAACCGACCCGGTCGATGCGCATTCGGTGGCGTTGGCGGCGTTGCGGTCACCGGATCTGCGCCGCGTGCAGGCGGATTCGGAGTTGATCGCGTTGGGCATGCTCGCCGATCGCCGCGACGAGCTCGGCCGCGCCCGCACCGACACCGTCAACCGGCTGCACCGGTTGCTGCTGGAATTGCTGCCAGGCGGGGCGAAGAAGTTCCTGTCGGCGATGCAAGCACGCAAGCTGGTCGCCACCGTCAAGCCCCGCGATCCGGCGGGCAAGGTCCGGCGCCGTCTGGTGGTCGAGTTGATCGGCGAACTGGAAAACATCGACCGCAAGATCAAAGCCTCGGACAAAGAACTGCGCGAGCTCGTCGCCGAGCATGGATCCACCCTGACTGATATGAACGGCATCGGACCAGCTGGCGCGGCCAGGCTGCTCGCCGATGTCGGTGACATCCGCCGTTTCCGAGACCGGGACCGGTTCGCGTCCTGGAACGGCACCGCACCGTTGGACGCTTCTTCTGGCCAGCAGCAACGGCATCGGCTCTCCCGCGCTGGAAACCGCAAGATCAACCGGGTCTCGCACATCATGGCCGTGGTTCAATTGCGCCGTCCCAGCACGGGGCGCACCTATTACGACCGCCGCAAAGCCGCGGGCAAGACCTCGATGGAATCGATGCGGGCATTGAAACGGCGCCTGTCGAATGTCGTCTACGCACGCATGCTCGCCGACCAACATCGACGGGAAACGGCAAGCCCGGGAGGGCAATCGGGGGCGACTACTGACTCCAGCGCGGCCGGCTCAACCCCGCACACCGGCCCTTCGGACAAGCCACAACCCGGACTTACCACCAACCAGAATAGCCCCGACCTGCCGACTACGCCTTGACACGAGAGGGGAGCCATGTGGGTGCGTTCGAACGACCGCGCGCCCAGCGCCATTACAGTGCATTGACTGCCGTGGTCGCCGACCGCTGGACACCATGACACCAACACCAGCGGGACCTTCACCGCCGTCGATCCGGAGACGCGCCGCCCCGACCGGCCGGTACCGCCGATGGCCGGTATCGCCGCGATCGGGGCGGTTGTGCATCTGCTGGCTATCGCCATCGAGTAGGGCCGGGATCTGTCCTCGATGAGCGGCATCCTGGCCGACAGCTCCTACCGTCTGCTGCCGGCCTGACGGGTCGGCCTCACTTCAGGTGCCGGGCGAAGAACCGGTTCCCGTCGTCGCCCTCGAACTGCGGGACGCCGGTGTGCCCGCCCATATTGGCGTGCAGCGTCTTCTCCTTGGAGCCGAAGGCGTCGAACAGGTCCAGGGCCAGTTGCCGGTCGTTTCCTTCGTCGTCCCACTGCAGCAGGACCTGCAGCGGAATGGTGACCTGCCGGGCCTCCTCGAACATGGTGCGGGGCACGAAACTCCCGGCGAACAGAAGGGCGGCCGAGATGCGCGGCTCGACCACCGCCAGCCGGAGGCCGATGGCGATCACCCCTCCCGAGTACCCGACCGGGCCGCCGATCTCAGGCAGCGAAAGGAGGGCGTCCAGGGCGGCCCGCCATTCCGGGACCGCCTTTTCGACCAGCGGGAGGACGAGCCGGTCGACGATCTCGTCGTCGACCGGCTCGCCGGCCTCCAGCGCCCGGCGCAGGTCGGCGCGGGCCTGCTCGGCGGCGGCGGAACGGGGCCGGTCACCGCTCCCGGGGAGCTCGATGGTGGCCGCGGCGTATCCCGCCGCCGCGGCGTGCCGGGCCCGGGCCACCAGTCGGGGGTACATCATGTGCAGTCCGCCGGGGTGGCCGACCAGGATCAGCGGCGCCGGTGCGGATGCCGATGCGGGCGTCCACAGGATGCCAGGGATCTCGCCGAGGGTGAATTCGCGTTCGAGGACGCCGTCGTCGAGGCGCTGTTCAGAAATGAATTGCATGGTCGTGCCTTTCGGGAGTGCTCTTGAACGGCGCTCCCGGACGACCTATCACCCGACCATGACCCCGGAGGGGAGCACCCATGTCGATACTGCGTTCACGGGTACCACCTCCTCGTTCTCTCGCACGGCCTCCGGAAAACTAGCAGTGGTCGCCGTGGTCCGGCAACGGGTTTTTGCGGAGGCTCCGAAGCCCGCTGCGAAGGCGGTCACGCTCAGCCAGCAACATCCAACGGATTCATAGCCGTTGGCCATCGATTTCCCCGGCCAGCGCTTTCCAGTCGTGTCGATCGTGTCCGCCTACCTGCGCGAAAATCATCCCACCGCAGACCTGATGGCCCTGCCGAACTCCCCCCGAGAGCGGCTCTGCGCAAAACCGGCCCATCTCGCCCCACTGGACGTCACCGCCACCATCGGCGCCCTCGCCCACCACGCCATCCCCGGAAAGCCGACAGCAAGCCGAGACTGGATAGACATCAGCAACACCTGCCTACAAGGGATATTGCTCGATCGCGCCGACCTGTCAGGCTTCGACGCCCGAGGATGGCGGCATGTGCGTTCGGTCCGGCGACCCGGATGCGTTGGCCGACAACCGGTCAGCGGCCTCGGTCTGCGCTGGACATCCGATATCACACCGCAGTCCGATTCCATGTCATACCAAGGGATTACAGGTAACGAGAACCCGGCCGATAGCTTAGGGGTATCGAAATCGGCGCCCGCTCCGACATCGACCGGCCGGCATCGTCGACGGGCGGAAGCGGTTCCTCCGACCCAGCTCCCAGGAAGATCTATGACGACACCTGCCTTGGCCCCGAAGTCATTTCCACGGCCACAGCGGCGCGGCGCCGACGGTGATTACACCCGCCTGTTGCGCCGGATCTCCGACGCGGGACTGATGAGCCGGCGTCCCGTCTACTACGCCATCCGGCTCAGCATCGTCGGGACCGCGTTCGCAGCCGGCTGGGCGGCGTTCGTCCTCATCGGCGACTCGTGGTGGACGCTGCTGGTCGCGGCGTTCATGGCCGTGGCGTTCGCTCAGATCGCACTCGTCATGCACGATGTCGCGCACCGCCAAGTCTTCCGGCTACGGCAGCCGACGGAGCTCGTGGGACGACTCGTCGGCAACGCCGGCATCGGTCTGGGCTACGGCTGGTGGCAGGACAAGCACACCCGGCATCACGCCAACCCGAACCACGAGGAACTCGACCCCGATGTCGCGCCCGACATTCTGGTCTGGTCACAACAGCAGGCGCGGGCCAGCCGCGGTCTGCCTCGTCTCATCGGGAGGGCGCAGGCGTTCCTGTTCTTCCCCCTCCTGTTGCTGGAGGGCCTGAACCTCCATGTAGCCGGCGTACGTGCGCTCAGAAATCGATCGGTCAAACACCGCGGATTGGAGGGCGCACTGCTGTTCGGCCACTTCGCCACCTACCTGGCCGCACTGTTCGCGGTTCTGCCCGCCGACAAAGCCTTAGCATTCCTTGTTGTCCACCAGGGCCTGTTCGGCCTGTACATGGGTTGTATCTTCGCCCCGAACCACAAGGGCATGCCAACCTTGACCGGCGAAGACCGCCCCGACTACCTACGTCGCCAGGTGCTGACATCCCGCAACGTGCGGGGCGGCACGTTGACCGACCTCGCCCTCGGCGGGCTCAACTATCAGATCGAGCACCATTTGTTCCCGAGCATGCCGACACCGAACCTGCGCCACGCCCAGGTGATCGTCCGCGACTACTGCTCCGAAATCGGCGTGCCCTACCACGAAACCGGGCTGATCTCCTCTTACCGCGAGGCGCTGAGGCACCTGCACCACGTCGGCATCCCCCTCCGCGCCCCCGATCGACACCCGGGTGCCGGAGTGCCGCAACGCAATCGCTGAACACAGCTGGCCATCACGACGGCATAGAACGAACACCCGCCGCTTCCGTGCCGCCCTCGTACTCCTCTTCTGGTGAGGTACAGGGCATCTCGCCGGGCAAGCCGAGAAGGCGGGCGATGGTGGCGGTGCCCAAGGTCGCGCACGTAGCCGAACAGCAGGCCGTGGTACTCATTTCCGTTGGGTTGTGTGCGCTGGCCGTCGCCACTTTTACGGCAGGGCTCGCGGTGTGGCATCGCCGCCGGGTGCGTGCTCGCGATGACGCGCGAGTACTGGCGCTGCGGCAAAACGCACTGAGTCCCTCCGAGTTCGAAGAGGCGCTGGCCGCGTTGTGTCGCCGGGACGGCTGCACCGATGTCAAGGTGGTCGGCGGATCCGGCGATCTGGGCGCCGACGTGATCGCGCGGACGCCGGACGGACGCCGGATCGTGTTGCAGGCCAAGCGATACCGCAACGGCCGCACAGTGGGCAGCCAAGACGTGCAGCGGCAACACACCGGTGAGCTCAGCGTGGCTGCTCGGTGCGGCGGCGGTAGGCACGCTGACGGCACGCGTTGCTGCAATATCGTGGTGGACGACCCGATCTAGCGCGCCGCCCGAACGATTGTTCACATTGATCGCACCGACGAGCTCCGCCGCCGAGCGGTTGCCCTAGCAGTGCGCTCAGGTCGACATCGTGCAGGTAGGCCGCCAAGTCCACTCGGTACTGTGCGAGGTTGTGGACGGGGCTCGGGGTCCTCAGGATCGATAGCGCCTGCGCCCGCCGTCGACGGACGCTCGCAGCGGAGACCCCCAGCGTCGCGGCCACTTCCTGCGTCGTCAGGTACTCGATATCCATCAGGACAAATGCCGCACGAGCCGGGGCGGGAATGGTGTCGAGCGCATCGCGCATCGCCGCGGCCAGCTGATCGCGAGCCACCTGACTGGTTCCACGACGCTGCACCGGGTCCGGGTGCTCACCGCGCTTGTTCACGACTCCTCCTGGTGAGGGTTGCTCCCTCCAGGATGACCGCCGCTACCGCCGTCGGTGTCCGCGCGGCCCTCCAATGCCCCGCAAGGACTCCGGTTTGCGCTTCGGTGCAAACCGAAACCTCGTGCGAAAGAGGCGAACACGCCGGGGATGTCTTCACGTTTGGCCCTGAGCAATGCCATGAGCGTCACGGAGGTGACGGCCAGGATCATGGCCAGCAGCGGCCAAATCCCCAGCGGCATAAGAGAGGAGAGCACGATCATGACGGATCCTTCAGGACATAGAAAAAGCCCCGGGGGCGACGCCCGGGGCTCGAGGTGATCGAGGGACTGAAACGACAAATGCCCCCGATCCTCTGATCGAAGGCATCCAGGGCGCGAACAGCCCCGCTGCCGACCAGAATAGCAGCCCTAGTGGGGATCGTCGACGAATGTATCGCAGTTCAGAGGCCTACCGAGGGAGTGAGCACCTTTCGTAACGCAGCCTGCCACCCGCTGTGGCTGCGTCATAGCCCCTGCCGGAAGGTGGATATTGAGAATCGATCGCTTTATCGACAGTTAGCAGCGAGGCTGGCGCTGCCTAGGGCGGCGTGAAGCCGTCTGGCCATTGTGTAGTGAGGTCATGGGTGGTGCGGGCGAGGTCCGTGCGGGTGAGGTTCGCGTTTCTAAGATCCGCGCCGGTGAGATCGGCCCCGATGAGTTTCGCGCCAGTGAGGTTCGCAGCGCCGAGGACGGTGTCGGTGAGTTTCGCGCCGGTGAGGTCGGCATCGGTGAGATTCGCGTACGGGATGAAGGCGCGGGTGAGGTTCACCGTTGTGAGGTTCGCGCGGGTGAAGTCCGCGTGGGAGAGGATCACGTCGGCGAGATCGCCCTCCGCCAGGCAGGTCAGACGTAAGTCCAGTTTGTCGGCGAGGCCCTCGGGACCGAGGACGCGACGTGTGATGACAGTCAGTACAGCCTGGATGTCGGCGGGTATCGGTTGGAGTGGGCTTTGTGCCCGGCATTCGCTTGCGTTCGTGTGGGTGCGCAGGAACGCTGAAAGCAGCGCGAAGACGGTCGGGTGATCGGCGGGGGAGTCTTTGGCGAGGCGCTCGAGCAGGTAGATACCCGACAGGCGGACATCGATCTTGTCGGAGGCGAGTTGTTCGGCCGCCAGGCGGAAGCGGTCGGTCACCGCTGTTTGCTGCGATAGGGAATGCTGGCTGTTCGTCGCGCGCAGAGACTGAGCTGTGAACCACAGGGCACCAGTGGCGGTGATCGTCGCGCCGAGCGTGGCCACTGTCGTTGCCATTGCCGCTACTCTTGTCCACCCCGGCCAAAGCAGCAATCGACTAGCTCGGGATGCTGGGGGCGTGGGGGGTCTCAGCGAGCGGGCTCGGCCTGCGACCGGACCGCGCCGCGATGACATACCCCCTGTGCCCATGCGTCATCTCCTTCGAAAGCGCCTGCCCCACTACGGTAATCGGATTATGCATTCGACCTCGGCCGACCCGCCGAGGACGATCCTGGTACTCACTCTGTTGCCAACGGTGTACTGCCGATCACGTCCCCAAGCAGGCGGTAAGCGCGCCGGAACGGCTTGATTCGAGATGACTCTCCTGGCTCTTACCGTGGCGGCGCCAGGCTCCAGCGTCCTTCGCTACACGGGTGTTGATAATCGTTCGTTTTACCGGTACCCCTCCGGAACGGAATCGCTAGCACGGCCGCGCCGATGCGGTGTCGATGAAACGTGTCGAAAATGGTTGGTGTTCAACAAGTCCTGTTGGTTTCTCCTACACTCCGCGCCATGACCGAGACCCGCGCCCTCAGGGCCGTTCTCCCTCACCCCCGTTTAGTCCCGAAGGGGCAGCAGACGTCGGCGACGAGAAACCGAAGTTCGGACCGCGCAGGAGGGTCAGCTGTAGCGCCACTCGAGCGGCCACGCGGTGTGACCCCGCTGTTCTGGGAGCACGTGCTGTCCTACGGCGAAGTCAAGCTGAACATCACCAGCCGCCTCACCCTCAGCGGCTGAGGCTATCGGCTGGCGCGGGGTCGGGAGGCAGGCATCGGCATATGGTCCAGTGATGGCCCGCTGGTTCCGCCCACTACTGAGCGTTGGACCGTGTGTCCGTCAAACCCTCGGTGAACGAAAACCGGGTTCAGTCCCACGGCGGGGTGTACGGGCAGTACAGCTTCCCCTTGTAGACAACGAGACTGGGCGAGCTCGTGGACGCGGCCCCGTAGATATATCTCCGCGCGCTCCACGTCGCGTTGCCCTTGTCGAGCGTCAAGTAGTAGAGCGAATTCTCAGGTCCTCGATACACGCAGTAGAGCAGGTCGCCGAATACGGCCAAGGCGGGACCGGATTCGCTCGGGGCGGTGTTCGGGATCTGTACGGGATTCGACCAGCTGCTGGTGTTGTCGCTGTGGGTCATCCACCATAGGGCATTCTGTTCGTCCGACTTGTCGCGATAGACGAGGTGGATCTTGTCGTTGAAGTAGGCGACCGCGGGCGCCATGTCGGACTCGACGCCCACTGGGCCCTCGTCCACCCACCCTGTGCCGTCGGATCTGGCGGAGATCCAGTGCAGGTGAGTAGCGTTCTGGTACGCACCAATGATCTGCTGGGTGACCGGGTGCTGAATGATGGCGGGGCGGCCTGCGTTCGCACTGCCGGGAACATACGCAACAGTGGTGTAGCCGCCAGTGCCGGTGAATGCTATCTCACCGGTGTCGACACAGCCCACCGACAGGAACCGGGTCGCGCTCTGCAGCCCTGTCGGTGGCGTCGTACCGAGCGTTTGATGCGGATTGCTGAGGGTTGTCTAGAGCGTTTGGGTGCAGCGCGTCCGGCGGAGTCAGGTCGGTCATGATGGCGTGGTCGGCTGTGGGTGATGGGGAGGTGGTGCGGTAGAAGGTGGGTGGCGTGGTCGGCAAGGGGCCGGAGGCCGGCGATGACGTGCCGGAACCCTCCGGGCCGCCGACGGCCACCCGGGGTTGGGGAGCAGCGGCGAACTGTCGATCAGTGTGACGCGGGCGGGATGCTCTGCTCGTACTGGAAGACGTTGTGGGGGTCGTACTTCGCCTTGATCCTGCGCAGCCGCTCGAAGCGCTGGCTCCCCCAGTAGGCGGTCTGCCACCCTTGCATTCCGACGTTCGGCACGTTGACGTAGGCGCCGTCCGCGTAGGGCCGCAGCGCCTGGCTGAACTCAGCAGTCCAGGCCTGGGCCTGCGAGGTCAGCGGGTCGCCGACGCCTGGTTGTGTTGAACGAGTCCCCCAGGCTGCGCCGATCTCGCCGTAGAAAAGCGCGTCGCGATGCGCGAACGCCGTGCCGCCGGAGGGCTCCCGCTCGATCGCCCCACCGAAGGCATCGACGAAGTAGTTGCTCTCCTCTGTGGGAGCGTTTCGCATGAAGTCGCCGATGATGTCGATCGCCTCCTTCGGGAACCGCTCTTTGACGAACTCCGAGAAGAACTTCCAGTTCGCGGGCTCCTGCGCGAGCGGGACCTGGGCTCCCGCAAAGATATCGCCCCAGTTACCGACCTGCACCGTGACATCGGGCCTGCCGACCGACAGGATCGGAGCCAGCATCTCTCTGGCCTGTGCCGCTGCCCCGTCCACAAGCCACGCGGACAGCAGGATCTGGGACTTGTGGATCTCGAGCTCGGATCCCAGACGGCTGTCGGCGGACGGTACCGTACGCTGCCACGCCTCGAAGACCCCGTAGAGGTCCCCAAGTCCATCCCATGTCGCCTGCACATAGGCGAGATGCTCGAGCGGATACACCTTATAGGTGAGTTGTGTGACGATTCCGAAGTTGCCGTTTCCCGCCCCACGGAGCGCCCAGAGCAGGTCCGAGTGATGCTGCAAGTCCGCGTTGATCACCTTGGCGCAGTCGTGACCCGACGGGACGACGACCTCGGCCGCCATCAGACTGTCGCAGGCCATGCCGAGCCAGCGGTTGAGAGGCCCGAGGCCACCGCCAAGCGTCGCACCACACAAGCTCACGCTGCCCTCGCTCCCGGTTGTGACCGCAAAGTTCTGCTTCGCGAGCGTCGTCACCGCTTCCAGTTGGTTCAGCCCGGCACCGACCGTCGCGATACGAGCGCCAGGGTCGATCTGTACCGACTTCAGCTGGCTGACGTCGATTACGATGCCGTTGTCGACGTTCGACCAGCCTTCGAGGGCGTGGCGGCCGCTCCGCACCCGCAGCGCGATGTTGTGCTGCCGCGCCCACGTCAGGGCGTTCACCACGTCCTGGGTTTCCTGCGCGAAGGCGATGACCAGCGGATAGTGAGAAAAGAGCTGGTCCCAGCCGAGTCGCGCATCCGTGTACGACGCGTCACCGGGGCGGACGATGTGGCCGGTCAGCGTCGCGGGCGGGCATCCCGGGCTTTTACTCGGGTGGTCCGCGGCCACAATTCCCCGGGCGCTTGCACCCGCAATATCCGGCGTGTCTGCGGCCGTAAGGCCCGAGACAACAACTGCTCCGACGCCCGCGGCCGCCGACGTCCTGAGCAGGTCACGGCGAGAAAGATCGCTCAAGGTCCAGATCCTCTCAATCGGACTACGCCAGTACCCGGCTGCCAAGGGAACCCTTACCCGCCAGCCGCCAGGCAATCCTTTGTGGTCGACCCCCGCACGGTAACGGGGTGACGTGGCGGTGTGTCCCGACACGCCAATCGAGGACGATGACGACACCCAAACGAGGTTTCCGGCGGTGTCGGCCAGCTCCGTAAAACCGGCGGACTCGTCGATTCCGAACGCGCCGGAGTGAACGTGGTCCACCACCCCAAACGCGAGGCCCGTCGGCGCTGTGCGTCGTGCTGGACCCCAACAGCTGCCGACTACGCCCGGCGACGACTCACCCGCACCACCGCCGCCGGGGACCAGCGCAGCCGGGTTACACCTGGCGTGGCCTGCGCCACGCCTTCTTCTGTCGGCGGCGTTACCTTGGGAATGTCGAGATGCTCAGCCTTGATTGCCCGAGAAAGGCACTACCACGTATCAGACAAGCCGGGCAGCAACACGGTGCACAGCAACCTACCGCTGTTCGAGGACCTCGTGGAGGATCATGTCGCCATGGAGATTACCGGTATCGAGATGGACACATTCGATCCCGACGACAAGCTGCGGCCGTACCGGCGCGTTTTCACCGGCTTGCCAGCAGAATGGTTGGGTTCGATCGAACCGGGTGCTGATCATATTGAGCATGAGGACCTCGGCGACTGTCGATTCTGGCACCGCATCGAAAGAGCATGAGCAGAACCCGCTGCACGGCAGCGCGACGCCGGGCCTGCACAGGCCGAAATGGCGGTCGTGTCAGCCGCGCACATCGGCCGCTCCAACACAGCGGCCTTTCCCTGGCACACCACGCTCACCGTTCAGCCGCACTTGTCCCGCACAACAGCCGACTTCGCGACTTGTTGTAAATCGATCAGGTTCGGGAGCGTTGTAAATCGATCAGGTTCAGGAGCGTTGTAAATCAGGTTCAGGAGCGTCCGCCGTCCCGATTATAGAGGGAGCATCAGATGACCGAATCCGGACCCGCTGATCTCAAGGCGCGGCATCGCGCAATGTGGGCACTGGGCGACTACCCGGCCGTCGCCACCGAAGTCATCCCTGGGCTGGGCCGGCGTCTCATCGAGGCCTGCCGCATCGGCCCGGGTCAGCGCGTGCTGGACATTGCGGCCGGAACCGGGAATGCAGCGATCCCCGCCGCGGAGACCGGTGCGGACGTCGTCGCGAGCGACCTCACACCGGAGCTGTTCGACGCGGGCCGGCGTATCGCCGCCGCCCGGGGCGTCGACCTGCAGTGGCAGGAAGCCGACGCCGAGGCATTGCCCTACGCCGATGCCGAGTTCGACGCTGTGATCTCGTGTGTAGGCATCATGTTCGCGCCGTTCCACCGGGCGGCCGCGGACGAACTGGTGCGGGTCACCAAGCCGGGCGGCACGATCGGGCTCATCAACTGGACACCCACCGGATTCATCGGGCAGATGTTCGCCACGATGAAACCGTTCGCTCCGCCGCCCCCGCCCGGTGCGCTGCCGCCCCCGATGTGGGGCGACGAGACACATGTCCGGTCGCTCTTGGGCGATCGCGTCGCTGACCTGGAGCTGCGACGCGAAACCGCGGTCATCGATCGTTTCGCCGACGGCGCCGAGTTCCGCGACTTTTTCAAGGCCTACTACGGACCGACGGTCGCCGTGTACAAAGCTATTGGCGCGGAACCCCACCGGATCGCGCGGTTGGACCAGGAACTTGCGGATCTCGCTTCCCAACACGACCTGGGCGACGGGCGGATGGAGTGGGAGTACCTCTTGGTCACCGCACGCCGATCGGCCTGAACTGGTCATATATGGCGTTGCTCGGACAGCCGGAACGGCATAGTGGCCGATGCGAGAGCCGGCGCACAGCGGCTACCTATGAGCAGGCATAGCAGCGGGCTCGACGACCGAAATCAGCCGAACCGACGTGACGTTCGCAGGTGCGGAAGCCGGTTGAAGGGCGTAGGCCGCTCGCGCGCCAGTGAGTTTCAGATTGATCGGCAGGCGCCGGGATCGCGCCGGTAGTCCGGCCGATGAGACAGATCGCCCCGCACACCGGGAAGCGTGACGGCGTCGAGGACGGACGAAGTCGGCGTGGCGAAGTCGGCGTTTCGCGAGGACACTGAGGACGTAGCGCCCAACTCGTCCCCAGGAGCACATGCGATGCCAATCAACGGGCCTTTCGGCATCGATCCGGAAGATTTCGAACGCGCACTACGTGGGGCGGGAACCGAGCTCCGCGACCTGCTCGGGAAAGCCGGCGTATACCTGGATCGCGTAGATCATGCGAGCATCAGTTCACTGGCGTCGCTGCTCGGTCAGTTCGTCCAACCGGAACGGCCACATCCACCGAAATCCGAGGGCGAGACCACTGGTGAGACCGGCAGCGGGGTGTGGGCGATCTACAGCATCGATGACACCGGCGAGGCCAGGGTTGACCAGGTCTTTCCGAGCGAGCTCGAGGCCTTACGCGCGCATCGCGACAACACCGATGATCGCCGTCGGGTGCGATTTCTGCCCTATGGGGTTCCGGCCAGCGTGTTGGATGTGCCCTGACGGCGCTGACTCGCTCCACGAGTAGCAGGCGGAGACAGATCGGCCAGCATCGCTTTCACGTGCACGTACCGCCGCCGTGGAAGTCGCACTCACTCACCGATCCGGTCCCTACCTACTCGGTGGTCTGCGTGCTGCGCTGAGTGAGCAGTAGCCCGATCAGGCCGGCTTCCTGACTTTGTGTGCTGATCATGTCCCGGGCGATCTGTTCGACGGGGCCACCGTCGAGCTGTTCGTCGGCTGCCTGAGCCATGGCGATACCGCCGTAGTGGTGGCGTTGCATCAACTTTAGGAACAGGGTGTCCGCATCTCGGCCGGTTGCCGCGGACAATGCGTCGAGTTCGGCTCGGGAGGCCATTCCCGGCATGGTGGCGGTAGCGGATGCCGTGGTGGTCGAGACCGCCTGGTGGTGGCTGGACTGCGCCCGATGATCGGTATCGTGCATCCAGGCCATCGGGTGTGGGTTGGTGGAGGTGGTACCAGCCAGGCGAAGCCAGCCCAGCATCATGCCGATCTCGAGACGCTGACTGTCGGCGATCTGTTGCGCGAGCCTCAGCACGGTCGGATCGTCAGCCTGCCGCAGGCGTTGCACCATGACAAGCGCTTGCTGGTGATGGGCGGTCATATCCTGTGCGAACCCGATCTCAGTCGCGGTGAGAATCACTGTGGGAGAAGGGGTATCAGGGATCACGAGTGGGCGGATCGCCGCGCCGAGCACCAGCAGGAGCAGTGCGAGCGAACCGACTACGGCCGCCGTGACCCAGCTGCGTCGTTTCATGCCCCTCCCGTCGAGCGCTGGTCGGCAGGCGGGGTATACACATCGGGCGCGAGTTGCAGCGTCGAGAAACCGTTGTCGGCGCACGCTGCCCAGAGCTGAGTGCCGTGCCATTCGGGTGCGGAGAAGCACCAGTCGGTGGACATGTCGCCGAACGCCAGATCGCCGGTGCGGGAACTCATTGCGGTGGCCGGATCGAAGATGCCGTCATTGAGTGCCTGCATCACCGATGGTCCGCTCAGCAGAGGAGCGCCGACGATCGAGGCGAGTGCGTGCGGCGAATTCCACAGTTCGATGTTGTGGCCGGTCTTTGCAGGCGGATTGTAGTAGGCGATCTCTCGGACATGGAATGGATCGCGAACGTCGAAAACCCTTATCCCAGAAGAGATCCAGCCGCACGCAAGTGCTGTCGGATTCGAGGGACGATCGGCGGCGCAGTAGTGCGCGTCATAGGCGAATATCGAGCCGCCCATGCTGGAGGCGATGGCGTTGTCCCGATGTTCGGACAGGTTTATCTCGAGCTTTATCGAGTTCACCACCCGAGGGTGGGTGTCGTCGACGATATCGATGAGTTTGACCCCACCGGAGCCTGCTTCGTCGGCAACGAAAAGATAAGGCCTGCCCCCGTATTCGACGGGGATCGCCTGCTGGGTTGCCCAGCCGTCGGTCCATGTCATCTCGGCGACGACCGGAACCTGCGGATCCGGATCGCGCCGCTGTACGGCGCTGGTGTCGAGAATGGTCAGTCCGCCCATATTGTTCGCCAGGTACAGGCGGTTGCCATCGGCACGCAATCCCATACCGTGCATCGATGTACCGGGCATGCCCTGCCAGATGACGCGCGGGGTGGCCGGGTCGGTCAGGTCGACGGCGCTGACGATGCCGGGCAGGACACCCGAGGCCCAGTACGTGTTGCCGTCCGGGGAGAACCCGCCCTCGTGGGCTGTGATCGGGACGGGCAACGTCAGGTCAGTACCAGGCCCTGGGTTGAGCAAGCGCGGGTGCGCGCAATCGGAGACGTCGTACACCGAGATCAGGCCGGCACCGGTGAATGCGGGAGCTCCGGTGCCCACCAATAGTTTTCGGACCGGGTTGACCTTGAGGCTCTCCCAGGTCCCGGCCAACATCGCGGGTTCGGTCAGCGTTGCCGTCAACACCGGATTGGTCGGGTCCGAAACATCGATCACCTGCACTCCGGTCGAGGGGCCGAGTAGATCACCGGGGAAGAAGCTGCCCAGGTAGACGCAGTGATCGAAACTCGTTGAGGTGATACCGCCGCCACGTCCCGCGTACCCGCCCACGCGAGTGATGTTGCAGCGATACCCCTGAGTGCTGCGACCGCTATCGCGGTCGGCTGCCGAAACATCGCCTTGCAGGCCGGGCTCGGGCATAGCGTCGCCACGACAGTCAGCGCGTCCGGCGGAAGTATTCGCGATGTCGTGCAGTTCCTGTATGGAACCGGTACTGCCTTCGGGTGGTTGCGCCACGCCGGTGGCCACCGGGAGCAGCGTCGCAGCCGCGATCAGGGCAATGAACCGCCGGACGCGGTGAACGGGGAGTGATCTCATATTCCGCCCTCGCCTATGAGGGCACCTTCCTACTGAGTTCTTCGACAAGATCGAGGGCAGGACAGCCGGAGCACCCGATGGCGAGATCGCCCCGAACCGGCACATGCCAGGTATCAGCGTGGAAATGTCACCGGCTCGGTGCAGCTCGACGGCGGGTCCACGATCGAGCACACGACGGGTGGGCGGGTGGGAAGGTAGCCACTCGGCACACCGTTGGCGGTGACGATGTCGCGGTAGACCGGTACGGCATCGGTGGGACGGCGGGTCAGGGTGGGGTCGGTCTTCACATCGACCGTGTAGAGACCGAAACGCGGTGTGTAGCTGCCCCATTCGTAGTTGTCGGTGAGGCTCCAGTAGTTGTAGCCGATCAGGTTCATGCCGTCGGCCTTGGCGCGCTGCAACCAGTAGACGGTGTCGCGCAGAACCTCGGCGCGGGTCCAGCCGTCGGCGCGCGGGTTCGCGTTCTCCGTCGGCATTCCGTTCTCGATGATGTAGAGGGGACGCCCAGGGAACTTCCGGGCATAGAAACGCAGTGCGTAGTAGATGCCCTCCGGAGTGATCTGGGATTTCCAGGGCTCATTCTGCAGCGCACTCACGATGCTCCCCGCGGTCGCGGGTGTCGCACCGTAGTAGTAATCGATACCGATGAAGTCCAGCTTCGGTCCGATCCGGTCTTCGATAACGGTATCGAGCGGTGCCTCGGCACCGGCGAAGTAGGCGACGTTGCTGGTCACCATCGCGTCGGGTCGGCGGGCGTGGATGTAGTCATAGATGGTGTTGTGCGCGGCCACCAATCGGTCCACCATCGCGGGCATCGCTGCCGGGCTCAGTCCGGAGGCGCGCATCTCCTGCAACGGGTAGAAGACGGGCTCGTTGAGAGTCACCCACAGCGGGTTGTCATCGGCATACCGGTCGACGACAACACGCGCGTTGGCAAGCCAGTCATCGAGCATCTGCGGTGCGCTCCAACCACCCCGATCCACCTCCCACCCTGGATAGACCCAGTGGTCGAGGGTGAGCATCGGGCGCATGCCCGCGGCGCGGATCTCGGCGACGACATTGTCGTAGAAGCTGAGAGCATCGTTATCCCAGGTACCGGGTTGCGGCTGGATGCGCGCCCATTCGATGCTGAGCCGGTAGACCTGCACGCCAAGGCTTTTGGCGAGCGCGATGTCCTCACGGTAGCGATGGTAGAAGTCGACCGAATCGCCGTACGACTCGACGGCGCCGCCTGCCGCGTACCGACTCCAGTTGCTATCCGGGGCATGGCCCTCGTTCTGAAATCCTGCCGACGCCACGCCCCACAGGAAGTCCGACCCCAGCGGCGCCAACCCCTCCCCTGGCGTCGCGCCCGCGACAGTGCCGGACAAGGTCACCGCTGACAACACCGCGATTGCCGCGGACAGGACCGCTCGCTGAATGGGCCGTCTGATCATGAGGCCGTACGTTACGGAGCATTTCGGCCATTCGGCCCGAACAGCAGACCTTTGCAGACCTGCCCGGCAACACCGGTCATCGGTGCACGAGCGCGCCGATCGCATCGTTGGCTTCGCGGATCGCGGGAACCGAGGCGAACCGGGTGGATTCATGACGAAAGTCGCGTAACCGTGAACCAACTCGACCCCCCACCCATGGCTCGACCTGTGGCACCGACGCGGTGATCAGCCCCGCAGCCTGTTCGGGCTCATCGAGCAGGAGTTGAACCCTGGCCATGGTGACCATCTGCAGCACCTGCTCACGCCCTGACGTCGACGCGCGCAACGAGCGGCCGACATGGTCCTGTGCCCGATCCAGCACCTGTGGGCGACCGCAGTCGAGGCCTCGGTAGCCCGCACCGACGACCCGGTGCAGGTCGGCCGGTCCTGGCACCCGGCGGCGCGGGCCGATCAGAGATGCCAGCTCCGCGGCGCGCAGACTGCGACCGGCAGGGGTGCCGGTCGCGTGGATCGGATCCGGTTCTTGTCGGCAGTCCTCGGCGAAGGCGGTCAGCCGACGGAATTCCTTCTCCTCACCCAATATCAGTTGCGCCCACGCCTCCCTGGTGGCCAGTGCCGCGCGCAACGCAGGACCCAGCGAGTGCCTGGCCGCGTATTGCGCGAACCGGGTCAGTTCCAGGGCCTCTGCCGCACGGTTGCGGTCCAGGTACTGGTAGGCGAGCGAGGCCAGGACGGCGGCCGCCAATGCGTCGTCGCCAGCGGCGTGCGCCCAGCGCGCGGCGAGGATCCCGTAGTGGTGTGCGGCGGCGATGTCCTCGACGTCCCACGCCATCGTTGCGGCGATATCGGCCAGTTCGGCAGCGGCGAGGTGAACCCGCGCCGACGCGGTGTCCAGGCGACCTCGATGGCGAGCCAACCACGCCGTGACGACTTCGCGGGCAGTGGTCGCGTCGTCCCATTGGTGCGCGCGGGCCCACCGGATGAGCGCCTCCGCGCCGTCAGGAGCAGGCGAATCGTCCGCGGAATGGACGAACACCGCCTGTAGCAGGGGCGCGAGCTCATCGAGCACGCTCGCCGCGGTGGTCGCGCCGATACGCACACCGAGAGCGGTTTGGTAGGCGGCGACGTGCTCTTCGCGAACGGTGCGGACCCCGGTTTCGAGCTGACCGAGATACGGCTTGGAATAACAGGTGCGTGCCGCCATCCCGGCCAGGGTGACTCCGGCCGCGCGCCGAGCGGCGCGCAGCACCGCGCCGACGTCGCCACTCGGATCGGATTGCACCGATGGATCATACCGAGCGGGTTGCTTCCCGGTGTCTACCCGTGGGGTCGCCATCAGGGCAGTCCGAGCATGTGGTGCGCGATTCCGGCCTCTGCTGTGTGCTTCTTCATGGGCCTTCCTACCCCCTGGTCACCACACGAGAGACGGGGGTCCGCCCCGGGCCGGTCCCGGGGCGGAGTCTTGCCACGAATAGTCGGTCCGCGGATCAGGACAGCAGCTGCTCGATTCGGGTGGTGCAGAAGCCGGTGATGTTCATTTCCGGCGGTAGCTGTATGCGATTGGCCATGCGCAGCAGGGGAACCGACAGCAGCACGGCGGCCAGGATCTCGTTGTAGCGGAGATTGCGGACCGGCATCCCGGCGCGCTTCTCGTAGTAGGCGATGGTCTCCTCACGGGTCGGTGTGCCGGGTAGCGGCGCACGTCCCTCGAATTCGCTGCTTGCCCAGTCCAGGAACAGCAGCCAGGCCAGATCGGCCTCGTGATCGCCGAGGTAGGCGATCTCCCAGTCCAATACGCCGCTGACCCGGAAGTCCTTGTCGTAGAGAATGTTCGACATGCGGGCGTCACCCCAGCAGAGTGTGATGTGTTCGGGCTCGTAGCGGTTGGCCCGCAGATAGGCGATGGCCCGCCGATAGGTCTCGGGCTGATTGCCCGTAGCGGCCCAGCCCAGTGCCGAGTCCAGGTAATTCACGATCTGTTCGACCGGGCTGCTGCCGTGCTGTGGCAGCGCAAGAAAGTCCAGCCGCAGTGCCCGCCAATCCAACAGGTGAATATCGGCGATGGTGTCGACGCACCCCCACCACATGCGTTCGCGCTGCTCGGGCGTGGCCTCGAAGTAGTTTCCCGCCACATGATATGAGGGATAGTCGCTGGGCGCTTCGCCCGTGAGCCGGTTCATCACGAAGTACGGGCCGCCGAGATCGTCGCCTTCCCGGTCCAGCCAGATCGGCGTAGCGACGGGGATATCGGTGTCGGCCAGCCGCCGCATGACCAGCACCTGCCGCAGCAGATCGTAGTCGGGAAACAGCGCCATCTCCGGTGGACGCCGGAAAACCAGTGGCAGCGACCTGCTTTCGTCTACGAGCTCGAAAGTGTATGTCTCAGTGGCGAATCCACGATCGGTGCGATGGAAATTGCGGACCTGGGCACCGCCGGACAGCGGGAGGTTCCGGTGCACAGCAGGCTCCAGCGCCGCCGCCAGCTGCTCTGCAGGCAGTCGAGTAGTGCTCAAGTTCAGTACCCTTCGTACCCGTAGCGCTCGTTGCGCCCCAGGAAGACCATTTCGACCAGGCCGTAGCCGACCTTGCCTTCGGTCTCGATGCGGCAGAAGGTCTCGCTGAGCATGCTGGCCTGCTTCAGGTCCTTGGTGTCGGTGAGGTCGGCGACGAAGCTGTCGCTCCAGTCCTCGCCCTTCCACAGGCCGGAGGCGTAGCCGCGGTAGAAGTCGTATCCCGCAATGCCCGGCCAGAAGTCGGAGACGGGGGTGATGGTGAATTCCCGGGTCTTGCCTGCGGCGTCCACGATGGTGAACGTGCCGCCGCTGACAATGCGGAAGTCGTCGCGGAAGGTCAGGTCGTGCCCGGCGTCGCGCACCGGCTGCGGCTGCGCGTCGGAGCCGAAAGGTGCGAGCACCGTGCCTTCGAAGTGCCAGCGGTGCCCTTCGGGAGTCTCGCGCTGCGCGAAATGCACCAGCTCGTCCTCGAATTGGAAGATTCCCATGTAGTACAGGACACCGTCAGGAATCTCATTGGGTTGCAGGCTGCCGCCGCCCTCATTGATGGCGCCGCCGCCACCGCCGTGCCGGGTGCCCCATGAGTGATCGCGACCGAACCACCATGTTTCGGGATCGATCTCGATGCGCTCGCCCTCGACCTCCAGCCAGCCGGAGATGCGGCCGTTCTGGTAGTAGCGGCGGGCGTCCTCGCGCACGCGGCCGCGGGTGCGGAAGAAGGCGGGCTCCTGCTCGTAAGCCGGGAACTGCGCGTCGAATTCGAGCTGCAGTTCGATGCCGTGCGCATTGTCGGCGAGGGTGGCGCGCACCTTGTGCAGCGGATCGACGATCTCGTAGGTGAACGGGCCGACCTGCCAGGAGCCGAGCCCGTCGTAGCGGCCGTCGATCTGCCGGGACAAGCGCACCACGTGCGCCTTGTCGCCGATGGTGATCATCGCGTAGGCGTCGATGAGATTGCGGTTGGGGTAGCGCGCCATACCGGTCATCACGCTCACGCGGCCGGTGGTGTCGAAGCCGTACATCACTACGCGCTCGGTCCAGCGCAGATCGCTCTGCTGGACGTGGTCGAAGGTGGTGGGCAGCTGGTGGCAGAGCAGTTCGTCCTGTGGCGTCAACATCGGCGAGTACCTCTCGGTGCACGTGGCCGCGGCCACATATTTAGAATACGGGTCATAGCGTATTTGAAACACGTTCTAGATGTAACCTCAATCGCAGAATTTCTTTTCGACCCGATGGGAGAGTTCCGGTGAACGCACCCTCGCGCACCCGTTCCGGTCCGGGTCGCCCGCGCGACCCGCAACTGGATGAGCAGGTGCTCAGCGCCACGCAGGAGCTGCTGGTCAGTGCGGGTTATCAAGCCACAACCATTGCCGCGGTGGCACGCCGGGCGGGCGTGGTGACCACCTCGATCTACCGCCGCTGGCCGAGCAAGCGGGCACTGGTGGAGGACGCCATCTTCGCCCTCGACGAGTTCAACCACCCCGCGCCGAGCGGGGACCTGCGCGCGGATCTGCTGGCCTGGACCCGTCTGTTCCTGGCCGCTTCCGCGCATCCGGCGGCCCGCTCGGCGATACCGGGCCTGCTCTCGGAGTATCACAACGACCACGACAGCTACCGCCGCCTGCTCGATCGCGGCGAGCTGCCCACCCGCGAAGCACTGCGAGAGTTGCTGTCCGTCGCAGCGGCCTCGGGTCAGGCCTCGCCCGACTGTGATGCCGACGCGGTGTTCGAACTACTGCGCGGCGCGACCCTGTTCCGGGCGCTCACGCACGGCGCCGATGATGCCGACGCATTCTGCGAGCAGATCGCCGACGCCCTGCTCGCGGTGGCCGCGACTACGACGCGCTGAACGCGCTGTCATCGGGGCAGTCCCAGTACGCGTCGCGCGATGATGTCGAGCTGAATCTCGATGGTGCCGCCGCCGAACAGGATGGCGGGCAGGCCGAGGAAATCGAAGATGTAGGGCTGGTCGGGGTGGCCGAGGGCGGCGCGCGGACCGAGGATCGACATCAGCGCACGGGAGGCTTCTCGCTGGGCAATAGCGTGCCAGACCTTGCGGACGCTGGTGCGCGCGCTGTTGGTGTCGGCGACGCCGTTGATACGGGCAAGGGCATTGCGCAGATTCAATGCCGCGACCGAGAGTTCGAGGGCGGTATTCCGGCCGAGCACGCGCACCGCGTCGTCGCGGGAGCCCGCGTGGTCACCGGAGTCGAGCAGACGGCGCACCAGCGCGCTCGAGCCGTGGCCGAAGGTGGCCGATCCCATGGTGAGTCGTTCGTTGGAGAGGGTGGTGACGGCGATTCGCCAGCCGTCGCCGGGGTTGGCGACGACGTCGCGGTCGGGCACGAACACTTCGTCGAGGAATACCTCGTTGAATTCCCAGATACCGGTGGCCTGCCGAAGCGGTCGTACGTCGATGCCTTCGCTGTTCATACGGACCACAAAATAGGTCAGACCGGCGTGTTTCGGCGCGGTAGGGTCGGTGCGGGCCAGGCAGACGGCCCAATCCGCTTCTTGCGCTTGGGAGTTCCATACCTTTTGGCCGGTGAGCAGCCAACCACCTTCCACTTTTCGTGCGGCAGTGGACAATCCAGCCAGATCCGATCCCGCACCGGGTTCTGAGAACAGTTGACACCAGATGATGCGGCCGCACAGGGTGTCGGAGACGAACCGGTCACGCTGCTCGGCACTGCCGTATTCGATCAGGGTCGGCAGCACCCAGCCACCGATCGCCAGTTCGGGCTGGGTGAGATCGCGGCGGGCGAATTCCTCGGCGATTACTGCCTGTTCGGCCGGGCCCGCGCCGAGTCCGTACGGGTGCGCGTAATGCGGTGCGACCAAGCCGTCGGCTGCCAGCCGGGCCCGGCGAGCCGCGCCCCGCGCCGGCGCCCAACCGGCGGAGGGCATTTCGTCATCGAGCATGGCGGCCACCTCGTCAAGGACGGATCCGGCCCTGGCGCGCAGCTCAGGCAGCGATTCCGGTGTGACGAAGGAGAAGTCACGCTCGGCACTGAGCGACCGCTCCCCCAGTTCGCGGGCCCAGTGGTCCTCGCCACCGCCGGCCGCAGCGAGGCTGATCGCCCGTCGCCAGTACAGGTGCGCGTCGTGTTCCCAGGTGAATCCGATGCCGCCGAGCAGGCTGATGCACTCCAACGCCTGGTCGACTCCGGCGGGCAGGGCGGTCACTGCGGTGTGCGCGGCGGCGAGGCGCTGCTGATCGGTGGACTGGGTTTCGGCGCGCGCCGCGTCCCAGGTGACCGCAGCGGTCACTTCGGCGCGGACCAGCATGAGCGCAGCCTTGTGCTGGACGGCCTGGAAGCTACCGATCGGACGGCCGAATTGCTGTCGCATGCGGACGTATTCGACGGCGGTATCCAGGAACCAAGTGCAGACGCCAGTGGCTTCGGCCGCCAGCAGCGCGGTCATCCACAACTCCGCCGTGGCCGTATCGATACCCTCCAGCACCTGTGCCGCGGGCACCGGGTAGGCGCCGAATTCGGCGCGGCCGACCGAACGGGTCAGGTCGACCACTTCGGCCCCGATCACCGGTACCGAGGTGTTCGCCTCGGCGGATGTGAGCCAGAACCACATGGTCACACCGGGATTGCCGTCGATCTCGGCGCGTACTACCAGACGTCGTGCGCCCGGCAATCCGAGTGCCGGATCGGAAAGCCCGGACACCACCCAGCCGTCCGGATGCCGGGTTGCCCGCAGCGCGGACCCGGTAACCACCGTGCCGGTCATGCCGGCACTGAAGTCCTCCAGCAGCCGTTTCGAGCCGGCCTGCGCGAGCATTGTCAGCGCGCTCGCGGTCACGGTGGACAGGTACGGGCCGGGGAACAATGCCGCGCTCAATTGCTCGACGACGACCGCGAGCGTGGCCAGTCCGCACTCGTCGCCCCCATATGCCGCGGACAGGTGCAGATTGTGCAAGCCCTGCTCGCACAGCGCGTCCCAGACTTCGGCGGGCATTTTCCCGACCGCGTAATGATGAAGGTGATCGCGGGTCCGCGACAGTGGGGCGATCTTGCGGGCGAACGCGGCGACGGACTCGGCCAGCGCGCGCTGATCGGCGTCTACAGCAAGGGACATCGAAGGGCTCCTGAAATCTGAATTCGCAAGCACTGGAAGCGCTCTCGTCGTCAATGCGAGGCAGTCAGCCGGGTGGACAGTTCCCACAACGCAACGGCCGTGTCCGGATCGGTGGCGTGGTCGGCCGCCTGGCCGATCGAGCAATCGGTCAGGTACGCGCCCCGATGCGCATCGAGTTCCGTCGCCGTCGCGGCCCACACCGACGTTGCGGCGGCCTGCTCGACCGATTTCGGGTTGGCCAGCCGATCCGGACTGCCGGCACTGAGCCGACGCATCTCAGCGAAGTCGCCGCGAGACATGAAGCGGGCCAACCCCGTCACGCAGACACCCGGGTGCACGGTGTAGGCGGCGACCGGAGCCGCGGCCAGCCGCCGCTGCAATTCGGCGGTCATCAGCACATTCGCCGCCTTCGATTGGGCGTAGGCGACGAACTTGTCGTACGGGCGCTGCCAGCAGTGCGGGTCCTGCAGGTCGATCGGATAGGCACGGTGCGCGTCGGAGGAGAGGGTGATCACCCGCGCCGGACGTCCGGTCCGCACGCCGGTGGCCGCCAGCACCGGGAGCAGTTGGGCGGTGAGTAGGAAGTGTCCGAGATGATTTGTGGCGAACTGCAATTCGAATCCTTTTTCGGTCCGAATGAGTGGCGGGTACATCACCCCGGCGTTATTGATGAGCAGATCGAGACCGGTGCGCCGTAGCGCGAGAATGCCCGCGGCGGCGCGCACGCTGTTCAGATCGGTCAGGTCCAGAGCTATGACGTCCAGGTCAGCGTTCGGGTATAGCTCGCGGATGCGGCAAGCGCGATCGACCGCGGCGTCGAAATCGCGGGCGGCGAGCACGACGGTGGCCCCGGCGGCAGCCAGGGAACGGGCAGTCTCGGCCCCGATCCCGCTGGTCGCCCCGGTCACCAAAGCTGTGCGCCCGGTGAGGTCGACGCCGTCGAGCACCTCGTCGGTAGTCCGCGTTGCTGCGCCAGGATCGGAAGAGATCATCATGTTTCTGGTAGGTCCTTCCATTCGGTCGACAGTCGCGCCGACCAGACCGGTTCGCGATGTTCGAGACGGGCGCGCACGCCTTCGGCGGCGTCGGGGCGGCCCATGACCTGTAGGTGCAGTTCGGTTTCGAGATCGGCGACGCGGGTGGGGTGGTAGCCGCGAATCGCGGTGTCCCACAGCAGTCTTTTGCTCAGCGCGGCGGACATGGGGGCGACATTGACCGCCATGTCTTGCGCCAGTTCGAGCGCGGCCGGGAGTACTTCAGCAGCGGGCAGGCAGCGACTGGCCAGTCCGAGGCGAACCGCCTCGCGGCCGTCGAATGCCCTGCCGGACAACAGAATGTCTGCTGCCACCGCCAGGCCCGCGACCTGGGCCACCGTCCAATGCGCCATGGCATCGGGCAGGACGCCCAGCCGCACCTGCGGGATGGCGTAGCGCGCGTCGGCGGCGACGATACGGATGTCTGCTTGCATGGCCAGCGTCATGCCGATGCCGATGGCATGGCCGTTCACCGCGGCGATCACCGGTTTCCGTAGCGCGAAGGCAGGCGGATCGACCGGGGAGGCGGAGAAGGTGGTGTGATCCGGACTTTCGAAGGTGTCCGCGCCGCCGGACAGGTCCGCTCCTGCGCAGAAGGCCGCAGAGGCCCCGGTCAGTACGAGAACCCGGACCGCGTCGTCGGCGTCGAGGTCGCGGTATGCCTGCCCGAGCGCGCGACCCATCGCGCCGGTGAAGGCATTGCGGCGTTGCGGGCGGTCCAGGGTCAAAACCGCTACACCGCCGTCGATTTCGATGCGCAGGTCGCTCATGAATTGGCCAGCAGCGCGGCGATCAGGTCCATGACGTGTTCGCTGGCGATCTCATATCCGGGGAAATAACAGCAGATCCGGTCGGCGTGGCCACCGAAGCGAGCCACGATCTCGGCGGCGCAGTCTTCGGGGGTGCCATGGACGGCCAGCGTCCGGAGCATCCGGTCGTCGATGAGCGCGGTCATCGCGGTGACCGCGCCCTGCTTGGACAGGACGTTCAATTCCGGTTGCAGATCTCCCCACCCCTCCACGTCGAGGACCGGACGGTAGGCCGGAGTCGATCCGTAGAAGGCAAGCAGTCGACGAGCGCCGCGGGCCGCGGCGTCAAGTTCGGCCGCGGTCCGGCCGGTCGCGACGACCACCTGCGGATATATCGACAGCTCCGCGGCGTCACGACCGGCGCGTTCGAGGCCCTCGTCGATAGCGGGCCGAGTGCGCTCCCGGAAGTGGCGGGCGCTGTTGAACGGCATGACCAGCAGTCCGTCAGCGACTTCGGCGGCCACCCGGGTCATGCTCGGACCGAGCGCACCGAGGCAGATCTTCGGCAGCCCATAGGGATTGGGTCCGGGGTCGAAGGTGGGCGGCATCAGGGTGTGCCGGGTGAATTCCCCCTCGAAGCGCAGTGCCGTGCCGTGTTGCCAGGCACTGAGGATCGCCTTGACCGCCAGCACCACTTCCCGCATCCGCGCTGCCGGCCGCGACCACTCACCGCCGTAACGCTTTTCGATGTGCGGTCGGGTCTGCGAGCCCAGCCCCAGCCGGAACCGGCCACCGCTGAGCAAGTGCAGATCGTAGGACGCATGTGCCAGATGCAGCGGGCTGCGCGGTAGCGCGATGGCGACATTGGTCATCAGGTCGACCGGTTCCGCGCCCGCCGCCAAGGCGAGCGGCAGAAAAGGATCGTGCGCACCCTCGAAGGTGAACAACCCATCGGCACCGCAGGCAACCAATTCGCTCGCCCGAGACGCTATCTCGCCAGGCCGTGCGTCCAGCTGCAGATCGACTTTCATTCGACTTCGGCGAACAGCTGACATGGCTCGAACTCCCAGCTCATAATTACATAGTAGCATGTTACGTTATTGCCAGCCGCCCGAGCTCGCGCCAACTTCGGGTTGCATATCCGGAACGCGACCGGCGGGTTACGTCAACGCGATATCGGACCATTCGGCGACCCGTGGGACGCCATGACATATAGGGCATCCGCCAAATCGCCCACGAACGACCCACTATCCCCGCCGCGCACCAACGCATGGAATGTTGTTGTTCCGGAAAGGATTTCAAAGATCAAACCAGTGTCGGCGCCCGGCGGGATCCGGCCATCGTCCACAGCGCCGCCGAGCAGTTCGGCAAACGCTTTGCGTATCGGAGCGCCGATGGCGAGCAACCGGCGGCGCGCCTCCTCGGTCTGCGAATCGGCGAGCAACCCGGGTACACCGGCCCGTGCGGCGGGGCTTTCGGCGCGGACCAGGAAGATCCGCACCCAGGTGGCCAGATCGGCGCGCAAATCACCGGTCGGCTCGGGCAGGGCGTGACCCCCCGGCCCATGGATGGCTTCTTCGAGCAACGCCTGCCGGGTGGGCCAGCGCCGATAGATCGCCGGAGTGTTCACCCCGGCGCGCTTGGCGATCGCCACCACGGTCGTCTGCGGGTATCCGACCTCGGCGAGCAGATGGCGGGCGGCGACGAGCACCGCGAGGTCCTTATCAGCATCACGCGGCCGCCCGGGACGTGGCTGAGCATCCGAGGTCATCATTACATAGTAACCTGTTACATTATTTCGCCATTGTCCAGGTCACACACTGGCGGTCATGCCCGGTCGAGCTTTTTCGCCAGATTGCGCCGTCGACGGCACCCGTCTGCAACTGTCTGCAGAACGATGTGGACGGCCTCGAATCGGAGGCGACCGCCCTAACGTCTTGGATCGTGAAAGACCGTAGTCAACAATCCACACGGCAGCGCAGCCGTGTCCATGGCGTCGTGGCGGCAATCGCGCTGTCCTGCGCCGCGATCTCCGCCGTGGCGCCGGCCAGCGCCGCTCCCGGCTATCAACCCGCCGGACCGGTCGAAGCCACGTACTACCAGGCGGGTCCGCATCCGGTGGCAATACGGACCGGCACCGACTGCTGCACCTCCACCCGCGATGCCTACGACATCTGGCACCCGGCGAATCTCGGCGCGAACGGGACTCGCTATCCGATCATCACCTGGGGAAACGGCACGAACGCGCACCCTCGCGAATACGACTACCTGCTTTCGCATCTGGTTTCCTGGGGTTTCGTGGTGATCGCCCCGGACATGACCAACACCGGTACCGGTGCTCAAATGCTCGACGCGGTGACCTACCTGACCGAGCAGAACCATGATCCGGCCAGCGTCTTCTACGGGAAGTTGGATACCCGGTCGGCGGGCGCGATGGGCCACTCCCAGGGCGGATTGGGCGCGCTCAACGCCCTCGCCCGTTCGAGGGGCGCGCTCACCACTGCGGTCACCGTCGAGATGCCGATGCAGGCCCTCTGCAAGGCCATGCCGCTCGTGCCCGGACAAGACATCTGCATCGACCCCGCCACGCTGACCTCGGGCTCGGTGCTGCTGGTCAACGCCACCGCCGACCCCGTCTCCCCGTCGAATCAGATAGCGCCACAGCAGCAGATCGGCCCGCAATCCATGCAAGGCTATTACGACGCGATGCCCGCATGGCTACCCAAGGCCAAGGCAGCGTTGGCGGACGCCAACCACAATGACATTCAGGGCCAGCCCGGATGCACGAACTACGGGTGCACCGCCGGTGTCGACGGCTACCTCGGCTACCTCACCGCATGGTTCATGGACCGGCTGCGCGGTGATTCCCACGCGCACAGCGCATTCGTCTCCGGCACCGGCGAAATGCTGCGCAACGCGCACTGGGCCGATCAGGCCAGCAACATCACGAACTGACCGAAGACTAGGACTTTCATATGGACGACCGCATCGAGGAACTGCTGGCAAAGCTCGATCTGCCCGGCAAGCTACGACTGATCTCCGGAGCGAGCTTGTTCCGGCTGGCGGGTGATCCCGCCATCGGGCTCACCGAAATGCCGGTATCGGACGGGCCGTCGGGTGTGCGCGGGGAGAACTGGGACGAACGCGATCCCTCGGTGAGCCTGCCCTCGGGGACCGCCATGGCGGCGACCTGGGATCCGCAGCTGCTCGGCGAGGTCGGCGCGCTGATCGCCGCCGAGGCCCGGCGCAAGAACGTGTACGCGGTGCTGGGACCGACCATCAACCTGCACCGGTCGCCGGTGGGCGGGCGGCACTTCGAATGCTTCTCCGAGGACCCGGTGCTCACCGGCGAGATGGCCGCCGCCTATGTCAGAGCCGTGCAGGAGCACGGGGTCAGCGCGTGCCCGAAACACTTCGTGGCCAACGACTCCGAGACCGACCGCTTCACCGTCGATGTCCGTGTCAGCGGCCGCGCGCTGCGTGAGGTCTACCTGTACCCGTTCGAACGGGCCGTCGAGGCCGGCTCCTGGATGATCATGGACTCCTACAACGGCGTGAACGGCGTCACCATGTCGGAGAACCCGCTGCTGGACGAACCACTCAAGGGCGCATGGGGATTCGATGGCGTGGTGGTGTCCGATTGGGGGGCCGTCCGCAGTACCGAGGGCGCGGCCGGGGGCACCGATCTCTGCATGCCCGGCCCGCCGATGCTGTGGGGTGAGCCGCTGCTGGCGGCGATCCGGTCCGGTGCGGTCCCCGAGTCCGCGATCGACGACAAGGTGCGACGGATCCTGCGATTCGCGGGCCGTGTCGGCGCGCTGGACGAATCACCCCGGCCCACCATGCATTTCACCGACAATCAGGTGCGCGACGTGGTTCGCAACATCACCGCCCAGGCCATGGTGCTGGTGCACAACGACGGCACACTCCCCCTGCGCGAGGACACCTCGGTCGCATTGCTGGGTCCGGCAGCAGCGGAACCGCGCATCATGGGCGGCGGCAGCGCGACGGTGATCCCGGATCACCTCAGCACGCCCCTGGCCGGATTGGCGGCCGTACTCCCGGTGACCCATACACCGGGCTACCGCTTGGTCGAGGGATTGATCCCCGCCCCGCTCGAGCTGATCACCGACCCGGAAACCGAAACGCCGGGAATGAATGTGCGGTACTTCGCAGGCGAGGCCGAGATAGGCACCCGGCACCGCGCGACCGGCACCGTGGTCATGCTTGGTGACGACCTGGCTACCGAGGCGACGCTGATCGAATTGCACGCGCGGGTGCGCGCCGATGTCGCGGGCGACTGGGAGATCGGTTTCGGTGGCACCGGCCCGGTGCGACTGGATATCGACGCAACGGTGGCGCTCGAAGAAGACGTCACCCTGACCGGGGGCGATCCGGCCGCGGCGCTGCTGAACCCACCGCAGCGGTCGGTGACCCGGACCCTCACCGTCGGCCAGGAAGTCGATGTGCGGATCGCCGTCACCGTCCAGGGGGCCATCCCGGGTCTGGGTGTCGTCATGGGCATCACCCTCGGCATCAAGCGCCCGCAACGTCCCGAGGATGAAGAGTTCACGGCCGCAATCGAATTGGCACGCACCGCCGAGGCCGCGGTGGTCGTGGTCGGCACCACCGAGTACATCGAGAGCGAAGGCAGCGACCGCACCTCACTGCGCCTGCCCGGCCGCCAGGACGAACTCGTCGCCGCGGTCGCCGCGGTGAATCCGCGCACCGTCGTGGTGGTCAATTCCGGTGCACCGGTGGAGATGCCGTGGCGCAACGATGTCGCCGCCGTACTGCTGGCCTGGTTCCCCGGCCAGGAGTTCGGCACCGCACTCGCCGAAATCCTCACCGGCGCGGCCGAACCCGGCGGGCGGCTGCCCACCACCTGGCCCAAGACCGTCGCCGAGGTCCCCGTCCTCGACACCACGCCGACGAACGGCGTCCTCGACTACACCGAAGGCATCCATATCGGCTACCGCGCCTGGCTGCGGGCCGGCATCGAACCCGCCTATCCCTTCGGCCATGGACTCGGCTACACCACCTGGTCCTCCAGTGATCTGACGGTCTCCGGCCGCACAGCCACCCTCACCGTCCGCAACACCGGAGCCCGCACCGGGAAGCAGGTATTCCAGGCATACCTGTCCCGACCGGACAGCGCCATCGACCGCCCGGTCCGATGGCTCGTCGGCTTCACTACCGTCACCCTCGAACCCGGACAGTCACGCACCATCGACATTGATGTGCCACAGCGCGCTTTCGAGCACTGGACCGAGCACGGCTGGGAAACCGAGGCCGGAGTCTTCACCATTCATGTCGGAACATCTGTCGCGGATCTTCCCCATACGGCAGAAATAAGCTGACCCACGCGGCAGGCCGTCCGCTCGTCTCCCCGTTGGACGGAGCGAGCGGACGGCCGAAAACCGCATCACCAGCCCGACACCCGCGTAGGACCGAGAGTTTGTGTGCAGCTAGCTCCGCTGCCCGAGTGAGGGCGAAGAGGTACGCGCGGTATGCGGCATGTGCGGACATCCAGATCAGCGACGGCTATCAAACACCCCTGCCAGCGCGTTAGTCGCTACGAGATACCGTGCCCTGAATCTGAGACGTGCTCGTTCCGCCGTAATCCGCATATTTGTAGGTCGCCGAAACCACCCGGCTACTGCCAGCCTCACAATTCGGAGCGCGCAGGTGAGTAAACGCGAACTCGTTGCCTGTACCAGGCTGATACAGCATCACTTCGGTTCCCGGCGGACCCGACCGTAATGGCAGCTCGTCTCGGAACGAGATCGCGGTCGGCGGGGTAGTTTCGACGCTGCCTGTGCCGTTACGCAGTGTGACCACGACCCCGAACACGTTGTCGGGCACATCCTTCGGCGGATACGACTGTGTCGCGCCGCCCGTGTAGACGGTCGTCTGTCCCTCGTCGGTCCAGTCCGACAAGTTCCTGCCGCAATGGGGGTCGGTGACGAGCCGAGCCAGGACACCGGACGGCGTGCCGCTGCCCGCGATCAGCGGCGGAATGGTGACCACCACACCGACGAGAATGGCAACTACCAGCACTGCTCCGCCTCGCATCGAGGCGGCGCGCGTCCGACCGGATCGGTTGCCATACAAGTGCAAGAAGGCTGCCGCGAACGCTGCGGCAAGTGCGAAGCACGCCGCGACGATGCTCGTGTCGAGGTGTCCGGATAACGCCGGCTTGTAATCGGACAAGTACAGCTCGGTTCCCACCCACTGAGCGAACAAACTGGCAACTACCCCACCCGCGATGGTGCCGCCAGGCGCGAACCGGTATGGCATCAGCCCGAAAATGCCAGTGACGACCAGCACCGGGCTAATCACAAACAGGAACGGCCAATAGACCATGAGGTTGGCCGCGAAGCGGCCGCCCGCTTCGAGCTCGAACCGTGGATCCGCTCCCGGCTCCGAGTACAGTCCGAGCCCGATCGCCACCCACGCCACAGCCAGCGCGCCGACGGCAACGACATGCAATATGTACGCGAGAAGGTTCAAGCGATTCCGCGATGTATCACGAGCAAACACGCGGTCACTGTATCGACCAGTTGTGTCCGATCCGGTTACCAAGTGTGGAGAAATCGTGTGGGTCCGGCAGGAGACTCCGAAGTCGCGGAGCCCGAACCCATTCAGAGGGCGTCGCGAGTGCAGCAGGATCGGCGGCAATTCAGGTACGCCCAGCGCGGGCCGAGGGCCTCGCCAATGGTGTTCGCCTCATGTCTTGGGCGGCACAGCGAATGCAGATTGTTCGGGTCGTAGCGCTCGCCACCCATGCCCCTAGCCCTTTGAACATCCTCAACTCGGTGCGGGTTCAGGCGGTCATCGCAACGCTTGGTTGAGTGCTTCTGCTCCGTGGTCTGGATCGAATTCGATCCAGAACCGGCGCACTGTGGGCACACGCGCCCTCCTCCCATGGACACCTACCGCCAAGCGCTTGCCCCACGATACCAACGTCCGATTAGTACCCTCCGCTCGATAATCGGCTACTTAGAGACTTGTGCCACGGCCGACGCCCGGCCAGGCTCGGTCGAGGTGTCCGGCGGG
>NZ_JBHTDL010000014.1:0-502797 GCF_042675075.1 Nocardia sp. GCM10030253 | reverse complement strand
GTACCGATTTCCAGGTGAAGATTCGTGGTTTCCGTATCGAGCTCGGCGAGATCGAGGCGGCGCTACTTGCGCTGCCTCGGATCGCGCAGGCCGCTGTCATCGCGCAGTCCGATCCGAGAATCGGCGACCGGCTGATCGCGTATCTGGTTGCGGCGGATCCCGAGTCCGGCGTGGATGTGGTCGCGGTGAAAGCGGCGCTGTCGGCGGTCCTGCCGTCGTACATGGTGCCGAACGCGTACCTGCCCTTGACGGCCCTGCCGCTGAACGCCAACGGCAAGCTGGACCGGAAGGCGTTGCCGGAAGCGGAATTCCAGACGCGGGTCTTCCGTGCCGCCTCGACGCCGATCGAGGAGATCGTTGCGGGTGTGTTCGCCGATGTGCTCGGTGTCGAGCGGGTCGGCGTGGACGACGACTTCTTCGCATTGGGCGGAAACTCGCTGCTGGCCACCCAGGCCGCGGCCCGCGTCGGCGCGGCACTGGACACCCGAGTGCTGGTCCGTCAGCTGTTCGAGGCGCCTTCCGTGTCGGGGTTGGCCGCGAAGGTGGAGCAGCATGTCGGCGTCGGTGGGCGTCTCGCGTTGGTTGCCGGGCCGCGTCCCGAGCGGATCCCGTTGTCGCTCGCGCAGCTTCGGATGTGGTTCCTCAACCAGTTCGACACCGATTCGGCGGCCTACAACATCCCGGTCGCGATCCGGCTGTCCGGTGAGCTGGATGTCGCGGCGCTGCACCTGGCCGTCCAGGACATGGTTGTCAGGCACGAAGTGCTGCGCACCATTTATCCGCAGACCCCCGATGGCCCGATTCAGCAGGTGCTCGCGCCACATGAGGTGCGTGTCGATCTCGAGCCGCTGCCGATCGCCGAGGCTGCGGCCGTCCAGCAGGTTCAGCACATCGTTGCCGCGGGCTTCGATGTCAGCGTCGAGGTCTCGTTCCGTGCCAGGCTGTTCCAGCTCGATGACAGCGAATACATCCTGGTCTTTGTCGCCCACCACATCGGGGCCGACGGCTGGTCGATGGGGCCGCTGGTGCGCGACGTGATGCTCGCCTATTCCGCCCGCAGCGGGGGCGAGGCGCCCGCGTGGGCGTCGCTGCCCGTGCAATACGCCGACTACAGCATCTGGCAGCGCGAGCTGCTCGGTGCGGAATCCGATGCGGAAAGTGTGATTTCGGCGCAGGCCGGCTACTGGCGCACCGCGCTGGCCGGTTTGCCCGCCGAGCTGAACCTGCCCACCGACCGCACCCGCCCCGCGGTGCAGTCCTTCGCCGGCGGCACCACGGATTTCGTGGTCGAGGCGCAGGTGTACGCCGGACTGCGCCAACTGGCCCGCGAACACAACGCGACCATGTTCATGGTTGTGCACGCCGCGCTCGCGGTATTCGTGGCTCGGTTGTCCGGTACCGACGATGTTGCCATCGGCACCGCGGTGGCAGGGCGCGGCGAGGCCGAACTCGACGACATGATCGGCATGTTCGTCAACACCTTGGTGCTGCGTACCCACGTACCGGGCGAGCTCACCTTCGGTGAGCTGCTCGCGCGAACCAAAGACACCGACCTGCAGGCCTTCGCGCACGCCGACCTGCCGTTCGAGCGACTGGTCGAGCTGCTCAATCCGCCGCGCTCGACCGCACGCCATCCGCTGTTCCAGGTGGCGCTGTCGTTCCTGAACCTCCCCGACAGCAGCTTCGAGTTGCCCGGGCTGAGCATCCAGACCGTCGATTTCGACACCAGTGTCGCGTCCTACGATCTTTCCCTGACCATCTGGGCGGCGGGCGATTCCGTCGACGGCGTCGGCATGCGCGGCGAATTCACCTTCGCGCGTGATCTTTTCGACGACGCCACGGTGCGCGTATTCGCCGACCGATTCACCCGACTGCTCGCGGCGATCGCCACCCGGCCGCAGACCCCGGTCGGTGATCTGCCGCTGCTCGACACCGCCGAAAGCGCGCTGCTGACCGGCCTGCACCGAGACCAGGTGATGGCCGGCGCGCTGCTGCCTGACCTGCTGACACGTGCCGTTCGCGCCGATCCGCAGGCCATCGCCGTTCGCTACGAGGGCCGCTCGGTGAGCTATGGCCAACTCGACGAGTACTCCTCGCGACTGGCGCGGGTGCTGATCGATCGCGGTGTCGGCCCGGAGAGCCTGGTCGCACTGGCCCTCCCACGCTCCTACGAGATGGTGGCCATGGTCTGGGCGGTGGCCAAAGCCGGTGGCGCACACGTGCCGATCGACCCGACCTATCCCGGGGAACGGATTCGGCACATGGTGACCGATTCCGGTGCGATCGTCGGCGTCACCGCCGCGGCCTACGCCGATGACCTGCCCGGTCGCGGTTGGCTGGTGCTCGACGATCCGGGCACCCAGGCAGTGGTGTCCGCGTACGCGGCCGATCCGGTCACCGATGCCGATCGGCTGGCGCCGTTGACGCCGCGACATCCGGCGTACGTCATCTACACCTCGGGTTCGACCGGTATGCCCAAGGGCGTCACCGTGACCCATGCCGGCCTCGGCGGCCTGATCGACTATGCGACAGAGGTATTCGATGTCGCACCACGGCACCGGTTCCTGCACCTGTGCTCGCCGAGCTTCGACCCATCGATCCTGGAATGGCTGTGCGCCTTCCACACCGGCGCGACGCTGGTGATCGTGCCGCCGAACGTCGTCGCGGGCCCGGATCTGGCCGAATTGCTGCGCGCGGAACGGGTCACCCACGCGATCTTCACACCCGCGGTGCTCGGCACGGTCGATCCGACAGGGCTGTCGGAGCTCGAATTCCTGTGCGTCGGTGGCGATGTGACTACGCCGGAGCTGGTAGCCAGGTGGCAGCCCGGTCGCCGGTATGTCAACGGCTATGGGCCGACCGAGGCGACGGTCGCGGTCTCCTATGGCGAGCTGAGCCCGCGGCGGCGCGTCACGATCGGCAAGCCGGTCCACGGAATGTCGCTGCTGGTGCTGGATTCGCGGTTGCACCCGGTGCCGCCCGGTGTGGCCGGTGAGCTGTACCTGGCGGGTGACGCGCTGGCCCGCGGCTACCACAACCGCGCGGGGCTGACGGCGGATCGCTTCGTCGCCGATCCGTGGGGTGCTCCCGGTGCGCGGATGTATCGCACCGGGGATGTGGTGCGCTGGTATGCCGAGCCGGGGGAGCGGGCGGGCAATGCCGCGGTGCCGTCGGTGGATTGGGAGCTCGACTGGGTCGGGCGCTCGGACTTCCAAGTCAAGATCCGTGGCTTCCGTATCGAGCTCGGCGAGATCGACGCCGTGCTGACAAGTCACGACGACGTGGAGTTCGCGGTCACCCTCGGTCGTGACACCGGCACGGGCGAGAAGATGCTCGCCGCCTATGTGCTGCCGGTGCCCAGCCGGACCATCGATGCGGCGGCGCTCACCGAATACGCCGCGCGCGTCCTGCCTGCGCACATGGTGCCCGCGGCGATCGTGGTGCTCGACGAGATTCCACTGACACCGGTCGGCAAGCTCGACCGCACGGCGCTGCCCGAGCCGGAACGTGCGCCGCGGCAGTACCTGGCGCCGTCGACCCCACTGGAACGGGTCGTCGCCGAGGTGTTCGCCGAGGTGCTCGGCATCGAGCGGATCGGTGCCGACGACGACTTCTTCGCCCTCGGCGGCAGTTCGCTGGTTGCGACACAAGCGGTGAGCCGACTGCGTGCGCAGACCGGTGCCGAGGTGCGGGTGCAGTGGTTCTTCACCGACTCCACCGTCGCGGCGCTGGCTCGCCGTATCGGAGCGTCGGATACCGACACCGACGACGACCCGAACGTGAACGCCGCGCTGGAAGTGCTGCTGCCGATTCGAGCCTTCGGCGCCGCTGCGCCGCTGTTCTGCATTCACCCGATGGCCGGATTGTCCTGGTGCTACACAGGTCTGGCCTCGTACGTACCGGTGGACCGACCGATCTTCGGGCTGCAGTCGCCAGCCCTTTCGGAGCCCGGCTACCTGCCGGATTCGCTGGACTCGATGGTGCGCCGCTACGTCGCCGAGATCCGCGCGGTGCAACCGGACGGGCCGTACAACCTGCTCGGCTGGTCCCTCGGCGGCGCGCTCGCCCATGCCGTCGCGGTCGAGTTGCAGGCCGATGGCGCGCAGGTGGCGCTGCTCGCCTTGCTCGACGGTCGCACCGGCGGCGATATCGCCGATTTCCGCGCCGAGATCAGGGCCGCCTTCGCGGAACTCGGCATCGACGCCTTCGCGGGCACCGACAACCTCCAGGTGCTCGACGACGCCGCACTCGCCGCCCTGCACGCCGCCATTTCGCCGGAGCTGGCCGTCCTCACCCAGGAACGACTCGGCCGGATCTATCGAGCCGCGGTGCGCTCGGTCGAGCTCGCCGTCGACCACCGGCACCGGGTATTCCACGGCCGGTTGGACTACTTCACCGCCGCGGGCCACGAAACCGAACATGCGGCCTGGCAGCCGTATGTCGACGGCGTCATCGTCGCGCATCCGGTTCCCGCGAGCCATGACCAGCTGACCTCTCCAGAAGCGCTCGACGTCATCGGCCCGCAGCTCACCGCGCTGCTCGCCCCGGAGACCATCGCCCGCGTCGAGGTGGCGACCCTGCCGGAAGCCGCGGTCGCCCCGGAGATCGCGAAAGAGTCGCACCTTCCGGTCGGCCCTGGGGTCGCGACGCCGTCGGATGTGGTGGTTGTGCCTGAGGTCGCGACGCCGTCGGATGTGGTGGTTGTGCCTGAGGTCGCGACGCCGTCGGATGTGGTGGTTGTGCCTGAGGTCGCGACGCCGTCGGATGTGGTGGTTGAGCCTGGGGTCATGACTCCGTCGGATGTCGTGGTTGTGCCGGAAATCACGAGGGCGTCGGAAATTCCGTTGGTGGTGGGGGTCTCGGCAGCACCGGGCGTCCGAGAAATGCCGGAGGCCTCGCGCGCACCCGAGGTTGTAATGCCGGTGTCGACACAACCCGCGGTCGAACCCGATGACTCCGCGGGTCCGCTGCCGTTGACGCCGAATGCGGTGCGGTTGCTCGAGGCCGGTGTCGAGGTGCGGGCGATTGTGATCGAGGTCCCATCGACCTGCTTGCCCGAGGCCGTGCAGGCGGCTGTCGACACCGTGCTCGAACAGCATCCGATGCTGTGGGTCCGGCTGCGCAGGGACGAGCGCTCCGGCGCACCGGTATTCGAGATCCCGGCCGCGGGCCAGCGATTCGACGAGGCCTTCCTGCAGTTGGATCGGACGAGCGCGGAGACCGCGCCGCCGCTGGATGACGTAGTGCGCGAGGTAGCCACCGAGCTGGACCCGACGCACGGCCGCAATATCCGCTTCGTCCTTGTTCGCGGGCGGGAAGAAGCGACGCTGGTGGTGGTCGCCAACGGCTTGGTGGTGGACGACGCGTCGTGGCGCACCATCATCGACAAACTGTCCGCCGCCTGGTGGCGTGGCAGGCACGCCGCCCCAGCAGTGCCGGAGTCGGGTCTGCGCGAGCTGCTGCACGCGCTGTCGCGGCGTGCGGAAGGCCCGGACGTTATCGATGAAATGACCTGGTGGCAGGATACTTTGGGGGCGGTGCCCGCCACGCTCAATCCCGCGGGCGGCTCGAATCCACGAGTGCGGCGGCGGGTGTCGCTGACCATTACCGCCGAGGGCACGGCTGCCGTCGCCGCCGCGGCTGCGGCGTATCAGGCCGAGGTCGACGAGGTCCTGCTGACCGCGGTGGCCCTTGCGCTGGTCACCGCCGCCGGTGAAACGGTCACCCGCACCATCGGTCCGGTGATCAGGCTGGCCGCCGACGCCCGCTCGGTGGCCCCGACCGACACCATCGTCGGCGGATTCACCACGGACTACCCGCTCCCGCTGCGACTGGACGGCGTGGATGTGGCCGACGCACTCGTCGGTGGACCAGCGGCAGGCGTCGCGATCGGGCAGATCAGGGAGCTGTGCCGGTCGGCGCCCGCGCGTGGCGTCGGTTACGGCGTGCTGCGCTACCTGAACTCCGATACCGGCGCCCGACTGCGCGCACTGCCGAGGGGGCGCTTCGCGCTGCGGTACCGCGATCTGCGTCCGGCCCGGGTGCACAGCGAAGCGCCGGTCGGTGACCTGCTGCTCGACCTCACCGCCGACGCGACCGCCGACGGCCTGCTGATCCGCTTCGACTACGCTGCCGAGGTGTTCAGCGGCGACGAGGTGAAGACCTTCGCCGAGCATTGGATCCGCGCATTGGGCGGCCTGGCCGAGCACGGACAGCAGTTGCTGGGCGGGTGACACCCGCCCGGGTCCGTCGGGGGGCATGAGATGATCGATTGGCCAGGTCAGGCATGATGGGGCAACATCGCAGTAACGATGGCCCCTGTTGTCACGACTACATAGGCCGTATGGTCGGCGTGGTGCCGAGTGTGGATGCCCGGCGGCCAGGGGAAAGCCCGCTTGTTATCTCGATACGAAGTGAAGGTGTGAAATTGCTCCGTCGACAGTCCCGGCGCCGCGGCACGCGTGCCGCCGCGATGATCGCGGCCACCGCAGTTCTCGCGGGCATCATGTCCGGATTCGGCACATCCACAGCGACGGCTGACCCGATCATGGATTCGAAGGCGCTGCTCGCCAACCCGGTCGCGCCCGACGGCTCGCGGATCACGAAGGCCGAATACAAGGACGGGCGCAGCATCCGGCTGACCGTGTACTCGGCGGCGATGGACCGGAGCTTCCCGGTCGACGTGCAGCGCCCGGCCGATGCCTCGGTGCCGCGACCCACCCTGTATCTGCTCAACGGCGCGGGCGGCGGTGAGGACGACGCGTCGTGGGTCGCCAAGACCGACGCAGCGCAGTTCCTCGGCGACAAGAACGTCAACGTCGTGCAGCCCATCGGCGGCAAGTGGAGCTACTACACCGACTGGATCAACGACGACCCGACGCTGGGCCGTAACAAGTGGAAGACCTTCTTCACCGAGGAGCTGCCCCCGCTGATCGACGGTGCGCTCGGCACCAACGGCGTGAACGCTATCGCCGGCTTGTCGACTTCGGGTACCACCGTGCTCGCGCTCCCGATCGCGAAGCCGGGTCTGTACAAGGCCGTGGCCGCCTACAGCGGCTGCGCCCAGACCAGTGACCCGGTCGGCTCGGAGTTCGTGAAGCTGACCGTGGAGACCTGGGGCGGCGGCAACACCGAGAACATGTGGGGCCCGAAGGGCTCGCAGGGTTGGGTCGACAACGACCCCTACGTGCATGCCGAGGGGCTGCGCGGTCTCGATCTCTACATCTCGACCGGCAACGGTCTGCCCGGCCAGTACGACCAGCTGAACAACCCGCACGCGCTGCCCGGCTCCTACGGTCTGGCCAATCAGATCCTCATCGGCGGCGTGATCGAGGCGGGCACCAACTACTGCACGCGCAACCTGCAGGGCAAGCTGAACCAGCTGGGCATCCCGGCGACATTCAACTTCCGCAACTCCGGCACCCACTCGTGGGGCTACTGGAATGACGAGCTGCATGCCTCCTGGCCGACCCTGGCCAAGGGTCTGGGCATCTAAAGCGCGCTGAACTGGCCTGATAGCTATCGACCGCCCTGGTCGCACCTCCGGTGCGCCAGGGCGGTCGGTTTTCGCGCAGCGCGTCGCATCGGGCGAGATATGTCACTGCCGTGCTCGGTCCGGCATTCGTAGCCGCCATCGCCTATGTCGACCCGGCAACGCGGCGTCGAGTATCAGCGCGGGCGCCCGGGTCGGATATCTACCGGTAACTAGCGGCTCATACCCAGTTCTCGATCCAGTACTTCCAGATCAGCGGTGCGTAGGCGGCCAGCGGCGGCACCTTGATGTCGGTTCCGCTGAGCGCTGCGGTGGTGCGGCGGCAGTCGAACCAGCAGGTGAATTCGCTGTGCTCCAACACATCCTGCGGGACGCCGACGTGGGGGAGCAGCCAGTTCGCGCCGGGCACCCGCAGCACCATGTCGAGGGTGCGTTTGGGCATCACCTCCACCAGGTGTGGCGCCCCGGCCTCGTCGGCGAACAGGTTCAGCGCCTCGACCGCACGCTGCCTGCGCGGATCGACCAGATGGAAGGTCGTCGCGTTCGAACCCGGCTGGTGGGCGAGGTAGTCCAGGGCGCGGGCGACGAAATCGACCGGCACCATATTGGTTTCGCCCAGCTTGGGTACCAGCACCGGCAGGATCCTCGGCAGCTGTGCGGCCATCCGCAGCAGCCGGAAGAAGTAGTAGGGCCCGTCGATCCGGTCGATCTCGCCGGTGCGGGAGTGGCCGACAACGATCGGCGGCCGATAGATGCGCCAGTTCAGTGCGGACTCGCGCACTATCCGCTCGGCCTCGAACTTGGCCTGCTGCATCGGCGTCGTCAGCACCTGGCCCTCGTCGAACATGTCCTCGGTGAAAAGGTCCTCGAACGAGCCGGCCACCTCCACCGTCGAGACATGATGCAGCAGGCCGGCTTTCAAATCCTCGGCCACATCGACCACGTGTCTGGTGCCGCCGCCGCGCTCGGTCAGGTCGTAACTGGAGGCCAGATTGAAGACCTGATCGATCGATCCGCGGTGCTCGGCCAGCCACGCCGGATCGATGCCGAGTCCGTCGGCGCCGAGATCGCCGCGGACCGGCCGCACCCGATCACCACCGTCCCACTCGCGGGCACAGCAGGTGTAGCGGTCGGCCGAGTTGATGCCCGGCCGGACAAGCACATGGATATCACCCTCGCGTTTGAGCAGCTCGGGGATGAGGAACCGACCGATGAACCCAGTTGCTCCGGTAACCAGGTAAGCCATAGCCGATGAACATAGCTTATCCGCTCAGTCGGCGAAGACCGGCTGGCGCTTGGTGAGCATTGCGGTCGCACCTTCGATGAAGTCGGGGGACTGCAACAGCTCGGTCTGACCGGACTTCTCGGCCGCGAGCGAGGCGTCGAGTTGAGTCAAAGTTGCCGCGTTGAGTGCCTTCTTGGTGAGCTCGAGAGCGCGGCGCGGGCCCGCGGCGATCTTCGCCGCGGCGGCCTCGACCTTCGCGTCCAGTTCGTCCTCGGCCAGCACCGCGGTGAACAGCCCGGCCGCCTTGGCCTGCGGGGCGGGCAGCCGCTCACCGAGCAGTGCCATCTCGGCCGCGAGCGGGCGTCCGGCGGCGGCGGCGACCATCGCCGCGGCGCCGCCGTCGGGCATCAAGCCGATATTGATGAAGGCGAGCAGCAGGTAGGACTCCGCGCTGGCGTAGACCAGATCGGCGGCGAGCGCGATGCCGACGCCGACGCCCGCCGCGGCGCCCTTGACTCGGGCGATGACCGGAATCGGCGCGTCCACAATCGATTTCACGAGACGATTGGCCGCATCCATCACCTGGTCGGAGGTGATGCCGCGCTGCGCCTCCGAAGCGGTCGCGGCCAGATCGGCGCCGGTGCAGAAGTCGGTGCCCTCGCCGGTCAGTAGGATCACTCGTACCGAGGAGTCCTCGGCGGCGGCAAGGAAGGTATCGCCGAGGGCGACCATCGTGTCGTAGTCGACAGCGTTCTTGCGCTTGGGCTTGGTGATGGTCACCCGGAGCACCTTGCCGTCGTGGACAGCTGAGAAGCCCGCAGGAGTGGTTGCGGAATCGGCGTTGCTCATGTGGTGCTCCTGGTCGGTAATTCGGCGGGCCGGTTTTCTGCAAGCAATCGCTACGGTTCGCCACGAATAGTGGTTAACTTTGCGAATTGTGGTTAACTTAGGTGGATTTGTCCGGCGCTGTCAACCAACAGTGCCGTCCAAGAACGGAGAGGTACATGGTCGCGGATCGCAGCGAGGTGCAACTCGCTCCCGCGCGGCCTGATGCCGGCCAGTCGGTCCGGCGGCGTCCGAAGGATCGCAAGGTGCAGATCATCCGGGCGGCCGCGCGTGCGTTCAGCGAACGTGGGTACTACCCGGTCGGTGTGGACGAGATCGCGGCCGAGGTCGGGATCTCCGGGCCCGCGCTGTATCGACATTTCCGTAACAAGTACGCGTTGCTCGTCGCGGCCGCGGAGGAGGGTGCGCGGCACTTGCTGAAGGTCGCCCTGGCGGCGGACGATCCGCAGCTGGAGCCGTCGCGGCGATTGGACGCCCTGATCAGGGCAATGGGCGAGCACACCATCGACATTCGGCGCGAGGCCGGACTGTATCGCTGGGAGCGCCGCTATCTGGAGCGGGAAGATCGGATCCGGATCAGAAAGATCTACGACGATCTGAACGCGACGGTCGCGGCGCCGATCGCGCAGCTGCGCCCGGACGCGCCGCCCGAGGACGTGGCGATGCTCGCGGCCGCGGTGCTCAGCGCGATCGCCAGCGTCTCCGCGCACCGCACCGCGTTGTCCACCGCAAGACTGCTGCCACTACTGCACGACATGTGCTGGTCGATCCTGCGCGCCGAGCTGCCGCCCGCGCCGCAGGAGCCGAATCCCGGGCCTGTCACCCGTGGCCTGCCGGTCACCTCGAAACGCGAACAGCTGCTCACCGAGGCGATCCGGATCTTCGGCAGACAGGGGTATCACGAAGCCAGCATCGAGGAGATCGGCGCGGCGGTCGGCATCAACGCCTCCAGTGTGTACCGGTACTTCACCAGCAAGGCCGACCTGCTCGCCGCGGCTTTCCACCGGACCGGCGATCGGGTCGCCATCGCGATCACCGAGGCACTGGCCGAAGCGACCAGCCGCCCCGACGCGGTCCGGCGCATCGCCTACCGTCAGGCCAGGCTGACCTTCTCGATGCCCGAGATCATGCCTGTCTACTACGCCGAGTTCAGCAATCTGCCGCAGGCCGAGCAGCACAAGCTGCGGGCTATTCAGCGCCAGAATGTCCTCGAATGGGCCAACCTGCTCGATGGCGACCCGGTCGAGGCCCGCTTCCGGGTGCACGCCGCCATCGGCCAGGTGATCGATGTCGGCAGGCTGACCAAGTTCGACTCCCGGCCCGAACAACTGGCCCGCGTCTGCGCGTTGATGGAAGCGGTGCTCCTCGGCGCGAGCTGAGTCAGCCCATCCGCCCGTGGCGCATGCGGAAGATGGCCTTGGCCACGCGCAGGTCGCGCGGATGGCGGTCGAAGGTGGACAGGTTCACCGGCGCTCGGTAGCGCTTGCGCGCGATGGCCAGCGTGCGGCTGAACTCTCGCAGGCCTTGGTCGCCGTGGTGGTGGCCCTGGCCGTATTCCCCGACCCCGCCGATCGGCAGCGCGGGGATCCCGGCGTAGGCGGTCGAAGAATTGATAGTCACAACGCCGACCCGGAGCTGCTCGGCGAACGCCTCGACGCCCTGCACGTCGCGAGTGAACACCGAGACCGCGACACCGTTGCCGACCGCATTGATGCGCTGCACGGCCTCATCCACGTTCGCCACCTTGTTCACGATCAGCACCGGCCCGATGCCCTCGCCGGTGATCGCGACGCTCTCCTCGGGCACATCGGCGAGCACGATGGGCTCGATGTAGGGCTCGCGAATCGACTCCATCCCGCCGACCACCGCCCTGCCGCCACGGGCCAGCGCATCGCGAACCTGTTTGCGCACCACGTCGACCTGCGACTCCAGAATCATCGGGCCATAGGACGCGCGCTTGTCCGCGCCGGGCCGTAGCCGCCGTGCCTGGTCTGTCACCAGCTCGAGGAACCGCTCGTAGACGGAGCCGGCGACGTAGGCGCGCTGGATGCCGGTGGCATTCTGGCCCGCATTGGCCATCGCTCCGAACACGGCCGCCTCCGCGGCATCGTCGAGTTTCGCGTCGACGTGGACAATCATGGCGCCCTTGCCGTTTCGCTCGACGACGACCGGTGTCATCGTCTGCGCGCACAGCGAGATCACCTCGCGCGCGCCCGCGTCGGAACCGGCGTAGGCGATCTTGTCCACCTTGGTCCGACACAGCGCGGCCCCGGTCCCGTGGTCGCCGGTAACCACCTGCAGCACAGGTTGATTCGGGGCAAGTCGGTTCCAGCTCTCGGCCAGCCACACGCCGACGCCGGTGGTGAGCTCGTTCGGTTTGAACACCACGGTGTTGCCTGCCGCCATCGCGTAGGCGATCGAGCCCATCGGGGTGAAGACCGGGTTGTTCCACGGCCCGAGCACGCCAACCACGCCGAGCGGCAGATAGCCGACGGAGGCGCGCTGGTTGCGGGTCAGCCAGGTGGATCCGAGCCGGTGCCGGTCGAGCACCCGCGCGGCGTTGCGCGCCGCCCAGTCCAGGTTCTCGACGGCGAGCATCACCTCGATTGCCGCATCCGCCTGAGGCTTTCCGGTTTCCTCACACAGGATTTCCACCAGTTCGCCTGCCCGCCTGGCAATGCTGCGCTTCCAGTCGAGCAACCAGCGTTTGCGTCCGCTGAATCCCAGTTCGGCCCACCACTTTTCGGCCGATCGCGCGGCGCGCACCGTACGGTTCAACTCGCCTGGACCCATCACGGCGTAATTGCCGACGACTTCGCCGGTGCGCGGGTCGTAGGACGTGAGCACGTTCGATCGACCCGATCGCTGCGCGGTCTCGGCCATGGTCACCTCTCGCAGAATCGGTGTTGTTTCGAGCAGTCGCTAGCGGTCCGGCACAGAACACTTCGGGAGAAGCAGCGCTGCCGCCGATGAGTGAGCGCGTGTGTTCCCCCGAATAGCAGACTATGGTCGCCGCGGCGGCCCGACAAGGCACTGCCGCCGCCCCTATGCTGCCCCTGACGGTCCGGACCGGCATCGAACCAGCACCGAGCCGATCGCCTGGGGTGAATGTGAGCAAGCCCACACTTTGGTGTGCGGTCCTGTGGGTACCGCGCTGACGACTCTTCGCGGATCGACGTGCCGGTAACATCACGCCGGGCGGTTCGGATCACCAACCCGGACGTACTTATGCGTGCGCGCCGGCGACCTGGTCGCCCCCGGCCGATAGTGGAGAGTTGATGCCGAGCTTGAACCAAGCAGATTCACACCCTGACGATGCCGTGTCCGGCACCAGCGAGGTCCGCGCCGCCGAATACGCGGTTGTCGTGGACGACGTCCGGAAATCGTTCGGTGACGTGCACGCGCTGCAAGGTGTCAGCTTTCGCGCCGAGCGAGCGAGCGTGCTCGGCATCCTCGGCCCGAACGGCGCGGGCAAGACCACCGCGGTGAAGATCATGTCCACCCTGCTGCGCCCGGACTCCGGCACGGCGACCATCGCCGGGCACGATGTCCGCAAGGATCCGGCCGGGGTGCGCCGGTCGATCATGATGACCGGTCAGTACGCCGCTCTCGACGAGCACCTGTCCGGTCGGGAGAATCTGGAACTTTTCGGCCGCCTGATGGGGCTGAGTAAATCCGCCGCCCGCAAGCGCGCCGATGTGCTGCTGGAGGAATTCGACCTGGTCGATGCGGCCCGCCGGGTGGTGTACAGCTATTCGGGCGGCATGCGCCGTCGCGTCGACATCGCCTGCGGTCTGGTGGTGCGGCCCGAGGTCGTTTTCCTCGACGAGCCGACCACCGGCCTGGACCCACGCAGCCGCCAGGGCGTCTGGGATCTGGTTACCGCGCTGCAGAAACAGGGCATCACGGTGCTGCTGACCACGCAGTACCTCGAGGAAGCCGACGTGCTCAGCGACAACATCATCGTCATCGACAAGGGCAGGGTGATCGCCGAGGGCACCGCCGACGAGCTGAAGGCGAAGACCGGCGGCAGCTACTGCGAGGTGGTTCCGCTGGACCCGAAGCAGCTGAACAACGCCGCCGCCGCGCTCGGTGATCTGGTGCCCCCGGCGGTGCTCGCCGAAATCAACGGAGGAGACCGGATTTCCATCCCGGCGCCCGAAGGCGCCGCCACCCTGACCGAAGCGCTGCGCAGGCTCGACTCCGCGGGAATCGACTTGGCTGACATCGCGCTACGGCGGCCCTCCCTCGATGACGTATTCCTGTCTATCACCGGCCATTCCGGTGGTGCGGCGTGACCGCTTCCACCGCTGAACGGACCGCCGGCATCGATACGTCGGCGCTGTTCGCCGAGCTACCCACCGCCAGGCTGTCGTCGTTCGCGCAATGGCGTGCGCTGACCGGCCGGATCGTCCGGACGATGGCCACCAAAGGCGAGCTGATCGTCGCGATCATCACCCCGCTGGTGTTCACGATCGGTTTCTATCTGCCACTTCGCTATGTGATGAAGTTCCAGGGCATCGACTACGCGCAGTTCGTGATGCCGATCATCGTGCTGCAGACCATGGCGTTCACCATGATGTCGAACGCGCAGCTGTCCGCATTCGAATCGCTGACCGGGTTCACCACCCGGCTGCAGACCATGCCGATCGGCACGCTGGTCCCGTTGACGGCGCGGATCTCCGCCGGGATGGTCCGCTCGGTCACCTCGTTGACCGCGGCGTTGCTCTTCGGTCACCTGATCGGCTTCCGTTTCGTCGCCGGGCTCGGCCAGGCCGTGCTCTTCTGTGGGTTCTCGCTGGCGATCGGGACTGTGCTCGCGATCGGTGCCGACACACTCGGCAGCCTCAGCAAGAATCCGGAATCGCTGAGCCAGGCACTGACCCTGCCGACCCTGATATTCGGCATGCTCTCCTGCGGTTTCGTCCCGGAGCGCAATTTCCCGGAGTGGATCCAGCCGTTCGTGCGCAACCAGCCGATCTCCCAGTTCTCCTTCGCGTTGGCTGACATGGCCCATGGCGGGGTGACGTGGCAGGTGCTGTGGGTGCCGCTGGTCTGGCTGGGCGGGCTCGCGATCGCGTTTATCCCGTTGGCGGTCTGGGCGAGCGTGAGGCGGGCATGAGTTCAGTAGAGGCAACCATGACGCATCCCGTCGCCGACGATATCGAGTCGGTCCGCAACTCCCCGCTTCCTGAGGTGACCGCGAAATCCGAACGTGCGCTGAGCACGTGGGCGGAGCACAGTCTGATCCAATGCAAGCGGCTGCTGCTGACGTGGGCGCGTGACTCGTCGACCACCATCCAGACCCTGATCTATCCGGCGCTGTCGCTGCTGATGTTCCGCATCGTGCTCGGTAAGCCGATCACCGCGGCCACCGGCATTCCGAGCGTCTACGGCCAGGTCGCGATGATGACGCTCATTGCGGCGATGACCGGCGCCGTGGTCAGCGCGCTCGGCTTCAAGGCCGAGAAGGCCACCGGTCTGCTCGGTCGCTTCTGGACCATGCCGGTGCACAGGGCCGCGGGTCTGACCGGTCGGATCCTTGCCGAGGCCGTCCGCATCTTGCTCAGCACCCTGTTCGTCATCGCTGTCGGCTTCGCCATCGGCTTCCGTTTCGGGCAGGGCCCGCTTGCGGCAATCGCCCTGATCAGCATTCCGGTGCTGTTCGGAATCGGTTTCGCCGTCCTGATCACGGCGCTGGCGACGATCACCGAAGGTGTCTTGCTCATCAGCCTCATCGGCACCTTCAACACCCTGCTGATGTTCTTCAATACGGGTTTCGTCCCGGTCTTCGCCTACCCGGTCTGGCTGCAGAGCACGGTCGAGAATCAACCCATGAGCTGTGCCATCGATGCTATGCGCGGCCTCTCCTATGGCGGGCCGGTAGCCGAGCCCCTGATGAAGAGCCTCGCCTGGACCATCGGCCTGATCGTGGTCTTCGCCTATCCCGCCATTCGCGGTTACCGCCGCGCCGCCGAAACCGGTCGCTGACCTATCGCCCTCGAACGGCACGTTCGGTAGCTCCGAGCTACCGAACGTGCCGTTCGGCGCTTTGTTGCGAGTCGATGAAGGGATAGTCGACCCAGCGGTTTCGGTTGGTCCAGCCGACGAGGTCGTAGCGCCAGCGGAAGGGCCATGTGTGCGCGACGGTGTTGAACAGGACGGCCCCGAGCGCGGTGTAGTCGGCATGGGCCGAGAGCAAGGCGCGTTGGCCGCGGGGTGACGCGGTGAAGAAGGCGTCGAACATGGAGATGGACTGTTCGGTGGTCAGGCGGCCGAGACCGTGTAGGCCGCGCATGCGCATCCAGTAGGTCAGACGGGCCTGCCATGGCCACAGTTCGGCGATGGGGTCGCGGCCCTGCCGCAGCGCGGTGATCGCGGTGTCGACAAGCGCAAGGGAATCGGCGACGCTGTAACCGGTACACGGGTGCATCATGCCGCCGCGGGAGCCGAACGGGATCGCTTGCGCCGTGCCCTTTTTCGGCGGCGGCTGGTCGAGCGGGTAGTGCGCGGCCTCGCTCGGCTCGTCGCCGGTGAGCGTGATCCCGTGTGCGGCCAAGCGGCTCAACGCGCGCTTGCGCAATTCGTGCTGCGGCATGCCGCCGCGGAGGCCGAGGCTGGTTTCCTCGAAGATCACGGTGCCGTCGCCGAGCGGGACGGAATAGAGGAACGACGGCGGTTCGTCGGGTCCCGCGCCGTTTTCCGGCCGCCAATCCAACAGCAGTCCTTCGCCTTCGGCGACCATCGGCGCCGCGGTCTCGGCGTCGACGAAGATGCCGTGCGCACTCGCGGCGCGGCGCTGCCCGAGCGTCGGCAGCCCGCGAGTGTCGAAAATCGTTGCTGCACTGAGGATTGTGCCGTCGGTGAGCTCGACCTCGTGCGCATCCACCCTGGTGGCCCTGCCCGTGACCACCGTGACGTCGTCGAGCGGCAGCGCAGCGCGCAGACCGGTCTTGGACAGCACACAGTAGGGGCGTTGGATGCGATGCTCGGTGCTGGTCCATACGGTCGGCGCGGCGATCCTGGCGGCAATCGCGCTGGGCGGCAGCCACTCCGGCAGTTCGTCGACCCAGCAGGAGAAAGTGGGCGGCCACAGCCGCTCGGGCCGCGGATCGACCGCGGTGACCCGCAGCCCGGCCCGCATCGCGCGGTGTGCCAGCGCCCGGCCGGTCGGGCCGAGCCCGACCACACAGAGATCGACATCCGGGCCCGCGCTGACACTCATACCGGCATTCAAACCTCGCGGCCACGCCGATGCAACTGTCTGCGACACCGATCACCGTATTTTCCGAGGCGGCCGCCGCCATCCTCGCCGAAACGCGGTGCCGGCGCGGTCGCCTGCTACTTCGGGGTGACCCAGGTGGTGATGTCGGCGTGCACGACCTCTAGCCCGTTCTTGTCGTAGATCGAGACGGGCACGATCAGATCCCTGCCCTCGGTGATCTGCGCGAAGTCCGGAATCTCCGGCAGCTTCGCCACCGCGCGCAGGCCGGTCTCCGCCTTGGCCAGGTACTGCACGTTCATTGCTTTCGGGATCCAGCGGTGGGTGCCTGGCACCGTCGCCTCGCTGAGCATCCCCATCGCAACCTCGGCCAGGTTGCACGCCGCGATGGCGTGGTAGGTGCCCAGATGATTGTGGATGCCGAACCACTTCGGCGAGGTCACCTCGCACAGTCCCGGCTCCAGCCGCACCACGCTCGGCAGCACCGTGCCGAAGTACGGCACCCGGGCAACCATGCCCAGGGAGAACAGGGTGTGCCCCAGCCGGTTGTCCGGCAGCTTCTTCCAGCCGCGGTAAGTGGCGGTCTCTTTCGTCATGCCCTTATCTTACTCATAAGTAAGTTCTGGCGCGGTAGGGTGCGGGCATGTGATTTCCGCGGTGCGACCGCTGCGGAGGCGCGCCCGGGATCCGGGGTCTGACCTGCGCTGGGGGCGGTTTGAACCGTCGAGCGGGGGGCGGATTTGAAGTCGTCGGGGGCATCGGGCATACTGTTCGGGTTGCCTTGCACCGGGCCATGCCTGTTCTACGGGTTGTGGTGGGTGGCGAGGCGAGCAGTACCCAATCGTGTACCTCGCTGGAGTCCAGCGTGGGTACGTCCGGGACAGTGTTCCGAAGCCTGAGGTGAATTTCGATTCCGGGGCAGAGGAATGAGCGGATGGGCGACACGCCCGACCGCGTGGACCGGAGAACCATGACAGATGAACAGCGGCGAGGATCGGGCGTGCCCGGTCGCGATCTCTAGCGAGACGTCTTCGTGTGTTCGGGCTGTGCAAATTGAGGGTGGTACGGAAGCCAGCTTCCGGATCACGAAGGAAAAGCGGAGAAAAGGACACTTAGCGTGGCGGGACAGAAGATCCGCATCAGGCTCAAGGCCTACGACCACGAAGCGATCGACGCGTCTGCGCGCAAGATCGTGGAGACGGTGACCCGCACCGGGGCCCGCGTCGTCGGGCCGGTGCCGTTGCCGACCGAGAAGAACGTGTACTGCGTCATCCGTTCGCCGCACAAGTACAAGGACTCGCGCGAGCACTTCGAGATGCGGACGCACAAGCGGCTGATCGACATCCTCGACCCGACGCCGAAGACGGTTGACGCGCTCATGCGCATCGACCTGCCGGCCAGCGTCGACGTCAACATTCAGTGACGGGGACTCGAGACATGACTGATAACAAGAACAGGCCAGCGGCCGGCATCCTGGGCACCAAGCTCGGCATGACCCAGGTGTTCGACGATAAGAACCGCGTCGTTCCCGTGACCGTCATCAAGGCCGGACCGAACGTCGTTACCCAGATCCGCACCGTGGAGCGCGACGGCTACAGCGCCGTCCAGGTCGCTTTCGGCGCCATCGACCCGCGCAAGGTGAACAAGCCGGTCTCCGGCCAGTTCGCCAAGGCCGGTGTCACCCCGCGTCGCCACGTCGCCGAAATCCGCGTTGCGGATGCTTCCACCTTCGAGGTCGGCCAGGAGCTGACAGCCGAGGTGTTCGAAGAGGGCGCGTACGTGGACGTGACCGGCACCAGCAAGGGCAAGGGCTTCGCCGGCACCATGAAGCGTCACGGCTTCGCAGGTCAGGGTGCCTCGCACGGCGCGCAGGCCGTGCACCGTCGCCCGGGTTCCATCGGTGGTTGCGCCACCCCCGGCCGCGTGTTCAAGGGCATGCGGATGTCGGGCCGGATGGGCAATGACCGCGTCACCACGCAGAACCTGTCGGTTCACAAGGTGGACGCCGAGAACGGCCTGCTGCTGATCAAGGGAGCGATCCCGGGTCGTCGCGGCAACGTCGTCGTCGTCAAGAGCGCCGTGAAGGGTGGTGCACACGCATGACAAGCCTCGAGAAGAAGACCAACCTGACGCTCCCGGTCAAAGAACTGGGCGGCAAGACCAACGGCACCGTCGAACTCCCTTCGGAGATCTTCGACGCGACCGCCAACATCTCGCTGATGCATCAGGTCGTCGTCGCGCAGCTTGCCGCGGCCCGTCAGGGCACGCACTCCACCAAGACCCGCGGTGAAGTCCGCGGTGGTGGCAAGAAGCCGTACCGGCAGAAGGGCACCGGCCGCGCCCGTCAGGGCTCGACCCGCGCGCCTCAGTTCGTCGGTGGTGGCACGGTCCACGGCCCGCAGCCGCGCGACTACAGCCAGCGCACCCCGAAGAAGATGATCCGCGCGGCACTGCGTGGCGCACTTTCGGACCGGGCGCGCAACGAGCGCATCCACGTGATCACCGAACTGGTTGCCGGGCAGGCCCCGTCGACCAAGACGGCCAAGAGCTTCCTCGCGGAGCTGTCGGACCGCAAGAAGTTCCTCGTCGTCCTCGGACGTGAGGACCTCGCGGCCTGGAAGAGCGTGCAGAACCTCGAGTTCGTGCACCCGATCGCGCCGGATCAGCTCAACACCTACGACGTGCTGGAAAGCGACGAAGTGGTGTTCAGCGTCGAGGCCTTGAACGCCTTTGTGCACGGCCCCGCCGAAGCTGCACAGGAGGAGAGCAAGTGACCACCATCGCCGACCCCCGCGACATCCTGCTGGCGCCGGTCATCTCGGAGAAGTCCTACGGACTGATCGAGGAAGGTACCTACACCTTCATCGTGCACCCGGACTCCAACAAGACGCAGATCAAGATCGCCGTCGAGAAGGTTTTCGGCGTGAAGGTGACCAGCGTCAACACCGCCAACCGTCAGGGCAAGCGCAAGCGGACCCGCTTCGGTTACGGCAAGCGCAAGGACACCAAGCGCGCGCTCGTGACCATCTCGGCCGACAGCAAGCCCATCGAGATCTTCGGAGGCCCGGTCGCGTAAGCGCCTGGGAATCCAGAAAGTAGAGAAGAACTCATGGCAATCCGTAAATACAAGCCGACAACCCCCGGTCGCCGTGGCTCGTCCGTCTCGGACTTCGCCGAGATCACTCGGTCGACCCCCGAGAAGTCGCTGATTCGCCCGCTGCACAGCAAGGGTGGTCGTAATGCGCACGGTCGCATCACCACTCGGCACCGCGGTGGCGGCCACAAGCGCGCCTACCGTCTGATCGACTTCCGTCGACTGGACAAGGACGGCATCCCGGCCAAGGTCGCTCACATCGAGTACGACCCGAACCGGACCGCCAACATCGCGCTGCTGCACTACGTGGACGGCGAGAAGCGATACATCATCGCGCCCAAGGGCATCGCGCAGGGCACCCCGATCGAGTCCGGCCCCACGGCCGACATCAAGCCGGGTAACAACCTGCCGCTGCGCAACATCCCGACCGGTACCACGATCCACAACGTGGAGCTGCGTCCGGGCGGTGGCGCGAAGATGGCTCGCTCCGCCGGCTCCAGCGTCCAGCTGCTCGGTAAGGAAGGCCCCTACGCCACGCTGCGTATGCCCTCCGGTGAAATCCGTCGCGTCGACGTGCGCTGCCGCGCCACCGTCGGCGAGGTCGGCAACGCCGAGCAGTCGAACATCAACTGGGGCAAGGCCGGCCGTATGCGCTGGAAGGGTCGCCGCCCAACCGTCCGTGGTGTCGTGATGAACCCGGTCGACCACCCGCATGGTGGTGGTGAGGGTAAGACCTCCGGTGGTCGCCACCCGGTCAGCCCGTGGGGTCAGCCGGAAGGCCGCACCCGCAAGCCCAACCGTCCGAGTGACAAGCTCATCGTCCGCCGCCGCCGCACTGGCAAGAACAAGCGATAACCAGGAGGGAGTAGAAGATGCCACGCAGTCTTAAGAAGGGCCCGTTCGTCGACGATCACCTCCTCGCGAAGGTGGACGTTCAGAACGAGAAGGGCACGAAGCAGGTCATCAAGACCTGGTCGCGTCGTTCCACGATCATCCCCGACTTCATCGGTCACACCTTCGCCGTCCATGACGGTCGCAAGCACGTGCCGGTGTTCGTGTCGGACAACATGGTCGGGCACAAGCTCGGTGAGTTTGCGCCGACGCGCACGTTCAGGAGCCACGTCAAGGACGACCGGAAGAGCAAGCGGCGATGACCACTGAGACTCAGAATCCGACGGCTCGCGCGACGGCCAAGCATGTTCGCGTGACCCCGATGAAGGCCCGCCGCGTTGTGGACCTGGTCCGCGGCAAGCGTGTCGAGGACGCACTGGCGATCCTGAAGTTCGCGCCGCAGGCCGCGAGCGAGCCGGTTGCCAAGGTCGTGGCGAGTGCCGCGGCGAACGCCGAGAACAACCTCGGCCTCAACCCGGCCACGCTCGTTATCTCGACGGCTTACGTCGACGAGGGCGCGACCATGAAGCGGTTCCAGCCGCGTGCACAGGGTCGGGCGTTCCGGATCCGGAAGCGCACCAGCCACATCACCATCGAGGTCGAGAGCGTTCCCACCGCCGGTGGATCCACTCGTAACCGCCGGAAGGGAGGGGCAAAGTAAATGGGACAGAAAATCAACCCCCATGGCTTCCGCCTCGGTATCACCACCGACTGGAAGTCGCGTTGGTACGCGGACAAGCAGTACGCGGAATACGTGAAGGAAGACGTCCAGATCCGCAAGCTCCTCGCCACCGGCATGGAGCGGGCAGGCATCTCGAAGGTCGAGATCGAGCGCACCCGTGACCGGGTTCGTGTCGACATCCACACCGCGCGTCCCGGCATCGTCATCGGTCGCCGTGGCGCCGAGGCCGACCGCATCCGTGCGGAGCTGGAGAAGCTCACCAAGAAGCAGGTGCAGCTGAACATCCTCGAGGTGAAGAACGCCGAGTCGGATGCGCAGCTCGTTGCCCAGGGTGTGGCCGAGCAGCTGTCCAACCGTGTGGCGTTCCGTCGTGCGATGCGTAAGGCCATCCAGTCGGCCATGCGTTCGCCGAACGTCAAGGGCATCCGTGTGCAGTGCTCGGGCCGCCTCGGTGGCGCCGAAATGTCGCGCTCGGAGTTCTACCGTGAGGGTCGGGTTCCGCTGCACACGCTGCGTGCGGACATCGACTACGGCCTGTACGAGGCCAAGACCACCTTCGGTCGTATCGGCGTGAAGGTTTGGATCTACAAGGGCGACATCGTCGGTGGCAAGCGTGAGGTCACGGCTTCGGCCGCGCCCGCGGCCGGTGACCGCCGCGAGCGTCGTGAGCGGCCTAGCCGCCCGCGTCGGTCCGGTTCTGCCGGTACCACCGCGACCAGCACTGAGGCCGGGCGTGCAGCCACCGCCACTGCGGTTGCCGACGCCCCGGCAGAAAAGCAGGAGGGCTGACGCATGTTGATGCCTCGGAAGGTCAAGCACCGGAAGCAGCATCACCCGGGTCGTTCCGGAATGGCAAAGGGCGGCACCTCGGTCGCGTTCGGTGAATACGGCATCCAGGCTCTCGAGCCCGCCTACGTCACCAACCGGCAGATCGAGTCGGCTCGTATCGCGATGACCCGCCACATCAAGCGTGGCGGCAAGATCTGGATCAACATCTACCCGGATCGCCCGCTCACCAAGAAGCCTGCCGAGACCCGCATGGGTTCCGGTAAGGGTTCGCCGGAGTGGTGGATCGCGAACGTCAAGCCCGGTCGCGTGATGTTCGAAATGAGTTACCCCAATGAGGAGACCGCTCGCGAGGCCCTGCGTCGCGCGATGCACAAGCTCCCGATGAAGTGCAGGATCGTGACAAGGGAGGAGCAGTTCTGATGGCTACCGGAACACCGGCCGCAGAGCTCCGCGAGCTCACCGAAGAGGAGCTCGTCGCCCGCCTGCGTGAGTCGAAGGAAGAGCTGTTCAACCTGCGCTTCCAAATGGCGACGGGTCAGCTGGACAACAACCGTCGGCTGCGCGTCGTTCGTCACGAGATCGCGCGGATCTACACGGTCATGCGTGAGCGCGAGCTCGGTCTGGCCACGGCACCCGCTGGCAAGGGAGATGCGGCATGAGCGAGAAGCAGGAAGAGCGCAACAGCCGCAAGGTACGTGTCGGCTACGTTGTCTCGGACAAGATGAACAAGACGATCGTCGTCGAGCTGGAAGACCGTAACCGGCACAAGCTCTACGGCAAGATCATTCGCACCACCTCCAAGGTGAAGGCGCATGACGAGAACGAGATCGCCGGTATCGGTGACCGCGTTCAGCTGATGGAGACCCGTCCGCTGTCGGCCACCAAGCGCTGGCGTCTGGTCGAGGTCCTCGAGAAGGCCAAGTAAGCCTCATCTCGAGACTCTGAGTTCACAAGTCGAAGGCCCACTTCCCATCTGGGAGGTGGGCCTTCGTCGTCGTTGCCGAACAATTTTTTTCGATACCCCCTCGGCGGTGGAAAATTGCTGGCGCATCGGCCGAGTAGCGTGAAGGCTCGGTTGGGTGCGGTCCTATCGGGAGGTCCTTTCCAGCTCCGCGGTGCGCAACGTGCTGCTGCTCGGGGCGCTGGTCCGAATCCCGTTCTTCGCCGGGGCCGTGTTGCTCGCGCTGCATGTCGTGCAGACGCTGCACGGCTCCTATGTCCAGGCCGGTGCGCTCAGCACAGTCGTCACCGTCTGCATCGCGCTGAGCGGGCCGTGGCGCGGCAGGCTGCTCGATCGGTTCGGGCTGCGCCGCACGATCTTGCCATCCATAGTGGTCGGGGCGGTGTGCTGGTCGTTCGCGCCGTTCGTCGACTACGTGCCATTACTCGTGCTCGCCGCGGTCGCCGGACTTTTCGACATCCCTGTCTTCACCGTGGTCCGCCAGGCAGTTATCGCGGCGACCACCGAGGACGATCGCCAGCCCGCGCTCGCGTTGGAATCGGTGTCGGTCGAAGTCGCCTTCATGATCGGGCCGGTGCTCGGAGTCGCGGCCACCGCCATCTGGTCGACAACGGTCGTGTTGTTCTGTGTGCAGATGTTTCTGGTGCTGGCGGGCCTTCTGGTGTGGTTGCTGAACCCGCCGCTGCGATCGACGGCGGCCGAGGGGCGCACCACCCCCACTCCGCGACGTGCGTGGTTCCGGATCGAATTCGTCGCGCTGTGTGTCGGCGCCAGCACGGCCATATCGGTACTCGCGGCCTCCGAACTGACTTTCGTTTCCGCCATGCGAGAGTTCGACGCGCAGCAGTGGCTCGGCGTGGTCATGGCCTGCTGGGGTCTCGGTTCGTTGGTCGGCGGTCTCGTTTACGGCGCACTGCACCGCACGATCTCGACCTACGTCCTGCTCGCCGGACTCGGCGCTGTCACCGTCCCGATGGCCTTTGTCAGCGGTCCCACCTCTCTTGCCGTAACAGGCTTCGTCGCCGGACTCCTCTGCGCGCCAACACTTATCGCCTCCGTCGATCAGCTGAGCCGGGTCGTCCCCGAGGCCGCCCGCGGCGAGGCGATCGGCTGGCACGGGGCCGCAATGACCCTCGGCAACGGCATCGGTAGCTCCATGGCCGGTGTCGCCATCGACGCGGGCGGATTCCCGGCAGGCTTCGGGTCGGCGGCAGCCCTCGGGCTCGGACTCGGTGTGGGCTTGGCAGCGCTGGTCGGCGTCGCGGCGAAGCGTCATACAGCGGGTGAGTATGAGCCTGCGCGGCAAGTGTCCGGGAAGTTCACGTAAGGCTCAGCGCGAAACGCGATGGACCGCCGCCGCGCCATGCGAACGGCCTCGGCGGCGTCGAATCTCGCGGCCGTCTTGCGTTATACGTATACATCTACTTATAGTGAGTCCAGACGGAATGCTGGGCCATATTCGAGGGTCGGCATAGCCGGAGAGCGGAAGATCGACCAGCTGCGACGGAACCGAATGGGGTGCCGGCGCCGGTACTTCGATGCGTATATGCGCATTCGTTTATGAAATGAGGGGATCATGTCCACTGATACGCGGCAGCTGTCCAGCACTGCAGACGTCTCGTCCGAGGAGCAGTCCGCGGCGAGCGGGATCGACCTGCAAAAAGGCGCTGCGGGGGAGTTCGGTGAGGTGGTGCTGAAGGTTGGGCCCGGTGGTGCTCGGCAGCAGCGCTTTTTCGGGCGGCTGGTGGGGGAATCGCGGCAATACAGCAAGGTCGCAATCGAGACGGTACGGGTCTATCTGAGCCGCAAGGGCAAGTACGTGGTGCAGGTTCACCGGTCCGAATGGTCGGACCTCGCCGAGTCGACCGACTGGTTCAAAGACTGGAAGAACTGGAAGAACTGGCGCGGCATGGTCGGCGCCGATGAGCTGAGCTGGGGTGACTTCACCGTCGAGGTGGTCGACTCGCTCGAGCAGTTGCGGGACCGGGTGCCGGAGAAGATCTACCGCACACTCGTCGACGTGGCAGCGCACCCGTATTCCCAAGACCTCGACGTCTGAACTACCCGGATCTGATCGTTCAGATCTCGAAAGGAACTCTCCGACATGTTCGCTCGACTGGGACGCCTCGTCGTTCACCACCCGTGGAAGGTGATCGGCGCGTGGCTGCTCATCGCGATCGCGGTGGTGGTCTCGGCACCGAAACTCACCTCGACCACCGACCAATCAGAATTCCTGCCATCGCATTACGAGTCGATTCAAGCGATGCAGTTGCAGCAGAAGGCATTCCCGCAGAGCGCGGCACCGGCGGCGATCCTGGTATTTGTCCGGGACGACGGTGCACCGCTGAACGACGAGAATTCGGCCATGATCGCGGGGATCGCGGCGAAGCTCGGTGACGAAAAGATCAAGGACGTCACCGGAATCCAGGCTGTCCCGCCCGCGGAGAATCGCCTGGTGCAGATCGCCGCAGTGCAGATGACGAAGGTCACGACTGCGGGCGACACAACCCAGTCCGACGCGGTCAAGGCGCTACGTGACGCACTGCAAGCGCAGGTCAAGGGCACGGACCTGAAGGCAGGCATCACCGGCCAGGCGGCGCAGACATTGGACCAGACGGAATCCAGCGAGAAGGGCATGGCCATCATCGGCATCGCCACCGTCGTGTTGATTCTGGTGCTGCTGCTGATCATCTTCCGCAGCCCGGTGATCGCGCTGCTGCCGATCATCGTGATCGGCGGGGTCTCCAGCACCGTCGGCGGCTTGATTGCCATGGTCAGCAAGGCTTTCGACCTCAAAGTGGACAGTTCGGTCAACTCCATCCTGCTGGTCGTACTGTTCGGTGTCGGTACCGACTACATCCTGTTCCTGATGTTCCGCTACCGCGAACGGCTGCGGGCGGGCGAGGATCCGAAGACCGCAATGGTCTCCGCCGTCACCCGTGTCGGTGAGGCGATCACCTCGGCGGCGGGCGCGGTGATCATCGCGTTCATGGCGCTGACACTGTCGAGCCTCGGCATGTTCCGTGCGCTCGGCCCGGCGCTGGCGATCGCGGTCACGGTCGCGCTGGCCGCCGGACTGACCCTCGTTCCCGCGATCGTTTCGCTGCTCGGCACCAAGGTGTTCTGGCCGTCGAAGGCGTGGCAGGCGGAGCCGAAGGGTGCGCGGTTCGCCGCGGTCGGCGCAGCGCTCGGGCGTCGTCCCGGTGCGTTCGCCGTGGTCTCCGGTGGTGTGCTGGTCGCGCTCGGCGTGTTCGCCTTCGGATTCAATCCGACATTCGACCTCAGCTCGGGTTCGACATCGGACACCTCCGAATCCACGGTCTACAGCAAGGAATTGCTCAAGGGCATGCCTGCGGGAGCTACCCAGCCCTCGGATGTGCTGCTGCGCTCGGAGGGCGGCGCGCTGACCTCCGCGCAGCTCACGGACTACCGTGCCGCGCTGGCCGGTGTACCGGGAGTGGGTCAGGTATCGGAGCCGCTGCCGTCGAGTGATGGTGCCATCGCCGCATTCCAGGTGACGCTCAGTTCCGCGCCGGAATCGGATGCCGCGCTCGAGACAGTTCGTGGTCCGTTGCGGGACACCGCACACGCCGCCGCACCGGCGGGCACGACAGCCGTCGTGGGTGGTATCACCTCGGTCTACGTCGACTTCCAGGAGGCGATGAACCGCGACTACACCATTGTGTTCCCGGTCGCGGCGATTCTGATCATGATCGTGCTCGCGCTGCTACTGCGCAGCGTGGTCGCCCCGTGGTACCTGATGGCCTCGGTATTCCTCGGATTCGCCGCGACTCTCGGCGCTGCGGTGCTGGTTTTCCAGCACTTCCAAGGCAATTCGGGCCTGATCTTCACCCTGCCGGTGATCATGTATCTGTTCGTGGTCGCGCTCGGTACCGACTACAACATCCTGATGGTCGCTCGGTTGCGGGAAGAGGCCCGTGAGGGTCGCGACCCACGCCAGGCCGCCGCGCTCGGCGTGCACCACACGGGTCCGACCATCGCCGCGGCGGGCGTCATCCTCGCAGGCACGTTCGCCTCGATGATGTTGGCGGGCAACAACGTGCTGTCCCAGATGGGTTTCGCCATCTCGGTCGGCATCGCCATCGCCGCCTTCGTCATGGCGATGTTCTTCACCCCGGCGATCACCGCGCTGCTCGGCCACCGCGCCTGGTGGCCGGGTCATGGCGACCGGGGAGTGGAGCAGGACGGCGCGAGCCGGTCCTCCGACGGCTATTACGCCCCGCACCGAGACGACATCCAGCAGGTCTCGGCTGCTAGCGGATCGAACTCGGGCTGGTCGAACACCGGGGAGTGGCGCCGGTAACCGTCGACGAAAGGGCTGTTCGCTCGGAACATTCGAGCGGGCGGCCCTTTTCGCGTCTCGGCGAAAGTGTTCCGGATGGAGCCGTCGCCAGGGTGCGCGCCGACGTCTGGGTGTCGGTAGATGGAGGCGTTGTGTTCGAATGCGGCTGACGGCCCGATCAGCTGACTGCCCGATCAGCTGACTGCCCGATCAGCTGACTGCGTAGGGGCGGCGGACCTTGCGGGCGGATTCGAGCACTCGGGAGACCGCGGTGCGCGACAGCCCGACCTCGTTGCCGATGCTGGTCGGAGTCCACGATTGGTCGGCGAGGATGAGGATTTCGGCGAGCTGTTCGACCGGGAGTGCGGAGAGACCGCGTTCCGCGATTTCCCTTGCTACTGCCCACACCTCGACGTCGTCGAGTTCGGCGACCATGTCGTCGCTCTCGGACAGGATGGTGTCGGCGGAAAGGGCTTGGACGGCTTCGTTGATCACATCGACGGAATTGCGGCGCTCGTCGTCCGGCTCGGCGCTCGCGCTGGGCTCGGTGTGGTTGCGTGGCTGCTGTTTCGGGCGGTCCGCCTGGGGCGGGCGCTGGCCGGTACCCGGCCGTTCGCTGCTCACCTCGGGTTCGGTGTGGCTGCGTGGCTGCTGTTTCCGGCGATCATCCGGGTGTTGGCCTACGCCGTTTACCGGACGACCGTTGCTCGTGCCGCGGTCGGTGCGGTTGTCGGACTGCGCTTGGGCGGTGGGTGATTCGGCCGTCGAATGGTGCTCCACGTTGTCGGAGTTCGTCCGAGCGTCGGTCGACGGCGTGTCGGCGATCGTGCCCGCGTGCTCTTCGCCGTTGCGTCGAGTGAGCGGCACCGCGTGCAGCGGATAACCGACCGGCATCTCGGCGGTGGTTGCGCCGTTGCGGTTGTCCGGCTCGGCGAAACCCGGCACGGGAACCGGATCGACGATCGATTCGATATCCCGCGCCGCGAGCAATTCCAGCAGGTCGGTGGGCTCGTCCCGGGGGATCGCCGCGACCGGGACGTCGGAAGCGACTCGGTGACTCGGCTGAATGCTCGGCAAATCGTTCGACTCGACTACCGGTGCGCTGTCGATCAACAGCGCGTAGCGGGCGGATACCCAAGCATGCAGCCAGATTACGACGCCGACCATGACCGGCGCGATCGCGTATTCGGCGGCGCGGCCGAGCGCACCCGCGGCCAGATGCGGGCCCGCGTTCAGTGCGATGGTGGTACCGAGCAGTGCGGTCTCGAAGAAGATGACTTTGCCGCGGGCGAGTTCACGACCCCACCGGGCGGCCGTCGTCGCGGCGACCATGATGGTGATGATCGGGATCGAGATCATCGCCTCGATGCCGTAGCTCAACCAGTAGAGCGGGTCGGTCATGTCGCCGCTCGGCACCAGGTTGTGCTGCACGTTCACCCCGGCCCACACCATGCCGAGCACCACGACCGCGATCAGCGCCCGCGACGACCATTCCGCGCGCCGGTACAGCTGCGCAAGTCGCGCATCCTGATTCGACACCCGTCGCCGCGCCGCCAGCGCACGCCGATGCCATCGTGCGTCGGCATCCTCCGCCTTTCGGATGGCGGCCGCGGTGCGCCGGTCGCGCTCCTCGGCCGCGAGTTCGTCCTCGACCGCCCGCCGCCGCTGCCCGCGCCGCTGGGCCCGAACCCATTCCGCGAGTTCACGTTCTGCCGCGATCTCCGTATCCGACAGCACCGCCAGCAGCGCCGCATCGTGCTGCAACGGCAATTTGCCACGTGCTTCGGCAACTCGCTGCGCCAATGCGGCGATTTCGGAACCGGCGATTTCGGAATTATTGGTCGACTGTCCGTCGCGCATCGCGAGCCTTCCCAGGGGCAGGTGTCATGCCGTGAGACCTACTTGCTCGAACATATGTGTGATCGCAGTGAGACTAAACCGACATCTCCCCGAGGTCAATGCCGATGCTCGAACAAGTGCTCGAATCGAAAACGGCCGTCCGCTCGAATCATCGGAGCGAACGGTCGCCGCGTCAGGCGTTCTTGTGGCAGACCGCTTCCAGCATGACGCCGTCGGGCCCGGTCCAGAATGTGGCGTAATACGGCGGCGGGTACTGGGGGAATTCCTGTGGGGCGTGGATGATTTCATCCCCGCGGGTAGTGGCCCACGTGTGCACGCGATCAACCGCGGCACGGGTGGGGACCATGAATGCCAGGTGCTGGAGTCCGGGGTGGGTGCGGGAATAGCTGGTGGATTCGGCGGGGTAGAAGAAGAGGAAAGTGCCTACTTTGCCGCTGCCGGGCCGGTAAGCGAATTGGGTGTCGTCGCGCAGCAGTGGCTCGTAGTCGAGCAGCGGCATCAATTCGTCGTAATAGGCATGGGCCGCAACGAGATTGCCGACGTTGATGCCGAGATGTCCGAGGGGCATCTTCGCAATCTAGCGTGATCAGCTCAGCGTCGTGTGCCAGACGATCGCGGCCGCGAGGGCGCCTGCGCCGTTGACCGACCAGTGCAGCGCGATCGGGGCGAGCAGGCTGCCGCTACGGCGGCGCAGCCAGGTGAAGACCACGCCCGCGGCGGCGGTGGCCACGACGGCGAGCACGATGCCGACGATCTGTCCGACCACGCCGCCGCCGACGAATCCGCTCAGTCCCCGGTTACTGGAAGTCAGGCCGAGCGACGAGGCGATGTGCCACATACCGAACAGCAGTGAGCCGGCCGCGAAGACACCCCGTGCGCCGTAGACGCGATCGAGGGTGCCGTGCAGGACGCCGCGGAATGCCAGTTCCTCGGGGATCACCGTCTGCAGCGGGATCACGATCATCGAGGCGATCAACGCGCCGGAGATGGTGGCGTAGCGGTCGGCGAGGAAGAACGGGCGAGTCATCGGCAGTGCCGCGCCGATGGCGACGACGGCAAGCACCAGGCCGACGGCGGCCAGCGCGTAGATCGAGCCGCGCCGCCAGTGCCGTGGCGAGAGGCCCAGTTCGGACCAGCCGAGTCCGCGCCGTCGAACCAGCGCGAGCAGTACGACGGCGGCGACCGGGACGGTCACGATGCTGGCCCATGCCGTGGTGAAGTGGGCGATCAGATTGGTACCTGCCAGGACAACCACGACGACGGCCACGTCGATGTACGCATGCAATTTGTGGCGGGGTGGGGCCGCTTCCTCGAGGTCCTGTTGAAGCACCCGGCCCAGTGTACGGATCCATGTCAACGAGGGAATGCCCTGTGACTCATCTGACTGTAACGTGTTTCAGTTTTTCTTTCTACGACAACGCGCTGTGGAAGCCACAGAAGTCGGGTACCCACACCCGCGCCGCCCTGCAGGGCCTCGCCTACGAGATCAAGGTGAACGTCGGCGAGCCGACCCTGACCGGCAGTGCCACCTGTGGTGCGGGACCGCTCGGCTTCATGGGGTCCTGAAAGCCGCGCCCGGCGCGGCCTGAGCCACCGTGTCGGGCGCTGGGCCGGCTGACTTCAGGGTCGTCGGCCGGCCCATTCTTCCGGCTCGGTCCAGGCCTGCAGGCTGCGCGTGGTTTCGAAGCGGCGTGCGGCACCCGTGATCGGGTCGGTGAACTCGAGCGTCGAGGCGAGCAATTGCAGCGGCCGGGTGAAATCGTCCACCGGTTTGTCGGTGAGTACCGGGTAGAAATCGTCGCCGAGGATCGGGATGCCGAGACCGTTCATATGCAGCCGCAGTTGGTGGGTGCGGCCGGTCAGCGGGCGCAGCCGATAGCGGCCGAGTCCGTCCCGGTGCTGCAGCAGTTCGATCCGCGTCTCGGCATTGGGCTCACCTGGCACTTCCTGTGCGACGAGCACCTGCTTTTCCTTGATGATGCGGCTGCGCACCGTGCGCGGCAGGTCGAGCTCAGGATCGAACGGCGCGATCGCTTCGTATTCCTTGCGGACAGTGCGCTTGTGAAACATTGTCTGATACGCCCCGCGCCGGGCCGGATTGGCGACGAACAGAATCAGCCCGGCGGTGACGCGATCGAGCCGATGGGCGGGTATGAGATCGGGCAGGTCGAGCTCGCGGCGCAACCGGACCAGCGCGGTCTGCAAGATGTGCTGGCCACGCGGAATGGTCGCAAGGAAGTGTGGTTTGTCCACCACGAGCAGGTCGTCGTCGCGATGCACGATGGTGATATCGAACGGCACTGTGGTCTCGTCGGGCAGATCGCGGTGAAACCACACCGCGCCACCGGGGACATACGGTGCGTCGGGTGCGAGCGGACCCGTGAGATCGACGATGCCGCCTTCGCGTAGCAGCTGATCGATTCTGGCCGCGGCCACCCGGGGCAGTCGCTCGACCAGATGGTCACGAACGGTCGCCCAGTGACCCTCCTCCGGCAGGCGGAGGCGGGCCGGATCCAGGCCGTGCCGTTTGGGCAACGGCGGCTGCTGCCTCCTTCTCATCGAGAATGACAATAGTCGGGTCGCTCAACAGCCTCGGACGCCGATGCCGGGTTTGTGGATCAGAAGCCGCGAAGACGGTCGGGCTTGACCCGGACCGCGACGGAGTATTCGGCGTAGAACTCTTCGTCGGTCATCGCGATATCAACCAGACCCCGGGCGTATTTCTCGGTATACGCGGCGATTTCCGCGGTGGTGGCGCCGGATTCATCGATGCGCGCGGTGCCGGTGAGTATTACGACATTGCCGCCGGTTTCGGTCGCGTTGAGGTTCAACGAGACCCGCGGATTACGGGCGATATTGCGCAACTTGGGCTTGTCGGCCTGACTGAAGAACAGAAACTCCTCGCCGTCCCAGCGGAACCAGACCGGGTTCGGTTGTGGGGTTCCGCTGGCGCCGACGGTGGTCAGCCAGATGACTTGTTCGCTGTCAAGGCGGGCGGCGACCTTGGCGCCGAACTCGGTGCTGGTATCGACGACGGGCGTGGAGCGATCGGATTCCGTGGTGGTCATGACGGTAGGTAACACCGCGGCACCCTTGTCGATTCCGCCCGAGCCCGGGCTACGGTTCCGCGCGCTCGTCGAGCACCATCAGGCGGGCTTCCACCAGAGTCCGGCGCGCCCTGCGGCGAACCTTGCAGACATCCACGCCGCAGGACAGGTGCACCTGCATCGCGCGATGCGCTTGGTCGGCGGTGAGCTCGCCCGGATCGGTCCGGCAATCGGCAATGGTCGAAATGATTTGCGTAACGAACATTTTCACAACTCCACCTACTGATATTCGCGACCGATTTCACGCGACGATCGGCGATGATCGAATCCCGTTGGGTCGCATTGCTATGGGTGGAAAAGATAGCGAGATTCGCCGATGCGGGTAGGTGGGATGGTCCGCCGTTCACATGAGCTTCCGCATCACGTCGAACATCGGAAATCATGGGGTCCGGCATAGTTTTCGTGTATGGACGAAACGAGTACTCCGGTGCAACAACCACCTTCCGATATCCCGCCCGTTCATCTCCGGGTGCGGGGCGGGTGGTGCCGTCAGGCGCCGGTCAGCAGAGCGATTGCGGTTTTTCGGAGGATGGCGTCGGTGCTGACGGATCGGTGGGCCGCGATGCCCGAGCGCATGAGTGCCGCGCCCTCCATGAGTGTGACGAATGTTTCCGCTCGGGCGCGCGTGGTTGCCGCATCCGAGTCGGGGCGGTGGTTTCGGATGAATTCGGCTACCTGGTGGGTGTATTCGGCGTAGAACGCCGTCACGACATCTCGGATCGCCGGTTCGGCGGCGGCGATTGCCCAGATCTCGACGAATAGTCGAACCGAGGAACTGTTGTCGTGTTCCGAGAGCAGGTATGTCACAGCGGTTTCCGGGTCGGTGACCTCGGCGAGTTCGGCGTGCGAGCGGGTGAGGACGCGCTCGAGGACTGCGCGGATCAGCTCGGCGCGGTTCGGAAAGTAGTGCTGGAGATGGCCGATGCGGACGTCGGCGGCGGCGGCGACGGCGCGCATCGAGGTCTGGGCGTAGCCGACGGTGGTCAGCAACTGTTCTGCGGCGTCGAGTAGTGCGTCTCGACGGGCGGCGCCCGCGGCATAGCGCCGGGCCATCATGCGATCTCGATGTCGACGCCGTACTGCCGCAGCAGGTCGAGCGAATTCTGTGGCCGAGAGGTGGATTCCGGGAAAGAGACGCCGACCGGTGCGTCCCCGGCAAGTACACGGCGCAGACCGAGCAGCGCACCGACGGCTGTGAGGTGCGCCTGCCCCGCGGGATCTCGCAGGGTGGCGGACAGGGTGCCGTCGGGTCCGCTCACCTCGATCCGCAGCGCGGCGGCGGCGCCGTCGCCGGGGGAGTACAGCATCGATCGGCGCAGTGACTGCCAACGGTCACCGCGCGCGCGGCGGAAGAAGCCGAGCCGGGCCGCGGTCAGCAACGCGGTGGAAGCGGCATTCGAATCGAATCCGATTCGTGTGACGGCGGTTTCGGCGCCCAGTGTGAGCGGGAGCGTGAATTGTTCCGGCGTATCTATGCGGCCGACCCGGGTCATTGTCTCGCCGATACGTACGTGTCGGGAATCCCGCAGCGGCATCGTCATCCGGCGCACGCCGCGGTCGACGACCTCGAATTCCTGACCGAGCCGGTCCATGAATTCGACGGAGTCGGCACCGGCTCTGTCGGCGAGCGCGTACCGAATCGCGATATCGACGGTGGTCGCGCCGCCGACCTTTTCGGCGAGTGCGGCCGCGACCAGCCCGGTGACCCCGCCCATCCAGCTCGATGAAAGCAGCACCGGGGCGGTCGGTCGTAGCGTGGCCGCGACCACGGCCGCACGGGTGAGGCGCGCGGTCCACCGGGTGATGTCGACGTACGGGATTCCCGCGCGCACCGCCGCGCGCAGCACGCGATCGCCCGGATCGTTGACGGTGCTGACAACGGCCCTTGCTTCCGCGCGAAAGGCGGTGGGGTTATCGAGATCCCAGTGCGACGTAGTTGCGCCGAGCTCGTCCGCGAGCGCGGCACCGCGCGTCGGGTTGCGACCGGCGAGCAGCAGCGGCCAGTGGGGTGCGGCCAGCCGCGCGAGTTCGGCGCCGACCGTGCCGTAGCCGCCGACGATCAGAACCGGTGCGGTGTCGCGGAGCTGCAGGTCGTCGTCCATGTCATTAAATTAGGTCATCTGACCTATTTTGTCGATCCCCGTGGCGAGATCGGGGGTGTCAGGACCTGAGGTGATGCCACCCGCAGGCTTAGGTAACTTAGCCTAACCTACCTTTGTGGCCCTTCGTGTGTGAAGATGATGCCGATTCCGGCAGAACCCACGAAGGGTCGAGAGGCGAGGACAAATGACGGTGGAGCTCGCGCCGCTACCGGCGGCGGAGACGGGGAACCGGCCGCCCAAAGCGGTACAGAAGGTACGCAAGCAGCAGGAAGCCTTGGCGCGCAAGGAAATCCTCGCGCCCGTGCAGCGCACGCTGACGCTTGCGAGCATCATTGTTGCGATCGCCTCGGTGTGCGCCGTGGTGCCGTTCATCCTGATCGTCGAGGCGTGCCGGGAACTGCTCGCGGATTCGGTGGACACCGACCGGGTGTGGCGACTGCTGTCGGTCGCGATGATCGTGCTCGTCGTGCGCGGTCTACTGCAGGCTGCGGCGCTGACCTGGTCGCATCTGGTCGACGCCGGCTTTCAGCTGACGCTGCGCCGACTCTTGGCGGCGAAACTGACCAGAGTGCCGCTCGGCTGGTTCGGTGAGCGTTCCTCCAGCGAGGTGAAGAAATACCTGCAGGACGATGTGGAGGCGCTGCATTATCTGGTGGCACACGCGCGCCTGGAGTTCGTCGGCGCGCTTGTCGTGCCCGTAGTCACCCTCGGCTATCTGTTCACCGTCGACTGGCGGCTCACCCTGGTGCTGCTGATCCCGTTGGTTGCCTACGCCATCGCGCTGAGCAAGATGATGGATCAGGACAGCCGCGACCGGCTCGCCATCTACAACCGATGGGAACAGCGGGCGCAGGAGGCGACCATCGAATTCGTCGACGGCATCCAGGTGGTGCGTGCGTTCGGTCAGGCAGGCAAGGCGCACACCGCATATCAAGACGCGGTGGACAGTCAGGCCCGCAGCCTGGATCGATGGAAGACGCCGATGATCCGATTGCAGTCTGTCTCCGACATCGTGATCGCGCCGGTCTTCGTGATGGTGGTCATCGTGGTCGCCGGATTGGCCGCAGTCGGACTGGACTGGCTCGCGCCCTTGGATATTCTGCCGTTCCTGCTGGTCGGCCTCGGGCTGGGTGGTGCGCTGCTCGGTCTCGGCTACGGCGGACAGGCACTGCGCGCCGCAGGCGCCGCGGCGATTCGCCTGTACGAACTGCAGCAGACCCCCGAACTCCCCGCCGGCCACGGCGCGACGCCGGATCCGGCCGCAGCCGGAGTGGTCCGGTTCGAATCGGTCGGTTTCGGCTACCGCGACGATCATCAGGTGCTGCGCGATGTCAGCTTCGAGTTGGCGCCGGGCACCCTGACCGCGCTGGTCGGCCCGAGCGGGTCGGGTAAGTCCACGCTGGCCAAGCTGCTGCCGCGTTTCTACGACGTGGCGTCAGGGCGGATCACCATCGGTGGGCGTGATATTCGTGAGTACTCCACCGACGAGCTCTATCGCACTGTCGGATTCGTCTTCCAAGACGTCCGGCTGATCTGCGGCACCATCCGGGACAACCTCCGGCTTGCCCGCGAGGACGCCGATGACGCCGCACTGGAGCGGGCCGCACGCGCCGCCCAGATCCATGACCGGATTATGGCGCTGCCGCGCGGTTACGACTCCGAGATCGGGCTCGACGCCAGTCTGTCCGGTGGTGAGGCGCAGCGGCTTTCCGTCGCTCGCGCATTACTGGCCGACAGACCCGTGCTGGTGCTCGACGAGGCAACGGCTTTCGCGGACCCGGAATCGGAAGCGGCCGTGCAGGATGCGTTGGCCGTACTGGTCGCCGGGCGCACCGTGCTGGTGATCGCGCACCGCCTGCACACCATCACCGGCGTCGATCGAATCCTGGTGCTGGAAAACGGAACCCTGGTCGAACAGGGTGACCATCAGAGCCTGCGCGAGGCGGGCGGCACCTATCAACGGCTGTGGGAGATCAACGAGGCGGCGCTGGGTGCGGTCGCGCTGACCGGAAGCGAGGGGTCTCGATGATCGGCAAACTGCTCGGGCTGGTGCCCGCCGAATTCGCGCCGTTGACGCCGAAACTGCTCGCCGTCATCATTGCGCAGGCGCTCAGTCAGGCGGTCGCCTACCTGTTGCTGGCGCCGACGCTGCAGGCACTTTTCGACGGTGACATCAGCCGCGCCTGGACCTGGGCGCTGTTGATGCTGCTGGCCGTGTGCGCGGTGGCGATCTTCGGATATCTTCAGGCCGCCCTCGGCCTGCGCATCGCGGTCGGAATGCAGCGCGGTCTGCAGACCAGGATCGGTGACCATCTGAACGCTTTGCCATTGGGCTGGTTCGAAACCCGTAGCCCCGGAACGCTTTCCCGGATGGCCGTGGAGAATGTGCGCGAAATCCAGGGTGCCGTGGCCTATTTGGTGGCCAAGGTGCTGAGCGGCATCGTGGTTCCGCTCGGAGTCGCCATCGGCATGCTGCTGATCGACTGGCGGATCGCGCTGAGCATGCTGCTCTCGGCGCCCGTGCTGTTCCTGGTGAACGGTCTGGCGGGCCGGGCATACGCGCGCGCCGATGCGCAGGCGCACGCCGCGGCGACCGAAGCCGACGCGCGGGTGGTCGAATTCGCGCAGTCCCAGACGGTGCTGCGCGCGTTCGGCGCCGTCGGCGTTGGCAACCGGGCCCTCGATGCCGCGCTGCACCAGCAGCGAGCGGCGACGTCGCGGATGCTGTTCATGGCGGTGCCTGGACTCATCGTCTTCACGCTGTTTGTGCAGGCCGTCTTCCTGGTGCTGGCTTATGTCGTGGTCACCAGGGTCACCGACGGCGCCATCTCGGTGGCTGCGGCGATCGCGCTGATCGCTGTGGGCTCCCGATTCATCGAACCGCTCAACCAGACCGCGCTACTCGCCAATGGCCTGCGTGCGGCGACGGCGGCGGTCAACCGGGTGACCGACCTGTTCGCCGAGCCTGCATTGCCGGAGGCGACCGCACCCGTGACGGCGGGTGCGTCCACCGTTGTGTTCGACAAGGTGAGCTTCGGCTACCGCCCTGGCGAGCCGGTGCTGACCGATATCACCTTCAGCGTGCCCGCGGGCACGACTACGGCGATCGTCGGTCCGAGCGGTGCGGGGAAGACCACGGTGCTGCGGCTGGCCGCACGGTTCTATGACACCGACTCCGGCAGCGTCGCGGTCGGGGAACACGACGTGCGCGAACAGTCGTCGGCGACGCTGCTCGATCAACTCTCGCTGGTCTTCCAGAACGTGTATCTGTTCAATCGCTCGGTGGCCGAGAACATTCGAATCGGAAACCCGGACGCGACCGATGCGCAGGTGTGGCGCGCGGCCACAGCCGCGCGGGTCGACGAGATCGTGCAGCGGCTGCCCGATGGCATGGACACCGCCGTCGGTGAGGGAGGTGCGGCCCTGTCCGGTGGTGAGCGTCAGCGGGTTTCGATTGCCCGCGCGCTGCTCAAGGACGCCCCGATCGTGTTGCTCGACGAGGCGACCAGCGCGCTCGACCCGCACAGCGAGGCGGTTGTCGTGCGCGGTGTGCACGAAGTGACCAAGGGCAAGACGGTCATCGTCGTCGCGCACCGGCTCGCCACTATCGCGCACGCCGACCAGATCCTGTTCCTCGACGGTGGAAGCATCGTCGAACGCGGCACGCACAATGAACTTTTGGCGCTGGAAGGCCGCTACGCCGACTTCTGGAACGAACGCTCCCGGGCAGCCGGATGGCGCTTGGAACCGGCCTCCGTCTAACTGCGGCGAAAATAGCCACGGGCGGCATTGCGTTGGTGTCTGCCCGTGGCCACACCTCGTTATCACCTATGGGACAGGACCACCGCGAATACCAGGCCTGTACAACGACATTGCGCCGATCGTCGGCCGAATCGGTTGCCGGTTACGGTCGCTGCTGGTCGACCCAGCGAAAGATCTCCGAGCCGACCGCATATCGACCGGTGGGTTCTGGCAGGTCCGGCACCGATGGCAACGGCCGACACCAGCATCACGCAAGATGCCGGTCGGCGCGTCGCCACCAGGTCGCGATCCGGATCATCCTCGAGGATGAAATGTACCGGCGCTGGACCTACTTCCAGTAGGCCTGGGACTTGATCGCGGTCTTGGGTAGTCCGTGCGTGGTCTTGAGGGTCTTGACGATCGAGCGGGTGGTGTGACCGTCGCAGGCCACCCAGCCGAACGCGTCTTTCGCACAGGACATTTCGTGCGCCTGTTCACGCAGCAGCCTGCCGTTGTCGACACGTTGCAGCCAGGTCACCTGGTGGTGTGGCTTATTGCGCACCGGCAGGGTTCGGTCCGATTCGTACTGCCATTCCAGCCAGACCCGCGCCGGGGTGTCGCCGATGGCATCGAGTAATGAGTTGATCGCGGGCAGCGAGGCGGTATCGCCGAAGGCGATGTACTCGCTCGGCGCGGTCTCGGGTAGTGCGAACTTCGAGCCGAGCACGCTCGCATCGAGAGGGTCACCGACGGAGGCGTTCTGGGCCCACTCCGTAGCGGGGCCGTGGTGCAGCGCGAATTCCATCGAGAACCGGTCGCCCTCCGGATCGGGGTCGACCAGCGTGAAGGCCCGGTGGTGCAGCTTGTCGCTGTTCGCCTCCGGAATCCACACGCGCACCCATTGAGTGGGATGCACGGCATGATCGGCGAGCAGTCCGCCGGCATCGAAGCCGAGCCGGATGAATTTATCGGTAACCACTTCGGTCGATGTCACTGTGAGCCGGTAGTCCTCGCCGCCCCACGCCTTGACTATGACGCCATTGAATCCTCTGCTCATGCAACTGAGGTTAGCCTAAGAATACTTGCAGAGTCACGTGGTGGGCGGCACTCGGCCGGAAACCCGAAGTGGCCCCGTTCGACGCGGGGCACTTCGGTTGTTGCGGTGCGGTTTACGTTCAGCAGCCCGCGCCGACGAAGTTTCCGATGGTGCACACCGACTCCTGGGTCAGCTTCCAGGTGCCGTTGACCTGCCTCCAGGACACATCGAAGGTCCACGGCTCGTAGCCCGCGGTCGAGGTCAGCAGCTTGGCGTAGAGCACATCGCCGTCCACGCTCACCGGGCCGACGACATCCCAGCGCCAGCTCGCGGGCGCGATCGCGATCAGCGCGGCTGCGCGGTCGAACGCGGGCAGGCCTGCCTCGCCCGTCTCCAGCTCGGCGGCCCGCACCGCGCGCGGGGCGCGGGCGTTGAAGACCACCGCCAGTTTGGCGCGCAGCTCACCGGTGCTCAGCGCATTGGTGCGCAGCGGCGTGACCAGCGGTGCGGCCTCGGCGACCGTGGTGGTGACTACGGTGCCGATGGCGCCGGTCAGGGTCGCGGCCGCGACCGCGATGGCGCCCAGGGTCTTTCGGCTGATTCCGATCATCTGTCTATTCCCATCGTTCAGGTGTGCGCCCACCCATGGTTGAGTCAAGCACGCGTCTTTCACTGTAAGGTAAGGCTATGCAAACATAGGCGAGCGGGTTAGGTCGATGTGGGCGTACCCACGGATATCGCGTCAGAGAGTGGGAGAACCAGTGGGAACGCTTGTGGTGGTCGGAGCCGGGCCGAAAGCGGTGGCGGTCGCAGCCAAGGCCCATGTGCTGCGTGAACTGGGTCTGCCCGCGCCGCGGGTTGTGGTCGTCGAAGCCCAAGCGGTGGGCGGCAATTGGCTGCCGAGCGGTGGCTGGACCGATGGGCAGCATCGGCTCGGCACCAGCCCGGAGAAGGACATCGGCTTCCCGTACCACTCCACCTGGGCGCGGGGCCGCAACCGGGCCATCAACGAGGCCATGATGGCCCACAGCTGGACCTCGTTCCTGGTCGAGAACGGCACCTACGCCGAGTGGATCGATCGTGGCAGGCCGAACCCGCAGCACCATGTTTGGGCCAAGTACCTCCAGTGGGTCGCTCGGGAGATCGATCTCGAACTCGTCCTCGGCACAGTGCGATCGATCGCGGCGTCGGCCGACGGCTGGGAAGTGACGGCGGTGGACGGCAACGGTGTCCGAACCGAGATCGACGCGGACGGCCTGATGATCACCGGGCCGGGCCGCAGCGAGAAGGCGCTGGCCAAGCATCCCCGAGTGCTCAGCATCGCGGAGTTCTGGGATCTCGCGGGCCGGCGCAGTCTGCCGGTCTCCTCCAGGGTCGCCGTGATCGGCGGTGGTGAGACCGCGGGCTCGGCACTGGACGAACTGGTCCGCCACGGCATGTTATCGATCTCGGTGATCTCGCCGATGGCGACGATATACACCCGCGGTGAAAGCTTCTTCGAGAACTCGCTTTTCAGCGATCCGATCAAGTGGGGTGCGCTGAGCGTCGAGGAGCGCAGGGATGTCATCCGGCGCACGGATCGCGGCGTGTTCTCGGTTCGGGTGCAGGAAAGTCTGATCGCCGACAATCGGGTTCACCACATGCAGGGCCGCGTGGTGCGCGTGGCCGACCACGATGACGGCGTTGCGCTGACGCTGCGCAACGAGATGCGCCCCGATCAGGTGCACAACGTCGACCTGGTGATCGACGCGACCGGTGGTCGGCCGCTGTGGTTTCTCGAATTGTTCGACGCGAACGCCGCTGACCTGCTCGAGCTCGCGGTCGGCGGCGAACTGACGCAGGCGCGAATCGAGGCCGCCATCGGTTACGACCTGGCGGTATCGGGGCTGGACAGCAAGTTGTATCTGCCGAATTTGGCCGCGCTCACGCAGGGGCCCGGCTTCCCGAATCTCAGCTGCCTCGGCGCGCTTTCGGACCGGGTGCTGCAGACGGCTACCGCCCGCCCGGCCGCGGCGCAGCGCCGGAGTTCGGCGTTGCGCGTCCACTGAGTCGGCGGGCAACTCGGCCAGCCGAAAGTAGGCTAGGCTAACCTTTGTTAAAGCTAGGGAAGGTTCGGTTTCATGCGTATCGTGTCGTTCGGTTTCCAGACCTGGGGTCGCAAGACTCTGCAGGCCCTGATCGACTCGGAACACGAGGTGGTGCTCGCGGTCACGCATCCGGCCAGCCAGCAGTCCTACAAGGCGATCTGGTCGGACTCGGTCGAAGAGTTGGCGCGCGAACACGGGATTCCGGTGCACGCGACCGAACGGGCCGATGCCGAGACCATCGACCTCGTGAAGCGGGTCGAGCCGGACGTCATCGTCGTCAACAGCTGGTACACCTGGATGCCCGCGGAACTGTACAACCTGCCGCCGCACGGCACCCTGAATCTGCACGACTCGCTGCTGCCCAAGTTCACCGGCTTCTCCCCGGTGCTGTGGGCGCTGATCAGCGGCGCCTCCGAAACCGGCCTGACCGTGCACCGCATGGACGAGGGACTGGATACCGGCGACATCATCGTGCAACGCTCGATTCCCATCGGCCCCAATGACACCGGCACCGAACTGGTGCTGCGCGGGATGGAGCTGATCCCGGACGCGATCAACGAGGCGCTGACCGCGCTGGAATCCGGCACCGCGGTGTGGCGGCCGCAGCAAAGGGCCGAGCGCACCTACTTCCACAAGCGCTCCGACCGCGACAGCCGGATCGACTGGACCTGGTCGGCGGTGGATCTGGAGCGTTTCGTGCGCGCATTGTCCGAGCCGTACCCGCGTGCGTTCACCCACTACCGCGGCGAGCGCATCGAGGTACTGTCCGCGTGTCCGTCCGGGGCCCGCTACGGCGGCACACCAGGGCGCGTCATCGTGCAGGAGGGCGGCGGCGCCGTGGTGACCGGAGCCGATGCCCACCGCGGAGACAACCGTGCGTTGGTGATCACGCGGGTGCGCACATCGGACGGCGTTGAGCACGATGGAGCCGAATTCTTCGCGCGCGGTGGTTATCTCACCGATCAGTGACCTCGATGGTCAACCGTCGCCCGTCCGGTGCACCCGGACACCAAGCCTGACAGACGATTCGAAGGACGAACATGGCAGACGACATTCTCGAGCGCCGAAAGCAGCTGCTACAGAGACGGATGCGTGAGCACGGTGTGCAGGCTGCGTCCCATGATCCGGCGGTGCCGACCCGGCGCGGCGGCGAGCGCAGCCCGCTGTCGGCGGCGCAGCAGCGGATGTGGTTCCTGCAGCGGCTGGATCCGGGCGACACCACATTGAACATCTGCGTGGCATATCGGCTCGAGGGGCTGCGCGATCCGGAGCGGTTGCACACCGCGTTCGCCACCGTCGTCGCCCGTCACGAGGTGTTGCGCACCACCTACCACGTCGACGACAGCGGTGAGCCGTACCAGGTTTCTCGCGCCGATGCCGAGATCTCCTGGCAACAGCACGATCTCACCGACCTGGCGGAGAGTGTCCGGGAGCGGCGGGTGGAAGTGCTCGCGCGTCGCGAATTCGCCCGCCCATTCGAATTGTCCACCGATCTGCCGTTGCGCCCGACGCTGATCCGTATCGGTGCCGACTCGTACGTGCTGGTTCTCGTCGTCCACCACATCGGCTGGGATGACGACTCCTGGCCGGTGTTCTTCGCCGAGCTCAACGCGGCCTACCGCGACGAAGGTGTATTGCCCGAGATCCGCGCACAGTACGTGGATGTCGAGGTCACCGGGCAGGCCGATCGCGATGACAGCGCGGGCCTGGATTTCTGGCGCACCGCGCTGACCCCGCTGCCGGAGCGACTGGAACTGCCGAGCCGTCGGGCGAGTGCGGTATCCAAGAGCGCGGACCGTTGCGTGCGGGAGCTTCCGCCGGAGCTGATGGACTTGGTGACCGCGGCCGGGCGGGAGCATTCGGCGACTCCGTTCATGGTGCTGCTCGCCGGTTTTCAGGCACTGGTCCACCGCTATACCGCCGCAACCGATTTCCTGGTCTCGATGCCGGTGACCAACCGCCGCGACGCCGGCGCGGAGGCGCTGATCGGATACTTCGGCAACGCAGTGCTGATCCGCGCGACACCGGAGGGCGGCGACACCTTCGCCGCGGTGCTCGACCGGACCCGCGACTCCTGTGTCGGTGCGTTCACCCACCAGGACGTCGGCGTCGATCGCGTAATCCAGGCGGTGAGCCCGGAGCGGGTGGCGGGCAGCGACGCCATGGAGCAGCTGGTCCAGCTCAGTTTCAGCGTGCGCGGCGCGGCGAACGGATTCGATCTACCCGGAATCGAAGCGAACGAACTCACGCTCGGCAGTGTTGTCGCGCAGGAGCCGCTCGGTCTGATGATCGTGCTGGACGATGCGGGCGCCAGGGTGGAGGCTACCTATTGGGTCGACGAGCTCGAGCGATCGCTGGTTGCTCAGCTACTCGACCACTACGTGCAGTTGCTCGACAGCGCGCTGGGTGACCCCCGGCAGCGGGTCCGCGATCTCGACCTGCTCGGCGACGTCGACCGGGAGAATCTGCTGGCGATCTCGCATGGTGCGCTCGTCGAGGAGCAGCCGACCACCATGGTCGCCATGTTCGAGCGGCAGGTCACCGTGGCGCCCGAGCACATCGCGATGGCCTCCGACGCGGTCGAACTGTCCTACCGTGCGCTGAACCAGCGCGCGAACCGTTTGGCGCACTGGCTGATCCAGCGTGGTGTAGGTCCCGAGGATCTCGTCGCGCTGCGCATGGCCACCTCGGTCGAATTTGTCGTCGCCACCCTGGCCGTGCTGAAGGCGGGTGCCGCGTACCTGCCCATCGATCCTGCCTACCCGGACGAACGGACCGAATACCTGCTCGGCGATGCCCGTCCGAAGCTGACCCTGGACATGGCGACGGCAGCCGCGGCAGAGCAGGACGCCGCCGCGCTGCCGGACCACAATCCGGTCGACGCGGACCGCACGACGCCGTTGCACCCGTCGAACACCGCGTATGTCATTTACACCTCCGGCTCCACCGGCAAGCCGAAAGGCGTTCCGGTGCCGCATGATGCGATCGCCGAACACCTGTCGGGTTTCAATGCGGAGTGGGATCTCACGCAGCAGGACCGGGTTCTTCAGTCGACCTCGGTGAGCTTCGACGCATCGCTGCTCGATATCTTCGTGACGCTGACCGCCGGTGCGCGGGTGGTGATTCCGAAACCGAACGCCTACCGTGACATCCCCTATGTCGCGGATCTGATCACCCGCCAGGCCGTCACGGTGCTGCACATGGTTCCTTCGATGCTGGCTACCTTCCTGGTACTGCCTGAGGTGAACGACTGGCGCACGCTTCGACACGTGCCGGTCGGCGGCGAGGCGCTGCCCGGCGAAGTGGCCGACCGGTTCGCCACCCAGTTCGACGCGGAGTTGCGCAACCACTACGGCCCCACCGAGGCGGTGGTGTGTTCGGCACACATGGCAGTCGACGGCCCGCAGGGCACCGGGATCGTGCCGATCGGTATGCCGAACCAGAACGTCCACCTCTACCTGCTCGACAACGCCATGCAGCTGGTTCCTTCGGGTGTGGTCGGCGAGATCTACCTCGGCGGCCGACAGCTGGCGCGTGGCTACCTGCACCGGCCCGGTCTGACCGCGGAACGATTCGTCGCCGATCCATTCCTGACGGGCGGGCGGCTGTATCGCACAGGCGATCTGGCTCGCCGCAATGCCGCGGGTGAGATCGAATTCATCGGTCGCGCCGACGAACAGGTCAAGGTCCGTGGACACCGGATCGAGCTCGGTGAGGTCGAGGCCACCGTCACCGACCATTCCGCGGTCGCGCACTGTGTCGTGATCGTCACCGAGCACGAGACGCTCGGACCCATCTTGGCCGCGTATGTCGTACCGGTGCCGGGTGCCGAGGTCGATCTCGACCAGCTCCGCGTGCACGTCGCCGCGACCTTGCCCGAATACATGGTGCCCGCCGCTTTCGTCGTCATCGACGAGGTGCCGCTCACCGCGCACGGCAAGCTGGACAAGCGAGCCCTGCCGGCACCGGCTTTCGCCGAGGCACGCAGTTATCGGGAGCCGCAGACCCCGACCGAGATTCGTATCGCCGGGCTGTTCGGCACCCTGTTCACCCGGGACCGGATCGGCGCCGACGATTCGTTCTTCGAACTCGGTGGCCATTCGCTGCTCGCGGCACGGCTGATCACCATGATCCGCGCCGAATTCGGCATCGAGATCGACATGCGCGTGCCGTTCGACAAGCCGACCGTCACCGGCCTCGCTGGCCATCTGGTCGCCGCCTTCCGCGACGAGTTCGACATCGACCTCGACGAGGTCGATGGTTTCGATACGCCCGGCGAGACCGCGGAGCCGACCCCGGTCCCCGAATCACGCGCTGCGAAGCCGGAATTGGTGCGCAGGGAGCGCCCGGAGCGCATTCCGCTGTCCTACTCGCAGCGTGTCTACTGGCTCCAGCGGCGGCTCGAGGGTGCGATCGACGGCGAGAACGTCAGCTACCCGGTCCGCTTCGATGGACCGCTCGATGTCGACGCGTTGCGCGCCGCCATCGATGACGTCGTGGCCCGCCACGAGTCGCTGCGCACCACCTTCCCCGAACACGAAGGCACGCCCTATCAGTTGGTGGCACCGGCCGGGCCGGTGCCGGTCCCGCTGGTCCGGCTCAGTGGCGCCGCTGATGTCGATGCCGAGCTGGCCGAGGAACTGGCCGCTGATTGGGATTACGTATTCGACCTGGCCGCCGAACCGATGATCCGGCTGCGGGTGCTCGAACTCGATCCCCAGTCCCATGTGCTTTCGATCCTGATGCATCACATCATCGCCGATATGCGGTCGTGCCAGATCTTCATCGACGACCTCACCGTCGCATACCGGGCCCGGTCCGGTGGCGCTGCGCCCGGTTGGCCCGAATTGCCCATCCAGTTCGCCGATTTCGCGATGTGGCAGCGGGAGATCTTCGACCGTGGCGCCGACCGCGAGGTCAGTGCCTATGGTCAGGCGCAGCTGGGTTATTGGCGCAACACGCTCGCGGGACTGCCCGACGAGATCGCAGTCGCTCATGACCATCCGCGCCCACCCGTGCTCGGACGCAATGGCTTCAGCGCGGCCCGAGTTGTGCCGGCCGCGACCTGGAATGCGCTGCGCGCCAGGGCCGAAGAGCTCGGCGCGACCGAGTTCATGCTGTGTCAGGCGGTGAGCGCGGCGGTGGTCAACGTGCTCGGTGGCGGCGACGATGTCCCGATCGGTGCCGCGGTCGCCAACCGGATCGGCCAGACCACCGATGAACTCATCGGCCTGTTCGCCAATGTTGTCGTAATGCGGCACGATGTCTCGGGCAACCCGACACCACGCACGATGCTCGACCGGGCGCGTGGTGTGGGGCTCGATGCGATCAGCCACCAGGGCGTGCCTTTCGAGCGGTTGGTCGAGACGCTCAATCCGGCCCGCTCGCTGTCGCGTAACCCGCTGTTCCAGGTGATGATGCACTTCCGGCACCGCCCGACGCCGGTGCCTTTCACCGCGGACGGCTCGACGCAGCTCAGTGGCATCGCCGGGTACTACGACGTTTCGTTCATGGATTTCCACCTCGACTATTCGGTGGAGACCAACGGCGATCTCATGGCACGTGTGGTCGTCAATCCCGATCTGTACGAGGCCGCGACCGGCCAGGTATTCGCCGACGTGCTGGTCAAGGTTCTGCAGGCGTTCGTCGACGAACCGGACCGGGCCGTCGGCGACCTCGACGTGCTACCCGATGGCTGGGATATGAGCCGTTCGGTGGTCCGGCACGCCGCCCCGGCGGCCCTGGCGACCGAATCGGAATATGTTGCGCCGCAGACCGACACCGAGCGCACGCTGGCAGCGATCCTCGAAGAACTGTTGGAGATCACCGACGTCGGTCGCGAGGACGGGTTCTTCGGACTGGGCGGCGACAGCGTCATCGCGATCAAGTGGGCGGCCAGGGCGGCGGAGGCAGACTTGCCGCTGACTCCGCAACTGGTGTTCGAGTACTTCACGATCGCAGAATTGGCCGCAGCGGTGGATGAGGCCATCGCGAATCCACCTGAGGCGCTGTCGGAAGGCGCGGCCGACGAACAACAGCACGCACCGATGACGACGTCCGGGCTGGACGCGAACGCACTGGCCGCACTCCAGAGTTCGTGGGCGGCGCAACGCTGATCGCGTTCACCGCCTCGCTCGCACGATTCGTCGTGGGAGCGAGGCGGTCGGTACTACTTATTTCGCGGCGTTGACCAGTGCGGCCGTCAGCTTGTCCAAGATGTAAGGGATGGAGAGCGCGGTCGGCTGGTTGACCGCGGTGATCTCCTGGGTGGTCAGGAAGACGACCGACCCCTTCTTGACCGCGGGCAGATCGGCGTAACCGGGTAGCTGCCGGTACTTTTCGTCCATTCCTGGCGTGTAACCGGCCAGCAGTAGGTCGGCGGTCAGCTCATCGACCCGCTCCGGCGACAGCGAGACACGGCCCTGGCTGGCCGGCAGATCGGTCAGGTTTTTCGGGATGCCGAGTCCGAGCTGCGCGAAAACCTTGCCGGAACCGTCATTCGGGTCGGTCAGCACCATCAGTTGGGTCGGGCCGCCCAGCCAGGTGCTGGCGAAGGTCTTGCCCTTCAGGCCCGGATTCGCCTGTGCGATGGCGGCGAGCTTGGTGTCGACACCGTCGATGACCTTGGTCGCCTCATCCGGCTTGTGGAGCACTTTGCCGAGGGTGGTCACCAGATCCTGCCAGGGGGTGACGATCTCCTTGCTCAGTCCGGGCAGGGTCGGAGCGATCTTGGAGAAGTCGTCGTAGTTCTTCTGATCGGCGATGAAGGAATCGGCCAGGATCAGGTCGGGTTCCAGGGCCGCCACCTGTTCGGCGATATTTCCGGTGGTGTCCAACTTCTTGGCCGACTCGGGGATCAGCGGCTGCCACGGCGGTGTGCTCTTGGAGAGAATGGCGACGTTGTCGACATAGGCGACCGGCGTAACGCCCAGCGCCAGTGCGGTATCCAGCCATTGATTGCCGAGCACGACAATTTTTTCCGGCGTGCCACTGATCGTGGTCTCGCCGCGGACGTGCGCGACCGTGATGGACTCGCCACCAGAGGCGGAGTCGTCGGCTGACCCACACGCTGTGAGACCGAGTGCCATCGCGCCGGTCAGCACGACACCCGCCGCCCGTGCCCATCTGCTGAATGTCCGCGCAGACTTCATCGTTGAACCTCCATCATCGGGAAATTTCCCAGACCCGGCTCGTCGAGCCACCTATTGAGTCAGCTAAGGCTAACCTAGCTAGCTGCCCGCGCGATGGGACGACATGTGGAGGACTCCCGCGGCATGTGTCATTAGGTTAGCCAAACCACATATGTATGTCCCGGCGTCGACGTGGGCTACCATCACTCTGAGTTAGGCAAGCCTTGCCTCTCGGCGAGGCGAAAGCCGTGTCGACGACCGCCACGACCGGTGCGGGCGCCACCAAAGGTGCTGCCACCGACGAATTCGCGGAGTTGTCGACACGTCCGTCTCGACGTCCCAGGGATCAGGGCCTGTCGGTGATGCGGCGGACGGGCAGCGAGGCAGGAGAACGGTATGAGTGAGGACATTGCTGAGATCGAGGATGTGCTCGCGCTCAGTCCATTGCAAGAGGGGCTGCTATCGCTGTCCCAGCTGACCGGCGATGGGCAAGACGTATATACGATCCCGTTCGTTGTCGATATCGACGGCCCGCTGGATGCGCAACTGCTGCGTCGCTGCATCGAAACGCTGCTGCGACGCCACCCGAATCTGCGCGCGGTGTTCTGGGATCGGGACGTGCCCAAGCCGGTACAGATCGTGCCACGTCGGGTCGAACTGCCTTGGACCGAACGTGCTGCGAGAGTGGACGAACTCGAGGCAGTCGAGGCCGAGGAACGGCAACGCCCGTTCGATCTGGGCCGGGGGCCTTCAGTGCGGGCCACTCTGGTGACCCTGCCGCCCGACAGCGCGGGCACCGCACGATCGCGGTTGATCATGACGATCCACCACATCCTGATGGACGGATGGTCGCTCGGACTGCTGTTCGGTGAACTGCGGGCGCTCTACCTCGGCGGAGGTGACGCGGATGTGCTGCCGCCGGTGCGGCCTTACCGCGACTACATCGGCTGGCTCGTCGCCAAAGACATGTCGGCGGCCCGGAATTGGTGGGCCGAACATCTTGCCGAACTGAGCGGGCCGCTGATCATCGGCGACGGCGGCAGCAGTATGGGCATCGCCAGGACGTCGGAGGCGCCCGCGGAGGCCGAGGTCACTCGATTCGTACTCGACGCCGATGACACCACCCGGCTGCGCGGCTGGGCCCGCCAACACGGATTGACCCTCAACTCGGTCGTGCAGTTCGCTTGGACCATCCTGCTCTCCCGGCTGACCGATCGCCGTGACGTCGTCTACGGCACGATCGTGACCGGACGCCCGGAGCAGATCACCGGGGTCGAGCGCATGATCGGCCTGTTCCTGAACACCATCCCGGTGGCTTTCCGCGTCGATCCCTCGGCAGCGGTCGCGGCCGAATGTGCTCGCTTGCAGCGTGAGTCGGCGGCGATGCGGGATGTCGGATATCTGAGTTTGTCGTCGGTGCAACGTGCGGCCGGTTACAGCTCGATGTTCGACACGATGTTCGTCTTCCAGAACGCGCCGATGGACGACGCGGTGGTGGCAAATACCGTCGGAGCGGTCACCTTCCGGCCGATGATGAGCAAGAACCTCACGCACTATCCGCTCACGGTCGTCTCGCACGTCCACGGTGACGAACTCGCCGTCGTGGTCGAGGCCATGCGCGAGTCGGTGCCGTATCTGCCCGATGATATCGGCGCCGCCATGTTGGCCATCCTGCGTCGGCTGCCCGACAGCGCGCAACTGCCCACCGACGATCTCGACGTGCTGCCGGATGTCGCGCACACCGAGTGGCTGCTCGCCGACACCACCCCGGAACTGCCCGACCATGACGCGGAAGCAACGGTTTTCGAGCTGTTCGAGCGTCAAGTGACCGCGACTCCGGACGCCGTCGCACTCACCGCCGACACACTCCGCCTGACCTATCGAGAGTTGCACGACCAGGCGCTGCGCTTGGCCGGTGAACTTCTCGCGCACGGTATCGGCCCGGAAGATGTTGTGGCCCTGTACCTGCCGCGCAGCTCACGCGCGATCGTCGCGATCCTGGCGACGCTCGCCGCAGGCGCGGCCTACGTACCTGTGGACGTCGCACTGCCGCCGGCCCGCATCGAGTCCATCCTGCGACAGGCGCGGCCCGCACTGGTGCTCGCGGCCGACGGCCATGGCGTCGATCTCGGGTCGATGACCGTACTCGATCTCGACAATCCTGATGTCGCAGCGCGAATTGCCGCTGCGACCCCGGTCGCACCCACGCTCGCGCGGCATCCGTCGCGCAGCGCCTACATCATCTTCACCTCCGGCTCGACCGGTGAGCCAAAGGGCGTCGCGAACAGCAATGCGGCTGTGGTCAGCTACTTCGCCGATCATCGGGAACGGGTCTACCGCCCCGCTGTGGCCCGGTTGGGGCGCGCGCTGCGGATCGCGCACGCCTGGTCGCTGAGTTTCGACGCCTCCTGGCAGCCGATGATCGGACTGCTCGACGGTCACAGCATTCATCTTTTCGAAGATGCGGATATGCGCGATGCGCACCGACTGGTCGACGGGATGGTTCGGCACGGCGTCGACATGATCGATACGACACCATCGATGTTCCGGCAGCTCGCTGCGGCGGGGCTGCTCGACCAGCCGCCCGCCGTACTCGCCCTCGGTGGTGAGGCCATCGATACCCAGCTGTGGAACCGCTTGCGCGCACTGCCCGACGTGGCGGTGCACAACTGCTACGGCCCGACCGAGACGACAGTCGAAGCGGTGGTCGCCGATGTGGTCACCCCCGCCGCCGTCGGCTCGCCGGTGCCGACGATCGGTCGACCGACCGCGGGAATGTCGGCCTATGTCCTGGATTCCAGGTTGCGCTCGGTGCCGGTCGGCGTGGTCGGAGAGCTGTATCTCGCCGGTCCGCAGCTGGCTCGCGGCTATGTCGATCGTCCCGGTATGACGGCGGCCCGCTTCATCGCCGATCCTTTGGTCGCCGGCCGACGGATGTACCGCACCGGCGATCTGGTGCGCAGGCTGCCTGATGGCGGACTCGGCTATCTGGGACGTGCCGATGATCAGGTGAAGATCCGCGGCTATCGCATCGAGATCGGCGAGGTCGAAACGGCATTGCGGACACTGCCCGGTATCGCGGCGGCGGCCGCGACAGTGGTGCGCCGCGGTGACGCCGTGAGCCTGGTCTGCTTCGTGGTGTGCGAACCCGGTCGGGTCGCGGATCCGGTCGGTTTGCGGTTCGCGCTCGCGGATCGTCTGCCCGCGTACATGATTCCCGCCCGCCTGGTGGTGCAGTCTCGTTTGCCGGTGAACGCCAACGGCAAACTCGATGTACGCGAACTGGCCGCTCTCGCCGAGCGGACGCTCACCGGCGACGGCGCGCAGGCGAGCTCGAGCGAGCCGAGCACGGCGACCGAGCAGAGCTTGTCCAAGGTGCTCGCCGAGGTATTCGATGGCCGCGCACCCGGCGTCGACGAAGATTTCTTCGCCATCGGCATGGACAGCATCGTGGCGATCTCCATGGTCAACCAGGCGCGTAGGCATGGCCTCGCGATCGATGTGCGCATGGTGTTGGCGGCCCCCACGATTCGTGATCTCGCCGCCGCGATCGATCGTCGTGCGGACGAGGTGGCATCGCACCCCGAGCGCGGCGACGACTACGGACAGGTACTGCCGCTGCCGATCGTTTCCTGGATGAACCGGCAGCCCAACTTTCGCCGCATCGCCCAACATGTCCTGCTCATGCTGCCCGACGGCATGTCCAGCGCCGATCTCGAAGCGGTGTTGCAGGCGATGCTCGACGGGCACGACACACTGCGGTCCCGACTGGAGGAGACCGCGGACGGTCCGCGGCTGGTCACCCGTGAGCCTGGTCGAATCGCTGCCTCGGATGTCCTCACCCGACTGGAATTCGACGGCCCGGCGGACACTTTCGCGGATACGGTGGCCACGGCCGGTCGCGCCGCGATCGACGGTCTCGACCCGCATGCCGGAGATATGGTGCGCGCGGTGTGGTTCCGCGGTGCGCCCGAGCGTGACCTGCTCTTCCTGACCATCCATCACCTGGCCGTCGACGTGGTGTCCTGGGGCATTCTGATGGCCGATCTGGCCGCGGCGTGGGAGCAGGTCGTCTCCGGTGCGGTGCCGAAGGCGATCGCCGAGCCGACGACGTATCGCCGGTGGTCGCAGCTGATGTGGCAGCGGGCCGAAACCCCCGAAGTGCTCGCTCAGCGCGACTATTGGATCGAGCAGGTGAGCGGTCCGGATCCCGCTGTCGGTAGCCGCAAGCCGCGGCAGACCGATACCTGGTCCACCTTGCACCTCACCTCGGCCGATCTGCCGGTATCGACCTCCGCGCGGATCCTCGGCACGCTCACCAGGGCCGACGGCGTCCGCGAGTTCCTGCTGTCGGCGCTGACGATGACCCTGGTTTCCTGGCGGCGCGAACGCGGCCAGGACCACACCGGTGGTGCGCTCATCGGGTTGGAGAGCCACGGCCGCGCCGACGCGGTCGTCGGCGCCGATACGTCCGGCACAGTCGGCTGGTTCTCCACTACCTTCCCGGTCCGACTCGGCGCGGGTCCGGTCGCGATCGATGTCGAAGGTGCCGAAGCGGATCCGCGATTGGGCCGCGCTCTGCTGGATTCCGTTGTCGCGCATATCGCATCGGTGCCCGAGCAGGGTCTCGATTTCGGGTTGCTGCATTCGGTGCTCGGCGTTCCCGAACTGAGCGATGCGCCCGGCCCCGAGGTCGAATTCAACTATCTGGGTCGTGTCGATCTCGGCGGTCATACCGATCGGACATGGTCGATGGTCACCGACCCGGCGCTGACCGGTGCGCTGCCGATCGCGCCGGAACCCGATCTGTCGCTGCGCTATTCGCTCGGTCTCATCGCCGCCGTCCACACCACCTCCGATGGCCCGCAACTGATGGTGACCTGGCGTTGGAGTGATGCGTTGTTCACCGAATCCGACATCGACCGTCTGGTCGAACTGTGGGGTCGCAGTGTCGCGGCTCTCGTTGGAGCAGTGGACAAGTGATCAGATAGTTATGGTAGCCTTACCTAACATTTCGGCCGAGTTTTGTGGCGGCGGAACATGTATCGATCGGTTCGCGGATTTGCTTGCGCCCTGGTTGTCGGCACAAGCATTCGAAAGTGGGTAGCACTATGCAGCACAAACCGGGATGGATAAGGAAGTTTCACAAGCCGGATTCGCCCGAGCGGCTGCCGCTGTTGATCTTTCCGCACGCCGGCGCCGGGGCGTCCGCGTATCGCGCACTCTCGAAAGCGTTCAGCGAGAATTTCGATGTAATCATCTTCCAGTATCCGGGCCGTCAAGATCGCGCGAATGAACCGGCGCTGACTTCGCTGCAGGATATTGCCGCCGGTGCGTTCGGTGAATTCCGGTTATCCGGATACAACCGCGATGTACCGATTGTCGTTTTCGGGCACAGCATGGGCGCGCTGGTTTCCTTCGAATTCGTCCGGCTCGCCCTTGCCGCTGGTATCGACGTCCGCCAGCTCACAGTTTCGGCGGCGGTGGCCCCCTCCCGCGCCGCATACCGGAAGCCGACTCCCGAAGACGACGACGAACTGCTCGACCACCTCATCATGCTCGAGGGCATCCATTCCGATGTCCTGGCCAGCCGGGAGATCATCCGGCTCTCGCTGCCCGCCATCAAGGCCGATCACCGCGCCTCCGAGGCATACACCTGCCCGGAGGACATCCGAGTCGGGACCAGAATCCACGCGATCGGCGGCGATCGGGATCCGATCGTCTCGATGGCGGATCTACACGGCTGGCACCGCCACGGTGACAATGTCGAGGTCACGATCTTCGAGGGTGCGCACTTCTATCTGAACCACCACGTCGACGCCATCGCGGAGCTGCTTGCCAAGCAGGCGCAGCCCGGTTCGACGGTATGAAATCAAGAGGATCAGCGGTGACATCAGCAACTGCGCAGGACGTCGATCACATCGTCATTTCCGGTATGGCCATCGAGGCGCCGGGTGGTATCGACAGCCCAGGATCTTTCTGGTCGGCGCTCGAAGCGGGCAAGGAATTGGTCGGACCGTTTCCGAGGGACCGCGGCTGGCCGATCGATGACCTGATTTCGGTAGCCGAGCGCGAAGGCTGGAGCCCGGTCAGCGATGCGGGCGGATTCCTGGACAGCGCAGCCGAATTCGACCCGGCCTTCTTCGGTATCGGACAGCGCGAGGCGATCGTGACCGATCCGCAGCAGCGGGTTGCGTTGCGCGTGGCGTGGCGAGCGCTCGAGAACGCGGGCATCAATCCGGGTGATCTCGCCGGCGAGGACGCGGGTTGTTTCATCGGCTGCTCTCCGATGGAATACGGTCCGATCGCCGCCGAACCGAACGAGTACACCGGACATCGGACCATCGGCTACGGATTGCTGGCCGCAGCCGGGCGAGTGTCGCATTGCCTCGGGCTGACCGGGCCGTCGATGAGCGTCGACGCGGCCTGCGCCTCGTCTTTGACGGCTGTTCATCTCGCCGCCGCCGCTGTGCGCGACGGAGATTGCGAATGGGCGCTGGCCGGCGCGGTGTGCGTGATGGGCGGACCGGGTGTCTTCTACGAATTCTCCAAGCTCAACGCCCTATCCACCGACGGACACTGCCGGTCGTATTCCGATGACGCCACGGGCACGCTGTGGGGCGAGGGTGCGGGCATTGTCGTCATCGAACGTGAGTCGCGCGCCCGGCAATTGGGGCATCGGATTTACGGCCGCATCCTGGGTTCCAACCACAACCACAACGGCAAGGGCAAACCGATTCTGGTGCCCCGCACCGATGCTCAGGAACGGTTGATTCGTAAAACCATCGAGAAGTCGGGCATCGATCCGGCCGATGTGGGAATGATCGAAGGACACGGCACCGCCACTCGAGCGGGTGATCCGGTCGAACTCATCGCACTGCAGAACACTTACGGCGCAGCGGGTTCCGGCCCGCTGCTCGGTTCGGTGAAATCCAATGCCGGTCATGCGCAGGCCGCCGCGGGAATGCTGGGGCTGATCAAACTGCTCCTTGCCGGCAGACATGGTCGGATTCCGGCGACGCTGTTCTCCGAAAACCCCACCACGCGGGTGGATTGGGACCGGTCGAGTCTGCGGCTGGCCACAGAACTACAGCCATGGGAACCGACGAACGGCGTCCGCTACGGCGCGGTGTCCTCGTTCGGTGCGGCGGGGTCCAACGCGCACGCGATTATCGCGATGCCCGTTTGTGAGGAGAACGACGATTTCTGACTATCGACTGCCCGATGGATCGGTTCCGGTCCTTTTGTCGGCGGATACCCCTGGCACGTTGCGCGCTGAGGCCGCAGCCATTTTCTCCTATGTCTCCGATCGCCCCGAGGTTTCGCCGGAGCGGGTCGCAGACATGCTGTTCCGGACTCGGGTCGTGCGTCGCCACCGTGCCCTTGCGATGGTGACCGACCGGGACGAACTCCGCGCGGCGCTGCAATCGGTGCAGAACGGTCATGAACACCCGTTGGTGGTCCGCACGACCGAACCCGCTGCGGCACACCGGCTTGCCTACGTGCTGCCGGGGCAGGGGAGTCAGCGGCCGGGCATGGGCAGACTCTTCTACGACCGGGTGCCCGCATTCCGCGCCGAGGTAGACCGCTGTGACGCGATCTTCCGGGAGCTGTTCGACGAATCACCGTTGCCTTACCTGCTCGACAGCGAGGCCGAAGCAGACGACAACGCCCAGATCGTCCAGCCTGCGTTGTTCATGCAAATGGTCGGGCTCGGCGCGATGTGGCGATCGGTGGGCATCGAGCCGCACGCGGTGGTCGGGCACAGTCAAGGCGAAATCGCCGCGGCCTACCTCGCGGGCGCGATGGCCCTCTCCGACGCGATCGTCGTCGTCGGTACCCGGGCACGCGCGGTCGACAAGATCTCGTCCGATAAATACGCGATGGCGGTCGTCGCCGCCGATCGTGACGAGTGCGAGGAATTGCTGGCGCGACAGTCCGGATGGGCTCAGGTGTCGGTGGTCAATTCGCCGCGGATGGTCGGGATCTCCGGTGATCGCGAGACTGTGCAGACCCTCGTGGAGGTACTCGCCGAACGCGGCAGGTTCGCTCGCCTCATCCGTGTTCGCTACCCGGCGCACACCAGCATGCTCAACGAGTTCCGTGACGTGATTCGCGATGCCGTGCACAGCCGTTTGGAGAACTCGCACTTCCTCGACACTGATATCGATTGCCTCGGGGCAACTCTCGGCGGCGCGATCACCTCGGACCTTCCGGTCGACGAGTACTGGTTCTGGAACCTCCGCAATACCGTTCGATTCGACAGGGCCATCGCCGAGGCGGTCGCGCGCGATGTCGATACGTTCGTCGAACTCGCCGAGCATCCGACGTTGCAGCTGGCGGTCGAGGAGAGCCTCGCCGAGTTCGCGGCGCAGCGCTCCACCACGGTGACAGGTACTTCCAGCCGGACGGCGACCGATCTGGCCGAATTCACCAGGAGCCTGGCGGGTCTGGCGGTCAATGATCTGAACTACCGGTGGGAATGCCTGCGCGCCGAATCCGATGCCCCCGTGCGGTTGCCGCTGTCGGACTTTCCGAATGTGCGGATGAACGAGATGACGCTGTGGATGCCGCACGATGTCACTCTCGGGCGAGCCAAGTCCGTCGTCGCCCACGCTCCGGCGCAGGTGCCGACCGCCTCGGCGCAGCCGTCGACGACCTCGGCCCAGCCGACGACGACCTCGGCCCAGCCGACGACCGCGACCCCACAGCTTCTTGTCGAAGACTGGGTTCGGCTGGTGCAACGCTCGATGACGCCGCCGCGCGCCCTCGGCATCATCGATCACACCGGAGGACACGCGGAACTTGCCGCTGCGCTGTGTGAGTACGCGACGAGCCAGGGCCTGACCGCGCGGCTGATCGATGGTGAAACAGGCAGCGGCGAAGGCGATGTCGACACTGTCGTGGTGTTGCTGCCCGGCCTGCCCGAGATGGATGGATCGACCGCTGTCGCCGCGACCTCGGAGTTCTTCGGGGAGCGGCGTTGGTGGTCCAAACCCGATGCGGCGGTGACCGAGTACTGGCTGGTGACCGTCGGCGGTGAGGCGGTGGTCCCCGGGGACGGTGCGCCGCATCCGGTGCATGCCGCGGCCGGTGCGGGATTTCGATCGGCTGGCACGGAGTACCCCGGTATCGCATTCCGTCACCTGGATCTGGCGTCGGGGCAGGCGGGTCCGGACTCCGTACCCGCGATCATCGGGGCGTTGCACACGGCCGAGGAGCCGGAATTGGCGCTCCGCGACGGCAATCTGTACGCGAAGCGGCTGACCGAAGCCGATCGCACTGCGATCACTGGGCTCGCCACACCCGAGAGCGTCGTGATCACCGGCGGCACCGGCAGTCTCGGACTGGAATTCTGCGAGCACCTCGTGCGTCGGGGTGCCAAGCAGATCACACTGGTGAGCAGGTCGGGAGAGACCGCGGCGGTGGCGCAACGGTTGCGGCGGATTCGCGCGATGGGGTCCACCGAGATCCGGGTCATACCATGCGATATCGGTGACAGCGCGGCGGTTTCGCGGATGGCCGATCAGCTCAGGGACGCGCCTGCGCAGCTCATCATTCATGCGGCGGCGGACAATTCGACTATCGCGGAACTCGAACTGGCGGAGATCACGCCCGAACGAGTCGACCACGCCTTGCGTGGGAAGGTCGTCGGCATCGCGAATGTGCTGGATTCGCTTGCCAGGGTGGATGATTGCCAGGTCGTCCTGTGCTCCTCACTGGCGGCGACGCTCGGTGGGCGCGGGACTGTGGTCTACGCGGCGGCCAACCGGATGCTCGACGCCTTCGCGCACCGTCGTCGTGCGGAAGGGCTGCCTTGTGTCTCAGTGCAATGGGGACAATGGGCGGTCTTCCAGGGCAGGGGTGACTCCGACATCACGAAACTGGCTGAGGTGGGCTACCTTCCGATGCGTTCCGCGGACGCTATCGCACTCGGGCTCGGTGGGCTGCGACAGAACGCGATCGTGGCGGCGTTCGACTGGGATCGCGGGCGCTCGGTGCTCGGCGCCTTCGGTTACGGTCCGGTGCTGTCTGGATTGGCGACACCGAGTGTCGTCAGCGACGCGCCCCTGCCGATCTCGGTCCCCGGCCAGGCGAGTGCCGGGACGGATGTGCCGGAGTGGATGGTGCGGGTGCTCGCCGAGATCATCGGCGCCGACGACCTCGACATGATCGACAGCACCAAACCACTGGTGGCGATCGGCCTCGATTCCCTGCAGGCGTTGGAGCTGCGTCGGCGGGTGAAGAGCGAATTCCAGTACGAGTTGCCGGTCGCGGACCTTATCGGTGGCGCATCCCTCGACGATGTGGTTCGGCTGATCGGTACTCGGCCGGGTGCTCCGGTGCGACCTGTGGTCGCCATCGATCCGGTGCCGTCGACGAATTCGGTGCGCACCGCCGACAGCGTGGTACCGGTACCGGTACCGGAATCCGCGGATCGCATCGAGCGGGCGCGACTGGCGGCCGAGCATGCCGTTCCGCGTGAGCTGGATGTCGAACTGTTCCGCTCGGCGCGGCGTGATATGGATCTATTCGGATTGCGCGCCATGATGGCGGCGCTGGAACCGGCACTGTCCGACCATGACCACCGCACCGTGGACGAGATAGCGACGCGACTGGACTTCGCACAGCGGCATCAATGGCTGCTGCGGCAATGGCTGCAAGCACTTGCCGAGCACGGCTGCCTCGACCACGACCCGGATCGCGGCTACCGGTATCTGCGTCCTGTACCGTCGCCGATCCGGCCGGATCTGTTCAAGGTGTGCACCGATCTCGGCTACTCACGTCCACTCGCGACCTTCCTGGCCGCCGCCGACGAACACCTGATCGAGCTCGCCCAGGATCGGCTACGCGTGCAGGAATTGCTGTTCCCCAACGGGGACATGGCGACCGCCGAGGCCGCCTATCGGGACAACCTCAGCAGCCGCTACCTGAACTTGGCCGCGGGCCGGGCGGTCGCCGATGTCGTCGACGGGTTGCGGCACGACCGGTCGCCGGTCCGGGTCCTGGAACTGGGTGCCGGGATCGGTGGTACGACCGACGACGTCACGGCCGCACTGTCCGGGCTGCCCGTCGAGTACCACTTCACCGACGTGTCCACCTTCTTCCTCGACGCCGCGAAGCAACGTTTCGCCGAATATCCGTGGATGCGATACGGAATCGTGGACATGAACGCGGATTTGGCACAGCAGCCGCGCTACGACATCGTGATCGCCGCCAATGTGCTCCACAACGCCTACGACATCGGGGAGACGCTGGGTCAGGTGCACGACCTGCTCAACCCCGGTGGTGCGGTGGTGATCATCGAGACGTGTCATGCGCACTGCCAGCAGTTGACCTCTGTGCACTTCCTTATGTCGCCACGCCCTGGTCACCCGCATGCGGGCTTGACGGATGTGCGGGCCGGAACCGACCGGATCTTCCTGACCGAGCGTGAATGGCAAGACCAGCTCCTCGCGGCCGGTCTCACACCGACACTCGTGCTGCCCGATGGCGACCATCCGGTGGCCATGCTCGATCAGCGCGTCTTCGTCGCCGTCCGTGGTGCAGGGGCGTGAGCGCAATGGAGTCGGCACGACAGTCGAGCGACGGCCCGGCGGGAATCAGCAAGGACGAGATTCGGGCCGCGGTGGCGGCCCAGCTCGGGCTCCCGGTCGGTGACATCGCCGATCACGACGACCTCATCCAGCTGGGGCTGGACTCGATCCGCACCATGAAGCTGGCGGGCGGCTGGCGCAAGCGGGGTGTCGATATCAATTTCGCCCAGCTCGCCGCCGGCCCCACGGTGGACTCCTGGCACGGACTGCTCGGTGCCGAGAAAGTCGGGAAGGACATCGAGCCGGTCGGTGCCTCGGCGCCCGTCGAGCCGAATGCTGATGACGCACCCTTCCCGCTGGCCACCATGCAGCATGCGTACTGGATCGGTCGTTCCGACGAGCAGGAACTCGGCGGCGTCGCGGCCCATCTCTACGTCGAATTCGACGGCGGCCGTATCGATCCCGTGCGGCTGGAGCGCGCGGTGGCGGATCTCGTTGCGGCCCATCCGATGCTGCGCACCAGGTTCCTGCCGGACGGTACGCAGCAGACCTTGCCTGCGCCTGGCAGACCCGTTTTCGCGGTGGCAGACCTGCGTGCACTGGCGACGGAGGCGGCCGAAGCCGCGCTGGTCGAGCTGCGCGACCGGAAAACCCATCAGCGCCTCGCCATCGAGGACGGCCAGGTCATCGATATCACGCTCACCCTGCGCGACGAGCACAGCACCCGGTTGCATCTGGACGTCGACATGCTGGCGGGCGACGCGATGAGCTATCGCGTACTGATCTCCGAGCTGGCCGAGCTGTACCACGGCGCGACCGTGCCCGCTCCCGGCTACAGCTACCGGCACTATCGCACCGAGCGCGAGGACGACGCCGTCGCACGTGAGCGCGACCGCCAGTGGTGGCAGCAGCGGCTGCCGGAACTGCCCGGCGCACCGGAACTTCCGACCGTTCCGGTCGGTGAGCGCACCGCACCGCACCGCACCGTCCGCTACGACCACTGGCTGGCGCCGGAGGCCAAGCAGCGCCTGCTCGCCGCGGCGCACCGGCGCGGCATCACGCCGGCCATGGCGCTGGCGGCGGTATTCGCCGAAACGATCGGTGGTTGGTCGGCGCAGAGCCGTTTTCTGCTGAATGTGCCGCTGTTCCAACGTGAACCGGTGCATCCCGATATCGACCGGGTGATCGGCGACTTCACCTCGTCGATCATGCTCGAGGTCGACGTCACCGAGAACCTGTCGGTGGCCGACCGTGCCCGCGCGCTACAGCGCAGCATGCACGAAAGCGGTGCTCACACAGCGTATTCCGGGCTGGAGGTGCTGCGTGACCTTGGCAGGCATCGGGGCGAGCCGGTGCTGGCGCCGGTCGTCTACACCAGTGCGCTGAACCTGGGCGAGCTGTTCGCCGACCGGGTCACCGAAACCTTCGGTGACCCGGTGTGGATTATTTCGCAGGGTCCACAGGTGCTGCTGGATGCTCAGGTCACCGAGGTGCGTGGCGGACTGCTGCTCAACTGGGACGTCCGCGAATCGGCGTTCCCGGAAGGCATGATCGACGCCATGTTCGCCAGATACACGCAGGCGATCGGACGGCTCGGCGATGGGGATGCGGGCTGGAATGCGGAGGCCGCGGTTCGGCTGCCGATCGCCCAGGCCGAGGTTCGGGCGGCGGTCAACGCGACCGACGGGCCGGTCAGCGGGCGCTGTCTACATCAGGGCTTCTTCGAATACGCGGTCGCGAATCCCCTCGCGCCAGCAGTGGTGTGGGGGATCGGTGCCGACGAAGGGGCATGGAGTTACGGGGAACTCGCCGCGTACGCGCTCGCCGTCGCGGGTGCACTGCACGCGGAGGGGGTGCGACCCGGTGACGCGGTGGCCGTCCAACTGCCCAAGGGGCCGGACCAGATTCTTGCCGTGCTCGGTGTGCTCGCGGTCGGCGCGACCTACGTGCCGATCGGATTCGATCAGCCGGTCGGTCGGCGCGCCGAAATCCTACGCACCGGGTCGATCGTCGCGGCGTTGACGGAGTCGGGCGCGGATATGGGCGTACCGATCCCGTCCCTGGCCATCGACGCTGTGCGCGACTGGCCGCAGCCGCTGGCCGCCCCGGTCTTCCCCGACACCGGCGAAATCGCCTATGTGATCTTCACTTCCGGTTCGACGGGTATGCCCAAGGGTGTAGACGTGCCGCACCGAGGCGCGATGAACACCATCGACGCGGTGAACGAGTGGTTCGAGGTCGGCAGTGCCGATCGCGTACTCGCACTGTCGGCCTTGGAGTTCGACGCCTCGGTCTACGACATATTCGGAATGTTCTCGGTGGGCGGATCACTTGTCGCGGTCCACCCCGAGCAGCGTGCCGAAGCCACCACCTGGGTGGAACTGCTACGCCACCATCGGGTTTCGATCCTGAACTGCGTGCCGAGCATGCTCGACATGGTGCTGGAGATCGGTGGCGATGAACTGGGTGATTCGTTGCGAGCGGTCACGCTCGGCGGCGACTGGGTGGGTGCGGATCTGGCTCGCAGGCTGGCCGCGCAGGTGCCTGGTTGCCGGTTCTCCGGACTGGGCGGCGCCACCGAGACCTCCATCCACAACACCATCTGCGAGGTCGTCGGTGAACCGCCCGCGCAGTGGGCGACAGTGCCGTTCGGCGTTCCGCTGCGCAATGTCCGGTGCCGAGTCGTTTCGCAAGCCGGCCGGGACTGTCCCGACTGGGTACCCGGTGAATTCTGGGTCGGCGGTGCGAATGTCGCCGCGGGCTACCGCAACGATCCGGAGCGCACTGCCGAGCGGTTCGTCGAATACGAGGGCATCCGGTGGTACAAGACCGGCGATATGGCCAGGTACTGGCCCGACGGCACCATCGAATTCCTCGGTCGCGCCGATCATCAGGTGCAGATCCGTGGCTACCGAGTCGAACTCGGCGAGGTGGAGAGCGCGTTGCGCACGGTGCCCGGTGTCCGGCATGCGGTCGCGGCGGTCGTCGGCGGTGGCGCACCAAAGCTGGTAGCCGCTATTGCCGGTGATCAGGGCGAGATCGGCGATATCACGGCCGCGGTCGCGGACCTGTTGCCGGGCTACATGATTCCGACCAGGGTCGAAGTTCTCGAGCAGATGCCGCTGACCGATAACGGCAAGCTGGACCGGCGAGCCGTGGTCGCGCTACTCGAACCCGGCACCGGAGATATCGGAAACAGTGCTCCCCGCAACGACATCGAGGCCGCGCTGGTCGATATCGTCGCCGGGGTGCTCGGTGCGGATTCGGTCGGCGTGCACGACGATTTCTTCGGTCTGGGTGGTGATTCGGTGCTTGCCACCACCGTCATCGCGCGGGTGCGGGAATGGCTGGAGATCGACCACGCGTTGGTCGCGGACCTGTTCGCGACACGTACTGTTGCGAGCTTGGCCGAGCGCCTGCGCGAGCGGGAAGCCGACCGTGGCACTCCGGACCGGCTGATCGCGATCGCCCGCCTCTACCTCGAGGTCGCCGCGATGACCGATGCGGAGATCTTGGCCCAGGCGTGAGGAGCGTGCCGTAGGCCCACGGGGCGAGCAGTCCGGATTCGTCGAAGCCCTATCGTTCGACACATGAGGGATCAGACCGGGGATGACGGCATCCGGGCTGCCCGCCGTGCCTACCGGGACCCGCGGTTATGACCGCGGTCCCCACCGCTCCGGTGGCGGCGATCACGGTCTTCGCCATCCTGGTTGCGATCCTGCGGTGCATATTCGTCCACCACAGTGCGACCGACCGGCTGATCAACCGGGCATTGGGGCTGGCAGGCGCGGGGATGCTGCTCCGGGTCGCGACGACGGGCACCGATCTCACGGTCGTAGCCGCCCAGGTGGTTGCGGTGGTCGGATTCCTGACCGTCGCCAGCGTGTACGGGGTCGCGCGCATGCTGGACGGCGCGAATCCACGCGACGCTCGCCGACGGCAGCGTCGATACGACCTGCTCGCCCTGATGGGTTTCGTTGTCACGGTTTTGATCGATGCGGCGGCCGCAGTACACCTGGTTCCTGCGGCAACCCCGGTGCGCTGGCAGGGCTTCGGTGCGGCGATATCCTGTGTGCCACTTGCCGTTTCCGGTTTCCTGCTCATGCGCGCGAGCCTCCGCGAAATCCGTTGCACGGACTCGCCGCCTACTGAACGGATCGCCTACTCCGCGCTGATCTGTGTGGCGTCCTTCTGGATTTGTTACGCCGTGATCCTGCTCATGCGGTACCGAAGGGGTGTTGCGCCGAGCGATTCGGGAAAGGGCTGGGCGCTCGGCGGTTTCGCCTTCTTCGCGGTCATCGCGGCGCTGCTCGGGATCCCGCTGGTACGAATGCTATTGGTGCGCATCGGGTGGGACCGTGATAGTCGGGATTGCCGGAGATTGCGCCCGCTGTGGGTCGATCTCACCGCCGCGGTGCCACATATCGCGCTGGTACCCGACAACGCCGGTCGTCGCGATCCTGCCCTGCGTCGCTATCGGATGACGATCGAGATCCGCGACGCACTGCTGCACCTGCGCCGACATGTCCCCGACGCCGACCCCGGCGACATCCGCAGTCGCACACTACATATTGTGCGCAGCGCGGAGGCCGGAATCGTCGCCGCGTCCGCCACCGGGGCCGCCGATACCGCAGCTCTACGCCGCGACCTGGAATTGCGCCACTTACTGGAGATGGCAGCGCAATGGCCGAAGGCCAAGCGCGCGATCCTCGCTACCGACCGAGCGCCGCGACTCAGCGCGGCGCCGGGGAACCGATGATCATGCTGCCTACGCTGCACTCCTCCAGTTCGTCCACACCGGCGGCCGTGACGAAGGCGGCGGTATCGCCGAAACCTTGGGCGCACGCGCCGAGGCCCATGGCGGTCGCCGCCAGATAGATCGTCTGCATCAGTACGCCGACATGTTTGAGAATGGCGGCGTATGCCACCTGTTCGTAGGTCCACATGACCCGGCCGGAGCGCGCCGCCATGATGAGGAGCACTTGCGGGTCGGCTCCCTCGGCCAAGGTCGCCGAGGTGGACTTCAACAGCCGGGATACCGCGGGCGAATCCGCGGCCGTGACGGGACGCAGCACATGGTCGAACGAATCGTAGTGGTACATACCCGGTTCCAGCCCGGCGACGTTGCGCACCACCGGGTAGAGCTCGAGTTCGTAGACACCGCCGCCCGAGGGGTAGGGCCGCGAGAGGAGTTCCTCGCCCTCGCCCGCAGGCTGGGTACCGCGGGTTCGCGCGGTGCGATACAGCAGTTCGGCCAACTGACCAAGGGTTATCGGATGCGCGTCGTCGAAGGCTCTGGTTGATACCCGGTCCTCGAGCACGGCCGTCAGCGTGGGGTCGTCGACGCGTTTGGCCGCCAGGTCCGGCGACGGCAGCGCGATCGGTTCGCCGGGGTAGTTCGGCTTCCGCGCGGGCGGCTGCGGGAACTGGCCCTTCGCCCATTTGGTCGGCCCGAAGTGTTCCCAGGTGACGGTGCGTTCGCCGAGCGTGCTGCGGCGGTGGAACCATAGATCGGGCAGGCTCCAGCTCCGCGTACCGAACTCCCGATCCTCGGCGTCCGCGTCGGAGACGAGGAATCCGCACCAGTGCAGATCGTCGGCGAACTGTGATTTGACGGCGATCGGCAGGTTGGCGTCGGCCGCGCCGAGCCCGTCGAGCAGTGCCAGCAGCCGCAGATCGTGGATGCGCAGATCGCACCACGCCCGCGGGTGTTCGAGCACAAATCCCTCCGAGTCCCGATGTAGTACGGCGAATTTCGACAATGTCGCCGACCAGGGGAGTGCGGTCGTCGGCCGCGATGCGGGCTGTCCGAACGGGCGGATCGTGTACAGGTCACGTCCGCCGTTGCGCATTGTCACGGCCAGCCACCCGCCGTCGGCGAGGCGGTCCATCAGACCGGCGACGTCATCGCCGCCCGCGGCAGCGGCCATTTCGGAGACCGTGGCAGGCCCCCGGTTCAGGGTCTTGAGTGCCTGTAGCTGACCGGTGGCAAGTCCGGTGAGTTTTTCGTTGCGCGGCGGATTCAACAGCACCGCTCCGGCCGGCGTCGTCAGGCAGGTGACACCGTCACGCAGCGCGAATCGGGTCTGGTCGGGATATGTGACGGCGGGCAAAACCGCTAACCTCCGTTGGTCGAACCTGAACTATCTGGCACGGGACGCTATGCGCGCCGCGCAGAGTCGGCCAAGGCTAGCCTATCTTAACTATGGAGGCGACCGATGATAACCCCAGCACCCCTGATGCTCGAGGTTCTGGTCATCGCATTCGTCTGTGCTGTCACCGTCGGCCGGTGGTGCCTCGTCAACGACTCGGCTGCCGATAAGCTGATCAATCGGGCGCTGGGCTGGTCGTGCTTGTCGGTGTTGTTCGTAACGGGCGGAGCGGGAAGCGAATTCGCCGATCTGGCGCAGCGGCTCTTCCTCGTCTGCGGTGTGCTGAGCCTGTCGAGTGTCTACGGTCTGGCAGGTCTGTTCACCCGGCCCGATTCCGGTTCGGCGCTGCGTCGTCAGCGACGCTACGACCTGTCGGCTGTCGTCGCGGGCGGGCTGCTGATGTGGACCGGGCTGCCGGTGGAACCCGGCTTCGGGTGGAAATCGTGTGTGGTGTGGATGATCTTCAACCTGCCGTTGGCGCTCGCCGGGCTGGGGGTGATCCAAGCGAGTCTGCGGGAGATTCGTGCCGAGAACGCCTCGATGCGAGCGCGGTTCGCGTTTTCGGCCCTCATGGTGGCCGCGGCGTTCTGGGTGTACGCGCCGATTGCCGACGGGATCCAGGTGCTCGGCGGTGGCTTATCGAATAGCCCGGGCCAGCACTGGACACTGATGTCGTGCCTGACCCTCTCCCTCGTCACCTCCTTGACGGCGGTCCCCATGGGAAATGCGCTGCTCACCCGAACCGGATGGGATCGAACCGGCCGCGACCTGCGGCGGTTGCTCCCGCTCTGGCGTGACCTCACCGCCGCGGTGCCCGAGATCGTGCTGCCACCCCGAACGGGGCACAGTCGTGATCCCGATTCTCGGCTGTACCGCACGATCGTCGAGATCCGGGACGCGCTCCTGCAACTCCAGCAGTACGTTCCACCGGACGGCGCGGCGGACCGACATGTCGAAAACTATGCCGTGCGGATCGCGCGTGCGGCGCAGGACAAAAGACAGGGTGCGGTGCCGGTAATGGCGGCCAAGGGGCTCGACCGTCGCGAATCGGTCGATCGGGATATGGCCGGAGAGCTATCGCACCTGCTCGACGTGGCCAGGGTCTGGCCACGCGCACGTGCGCGGGCACTCGCCGAACCACGGTAGGAGACCGCGCGGTGCCGGTATCTCGACTGCGAGCTGCCGCCAGTTGATCGTTACATCGGCTAACTATATAGTTTGCAGAGCTAATGATTCTGCAAGGGGCTGCCGTGACGAATACATCCACCGACCTCGACCTCGGCGATGTCCGGACCATCCGCCGTCGATTGGGGTACGACAGGGACCATCCGCGCTATAAGTGGATCGTCCTGACGAACACAACTCTCGGTGTACTGCTCACCGCGATCAATTCGTCGATCGTGCTGATCTCACTGCCCGCGATCTTCCGTGGCATCGGTCTGAACCCGCTCGACGCGGGCAATGTCGGCTACCTGCTCTGGATACTGATGGGGTACCTGCTGGCCACCGCGGTGCTGGTGGTGATGTTCGGGCGGCTCGGCGACATCTTCGGGCGCGCACGTATCTACAACCTCGGCTTCGCGGTGTTCGCACTCTGCGCGATCGCACTGTCCTTCGATCCGTGGAACGGCGGGTCAGGAGCGATGTGGATCATCATCTGGCGAGTCGTCCAGGGCGTCGGCGGGGCCATGCTGATGGCCAACTCCTCGGCGATCCTGACCGACGCCTTCCCCGCGAATCAGCGCGGTACCGCGCTCGGCATCAATATGGTTGCCGCCGTGGCGGGTTCGTTCCTCGGTCTGCTCATCGGCGGCGTGCTGTCGGAGTGGGACTGGCGCGCGGTGTTCTGGGTGAGCGTCCCGATCGGCATTCTCGGCGCGTTGTGGTCCTACCGCTCGCTGCACGAGGTCGGCGTGCGCGCCGAGGGCACGGTGGATTGGGCAGGCACCATCACTTTCGGCCTCGGGCTGACCGCGCTGCTGACCGGTATCACCTATGGCATCCAGCCCTATGGTGGGCACGCCACCGGCTGGTATAGCCCATGGGTGCTGACCGCGGTAATCGGCGGCATCGTGCTGCTCGGCGTGTTCTGTGTGGTGGAGAGCCGGGTCGCCGATCCGATGTTCAACCTCGCCCTGTTCCGCAACCGGGCGTTCGGTCTCGGTAATTTCGCCAACCTGATGGTCTCCATCGGCCGTGGCGGTATGCAGTTCATGCTGATCATCTGGTTGCAGGGCATCTGGCTGCCGTTGCACGGCTACGATTTCGAATCCACTCCGCTGTGGGCTGGCATCTATCTACTGCCGTTGACCGTGGGATTCCTTGCCGCCGGACCGATTTCGGGCTGGTTGTCGGATCGCTACGGCGCCAGGCTGTTCACCACCGGCGGCGCCGTGATCGCGGGGCTGACCTTCCTATTGCTGCTGATGATCCCGGTCGACTTCAACTACTGGCTGTTCGCCCTGATCATCCTGATCAACGGGATCGGCAGCGGATTGTTCTTCTCGCCGAACACCGCCGCGATCATGTCCAGTGTCCCCGCCGCCCAGCGCGGCGCTGCCTCCGGCATGCGCGGCACCCTGTTCAACGGCGGCAACGCCCTGTCCATGGGAATCTTCTTCTCCCTCATGGTCGTCGGTCTCGCCGCCGGCCTGCCCGCGGCGCTCGACTCCGGGCTGCGCGCGCAGGGCGTCTCGGCGGACGCCGCCGCCCAACTTGCCGGGATGCCCCCGGTGGCCAGCATGTTCGCCGCCTTCCTCGGTTTCAATCCGATCCAGGAATTGCTCGGCCCCTCCGGCGAATTGAGTAGGCCTGGTGTCAACGCCGACACCTTGACCGGCCAGGAGTTCTTCCCGCACCTGCTCACCGGCCCGTTCCACTCCGGTCTGATCGTCGTGTTCGTCGCCGCGGCCGCGATGATGTTCCTTGCCGCTACCGCCTCCTACTTCGCGGGCGACAAGTACGTCCATGACGAAGAGGCGGAGCTCGCCGAGGCGGATGAGCTCGCCGAGGTCGCGGTACCGGTCCCGGCGCGCTGACACCGCGCCCCGATCGGTGCGCTACTTCGCCGCGCTGGCGAACGCGGGCTGCAGCTTGTCCAGCAGATACGGCAGCGACAGCGCGGTCGGCTGGTTGACGGCGCTGATCTCCTGGACGGTCAGGAACACGACGGCCCCCTTCTCGACCGCGGGCAGCTCGTTGTAACCCGCCAGCTGACGGTACTTTTCGTCCATGCCGGGGGAGTAGCCCGCCAGCAGCAGATCGGCGGTGAGCTCGTCGACACTCTCCGGCGACAGTGCCAGCCTGCCCTGGCTGGCGGGTTGGTCGGTCAGGTTCTTCGGAATGCTGAGACCGAGCTGGGTGAAGATCTGGCTGGAAGCGGCGTTCGGGTCCGCGAGCACAAACAGTTGGGCTGGACTCGCCAGCCAGGTGCTGACGAAGGTCCTGCCCTTCAGCCCGGGGTTCGCCTGCGTGATGGTCTCGACCTTTTTATCCACGTCGGCGATGACCTTGCTGGCCCGACCCGGTTTGCGCAGCGCCGTACCGAGGGCGGTCACCTGGTCCCGCCATGGCGCAACCGCCTCCGTGCTCAGCGCCGGCAGTGTCGGGGCGAGCTTGGACAGCTCGTCGTAGGTCTTCTGATCGGCGAGGAACCCGTCCACCAGAATCAGGTCCGGTTCCAGTGCCGCGACCTGCTCGGCGATATTGCCGGTGGTGTTCAACGCCCTCGCGGAAGTCAGCGAGTCGGGCGCCCACGGCGGATTGGTGCCGGACACCGTGGCGGCGGTGTCGATATAGCCGACCGGAGTCACGCCGAGTGCCAGGGCCGTATCCATCCACTGATTGCCAAGGGTGACAATCCTTTTCGGGGAACCATCGACCGTGGTTGTGCCGCGCGCGTGGGCGATGGTCACGGGTTCGCCGCTGCCGGGCTCTTCGTCGTCTCTCGACGCCCCCCAGGTGGCGAAAACCAGGGCGAGCGTGCCGGCCAGCACGGCAACCACCGCCCAGGTCCAGCCACGGGGTATCCGAACAGACTTCATCATCGAACCCTTTCATCGAGGCGCGTCCCCGATCGGCTTCGCGGACCTCGTTCGATAAGCGAAACCGAAGGAGCCCGGCACGGTGGCCGGGCTCCTTGCCGGATAGTCGGAACTCGAGGTCGCTCAGAAGCTGACGCGTTGGTTCTCGGGCATGAACAGCTTGTCGCCTTCCTTCACCCCGAAGGCGTTGTAGAACTCGGCGAGGTTGCGCATCACCTGGTTGCAGCGGAATTCGTTGGGGGAGTGCGTGTCCTGCAGCTGGTTGATGGTGGCCTCCTCGGTCTGCTTCTCGCGCCAGCTGCGGGCATGGGAGAAGAACATCTGCTGGAAATCCGGTTCCTTGCCTTCCCGCTTCGCCGCGATGCGGTAGGCCTCCAGTGCGATCTGGAGCCCGCGCAGATCGGCCAGGTTCTCGCCGACCGTGAGTGCGCCGTCGACGTGGTACTTCGGATCGAGGCCCTCCGGGACGAGCGGGTTGTACTGGTCGATGAGCTGTTTGGTCTTGGCTTCGAAGGCGGCGAGGTCCTCGGGGGTCCACCAGTCGCGCCGATTGCCGTCGGCGTCGTACTTGGAGCCCTGATCGTCGAAGCCGTGCCCGATCTCGTGGCCGATGGTGGCGCCGACCGCACCGTAATTGACCGCGGCCGTGGCGTCCTTGTCGAAGAACGGCGGTTGCAAATAGGCGGCGGGGAAGGTGATCTGGTTATTGGTGGGGGAGTAATAGGCGTTCACCGTCTGCGGCGACATGCCCCATTCGGCCTTGTCGACCGGGGTGCCGAGCCGATTGAACGCCTTCTTGGATTCGAAAGTATTGACCGCGCGCAGGGATTCGATCAGTTTGCCCCGGGTGATCGTCAGTCCGGAGTAGTCGTCGAATTTGTCCGGGTAGCCGATCCTGGTCTCGATCTTGTCGAGCTTGACGATGGACGCTTCCCTGGTCGGCTGCGACATCCAGGTGGAATGGGTGAAGTTTTCCTTGTAGGCGGCCATGAGATCGGCGACCATTTCTTTGGCGCGATCCTTGGCGTCCGGCGGAAAGTGCTTCGCGACATACAGTTTGCCGAGCTGGTCGCCGAGATTGTCATCGACGACGCCGACGGCCGACTTCCACAGCTCCGGCCGTTCGTCGAGTCCGCTCAGCACCCGTCCGACGAAGTCGAACCGTGCGTCGGAGATGGCCTTGGGCAGGAAACGGGCGTAATTCGCCGTCACGCTCACGCGCAGGTATTCACGCCAGATGGCGATATCGACGTCGGCCCACAGCTGTGCCGCGCCAGTCACAAAGGACGGCTGGGAAACCACAATCTTGTCGAACAGCTGCCGTGGCCGGTCGGTATTGCCCGCCATCCACGGATCCCAGTCGAATTGCGGTCCGAGCGCGGTCAATTCGGACCAGCTCATCAGGTTGTAGGTGGCATCGGTATTCCGATTGCGCACGCTGTCCCAGTGCACGGCCGCGATCTTGGTCTCCAGATCGACCACCCGCTGCGCCAGCCCGGTCGGATCGGCGAAGCCGGCGGCCTTGGCCATCGTTTCCACGTAGGTCTTGTATCCCGCGAGCTGCTTCGTGAACTCCGGCTTGCGGTAGTACTGCTCGCTGAGGCCGAGACCTGACTGGCTGATGGTCGGGATGTAGGCAGAGGAGTTCTTGCGATCGATACCGATACCGATCCCGATCAGACCCGCGATGGGTAGTTCGGCCATCACCTTGGCCAGGTCCGGCTTGGTCGCGGCACCGTCGATCTTGGCGTACAGGTCGGCAAGCGGGGTCATCCCGAGCCGTTCGATCGTGTCGAGATCCAGTCGCGCGTCATAGAGGTCGCGAATCTGCTGCGCCTCCGAACCCGCCTTCGGGTCCTTGATGCCCTCGATGATCGCCCGCAACTGGTCCAGGGTTCGGTCGCTCGCCTCGCTGATCGCACCGACGGCGGCCTTGTCCGGCGGCAGCTGGTATTCCCGCAGCCACTTGCCGTTGACGTGCCGATACAGATCGTCCTGCGGCCGGATCGCGTCATCGGCGCCACCCAGATCGACGCCGGTGAGCTGCACTGTGTCGTTCATCGAGCACGAAACCAGCGCGACGGCGGCCGGTACGACCCCGAGCGCGACCAGGAAGGCACGACGGTCCAGATGACCGGCACGACCGGTTGATGTCACGAGGATTCCTCTCCCGATGCGGTATCGCCGCATCCTCGTCAGGCGCAATCTTGCTCGCCCGAGGCTACCTGTCCAGGGCATTGTGGGCCCGGTGTATCACAGCGTGACGCGCTGGTCCTCGGGCAGGAACAGCTTGTCACCCGCCTTGGCGCCGAAGACGGCGTAGTACTCGGCGATATTGCGGATCACCTGGTTGCAGCGGAACTCGTTGGGGGCGTGGACATCCATGGCCAGCAGCAATTCCTGCCGCTGCTCGGTCGCCTTGTTCCGCCAGATACGCGCCCAGGACAGGAACATGCTCCGGTAGTCGGGGTTGTCGTTGCCGGCGCGCTGCTCGGCGATGCGGAAGGCGGCCAGGGCGATGGTCAGTCCCCGCAGATCGGCCAGGTTCTCGCCGACCGTGAGTGCGCCGTCGACGTGCTTGCTCGGATCGAGGCCGGCGGGTACGAGCACGTTGTACTGCGCGATGAGCTGCGTGGTCTTGGCGTCGAACGCGGCCCGGTCCGCCGGGGTCCACCAGTCGCGCAGGTTGCCGTCGGCATCGTATTCCGACCCCTGGTCGTCGAAGCCGTGGCCGATTTCGTGGCCGATGATCGCGCCGATGCCGCCGTAGTTGACCGCAGGCCGGGCGTCCTTGTCGAAGAACGGAGGCTGCAGAATGGCGGCCGGGAACGAGATCTGGTTGGCGCTCGGGTCGTACATGGCGTTCACCGTCTGCGGTGGCATGTTCCATTCGGACTTGTCGACCGGTGTGCCGAGCCGCGCGAAGTTGCGCTCGAATTCGAAAGTGTCTGCCGCGCGGATGGATTCGATCAGTTTGCCCCTGGTGATCCGCAGTCCGGAGTAGTCGATCCAGGTGTCCGGGTAGCCGATCTTCGCGTCGATCTTGTCGAGCTTGACGATCGCCGCCGCTCTGGTCGGCGGCGACATCCACGACGAGTTGGTGAAGTTGTCGCGGTAGGCGGCCATCAGATCGGCGACAAGTGCCTGGGCCCTGTCCTTGGCCGCGGGCGGAAAGTACGTGCCGACATAGAGTTTCCCGAGTTCCTGGCCGAGCGCGCTGTCGACGGTGTCGATGCCGTCTTTCCACAGCTCTTGGCGCTGTCGCAGGCCCTGGAGCGCCTTGCCCGTGAAGTCGAAGTCGGCATCGGAGATGGCCTTGGGCAATTCGGACGCGTACTTCTTGACCACGGCCATCCGCAGATACTCCCGCCAATCGGCGATATCGACGTCGGCCCAGAGCTGACCCGCCGCCGTCACGAACGACGGCTGGCCGACCACGACCTTGTCGAACAGCTCCCGCGGCCGATCGGTATTGCCCGCCAGCCACGGATCCCAGTCGAATTGCGGTGCGAGCGTGGCCAATTCGGTCCAGCCGAGCAGATTGTAGGTGGCGTCGGGATTCCGCAAGCGAACGTCGTCCCAAAAACCGGCGGAGATCCTGGTCTCCAGCTCGAGCACCCGTCGAGCCGTGCCCGACGGATCGGGAAAGCCCGCACCAGCGGCGACACGTTCCAGATAGGTCAGGTAGGCCGCACGCTGCTGGGCGTATTCGGGCTTCCGGTAGTACTGCTCGCCCATGTGGGTGTCGATGCCGGATTGCCGGATGGTGGCGATGTAGGTGCCGGAGTTCTTCTGGTCGACGGTCACCCCGAGCCCGATCAGACCGCCGATCGGCAGCGCGCCCATCACCCTGGCGAGGTCTGCCTTGTTCGTGGCGCCGTCGATGGTGGCGAACAGGTCGGCGAGCGGGGTCGTGCCGAGCCGCTCGATCTCGTCCAGATCGAGCCTGGCGTCGTAGAGATCGCGGATCCGCTGCTCCGCGGACCCGGGCCGTGGGTCGCGGATGCCCTCGACGATCTCGCGCAATTGCTGCTGGACGCGGTCGCCGATCTCGTTGAACGAGGTATACGACGGCCGGTCCGGCGGGAGCTGATAGTCGTGAAGCCAGCCACCGTTGACGTGTCGGTACAGATCGTCCTGCGGGCGGATCGCCTGGTCGGCACCGCTCATATCGACCCCGGTCTGCGGTGTCGTCTCGTCCCCGAAGCAGGACACCAAAGCGGTGGTGGCCGGAATCACTCCGAGCGCGATCAGAAAGGCGCGACGGTCGAATCGGACCGGACCGGCGGATGAACTCAAGAAAACCCCTTTTCCAGCGGTAATGCGGAATATCAGCAGCTCTTTTGGTGATCTCGCTTGGACCGAGGGTAGTAACGTGATGGACCACGAGCACTGATCGGCGGGGGTTTCACAGCTGAATGTCAGGCTGCGGGAACGGACCCGATTTGGGTTCGACCTGGGGATTCACCTACACTAGTGCGGTTGCCTGCGGGAGCTATGCCCGCAATCCGACCGTGAACCCCCAGTGGTTGGGTCTTATAGATCCACATAACCGCTGGCAGGCGCGCGTTCGGGTGGTTACACGACCATGCCCGTCGGGTCGGCAATCCGGCGTGCGTATACATCCAGGTCAAGGAGGCTGAAGTGATTCAGCAGGAGTCGCGACTGCGCGTCGCCGACAACACGGGTGCGAAGGAAATTCTTTGCATCCGCGTGCTCGGTGGCTCGTCACGTCGCTATGCCGGCATCGGTGACATCATCGTCGCCACCGTCAAGGACGCTGTCCCTGGCGGCAACGTCAAGAAGGGCGAGGTCGTCAAGGCCGTCGTCGTGCGCACCGTCAAGGAGCGCCGCCGTCCGGACGGGTCCTACATCAAGTTCGATGAGAACGCCGCCGTGCTCATCAAGGCGGACAACGACCCGCGTGGCACCCGCATCTTCGGCCCGGTCGGCCGCGAGCTGCGCGAGAAGAAGTTCATGAAGATCGTTTCGCTGGCCCCGGAGGTGCTCTGACATGAAGGTGCACAAGGGCGATACCGTGCTCGTCATCTCGGGTAAGGACAAGGGCGCCAAGGGCAAGGTCATTCAGGCCTACCCGGCGACCGGCAAGATCCTGGTCGAGGGCGTGAACCGGATCAAGAAGCACGTCGCGAACTCCGCGAACCAGCGTGGCGCCTCCTCCGGTGGCATCGTGACCCAGGAAGCCCCGATCCAGGTCTCGAACGTGATGGTCGTCGATTCCGATGGCAAGCCGACCCGTGTCGGTTACCGCACCGATGAGGAGAGCGGCAAGCGGGTCCGGATCTCCCGTAAGAACGGGAAGGACATCTGACATGACTACCTCTGAGAAGACCCAGCCGCGCCTGAAGGCGCGCTACCGGGCCGAAATCAAGGACGCGCTCAACAGCGAGTTCGAGTACGCCAACGTGATGCAGATCCCCGGCGTGGTCAAGGTCGTCGTCAACATGGGTGTCGGTGACGCCGCCCGTGACGCGAAGCTGATCAACGGCGCCATCAAGGATCTGGAACTGATCACCGGTCAGAAGCCCGAGGTCCGCAAGGCGACCAAGTCGATCGCGCAGTTCAAGCTGCGTGAGGGCATGCCCATCGGTGCGAAGGTCACGCTGCGTGGCGACCGCATGTGGGAGTTCCTCGACCGTCTGGTCTCCATCGCGCTGCCCCGTATCCGCGACTTCCGCGGCCTGTCGCCGAAGCAGTTCGACGGCAACGGCAACTACACGTTCGGCCTGAGCGAGCAGTCGATGTTCCACGAGATCGACGTGGACTCCATCGACCGTCCGCGCGGTATGGACATCACCGTGGTGACCACCGCGACCAACAACGAAGAAGGCCGCGCGCTGCTCAAGCACCTCGGCTTCCCGTTCAAGGAGAACTGAGCATATGGCCAAGAAAGCACTGGTCAACAAGGCCAACGCCAAGCCGAAGTTCGCGGTCCGCGGCTACACCCGCTGCCAGCGGTGCGGTCGCCCGCACGCTGTCTACCGCAAGTTCGGCCTGTGCCGTATCTGCGTTCGCGAGATGGCGCACCGCGGCGAGCTGCCGGGCGTGCACAAGAGCTCCTGGTAGCCACCACCAACTTCCGTCGTCCCGGCGCAAGCCGGGTCACGACGGGAAACTAACCCCCACTTCGTGATAGGCCCACGAGTCCTTCGGGCTCTTGCATGGGAACCGTTGCGAGAAAGGTAAACGGTCAAAAACATGACCATGACTGATCCGATCGCAGACTTCCTTACTCGTCTGCGCAACGCCAACTCGGCGTACCACGATCAGGTGAAGGCGCCGCACTCGAAGCTCAAGGCGAACATCGCCGAGATCCTCAAGCGCGAGGGCTACATCGCCGATTACCGGACCGAGGACGCGACCGTTGGCAAGAGCCTCGTCGTCGACCTCAAGTACGGCCCCAGCCGTGAGCGCAGCCTGCAGGGCCTGCGCCGCGTCTCGAAGCCGGGTCTGCGTGTGTACGCGAAGTCCACCAACCTGCCCAAGGTCCTGGGCGGCCTCGGCGTGGCGATCATCTCCACGTCGACCGGTCTGCTCACGGATCGCCAGGCGGCCAAGCAAGGTGTAGGCGGGGAAGTCCTCGCCTACGTCTGGTAAGGGGAGGTAGGACAATGTCGCGTATTGGCAAGAAGCCCATCGCAATTCCCGCAGGCGTCGATGTCACCATCGAAGGCCAGAACGTGTCGGTCAAGGGTCCCAAGGGCACCCTGTCGCACACGGTCGCCGAGCCGATCACCATCGCCAAGGGCGAGGACGGCCAGCTCGAGGTCGTGCGTCCGGATGACGAGCGTCGCAGCCGCGCGCTGCACGGCCTGACCCGCACCCTGGTCTCGAACATGGTCGAGGGTGTGACCAAGGGCTACGAGAAGAAGATGGAAATCTTCGGCGTCGGTTACCGCGTCGCGGCCAAGGGTTCGAACCTCGAGTTCGCCCTCGGCTACAGCCACCCGGTCCCGATCGAGGCGCCGGAGGGCATCACCTTCGCGGTGGAAACCCCCACCAAGTTCTCTGTGTCCGGAATCGACAAGCAGAAGGTCGGCCAGATCTCCGCTGTGATCCACGGACTGCGTAAGCCCGACCCGTACAAGGGCAAGGGCATCCGCTACGCCGGCGAGGTCGTTCGCCGCAAGGTCGGAAAGACGGGTAAGTGATCATGGCGCAAACCGAAAACCAGAAGGCCAAGCGCGTCCCGCGCGGCAAGGACGTTTCGACCACGCGTCGTCTGTCCAAGACGCGCCGTCACTTCCGTCTGCGCAAGAAGGTCGTCGGCACCACCGAGCGTCCGCGCCTGGTGGTCAACCGCTCCTCGCGCCACCTGCACGCACAGCTCATCGACGACTCGATCGGCAAGACCATTGCCGCCGCGTCCTCGATCGAGGCCGATGTGCGTGCACTGGACGGCGACAAGTCGGCCAAGGGCAAGAAGGTCGGCGCCCTGCTGGCCGAGCGTGCCAAGGCTGCCGGCATCGAGGCTGTCGTCTTCGACCGTGGTGGTCACGACTACCACGGACGGATCGCCGCGCTGGCGGACGCCGCTCGCGAAGGTGGGTTGAAATTCTGATGATCAAGAACAACGGAAGGAACGTCTGATGCCGGGACGTCAGAGGCGTGACGGCGGCAGCGGACCCGCCGGACAGAATGGTACAGCCGGAGGCCCCGAGGGCGGCCGCGGCGACAGCCGTCGTGGTGGCGGTGATCGTCGCGGTGGCGGCGACCGTCGGGACAACGCGGCCGAGAAGAACCAGCTCGAGCGCGTCGTCGCGATCAACCGTGTCTCCAAGGTCGTGAAGGGTGGTCGTCGCTTCAGCTTCACCGCCCTCGTGATCGTCGGTGACGGCAACGGTCTGGTCGGCGTCGGCTATGGCAAGGCCAAGGAAGTTCCCGCGGCCATCCAGAAGGGTGTCGAGGAAGCTCGCAAGAACTTCTTCCGCGTCCCGATGATCGGCTCGACCATCACCCACCCGGTGCAGGGCGAGGCGGCGGCCGGTGTGGTCATGCTGCGTCCGGCTTCGCCGGGTACCGGTGTGATCGCCGGTGGCGCGGCGCGTGCCGTGCTGGAATGCGCTGGCATTCATGACATTCTGGCGAAGTCGCTCGGTAGCGACAACGCCATCAACGTCGTGCACGCGACGGTTGCGGCACTCAAGATGCTGCAGCGTCCGGAAGAGGTCGCGGCCCGTCGTGGTCTGCCCCTCGAGGACGTTGCCCCCGCGGGCATGCTGCGCGCACGCGCTCAGGCAGCGGGAGGCAGGTAAATGGCAGATCTCAAGGTGACCCAGATCAAGTCGTCGATCGGCGCCAAGGCGAACCAGCGGGAGAGCCTTCGTACGCTCGGCCTGCGTAAGATCCGCCAGACCGTGGTTCGTGAGGACAACCCTCAGAACCGTGGGCTGATCAACGTCGTGCGCCACCTCGTAACAGTTGAGGAGGTCTGACATGACCATCAAGTTGCATCACCTGCGTCCGGCTCCGGGTGCCAAGACCGAGAAGACCCGTGTGGGTCGCGGTGAAGGCTCCAAGGGCAAGACCGCGGGCCGTGGTACCAAGGGCACCAAGGCTCGCAAGAACGTTCCGGCCGCCTTCGAGGGTGGGCAGATGCCGCTGCACATGCGGCTGCCCAAGCTCAAGGGCTTCACGAACCGATTCCGTACGGAATACCAGGTTGTGAATGTCGGCGCGATCGCCAAGTTGTTCCCCGAGGGTGGCGAAATCGGCAAGGCCGAGCTCGTCGCCGCAGGCGCGGTTCGCAAGAACCAGCTTGTCAAGGTCCTCGGTGACGGCGAGATCGGTGTCGCGGTCCAGGTGACCGTCGATAAGGTCACCGGCGCCGCCAAGGAGAAGATCACCGCGGCCGGTGGCACTGTCACCGAGCTGGGCTGACGGTACTCTGCAGGTAGTGGCACCGGACGAGTGAAGGCTCGTCCGGTGCCACTGTTAGAGTTCAATTGTTGTCTGCCAAGCCTCGCTATGGGTTATTTCCATGGCATGACCATGTCGTTCGCCAGGAGGATCTGTGCTTTCCGCCTTCGTATCGGCCTTCCGGACTCCGGACTTACGGCGGAAGATTCTCTTCACGCTGGGGTTGATCGCGCTGTACCGCATGGGTGCCGCGCTGCCGTCCCCCGGTGTCGATTACCAGGCCGTCCAGGAATGTATCGACCTGGTTTCCGGTGGTGAATCAGCTGGTATCTACCAGCTGATCAACCTGTTCTCCGGTGGTGCGCTGCTGCAGTTGTCGGTCTTCGCGATCGGCATCATGCCCTACATCACCGCCAGCATCATTATTCAGCTGCTGACTGTCGTCATCCCGCGGTTCGAGGAACTGCGAAAAGAAGGCCAAGCAGGCCAGAACAAGATGACGCAGTACACCAGGTACCTGTCGATCGCCCTTGCGATCCTGCAGGCCACCGGTCTGGTCGCGCTCGCGGCCCGTGGGCAGCTGTTGCAGGGCTGTCAGCAAGACATCCTCGCCGACACCAGCATCTTCGGCATGATCATCATCGTGCTGGTGATGACCGCCGGTGCGGCGCTTGTCATGTGGTTCGGCGAGCAGATCACCGAGCGTGGCATCGGCAACGGCATGTCACTGCTGATCTTCGCGGGCATCGCGGCTCGCATCCCGACCGAGGGCAAGTCGATCCTGGACAGCCGTGGTGGTCTGGTGTTCGGCCTGGTGTGTCTTGCCGCGTTCGCCATCATCGTCGCGGTGATCTTCGTCGAGCAGGGCCAGCGACGGATTCCGGTCCAGTACGCCAAGCGCGTGGTGGGCCGCAAGATGTACGGCGGCTCCTCGACCTACCTGCCGCTCAAGGTCAACCAGGCCGGTGTCATCCCGGTGATCTTCGCCTCCTCGCTGCTGTACCTGCCGAACCTGGTGGCGCAGCTGACGTCGTCGCAGAACAACCCGGATCCGAGCTGGTGGCAGGACATCGTCCAGAAATATCTGGTGAACCCGAGCAGCCCGGTGTACATCGCGATCTACTTCGGTCTGATCGTGTTCTTCACCTACTTCTATGTCGCGATCACCTTCAACCCGGAGGAGCGCGCAGACGAGATGAAGAAGTTCGGTGGCTTCATTCCGGGGTATCGTCCCGGTAGGCCAACTGCCGACTATCTGAATTTCGTTTTGAGCCGTATCACCCTCCCCGGCTCGATCTACCTCGGTCTCGTGGCAGTGTTGCCCAATCTGTTCCTCGATATCGGCTCATCCGGTGGTGCGCAGAACCTTCCGTTCGGCGGCACCGCGGTGCTCATCATGGTGAGCGTCGGTCTCGACACGGTGAAGCAGATCGAGAGCCAGCTGATGAATCGAAATTACGAAGGGTTCCTCAAGTGAGAGTTGTACTTCTCGGTCCGCCGGGTGCCGGCAAGGGCACCCAGGCTGTCTTGCTGTCGGAAAAGCTTGGCGTTCCGCACATCTCCACCGGGGACCTGTTCCGTGCAAATATCAGCCAGCAGACCCCGCTCGGTCGAGAAGCGCAGAAGTACATGGACGCGGGCGATCTGGTGCCGAGCGATGTGACCAACCGCATGGTCGAGGCCCGCGTTGCCGAGCCCGACGCCGCCAACGGCTTCGTGCTCGACGGCTACCCGCGCACGGTCGATCAGGCCGACGCGCTGGAGAAGATCCTCGCCGACATAGACACCAAGCTCGATGCGGTGCTGTGCTTCGTCGTGGCAGAGGACACCGTGGTCGGGCGGATGCTGGCCCGTGGCCGCGCCGACGACAACGAAGGTGTGATCCGCAACCGGCTCCGGGTTTACCGCGAGGAGACCGAGCCGCTGCTGGAGCACTACGACGGGCTGGTCGTCACCGTGGACGGTGTCGGCGAGGTCGACGAGGTCAACGCCCGCGCGCTGCGCGCACTGGGACACTGATGCCGCTCACCGCACCAGCGATGGGACACTGAACCGTCATGGTCTTCGGTCGAAAGAGCAAGAAGGTGGTGCCGTTCCGCACCGCGGGCGAACTGGACGCCATGGCGGCGGCAGGTGCCATCGTCGGTCGCGCGCTGGTCGCGGTGCGCGATGCCGCGAAGCCCGGAGTGAGCACCCTGGAGCTGGACGAGGTCGCCGAGCAGGTGATCCGCGACGCCGGCGCGGTGCCGTCCTTCAAGGGCTATCACGGGTTCCCCGGTTCGATCTGCTCGTCGGTGAACGACCGTGTGGTGCACGGGATTCCGACCTCGGAGGAGATCCTGACCGACGGCGATCTCGTCTCCATCGACTGCGGCGCGATTCTCGACGGCTGGCACGGTGATTCGGCGTGGACGTTCGGCGTCGGCCCGATCATCGACGCCGATCGGCTGCTCAGTGAGGCAACCAAGCTGTCCATGGAGGCCGGTATCGAGGCAATGCTGCCCGGTAACCGGCTGACGGACGTCTCGCATGCCATCGAACTCGGCACTCGCGCCGCGGAGGAATTGCACGGTCGCGCCTACGGCATTGTCGACGGTTACGGGGGCCACGCCATCGGCCGCGAAATGCACATGGACCCGTTCCTCGCCAACGAGGGCGATCCCGGCAAGGGGCCGAAACTTGTTGTCGGATCGGTTCTTGCGATCGAGCCGATGCTGACATTGGGCACGACTCAGACCAAGGTGCTCGGCGACGATTGGACCGTGGTGACCCTCGACGGCAGTCGCGCCGCGCATTGGGAACACACGGTGGCCGTCACCGAAGACGGACCGCGAATTCTGACGCTGCGCCCCGAATAGTCGACGGGCATCCGGATGGATGGCGTTCGACTGTGAAATACGTTGGGTGTCGATGACATTGACGACGCCGCCTTGCTGTCGGCCGCGCCGTGACATTATGCGGCGCCTAACCTTTGATGCGCCTCGACGTTGACGAAGCAGCACATTATGGGTGCTCCGACATTGCCGGTGCGCGGCCTTCCGCCGACGTCGACGACGGACCCGACAATCGGCGGCGCGCCGACACTGGCAAAGCAGCACACTGGCGGGTGTGCCGACATTGACGGTGCACCTATCTCGGCCTTCCGCCGACATTGACGACGGAGCCGACAGCGACGACGCACCAACATTGACAAAGCGCCGACATTTGGAGCGCTCTGACGTTGGGGTGCTGCGACATTGATGACGAACGGCACGGTGACGTTGCGCGGCGAGGCCCGATACGCACCGACGCCGCGGGCAGGCCCGCAGGCGATTACGCCTCGCGACACCGGTTTCGACACATTGGTCGATACACCGGCGTCACCGGGCGATATCCCAGCTCGTCGCTGGATCGGTGACGTCGTTCCTTCCACCCGCGCCTGCACGTCTGACCTTGCCTTTCGGTCAGGCAGTCGGTTCGAACGCTGTGGTGTGTCAGTGGTTTTCCTTCCCGACTCGAGATGAACTCTTAACGATGTAGAGATCGTATGCGGCACCGTCGATCGCTCACCTGAGTAGAGAACTACTCGAATTCCATTGGGCTGCCGTGCATCCTGTCAGCGAGTATCTTCAATGGCCGCGGTACGCCGGGTTTCGGGACTGCGGATGGCATCGGTGACGCGGGGCATGTCGAATCGACTCCGCGGCATCGGCGATTGTGGTTACGCCGGGATAGCGCGCAATTTGTTCACCGCGCATCTCGGTGCCGGGCTCGATGGAAATAGGCTCGGCTCCTGCGCCGAACGATGCGGCCGCGCGGGCCGCGACAGTCCTGATCAGGGTTCGGCGGTGGGTGGTTCAGCTCTCGAGGAGCAGGGTGACGGGGCCGTCGTTGGTGAGGTCGATGTGCATGTGGGCGCCGAAGCGGCCGGTGGCGATGGTGGCGCCCAGATCGCGCAGGGTCTGAGCGAACGCCTCGACGAGGGGTTCGGCGACCGAGCCTGGGGCGGCGGCGTTCCAGGAGGGGCGGCGACCCTTGGTGGTGTCGGCGTAGAGGGTGAATTGGCTGATCACCAGGATGGGTGCGTCCAGATCGGCGGCGGAGCGTTCGCCGTCGAGGATGCGCAGCCGCCACACTTTGTCCGCCAAGGTTTTCGCGGTCGCCTCGGTGTCGCTGTGTGTGACGCCGACCAGGGCCACCAGGCCGTGGGGTGCGTTGTGGGCGGCCGGGTCGATCCGGCCGACGATCTGGTCGTCGACCGTCACCTGGGCGGTGGTCACTCGTTGTAATAGGACTCGCACATCGGTGATCATGCCGTGCGGTCCTGCCATCGCAACGGTGGGTGTGCCGTCTCAGCTCGGATCCGGAGTATTCACTTTCTGGAAGAAGAGCAGGTCGGTGTGCGGGACGGTCTCGGCGGCCTGCCGAATTCCGTTGGCAGGCAGGTGAGTGAGCTTGGCGAACATCGGCGAATTGCCGAACGCGGCGCGGACCTGGGTTTCGGACGCGTAGTCCGCGCCGTAATCGGCCAGTGCCGCAAAGTCCAAGGGCGCCAGCGGCTCATCCAGCGGTGCCTGTCCGCTCGGCCGGCCGAGGGCGGCGTACTGCATGGCCTTGCCGCCCTCGTATCGGCACAATTCATAGGCCATGTTTTCGGTGGCGGCCACGCTGATCACCGGCCAACGGGTCGAAAGCCGCAGCGCCAGTGGATGTCTACCGACGTTCGCCAACTCCCACTTCAGGCTCATGACGGTCACCGTGCCCGGGTACGGCTGTTCGATGAGCACCATGTCGTCGCCCAGCTTCGCCGCCGAGTTCAGTTCGAGATCGGCTGCACTCCAGATGATTTCCACCCCACCGAGATGGGTGGAACCCTTCGCCGGTTGCGCACCGTCGGCCGCGTACGCGGCGATGACTGCCGCGCGAACCTGGGCGATGGCGTCACGGGCCGAGCAGCGCACGCTCAACGCGCCGAACGTCGTCGCGATCTCGACCGGCCGCGACGGCGGATCGGGCATCGCGCCGGGGGTCAATGGTTTGATGCCGACCAGGGCCAGCTTCCAGTTGATCTCTTCGATCGTGGAGAGGTCGCCCGAGGTCTGGTACAGGATCTGTTGCTGGGTGAGCCGTCCGGCGCGTTCGAGTGTCGCGCATTCCAGCTTCGCGAGCGCGCTGTAGGACTTGATGGTGAGGTCTATGTCCTCGATTCGTGTCTGGCGCAGCCGCGTCGTCATTTCGGGCGAGGTCAGCGCCGCATACCGTTCGCGATACATCGCGATGGCCTGTTTGCGCTGTCTGCCGACCATGAGCGTGCGCAGCAGCGTGCTCAGGGACGCGAGGTACTTGCCGGACTGATCCGGATTCGCCGCGAACAGCCCACTGCGGATCCGTACGGCGTCCTCGGACGCGGCGACGGCCGTGTTCGGATCGAGCCTGCACAACCAGACACCACACTTCGACAAGGCATCTGCGCACACGCCCGCCGCTTGTGGATGTGTATGCGCCACTTGCCGATAGGCGCCGCAGGCGCTGCGGATGGTGCTCGCCGCCAGTTCGCGGTGGCCGATATGGCGGGCAGCCTGTTCGAACACCCGCAGCGCGTCCTGCACCTCGCCCGCGAACTGGGCCGACACCTGCCCGGCGGTGAGCCAATGCAGCCGAATGGCGACCGCCTCCTGCGCGGGCGCCAAGGCTTCGGCAGTCCGGTCACGTCCGGAGTCGTTTTTCGTGGCGACCAAGGCCTTGGCCAATTCGCACAACGACGTGGCCAGTCGCAGCTGGGCTTCGATCGACCGGTCGATCGCCGCCCCTCGATCCGCAGCCACTCGGCGCTCGATCGAGCTCAGATCCATCGCGATCCCAACTCCCGCATCAACCTTCCGCGTACGGTCGTCGATCGGCCGCATCATGCCCGCCGAGTCTGCCACAAAAGCGGGCAGCGTGCGCCGGTGATCGCAGCTCGAACTGGGCACGGCGGAGCTATCGGCGGCGAAGCTGCGCGTCACTGCCACGGCACCTTGCAGTTCACATCGAGGCCACCTTGCGACCGCTCGAGGTGGTGCTGCCCGCCAATGGATTCGGCGTCGCCGGTGCACGGGTTGGCGGGTCGCCGGTCGAGTCGCAGTTCGGGCGCAGTATCCGGCCGAACTCGCGGCGACTGTTCGACAGATGCGCGGCGTGTCGCTGTGCCAATATGAGGGGCAGTGACCACAGCTCGGGCGCAGCGGCAGCCTTCCCCTACGCGGGTGCGGCCGCGTGTGCAGATGAGGAGATGGCGGCGACGTGACCAGTCCAGACGACGAGGCTCGTAACGACAAGGTCCAGGATCGTGCGGACACCGGTGCCGCGTTCCCCGGCAGTCGGGACCAGGAACACGCGGTGCCCGGCGACCAGGATGCCGACGAAGACTTCATGCGGGAGTTCATGAGGAGCTTCGAAGAGAACAACGACGATCCCGACGTCGAGTTCACCCTTATCGGGGATGCGCCGGATACGGACGTCGCCGAGCAAGCCAAGGGACTCGGTCATCAGATTGCCAGGGAACTGGCCGCGCTCGGTCCGCAAGGGTGGCGGCAACTGGACGCGGTGTTCGCGATGACGACGGCCGCCGAAGTGGCACAGGTCTTCTTCTCCGACGACCAACAGCGAGCCGTGCGCATTCAGCCGACATCGTCGGTGCTCGAACTGGTCCGCGAACATCGGCGCATGTCGGCTCAGCTCAGCGACGGTCCGTGGTGGCGGTTTGTCCTGACGTTGAGCAATGCCGGCGAGATCGAAGTCGACTACGACTACGGTGACGAGCCGTTCCCGGACGACCAGCTGTTTCCGGCCGAGGTCTACGCCGCGGACCTGGAGGTGTACCCGCGCGATTCGCTTCCGGTCTGGTTGGCGGCCTATGTCGGTCACGGTGACAGGCAGTCCCGCACCGCGCAGGCGGCGGCCGCGCAGGCTCGTGCGGACCGCGAAGCCGGGGTACGGGCTTCGGTTTCGGACCGCGATTTTCCGGCGTTCCCGGTGATGTGGTCGCGGTGGGCTGTGATGGCGGCGGCGTTCGTGGCGGCCGGATCACTGTGGGGCCCAAGGGTGTTGCCCGCGCTCGGCTGGTTCGAGGGCGCCAAGCGGAGTGGTTCGACGTTGTACGTGCTGCCAGGTGGCCGGGCTGTGCTGTCCGGCGGCATCTGGAACGCGCCGGAGTTGGATGCCACCTATAACGGCGGCGAGTCGATGCCCGAGCTGTACGCGGGCGCGCCGGAGTGGGTGGCCAATCCGGTGTTGAATCCGCGCGCGGCCAACGGTCTGCTGTCGTTCTGCTACTGGTGGGAGGGCGGTAGCTGGTATCGCGGTGAATCGCCGACCGCGGACCAGCTCAGCGATGCGGTGCCCGGTGTCTGGACCACCGACACTGTGGTGGAGGTGATCGCCGGCTTGGTTGCCGAACAACCGACGGACCGTCAGCGCGCGGCCGTGCTCGATCTGGTGTCCGCCGCCGAGGTCGGTCTTGTCACCCGTGACACTGTGGTCGATGTATTCGGCGAGGACGGCACGTTCGACGTCGACAGCGCCTATTACCAGCTGACGATGGCCGGGGTGGCGATGATGCTGCCCGAGCCGATGCCCGAAGTGGACGCGATCGCGCGGGTGCGGCAGTTCATTGTGGACCGGGGGATGGACACATCCGGGTATCCGCCGGAGGAGCTGCGCGCAGATCGGATCAGTGTCGGCTGGATGGTGTTCGTGCCGACCCGACCGGGCGAGATCTCGATCGGGCGCGCGATCTTCTATATCGCCGATGACGGTGTGCTGGAGCAGTCTTCGTCGTCGGTGGCGCCGGCGGTGTACATCGCCGAGTTCGAGCAGCGTTTCCAGCAGCGGCACGGTTCAGTAGAGGCCTGATCTGCATATGGTGCGAAGCCGATACCCCACCGAAGACGAGCTGCGCCGCAACTTCGAGCGCGAACTCGCCTCGGTCAGCTCCGGCGGCGGCCTTCGTTCGGAGACCGGGCTGGACATCGAGACGGATGCCGCGCTGATCGAGATCGCCAAGGCCCACCCGAATGTGCCGGAAACGCTGGTCACGGCCGCCCGCGCGGCCTTCGCCGGCCAACTGGACGGATCCAATGCGATGACCCGCCGAACCGAGCTGAAACGCATGCTTGCCGAACACAATCGGCGTAAGGGGCCCGACTCGCCTCGGTGACGCGAAACCGTTCGGGAGTTTCCGGGTCCGGGACGGACGGTTCCCGCCATCATCGGATCATCGGTGCGGCAACAAGATCGAGGTACCAGCATGGCCAAGAGAGTCGAAATCGAAGGTGGCCATCTTCATTGACGGTTCACTGACCAGCGGCGTGCCTTTCGTGCGATGATCGGATGTGAAGGGTTGCGAGAGCAGGAGCTTCGACATGGGCCGATTCGAGAACTATGAAGAGAAGTTCCGTGCCGCCGGTGAAGACACCGCTAAGGTCCATCGTTCGTTGACCAGGTTGATTACCGCAGTGAACTCGGCGATGTCGGTCGGTTCGACCGCGTGGGGCCCGGACAAGTTCGGCAGCAAATTCGCGGACGGTCCTGAGGGTTTCGTCCAGTCGATGGCGAATATGGTTGGCGGCACCCAGAATATGGCCGATTCGTTCGCCAACATGTCCGAGGGGCAGTACCGCTCCGCGGAGACCGTCAAGAGGCATGAACAGGCCTCGGAGGACGGCTTCGAGCAAGTCTGAGGCGAGTGGTCGACACCGACCGGGTCCGGTAGCCCGTCGCGAACCACCGGGTGGCTGAAGAGGGCGGTATGACAGAACAGCAAGACGAGGGGGATATGGCATCGATTATCGATGCCTTTCATGAGCAGATGCAAGCCATCGCGAAGGCGCAGCAGCAGCGGGTCAAGCTGATCGGCACGGCCACTTCACGCGACAAGATGGTGACGGTCACCGTGAACGCCAACGGTGTTGTCATCGAGACCAAGTTCTCCGCGAGCATCGGCGAGATGAGCTACGACGAGATCGCCAAGCTGGTGACCAAGACCGCGCAGGACGCCGCCGCCGACGTGGCCAGGAAGAGTCACGCGTTGGCGGCACCGCTGACCGACCGACGTGCGCGGCTGCCCAAGCTGTCGGAAGTGATCGAAGGCATGCCCGACTTCGAACGTGAGATACCGCTCGAGCCACCGGTTTCCACGGCGCCGCCAGGAGCGCCCGAGCGCGCGGTCGAGGACACCGGCGCCGTCATGACATTCACCGACGTGGAGGACTTCGACCACAGCCGAAAAGCCGAACCCACATCTGGAATCAGCGAATCCAGCTGGTAAGACGAGAGCGGCTCGGCTATGGCGATAATGATCCCGGGCTGGCTGCAGTGGCTGGAGTGGGTTGCGGGCACGGACTGGCCCGAGGGCAATGAGGATCTGCAGAAGGCGCTCGGGGAAGCGCTGCTCGATGTCGGCGATGACCTGCGGAGCATGTCGATTCCGGAGGCGCAGGCCGCGATCAAGTCGCTACTCGTCGCGTACCCGGATGGTGAGGGCAAGGAGCAGATCGAGCGCGAGCTCAAGAAGCTCATCTCCGGCAAGGGTTCGATGGAAGACCTGGTCACGGCCTTCCAGCAGATGGGCAAGTCGGCGAAGGATTTCGCGGGACAGATCCGGTCGAACAAACTCAACGGGATATTCTCTCTCGCCTGGCTGGCCGCGGAGTTGGCCTATGCGCTGACCCTCGGCCCGGGAGCGCCGTTCGCGCAGGCCGGCGCGATCGCGGCCACGCAGTTCGCCTTTCGGTGGCTCGGCACCCGGCTGCTGAGCGTCATCGGCTCGATCGTGGGCCGGATGGCCATCTCGCAGACCGCGAAACTCATTCTCACCAAGCTCGTCTACGAGATCGTCCAAGAAGCCTTCACCGAGGTGATTCAGGGCACGTTGCAAGAGCTCGCCGTCCAGGGGCTCAATGTCAGCCAGGACTTCCAGGACAAGATGCACTGGGACCAGGTTGGGCAGAACGCCTGGATCTCGGCGGTGGCCGGTGGTGCCGGTGGCGCAGCGGGTCACGGCATGCACAATCTGATGAATCGGACGCCGCTGGGCGACGCGCGCTGGCAGGGCATGTTCAAGGGCGGGGTCGTCGGTGCCGGCGCGGGTCTGGCGGGTGCGGGTGCGGCGTATGTGTCCACTGGTTTGTCCGGCGGCGGATGGGAACTCGACCCACGCATGCTCACCGGCGGCGCGCTCTCCGGCGTCGGTCCCAGCGCGGTGTACGGGTGGCGGGGATCGTCGAACTACGCGGGCGCGCCGATGGGCAATGGGCGGGGGCCGGGCTCCAACGTCGGTGTCGCGCCCCCCGCCTCCGATGGCAGCACCTCCACTACGCCCGCGAGCGTCGATACCGCCGGTGCGACAAACAGCGCCGCAACCAACCCGACGACCGGTGCCGCCGCCAACGGCACCACCAACGGTGCTGCTGACAGCGGCACGAGCAGCCCTGCCGCACAAGGCACCAGCGGCGGACGAGCGAACGGCGCGGATGGCGGCGTCACGGAGACGGGTGGCTCGACGTCAGCGCAGACCGGATCGAACGGATCGGCCGACACCGGAAACCAGACTGGGTCGAACACCGACCAGACAGGCTCTGCCACTACGGATTCTGGTGCCGCCACCAGCCAATCGAGCTCGGCCGGGAGTGATTCCGGCGGCTCGAGCAGCCAATCCAGCCCTGGCACCAGCGATTCGAACGCATCCAACAGCCCATCGGCGGCGAGCAGCGCCGAAACAGGTGTGTCTGCAAGCGGTTCCGGTACCAGCGGCACAACCGGTGGCGATGTCGGCACCGGCGCCGACGGCACCGCGACTTCGCCGCAACCGGGCGGCCCATCCGCCGACACACAGCAGACCGGTTCCGCCCAGCCGAGTTCCGTCTCCTCGAATAGCGGCCTGACCAACGCGGGTTCGCCTGCCGGGCCGATGGCCATGCCGAGCGCAGACACCCCATCAGCAGGCATGCCCGGCGCGGGGTCGGTGGGATCCGTGGCGAGTGGGCCCGCCGCAACAGGGTCGACCGCGAGCACGCCATCGACCGCGACGCCATCGCAGGCCGGATCGTCTTCATCCACAGCTGCCGGAACATCGTCCGGAACCGCTTCGGTGGGATCGCCGCAGACCGGCTCCTCGACCGCGCCGAGCGCGGCGCGGCCCACCACCGGTGCCGTTGACAGCACTGCCGATACTTCCGTGTCAGAAGGCAGGTCGCCGACGGCCGACATCGACGGCGCTCCCGCTGTGCCCGACACCGGGCAGCCACGCGCCAGTGCCGCGGGTTCGTCCACCACGGGAAGGTCGGCACTCGGCGACGCAGGCGCCGTGCAGGCAGATACCGCTGATTCCGAAGCGCCACAGTCACTTACGCCCGAGTCGGGCGCGGAGGTCGATGCGGAGCTCGGTGCGCGCGCTGACCCGTTGCTGCCTGAAGACAGTCTGGTCATCCCCGGTCCGCTCGGCGCTCCGGCAGCGGCCGAGGGCCCGAACCGGGTGTCGGGTGACCGTGCCGGACGAGTCACGGCCGACAGCGATGCCGACAGCGATGCCGAGAGTACGGCCGATGCCGATGCCGATGCCGACACCGACGGCAAGACCGACACCAACACCGACGGCAAGGCAGATACCGACACCGACGGCAAGGCAGATACCGGCCGTGCCCCGCAGCGCCCCCGGGTGTTGCCGGAGAATTTCGCGCCGCCCTCCGACGTCGAAAGCGCGGACGCGGTGTCCGCGCTGGCCAAGCTCGGCCAGAACGCGAGTCCGCAGGACCTGCTGCACGGCGATCCAGGACATCCCGACGCGACCGCACGCGCCGAGGAACGAGCCCGTGCCAACGCGGAATGGTGGAATCCGCTCTCCGCCGACGAGAAGAAGGGGATGGTGCGGGCGCATCCGGAGGTGATCGGCAATGCGCCCGGTATCGACGCGGTGTCGGCGAACGACGCGAACCGGCTGCAGATGGCCAGGGAATTGAGCAATCTCACCGGGCGTGACGATTTGACGCGGGCCGAACGCAAACAGTTGGCCAATCTCCGCGCCACGGTGCGCGCCTTGGCGGTGGCTCAGCTGCAGGCGGCCGCGGTCGATCCGGATCTGCCGGTGCACGTGGTGGCCTACGACTCGACCGCATTCGGCGGAAAGGGCAGGGCTGCGGTTGCTTTCGGCAATGTCGACACGGCCGACCACCTGTCGTGGCATGTGGCGGGTAAGCACGGCACCGTCGCACAGCTCGGCGCGAGTTCGGTTGCCGCGCTGAATCAGTACCAGTCCTCGGTGGCCAAAGTTCGTACCGGCGAGTCGATCGCGTCGATCGCATGGGTCGGCTATGACGCACCTGCCGGGGGCAGGTTCAGAGCCGCTCGGCAGGCGTTCACGCTTGGGCACGCCAGGGCGGGTGCCAAGTTGCTGCTGCGTGACATCGCCGCCTCCGATGCGGCTCGGGCGGTGACGAGCGGTCCGGACGGAACGCCGACCAACAAGGTCATCGCGTACGGCTACGGCGTCGATGTCGCCGAGGCGGCGGGCAAGGGCGGCCGCCTGCAGGGGCTTGCCACCGATGTGGTTCTAACCGGTCTGCCCGGTGAGCCGATCATCAAGGCTGGGCACTTCGGCAGCGCTGTCCGGGTCCATGTCGCCGCGTCGCCGAACCTGTTCAGCCGGCTCGACTCGCCGGTGCCGGATCGCACGAATCCGCCGAGCGGCGTACCGACGAACACGCTGTATCGGATCGATGTGATCGCCGCCGACCGCGTCGGCACCACGGCGCATCAGGATCCCGACACCGATTCATCCGATCAGGCGTCGCCGCAGGCGGACACCGACCCGCCCCCGGTGTCGGAGAACAACTGTGCCGAGCGTGCGCTGTGGCGGGCGGCCAGGCAGACCGGCAACGAGGCGATCTCGGTGCTGGAGCCTGGCTCGATCGGCCCGGAAGGGCTGGGCTGGCGCGACCTGCAGACCGCGGCGGGCGGTGAGCTGACCCCGGTTTCCGGCACCAGGAAGCGTTCGGCCCATCAGATGATCGCGGACGGCCTGAAGTTCCTGCGCGGCAAGTCGACGGTGCTTGTCGTCGACGAGCATCGCGGACCGGTCGACCAGCACGGCGTCGGCTCGCACGCCTACGTCATGTACTTCGACAAGGCCACCGGCAAGGTCATGGTGGACGATCCGCTGCGCAGCGACCAGCCGTTCGAGTTCGATCCGGACACCGCGCCCGACGTGAAGGGCACCTGGGGTGTCTTCTACGGTGCGGACGGCGAGCTGTTGCGCCCGCTCGCGGCGGGCAGCGGCGCCGAAGACGACAGCGACCTGGTACGACCCGGATCGCCCATCGGTGAAACCGATCCCGCCGCTCCTGGCGACACCATCCCCGGTCGGCCGCCGGTGCCGGACGGGCCGATCACCGATGCGGAGAACGACCTCGCGACCGCCGCGGTGGCCGCGCTCGGCGAGAACGCCCAGCCCAAGCAGTTGCTGCACGACGACTACACCGGTGATGTCACTGCCCAGGCGCGCGCCAAAGCCGAGGACAATGCCGACTGGTGGTACAACCGCATCAGCGACGAGCAGCGCGAGGCGATGATCCGGGTGCACCCGGAATTGGTCGGCAACGCCGACGGCATCCCGGTCGCAGCGCGCGACCGCGCGAATCGCCTTGCACTGGAACGTGATCTGGCAAGCTACCGGATGCGGACCCCGGAGCGGCTCGGTGCGGGTCAGCTGGTCAATTCGGAGTTCAATCGCGCCGAGCCCGATCACCTGCGCAGCTTGATCGCAACCAGGGAGACGCTGCAGCGTGCGGATCGTCTTGCCGCCGCGCTCGATCCGATCGTCGCCGTCCCGACCGTGCAGGTGCTGTCCTACAACTCATTGCTCTTCGGCGGCCAGGGTCGTGCGTTGGTGTCCTTCGGTGACCTCGACGCGGCGGCGGCGGTGTCCTGGCATGTGCCGGACAGCGGTGCCTCGCTGCGCAATCTGGGTGACCAGTTGCTCGCGGCCGCCGGCCACTACGAGGCGACGGCACACGCCGATCCACATCTTCCCGCCGCCGCCGTCGCCTGGCTGGGCGCCGAGGTTTCGTCCAACCATCTGCTGCCTGGTGCGCGCAGGAATGCTGAGACAGGCGGCCACCTACTGGTGCGTGACCTCGCCGGTTTCGACGCCACCAGGTCCGCCGCCGCCGACCATGCCCGTGCCAAGGGCAACGAGGCGGCTGCGCCGCACTCCAATCATCTTTTCGGGCATCGATATGGTTCCACCACAGTCGGTTTCGCTGGTGCGAACGGCAGGCTGGCCGGTCTGGCGGGCAGCGTCACGCTCACCGGGACACGCGATGCCGGGCCGATCAGGACCGCACGGGAGTTCGGGATCGGTGATCACGTCTACGTGGCGACCTCGGCAAGAGACCGCACGGCCGCAGTGGCCGCCGCTCCCGGCAGATTGGCCAGGTTTGTCGGGCTGACCTCGAGCGCCGACCCGACCGCTGAGGCATTCGGCGCGCGACCTGTCGCGGTGGACAATCCGGGTAACCGCCGAGCGCCGTTGTCGGAGCTGTACTTCCACACCGATCCGGAAGGCCGAATCCCGACCGAGGCACTGCGGAACTTCGGCCGGATCGCGGCCGGCCGCGGTGTCGACGTGACCGTTCCCGCGCGCTCCGACGCCGAAGCTGTCGCTGATCTCGTGACGCCTCGCGACGGAACGGCGCCGGGCGATGCGGTGCAGCAGAATCGGCACCTGGGCGGTGTATTACCGCCGGACGCGCGGCCAGGCGACCACGAACACGAATTGGCGAACGAGGCCGAGCAGCGGCTGCGGAGCCTGCTCAGTGCGCCCGAATTCGGTTTGGCGGGGCTGCTGGAGCGCACGGCCCGGCCGGATCTGGCGGCACATCCCGAGGTCAGGCTGGGAGCAGTGCTGCAGCGCGCGGTGCCACCCGATGATGTGGTCGGCGCCGCCCAACGCCGCGCGACCCAGAACGCAACCTGGTGGCACGGGCTGAGCGACGTTCAGCGTTCCGCCGTGGTGCAGACATACCCGCAGGTGATCGGCAACACCGATGGCATTCCGGCAGCGGATCGGAACGCGGCCAATGAGCTGGCGATGACTCGTGACCTCGAGCGGATCATCCGGCTGGCCGACGGCACGGATCGACCCGCACTCACCCCCGCCCAGTGGCGCGAGCTGCGCAATATCGTGACTGCGCGAGATCAGTTGGCCGCCATGCGCCGTGGCGCCAACGCGACGATCGGTTCGCCGCCGGTGCAGGTGCTGTCCTACGACCCGAGGGCGTTCGGCGGCAAAGGTAAGATCGTGGTCGCGCTCGGCGACCTGGACTCCGCGTCCTCGGTGTCCTGGCATGTCGGCGGCCGCGGCACGACGATGCAGAGCGTTGGCGACCGGATGTCCTTCGCGCGCGGCCAGTACGAGGTGACCGCCGGTTTGTCCGCGGCGGACGCCGGCGTGGCGTCGATCGTCTGGATCGGATACAACCATCCCGACACGAAGCCGGAGGCGGGCAATCCGCGCCGCGCCGCGGTCGGCGGATATCTGCTCGCGCGCGATATCGCGGCACTGAACGCGACAAGGGCCGATCGAATGCCGGACGGCGGTTCCGGCCTGACGAATCATCTCATCGGCCACGGATTCGGTTCGACCACAACGAGCTTCGCCGCTGCTGGCGGTAGGCTGACCGGTCAGATCGGCACCATCACCTTGGTCGGCCCGACCGGTGCGGGCCCGGTGCCGACCGCAGCCGAATTCGGGATCGGCGAGCGGAACGTGTTCGTCGCGGCCGCGCCGGGTGATCGGGTGGCAACGCCGGGACGCTTGGGTCAGGTCGGGCAGCGGCGCCTCGGGGTTAATCCCGCGGCGGCGGAGTTCGGCGCCCGCCAGATTCTCGCGCAGTATCCGGACACCCGCGAGTTCGGCGGGCGGCGCGGTGCGCACCGCGGCTACCTCGGACATATCGATCCGCACACCCGCACCCCCACTGCGTCGCTGGCCAATATCGGGCTCATCGCCGCGGGCCGCGGCGATGAGGTCGCTACCTCGGATCAGGCCGTCGCCCGGCCTGCGCCGAGCGGACAGGTGGTCTCGGCCGCGGACGTCGGGCGGGCCTTTGCGGCGGTCCGGACAGCCGATCCCGCCACCGAGATTCCGACCGATGCGGGTCCCGACCGCACCAACCGCCGGTGGAGCAGGGACCGGACGCTGCCGCCGGACAACGCGGTCACCCAGGCGGACCGCGACGCGGCGCGGCAGGTGCTGAACAAGCTCGCACCGGAGGCCAGGGCGGACCGGTTGCTGCACGCCGCCGATCCGGAAGACCTGACCGGGGCGGCACGGCGGCGAGCCGAGGCCAACGCGCGGTGGTGGCAGTCGCTGACCAGCGACGAGCGTGGGCTGGTGCTGCGAGTGCACCCGCATGAGGTGGGTGACGCCGACGGAATCCCCGCCCATATACGCGATTACGCGAACCGCCTGTCCATCGCCCGCGATCTGGCCGTGTTCGCAGGCAAGGTCCCCGACGGCGCGGATCTCGAGCAGTGGATGCGCAAGGAGCTCGGCGGTTCCGAGCGTCACAGGCTGGAGAATCTGGTCTACACCCAGCGGGCGCTGATCCTGGCCGAGCAGAAGGTCGGCCAGCTGCATCGGAACGTCGAGGCCCCGCCGGTCCATGTGATCGGTTACAGCGCGACCGAATTCAATGGCGCGGGGCGCGTGCTGCTTTCGTTCGGCAATGTCGACACCGCGGCCTCGGTGTCCTGGCAGATCCCCGGCGTTACCACCACAATGCAGCACCTGCGAGCGCGAATGGGCAACTCGCTCAACTTGTTCGAAACCACCGCACGAATGAATCCGGATCTCGAAATCGCCTCGGTGGTATGGATCGGCTACGACGCGCCGAGCGGGGCCACCATGGCGACCGATGCGGCGTCGCAGGCGCACGCCCAGAAGGGCGCCAAACTGTTGGCGCGGGATGTGGTCGCGTTCAATGCGAGTCGCGACTACTACGCGGACAAGGGTGGACCGGGGCGGCCGGACAACCATCTTTTCGCACACAGCTATGGCTCGACGACCACGGGTTACGCGGGTGAAGGCGGCCGCCTCGCCGGTGAAGTGAGCACGATCACGCTGCTCGGCTCGCCGGGCGCCGGTCCGTTGGCACGCGCGCACGATTTCGGCATAGGCGCCGAGAACGTATATGTCGCAACGGGTTCGCGCGATCCGGTGACGTGGGTCGGCGCGAACGTCCCTGGAGCGATGGGGCGGTACGCCGGGCGCGGCCAGGGCCTCGATCCGTCCGTCGCTGCCTTCGGAGCCCAGCGCATTCGTGCCGAATTCCCGCATGTTCCGAGGTTCTCCGACAGACTGCGCAATCACCGCCAGTACTGGCAGTACAGCGAGTGGGCGCACCGGACACCGACCGAGGCGCTGGAGAACTTCGGCCTGATCGCCGCGGGTCGGGCCGACGAGGTCTCGCTCGCCCAGCACCGTCCCGGCGTGGAGAACCCGACCTGGTTGCAGCGTCGCGTCGGGTCCATGCCGAGGGACCCCGAGGCCGGTCGCGAGGCGAAGATCCAGCACGGTTCGACCAAGTACCGACGGCCCGGCGATCCGGGACCGGCGCAGCCACCGCCTGCCCCGGGGCCCGATGACGGCGGGCCGGGCGATCGCGCCGCGAACCCGCGCACTGTCGGCGACACGCAGGTACCGGGACCGCAACCCGACGCCGAACCGATTGCGTCGCGGCAGGAGCCGATTGCGGCGCCGGTCGTCGCACCGGAATCCGTTGCGCCCGAGTCGGTCCGGCCCGAAGCGGACGTCGACCAGGAACCCGAAGAAGTCGGCGCGGACGATCGCGGCGCCGGGGGCCGGGGACCGAACGATCCCAACGCTCCGCCCACCCCGTCGGACCCGGACGACGACGGCAACCGGCAGTTCGAGCGCGACGGCCTGCTTCCGGTGGATCGGCCGATCACCGATGAGGACCGACCGGCCGCTGCGGAGCTGCTGAACAGGCGCGCCCCTGGCGCGGCGCCGGAACGGTTGCTGCACAGCGACTACACCGAGCCCGACACCGTCGCGTCGGCCAGGGATCGAGCATCGGGGAACGCGCACTGGTGGGATGCGCTGTCCCCGGCCGAGCGCATGCTCATGGTGCGGGTGCACCCACGCCACATCGGTAACGCCGACGGCATCCCGGCGGTGGCCCGCGATTACGCGAACCGGCTGGCGATGGTGCGGGACGTGGCCGAGCTGCGCAACTCCCATTCGAGCGAGCTGACCAAAACGCGACGACGACAGCTGCGGAACCTGGAGACGACGCTGGCCGCCCTTGCCGAGGCCGACCGGATGGCTCGCGAGGCGGGGCAGGATTCGGACCGTACCGTGCCTCCGGTCCACGTGCTGGCCTACGATGCTGTCGCCTTCGGTGGCAAGGGCCGCGCGGTGGTCGCATTCGGCGATGTGGACACGGCGGAGTCGCTGTCCTGGCATGTGCCAGGGATCAAGACGAATCTGGGCAAGCTCGGCTGGAACGCGGAGTTCGCGCGCAACCACTACGAGGTCGCCGCGGACCGGAACCCCAACCAGACGGTGGCCTCCATCGCGTGGCTCGGCTACGACGCACCTTCCGGGTATCTCGGTGCATTCCGTCTCGGTCCTGCCCAGCAGGGCGGGGCGTGGCTGGCCCGGGATATCAGCGCGCTCAATGCTTCTCGTGAAGCCAGGGTTCCCGACGGTGGGCCGGGTAGGCCGAAAAACCACGTGTTCGGGCACAGCTACGGTTCGACGACGACGAGCTACGCCGGTGGCGCGGGTCGGCTGGCGCCGGAGGTCGCGTCGATCACACTGGCCGCCTCGCCCGGCGCTGGTCCGGTCGGGCACGCACGCGAATTCGGCATCGGGGACAACGTTTTCGTTGCGTCGATGTCGACGGACAAGGTCACCTGGGTGGGTGGCAACCGGCCAGGTCGGTGGTCCCGGTTCCTCGGCGTCGGGATCGACCCGTCGATCGAGGCGTTCGGTGCGCGCCGGGTTGTCGCCCAGTACCCGGACACCGCCGAATTCGCCGACCCACGCCGCCACCACACCCAGTACTACGACTACATCGACGCGACCCGGACAAGTCCGACGGAGGCGCTGGAGAACTTCGGCAGGATTGCCGCCGGTCTCGGCGACACCGTGACGCTGGAGACGCATCGGCCCGGCGTCGATGACGCGAATGTCTTCCGGCGCGTGCTGTTCGGCAAGGTGCCGAAGCACGATCCGGCCGCCACAGCCGGGATCGACGACGGCACACACGGCTACCGGCCGGTGGACGGTCCGGTCGATCAGCCGGTCGGCCCGGAAGTGCAGGGGCATCGCGGCGGTCGCGGACGCTGGGCGGAGAACACTCTGCCCGGGTTCGAGGCAGCCATGCGGCTCGGTGTCGACGTCATCGAACTGGACGCGGGCTTGACCGTAGACGGTGTTCCGGTCATCCACCACGAGCAACGGATCGACTCGCACACCGTGCGTGACACCGCCGCGGCAACGCCGGAAGATCCGCAGCACCCGTATGTGGGCAAGCCGATTCGCGAACTCACTCTCGCCCAGGTGCAGACGCTCGACGCCGGCGTGGTGAATCCGAAGTTCGCCGACACCCAAGTCGCCGAGGCGGGCACTCCGATTCCGACGCTCGATCAGGTGGCCGCGCTTGCCGGCCGTATCGGCTGGGGTGGAACGCTGGCGCTGGAGATCAAGACCGACCCGTCCTGGACCGACGCCGACGTCCGGCAGTTGGTGGAAGCCAGCATCGTGGTGCTGCGACAGCATGGTGTCGACTTCCGGATTCTCGGATTCGATTGGCGGGTACTGACCTACGCCGAGGAACTGGCTCCGAATGCCGAGCGGGTCGCGCTGGTCAGCGCGCGCACGGCGACCGAGTCGTGGCTTGGCCGCGATCCGGGCATCTCCCGGTTCGGCCGAGCGCGCATGCTCTGGGCGCAGGCGACCGGCACGCCGCGCGATTCCGGTGGCGATCTCGCGGCCGCGGCGCGGGACGCGGGCGCGACGATACTGTCGCCGGAGCGCTCGATGGTCACCGAGTCGCTGATCGCGCAAGCCCGCGCGTCCGGGTTAGCGGTCGCGGTGTGGACGGTAAACGACACCGCCGACATGCACCGGCTCATCGAACTCGGCGTCGACGGCATCGTGACCGACTTCCCGGATCGTCTGCGCGAGGTCATGACTCATCGCGGCCGTCAAGTGCCCGGCCCGATCGAAGGTCAGGACGAACCGCCCGCGTCACCGGCGCCCCGTGACCCGAGTGATGGCGGGCAGCCCGATAGTGACGGCGCGCAGGCGGTGCGGCCGCGCCCGCGCACCGACGAAGAACTCGCGCAGGCCGCCCTCGACAGGCGGGCGCCAGGTGCGACGCCGGAACGCCTGCTGCACACCGACTATGCCGACGCCGACATCATGGCGTCCGCTCGGGACCGGGCGGCCGCGAACGCGCGCTGGTGGGGTGCGCTCGACGGCATCGAGCGGGCCGCGCTGATCGCGGTGCACCCACACCAGATCGGCAATGCCGACGGCCTCCCCGCCACCGTGCGTAACGAGGCGAACCGGTCGGCCATCGCCCGGGATCTGGCTGCGCTACAGGCAATTCCCGAGCATGAACTGACCACGGCGCAACGGCAACAGCTGCGAAACCTGGAGGTGACCAGCGCCGGGCTGGCCGATGCCGACCGCTATGCGACCGAGGTCGACGCCGATCTGCCGACGCCGCCGGTGCACGTGCTGTCCTACGACGCCGTGGCATTCGACGGCAAGGGTCGCGCGGTGCTTGCGTTCGGCGATGTGGACGGCGCCGATTCGGTGTCCTGGCATGTGCCCGGGATCAAGACCGATCTCGGCAAGTTGGGCTGGAACGCGGAGTTCGCCCGTAACCACTATGAGGTCACCTCCCACAAGAACCCGAGCCTGCGAGTCGCCTCGATCGCCTGGCTCGGTTACGACGCACCGGCTGGATACGCGACGGCGTTCCGGACCGGCCCGGCCCGGCAAGGCGGGGAGTGGCTGGCGCGGGATATCGCCGCTTTCAACGCCTCTCGCGAGGTGCACAGCGACGGCCTGCCCGCGCACCCGGTCAACCACGTGTTCGGACACAGCTACGGCTCGGCGACGACGAGCTACGCCGGCGGCGCGGGTCGTCTCGCGCCGGAGGTCTCGACGATTACGCTGGCTGCCTCACCGGGTGCGGGTCCGGTCGGCCATGCGGGCGAATTCGGCCTCGGAGACAACGTTTTCGTGGCCTCGATGTCCAGCGACAAGGTCACCTGGGTGGGCGGCAACCGGACCGGACGACGGTCGCGCTTCCTCGGCATCGGTGTCGATCCGGCCATCGAGGCATTCGGTGCGCGCCGGGTTGTCGCCCAGTACCCGGACACCGCCGAATTCGCCGACCCGCGCCGCCACCACACCCAGTACTACGACTATCTCGACCCGAGCCGGACCAGGCCGACCGAGGCACTGGAGAACTTCGGCCGAATCGCCGCCGGTTTCGGCGACACCGTGACCCCCGAACTGCATCGTCCCGGCATCGGGGACGCGGGCGTGCTGCGCCGAGTGATCCGTGGGATCGCCAAGATCGACCCGGCGACGACAGCGCATATCGACGATGGGACACAGGGCTACCGGCCGGTGGACGGTCCGGTCGATCAGCCGGTCGGCCCGGAAGTACAGGGGCATCGCGGTGGTCGTGGGCTCTGGGCGGAGAACACCATTCCGGGGTTCGAGGCGGCGATGCGGCTCGGCGTCGATGTCATCGAACTGGACGTCGGCTTGACCGCGGATGGTGTTCCGGTCATCCATCATGAGCAACGGATCGACTCGCACACGGTCCGCGACACGGGGCCCGCGACGCCCGGCGATCCGCGATACCCCTACGTGGGCAAACCGATTCGCGAGCTCACCGCGGCTCAGGTGCGCACCCTCGACGCCGGTGTCACCCATCCGGACTTTGCCGACACCCAGGCCGCGACGTCCGGCACCAGGGTTCCCACGCTCGCTGAGGTGGCCCGGCTCCCAGTCGAAATGGGTTGGAGCGGAACGCTTGCGGTCGAGATCAAGACCGACCCGTCCTGGACCGACGCCGACGTCCGGCAACTGGTCGCGGCGACCGTCGAGACGCTGAACAGGCATGGCGTGACGTTCCGGATTCTCGGATTCGATTGGCGGGTACTGACCTACGCCGAGGAACTGGCTCCGAATGTCGAGCGGGTCGCGCTGGTCAGCGCGCGCACGGCGACCGAGTCGTGGCTGGGTCGCGATCCTGGAATCTCGCGGTCGGCCAAGGCCAGGATGTGGTGGGCCAAGGCCACCGGGACACCGCGAACTCCGGGCGGTGATCTCGCCGCCGCGGCGCGGGACGCGGGTGCGACCATCCTGTCGCCGGAGCGGTCGATGGTCACCGAGGCGTTCATGGCGCAGGCCGAGCAGGCGGGCTTGCTGGTCTCGGTGTGGACGGTCAACGACCCGGCCGATATGCACCGGCTCATCGAGCTCGGTGTCGACGCCCTCGTCTCCGATTTCCCCGATCGGGTCCGCGAAGTCATGACCCACCGCGGCCGTGCCGTGCCCGCACCCGCCGAAGGCAGGCTGCTCCCGCACGACCTCGGGTTCGGCGAGAGTGCGGTGCGGCTGGCCGATCGCGCACTCGACATGCTCGAGGCGGGCGTGTCCGCTCGCATGCCGCTGCGCGGCGAATACTCGGCGGACCCGGTGGTGACCGAGGCGCAGGCCCGCGCCACCGCGTACCGGCAGGTGTGGGAATCGATGAGTCCGGCGCATCGGGACGCGCTGGTTCAGGTGTATCCGCACATCATCGGTGTCGCCGATGGCATTCCCGCGCAGGTGCGCAACGAGGCGAACCGCCTGGCGCATCGGCGCGCCTGGCGCGAACTGGGTGACCGCATCGCTGGGGTCCCACAGCTCATGCACCGCATAGTGAATCGGCCCCGGAATCTCGGCAGGCCGGAGTTCCAGCTGTTGCGCCAGTTGCTCTTCACGAACGACGCTGTGCCACTGAATTCTTCGACGCGGGTGGCGGACCTGAATGACCGCGCTGTCCGTGCGTTGCTCGGCAACCTCGACTCGGGCGACGCGGGCCTGCTGCGCAACCTCACCGCCATGACCGAACTGCTGGCCCGCGCCGATCGTGACGCGGCCGGACTTCCCGGGTCCCCACCGGCGCAGGTACTTGCCTTCGATCCGAGGGCCTTCCACGGCGATGGACGTGCGGTGATCGCTTTCGGTGACGTCGACAGCGCTGCGCACGTCTCCTGGCATGTGCCTGGGCTCGCCGCCACCGTCCGGTCGATGAGCCAGAGTCTGGACGCGGCCCGCAACCACTACGACGTGACCGCACGCACCGCCCCCGACGCCGCGGTGGCTTCGATCATGTGGCTCGGCTACGACCCGCCGAGCGGTGACGCCATGTGGTCGGAGTATTCGAGGACCGATCCGGCCCTTGATGGTGGGCATCGACTACTGCGAGATATCGCGGCCTTCAATGCTTCTCGTCGGCTAGGCGGCGCCGGTCTGCCGGACAACCATCTGATCGGGCACGGATACGGCTCGACCACAGTCGGATTCGCCGGGGTCGACGGCCGCTTGGCCGACCAGGTTGCCGACGTCACGTTGATCGGCTCGCCCGGCGTCGGCCCGATCACCGAAGCCGGGCAGTTCCGGCTGGGTCCGGGCCGGGTGTTCGTGCTGACCGCGTCCTCCGACCGGCTCACCTGGCGTGGTGCCGACACACCGACTCAGGTCGCCGGGCCGCATGCCGCCGAACTGCTCGGCGTCGACCCGGCGACGGCGGCGTTCGGCGCGGTCCGGGTGGCCTCGGAGTTCCCCGTCGACCCGCGGTTCGCCAGCGTGCTCGCCGAACGTCACCAGTATTACTGGTTCGCCGACGGCAGCCGGACGACACCGACGCGGGCGCTGGACAACCTTGCTCGGATCGGCGCGGGCCTCGGCGAGACGGTGACCACTGACGCACACCGTCCTGGCGCGCGGGAAACGATCCAGTTCCTCGGCCGGGACGTTGTGGTGCCGGTCGATCCGGCCGCCGCCCAAACCGCAGTGGTCGCACCGTCGGCCGCGCAACTCGCCCTCGCCCGCACCGCGCTCGACAAGCTGGAGCCAGGGGCCGCGCCCGCGCTGCTGCAACCTGCCGACTACGTCGACACGGATGTGACCATCGAAGACCAGGCTCGAGCACATGCCGAGCGCATCGCGCGCTGGTGGCACGAACAGCTGGGTCCCGAGGAGCGGGCCGCGCTGGTGCGCGCGCATCCGTTCCAGGTCGGTAATTCCGACGGGATCCCTGCCGAGTTCCGGGACCAGGCTAATCGACTGCAGATCACCCGCGACTTCGACGCATTCCTGGCCCGCAGGCCCCAGCCCGGGCTCGGGCCACGCGGCCGCTTGACCGCGGCGCAGATGCAGCAGCTGCGCAACCTGGTGGCCACCAGAGCCGCGCTCGCCGAGGCCGACGCGCGGGCCGCGCAGCTGGCCGACCACCCGCCGGTGCACGTATTGTCCTACGACCGAACGGAATTCGGCGGGACCGGGCGCGCGGTGGTAGCCGTCGGTGAGGTGGACACCGCCCAGTCGGTGTCGTGGATCGTGCCGGGCATCACCACCACAATGCTCAAACTGCCCGGCAACCTGCGCAGCGCGGTCGACATGTACGAGCTGACCACCAGGATGAATCCGGACCTGCGGGTGGCGACGGCCATTTGGATCGGTTACGACGCGCCCAACGGCGGCCGGATCGTGCTGGATACGGTCAGCACGGAACCGGCAAAGGCGGGTGCGCGGATTCTGCGCAGGGACATGGCGGCCTACCGCGCGACCCGCCAGTACCACGCGACCAGGTCCGAGACCGCCACGATGCCGCGCAACTACCTCTTCGCACACAGCTATGGCTCGGTGACAACCAGTTACGCGGGCGAGAACGGTCGGTTCGTCGGTGTGGTGGAGGCGGTGATGTTGCTCGGATCGCCCGGTGTCGGCCCTATGCGCAGCGCCGCCGACTTCGGTATCCCGGTGTATGTCGCAGCGTCATCAGGGGATCCGGTCACCTGGGCGGGTTCGGATATCCCCGATCGCGACGGCCGGTTCGCCGGCCGTGGCCAAGGGCTCGATCCCTCGACGCGCGTCTTCGGCGGTGTGCGCGTCACCTCCGAATTCCCCTCGGGCATGGCTGGATTCGACCAGCATCGGGCCTACTTCAAATACCTGGACGCGGCCCGGACCACAGTGCCGGAGGCGCTGCGCAACGCTGTGCTGCTGGCGGCGGAGCGACCACAGGACATGATCCGGGCCCGGCGCCGCCCAGGCCTCGCCGACCCGAACTGGCGGCAGCGCCAGGTCAACACGCCGAACGATCCGGAGAGCGGACGCACTGCCGTCGAGTTCGACAGCACCGACACTCGCGGCGCTGCCGAACAACGTCCGGCGCGGACGATCTCGACCGCGGACGGCCGGGTCCCGCATCAGGAGCCGCAGTCGACCCCACGGCGCCGCTGGCCACTGCGGCGCCGCGACCAGGTCCGCAGCGCGGAGTGCGGTCCGGACGCCGTGCGTACGATCGCCGAGCTGCTGCCGAACGCCGATGTGCGGGTGCCGATCGGGGAGGTCGGCCCGAACGGTATGACCGCCGCCGAGCTGGAAGCGGCTGCGGGCGGGCGGATGCAGATGTACGACTCGCCCGCGCGGATCGCGGCCATGCTGAAACGGATGGGCAACGGCGCGACAATGCTCGTTGTCGACGAGTACCGCGGTCTGGTCGACGAGCACGGTGTCGGCGCGCACGCCTACGTCCTGTCCTATCAGGGCGGGCAGGTGATGGTGTACGACAAGACTCTCGGCGAATCGCCGCAGAAGTTCCGGCGCAACCTGCTGCCGAAGGGCGTGCTCGCTACCCACGGCATTCTCTTCAACGTCGACGAACGTGCCGATCGCCCGATCGACCGGTTCAGGCCGAGTCCGCACCGGCCCGAGGTCGGTATCGGTCTGCCACAGCCGGAGTGGCAGCCGAGCCCCGCCGAACAGCGGATGCGGGAGTGGGGTCGCGGAGTCGAGGGCGAGCTCGGCGAACGCGCCACCTTCCCCGCGTTCCGGGTGGACTTCGGGTCGGATCGTCTGGGGGTATACAAGCCCGACGCGACCGAAGCGGCGCTGGAATGGGGCATCGATATCCCGCCGTCGGGGATGCCGGTGCGGGCGGTCGCCTTCTCGCGTCTCGACGAACTGCTCGGCTTCGGCCTGGTTCCCACGACCACGCTGTACGAGGGCAGTGCGGGCGAGGGATCGCTGATCACCTTTGTGCCTGGTCTCCATCCCGGAGAACCTACGAGTGAATACAGTCAGATCCAGCAAGATCAGCTGCTGGTCCTCGACTACATCGCCGGAAACTCCGACCGCCATGGCGGAAACTGGTACACGCGGTGGGCCGAGACCGACGCGGGCGAGCCGGTACGCGTGCTGGTGCCGATCGACAACGACTACACCTTCCCGGTGAACCGGGACTCCTTCATCTTCATCGCTCCCGACGGGCAGCGGGTCGGTGGCAGCGCGACGGTGTTCGTCGAGGAGGGGTTGAACCGTCGGCTCCAGCCCTCGGTATTGGCACAGGTGCTGGCACTGGCTCCGGCGCAGCTGGCCACCATGCTGGAATCCCTCGGGATCGAACAGCAGGCGATCGATGGAGCGTTGGACCGGCTCGCCGAGATCCAGCGCCACGGTGCGGTCATTGCCGAGGCCTGGCCCGATCTGGGCGGGCACCGGGAATCGGCCGGGCTGCCTCCCGAAATCAGCGACCATGCGGGCCACGCCGAAATGGACATCGTGCAGGGCGATCCGCGGCTTGTCGCGGAGGCGCAGCGGCTGGTCCGGGCGGCGATGGGGGACTGGGCGGATCATGGCCAGGTCGACGACGCGGCACTGATGACCGCGGCGTTGGTACGAAATGTACTGCAGCACACGGATAGCGACGGTCTGTTCGTCGTGATGGTGACCGATGACGCGGGGCATCGACGGGTGCGAGTTGAGGTCTTCGATAGAAGCGAGGTGGTCCCGGAGGTTCCCGAGGCGGGGGAGTCCGTCGCGAGTGGTCTCGCGCTGCTCGACGAGTTCGCCGGCGACTGGGATATCGACCCGCACGGTCCTGGCCAAGGCAAGACCATCTGGTTCGAGATCGATGAGGGCGTATCGCAACCGCCGCCGTGGATCGCTGTCGACGAGGCGCTGCGGGCGAAGGGCCCGGTGCTCGGTTCCCCGGAATCCCTTGGGCAGCTGCGCCATGCCAACGAGGCCATGAAGCTGAACTTCTCGGACGGCACCTCGTGGGTGTACAAACCGGCCTCGGGCGAATCCGCGACGCCGGTCCATGTTCCACCCTCGGGCGCGGCAGTCCGCGAGGTCGGCGCGTATGCGCTGGATGCGCTGCTCGACTTCGGATTGGTCCCGCCCACCACACTGTTCGACGGCAGCCGAGGCCCCGGATCGTTGCAGCAGTTCGTCTCGTCCCGCCCATGGGGCCGCCCGCTGGCCGACTACACCCAGGCCGACCGGGACATGATGGCGGTATTGGACTATATCGGCGCCAACCGTGATCGCAGCTGGAGCAACTACCTCGAGTCCACCGGCGGCACGTTCGTCGCCATCGACAACGGGTACATGTTCCCGGATAGCAATGACACCACCGGAATTCGCTCCAGCTTCGTCGCCGACGCGCTGAACCGGTCGCTCGATCCCGGGGTGCTGGCCAAGGTCAGGGCGCTCGACCCGGCCCGGCTGGCGCAGGTGCTCGCCGATCTCGGCTTGGAGCGGGAGGCTATCGACGGCGCCGTCGCCCGGCTCACCGAGATCCGAACCGCGGGCAAGATCACCGGCTCGGCCTGGACCGGTGACATCCACGACGTGCGACGGCCACCGTCTGGTCTGGTGGCGCCGCCGGTGCCCATAAACCCGGCCGAACAAGCCGTGCATGACCTGGGCCCGGCCGTCGGCCGGCCCGAACCGCTCGGGCGCTACGAGCACGTGAACGAAGTGTTCCGGGTGCAGTTCGGCGATGACAGCGTGTGGGTGTATAAACCGGTCGTCGGAGAACCGGTGTACGGCAGTGTGATTCCGCCTTCGGCCATGGCGCCGCGCGAAGTCGCGGTCTACCGCCTCGATCAGCTGCTCGGCTTCGGTCTGGCGCCGACCACCACGCTGTGGCGCGGCGATCTGGGCACTGGCTCCCTTATGGCGTTCGCCGCGGACGTCACCCCGGGTCAGGAGGTCGGCAAGTACTCCAAGGCGGATCGGGCCATGCTGGCGGTGCTGGACTACATCTCCGGTGCCAGCGACCGACACACCCGCAACTTCTTCACCGACCGCCGCACCGGGCGGGTGGTTCCGTTCGACCACGGCGAGACCTTCCCCGTCGATCGGCTCTCCTTCACCGAAGACGCCGCGAATTTTCCGGCGGACGCGACACCATTGGAGCGCTTCGGATTCCGGTCGGTGTTCGTCGCCGACGCGTTGGGCCGCACGCTGCCGCGCGAGGTGCTCGCCAAGGTGCGTGATCTGGGACCGGCACAACTGGAGATGATGCTGACCGAGCTCGGGCTGGAACGCGCGGCCATCGACGCCGCCTTGCGCAGACTCGACGAGATCCAGGTCAACGGGAAGATCACCGGCAAGGCGTGGCTGGATCTGGAGCAGTCCGATCTCGACCGCGGCCTCCTCGTCGCCGCGGAAACCACCGGGAACGAGAGCCGACCGACGGTGGACGCCGATGCCGACCGCCCCGGCTCAGTGCTGCGGCGGGTCATGGGCCGGTTCGGCTTCGGCGCCGACACCGCATCGGTCGAGAACCCGAATACCTGTGCGCCCGAGTCGATTCGGATAGTGATCGATGAGACCGGCAGCACCGTGGCCCGGGTGCCGATCGGCGACATCGGCCTGTCCGGCCTGTCCGGGGCCGCGCTGGAAGGCTACGCGGGCGGTCGGCTGCAGAGCTTCACCTCGCGCGACGAGGTGGCCGCGCGGCTGCTCGACGAGAACGATCCGGCCCGGGTGGTCCTCATGGTGGACCAGTACCACGGGCAGTTCACCGCCGACGAAGTCGGTGCGCACGCCTACGTGATGGCCAACCGTGGCGGCACGATCATGGTGCGTGACCCCAACGAGGGTGCCTGGCGTCCGTACCAGTGGGGCGAGTCGGGGCCGAATGTGGCCTCGGTGTCCGGGATCGTCTTCGATGCCGAAGGAAATCCGCTGCGCTCCAGCGATATGCACGGCCAGGACGCGGCCGCACAGCCGATCTCTCGGATCGGCAGCAGTTGGGACGGCGACGACACAGGATTCGTGGTTCGCGTCATCCCGCGAACCGACCTCGACACCATGTTCAACGACTACGGCGACACCGGCGGCGGTTGGACCGGCGCCGACAGCACGTACTCCCGGCGCCTGCCCGACGGCAGGCACCTGTGGATGTTCTCCGACACCTTCCTCGGAGCGGTCGATGCGGACGGCTCGCGCCCCGCGGACGGCGCGTTCGTCAACAACACCTTCGTTGTCGACGACAACGGGCAACTGTCCACGGTGCACGGCGGCACTCCGGACGCGCCGGAGGCGGTGGTGCAGGACACCGAGGGCGGCTTCTATTGGCTCGGCGGCGGATTCGTCGCCGGATCGACGGTGAACGTCATGTTCGTCGGATTCGGCCGGACCGGAAGCGGCATGTGGGACTTCGCCTTCCGCGACAACCTGCTCGCCCGCTTCGACGCGGACGATCTCAGTCGGATCAGCGTCACGCCGATGCCGTCCGAGAGCGGTGTCAATTGGGCGTCGTGGGTCGAGTTCGACGGCACCCACACCTACATCTACGGGATGAAGGAGGACGGGCCGACCAAGCACATGCACGTGGCCAGGGTCGTCGGCGATGACCTCACCGGCGTGTGGGAGTACTTCGACGGCACCGGGTGGACCCGCAGTGAAACCGAATCCGCACCGATCATGCCCGGGGTTGCCAACGAATACAGCGTGACCCGATGGCGCGGACGCTATTTGCTGATCACCCAGGACACAACCGTCGCGTTCAGCACCGAAATCGTTGCCTACGTCGCGGATTCACCGACAGGTCCGTTCACCGACCGGACCGTGCTCTATCGGACCCCGGAGCCAGGGCCCAACGGCAGTTACGGCGACGCGAACGTCATCGTCTACAACGCCCATGAGCACCCCGAACTCCGTGACGGGGACAAGCTGATCATCAGCTACAACGTCAACAGCCTCGTCCCTGACGCCGTCATCGCCGACGTCACGAAGTATCGCCCTCGCTTCATCGAGGTCGAGCTGGATTCCGGCTTCGGTGAACGGGATTCGGTCGGGCACCGGACTCCGGCAACCGGCCCCGAGCGACCGGGCGGGCCCGGCGAGCGGAGCCCCGAACCGGAGGCGCCGGTCGGGGCCGTGCGCTCGCAGCAGCCGGATCCGGGTGATGCTGCCGACAACGGGCCGTGGCACGTGAGTGCGGCCGAACTTGCGGCGTGGGGTCCGGTGGTGTCCGAATCTCCCCTCGGGGAGTTCGGAAACGTCTTCCGCATCGAGTTCTCGGATGGGACGCTGCGGGTCTACCGGACCGAACTCGACGCGGACGAGGCCGATCTCGTCGGCATCCCGCGCACGGGTCTTGCGGTGCGCGAGGTCGCGATGTCGGAGTTCGACCGGATGATCGGGGCCGGTCTGGTGCCGCGCGCGCAGCTGTGGGAAGGTCCGCACGGCCGCGGATCCCTGAGCGAGTTCATTCCGCACAGCCCACGACTCCCGGTCCGGGAGTATCCGATCGAGCAGCGGCACTTGGCGGCGGTGTTGGACTATGTTTTCGGGCACATCGACCGGAACCCGACCAACTGGGGCACGCTGCCCGCGACGTCCGAACAGCCCGACGCGCCGAAGCGGTTGCTGCTCTTCGACAACCCCGATGTGCTGCCCGAAGGCCCGGAATCGTTCACTTTCATCGACGAGGGCGACGAGCGCGGGGCCAGGATCGGGCGGATCCGTTCGCCGTTCGTGGTGGACGCGTTCGGCCAGCGGCTGGATCCGACTGTGCTGGGAAAGATCAGAGCGTTCGAGCCAGGCCGCCTTGTCGAGTTGCTACAGGGGTTCGGTGTCGAACCGCCCGCCATCGACGCCGCGGTAGCCAGGCTGACCGAGATACAGGACAACGGCCGGATCACCGGCACGGCCTGGCCGGGGCTCGGCGCGCCGGGCCATGTGGGTTCCGCCTTCGCCTCGATTCCCGATGGCGAGACGATGAGCGAGCGCGAGGCCGCGGTGCACGAGCTCGGCTACGGCGAGACCGCCGGCCGGATCGGTGACTTCGACCAGCTCAATGTGGTGCTGCGAGTTCAGTTCTCGGACGACAGCGTCTGGGTGTACAAGCCCGAGGACGGCCAGTGGACCGAGGGCATGAACCTGCCCCCTACCGGCATGGCGGTCCGCGACGTGGCCTTCGCACGCATGGACGACCTGCTCGGATTCGGTCTGGTCCCGACGACCACGCTGTGGGACGGCCCAGAGGGCACGGGCTCGCTGATGGAGTTCGCCGCGGCCACCGACCCGGCGCGGCCGGTCGACCAGTACTCGCTGACCGAACGCAGCATGATGGCGGTGCTGGACTACATCGCCGGATCGCACGACCGCCCCAAGCGGAACTGGCTGACCCGTGCCGACGAATCCGGTGCAGTCCATGTGATTCCGATCGACCACGGCTACACCTTCCCAGTGGATCGCGAATCCTTCACGCCCGTGCCGGATCCCGAGTCCCGGGCGGATCCGCGGCTGCGAAATCTGATTCATTCCGAGTTCGTCGCGCACATGGTGAACAAGGAGCTCGATCCGGCGGTGCTGGACGCGGTCCGTGCCCTGGATCCGGCGCGGCTAGCGGCAATGTTGGCGGGGCTCCAGATCGAAGGCGCGGCGATCGATGGCGCGCTGGACCGGCTGCGCGAGATCCAGGTGCGCGGCAACATCACCGGCGAAGCATGGCTCGATCTGAGCGGGTCCAAGCTTGCGGCGGGCGTGCTCATGCCTCTCGACCCTGGCAGCGACGGCACCGCAAGCACCGGCCGAGACGCCACGGTTTCCGGCGGGCCCGAAGCCTCGGACCCCGGTCCGATGGATCACGTCGTGCCGAGCAGCCCCGACGACGAGTTCGCGCGCTGCGCCACGGCGCCGGAGGTGGCCGCGATAGTGCGCGACACCCTGGGTGTCACGGTCGAGGGATTCGACCTCGCCGGTGTGGATGTCGAGTCGGCCCGCGAATTCGCAAGGGCGGTCCGCGATCAGTTGGACACGCACCACGAGATCGATGTGGAGATCGTGCGCATCGGTGCACTGGACGGCCCGAATCAGGTCGCCGAGGCCGAATGGATCATCGAGAACGGCCGAGTCCGAACCAAGGCGATCACCCTGAATCTGCGATTCGCCACCGATCCCGAGGCGCTGCGGCAGGCATGGGCGGCGGACGTGGCGGCCGAATTCCATGTGGGCCCAGCGGATCGGCCGGTGTACGGCAATATCGTGCACGAATTCGGCCACGCCATGGAGCACGCCGGCGGGCTCCGGGCCGGAGACGAGGCGAGCTTCGCGCTTTTCGAGTACTACGCGCGCACCTACCGAGCCGACGCGGATCCCGACGCGGATTGGACGGACGAGTACGAGATCTGGTTGCGCCAGCAGTTCAGCAAGTATTGCTTCGACAAGCACGAGAACTTCCGGCCACGGGAGGCGCTGGCGGAATCGTATGCAGCGCTCGAGTACCCGGATGCGGAGGTCACCGAGGGTGAGGAACTGCTCAACAAGCTGTTGCTGGACCACGCCGGCGCGGGCAACCATGTCGGCGCCCGCCTGGCCGATCTGCCGCAGTATGGCAAGGACCCGGCGGCCGCGGGCGAATCGACGCTGCGGCCCGCTCCGGTCCGAGCGCTCGAGCCCAGCACCGACCAGGACCCGAATGGCGCGGTAAGTACGGCTGCGGCCGACCCGGAATCCCCGGGGGACACTGCCGCCTCCGAATCCGATCCGGGTGTCGGTCCGGTTGTTGCTCCGATGCGTGGGCGCGAGGTGGCGACGGCGACCGGGAACGCGGCGTCGGTGACCGGGCCGGATCGGTGCACCGACGGTGAGCCGGTCGACATGTCCTCGGGCGCGGTGCTGTTGGCGAGCAACGATCTGCGGACCGCGGGTGTGCTGCCGCTGGAAGTGCAGCGCATCCATCTGTCGTCAGTGCGGTTGGGTAGGCACTTCGGGCCCGGGTGGCTGTCGACGCTGGACGAGCGGCTGGAATTCGATGCCGATGGTGTCGTGCTGGTTTGCGCGGATGGCGCGGTGCTCAGCTATCCGCATCCGGAACCCGGTGGTGCGGAGGTCTTTCCGGAATCCGGGCCGCGGCGTCCGCTGTCGCTGGCCGACGGGCGTTATCGGGTGCGGGACCTGGCGGCGGGCGTCATCCGGGAATTTGTCGCTGTCGAGCATCCGGCGGTCGCGCCGATTGCCGCGCTGCGGCATCGGGGCGGTCAGCACCTGAGCTTCGAGTATGGCGACGCGGGTCTCGTCGCAGCGGTGCGGCATTCGGGCGGTGCGGTCTTGCGGGTGTCGACCGGCCCTGGCATCGGCTGGGTGTCGGGGTTGTCGCTGGAGTCAGCGGGAGAGTCGATTCCGGTGGCCGGGTACCGGTATTCGAGTGTCGGTGAGCTGCTCGCGGTGGCGAACGCCGCAGGGCAGGAGCTGCGCTATACCTACGACGACGCCCACCGGCTGACCTCGTGGACTGATCGCAACGGCGTGTCCTACCACCACCGGTACGACGCCGAGGGCCGCTGCGTGGCCCAAATCGGCACCGGTGGTGTGTACGCCAACGCCTTTGCGTACGGCGAGGACCGGGCGGCCGATGCCGCATCCGGCGGCCGATGGGCGGCTCTGATCGAAACCGTGCGCCCCCTGGATGATTCGCACATATCCGGCGCACCACGGCCCTTCGATGTCGAGGCCGCCCTTGACGCGCTGCAGGCGATGCCGGTTGTCGGGGAGATCCAGGCCGTTGGCCCGCGCGCGGTGGCGAACCGGTCCGTGGTGCGCGAAGATCCGATCTTCGGCCACATCCGGGTGCTGATCTTCCGCACCGACGTCAACGGTGACGTGTGGCAGGTCGCGTCCCCGGGCGGTGTGCGCACCTTCGAACGCGACGTCACGCACCACCTGGTGCGCCAGGTCGATCCGACCGGAGCATCGGTGACTTACGAGCGCGACCTCTTCGGCCTGGTCACGGCAGTCACCGGACCCGACGGCGCGACTACGCGGCTCACCCGCGGCGCCTGGGGTGAGTCGCGCTCCGAGACCGACCCCGGCGGCCGAACCTGGACCTACGACTCGGACGCGGTCGGCAACACCACGGCTGCGACCGGCCCGGACGGTTCCCGCACTCGCTACGAATACGATTACCGCGCAACAGGTTCCATGTTGCGCCGGGTTATCGATCCGACCGGCCTCGGCACCACGGTCGACTGTGACGCGGCCGGACTCCCGGTGCGAGTCACCGCTCCCGGCGAGCGCACTTGGACCTATGAGCGCGACGGGTTCGGCCGCATTCGATCGGTCACCGACCCGCTCGGCCGCACCACCACCCACACGTGGAGCGTCGACGGCAGACCGCTGACGCAGCGCAATCCTGACGGCACCGCGGTCACCTGGACCTATGACGCAGAGGGCAACCAGCTTTCGCGCACCGACGAGGCAGGCAACACCGCCACCACCTCCTACACGGTGCTGGACTCGCCGCTCGAGATGACCGGGCCGGACGGCGCCCGCCTGCGCATCGGATACGACACGCAGTTGCAGATCACCTCCGTAACCAACCCGACCGGTCTGGTGTGGCACTACGAGTACGACAGCGCGGGCCGGGTGGTCGCCGAAATCGATTACAACGGCGCGCGCACGACGTATGCCTATGACTCGGCGGGCCGAGTCCGGTCCACCACCAACGCCCTCGGCCAGACCACCCGCTTCGTCTTCGACGTCGCGGGCCGGGTCACCGAGGAGCACACCGACGACGGCGTGACCGTCTACCGCTACGACCGGCATGGTGATCTCGTCGAGGCCGCCAATAGTGATGCGGTGGTGCGGATCACCCGTGATGTGGCTGGTCGCATACTGACCGAGCAGATCAACGACGTCACGGTGGCCGGCGACTACGACAGCGCGGGCAAGCGGACCCAGCGGATCGTCGACACCAGGGCGGTGCCTGGCGCCGGGCTGGGCTGGCGCACCATGTTCGGCTACGACGACACCGGCCTGTTGGTCACCGCCGCCACCGACGACGGGCACGGGCCGAGCGATGTACTGCGCTTCGGCTACGACCCGACCGGCAACGAGACCGTGCGCGGCATCGGCGCCGCCCGGATCACTCGGCGTTACGACAACCGGGACCGGATCATCGCCCAGCACGTGCAGAACCCGACAGGCACCGTCGCCGGACGCACCTGGACCTACCGCGCCGACGGCTACGCCACCGGTACCGATGACCTACTACGCGGCCCGCGGCATTTCGACGTCGACCCAGTCGGCCGGGTGACCGCGGTGGCGACGCAACGGCCGCCGGGGGCAGGCGAACAGTACGGCTACGACCCGGCCGGTGTGCTCACCCGCGCCTCCGACGAGTCCGGGGTGCCGAGCCCGGTGCTCTCGACGGGCACCCTCGTCACCGAATCGGGCAGACGCCGCTTCTGGTACGACGCGGCGGGGCGCCTCGTCCGGGTGGTTCGAAGCCGCCTGTCGCACCAGCCCGAGGTCTTCGAATTCACCCACACCGCCGCGGGCCAGATCCGCACGGTGTCCGCGCCTGACGGCACCTTCTGGCGTTACGGCTACGACCCATTGGGCCGTCGCGTGTCCAAGATCCACACCGACCGCGCCGCGAACGTGCTGGAGTCGGTGATCTTCGGCTGGGACGGCGACGATCTCGTGTTCCAGCACAACCAGGTACCCGGCCTGCCGCCGTCGACCTCGAGTTGGTGCTGGACCCATCATCCCGAAACCCACGAGCCGCTCACCCAGTACACCCGCGCTACCGGCCGGCCGCCGACGCCGGTGGCGCTGGGCGGCGCGGTACATCAGGCCACCATCGACACCGCGTTCCACGCTATCGTCACCGACCTGGCCGGTGCGCCGACCGAACTGCTCGACCCTGGCACCGGGTCGGTCGCGGGCTGGGCGTCGAAAATGCTGTGGGGCCAGACGCACTGGAACGGGCACGCCGAGACCGCGCTGCGATTCGCCGGTCAACTTCGCGACCCGGAAACCGGTCTGCACTACAACCGGCACCGGTACTACAACCCGGCAACGGCGACCTATACCGCGCCTGATCCGCTCGGTCTCGAGCCGAATCCGGCCAGTGCCACGGCATATGTGCACAATCCGCACAGCTGGGTCGACCCGCTCGGCCTGGCGGGCTGCGCCGGCGGTTGGTGGCGTCGGATCAGAACGCTCGGGCCGATCGGCGCCGCCAGGCAGGAGTACGTGGACGCCACCCGCGGCATCACCATCGAAGGACTGGCAAGGGTAGAGGCGGGAGAAGACCCGGAGACGACAGCCCGCTGGGCTATCGACCAGCGCAACGCGATGAAGCTGACGACAAGGGCGAAGCTACCGAGGATATTCAACATATGGGCCGAGCGACGGAACATGCGACACTACGGAGAACCGGTGGGTCCGACGTTCGAGTTTCTCCGAGACGTGAAGGGTAAGACGCCGATGGACATCATCAACGCCGCGGGCCGGACCAGTCGCCGCATCAATCAGTTGCTGGGGGTCCGGTAAATGGCCGAGGGCGGCGAACTGATCTGGCTGGCGCGCAACAACCGGTTCGAATGGGTTCAGTACGCCACTGCTACCGGACGTATCGTGCGGACGCTGCGCCCCGCCTCGTCGTCGGCGCCCACAGCGGGACTGATCGACAAATGCCTCGGCAAACTCGTCGCCTTCTATGTGAACGCCGACCACACCGGCTATGTCGTGCAGAGCGGCGCCACTGCCATCGAACTCGACGACCATGCGACCGTCCGCTATTGGAAGACACGCCGAAACTACTTCGCTCACTTGTTGATCGAGCGCGGCTCGCAACGCATGAAGCTCGACGAACTCACCTTCGCGACTGCCGCCGACGACGAAACCGCCGACTACGTGAGCTCGAAGGACTTCCTCGGCACCATCAACGATTTCGTCACCAGGCAGGACCGCCGCCGCCACGGACTCGAGGTCTGGTCGCGAGCCGCGGACCCGACCACCTCACCCAGCACAGAGGAGACCGACCGATGAGCGAATCATCGACCCCGACCCGAGTCGTGCTGTACACCTACGCCAAAGACCTGCGCCCGGAGAAGGTGGCCGAGTTCACCTGGAGCACTGACGCGGGAGTGGCGCTGAGGATCATCGACGACGAGTGGGGCAGCCTGGCCCGCGAATATTATCGCGACGGAGTGCTCTCGAAAAGCGAACGGCGCGTTGTCCTTCCGGCGGAAGGACCGAGCTTCATGCGGGCTCTGGTGCAGCCGAGCCGATCGACGTACTACCGCTTCGCGGATGAGAGCGGAAACCGATGAAGAGCGCGAAAACATTTCGCCGGGTGGTCGGCCTCCGGTCATATGCGGTTCAGTGGGTATCGGTAGCTGGTGAACTGCGGGTGCCGAAGATCCTTCCGGACGAAATCGGCAGTGCGACAGCCCCACTGGACTCGTGCCAAAATGGTCAACAGCGGTAGCCGTGGTGTGCCAGGTGTTGCCGAGATAGTAGGAGCGTGATGTATGGGTGGCAACGAACAACCCCCAGTCGTCCCCGGCCAGCAACTCCCCATCAAAACGGGCAACCCATGGCCGGCATTGAAGACCGCGGCGGCGGAGGGCAAATTCAAGTTCGAGCAGGAAGTTGCCTACAATCTCGCCAACGCGGCGTCGCTCATCATCGGTCAGATCCGCACTTTGCAGAATCAGACCACAATGGTCACCACCACGGTTCCCTTCGCCGACATGCCGTCTGGCATCGCCCTCACGAAGAAGCTGTCGGGCAAAGGTGATGAGCTGAAGGAACTCCTCGGCAAGCACATCGGCATCCTGCAGGACATGATCGATACCTTCATCGCCGCCGGCAAGAAGTTCGACGCCAAGGAACGCGAGAACGAGGCGATGTTCGACGCCATCAAGCCGTCGAAGATCGGGACGGCGCTGCCAGGTGCCCCGATGCCGATCGCGACCGAGAAACCGCCGTACTCGAAGGATCCCAAGGTCCATTTTCAACCGCCGAGCGAAAATCTCAAGAATTCCAAGGGATTCGAGCCGTCGACGATCATGGTGGAGAGCGCGGGCAGTCAGTCCTGGGAAGCCCTGTACACCCTCGGTGAGAGCATCAAGAACTACACGACTGTGCAGCGTGCGGCGAACTGGTCGGGTCGGTGGAAATGGATGGCCGAAATGGTCCAGCAAGTATTCTCCGATTTTCTCAACAGGATCGACTCGGTGACCGCGGATCAATGGGAAGGGCCATCCAAGGAAATGATGGTCGCTGCGATCAAGGCCTATGCGGCATCGGTCCCCGCATTGCAGCAGAGCATGAACCTGATCGGTGACAATCTCATGCTCACCTCCGGCTGGTTGGACTCGACACAGCTTTTCATGCCGACGACACCGCACAATCCGGGACAGCAGACTTACTCCATGTCTGGCAGCGGTTACGGCGGTTACTACTACTCGGGCTTCTCGTACACCGTCCCCGATCAGCTCCAGCAACACCGGGAATGGATGGCGAAGACCTACGCCGCAGGGCTGCCGCAATCCGCTAGCCAGGTCCCGTTGTTGGCGCACCCGGACGCGTCGTTCAAGGATATTCCGGCCGACCCGTTCAACCCGACCGGTCAGGATCCGACTAAGCAGACGTACCCGGGCGGTCCAGGCTCCGGGCCCACGTTGAGTGCGACAAATCCGGGCCCGAGCGCCGCGGACACTCGGAAGGCGCAAGAACGGGCCGAGGCGCAACGCAAAGCGCAGGAGAAATTCGAGCGTGAGCAGCGGGAGGCAGTGCGCAGGCAGCAGGAAGCAGCGGAGAAATACCAGCGCGAGCAGCAGGAAGCGGGGCGCCAGCAGCAACAAGAGTCGGCCGCGTACCAGCGCCAGCAGCAGGAGGCCGCGCGCAAGCAGCAGGAAGAGGCGGCCCAACGACAACAGCAACAGGCTGTGGAGCAGGCTGCGCAACAGACGCAGCAGGCCGCGCAGCAGGCTGCGCAGGAGGCGATGTCGGCGGGACAGCAGGCCGCGCAGGAGGCGATGGCCGCCGCGCAGCAGGCCGCGCAGCAGGCAATGGCGGGCGTGCCAGGGCTGGCGGGACTCGCGCCGGGGGCGGCTTCCGCGCTCGAGGCGGCCAAGAACGCGGCGCTGTCGGCGGGCAAGCCCGGCGGTCTCGGTGGCGCAGGCGCAGGCGCAGGCGCAGGCGCGGCGCCGGTGGCGAAGGAGTTGAGCCAGACCGCCAAGCTTTTCCCGCGCGCCGCCGCCGCGACGGCCGCGTCCGCGGCAGGCCGGATGCCGGGGCTTGCCTCCCCGATGGCAGGTATGCCCGGTTCGCCTGGCGCGGCGGGCGCTGCGGGCCGCGGTGCGGGCGATAGCAACCAGAACCACAAGCGCGCGGCGTTCCTTGATTCCACCGAGCACATGGAGGAGGCACTCGGCGACGCGCCACAGGTCGTCAGGCCGGTAGTCGAGAGATGAGCCGTACCTGGAAATTCACAGACCTCGAGTTCGTCGTGCTCTGGCAGCAGATGCGTGAGGACGTCATGCCGCGCCCGTTCGTCTTCACCACCGACATTCCGCTCGAGGAGGACTACCAGCGCGAACTCCATCGCATCCGGGAGCGGCTGCGGTACACGATCGACCCGGCCGTCCCGCAGCTGTTGATGGATATCGCCCGGCCGGACCTCAGCGTCCTGGTGCGAGGGATCGACGGCAAGAACCCCGACAATCCCGAGGGCAGCATTCGCATGATTGCGGCGCGCAGGGAGGATCGCGGCTACCTGCTCACCCAATTGCCGGGCAGGACAGTCCATCACAGTGGCGGCTTCACGATCACTGAATGCGATGTGCTGAGGCTGGCGGATGTCGTGGTCGCGGAGCTACCGAAAGCTCCTGCGGGCAAACAGAATCGCATTACATTGCGAGTGCCCCCGGACCACGATGGGATGGACCACACATACAATAAATCCGGCCTGTGGGACTCCCACGAGGACACCGATGACGCACACTCGCAACGGTTCTTGACTACGGTGCCGGCCACAGTCGGTGGCATCGAGGTGTGCCAAGGCATTTCGCGCTTCGGGCCGCGAGGCAGGGTAGCGCGTTACCTCGAATGGCGTGACCTGCCCGATGACGGGCGATACGTGATCACCCAGGACACACCGCCGACCGCGATCCCGGTCGACGCCAAACAGCTCACGGCACAGATCAACGCCGAAATCACTTTCGTGGTGCGGGCGATCAGAGACGATCGGACGTAGTTCGGGGTGTTCAGCCTGCGTTGTCGCCGTGATGTCGAAGGCGATGGCAGGTATGCGATCACGGTGGGGAACCTGCCGGTGGCGGAGCCGGTGGAACGGAAGCGACTGGCCGCGTTGATCAATGCCGAAATCGCGGAGGTAGTGCGGGCTATCAAGGATGAACGGGAGTGAGCGGTCGATAGGCGGTCGTAGACTTTAGGAGAGGACGAGCGGATGGGGGATGCCATGTCGACAGCGACGTCACGCAGCGGCTCGATTTCGGTCGAGACCACCGAACAGGGGTTGCCGATCGCCGTATCCGTCGAGCGCGCGGAGCTGCGGCGGGATCCGAAGGAGTTGGCCGGCGAGATCCTGCGCTTATGCAAACAGGCAGCGAACCGTGCAGGTCTGGCACGCCGGGCCGAATTGGAGGCCGCGGGGTTGCACGGCGATGTGCTCGCCCTGACCGGGCTGCCGAAGCCGGAAGATGTTGCGCGCCAGGAGCTGGTCGAAGAACAAGAGTACGAGGTCGAGCCGGGGAGCTGGTTGAGGTCGATATGAGTGACGCGATGGACGAGCTGGAGGCGCGGGCGCACCGGCAGCTGAATCGGATCCGCGAACTCGGCGAGCAGATGGCCGCCGTCCGGGTGCGCGAAACCTCGCCGGACGGTGTGGTGACGGCTGTCGTCGACGGTAACGGCGCGCTGTGTGACCTCGAGTTGTCGGGCGCGGTGTCGGGGTTGTCGCCGAACGAGTTCGAGCAGGTCCTGGTGTCCACCGCGGCAAGGGCGGCGCACCGGGCGTTCGCCGCACGGGGCGAGCTGGTCACCGCGTTCAATCATGAAGCAACAGAAGAGATCACACGGACGTAATTCGCACTTCCCTAACGGTTTCCTGGTATTTCGCTGAGTAAGTGGTCGGATGATCCGGTACATTGGTAAGTAACGGACTAATAGTCTTCCGGCAGCTGAGGTTTCCGATGAATGAACTTTCTGTTGTTTCAGATGCCCTTCGCCAATACGGAGATGCCTCCGCTGTCATGGCCACTGATGTCGCCGTTGCGGGTGCCACCAACCAGGCGGCAACCATCGCGGCCGCGATTCCGGTCTTCGGTTTGATCGGGCAGGATTTCCTTGCGGCGTTCGCGTACACCCAAGCCAACAACCTGATGTCGGTGACTGAGCTGGCCGCGGTGCATGCCATGACCGCGGTTGCCGCGCACGAGAGCGCGGCCCTGTACGACGTGACCGAGGATGCGGCGGTAGCCGATTTCGGGTCCCTAGACAAGCAATGAATGCGCCGCTGGATCAATCCGTTCTGGACCTGCTCCGCCAGAGCGCCGTCGGCCCGATGCTCGATCGGCCGGTGAACGACGTGCTCAGGGATATGGGTCTGCCTGCGCTGCCGGAGATTCCCGGGTTGCCGCCGTTGCCCGACCTGCCGCCGCTGCCGGTCATTGACCTTTCGCTGCTCGCCAAACCGCTCACCGATCTGGCGAGCAGCTTCGGCACCGGCCAACTGCCCTCGGGGCAGCAGTCAGCGGCATCGCCCGAGCAGCAGGCGACTGGGCAACCGGCACAGCCCGTCGTCGATCCCGCTCAAATGATGACCCAGGTCTCCACGGTGTTGCAGACGGCGATGACGCTCGGCAGTTCGGCGCTGCAGATCGTGATGTCGTTGTGGCAGGGCATGGGTGCCGCCGCAGCGGCCGAAAAGGGCGGAGAGGCGGCGACGGACGGCGCGGCCGTTGCGACACAGAGCGCGCAGACCTCTGCCGGTGTCGGCTCAGCGGCCGGCACGGTTTTCACGGGCGCCACCATGATGGCCGCGATCATCGCCAAGTTCATGACCTCGCTGGCGGCTTCGGCGCCATTCCTCGCCACTCCGGGCGGGCAGATGTTCCTGGTGGCGTTGACGACCGAGACCCTCGCCGAGGCGACCGCCGTGGTCGCGAAGACACGCGGCGAACTCACCGTGCACAGCGCGGCCATGACGGAAACCGGCACGAAGGTGCCAGTTACCAACGCCCCCAAGAACGTCGACCCGATGCAGGCCCTGTCCCAGATCATGCAGATCTTGGGCCCGCTGACCCAGCTGGCGACCACCGGAGTGCAGTCGCTCACCGCCGTGAACACCGCACTCAATCCGCCGAAGTCGATCACCGACCCGGACAAAGAGAAACTGGACGGGGAGGCAAAGGACGGGCTCGGCGCGGGTGGGGCCGCAGGCATGGGCGGTGGAGCCACGGGGGGTGGAGCCGGTGGGGTGGGCGCGATCAATCAAGCCCGGCAGCTGGCCGCGTGGACGGGGGCTCGCGCGACGGGCTCGTTCGGTCCCGCGGGCGCGAGCGTGCCAAGCGCCGAATCCGCGGGCAGCACATCGACTGCGGCCATGCGCGGCGGCTCGACGTCGGGGCCCGGCATGATGCCGCTGGCCGGCGCGGCAGGCGCCGCGGGTATGGCCAGGCCAGGCGGCGAGTCGAGTACCGATGGCCTGCGTGGCCAATTGGTGACCGAACAACACGGCCACGAGGTCGTGGGAGATATCGAAGGGGCTTCGCTGCCGGTGGTCGGTGCGGCCGAACGTGTGTCCGAACCACTGGACCCCGAACCGCCGGACAAGGCGCTCACCCTCTGACAGGAGGACGTCATGGAATTCGATCCGATCCAGTCCCGTAAGTCCGCTGCTGATCTGGACCGCCTGGCGAACCGGCTGGAGGCTGACCTGCATTCCAATCTTCCTGCGCTGAAAGTGGATTCGGCTGGCTTGGACGAGGTGTCGGTGCGGGCAGCGGAAACACTGGGCAGTGTCGCGAACTCCTACGACGAGACAGCCACCCAGGGTATCCAGGAGATACGAAAGCTGGCGGCCGCGTTGCGTTCCCAGTCCGATCTGCTCGTGCAGATGGACGACGACAACGCGAGTGATTTCGGTCCGGCGAGTTAGCGCGGAGCGGCACGCATGGTCGAACCACCGGTAGTCGGCTTCACCGGGGTGATCTGGCAGGCCAGACCCACCGATCAGCTGGCGCGAGATCTCACGACGGGGCGCGGTGCGACTCCGATGGCAGAGGCCGGTGCCGCATGGGCGAAGCTGGCCGCGAGTTTCGGTGCCGCGGTCGTCGAATACGACCAGATCGTGTCGAAGATCCGGGAATCGTGGCGGTCGGCCGAGAGCGAAGTCGTCATCGAGCGGATCACTACGTTGCGGGACTGGCTTGCCGACGCCGCCGTGGCCGCTGGTCAGAATGCCGGGCGGGCAGGTGGTCAGGCCGTGGCCCATGAGGTGGCCCGGCTGGCCATGCCGCACGTTGCCGAGATCGCCGCGCTGGAGACGGCACGGCAGGGGATCGAGCAGGCAGGCGCCGCGTTGGGCGCACCGCTGGTGGCGGCCGCCGCTGAGGTCGACACCCAGCAGGATCTGGCCAAGTCGAACGCGGCACGGGTAATGCAGAGCTACGAATCGGCGACCACACCCCTGGCCACACCATGGCAGCACCAGCAGCCACCTGTCATCGCGTCGAGCGCGGCGCTGGAGGCGGAGCAGGCGGGCCCGACGAGGACTACCAGCGCACCCGGCCCCGGTGTGATGGCCGCGGGCTTCGTCCCGCATGTCGGCGCCATCGCGATGCCGCGGGAGAAGACCGCCTATCGTGCGCAGTCCGTCGCGAAATCGGTGTCCGCCCCGGAAGTCGTTCCGGTGGAATCGACTCCGGTATCCGCTGACAACAACGCGGCGAGCAGGATCGCGCCGGGAGGCATGGCTCCTGGGGCGGTGATGGGCGAGGCCGAACGCACCGTTCGAGCAGGCGCCATCGCGGCGCGCCCTGGTGAGGGACTGGAGATCGAGGCGGGCGTCGATGTGGCCCCGCCGGTACTCGGTGCCGCCGTCGAGCAGGCGCCGCGTCCGACTTCACAGACGGAGGTTGCTTCGTGACACCGCTTCCGCACTGTTAGGGGATGTCGTGCCGACTATGACGAATGATGGGCTGCTCGCGGTATCCGGTCTGTTGGGTGTGCAGACACTGCCATTGGTCCTCGGCATAGGCCCGCAACAGGATTCGGTACAAGCCTGGACGGTGGCACAGCAACAGGCTCTGGCCGGCCTGCGTGCTTCGGGGCTCGTCGACAGCTACGACGAGGTGGACTCGGATCTCGCGGTGGCGCTGCATGTGCTGTCGCAGCCGGAGCGCGAGCTCGTCGCGCGAATCCACACCGTGGAGGGACCTCGGCGAGTTTGCTTGGCCCGCCGAGGATCTCAGCACGCGGTGGCCACCAGGATCGGCGACGACTTCGATATCCACACCACGTGGGCCGACGAAGACGGTGCCGCACTGGCTCGCCCGGTACTCGACGCGCTCGGGCCCTGTCCGCCCGCCGCCATCACGAGCTTCAGCGCGCCGTCGGACGAGCTGCGCGAACGCCTCGATGGGGCCGTCTCGTCCAGCGACTACGCCCAAGTGCTGTATTCGCTCGGTGTCGAGGAGCGCGATGCCATCGAGTTCGGGCTGACCATGTCCAGTTGCTTTGCGCACACCGAGATCGTCGCGAACGCCTATGCGGACGGCGCGGCAACTCGAACAGCCGGAGCGGTGGCCCTATACGACACCTCGCGGGGTCGAATCGCAGCCAGCCCCGGTGCCTCCCCCGACCTGAGAGTCTGGTCCACCTTCACCCCGGGCTCCGATCATCGGATCGCACAAGCGATTTCCGCGCTGATCGAAATACTTCCCGGAGGAAGGTGGATGCCCTAGCTCGCGCGTAGTCGAGAGCTGACTGTGCGAATTATTGGCAGCGTCAACCGAACACGATGAATAGCAGACGACGAAAGGTCAGAAGATGAGCAAGGTAAGTCTCGACGATGCCGCAGCCGCCGAGGTTGTGAACGATTTCATGGAGGCGGTCGGCGACATCAAGAAGACGATCGCTGGTATCGAGTCCGATATCGAGAAGGCCAAGCCCGGCTGGCAGGGCGACGCCAATACCGCATGCGGCAAGGCCGCCGTGGCATGGCAGGAAGAAGGCACCCGCCTGAACACGAAGCTGGACGACATGACGTCGAAGATCTTCGAGGGCGGCGAGACAAAGAACCAGGTCGACGCCGACAACGTCGATTCCTTCACCAACCTGGTCTGACGCCGGGTGCGATCATCTCATTTCGAAAGGATCCGACATGCTTTACGACCCCAATTTCTTGTTGCCGCTGATCGACGATCTCGACGGCCATTACAAAAATCTCAACACCCAGATCGAGCGCCTCGAAGGTGCGGCAGGCAAGCTGGTCAACGTCGCATGGGAGGACAACGAATCTGCGGTTGGGTTCAAATCGGCGCACGACAAGTGGAAGGCTGAGTTCAGCGACACCGCCCAAATCCTCGAGCGTATGCGCGATGCCGTGGACCGAGCGCTTGGCAATGCTCAGTCGGCCGACAAAAAGGTTTATGACAGCTTCTCCGGCTGAACCTCGATCGGTGGCCCCGAGGGCCCGTTCATGATCTACGTGGACGGGCCACTGGGTGTTTACGCCGGAACTGGTTGTGGTGCACCGAGATAGGTCATCTCGAAGGGGGTGGCGACCATGTGCACCGTGGTCATTCCGGTTGTGGTCTGCACGGTGACCAGGTTCGGGGTCTCGGCGTCTTCGGTCAATGTGACGTCAGGGTCGAAATGTCCGTCGCGACCTGCCGGTGATCGCAGCAGGATGACTGTGGCATCGGAGTGATGTGTCGACGGCGGTACCCCGTCGTAGACGATGACGGTCGCGGATCGGTGCGAGTTCGCGTGCTGTGATCCGGCCGACCAGGCGGCGAGCGACAATGCTTGCGGTGAATCGACATAGGCGACCATCTCTCGCCACGCGTCGTGCCGATCGGTGTGCACCACAACGGCTGCGCCGAGGGCTATCGCGCGCAGGATCACCTGTTTGGCGATGAGCAGGGCGCCGATGATTTCGACCCGCCGCACGTATTGGCCGACCAGCGGCAGCGCAACCCCCTGTCCGGAGGAGTCCGCGCCGATCAGCTGTCCGCAGCCGGCGATGGGCATGGACAGAGCGGCCAGCGAATCCGGGGTGCCCACCGAACCGTCGATGAGCAGCGCCGGGCGCTGGGTCTTGATCGGAAGACTGTGCAGCAGTGCTCGATACTGCTTGCCCCGCATGGGTACCAGGCCGGGCGTCGCCACCTCCGCCGGATCATGCCGGGTGTCGAACCGGACCGTTGCGGTGACTTCGATGGCTGGCTCCGGAACGGGGGTCTTGGTGTTCGTGTCTGTTGCGTGCTGGAGCCGCATCACGATCGTTGTCGCCAGGCTCTGGGTCGCCCAGATATCGGAAAATCCCCGTGGGCCGAGTTCGTCGAGCGCCATTCGGTAGGTGGCGGAATGAATTCCGTTGTGTTCTATACCGCGGGGTGACTCGGTCAACTGATCGAGCGTGGCGCCGCGAGTGAGCTGGTGCACCACGCCGGTCATGTCGGCGGCGGACAGCACCGATGCCGTGAGGTCACGCGCCGCGAGCCGGTTCGCTACCCGCTGGGTCGCGACGATCGCCGACCGCAGTGTGCCGATCGATCCACCGCCGCGCCGATCCACCGCCGCCGCGTTCGCCAGCGGGTCCAGCCGCAGCACCACCCAGCAGGTACGGTGCGCCACCGCGGGCAGCGGCCCGAGGATCTGGTCGTAGAGCCGCGCTACCGCGCCCGCGTCCGAGGTACGCGACCCGGTGCTGATCACATCGATCGAGGCAAGGGCGATGTCGAACTGGTTCAGACAACGCGCGAGTTCCGGCAGCGGCACCATGTCGCCGGTGCTGAGCCCGCTGGGGCTGAGCCGTGTCACGAAGCGGGGTTGTGTGTCGATGCGCAGGATGGTGATCAGATGAGTGCCGTCCCAGCGCATGCCGTAACTGCCACCCTCTGGCAGGGGAACATCGAACGGCGGATGGTGAAGACCGGTGGAACGGTTGCGGAAAGCATGCCACCGGAACGTGATTGCCTCGCCGATGACCGCGGCCGAAGATTTGCCGCGGAACCGGGTGAGACCGGCCACGGCAACCACCGCCGCGCCTGCGACCGCGGCCGGTGTCGGCGCGTCGAACGAGACCGAGACCAGGGTCGTTGTGATCGCCAGCAGCACAACCGGAATCACCAACCGCAGCGGGAACATTCGAAACAACCAGTAGTGCGGAGACTGTAGCGGCGGTGCCGGCACCGCCGCGGCCCGGTCGGACGTTGTTGACGCCATGCTCAATGATGGACCGAAGTTTCGCACCTTCGCTACTGTTATGGGAGCAACCCAGCGGGCACCTCGCGCGGTCGAGTGGCTTGGTCTGCTATGGCCCTGCTTACCAGCGTCATTTCGGAGGTGTCGTGCCGGCACAGTTGACTACGCGAGCACAAGTCAATGGATACCGGTTCTTGTTGCGTCGCTACGAGCACGCGCTGGTACGTCGAGATGTGCGGATGCTGCACGACCCGATGCGGTCGCAGACTCGCTCGCTGGTCGTCGGTGCGGTGCTCGGCCTGCTGGTGGTGGCGGGTGCGGCGATTCTTGCGTTCCTGCGGCCCCAGGGCTCGATCGCTGACGCGAAGATCGTCATGGCCAAGGAAACCGGCGCGTTGTACGCCGTCGTCGACGGCACTGTACATCCGGTGCTGAACCTGGCCTCCGCGCGGCTGATCACCCAGAGTAACGAGTCGCCGACCTCGATCAAGTCGTCCAAGCTCTCGGGGTTGCCGCGTGGCGCGCTGCTCGGTATTCCCGGCGCCCCGGCCCAGTTGCCAGGCTCGTCGACCGGCAAGAGTTCGAGCTGGGCGTTGTGCGATACGGTGTCGCTGTCCGCATCCGGCAGCGCGACGGCATCTCCTGGCTCGAAGACCACGGTGATCGCGGGCCGGCTCGAGTCCACGGCGGAATCAGTCGCCAGGCCGCTGGCTGCGGGTGAGGCGCTGTTGGTGATCAAGGGGGACAAGACTTTCCTGCTCTTCGATGGCAAGCGTGCGGAGATCGATCCCAAGGATTCGGTGATGGCCCAGTCGATGACACTGCGCAACCACCAGGCCCGGCCGATCAGCACCGGACTGCTGAACTCCGCCACCCAGGTGTCCCCGTTGACGCCACCGCCGATCGCGCGGCTCGGCGAGCCTGGGCCGGGGCGCCTGTCGAGTGTTCCGGTCGGTGGCGTGGTGCGGGTGCGTGGTGTGGCCACCGACGACCTGTATGTAGTGCTGGCCGATGGGGTGCAGCGGGTGTCACCGTTCGCTGCCGACGTGGTTCGCAATGCGAATTCCCAAGGCATGAGCGATATCACCACGGTGCCACCGGACCGGTTGGTCGGAGTGCCGGTGGTCAACCAGCTTGCGCTCGACCACTTCCCGCACAGTACGCCGAAAATCCTTGCCGCCGAGGACGCTCCGGTCGGTTGTATCGCATGGTTCAAGGGCGCCGAGGATCCGGACGCTACGGTGACAATCCTGGCCGGCCGCAAGTTGCCACTCCCCGAGTCGGCTATCCCGGTCGGGCTGGCCACTTCCGACGGCACCGGTGATCGCATCGACGCTGCCTACCTGCGGCCGGGTAGCGGGGAGTACGTCCAAGTGACGGGCATGGACCCGCAGAGTCCGCGCCGGGGCAGCCTGTTCTATGTGGGTGATACCGGCATCCGTTACGGTGTCCCGGACGCAGGGACCGCCGCGATCCTCGGCCTCGAAGAGAAGCCGCGCCTGGCTCCCTGGGCGATCATCGGCCAACTCGTCCCAGGCCCCACGCTGTCGCCGGCGGAAGCTCTTGTCTCCCACGACGTTCTCCCCAGCGGCACCGCACGCTAGCTGCCGAGACCGGGACACTCGCCGACCGAGCTCGCGGCCGCACACTCAGCGGCGCGACGAAATCAGCCTTGGTGGCGCAGCGAGGACTCAGCGCAGTGTAGAGAGAACGTTGCCGAGGGCGTTGCGCATGTCGTCGGCTTCGATCCGCATCAGCACGGACTCGTCGACCGCGCTCAGGTCCAGGTTTTCATCGTTGGCCAGCCGGAATTCGCGTTCCTCCTCGGCCGCTTCGATGACATTGCGGATGAATCGGCCATTGCCGGCCAGATCGATGCCGCGCCGCGGCTGGCCGTTCTGGTCGGTGCTCTGCTTGGTGTAGAGCGTTGTGCACGACTCGACCAACAGTGCGCGGGCTTCATCGGAGACCTCCGAATCGCGTTTGCGCGCAATGAATTGCCCGATCTCGCCCAGTTCGTCAGGGGTGTAGGAGTCGAACTTGACCCGCTTGGCGAAACGGGAGGCGAGGCCGTCGTTGGCGGCGAGCAATCGGTCGATCTCGCCGTCGTATCCGGCGATGATCACCACGAGCCGGTCACGGTCGTCTTCCATGCGAGCCAGCAGAGTGTCCACGGCCTCACGGCCGAAGGCGTCACCGCCGGACAGGCCGGCCTGGATCAGGGTGTACGCCTCATCGATGAACAGCACGCCGTCCATGGCGCTATCGATCAGCTTGGAGGTCTTGATCGCGGTGCTGCCCAGGTGCTGGCCGACGAAGTCGGCGCGCTTGGCCTCGATCAGGCTGTCGGTCTTCAGCAGCCCGAGCCCGCAATAGATCTTGGCGACAACTCGTGCGACGGTGGTCTTGCCGGTGCCGGGCGGGCCGGTAAAGGCAAGGTGCTGGCCGCGTGGCACGCTGGCCATGCCCTTCTCGGCGCGGATCCTGGCGAGTTGCGCGGTAGCTTGCAGCTTGGCGACCTGAGTCTTGACGGCGGCAAGACCGATCTGCTGGTCCAATTCCTTGCGGGCGGCCGCGAGGGTGCGCTTGGCTTTGTCGTCGCGCTCCTCGCGACCCATCTGGTCGGCCGAGGGCGCGGACGCGGGATCCCAGCGGTTGGTCCGCGCCTCGATCTGTTCTCTCGAGGTGACGGTGATGCGGTATTTGCGATCCCGCATGGCTCCGGTGTTCGCCTCGAAATCCGGTGCCTCCGAGAACACTTTCTCGAACAACGCCTGGGCCTCGACCTCGTTGCCGGTCTCGCGTAAGCACAGACCGCGGCAGAATCGCGCGGTTGTCGCGGCCGCGGGGATCGGGCCGACCTCGGCCAGCTCCATCCGGCGTATCGCTTCACCGAACAGTCCGAGCTGAGCACAGGCCGTGCCGACCATCACGTTCGCGCCCGCGGCCAGGAAGGCGTCGTCCCACTCGGTGGAACCGGCCAGCAAAGTCATCACGTCAGGCCAGCGCTGAGTCTGGTAATGCAGCACACCGCGCACGTAGGCGCAGATGCGGTCGTCGATCTCGCGCTCAGGTTGCGACAGTTGAGATTTGCGATACTCGGCGAGGTCGTCGAGCACCCGCTCCGCCTCGTCGAAGTCGCCCTCGGTGACAAGCATCGAGGCCTGCGCCAACCAGATCTCGACGTAACTGGCCAGCGGGTAGTCGATGTACTGGCCGACAACGAATCGGCCCGCCAGTGTCCGCGGCGTCAGCCCGAGCCTGCGTTGTTCCCGGAACAGGGTTGTCGGGCTGGTCTTGAACAGGTTGAACAGAACTTCGCGGGTGACCTCGCCTGCGGCGGCCCGGCCGAGCCAGGCATCGCACATGCCGGGGTCCCATTCGGTTGCCCTGGTGAACGCCAGCTTGGCGTAGTCGAGGTCGCGGACGGATTCCTGTCCGTCGATGACGAGGCCCAACGACAAGATGCCAGCGTCGAATGCGCGTTGTGCTTGGCGGTTTCCAGTCATGTGGGTAAGCCCCCAAAGCCTGCAGTTTTTGCGAGTTCCTGCTCAGCATACCGGCTGTGTGTGGGATACATTGTGTGCGTTGCCAAGCAACGGACAGTGCATATGTAGGGAGCTGCAGCTCGTGACCGAGTCGTTGTCGAGCGGCTTGGGTGCCGTTGATCCGGAACTGTGCCGGGTGTCGGTGATCGGCGGCAACACTCAACTGGATCTTGGTCTGCCCGCGAACATTCCGATCGCCGCGTTCATCACCGATGTAACCGAACTGATCGAGTCGCGCACCTCCGATCTCTCCGAGCACGAGGAGGGTGCGCCACTGCGGACCGCGCATTGGACGCTCGCCCGAATCGGCCGCGATCCGATTCCGCCGGACCAAACACTCACCGATGCAGAGGTATTCGACGGCGAACTGCTGGTGCTGCGCTCGGTGACGGCCAAGGAATCACCCGCGTTGTTCGATGATGTGATCGACGCGGTGTCCAAGCTGACTGCCGAGACATTCCGCAGCTGGTCGGCGGTGTCGGCCAGGTGGATGGGTCTGATCGTGGCGCTGGTTGCGGTGCTCGCTGCGAGCGGGCTGCTCGCCGCGGCCAAGCAGGACGGCGCGGGGATCGAGATCGGTTTCATCCCTTTGGGCACCGGCGTCGGCGCGCTGGCCGCGGCGTCCATCGCGATGCGGAAGTACCAGGCGCGATTGGTCGCGGTCGTGTTGTCGCTGTACGGGATACTGCTGCTCTTCGCGGCCGCTGTGTTGTTCGTCCCGAACGAACTCGGCAGCCCACATCTGCTGCTGGCGTGGGTCGTGGCGCTCGTCGCAGCCGCCGTCGGTTACAGCGTCACCGGCGTGGGCGCGACGATGTTCGCCGCGGCCATCACCTCGGCGCTGTTCGGCGGCTGCGCGGCATTCGTGCGGATGGTGTGGGACATCGACTCACCCAAGATCGCCGCGGGTGTGCTCGTCGCGGCGCTGATCGTGATCACCATGGCACCGCGGCTGGCCGTCGCGGCCGCACGGTTGCCGGTCCCGCCGGTGCCGACGGCCGGCGCGGCGATCGACCCGGCTGACCACGAGCCGCGGCCGACCATCGAGGATATCGGGGCAATCGGCGCAACGGCGCTGCCATCGGCGGCGGGGCTCGAGTTGCGGGCACGCGCCGCCAACCAATACCAATCCGGGCTGATCATAGGCAGTACCGTCGCCGCGGCAGTGGGATCGGTGCTAGCCGCTGATCCCCTTGGTGCGGCACGCTGGCAGGGCATCGCCCTTGCCCTGGTCGTAGCGCTGATCCTGTGCCTGCGCGGGCGCTCGTTCGCTGACCTCACCCAGGCAGGCACGCTGATTGCCGGTGGCGCTCTCACGCTGATCACGGTCATGATCGCGGTGGCGATCGGCAACGTGTCGTGGCTGGTCCCGGTCGCGGGGATGCTTCTCGCGGTCGCCGCGGCGATGGTGGGGTTCGGTGTGATCGGGCCGCACACCGAGATGTCACCGGTTACCCGGCGGATGGGCGAGATCCTCGAATACCTGTTGATAGTCACCATCATTCCGCTGGTGCTGTGGATCATGGAGTTGTACTCGGCCGCCAGGAACCTGTGATCGCGGGGTGGTTTTCGCGATGAACCAGCACATCCGATGCCGGCATCGCCGCCGTGCACCGCTACGGCTGGTCGGTGTCGTCACGGTTGTGCTCGGGATCGGCACGATCGGAGCTCCCGCCCCGGCCCTCGCGATCGGACCGCCCGCCATCGACGAGGCCGCGCTCGGTGCGGCGCTGGCGGTCAATGCCAATGGCGGACCGCCCGACGAGACCGAGCAGCGAGCCGTATGCGCAGAGCCGAGACTGATGGGTGCCGCACCGAGTGAAGCGCCGCAACCACAGCGAATTCTCGAGCTGCCTGCCGCATGGCAGTTCAGCCGCGGCGGCGGCCAGAAGGTCGCGGTCATCGACACCGGTGTGAACCGGCATCCGCGCCTGCCCGCGCTGCAGCCGGGCGGTGACTTCGTCTCGAACTCCGACGGCACGCTCGATTGCGATGGTCACGGCACTCTGGTCGCCGGCCTCATCGCGGGGCGGCCCAGCCAGGAGGATGCCTTCTCCGGTGTCGCCCCCGACGCGGAGATCCTCGCCATCCGGCAGTTGAGCACCGCCTACGAGGCGAAGGACCGTACCCGCAACGAGGCGCCCGGCAAGATCGCCAGCGCCGGCTACGGCAATGTACTGACACTGGCCGCGGCGATCGTGCGCGCGGTCGATATGGGCGCGACGGTGATCAACATTTCCGAAGTCGCCTGCGCGCCTACCGGTGTCGATCCCGCGGATGGGGCACTCGGCGCGGCCGTGAAGCTTGCCTTCGACCGCGGTGTCGTTGTGGTCGCGGCCGCGGGGAACCTCCAGCAGGGCGGAGCCTGCGACGGCCAGAATGATGGCACCGGCTGGGCCTCGGTGCGCACCGCGGTCAGCCCGGCCTGGTTCACTCCGTACGTCCTGTCGGTGGCGTCGATCGAGGCCGATGGAACGCCGTCGCCGTTCTCGATCAACGGTCCGTGGATCGGGGTCGCGGCGCCGGGCCGCAATATCGTCTCGCTGGACAGCAAACCGGGTGGGACCGGGTTGGTCGACTCCCAGCAGACCAGCGAGGGCATGGGAACCATTGACGGGACCAGCTTTTCCAGCGCCTACGTTTCCGGGCTAGCCGCACTGGTGCGGGCCAGGTTCCCGGAGCTGTCGGCACCGCAGGTGATGGATCGGATCACCCGTACCGCGCAGGCGCCCGGTGTGGGGCGCGACGACAGGCTCGGATACGGGCTGGTCGATCCACTCGCCGCGCTGACAGCGCAGCTGCCTGCCAAGCCGATCGGCGCGGGAGCCGATGTGGCGCGCCCTATTTCACCGCCCGCGCCGCCACCGTACGTCGATCCGATGCCGCGCCGCGTGGCCACGATCGGCACGATCGTCTTGCTCGCGCTGCTCGGAATCGGATACGCGTTATCGATTCCGTTTCGCCGCGAACGCGCGGACGTCGTCGACCCGGTGGACGCCGAGATCGGAAAAGGACTGTAGGACATGGCTACAGATGGGTTTGTGCGTAGGCCACGGATCGCACCGCCACGGGCGCCGGGCGGCGAGGTGGCGCTCACCGCGCCGCCGGAGATTCCACGGCCCGTGCCCGCGGGCCTGTTGATGAAGCTGATGCCGATCGTCATGGTTTTCGCGGTGGTCGGCATGATCGCGATGATGGTCATGATGGGGCGCAACCTGCTGGCCAATCCGTTCATGCTGATGTTCCCGATGATGATGCTGATGTCGATGGTCGGGATGATGGCGGGCATGCGGAGCACTGGTGGCCCGAAGAAGGCCGCCGAGCTCAACGAGGAGCGCAAGGACTACTTCCGCTACCTGGACCAGGTCCGCAAAGACGTGCGCAAGACCGGCCGATCCCAGCTCGACGCGCTGGTGTGGAGCCATCCCGACCCCGCCGATCTGCAATCCGTCGCGGGTACGAGGCGGATGTGGGAACGCCGTACCAACGACCCGGATTTCGGGCACGTGCGGGTCGGTGTCGGCAGCCACCGCCTGGCCACCAAACTGGCCAGGCCAGAGACGGGTCCGCTGGAAGACCTCGAGCCGGTGTCGACAGTTGCCCTGCGCCGGTTCGTCCGTACCCATTCGGTAGTGCACAACCTGCCGACCGCGATCTCGCTGCGCGCGTTTCCCGCTATCAACATCGAGGGCGAGCCGGGCGAGGCGCGCATGTTGGTGCGCTCGATGCTGATGGAATTCGCCGCCTTTCACGGACCCGATCACACCGCCGTCGCGATCATCTGCGCCGACCCCGACGACAAGACCTGGGCGTGGGCCAAATGGCTTCCACACGTGCAACATCCAGTCAACCGCGACGGCATGGGGTCGGCCAGGATGATGTACAGATCGCTGGCGGAGCTGGAGACGGCGATGGCCGCCGAACTCCTCGAACGCGGCCGGTTCATGCGCAATGCACAGCCGACGGCGGGACGGATCCACCTACTCGTCATCATCGACGACGGATTCGTCAGCGGCACCGAGCGGATTGTCAGCGATGCCGGCCTGGACTCGGTCACCGTGCTCGACCTCACCGCGCCGCAAACCGGGCTGGCCGTGCGCCGCGGGCTCCAACTGGTGGTCGCGGACGGAATGGTGGCGGCGAAATCCGCTGCCGGCGTCGAGAGATTCGCGACCGCGGACGCTGTGACGTACGCCGAAGCGGAGGCCCTCGCCAGGGACCTCGCGCGCTACCGGGTGGCCACTGCCGCCCAGATCGTCAGCCTCGGCGACGAAACACGGGCGGTGCCGGGCCTGATGGCACTGATGAAGATCCCGGACGCCGCGCAGATCGATCCGGCCGTGGTGTGGCGTCCGCGCAGTGACAGAGAGCGGTTACGAGTGCCGATCGGGGTCACCCCGGACGGCACTCCGGTCGAGATCGACATCAAGGAATCCGCCGAGAACGGCATGGGACCGCATGGGTTGTGCATCGGCGCAACGGGTTCCGGCAAGTCGGAGTTCCTGCGTACCCTCGTGCTGTCGATGGTGACGTCGCATTCCCCGGATCTGCTGAACCTGGTGCTGGTCGACTTCAAGGGTGGCGCCACCTTCCTCGGCCTCGACTCGCTGCCGCACGTCGCCGCGGTCATCACCAACCTCGAGGAAGAACTCTCGATGGTCGACCGCATGAAGGACGCCCTGTCCGGCGAGATGAATCGCCGCCAGGAACTGCTGCGTTCGGCGGGCAACTTCGCCAACGTCACCGAGTACGAGAAGGCCAGGGCCGCGGGTGCCCAGATCGATCCGCTGCCCGCGTTGTTCGTCGTCGTCGACGAGTTCTCCGAACTGCTCGCACAGAAGCCGGATTTCGCCGACTTGTTCGTGATGATCGGCCGGCTGGGCCGCTCGCTGCGGGTGCACCTGCTGCTGGCGTCGCAGCGACTGGAAGAGAACAAGCTGCGCGGTCTGGACAGCCACTTGTCCTATCGGATCGGTCTGCGCACCTTCTCGGCCAACGAATCGCGCGCCGTGCTCGGTATCACCGATGCCTACCACCTGCCCAGCGTGCCCGGGTCCGGCTACCTCAAGAGCGACGCGGACGACCCGCTGCGGTTCAACGCCGCTTACGTGTCCGGTCCATATGTCTCACCACGCGGCAGTCAGCGGGTCGACGGACGTGTGGTCGGCGGTCAGTCACCGGTGGTCTTCACCGCGAGTGAGGTCGAGGCACCACCTGAACCGGAACCGGCCATCCTCGAAAGTGCTGTGACTCGTGGACTTCCCGAGCTGCCGCCTCCTCCGGGTGAGCTGGAGTTGCCCGCTCCGCCTGGCGAGGTCAGGCGCTCGGCAGAGACAGTTCCTGCCACCTTGTTGCAGGTGGTGGTTCAGCGGCTGACCGGACACGGACGCCCCGCACACGAGGTGTGGCTGCCGCCGCTCGACGAGTCGCCTTCGGTCGACATGCTGCTGCCCGATCCTGACTGGAAGTCGCCGGTGAACCGGCACGGACAGCTGTGGATGCCGATCGGCGTCATCGACAGACCCTACGAGCAGCGCCGCGACGTGCTGGTTATCGATCTGTCCGGGGCGCAAGGGAATCTGGCCGTGGTCGGCGGGCCGCAGTCGGGCAAGTCGACCACGCTGCGTACCGTGATCATGGCGGCCGCGGCAACGCACACCCCGGAACAGCTGCAGTTCTACTGCTTGGACTTCGGTGGTGGCACGTTGGCCGGCCTGACGGGTCTGCCACATGTGGGCTCGGTGGCAGGTCGGCTCGAGGTCGACCGGGTCCGGCGCACCGTCGCCGAGATGACCACGCTGCTGCATCAGCGCGAGGAGCGATTCCGTGCGCTCGGTATCGAGTCGATCAACGAATTTCGCAAGCGCAAGGCCAAACTGAGCCTGATGACGGATGAGGAGCGGGCGGCCGACCCGTTGTCGGAGGACCTGTTCGGCGATGTGTTCCTCGTCGTCGACGGATGGCCGACGGTGCGTGCGGAGTTCGACGTGCTCGAGCCCGCTCTCAACGCGCTGGCGGCGCAGGGCCTGTCCTACGGCATTCACCTCATGGTCGCGGCCAACCGCTGGGCTGAAATCCGGCCCGCCGTCAAGGATCTCATCGGCACCCGGCTCGAGCTTCGACTCGGCGACCCATCCGACTCCGAGATGGACCGGCGGACCTCAGTGCTGGTGCCGCTCGGTAGGCCCGGCCGTGGTCTGAACCCGGAGAAGCTACACATGCTCATCGCGCTGCCACGGCTGGATTCCGATTCCGATCCGCAGACGCTGTCCGACGGTGTCAGCGATGCCAAGCAGCAGCTCAACGAGCTCTACGGTGGGCGAAAGGCGCCGCCGGTGCGCATGCTGCCCCTGAAGATCCCGCGTGAGCAGGTACTGGCCACCGCCCGCGCGCACGGCGTCGAACTCGGACCGACCCGAGTCGTGGTCGGACTCGGCGAATCCGAATTGCAGCCGCTCGTACTCGATTTCGACGCGCAGCCGCATTTCATGGCGTTCGCGGACGTAGAGGCAGGCAAGACCACCCTGCTGCGCAACATTGTCATGGGTGTGGTGGAGAACTCGAACGCTGACCAGGCGCGCATCATTCTCATCGACTACCGGCGCACCATGCTCGGTCTCGTCGAAGGCGACCAGCTCGCCGGATACTCGACCTCGTCGCAGACCTCGCTCGGGATGATCAAAGAGGTCGCGGGCTATCTCGCCAAGCGCATCCCGGGCTCGGATATCACCCCGCAGCAGCTGCGCGAGCGCAGTTGGTGGCACGGACCCGAGATCTACATCGTCGTCGACGATTACGACATGGTGGCGACCACCCAGAACCCCCTCGAGCCGTTGCTCGAGTTCCTTCCGCAGGCCCGCGACATCGGCCTGCACCTGGTGGTTACCCGGCGCTCCGGTGGAGCGTCGCGTGCGCTGTACGACAAGGTGCTCGGCAGGCTGAAGGATTTGTCGGTCGACGCCTTGCTGATGAGCGCGCCCAAGGACGAAGGCAAGCTGCTCGGCGACGTGCGTTCGACCAAGCTGCCCGCGGGCCGAGGCACCCTGGTCAGTCGCAGTGGCGACCCGCAGATGGCTCAGGTGTCCTACTTGCCGCCGATGTAAGAGGGAGGCCCTCGCCTGTCTACGACTTCAGAAACGCGGCAACTGATTTCGTGAGTACTCCGGCCGCTCGCCGGGTACGTCCAGAACCGGCCCGGGCACCCGACCGCCGGTTCGCAACGCGACTTTTATGGCACCTGGTGGTGCGCTGACGTCGCGGGGAGGCGCAACGGTATCCCAACTGTCGGAGAGACGTTCGAACAGTGCGTGGGAGGGGCCGGTCGCGGCGGGACCGGCGATGCGGGCCAGGCGGAAGCCGGCTCTGCGGTAGTAGTCGTGCAGCGCGATGTTGGTGGTCCAGGCGTCGAGCCGGACCCAGGCGCGGTCCTGTTGTTGCGCAAGCATTCCGGCGTGCGCTAGTAGTCGGTGGCCGATGCGCTGGCCGGCGAAGCGCAGGTCGACGATCATGAAATGGACGATCAGCGAGTCGGCGAGTTCCCAGTCGGTCCACAGGCCCGGGTCGGCGCGCTCGTTGACGGTGATCGTTCCGGCCGGTTCGCCCGCCACCTCGACGATCCAGGTTTCGCCCGCATCCAGCGAATGGCCTACCGCCCTTGCGAATATCTCGATCGGCAGGCCGCGGCCCGCCACCGTCCACTGGTCGGAGCCGCGCGCGGTGAGCCACGCCGTGCGCTGGACCCGGAGGCGACAGATCATGCCGAGATCGCCGAGGGTCGCCTGGCGGATCACTGTAGTCATGGCAACGAAATGCCCGGCCCGTAGGAGTTACCGAGCGTATGCCGGATGATAGCGGAGCCTTCGTCGTCACCGAGCTCGTAGGCGAGCCGATTGCGAGTCGCGATCGACCGGTGCCGGGTGGCTCGGGTGACCCGCTCGTGGTTGGCTCCGATTCGGAGATGGTCCAGCAGGATCGTGCCGGTGGCGACACCGAGCACGATCGCCTCCTCCATGCTGGCCGGGCGGGCGACGAGCGTGTCGCGGTGCGCGGTCTCGGCATGTCCGCGTTCGGCCAGGCGACGTGTCGTGCCTTCCGGAATGTCTCGCGGGGAGTCGATGCCGGTGATCTCCGCCAGGTCCCTCGGATAGAAGCTGACCTCCCACGACCACGGCTCGTTGTCGAGGTATTGAACGACCGTTCGAGCCAGTACCCACGAGTCCTCCGGCACACCGAGCCACAGCGCTACCTGTGGACTCGCCGGTTCCATCTTGGCGCTGAACTCCTTGGCCGGTTCCCGACGCGCCGCCCGCGCGATCTCCTCGAAGATGTCGTGTGGCGACTGCGGGCGGTCTGGACGGATGTGGTCGGTGACAACCGATTCCAGCACTTCCTGGCTTCGAACAATGGTTCCCCGGGAAGTAGCTGTATAGACCAAATTTTCGGTGACGAGCACCTGAATAGCGTTGCGAGCAGTGGTGATCGAGACCTGCATCTGATCGGCCAGCTCGGTGTGACTGGGAAGTCGGTCACCTGGATTCCACTTGCCTGCGCGGATCTCCTCGCGGAGGAGGTCTGCGATCCGGTGATACATCGGACCGTCCGCCATCTTGCTCCTCGGTCAGTCGTGCAGGTAACGAAGTGTACTCTTCGTTACTTCCTACGGCCCGGTAACGCTTGACAGTTGCCTTCAGAGGTTTATTGTAATGAACGTCCTGATCCGGTGTTGTGCGGCGACGAACGGCGAGGCAACGTGGCAGGTTCGGAGATTTCGACGATCGTAATGGCTCTCCCCGGCACACCGCGGTGTGTCGACTCGGCGGTGCAGTCTTTGACGCTCGAACTACTGCCCACCTCTGATCTACTTGTTCGGGCGTGTCGCGGGCACCGCGTCGTCGGAGGCCCGCTGCTCTGGTTCGCCCGCGATCTAGCGGTGCTACATGAGCGACGGCTGGTCGGCCGCGGCGGTTCGGTGCCGACCGATCCCGCTACCATGCTCGAAATCGACCGGCGCAGAACCGAATTGGTAATGGCCATTGACGACTGGGTGGCACGCAGCGTGCCGCAGCATCGGCTCGGCGCCACGCTGCACACAGAGACGGTCGGTGCGGTCATCGACCGCATCGCCGAATCCTCGGTCCGCGCGCACCACGCGCTGATGACGCTGGACGCGCACAACGAACGGTTGCACTGTGCCTGGCATCATCTCGCCGAACTCGCGGACGCCTACGACGATCTGGTCCGCGATATCCAGGCGGGCCGAAGGCGTTTGCCGGAGTGGTGAATTCGCGGCCAGGCGCATTTCACAGGCGCCACAGCGCCGCGCAGGGCAGCAACGCCATGTCCGGACGGACATCGGCGTCGATGACGATATCGAGATCGGATCGGTTCGCCGTCAGGATCGCGGCGAACTGCTCGCCCGCTGTCCGCTCGCATTGAAAGTCCAACGGGCGGTCCAGATTCGGGAATCGGATTCGTAGATGGCACTGCGCTCGCGCCTCGGCCGCGAGTGCAGTGCTTGGTGTCGGCGCGTCGGAGTTCATGTGGGCACCCGGTCGTGGCGGCTACGCCGACGGCGTGGTCGTCGTTTCCTCCAGGGGTGCGGTCAGTTCCAGATGAATTCCGTCGGGGTCGCTGAATGACAGAATCGTGATCCCGAACTGGGGCAGCGGCGTGATTTCGCCGTGGTCCACACCGGCCTCGGTCAAGCGTGCGGCGGCGGCGGTCAACTCGGCGACGGAGTCGACGGTGAAGCTCAGGTGATCGAGACCGACGCGCTCGGAGTCGAAACGGTCGGTTGTCGCCGCGACCGGACGCAGGCCGAACAGCATTCCGTTGGTTTGGAAGACCACACCGCCGTAGAGCTGTTCCGGATCGGCACGTACCTGCGGATCATTCGGGCTACCAGGCGATTCCGCGGCGATATCGAATCCGAGAATGTCGCGATAAAATGCTCGCGACCGCGCAATATCGGTGACAGTCAAGCGAACGTGATGCATGCCGGTTGTGGCGATAGAAGCCATGAACTTCCTTGCTGGGGTGTCCTCGGGGTCGGCGGCGCTGCGCGAATCGCCGTTGAGTCGCGTAGCGCCTGCCAGTCGAAAGAGTAAGCGCCGTCATGGGTGATTCCACAGTGTCGGAGGCGACGCATTCAGTACTGTTTGCGACATGGATGTCGCCGTCCTCGTCGTAGATGGCGTGGGTGATTTCGGGCTGGCCGCGATACTCGAAGCGTTCGCCACCGCCAATGCGCTGTGCGGGGAACTCGCCGCGCCGCCCGATCCATGGCGGCTGCACACGGTCTCGATCGGGACTACCGTCGGTTCCGTACACGGCCACCTGGTCCCGACCATTCCACTTGCGGAACTTTCGGTCGGGTTCGGTCTGATGATCGTGCCTGCGGTGGGCGTGCGTGATGCCGACGCTTTGATCGAACTGGTCAGCGGTGCATCGAATAGTGCTGTGCTGAAGCTGATCTCAGAGGCGCATGCCGATGGCGCGCATGTCGCGGCGGCCTGTACGAGCACGTTCTTTCTGGCCGAGTCGGGTGTGCTGGACGGTGGGCCCGCCACCACGAGTTGGTGGCTCGGGCCGACGTTTCGCCGCCGTTATCCGCGCATCGACCTCGACGAGGGACGAACCCTGTGCCGGCAGGGACGCGTCATCACAGCGGGCGCGGTGCTTTCGCACCTGGATCTGGCGTTGTCGCTGATCGCCCAGCGCAGCCCCGCGCTCGCCGAACTGACCGCACGACATATGGCCGTCGGTGACCGCCGGGCGCAGATCGACTTCGTGATTCCCGAGGTGATCGCTCGAGGTGATTCGCTCGTCGCCGAATTCGAACGATGGGTACGCGAACGCATAGCCGAACCGTTTCACCTCACCGACGCCGCCCGTGGACTCGGCGTCACCGAACGCAGCCTGCAGCGCGCCACGCGAGCCGAAATCGGCATGCCGCCAAGGGAGTTCGTCGACCAAATCCGCTTGGAGTTGGCCACGCAACTGCTGCGAACGACCTCGCTGACCGTCGAGGTGATCGCGGCTCGCGTCGGCTACCAGAACGCGAGCACGCTACGTGGGCTGTTCCGCCGCAGGCGTGGCCGCAGTCTCGCGGAGGTGCGTGCCACACCACTGTCGTGGTGATATCCAGGCGCTACCCGGTAGCGCTGCCTCACTGCCTAAATCGCCAGGAACGCAACCACGCCAGCCCTCACGCCGGAAGCCGTGTGCCTGCCCGCTCAGGGCCACGGAAGACCAAGCCGGGTGTACCGCACACGACGCATCAGCACTGCCCCGAACAACTGCCAGGAAGTGAGCTCGGCCCACCCAACCCAGGACACCTCCCAAGCAATGACTGCCTTCACTACCTAAAGCGCCTGAAACGCAACCACAGCCAGTCTTCACGCTGGAAGCCATGTGCCTGCCTACCCAGGTTGCGGAAGACCAAGTCGGGTACGGCACACGACGTGCCCAGCACTGCCCGAAACACCGCCGGGAAGCGAACTCGACCCACCAACCCAGGACAAGCTCCCCAACACCGGCTGCCCTCACCACCTAAAACGTCTGAAACGCAACCACAGCCAGTCCTCACGCCGGAAGCCGTGGCCTGTCTACCCAGGTTGCGGAAGACCAGGTCGGGTACGGCACCCGACGTGCCCAGCACTGCCCGGAACACCGCTGGAAGGTGACCTCGGTCTACCAAACCGGGGCACGCTCCCTACAGCTCTGGCTTACCCCGGTGAGTTCCAGCAAGGCAACCTCAGGCAGGCAAGTTCGGTCTGCCAATCCAGGGCACGCTCCCAAACGCTCTGGCTGTCCTCGGTGAGTTCCACCCGGGCACGTCAGTCAGGTGAGCTCGGTTTACTGAACCCAAGGCGCGCTCCCCAGTTTTGATTGCATCCCCGTGGTTTTACCGGGGGTAGTGCTGGGCGCGTCGTGTGCCGTACCCGACTTGGTCTTCCGCAGCTTTTCGAGGCAGGCACACGGCTTCCGGCGTGAGGACTGGCTGTGGTTGCGTCTCGGGGGCAGAGAAATCGTCCTGACACCCCTTGTGGTAGCTGTGCTCGGTCTATGAATCCGAGGGCGCGCACCCCAGTTTTGGTTGCACCCCCGTGGTTTTACCGGGGGCAGTGCTGGGCACGTCGTGTGCCGTACCCGACTTGGTCTTCCGCAGCTCTTCGAGGCAGGCACACAGCTTCCAGCGTGAGGACTGGCTGTGGTTGCGTTCTCGAGCGGTAGGGAAATCCGTCCTGACACCCCGTGTTGTGACTGCACACCTCGTATACGGGGTGTGCGGTTGTGGCGCGGGGTGTTCGGACGGCAGTTTGGTTTTCCGCAGCTTTGCGGGCAGGCACATGGCTTTCAGCGTGAGGACTGGCTGTGGGTGCGTTCCCGGGCGGTAGGGAAATCCGTCCTGACACCCCGTGTTGTGACTGCACACCTCGTATACGGGGTGTGCGGTTGTGGCGCGGGGTGTTCGGACGGCAGTTTGGTCTTCGCAACTTTGCGGGCAGGCACATGGCTTCCAGCGTGAGGACTGGCTATGGTTGCGTTCCCGGGCGGTAGATGGCGGTAGAGAAATCCGTCCTGACACCCGGTGCTGGGACGACAGTTCGGTCTTCCACAGCTTTGCGAGGCAGGCACACGGCTTCCGGTGTGGGGACAGGCTGTGGTTGCGTTCTCGAGCGGTAGAGAAATCCGGCTCACACCCCGTGTCGTAGCTGCACACACCCCGTACAGCGTCCTCACACCCCTTGTTGTGGCTGTACACCTCGTATACGGGGTGTGCGGTTGTGGCGCGGGGTGTTCGGACGGCAGTTTGGTTTCCGCAGCTTTGCGGGGCAGGCACACGGCTCCCGGCGTGAGGACTGGCTGTGGTTTGCGTTCCCAGGCGGTAGAGAAGTCCGTCCTGATACCCCGTGTTGTGACTGCACACCTCGTATACGGGGTGTGCGGTTGTGGCGCGGGGTGTTCGGACGGCAGTTTGGTCTTCCACAGCTTTTCGAGGCAGGCACATGGCTTCCGGTGTGGGGACTGGCTGTGGTTGCGTTGTCGGGCGGTAGGGAAGTCGGCCTGACACCCGTGTTGTCGCTGCGCTCGGTCTACGAATCTCAGGGCGCGCTGCCCAGTTTTGGCTGCACCTAGTGGTTTTCCGGGGGTAGTGCTGGGTGCGTCGGGTGCTGTACCCGGCTTGGTCTTCCGCAGCTTTGGGTAGGCAGGCAACGGTTTCCGGTGTGGGGACTGGCTGTGGTTGCGTTGTCGGGCGGTAGAGAAATCCGTCCTCACACCCGGTGTCATAGCTGCACACCCCGTATAGAGGGTGTCTGGTTGGCGCACGGGGTGTGCGGACGACAGTGGGGGTGCTGGGGGTGCGGTGTTCTAGGGCTGAGGGGACCGGGGCGGTGGGATGGCCGCCGCCGGGGTCTCAGTTGCGATAGCGGCGGTGGTCGACGCTGAATTCGTCGGCGACTGTTGCGGCGAGTTCGACGTACGCGCGCTTGGTGGTCTTGTGCAGACGGTGCAGGTCGATTTCGGCGCCCTCCGACAGGTGGACGTCGTAGGGAATGATGTGCACGGCGCGGCAGCGCGACAGGAAGTATTCGCGCAGCTGCTGGATGCCCACATTCGGTGATCCCTCGCGCGGCAGGTTGATCACCACCACCGCGTTGCGGACCAGGTGATCGTGGCCGTGCAGCGACAACCAGTCGAGAGTCGCTGCCGCGCTACGAGCTCCGTCGATCGCGGCCGAGGAGATCAGCACCAGCGAATGCGCCAGATCGAGCACACCACCCATGGCCGAATGCATGAGTCCGGTACCGCAGTCGGTGAGGATGATGTTGTAGAACCGCTGCAGGATTCGCGCGACGGCGCGGTATTCGTCGTCGCTGAACGCCTCCGAGGCCGCTGGATCCCGCTCGCTGGCAAGGACTTCCAGTCGGCTGGTGCCCTGCGAAGTATGCCTGCGCACATCCGAGTATCGCTGGATCGCCGGATCGAGCAACAGATCGCGCACGGTGGACCTGGTCTGTAGCGGCACCCGCTGCGAGAGCGTGCCGAAGTCCGGGTTGGCGTCCACCGCGATCACCCGGTCACCACGGATCGACGCGAAGATCGACCCGAGACCCATTGTCGTGGTGGTCTTTCCGACGCCACCCTTCAAGGAGAGCACCGCGATCCGGTAGTCACCGCGCACCGGCTGCCTGATCCGCGCGACCAATTCCTGCAGCCGCATCTCCTCCGCGGACAGCCCCGGATTGATCGCACCGCCGGACACATGGTGCACCGCCTTGCGCCACCCGCTACCCGGCGACTTCTTAGCCCGCCGCAACGGAACATCGTCGAGCGACGGCTGCGGCATCTGCTGGTTATATGGCCCCGGCTGGTAGTGCTGCTGTGCACCGGTCCCCGGTGCATCCGGATGCTGCCCGTACCCCGCGGCACCCGGGCCGGGCCCGTGCGCCCCCGCCGGAGGCTGCTGCCCATAACCCGCCGAACCCTGCCATTGGTCACCCGGCGCCTGCGGCATCGACTGGTCGCCGCCCTGCGTATGTGGCCCCGCCGCTGGTTGTCCTGATCCTGCTGGGCTACCCCAATGGTCGCGGCCCGGCGACTGCGTCGGCTGATCGCCGACTGGTGCGTGTGGTCCTGCGGGTGACTGTGCGAATCCTGCCGGGTCGCCGACTGGTGCGTGTGGTCCTGCGGGTGACTGTGCGAATCCTGCCGGGTCGCCGACTGGTGCGTGTGGTCCTGCCGCTGCTTGTCCCGATCCTGCTGGGCTACCCCAGTGGTCGCTGCTCGGTGCCTGCGTTGGCAGGCCGCCGACCGGTGCGTGTGGTCCTGCTGGTTGTCTCAATCCCGCCGGGTCGCCAGCTGGCGCGTGCGGTCCTGCTGCTGGTTGTCCGAATCCGGCCGGGTTACCAGCTGGCGCATGTGGCCGGGCCGCTGGTTGTCCCAATCCCGCTGGGGCGCTAGCCGGTGCGTGTGGTCCTGCGGGTGACTGCCCGAATCCCGCTGGGTCGTTATCCGGGGCCTGTGGTCCCGCCGGTGGCTGCGCGAAACCTGCTCGGTCGTTACCCGGTGCTTGTGGTGTCGGCTGGTCGCTGCCCGGTGTGTACGGGGGAGGTTGATCTTGCTCGGGCGCTCGCGGGCCTGCCGGTTGGCCGAATCCCGTTGGGTTGCCCCATTGGCCGGGGGACTGCGGCATCGGTTGGTCGCGGCCGGGCGTATGCGGTGCCGTTGGCGGCTGCCCGAATCCGGCTGGGTTCTGCCATTGGTCGTTGCCCGGTGCTTGTGGCGGCGGCTGATTCCTGCCCGGTGTGTACGGGGGAGGTTGATCTTGCTCGGGTGCGTGCGGGCCTGCCGGTGGCTGGCCGAATCCCGTTGGGCTGCCCCATTGGCTTGCCTGCGGTCCGGTTGGAGGCCGCTGCCCGTATCCGGTCGGGCCCTGCCACGGATCGCCTGCCGGTGCCTGCGTGGGCATCGATGGCTGGGCATAGCCGGTCGGCGACTGCGGGGCCGATGTCGGTTGCGCGAACGCCGCCGGGTTCTGCCATTGCTCGTCAGGTGCCTGCGGCCGGTCGCCGATCGGCCCTTGCCTATCCGGTACGGGAGGCTGCGGCTGGTCGCCGGGTCCGGTACCGGTCGCTGCCTCGTTCGCATCGATCTCCGACGCCAGCCGGTGGCGGCCTCTGACCGCGGACTCCTGTGCGGAAGGGCCTGCGGTCGACGGCTGAAAAGCGTTGGGGCTCTGGTCGGGTGTCGACGTCGGGCCGTTCGGCTCCGGACGCTGGGCCGATGTAATGGGCGTCGGCCCGGTGCCAAGGGCCGCTGTGCTGTCGGCCTGCTCGGTTCCTGGGGTCTGCGGTATCCCGTCCTCGGCTCGCGGATCCCGCTGTGCGGGTTCGTCTGTCGACGATTCGTTCGTCGATCGGCCGTCCGGTGCGGTGCCGGATGCGCCGCTGTCCACCGACTCGCGTGCGGCGAATTCGCCAGGGGGCGGGGGGAGTTCGGGCCGCCGCTGAGCGGCGGACGGCTGCTCGGCGGCCTGTCGACTGCCGTCGGCGCGCTCGCCACTCAACCACTGTGGCGGGCCGTCCGTGCCACGCGGATTCGACGACTGCGGCTCGTCGCGCCGCGGGGTTTCCCGAGCAGTCGCGGCGAGTTCAGCAGAGCGCTGCCCGGGTGCCGATGTTGTCGAGGCGGGTGCCGTTCCATATGCGGCGCCCACCGCCGGGTCTGCCGGGTTGCGCGGACCCATATTCGGAGTTTCGGGCTCGAAGCCATGGCTGCTGTGCTCGGGCGCCGCAGTCGACTCGGGTCCGTGCGACGCAGGAACCGCCGGGCCCGCTGTGTCGCGCGGACGCATGTTCGGCGCTTCGGGCTGGACGCCCATGCTGCTGAGGTCGGGTGCGGGTCCGGCGAGCCACGGCGGCGGTCCATCGGGTTCCCGCGTCGGCGGCTGTCCCTGGCGATCGGTGAACGGGGCCGAAAGATCTGTTGGCGCGGCCGGTCGCTCGCCGGTAGCGGGCTGCGGTGGCGCGGTCGGTGCCGCTGCTTGTGCGGCGGGCAGGTCCGGCGTCGAGTGAGACGGCGGCAGATCGGGGCGCTGCTGGTAACGGACCGTCAACTCGGTCGAGGCGGGCGGTTCTGGTGGTGCGTCGACCGGCCTGGCGCCGAGCGGCTGGAACCCCTCGGACGGCCTGCCCGGATTCCGGGTCGGCAGCGGCCCCGACTGCCACGAGTTATCGGGACGCGGCGGCAGCTGGCCCGGCGCGTCCTGGCGCTGCTGCGGCGGCCATGAGTCGTTTCTGGGATCGGGCTGCTGTGGACCCTGACGTCGCGGGTCGATAGGCGATTGCGGTCCGTACTGCGGCTCGAGCCCATGCTGCGGTTCGGGTCCGCGCTGGAATTCAGGCGCAGGCTGGAACTCGGCCTCAGGTTCGGGGCCGCGCTGGAACTCGGGTCCACGCTGGGGTTCGAGCCCGTGCTGTGGTTCGGGACCGCGCTGAGGTTCGGGACCGCGCTGAGGTTCGGGTCCACGCTGGAATTCAGGCGCAGGCTGGAACTCGGCCCCAGGTTCGGGGCCGCGCTGGAACTCGGGTCCACGCTGGGGTTCGAGCCCGTGCTGTGGTTCGGGACCGCGCTGAGGTTCAGGTCCACGCTGGAACTCGGGCCCCGGTTCAGGGCCGCGCTGGAACTCGGGTCCACGCTGGGGTTCGAGCCCATGCTGCGGTTCAGGTCCACGCTGGAACTCGGGCGCAGGCTGGAACTCGGGCCCACCGGTGCGTGACGGTTCGGGGGAGCCGGGGCGAAGCAGTTGATCCTGTAGACCCTGCAGTCGATCCTCGGTGTGCTGGTCCTTATCTCTGCGCCAGCCCTTACGGCGCTTGTCCCGACGAGCGGGATTCGGGTCCGGTCGATCGCTCTCGGGGGAACGCGACTTGAAACGGCCACGCCGGGGTGTTTCATCGATGAGTTCTTGGTGTGGCAGGTTCTCTACGGGCGCTTCGTAGCCGACCTGTGTGACTTCGCTCTCGGATAGCCACGGTGGAAGCATGGGGAGGCCGTCGTTATTACGGCTCACACATCCCCCTTGGATCTGCTGGACCGATTCCTGGACAGCGGCCAGTTTACGCGAAGGCCGCTTGCCGCCGTGGGGCAGGGACTTCCCCCGGTAGGCGGGTCCTCAGGGAGCCATTTTTGCCGGATCCGGTACCTCCCGGTAAGCTGGAGCGGCGGTGCACCTATGCGCCGACTGTTTGCATGCCACCGTTCCGATCGTCGACGGGTTCATACAAGCAGACACGAAGCAATCAAACCAGGTTTGAGCGTAAACCAGGATCGCGGAGGACATGGCGAAGAAAGACGGGGCCATCGAGGTCGAGGGTCGAGTTGTCGAGCCGCTGCCCAATGCGATGTTCCGGATCGAGCTCGAGAACGGTCACAAGGTTCTCGCGCACATCAGCGGGAAGATGCGGCAGCACTACATTCGTATCCTCCCCGAGGACCGTGTGGTCGTCGAGCTTTCGCCCTACGACCTGTCGCGCGGCCGCATCGTTTACCGCTACAAGTGATCGCGCCCCTGCCCGTCGAGGGCGTGGCACGAGCACACGAGCCGTCAGGCTCACCCACAGAGACTTCCCCAGCCGTCGGCTGGGGAAAAACTGTGTTCACACCCGTGTGAACCACAAGAAGATTGGACGGACGTGAAGGTTCAGCCGAGCGTCAAGAAGATCTGCGAGAAGTGCAAGGTGATCCGCCGTCACGGGCGGGTCATGGTGATCTGCGACAACCTGCGCCACAAGCAGCGCCAGGGCTGATCCGACTCTTCGTAGTCGATCACCAGCCGGGCACCGATCACTGATCGGCTTGGCCAACAAAAGAAGACCTCCCAGCTCCAGCCGCACACAGCGGTTTCCGGGTTCGCCCGGATGTGTGCGCGCCAACCCCCGGTTCGGAGGCCGGGGCCCCACCAAGACGAGGGGACGGACAGGGAGCAGACCTCCGCAACAGTTAAGGAACCTGCCACATGGCACGTCTCATGGGCGTTGATCTCCCGCGCGAAAAGCGCATGGAGATCGCGCTGACTTACATTTTCGGCATCGGCCGTACCCGCTCCAAGGAGATCCTCGCGGCCACCGGCGTCAGCCCGGACCTGCGCAGCAAGGACCTCAGCGACGACCAGGTGACGCAGCTGCGTGACTACATCGAGAGCTCGCCCGAGCTCAAGGTCGAAGGTGACCTGCGCCGTGAGGTGCAGGCCGACATCCGTCGCAAGATCGAGATCGGCTGCTACCAGGGTCTGCGCCACCGTCGTGGTCTGCCCGTGCGTGGTCAGCGCACCAAGACCAACGCTCGTACCCGCAAGGGCCCGAAGCGCACCGTCGCCGGCAAGAAGAAGTAGGGATAACCGATGCCTCCGAAGTCACGGGCCTCCGGCCCGAAGAAGACCCAGAAGTCGCGTCGCCGGGAAAAGAAGAACGTCCCGCACGGCCACGCGCACATCAAGAGCACGTTCAACAACACCATCGTGTCGATCACCGACCCGGCCGGCAACGTCATCTCGTGGGCGTCCTCGGGCCACGTCGGCTTCAAGGGTTCGCGCAAGTCGACCCCGTTCGCCGCGCAGCTCGCCGCCGAGAACGCTGCCCGCAAGGCGCAGGAGAACGGCGTCAAGAAGGTCGACGTTTTCGTGAAGGGCCCGGGCTCGGGTCGCGAGACCGCGATCCGTTCGCTGCAGGCCGCAGGCCTCGAGGTCGGCACGATTTCCGATGTCACCCCGCAGCCGCACAACGGCTGCCGTCCGCCCAAGCGGCGTCGCGTCTAGCGGGAAAGGATTAGATAAAAAATGGCTCGTTATACAGGCCCCATCACCCGCAAGTCGCGTCGTCTGCGTGTCGACCTCGTCGGAGGCGACCAGGCGTTCGAGCGTCGCCCCTACCCGCCCGGCCAGCACGGCCGCGCGCGGATCAAGGAGAGCGAGTACCTGCTCCAGCTGCAGGAGAAGCAGAAGGCTCGCTTCGCCTACGGCGTCATGGAGAAGCAGTTCAGCCGGTACTACAAGGAGGCCAACCGCCTCAAGGGTAAGACCGGTGACAACCTGCTGCGTCTGCTCGAGTGCCGCCTGGACAACGTCGTGTACCGCGCCGGTCTTGCGCGTACCCGTCGTCAGGCTCGCCAGCTGGTCAGCCACGGCCACTTCACGGTCAACAACAAGAGCGTGAACGTGCCCAGCTTCCAGGTGACCCAGTACGACATCATCGATGTCAAGGAGAAGTCGCTCGGCACGCTGCCTTTCCAGGTTGCTCGCGAGACCGTCGGCGACCGTCCGGTTCCCGGCTGGCTGCAGGTGATCCCGGGCCGTCTGCGCATCCTGGTTCACCAGGTGCCGGAGCGCGCTCAGATCGATGTGCCGCTGCAGGAACAGCTGATCGTCGAGTACTACTCGAAGTAATCGGCTCAACGCTGCTGGTGTGTGGTCGCAAGCGACTGCTTGCGACCACACACAACCCCCAGAACGTGGGCGTCAAATAGTGGGCGCCCGTACAGGAGGATGATTCCTAATGCTGATTTCACAGCGTCCGACGCTGACCGAAGAGGTCGTCGCCGAGAACCGCTCGAAGTTCACCATCGAACCGCTCGAGCCGGGCTTCGGTTACACCCTCGGCAACTCGCTGCGCCGTACCCTGCTGTCCTCGATCCCGGGGGCCGCGGTTACGAGCATTCGCATCGACGGCGTCCTGCACGAGTTCACCACCGTTCCCGGTGTGAAGGAAGATGTCACCGACATCATCCTGAACCTCAAGGGCCTGGTCGTGTCTTCGGAAGAGGACGAGCCGGTCACGATGTACGTGCGCAAGCAGGGCCCCGGCACCGTCACCGCCGGTGACATCGTGCCGCCTGCCGGTGTTGTCGTGCACAACCCGGACATGCACATCGCCACCCTGAACGACAAGGGCAAGCTGGAGATCGAGCTCGTTGTCGAGCGCGGTCGCGGTTACGTTCCTGCCGTCCAGAACAAGGCGTCCGGCGCGGAAATCGGCCGGATCCCGGTGGATTCGATCTACTCGCCGGTGCTCAAGGTGACCTACAAGGTCGAGGCCACCCGTGTCGAGCAGCGCACCGACTTCGACCGTCTGATCCTGGACGTGGAGACCAAGAACTCCATCACCGCACGGGATGCGCTCGCTTCGGCGGGCAAGACCCTGGTCGAGCTCTTCGGCCTGGCCCGTGAGCTGAACGTCGAGGCCGAAGGCATCGAGATCGGCCCTTCGCCGGCCGAGGCGGATCACATCGCTTCGTTCGGTCTGCCGATCGAGGACCTGGACCTCACCGTCCGGTCCTACAACTGCCTCAAGCGCGAGGGTGTGCACACCGTGGGCGAGCTCGTTGCCCGCACCGAGTCGGACCTGCTGGACATCCGCAACTTCGGCCAGAAGTCCATCGACGAGGTCAAGGTCAAGCTGCACGCGCTCGGCCTCTCGCTCAAGGACAGCCCGGCGTCGTTCGATCCTTCTTCCGTGGTGGGTTACGACGCGAGCACTGGAACGTGGAGCGACAGCGGCACGTTCAGTGACACCGATGGCGGCGAGCAGGACTACGCCGAGACCGAACAGCTCTAGGCCGCTGGGGTAGGCACCCCGGCTCGGCCTCACACAAGGAGAACAAACAATGCCCAAGCCCAAGAAGGGTGCTCGCTTCGGCGGGTCGGCGTCGCACCAGAAGGCGATCTTCGCCAATCTGGCGACGGCGCTCTTCGAGCACGGTCGTATTTCGACCACCGAGGCCAAGGCCAAGGCGCTGCGCCCCTACGCCGAAAAGCTTGTCACCAAGGCGAAGGCCGGCACCCTTGCCGACCGTCGCGAGGTGCTCAAGGTGATCCGCAACAAGGACGTCGTGCACGAGCTTTTCGCCACGATCGGCCCCTCGTTCGAGGGTCGCGAGGGTGGTTACACCCGTATCACCAAGACGCTGCCCCGCAAGGGTGACAACGCGCCGATGGCGGTTATCGAGCTGGTTCGCGAGAAGACCGTGACCAACGAGGCCGATCGCGCTCGCCGTGTTGCTGCGTCCAAGGTCGAGGCGCCTGCCGCCGAGGTTGTCGAGGAGACCGCCGACGAGGCTGTCGCCGAGACCGCCGAGGTCGAGGCCCCGGCTGCCGACGAGGCCGCTGAGGACAAGAAGGCGGACGAAGACAAGGCATAAGCCGTGCTCCCCGCGTCCGCGGGGATGATCCGGACGCCTGACGCCCGCGTCGGAATTCCTCGATCGAGCCCGCCACCCGAACATGGGTCGGCGGGCTCGTTCGCGTTGATCAGGAGGTCGTTGTGACTGTGCAGGATTCGGTGAGTTCGACTGCCGCGTCCGATCCGGTTGAGCCGGTGTCGGATTCGCTATCGACGGCGAACGTGCGGGCCGAGTCGGTTCGCGTCCGGCTCGATATCAGTTACGACGGCACCGATTTCACCGGCTGGGCGCGGCAGCCCGGGTTGCGGACTGTGCAGGGCGTGCTCGAAGAATCGCTGAGCAAGGTGTACCGCGAACCGGTCCAGCTGACCGTCGCGGGCCGCACCGACGCAGGCGTGCATGCCGAAGGGCAGGTCGCACACTTCGATACGACCGCCGAATTCGATGCGGGCAGGCTGGTGCATCGGATGGCACGCTTCCTGCCGAAGGACGTGCGTATCAAGGATGCTCGCGTCGTGCCGCCCGAATTCGACGCCCGTTTCTCGGCGATCCGCCGCCACTACGCCTACCGGCTGACCACCGCGCCGTACGGCGCCGACCCGCTGCAGGCCCGCAGCGTGGTCGCCTGCCGGTCCGACGTCGATGTCGAGGCGATGCGCGAGGCGTCGCGAAAACTACTGGGCCTGCACAACTTTGCCGCATTCTGCCGCCGCCGCGACGGCGCGACCACAGTGCGCGAGCTCCAGCGCTATGACTGGGAGCGCGACGGCGACTCCCTGATCGCCTATGTCAGCGCCGATGCCTTCTGCTGGTCGATGGTCCGCAGCCTGGTCGGCGCCGCGCTCGCCGTGGGGGAGGGTCGGCGCACGCCCGAATGGGTTGCCGGTTTGCTGAACGAAACCGAGCGTTCGAGCTCGGTCACCGTCGCCCCCGCGCACGGGCTGAGCCTGATCGCCGTCGACTATCCCGCCGACGCCGACCTTGCCGCTCGTAATGCCGAGACCCGCGAAATGCGTTCGGTCCCAGTCGCTGACGAGGGTTGCTGCGGCGGCTGATCCGATCCGCTTGCTCGCCGCGGGGTAGTCGGAATGCCTTCGTGGCGTGAAAAGGGTGCTCCCGCACCGCGCGCGGTGCGGGAGCGAGAGACAGGTCAGTTCGAAGAACCCGCTTCGATCGTCTTCGGCTGCGACGACGAGCCGGAGATCTCGATGCGGCGCGGCTTGGCCTTCTCGGCGATCGGGATCGTCACCGAAAGCACGCCGTTGTTGTATGTCGCGCTGATCTTGTCGGCGTCGACGTTGTCGCCCAGCGAGAGCTGGCGCATGAACGTGCCCGCGAAGCGCTCGGAGGCAATCCACTGGACGCCTTCCTCGCTCGGCGTGCTGCGTTGTGCGCGCAATGTGAGCGTGCCGTTGTCGACACTTACGTCGACCGAACCCGGGTCGACGCCGGGCAGGTCGGCGTTGAGCACGTAATGGTCTCCTGCCCTGAACAGATCCATCGGCATGAATCGCGGTGCGCGCGTGGTTCCCGCGGCTTCGCCCAGCAATTGGCGGGCGACAGCATCGATGTCATGGAACGGATCGAACCTCAGCACAGCAATCACCTCCATCCCCATAGCGGCGACGCTCACCACGGCGGCGAGCGCCGGAAGCTGTGCACCGACAAATTTAGCACTCTCCTTGCGTGAGTGCCAGATCTGACTTCGAATTGTGAAATGCGGAATAGCCGCCACCGCATGGCCGTTCGTTCCGAATATGGCTATCGAGCAGCTCGGACGGTTCGGCGTATGGCGCGGCTACACGGGGTTCACCCCGGAGCAGGCCCGGGAGTTGGAAGAGCTGGGCTACGGCACCCTATGGCTGGGTGCCTCGCCGCCCGCCGAGCTGCCCGAGGTGGAGTCGCTGCTCGACGCGACCGAGTCGATCACCGTGGCCACCAGCATCGTCAATATCTGGTCCGCGCCGGCGAAGCAGGTGGCCGAGTCGTTCCATCGGGTCGATTCGCGCTTTCCCGGCCGTTTCCTGCTCGGCCTCGGCGCTGGTCATCCGGAACACGCCGACGACTACCGCAAGCCCTATGACGCGCTCGTCGAATACCTCGACGAGCTGGACGAGGCCGGGGTGCCCGAGCAGCGGCGCGCCCTCGCCGCGCTCGGTCCCAGGGTGCTGAAGCTGGCGGCGGATCGCACCGCAGGTGCGCTGCCCTACCTGGTCACCTCGGCGCACACCGCGAGCGCCAGGCAGGTGCTCGGCGCGGATGCGCTGTTGGCGACCGAGCACAAGGTCGTGTTGGACGCGGATCCCGCGCGGGCGCGCGCGACGGCACGTCCGCGCGTCGAGTTCTATCTGGATCTGCAGAACTACACCGCGAATCTGCGTCGTCTCGGCTTCACCGACGAGGACCTCGCCAAGCCGGGCAGCGACCGTCTCTACGATGCGCTTGTCGCCCATGGCACCGCTGATTCGGTTGCCGATCAGCTGACCGCGCATCTGCACGCGGGCGCTGATCACGTCGTGGTTCAGGTTCTCGATGACGACCCGCAGCAGCCGCTGCGCGCCCTGGCATCAGAGCTCGCCGAACGGTCCTGAGGCTTACCACGCCGCATTGCCGCTTCGGGGGCAGTCTCGAGGACCGGTCGCTGCGCCGGGTGCGGGTCGCATGTGCCCTCGAGCTGTTCGTGCCGGGCGACTATCCGACTCCCGATGCCGACCGCGTAGCTGCCCGTTGGGTAGCTACGCGGTCGCTGTGCCGCGCGTCCTGGCAGACTGTGCCGATCGTCCTAAGGGACGGTTAGGAAAGCCCGGGATCGCTTCCCCCGAGGTTGTGACTGGAGACACACTCGCTTCAACGGACGCAATGAAGCGTCGTAGAAGGAGATTCGAGTGACTACGACACAGCCAACGGGCGAGCGCCGGGTGGTGGCGAACGTACTGCGCGGTTCGATCGGCAACCTGGTCGAATGGTACGACTGGTACGTCTACGCGGCATTCAGCGTGTACTTCGCGAAGGCGTTCTTTCCCGAGGGAGACGCGACCGCGCAATTGTTGTCCACCGCCGCGGTTTTCGCGGTCGGCTTCCTGATGCGGCCGATCGGTGGCTGGGCGCTCGGACGGTACGCCGACCGATTCGGCCGCCGCTCCGCGCTCACGCTGTCGGTGACGGTGATGGCTGCGGGTTCGCTGCTCATCGCCGTGACCCCCAACTATCAGACCATCGGGATCGCAGCGCCGGTGATTCTGCTGCTCGCCCGGTTGCTGCAGGGGTTGTCGGTCGGTGGCGAATATGCCACCAGCGCAACGTATCTGTCCGAGGTGGCATCGGCGGGCAAACGCGGGTTCTACTCGAGCTTCCAGTACGTGACCTTGGTCGCTGGGCAGCTCGTCGCGCTCGGCGTGCAGATCGTGCTGTTGCAGGTGCTCAGCACCGCGCAGATGAACAGCTGGGGCTGGCGGATTCCGTTCCTGATCGGTGCGGGCGGCGCGATCGTGGTCATGTGGCTGCGGCGCGGCATGGACGAGTCGGAATCCTTCCGCGCCGAATCCGCCGGTGCCGCGGCGAAGTCGGGCTCTTCGCGCGGTTCGCTGCGCGTGCTGCTGCAGTACCCGCGCGAATGCCTGCTCGTTGTCGGCCTGACGCTCGGCGGCACCGTGGCGTTCTACACCTACACCACCTACATGCAGAAGTTCATGATCAACACCTCCGGCATTTCCAAGCCGACGGTGGCCTGGATCAACTTCATCGCGCTGCTGGTGTTCGTGGTGCTGCAGCCGGTGGCCGGTGCGCTGTCCGACCGGATAGGCAGGCGCAAGCTGCTGATCTTCTTCGGCATCACCGGAACCGTGCTGACCGTGCCGATCATGACGGTGCTCGCGCGCACCAGCAATCCGGTCGCGGCATTCGGTCTGATGATGACGGCTCTGGTGATCATCACCGGCTACACCTCGATCAATGCGATCGTGAAGGCGGAGCTGTTCCCGACCAAGATCCGCGCGCTCGGTGTCGGGCTGCCGTATGCGCTGACGGTCGCCATCTTCGGTGGCACCGCGGAGATGATCGCGCTCGCGCTGAAGAAGGGCGGCCACGAGTCGCTGTACTTCTGGTACGTCGCAGGCTGCATCGCGATCTCGCTGATCACGTACTTCTTCATGCGGGAGACCTCGAAGGGGTCGACCATCGACGCCGAGGCGCGGGCGGCGGACACCGGGTCCGGTGCGGAGCGGGAACTAGAGCCCGCGCGCAGCTGACCACTGTGTTCAACGATGTTCTGCGCGTACGCGCCGATCCGCTCCTGTGGGAGGATCGGCGCGTGCGGCTTGCGGTGGTGGAAGACGACGATGGTGTTGGCGACGCCCTGGTAGAGGCGCTCAATGCCCGCGGCTACCGCGCCGAGCGGATGCGCAGGGGCGTGGATCTGCTGATCGCGCACCGCGGCTACGACGCGGTGATTCTCGATCTCGGCCTGCCCGACGCCGACGGACTGCAGGTGCTGCGGCAGTTGCGCGAGGTGAGTGCGGTGCCGGTGCTGATCCTGACCGCGCGCAGCGACGAACGCTCCATCGTGCGCGGGCTGCGCGGCGGCGCCGACGACTATCTGGTGAAGCCACCGCGGATCGCGGAGCTGATTGCCCGGCTGGAAACGGTCATGCGGCGCGCGTCGGTGGCGGCGCAGCCGACACGCGCGGAGGTGGTGACAGGGGATGTGCGGGTGGATCTCGCCGCCCGGGTGGTCGAGGTCGCTGGGACGCCGATCGCGTTGACGCAGAAGGAGTTCGAGTTGGTGGAGGTGCTCGTCGAGCGGCCGGGCGCCGCGGTGAGCCGCCAGCAATTGATGGACCGAATCTGGGGTGACGCGTTCGTCGCGGTGTCGCGGTCGCTCGATGTGCACATGACGGCGTTGCGCGCGAAGCTGGCCAGGCCTGGGCTGATCACCACCATCCGCGGCTACGGCTATCGGTGGGGACAATGAACCGGGGAGCGGAGCCGGGATGCGTCGGCGGCTGCTGATCGCGTTGACGGTGTTCGCGGCGCTGGCGGTGCTCGCGTTCGCGGTGCCGTTGTCGCTGACCTTCGCCACCAGCCGAACCCAGGAGCTGGTGCTCGGCCGTTCCGGCGACGCCGACCGATTCGCCACCCTCGCCGATGCCGCCGCCGCGGACGGGGACGTCCGGGCGCTGGCCGAGGAGGTCGGCCGCTACCACGAGCTGTACGCGGAGAACGTGCTCGTCGTCGACGCGCGTGGCGCGCAGAAGGTCAATGCGGGTGTGGACGTCGGCGATTCCGCCATCGTCGCGGCGGTGGCGGCCGCGCGCCGCAACCAGCGGCCGCAGCCCATCGATCGGCTGACGCCGTGGGGTGCGCCGACCATGCTGGTCGCGCGGCCGGTCGGGACCGGGGTGCAGGTCAATGGCGCTGTGGTGATCGAGGCGTCCACCGCGCGGGCCCGCGCCGATATCGCGAAGGCGTGGGCGGTGATCGCGGCGGGCGCTGTCGTCGCCATGGTGGTGTTCACGCTGCTGGCATTGACCCTGAGCCGTTGGGTGCTGCGGCCACTGGCCGCGCTGTCGGATGCGGTCGCCGATCTCACCGCGACGCTGCCGAAACCGCGCACCGAGGTTGCCGCACCCTCGATTGCCCGCCGGCACGGCGGGCCGCCCGAAATGCGGGCCGTCGCGGAATCGTTCGACGCCATGGCGCTCGCCGTCGCCGACTCGGCGGACGCCCAACGTCAACTCGTCGCCGACACCGCCCACGCCATGCGTAACCCGCTGGCCGCTTTGACAATTCGCCTCGATTCGCTGGAGCCGGCCATTCCGGAGAGTGCCACCGCGACCTTCCACCGGGCGAGTGCGGAGGTCGAACGCCTGACCGCGCTGCTCGACGGCCTGCTCAGCCTGGCCGTCGCCGAGGCCCCCGCCGCCTTCGAAGCCGCAGGTGCTGCCGACGGCACCGAAAATCAGTGCGACGCGGTACAAGTAGTCGCCGATCGGATCGATGCCTGGTACTCCGCTTTCGAGAGTGCGGGCATGCAACTGAGTGCGCGGGTCGAGCCGGTCGGTGGAAACAGTGCCGCCGGCAGTGTGCGGGTCGCTGGAACTCATGCGACCAGCGGCTCGCAGGTCGCTGGATACGATGCTTCGAGCGACTTGCAGGTTGATCGAAGCAGCGCGGACGTTGCCGTCCCTGCGGATGTCCTTGCGCAAATATTCGATGTGCCCCTGAGCAATTCGTGCCGCTACGCGGGTTCCGGCACGCACACGACGATTACCGTCGACACCGAGCCCGGCTGGGTGACGGTCACCGTCCGCGACGACGGCGCCGGTGTGGCCCCTGAGGAAATCGACAAACTCACCACCCGCTTCTATCGCGGCACCGCCGCCCCCGCGGGTGGCTCGGGCCTCGGTCTCCCGATCGCCGCCGCCCTGACCCAGGCCCGCGGCGGCATGTTGATCGTCGAGCCGGTCGACCCGCACGGCCTCGCGATCCGCATTCGTGTCCCGAGGGCGGTCGAGAGGTGATGCGGCGTCGGAACTTCTTGGCGCTGACGGCCTTCGGGGTTGTCGCGGGGATTTCGGGATGTGGTGCGGGTGCGGACGGCATCAACGTGCGGTTGGCTTCCGGGGAGGTCGGTGGGCTCTATCACGCGTTCGCGCGGCTGCTTGCGGCCGTTGCGGAGCAGGCAGGCGGGATGCGGATCGAACCGGTGACGACCTCGGGCTCGCAGGAGAATCTGGCACGGCTTGCCGCGGGCGAGGTCGATGCTGCGCTGACGCTGTCGGATTCGGTGGGGGAGCGCGATCGGGTGCTGGCGCTCGGGCGGGTCTACGAGAACTATCTGCAGCTCGCGGTGCGGGCGGACAGTCCGATTCACCGCGTCGCCGACCTGCGCGGCACCCGGGTGAACCTCGGTGCCGAGGGCTCGGGTGCTGCGGTCACCGGCGAACGGCTGCTGTGGGCTGCTGATCTCGAGCCGACAGTGGATGTGGTGATCGTGCATCGGCCGCTGCGCGAAGCGGTGGCGGCGTTGGACTCCGGTTCGGTCGACGCGCTGCTGTGGGCGGGCGGCGTGCCGACCAGCGCACTCGAGGTGCCGCGGCGGACGCGCCTGGTCGACCTGGGGGAGCTGGCGGCGCCGATGCGGGAGCGCTTCGGCTACCTGTACGACCGTGTCGAGATTCCGGCGGACGCCTATCCCGGCGGCCCTGCGGTACGCACGGTGGGTGTCGCGAATCTGCTGCTTGCCGCGCCTTCCCTGCCGGACGAGGCCGCGGCGGCGATCGTCGACCTGCTGGTTTCCTACGCCGACGCGCTGGTCCCGGCCGAGGCCGCGGGCACCCAATTCCTGGATGCCCGCTCACTGATCGGAACCGGCTCGGTACCACTACATCCCGGCGCCGCTGCGGTATACCGGCGCAGACACGGTTGAGATACGGCGTCAGCAGGTAACCGACAGGCCCGCTGACCGCGGTTCACGGCTGTCGGCCTTGCTGGTCTGCACGGCCCGAACAGCGGCGCCCCGGTGCGGCGCTCGACGGCCTGGATGATCTTGCTCATTCGGCCCGTCGATATGCGCAGCCGCTCGGCAGCCCGGCCGAAGTGCAGTTCGTCGGCCAGTGTCAGGAACGCTTCTATCTCATCTACATGATCGAGTTCCTCGGCTATCTGTTCACCACGGTCCTCGATGGACGCAACTCCTACCTCGGTGACGGCGTCCAGCGGGGCCTCGGCCGCCCGCCGCGCGATTTCGCCGACTATGTGAAGGCTGCCGTGTCCGACGGGGTATGGGAATCGTGAAAGCCTTGCGATCGACCACCTTGATACTTGCGGCGGTGACGGCCGGACTCACGGCCGGGCTGTTCGCCGGGTTCGCCTACGCGGTGATGCCGGGCCTGAAGCGCAGCGGTGACGCGGCGCTGACCTGTTCCGCATTGGCACTGCTGCGCTCCGGTCGATCCAGTAAACCGTCACCGGCGCGGCCGATCCTGCGGTAGCACTCGGTCAGGAGCGGACCAGGCGGGCGATGGCGTCGGTGGCCTCTTTGATCTTGGCGTCGGCCTCGGGGCCGCCGGCGACCGCCGCGTCGACCACGCAGTGGCTGATGTGGTCCTCGAGCAGACCCATCGCGACCGCCTGCAGTGCTTTGGTCATCGCGGAGACCTGGGTGAGGATGTCGATGCAGTACTTCTCCTCCTCGACCATGCGCTGCAGTCCGCGCGCCTGACCCTCGATCCGGCGCAGCCGCTTGAGGTAGTCGTCCTTGGCCGTGATGTAGCCGTGGCTGGAGTGGTCGTGTGCGGCGTGATCCTGAGTGGCCGCGGTGTCGTGCGACGGGGTGGGTGTCACCGGCTGTCTCCTCGCTGCCCGCCGGATCTCCGGCCAGATCGAATTAATACCCCCCTAGGGTACAACGGATCGAGCGACTTGTCAGATCAGCGAGTTCGGCGAATGCGGACCCATCTGACCGGGGCGCGAGGCCGGGCGGGAGAATCGTGTGCATGAGTTCGCATGCCAGGCCCGCGATCGCCGTCATCGGTGGTAGTGGCTTCTACGATTTCTTCGACAACGAGGCGACCGCCGTCGAGGTCGACACCCCCTACGGCAGGCCGAGCGCACCGATCGCGATCGGCGAGGTGGAGGGCCGTTCGGTTGCGTTCTTGCCGCGGCATGGCAAGCAGCACGAGTTCGCCCCGCACACGCTGCCGTACCAGGCCAATATGTGGGCACTGCGCTCGCTCGGCGTGCGGCGGATCTTCGCGCCGTGTGCGGTGGGCAGCCTGCGCGCGGACTGGGGGCCCGGCACGGTGGCGGTGCCCGATCAGTTGGTGGACCGCACTTCGGGTCGGCCGCAGACCTACTTCGACGGTGGCGGCGTGCACGTGTCCTTCGCCGACCCCTACTGCGAGGAACTGCGAGCCGCCGCAACGAAATCCGCGACCGACGAGCTACCGATGAAGTCCTCCGGCACCATGGTGGTCGTGCAGGGCCCTCGGTTTTCCACCAGGGCCGAGAGTCGCTGGTTCGCCGCCCAGGGCTGGGAGCTGGTGAATATGACCGGCCATCCCGAGGCGGTTCTCGCCCGTGAGCTGGAAATGTGCTACGCCGCAGTCGCTTTGGTGACCGACCTGGACGCGGGTCTGGAAGAGGGTGGCGGCGTGCACGCCACCGACGTCTTCACCGAATTCAAGAAGAACCTCGGTCCATTCAAGGAGCTGATCCGCCGCTCGGTATCGGCCGTCGCCAAGACCGACACCTGCGGGAAGTGCGGTGTGCACGCAGGGGTGTCGCTGCCCTTCGAACTGCCCTGAGTTTCGACCCTGCACCGGGTTCCGGAACTGCGCTGGGTATCTGTTCCTGACCTAACGACAGTGGAGCGGGCCGAGTTTCGGCCCGCTCCGCTCAGAGTGTCGCGTCCGCGAAGGCGGCCGCGTGGGCGCGTGCCCACTGCTCGAAGGTGCGCGGGTCCCGGCCGGTCACTTCCCGCACGGTGGGGTGGATCCGGGATTCGTCGAGCGTCCCGTCGATGAAGAAGCTGACGAATGCCTCGACGTATTCGCGCGGCAGGCTCGTCTCCAGTTCCGCCCTTGTCTCCTCGTTCGTCAGGTTCTGACAGACCAGCGGGCGGCCGAGCACCGCGGCGAGCACCGCGACCTGATCGGCGGGCAGCAACGCCTGCGGCCCGGTCAGTTCCAGAATTCGGCCCTCGAGGCCACCTCCGGTGAGCGCCGCCGCGGCGACGGCCGCGATATCGGCTGGATCAATCGCGGCGACTCGAACCCCGGAGAACTGCGCTCGCACCACCTCACCGACCGCCAACTGCGGCAGCCATCGCATTGCGTTCGACATGAACGAGCGCGGCCGCAGAAATGACCACGCGAGACCGGATTCCCGCACATCCCGCTCGGACTGCGTCATGTACTTGGAGACCGCATTGCTCATATCCTCCAGCGCCGCCGAAGCGCCCGACAACAAAGCAACCCGTTGCACCCCAGCCTTTTTCGCGCGCGCGAGCAGATCGGGCATGCCCGCGTAGCCGGGCATCAGAAACACCCCGTCGACGCCCTCGAGCGCCTCGGTCATGGTCTCCGGCCGATCCAGATCTCCCGTGGCAGCTTCGACACCGGCAGGCAGCGCGGCGCTGTGCGGATCGCGCACCAGCGCACGCACCCGCACCCCGGAATCATTCAGCTGGGTAACCAATTCGCTGCCGATGTTCCCGGTGGCGCCGGTTACCAGAATCATTTTGCCTCCTGCGGGCTCGGGATGGGTCCCCACGAACATAGGCCACGTTCCGCCCGCGACACCGGGAATCGGATCCCTGCTGACGGCAACACCTGCGGGGCCAGCGATTTCGTGAGTTTCGCCTGCCAAGCGTGGGAGGTAGATCGGGGCCCGGCGGTGCTGCGGTAGCAAGAAGCTCCGCACCTCGGCGTCCATGGTGGATGCCGCCGAAACGGGGAGGGGCGCGTCATGGGCGGCGAAGTTCCGTACACGCAAGCAGAGCTGCGGCAGGTTCGGACCGGTTACAAATAAGCTCTACGTCTATAAATAAGCCCTATGTCGAATGGAGCGATCTGCCGGTGCACCGATAAAGAATGGGCACGGATGTTCGAACGAGCCGGTTGACTGCGGCTGGTGCGTACCGGAGAGTTGCGTTTGTTTGGGTTCGGAATGTGGCCGCTGACAATTTGGTAAGGAGCCCGTTCATGATCGACAACCCGTTCTACTCACACGAATTCCACGGCGACTACGAGCTGATCGACATCGGACGGCTCGATCTCGAGGAGGGCGGCTCGATCCCGGACTGTCACCTGGCGGTGGCGACCTTCGGTGAGCTGAATGCGGCCAAGGACAACGCGATCCTGGTGACGACCTGGTACTCGGGCACGCATCAGATCTTTCGTGATGCCTATATCGGCGTGGATCATGCGCTGGACCCGGCCAAGTACTTCATCGTCTGTGTGAACCAGATCGGCAACGGCCTGTCGACCTCGCCGCACAACGCCGACGGACCCAGCGCTGACATAGCTATGTCGAAGTTCCCGAATGTGCGCATCGGTGACGACGTCGTGGCCCAAGAGCGGCTGTTGCGCGAGCACTTCGGTATCGACAAGCTCGCACTGGTCGTCGGTGGGTCGATGGGCGCGCAGCAGACCTACGAGTGGGCGGTGCGGTTCCCGGACAAGGTGCTGCGCGCGGCACCGATCGCCGGCACCGCCAAGAACACGCCCCATGACTATCTCGTCGCTGAGATACTGAACGAGGCCATCCGGTCTGATCCTGGCTGGTCGAACGGCGAGTACAAGTCGCACACCGACGTGGTCGCCGGCCTCACACGCCACGCCCGCATCTGGGCAGTGATGGGGTTTTCCACCGAATTCTGGAAGCAGGAAAAGTGGCGGGCGCTGGATTTCGACTCGAAGGAAACCTTCCAATCCGAGTTTTTGGAGCCATACTTCACAGCGATGGATCCCAATGACCTGCTGTGCATGGCCTGGAAGTGGCAGCGCGGCGATGTCGCGCGCAACACCAACGGGGATTTGCGTGCTGCATTGGGACGGATCACGGCCAAGATGTTCGTGATGCCGATCAGCGAGGATATGGTCTTCCCGGTCCGGGACTGCATAGCCGAACAGGAAATGGTGCCCGGCAGCGAACTGCGCATGATCGATGAAATCATGGGACACCTCGGCCTGTTCGCGATCACACCGACCTTCATGCCACAGATCGACCGGCACCTCGGCGAACTCCTGGCGACGGAGGTATAAGTCCATCAGCAGTCGGCGATAGGCTCGCGCAGTGGACAACCCGTTGCGGCTCGAAGTCATCGTGGCCAGTGTGCGTCCGGAGCGTTTCGCCCCGGTCGTCGCCGACTGGTTCCTGCGCACGGTCCGAGCGAGTCCCGAATTCGATACGGGCGTCATCGATCTCAACGAAACCCCACTGCCGGTCGACCTCACCGAGACCCCGGCGGTCGAGGCGTACCGCGCCAGGCTGGCCGCCGCCGACGCCTTCGTGGCGATCACCTCCGAGTACAACCACGGCTACCCGGCATCCCTGAAAACCGCCTTCGACACGGCAAAACGTGAATGGCGGGCCAAACCGATCGGCTTCGTCTCCTACGGCGGCCTCTCCGGCGGTCTACGCGCCGTCGAACAGCTGCGTCAGGTGGTCGCCGAAATCCACATGGTCTCCATCCGTGAGACGGTCAGCTTCCACCAGGCGAAGAAGCAGTTCGACGCGGCCGGACAGACCCACGACGGCGCCGCCATCGACGCCGCCGAACGCCAGATTCGCCAACTAGCCTGGTGGGCCCGAACATTGCGAACTGCCCGTACCACGGATCCTTATCCGGATTAGCTACTACCAGCCATCGCCCGGCGGCCACGCGGGTGGCCGATATAGGTGGCCTCACGGGGGATGGAGACCAGGGTGAGGTCGACCTGGGCGGTGCCGGTGCGCAGGATGACGTGGTTGCCGATGGCGCCGGGCTGGTGGATCGACAGGTCGGGGCGGGTGGCGGGCCAGCCCATCGGATCGCCGGTCACATAGATCGTCGTGACACCGGCGTGCGGCGCCGGTGCGAGTACACCGTCGACCACGGTGGCCGTGAAACCCGCGTCGGACTGGTGTGTTTCGACCGCGAGGGTGAGCCGCTCCGGGTTCGCGATGGTGTTCACCAGGTTCTCCCACGCATGCGCCCGATCGGTGCGGACCAGCACCCGCTCGCCGACCGCCAGCGCACGGAATACCAACTGCTGCGCCAGATATAGCTCGCCCGCGACGTAGACCGTCGAGATGCCGGTGCCGACGATTCGTACCGCGACACCCTGGCCTTCGTCGTCGGAGCCGATCAGTTGGCCGCAGCCCGACGACGGCAGGTGCAGCGCGCCGATCACGTCGATCGGGTATTCGGCCACCGGGACGGTGTCGTCCAGGGCCGGGATGGCCAGCGGGAGGTGGGCGAGCAGCCCGTCGCGGTGGCGTCCGTTCATCGAGATCAGGCCGCTGAGCTTGGTCCGCTCCGGCAGTTCGCGTGCGGTCAGCCGCCAGGCCGCGCCGATGCTCACCGACTCCGCCGAGTTGCCGGGACGCAGCCGCACCGCGACCGTGGTGCCGCGCGAGGGCGCCACCCACAATTGGGCGAGCAAATCGGAGCCGAGCCGTTTCGGGTCGACCGCGCTGCCGATGTTGACGCTGTTGCCGATCTCCGCGTAGCGCCAGCGGTGGGTCAGCGTGCGCGGATCGAAACCGGCGGTGATCTGTAGGACCGCCTTGCGGATTTCCGGCGCGGTGAGGATGCGGGCATTGCAATCGGCGTCTTCGAGTGCTCGCATAATGCGTTGTGTCGCAATGGTTACCGTGCGCGAAGCGCCCTCGCTGCCGCCGCCGCGGCGGGCCGCGGCCTCCGGGCAGGCGATCGCGTCGAAGCTGATGGCGAGCCACACCGTGCGATGCGCGGTGGCAGGCAGTGGCCCGAGCAGCGACTCGTAGATTTTGCCCGCGGGCGTGCCGGAGCGGCTGCGGTGTCCGTGGCTGATGATGTCGATGCCGCTGAGCAGGATGTCGTGCTGGTTGAGGCATTTGGCCAGCTCCGGCAGCGGCAGCAGGTGCGAGGCGTGCACGGTGGTGCGGGCGATGCGAGTCAGCCCGCCCTTGGGCGCGAGTATCTCGACGACCGTGACGACCCGGGTCCCGTCCCAGTACAACCCGAGCGAACGACCGTCCGCGCCACGGAAATCCACGGTGTCGCCGATCTCGTAGTCACCGCGCGTGACGTAGCGCCACCAGGTGCCGATCCAGTCCAGCAGCGTCCGTTTGGCAATGGGGATGAGCGGCAGCAGCGCGGCGAAAACGGCCACGCCGAGAGCGGGCAAGGCTCCGAGCCCGATGAACAGCGCGACCAGTCCGGCTACGAGCCCGATTACCTGCGCCACCAGTAGATTCTGCAGCGAGATGCGCCCAAGAAGCGGGCGTGGTCCCGCGCCGCCGGATTCGGCCATCGTCGTCCCCCAAGTACCCGATATCGACCGTTTCCTACCGGCCGAGCTGAACAAGAGTCCTCGGGAACTGTACTGTGTTCCGCGAACGTGAGCACTGTTCGGGGGAGGAAACATGCCTTCAAAACCCACTACTCGCTGGCAGGTCAGTGGCTATCGCTTCCTGGTCCGCCGGATGGAGCACGCACTGGTCCGCAGGGACGTGCGAATGCTGCACGACCCGATGCGCTCACAGTCGCGCGCGTACGCGGCCGGGCTGGTGTTGGCCGTGATCGTGCTGGCAGGCTGTGGTGTGCTCGCGCTGCTGCGCCCGCAGGACAAGATCGGCAGCAACAAGATCCTGATCGGCAAGGAATCCGGTGGCGTCTACGTGGTCATCGATGACGTCGTACACCCCGCGCTGAACCTCGCTTCGGCCCGGCTGGCCGCGGGAGAGCCCGCCAAGCCCGCGATCGTCAAGGACTCCGAGCTCGGTAAGAAGCCGCGCGGCCAGCTGATCGGGATTCCCGGTGCGCCCGCCTCGCTGCGTTTCGAGAAGGACGGTAAGGGCCGCGTCTGGACCGTCTGTGATCAGCTGAAGAACGACGGCAGCAAGGATCTCACCACCACGGTCCTTTCCGGTGACCCCGAGCTCGGTGAGAAGGCCTCGGTCATGGGCAAGGACAAAGCCCTGCTGGTGCAGGGCAAGGACTCGGCGTATCTGGTGTACGAGAACCGGCGGGCGCGTGTCGACATGACCGATCGCGCCGTCACCGATGCGTTGAATATCACCGGCGCCACTCCGCGGCCGATCGGTGAGGGTCTGCTCAACACGATTCCCGAAGTGCTGCCGATCATTCCGCCCAAGATCGACGACCCGGGTGGTGCGGTGACGTACTCGGTCAGCAGCCACCGGATCGGCGATGTGGTGGAGGTGCTTACCGCGCCCGGTACCCACTACGTGGTCCTGAAGGATGGACTGCAGCAGGTTTCCCCGTTGACCGCCAACATCATTCGCAACCGCTACCGGTCCACGGCGTCGAACACCACCATTGATCAGACCGACAAGACCAATGCCGACGTGTCGCACACACTGCGTGTAGAGCTCTATCCGCAGACCGCGCCGACGATCATCCAAGCCAAGGATCAGCCGGTCGGCTGCCTCTCGTGGAAGCCGATCGCCGCGGCTGCCGAGAACAAGGACGGCAATCGTGCCGAACTGTCGGTGATCACCGGTGTGGCACTGCCGATTCCGGACAAGGCCAAGCTGGTACCGCTGGCACAGGCGGACGGTTCCGGAGCCAACGCCGACTCGGTGTACATCAAGCCGGGCACCGGCGCGTTCATCCAGAGCACCGGCATCGAACCGGACAGCCGCCGCAAGGACAGCATGTTCTACATCGCCGACACGGGAGTCCGGTACGGCATCAAGAACGCCGAAGCGGCAAAGGCACTCGGGATGGATCCGGACGACAACGTGCGCCCGGAACCCGCACCATGGCCGATCGTCGGCCTGCTCGCCTCCGGCCCCAGCCTCGGCAGGGAAGAGGCGATGGTCGCGCACGACGGTGTCGCTGCGGACCCGTCTCCTGCGAAACAGCCTGTCGCGTCGGTGAAATAGCATCATGAACAGCTGAGCGGCAGGGATCAGCCTGCCGCACAGTGAGATTCGTACCCAATAGGTCCGCCCCTGTGGTCCCGGCGAATACCGGGACGGCAGGGGCGGATTCACGTATGAGCCGATGCCGCGTTCGACATCACATGTCGTCGGAGGTGACTCCGAACCTGCGGCGGATCGGGAATGAGGCGAGGTACCCGAGAATCAGTGCGCCCGCGATGATTCCGGTGCCGATCAGCGCGACATTGCGCGCCCGGTGATCGGGCGCGGGGGCCGGTGCGGGCACCGCGAGCTGAGTGCTCATGGCCGGGCTCGGGCGTTTGGGCGGCAGGCCGCCGGTCACCTCGTTGGTCAGCGCGGCGATCGGGTCGACCGCGCCGTACCCGACGTAGGGATTCCAGCCCTCGGCGGGCGCGTGAGCGGTGGCCTGGATGCGTTTGATCACTTCCTGCGCGCTGAGCTCTGGGAAGCGGGCGCGTACCAGCGCGACGACGCCGGACACCAACGGTGTGGCAAAGCTGGTGCCGTTGATCGTCTTTTGATCGCCGCGCGCATCGACGGTTCCATTAGCGGTCCCCGAGCTGCGCGGATCGAGCGAGATCATGTTCTCGCCTGGTGCGGCCACGCTCAACCATGGACCGGGCACGGTGAACTTCGACGGTGCGCCGTTGGCATCGATCGAGCCGACCGCGAGCACATAGTCGTCCCAGCGGGCCGGGACGACATTGACCTGTACCTTGCTCCACGGGTCGGCGGTGGGATCGAAGGGATCGATCACCGCCTGGTCCGTCTTGCACGCGCCATCCTTGTTTCCCGCGGCGACAACGACGACCACATTCTTCACGAGGGTGGCGTATTGCAGTGCGGCGCCGATAGATCCGTCGCGGTCCTTCTCCGGGCCGCACCAGACCTCGGAAATATTGATCACGGTCGCGCCCTTGTCCGCCGCCCGCCGGATGGCCGATGCCATGGTCGGCAGGTTTCCGTAACCCTCGGGCAGGTCGTCGGGGTTACGCTCCCTTGCCCGGCCTTCCTTCTGGTACATCTTGCTGGTCTGCCGGATTGTCATGATGCGCGCTTCAGGAGCCACCCCGGAAAAGCCTTGGCCGTCAACCTTTGTCGCGGCGATGAGGCCGGCGACGAAGGTGCCGTGGGCGTCGCAGTCCTCGGTGCCGTCGCCGACATTGGCCACGAAGTCGCCTTCGGCCTCCAGCCCGGGCAGCCGGGGATGGCGGACGACGCCGGTGTCGATGACCGCGATCAGTTGACCTTCGCCGCGGGAGAACCGCCACGCGCTGTCCAGGTCGAGCGAGCGCTGGGCGGCGGGGATGCTGGGGCCGTCGCCGCCGGACACGGTGTTCGAGCAATCGGAATTCGGTGGCCGCTCGGTCTTTTCGGGTGGCGCCGCAGGGTCGCCTGCGGGCAGCAGGCTCGGGTTCACCGGTGGTGGCCGGTCGGCGTGCGCGACCCCCTGCCCGGCGCCGAGCCCGAATGACGCGCTCAGACCGAGCGTTACGGCCACGGCCGCGACGCGCAGGGTCGCCTTCACAGCCCGCGAACGAGCGAGTAGAGCGAGGCCACCCAGAACACCAGCGGCAGTACGGCGGCGACGAAGGCGTACTCGAGCAGTTCGACGCCGCGACGCATAGGCGGTGTCGCCGACTGGTTCGGGATGATGATGCCGAGAATGAGGGCGGCGACCAGGATTACCATCGCGGCACCGAAGACCATCAGTGGCTGCTCCATGCCGATGCCGGCGCCGACCAGCATGATCAGCACGATGCCCGCGCCGCCCGCGATCAGCACCACGGCCTGTTCGGCGCCCGCGTAGGTGCGGCTGCGGAACATCAGCACCACCGCGCAGACCAGCGCGAGCGCGATGCCCTGCCAGTAGGGGCTCTCGGCGTCGGGGTCGGTGGCTGCCAGCGCACCAGCGACGGACACCAGCGTGGTCGCCGCGACGAGTCCGCCGAGGTACATCCTGGCCCGCTCCGACTTGACCCGCAGCGCGTCCATGGTCGGCAGCGCGCGGTGGTCGTCCGGATCGTCCTCGGTCGGGTCGATCGGGGTGCCCGGCGAAGGCACCGGCGGCAGTGGCAGCTTGGCGAGCAGCATCGAAACCCGTGGCGCCAGCGAGAGTCCGCCGAGTCCGAGCGCGGCGGCGACCGCGCCGATGGCGCGTACCGGCTGCTCGGTGAGCAGACCGACCATCGCGGCCGGAACCGCGTACACCGCAAGGGTGCTCGCGCCGATGAACAGTGCGAGCCCGACACCGGTCACGCGCCACGCGAGGATCGCGGTGGCGCCGACCAGGACCGAGCCGAGCAGGATGTGCGCCCAGTCGTAGTCGTCGGGCACCAGGAGCATGCCCGCGGTGAACGCGGGGGGCAGTGCGCAGCCACCGAGCACCAGCGCGGTGCCGGTGTCGCCGTACATGCGGCTGAGCACCATGCCCGCGACCACGAGCAGGATCGCGACGGTCAGTGCGATCGACCCGCTCACGTAGCCGGGCAGCGCGTCCTTGGCCAGCAGCAGACCGAGGCAGCCGACGATCATGGTGATTGCGGCGAGGATGGAGCCGGTGATCCGCGCGACCTTCGGGGTCCAGCTGCGGTAGTGGTCGGTGTCCGCGATCGCGACGTTGTACATGATGTCGTCGAACAGCGGGGTCGGCGCGGTGTGCGAGGCGCTCTCCAGCATCAGCAGCTCGCCATCGCGGACACCATGCTCGCCGAGGCTCAGCGAATTGGAGAACGGGGGATGGCCGATGCGGGCGAGCACCCACTCGGCGGGCTCGAAGCGCTCGCCCTCGTTGTCGAAATCGTTGGTGCGGCTGTGCTGGGCGACCATGTCGACGACGCTCGGGATCACCAGGGCGACCGGCACATCGACCGGGATCGCCATATCCACCTGAGTGTGTTTGGCCAGAATCGTCACCCGGGCCAGGTCCGGTGCACGGACGATCCCGCGCGAGGACTCTTCATCGATGTGGTCAAGGCGCGCGTGCGTCAAGCTTCCCCCAACTCGTCTTCTACCTCGTGTTTCGGCAATCGGCATACCCAGGGCCGAGCTTGCGAACCCACGGTTCGGGCAGCAGAATGCTGGTCGAACTGTACGACATGTCAGCTGCCGCCTCTACACTGAGCCCGAAGTGCAGCTGTGAGAAGGGGGATTTCTCGTCCGATGAGCACTGTCCGGTTCCAGCGCCGTGCGCGACGAGAGATGCCGCGTTCTCCCGGCGGCGAAGTCACTCTGCAACCGCCGCCCGAAATCCCCCGGGTAACGCCGGGCAGTCTGATCAGCAAGCTGATGCCGGTCGTGATGGTCGTCGGCATGGTCGGGATGATGGCCCTGATGTTCACGCAGGGCGGTGGCATCGCATCGAACCCGATGACCATGATGTTCCCGATGATGATGGTCTTCTCCATGGTCGGCATGTTTGCCGGTCAGGGCGGCGGCAAGGGGGCCAAAGCCGCTGAGGCGAACGAGGATCGGAAGGACTATCTGCGCTATCTCGACCAGGTTCGCAAGGACGTCGACGATACCGCCCAGCAGCAGCGCGCTTCCGTCGAATGGAGCCACCCGGAGCCGGGCCTGATCTGGATGCTGGCGGGCACCAGCCGCATGTGGGAGCGGCGCGCGGGAGACAAGGACTTCTGCCACGCCCGCATCGGTATCGGGGGCCAGCGCCTTGCCACTCGTCTGGTCGCGCCGGAGACCGGTCCGGTCGAGGAATTGGAACCGATCGCCGCGGTGTCGCTGCGCCGTTTCGTGCGTGCCCACTCGACGGTTCCCGACCTGCCGACCGCGATCGCGGTGAAGGGCTTCGCGACCATCGCCCTGGACGGCGACCGCGTCGAGGCCAGGGAAATGACCCGCGCAATGTTGTTGCAGCTGTGCATGTTCCAAGCGCCCGACCAGGTGCTGGTCGCGGTGGTCTGCGGCCCGGATACCGCACGGGAGTGGGAGTGGACCAAGTGGCTACCGCACACCCAGCACCCGGACGCGCAGGACGGCATCGGCACCCAGCGCATGTTCTACGGCTCGATCCGCGAAGCGATGGCGGGCCTGCATCCCTTGCTGGCCAACCGCGTTCGCTACTCCCGCAACCAGCCTGCCAACGTCAACCTGGTGCACATCGTCATCGTCGTCGACGGCGGTCTGCTGGAGGCCGAGGACGACCAGCTGCGTGAATCCGGCTACGAAGGCGTCACCCTCATCGACTTGTGCGGGTACGCACCACGTTTGGCGGTTTCCCGCGGCATCAAGATGGTGGTGGAGAACGGCGAGTGCGTCGGCCGTGGCGCCACCGGTAACCAGGAACGTTTCGCGCTGATCGACCGGATCTCCCCGCAGCAGGCCCAGCAGGTCGCACGCAGGCTCGCGCCGTATCGCGCGGCGACCCAGCGCAGCAGCGATGTCGAGGTCGACGACTCCGACGTGATCTCGTCGTGGTCGCAGCTGATGAGCCTCGGCGATATCGGCACATTCAATCCCGAGCATGCCTGGCGGCCCCGTTACGGCCGCGAGCGGTTGCGCGTCGCATTCGGTGTGGGCGCGGACGGCCTGCCGGTCGAACTCGACATCAAAGAAGCCGCCGAGAGCGGCATGGGCCCGCACGGCCTGTGCATCGGTGCGACCGGTTCCGGTAAGTCCGAATTCCTGCGCACCCTGGTGCTGAGCCTGCTCGCCACCCATTCGCCGGACCAGCTGAACCTGGTGCTCGTCGACTTCAAGGGTGGCGCAACCTTTCTCGGCCTCGACGGCGTCCCGCACGTCGCGGCGGTCATCACCAACCTCGAAGACGAGGCCGACCTCGTCGACCGTATGAAGGACGCGTTGGCGGGCGAGATGAACCGCCGCCAGGAAGTGCTGCGGCAGGCGGGCAACTTCGCCAACGTCTCCGAATACGAGAAGGCCCGTGCTGCGGGCGCCGACCTGGATCCGCTGCCCGCGCTGTTCGTTGTGCTCGACGAGTTCTCCGAATTGCTCACCCAGCACCCGGATTTCGCCGAGTTGTTCGTGATGATCGGCCGCCTCGGCCGCTCGCTGCATGTCCACCTGCTGCTCGCCTCGCAACGACTCGAAGAAGGCAAGCTGAAGGGCCTGGAAAGCCACCTGTCTTACCGGATCGGCCTGAAGACCTTCTCCGCCAACGAATCTCGCCAGGTGCTCGGCGTTCCGGATGCCTACAACTTGCCAGGCATCCCCGGTGGTGGATACCTGAAATCGGATTCCGGCGAGATCCAGCGGTTCCAGGCCTCGTACGTATCCGGCCCCTACGTCGGTGGCGGTTCGCAGCGCGAGGTCACCAGCGCGGGGATCGCGGGCGGCGAAATCGACGTGAAGGCACGCCCGTTCGCCGCGACCCACGTCGATTTCCGGCCCGCCGACCGGATCCCGTTGCCGTCCGCGCCCTCCAACGAGCCCGAACAGCAGTCCGATGACGGCGAACAGATCTCCAACGTGAACATGCTGGTCTCGCGGATTCGCGGCCACGGCCGTCCCGCGCACGAGATCTGGCTGCCGCCGCTGGACGAGGCGCCCACTCTCGATCAGCTCATCCCGCGCTCTATCCTCACCGGCGAGTACTCGGCCGTCGCGACGCTGCGCGCCCCGATGGGCATTGTCGACCGGCCCTACGATCAGCGCCGTGACCCACTGGTCGTCGACCTGTCGGGTTCCCGGGGAAACGTCGCGGTCGTCGGTGGTCCACAGTCGGGCAAGTCGACTGCGCTGCGCACCATGATCATGGCGCTTTCGCTCACCCACACCGCCGAGCAGGTGCAGTTCTACTGCCTCGATTTCGGTGGTGGCACGCTGGCCAGCCTGCAGGGACTGCCGCATGTCGGTTCGGTGGCAAGCCGATTGGACGACGACAAGGTCCGGCGCACCGTTGCTGAGATGAACACCATCGTCCGGTCCCGTGAGGCGCGATTCCGCCAGCTCGGCATCGAATCCATGACCGAGTTCCGGCGCCTGCGGGCCATGGACCCCGCCAGCAGCCCGGCCGCGGCAGGCGCGCACGAGGACCCGTTCGGCGATGTGTTCCTGGTGATCGACGGTTTCGGCTCCATCCGCCAGGACTTCGATCCGCTCGAGCAGCCGATCATGAACCTTGCGGTGCAGGGCCTTTCGTACGGCGTGCACGTCGTCATCGCGCTGGCGCGGTGGGCCGAGGCACGCCCAGCGCTCAAGGACCAGATCGGCACCAGGATCGAGCTGCGCCTCGGTGACCCGATGGACTCCGATCTCGGCCGCAAGTTCGCCGCCTTGGTCCCGCAGGGCCGGCCCGGACGCGGTATGACACCGGAATGCCTGCACATGCTGACCGGCCTGCCACGCATCGACGGCAGCTCCGACTCCACCAATCTCGGTGCGGCGGTTGGCGAAGCGGTGGCGACGATCGCCCGCCTCACGCCGGGCAGGCACGCCCCCGCGGCCCGCATGCTGCCGGAGATGCTGCCGCGCGAACAGCTGCTGCAGCTGGCCGGCAATTGGCCCTCGCAGGTCGACGCGGACCTCAAGAACATGCGGATTCCCCTCGGTATCAACGAATCCGAGCTCGCGCCGGTCTACATCGACTTCAACGAGAGTCCGCACTTCATCGTCATCGGTGATACCGAATCCGGTAAGACAACGCTGTTGCGCTCGATCATCGAGGGCATCGCCGCGTCGAACACCCCGAATCAGGCGCGCTTCATCCTGGGTGACTACCGGCGCACGATGCTCGGCCTGGTGCCCGACGGCTACCTCGCCGGCTACGGATCGACCGCACCGCAATTCACCCAGAACATGTCCGATCTCGCCGCCTACGTCAGTCAGCGGACGCCTGGTCAGGACGTCACGCCGCAGCAGCTGCGCGATCGATCCTGGTGGAGCGGACCGGAATTGTTCGTCATCATCGACGACTACGACCTGGTCGCCACCTCCATGGGCAATCCGGTGTCGGTGCTGGTCGAGCATCTGCCGCACGCCCGCGACCTCGGCTTCCACCTGATCATCGCCCGCCGCTCCGGCGGCGCGAGCCGCGCGATGTACGAGGCGACGCTGGCCAGAATGAAGGACCTCGGCTCCGCTGGTCTGGTCATGAGCTGCAACAAGGACGAAGGCGTGCTGATGGGGACCACGCGCCCCAGCCTCAAGCCGCCGGGCCGTGGCACCTATGTCACGCGAAACAGTGAGGATCTGATTCAGCTGGCGTGGATGCCGGCGGCGGAGTGATGTCGGTCGTCGACCTGGTCGTCACCGACACGCGCGTCTGGGCGCGTGGGCCTGCCACGCATTGGGATGTGCCGCCGTCGGTCGTGCTCGGCAGCACCGGGGATTTGGTGATCGGTGAGCCGTTGACGCCACCGACCCAGGTCAGCTCCGCTGTTCAGTTCGTCGCGGCGGAGCGGATCGCACTGCTGCCGCGCGTTCCCGCCGTCTCCGAGGCGATGACGGCGATCGTCGGCACTGTGCTGCGGAACCTCGGTGTGGCCACCCCGTGCGACCAGGTCACCGTCGTGTGTCCGACGGAGTGGGGTTCGCGTCGGCGTGGCGTTCTCGACACCGCGGTTCGCCGCTTCGCCGCCGATGTCGTGTTCGAGGACATGGCCGTTCGCGCGGTGACCGCCGACGAAGGCACCGCCCGCAGCAGACGCACGGTCGTGTTGGAATTCGGGCCGCTCTCGACCACCGCGACCGCCGTGGTCCGCAGCCATCAGGGCATCCAGGTCGAATCATGTGAGTACGAACCGAATCTCGCGCTTGCCGGCATCGGCACCGACCCGCAGGGGGGCGACGATCTGGCCGCGCTCGTCGGCAGGCTGCTCGCGGGCCGTCCCGTCGATGTCGTTCAGGTCGTGGGTGTTTCGGACCCGGCGAAACTCGACCCGATCCGCTCGGCGGTTCAGCAGATCGGAGGACCCGCCGTCGAGCTTCGGTCGATCGCCGGCGCCGCGCTGGTGCATGGACCGCAGCCGGGCTCCGACCATCGGACCGAGGTCGCCTCTGCGCTGCCGACCGCGGAATGGATGCAGCCGCTTCGGCAGCGCGCGGCCGCGGTCCAGGCCCCCGATCGTCGCCGCGCCGGATACATCGTTGCCGCGGTCGCCGCCGTTGTGGTTGTTGCCGCGGCCGCGGTGGGCGCGGTGGTCGTCCTCGGCGGCTCGCAGGACACTCCCGCGGTGTCGGCGGGTCCCTCGGCGCCGGTCACAACCACGGTGCGATCGACGAGCGATGCCAGGCCTTCGCCGCCTCCTGGAACCAAGTCGCCGCCGGAACCCGTTGGGCGCGTGGGTTTTCAGATGCCGGTGGGCTGGCGGTTCGCGCAGGCGCCGGATCCGAGCAAGCCGCGTTTCGACCTGGTCCCGGAGGACGGTAGCCGCATGCGCATCACCGTGACCCAGACGCCGGTCGCCGTCGGCGTCGGATATGAGCAGGTCGCCAGGAATCTCGAGGCACAGATGCGGCAGAAGCCGAATGGTGCGCTGAGCGATTTGAAGCACGACCAGGTGTTCGGCGGAAAGTCTGGCCTGGCTTATACCGAACGGCCAGGTGACGGCTCCACCGTGCGCTGGCATGTGCTGGTGGAACACGGGCTCCAGGTCAGTACCGGATGCCAGTACCTCGGCGAATGGGAGCCGATCGCGCCCACCTGCGAACAGTTCGCGGCTTCGGAACAGGTGATTCCGTAAAACGTTGTGTCAGACAAAAATTCGTGCCCCCGGCAAGTCTGCCGGGGGCACGAATGGTCCGAGTCGTGATCTCAGAAGAGTCCCGCGAGGGCGGAGTCCGTGCCCTGGAGCTCGGAGTTGCCCTTGTCGATCAGCGTACCGGCGCCGGACAGCGTCGTGTTCAGCTGAACGACGTGCTGCTGCCAGCTGCGCTGGAATTCGGCGAAGGCATCGTTGGTCGCACCCTTCCAGTTCTGGGCGACGAATTCTTCGACCTTCTTGTGGAAGGACTCCAGCTCGTCCCGAATACCTTCGGCACGCTTGATGATCTGGCGCGCGCCGTCGGCGACACCCTCGAAATTAGCGGAGATATTCTGCGATGCACCGGCCATTTTCAGGTTCCTTTCGTGCGAGTTCGTTGATTAGACCGGCGGGAGGTCGAGGCTGGAAACCTGGGCCTGCACCTGCTGGGCGAAGTCGGTGTCCTGGGACTCGAACGACGATCCGGCCTTGATGAGCTTCTCGGAGGTCTCCATCAGCTTGTCGTTCAGCTTGTCGGCCTGAAAGTAGTAGCGCTCCATAAAGGCGTTGAACGCATCACGCGCCTGGCCCTGCCAGTTGGCGCCGTTGGTGACGGCGTCTTCGTCAGCCTTCAGCGTCCGGATGGCGATCATCAGGCTGTTGTGCTGCTCCTGGAACTCCTTCGCCTTCTGAGCGATCAATTCGGGACTAGCTTCAAGATGCCCTGCTGCCATTGTGGCTCCTCCTCTTTCTACTGATGATCAACGTTGCAGGTGCCAGCTGACCTGTTCATATGTTTGGACGCGTCCTAGGCCTGATCGGTTCCATCCAGTTTCGAAGAAATCTGGTGGATTGCGTCTCGTCGCGTGCGCGTTGTCGACCGGCTGCATCGTGGACGGAAGGCCTGGATGAGATCCCCCCGGACGTCTCGTACCGCGGTGCCGCCGCGTCGGTCGCCGCCAGCGCTCCGCTCCCCTCCTTCCCCCTGTGCTCGCTACCACCTGAACTGGCGAGTGGGCTGGCTGCGCATCACCCTACCCAATGGCGTGCTGTGGCGCTAGCAGTCTGCTACTTAACGACCTTCGCGATGGTGGGGACCATCTTGTCGACGAGAACGCCCTGGGATTGCGCGGTCCAGACTTGAAATGCCTGCACCGTCGATGGATCGTCCACCACGACGATCTTGGCCCCGGTCGGCATGATGGAACTCGGCAGACCGCGCAGGCCACTGTTCATTGCGTCGCTGTCGGACCTCAGCACGATGACGACGTCGGTATTGATGTCCGACGAATAGCTGTTGACCGACAACGCACGTGGTGATTTTTCATCGCCGACCGCTTTGTACTTCGGGTTGTATAGGAAGCCGATGCTCTGCAGAAATTTGGCTTGTTCGCTCGGGTTGAGCACGGCTGACAGCGTGGAGTTGCCGAAATTGAAGGCGGTGACCGACTTTCCCTCGAATTGCGGATTGTCGCTGCGTGCTCGAGCCAACTGGTCGCCGCTGCCGGAATCCGACCCGCGGCTGGTGAAGAAGAAGGTGCCCGCCGCAACGGCGGCGACCACGACGGCCAGGATCGCGGGCACCATGAATCGACGGGAGCGGGAGCGCCCGTTGCCGTTTCGCATGGTAGCGACGATGCGTTGGTCGGTGTCCTCGCGCTGCTGCGGCGCGTATCCGGCGATGGGCGCGCGGGGATCGGTGATCGGTCCGGTGATGGGGATGTGGGGACCGGTGACGGATCCGGCGAGCGGTGTCCGAGGGCCGGTCGCGTAACCGGCCTCCGGAGCACGGAACTGATTGCCGTACAACGCCGCTTCGGCCGCCTGGACGAATTCGCGGCAGGTGGCGTAGCGATGCGCCGGGTCCTTGGCCATCACCTTTTCGATCACGCCGTCGAGTGCGGCGGGCAGGCCGGGGCGGATCGCGCTCAACTTCGGCGGCGGCTCGTGCAGGTGGCCCATCATGACCACGGCGGGCATGGTCGACGGGTAGGGGTTCTGCCCGGTCAATAGCTTGAAGAAGGAGCAGCCGAGGCTGTAGATGTCGGCGCGGTGGTTCAGGCTGGTGCCCACCAGTTGCTCGGGTGGCGCGTAGGCGACGGTGGCCATGAAATTACCTGTCGCCGTGAGGTCTTGGCCGTCGTCCGCGGACTTCGCGACGCCGAAGTCGGTCAACAGGATCCGCTCCTCGTCGCCTTCCTCCGCGGCGGAGAGCAAGAAATTGGCAGGCTTCACATCGCGATGCAGCAGCCCGCGCCGATGAGCGTAGTCGAGCCCCTTGCCCACCTCGGACACGATCCGCAGGGCCCGCTGCGGAGTCATGATCGACGGCCCCTTCTTGGCCTCCTCCGAGGCGTCGGTGCCCTCGACATACTGCATGGCGATCCACAGTTGACCGGCCTCTTCGCCGCGGTTGTACACCGCGACGATGTTCGGATGGTCGAGCCCGGCAGCCAGATTCGCCTCACGCTCGAACCTGGCCCGGAACTCGTCGTCGGTGGACAGATCGGCGCTGAGCACCTTCAAAGCGTCGCGGCGGGGCAGGATCGGGTTCTGCGCCAAATACACGGTGCCCATTCCGCCCGCGCCGAGGACCTGAAGTACCCGGTAGCCGCCAACGATTGCGCCGGGCCGCAACGCCATTCGGTCCTCCCTCAACGATGTCGAACGCCCGGCCATGCGAGCCTTCCGGAGAAATCTAGCAAGTCACCGCAAAGTATGGAGCTCGCGGCCGCTACGAGCCGACGGTCAGTTACTGGTGATCAGGGCGTACTGCGCGGAGATCTTCTGATGAAGATCCTGCAATTGCTTGGCGACGGCTTGCACGGTGTAGCGGTCGACCTGAAAGCTACAGATGTTCATGGCCACGGTCTGGTTGTCACCGGATCCGACCAGATCCGCATAGCATTCGATCTGCTGTGCGAGCCCGGCCGGTGAGTCGATCATCTTTTGATTCGGCTCCAAGGTGGTGGACGGCTGCCACTGTTTCCACAGGGCGCGTGCGCCTTTGTCGGATCTGCTCCGGAACACGACTGCGTCGCCGAACGAGACCAGATCGACTTCGCCTTCTTCCAGTCTGGTCAGTGACGTCGGACTGGCCTGCAACAGGGACAGGGCGCCTCGGCCGGTGTAGAGGCCGTCCGGTTCGGCGCGCAGCGGTCTTTCCGGATTGCTCGGCAGGGTGCGTCCGAGCAGCCCCGGTGGATCGAGGGGGATGCGCTGCAGTTCGGCGCCGGGTGTCGGCTGGAACTTGTCGATGAGCGGGAGTTGCACGTCGAGCATCCGCTCGACCTGATTCGTCAGGGCGGGTAGGTCGGGTGCGGAGGTGTCGTCGACGACCTTGATGAAAATGACATATCGATCGTGCACCGTCCACGAACCGATCGAGGAGATATCGGGCCGCCAATGGGCAGTCGTGTTCGGGTGCTTGGTGATCGGGACCGGCTGGTTGTCGCGGTTGTAGGTGAAATCGTCGTGTTCGAGCGCAGGGCCGACCGCCGATGCGGTCTTCGCGTCGGGGAACATCAGCACCGCGAGGTTCAGGGTGCGTCGTTTGTCCTCGGGGTTGCCGCCGGTCTGCCAGGCGTTGACCCAGCCTGCCACCAGATCCTTCGCGACGTCGTCGAAGGTGTCGTTGATGACGATGTTGTCGATGGTTTTTCGATTGAGCACGATATGCGGACGGATCTGCCACGCGTCCTCGACGTAAGACGGATCGGCTTCGAACGGCAGTGCCACGAAGTCGGCAAGTCGCTGAGCCTCACGCGCGCGAGCTTGCCGCTCGCTCTTGGCATTACCGATCACGCGCGGCTTGGTCTGATAGTTCCCGACATCCAACGTGGACACGTCGGACTGGATCCGCGTGGGGGTCCCGGATACCTCTGAGCCGCATGCGCTGGTCCCGAACACCAGCGCCCCGGCAATGAGCAGCGCCGACGCGGCTCGAACCGGCGTCGATTTCCCGGCGAGCCGCACACCCGCCCCTTTCCTTCGCGTAGTCCGCACGACCTATCGCCCCTGTGTCAGCAGCTTGTATTGCGCGGCGGCCTGCTGATAGAGCTGCTGCACATTCTTGTTTTCGACGCGCGCGACGTAGCGGTCATATGCCACGTAGCACACCGGCGGATAACGGTAGGTGTTGCCTTTCGGATCTCGGAGATCGAAGCATTTGACCCCGGGCATATGGGGTGGGCTGTCGATCGTCTTGTAGCCCTTGGCTTCCTGATCGATGAATGCGGCGATCAAGCGCTCCGCGGCATCTTTATCCTTGGTGCGATACACCCGGTCATCGGAGAAGGCGACCAGATCGACGCCCGCGTCCTCGAAGGCGGCTTTGGCCAGACCGGGATAGAACTCGGTGTGCAGCGCCGCGTGCTTGGCAAGGACCATGGACAGATCTCCGCCGTCTTTCTCCGACGGCGAGCGTTCCATCTGCAAGGTGCGGCTCAGCAGGCCGTCGACGTCGATGGGCAGCGAGGTGAGCTGGTCAACCGGTGTCGGGGTATAGCTTTTCAGTCCTTCGAGCTGCTTGTCGAAGGCGCGCTGCGCCAGCTCGGCCAACGGTGCGGTGTTCACGGGTTCGGTGATCGGGTCCTCGACGCGGACCAGAAGCAGCATCGCGTCCTTGGTCAGCTGGGCGTCGAGATAGCGCTTGCTCACCGACCATTTCGCCTTGGCCGCTGGAATTCCGGGAATCGTCACGGGCTCACCGGGCAGTGTCTCCCGCTGCCGGTCGGCAATGCGGGTGGCGGCTGTCTCGGCCTGGGTGGCGTCGGTGAAGCGCAGTGTAAACATTTGCAATGCCGAACCGGGGCTATATTCGCGACGTTGCCCGCGGGTGTACCAACCCGCTACCAGACCCTGCGTCAGGTCGTTGAACTCCTTCTTGTCGATGGAGGGCAACTCCCGCGGATCCGCGGGCGTGATGCGGCGCTCCCAATAGATCGTCGGCTTGAAGACCAGCTTTCCGTCGATTTCCATCGGGAGCGGTGTCGCGTCACCGATCCTGGCCGCCTCCAGGCGTGGACCCGACAACGCTGTTCGGGAGGCTTCGCTATCGCGTGGCACCGTCGAATAGTTGCCCACATCGAGCGCGGCCACATCGTAGGTGGGGGAGTCGGCGCTGCCGCCGGATTGGCCGCAACCGGTCAGAGCGCCGAGCGTCGCGGCGACGGTCAGGCACAGGATTCGTGTTCGCGTCATGGATTCAGGCCCCCTTCGCCAGTACCGCGTACTGTGCGGCGGCGCGCTGATACAGCGCCGTGTCGACCCGCGAGGCCAGCGGCGCCTTCGTGACAACGACGCCGACATACCGTCCGTAGACGACGGCGCAGAGCTGGTCGAAATTCCTCATCTCGTCGGTGCTATCGAGTTTTACGCACCTGGCGTCGGGCAGCCCGGGCGGTGGATCCAGCACCTCATCGTTCTTTCCTGCCTTGACCAGGACCGATTGCAGGTGGAATGCGGCGGTGAGATCGCGTGTGCGATAAACGATCCCGCCGCGACGGCCGACCAGGTCGACCCCGCTCTCTTCGAATGCCTTCTTGAGTTCGCTCGGGTTTCGCTCGAAATGCAGCTCACCGGAGGGTTGGTAGGCGGCGAAGTCGTCGTCGGTGAAGAACGGGTCGGTGTAGTCCGGCGCCTTGGGTAACGCCAATCGCATGATGCCGTCCGGATCGAGCGGCAGGTCGAGGATGTCGTCCAGCGGAGTCGGCTGCTGCTTGTCCAACAGCTCGATCTGCCTGTTGATGGTCTTTCCGATGACTTCGGCGAGCGCACCTTGATTCGGTTGCGGGACACCGGCATTCGTCAGAATGAGATACGGCCCGTGCGAGATGAACGAGAAGGCCACAATGTCATTGCCGGAGGACGCCCTCGCGTCCGGGTGGCCCGCGATCGGAATGCGATAGCGTCCCGGGTCGCTGTTGGCGAGCTGATCGAACTGATCGGCCGCCTGTCTGGCTGCGGCGTCGGTCGGGAATCGCATGATCGAGATGATCAGCTTTTTCCGACTGCGCAGATCGGGGTTGATCGCCGACATGTACACGCCTGCGAGCAGGTTGTTGTCCGCGGCTGCCGGTCGAAACTTCTCGGGAATGTAGTTGGGGCCGATCATCGAATCGGCGTCGTACATGAACTTCAGGTTGCCGACGTCGGTGATGTCGCTATCGATCTCGAACGGATGCGCCAGGTAATTGAGCATCCGGCGCGCCTCGATCAGCCGGATATCCGGAAAACTGGTGATGTCCGGCTCGTAGGCCGTCGGCTCCGGTGTGTAGGCCCCCACTTTCAATGACGCCACATCCACCGGCGTCAAACCTGGCTGTGGGTTCCCCGAAATGCTCGAACAACTCACGCTTGCCACGGCTGCCGCGGTGACCACTGCGGCCAGCCCGCCTCTGAACCTCATTATTTCCCCCGTCCCGGCGGATTCTCGCCATCGTCCGTCCGTACGGGACGACGGCCAGCGTCACACCCACCCCTCGTTCCCGTAGTTCTCGCGGGATACTACTTCACTCGCGCGTGCCGCACCGGGATCAGTTTCTCGGTGCCGGAGCTAGTCGGCGGTGTCAGAGACTGTTCGCGAGCAGCGCGTACTGCGCGGCGACCTTCTGCCGGACATCGGGCTCTTTGTCGCTGGTCACCACGGCCACGTACTGCTTGTACGGCACATAACACCGATACTTGTAGTCGCGGTCGGGATCGCCGGTGCTGTTGAGCTCCATGCACTTTGCGCCGGGGATGTCGTTGGGTGCGCCGATCGGGTCGAACTGGTTGCCCACGCTGCCGATGAGTCCGGTGATGAGTTTCTCGGCGGCGGCGAAATCGCGGACGCGGGTAACGGTGCTGGCGTCGACGATCGCGACGCGGTCGACGCCGGTCTCCTCCACCAGGCGTTTGCGGACGCCTTCGTCATCGGTGCCGCTGATCAGGAAATTCGGGCCGTAGATGGCGAAGCTGGTGCCGTCGGGAGTGTGGCCTTTGCGGTCGGCGACCGCGACCCTGGCCAGCAGTCCGTCCGGGTCGACCTTCAGGGTGTCGAGCTTGTTCTGCGGGGTGGCCTGGAATTTGTCCAGTACGGGGACCTGAGCGGCGAGGGTCTTCTCGACCCAGCTCAACAGATCTGGGCCGTCGGCCTTCGGACGCTGGACGAACAACGAGATGACGAATTCCTTGTAGGCCATGAAGGTGCCGATGGTGGGAACGCCTGGGCGCCAATGGTTATAGGAGTCGGGGAACTTCGTCGACTGGAGCTTGCGGTTATCGGGGGAGACGGCGAGATCGGTGTCCTCGAGCTCCCTCGCTGCGAGCTTCGCGGCGGCTTCGTCGGGGAAGCGGAGCAGGACGTTGGTGAGGGAGGTTGCCTCCGGCGACGGCCTGGTGTCGCCGGGCGGATCCGGCCGGTCCGCACCGATGGCGGCGTAGCCGACGATCATCTTGCGGTTCTCCAGGATCGGCTTGGACACGTTGGCCAGGAAGTCGATGGCATCCTCGGGGTTGGCGATCAAGGTACTGCCGCGCCCGTAGTTCAGCGCCGGGTCGACCCGAACGGTCGGGACCACGACTTCGGACATCCGCATGCCTTCGAGCAGCGCCCCGTTGTTGCCCGCGTCCTGGGGATACTTGTGACGGTCCACCTGATACGTGCCGACCTCCAACTTGCGGACGTCCAGCTCCCCGGCGGCCGGCGTCCCCGGTATGCCGCTGCATCCGGTCAAAACACCCGCCAGCCCGATAGCGGCCGCGGCAAGCGCGATGCGCGAAATCCGAACCATGTCAGGCCCCTCATTCCTCCCGTTTGTATATGTGAAGTTACCGGAATGGCGCGGAGAAGGTTCAGTGTTGTTCGAGCGACCTGCGAGCAGTCACCGCGGTGTTGTCGAGCGACCTGCGAGCAGTCGCCGCGGTGTTGTCGAGCGACCTGCGAGCAGTCGCCAGCGGTGGTTTCTGTTGCTCGTATTGCCATACTCTGGTGTCGTGACGCCGAACCCGTACTCCACACCCGCTGGGGGCCGATACCGGTGAAGGATCGGCAGGTCGAGGTTGTCGCTGGAGGTCACGCCGTCGCCAGGGTCGAGGGCGCGGTTGTGGTCGTCGCCCATCGCGGGCGCGGCAGGCTGACTCCGCAATCACCCGCCGTTCTCGCCTTGGAATCGCTTGCCGAGCTGATCCGTGAGGCATCCGAGCAGCAGCCCGCCGGGCCGGGTGCGCTGGTGGCGCGGCAGGCCACCCGCTGGTTGATGAAGCACGCGGAACAGATCAGCCCCGGGGAGCCGATCGACTTCGGTGTGCTGTCCGCGGCCGATACCGGTGGCGTGGCGATTTTCCTGCACGGTTCGGTCACCGCGGTACTGGCCGGGGACAGCACGTTCGAGCAGTACCGAGGCAGTGATTCGGCCTTCACCGTCGATCGCGTCGCGACCGTCCCCGCCCGCGCGATCGCGCTGTTCGTCGACGATGCCAAGGGGCGCATACCCGAGTTGCCCGCCGAGCGTGGGATCGGCTGGCTGGTGGAGGGCATCGCGCAGGCGGGCGGGGCGATCGTCTGGTCCGATCCGGTGCGCGGCCGGTCCGGTGTGGTCGGGCAGGCAGACCCACATCGGCGCATTCCGCCGCCGACCGCGCGCATCGACTCGGAGCAGGCGCCGACGGCCGAACCGGCTCCGGACCCGTACCCGACCGGGACGCAGGCGTCGACCGCGATGCTCGATTCCAGCGAGGATCAGCAAGCCATCGACCCGCACTTCGCGCCGACTCAGCTCGGCGGCACCAACCCGGCGCCGCGACCGGATCCAGACCTACAGCGCAGGCTGGAGGCGACCGCCAAGGCCACCGCCCTCACCGTGAAGGTGCTCGGCTTCAAGTGTGCGCGTGCGCATCCCAGCGATCCGCGCTCGGCGTTCTGCACCGTGTGCGGGATGCCGGTGGACCAGACCCAGCAGTTGATCGAGGTGGTCCGCCCGCCGCTCGGCATGCTGATCCTCGATGACGGCATGACCTACATGCTGGCCGCGGACGCGGTGATCGGGCGTGACCCAGAGCATTCCGAGCAAGCGCAGCGCGGCCTGGTTCCGCTCAAGGTCGACGATTCCTCCGGCGGTATGTCCCGAGCGCACGCCGAGATCATGCTGGTGAATTGGGATGTGTCCGTGGTGGATCGGGGCTCGACCAACGGAACACGCACCCGGATGCCCGGTTACCGTGACTGGGTCCGGCTGGCCACCGACCAGCCGATGCTGCTGGTGCCGGGCGTCGAAGTGATGATCGGCAATCGAGTGCTGCGGTTCGAGCCCGCGGCGCCGCCGCCGTTCGGCTGAGCGGTCCGCCGCGGTTGGGCTGAGCGGTCCGCCGCGGTTGGGCTGAGCGGTCCGCCGCAGTTGGGCTCAGCGTCGCTGTTACGAATACCGCGATGTGCAGGTCGTCTCGCCGTTGAGAACTCCGGCGCGGAACGCGTCCACTCGGGAGAATCCGCTCGGCACCGTCCTGCCCTGGGCGTCGCTTGCCGCGAGCCCATCGGTGAGCAGACCGGACACCGCCTCGTCGAGATCGCCTGCGGCGAGGGTGATGTCGCCCTGGGAGAGCGGGCGACCGGCCTCGGCGAGCTTGCCGGTGACCACCCCGGACAGGCACGCGGCGCGCAGTCCGGTCTTGGCGCCGACGAGCTGCTGGCCGTTGCTCTGCTGCACCGCGAGGGTGTATCGGGAAATGAAGACGACGTAGCCGTTGTAGTCGCCGGTCACCTTCAACGGCAGCGGATTGTCTACATCGGAGTTGGAGGTGCCGCGCTGCGCGAGTTCGGGGATGTCTGTCGCGATGGTGTTCTCGGCGGGACAGTAGGAAACGGGTTCGGTGGTTACGCCGTTGCGGCAGTCGATCTTCGCACCGGAGTAGTCGTAGGTCGGTGTTTCCTCGATCGGCAGTATGGCGGCGAGCGCCTTGCTCAGCTCGATCAGGTTTTCCTTGGTAATGGCGTATTCGCCGTGGCCCTCGTCGCCGGTGAAGCTCTGCGGCAGATTGCCGCGCCGCCCCGCGATCTCGTTGATATCAATAGCCTTGCAAGCCTTGGGTCCGTCGGTGAAGCCGATCTGCACGGCGGTGACCCGTTCGAAGGCCGAGCCGTGCACGCTCTCCGGGTCGTCAGGGTTGGCATCGCGGATCGCGACCGTCGCGGCGAGCACCGAGTTGAGACCGTCGGAAGTGTTGATGGTGAAATGCGCGGCGCCGCCCTCGGCAACATGACGCATGAACGCGCCAGCGAAGCAGTCGGCCTGCTGCTCCTTGACGATCACCGGGTCCTTGGGGGCGACGATCTTCGCCATGCTCTGGATAGCGTGCCCGTATTCATGGGCGAGCACCATTACCACCGACATCTTGCCGAAGGTTTCCTCCATCGTCGGCAGCAGCACCGAACGGTCCCAGCCGATGGAGTTGTCCAGCCTGCAGTACGCGGCGTTCACCAGTCGATAGGTGGTTTCCTTGCAGAAATCGGGCGCCTGACCCTTCGGCGCCTTCGCGCTCCAGGAGATGAGTTTGTCGACCGGCTTGAACTCACCCTGGAATTCCTTGCCGAACTCGCCGCGCCAATAGGTCTGGATATCGTCGACAGCGTTGAGCGCCAGGGTGTCTGTCGCGCTGCCGTCGCCGTTGGTCGCAGTGAGCTCGGTGTCCGGGACGCCGGACCGCGGCCCGCTCGGTCCGCTGGTGGTCGGCAGCCCCGCCACTTTGAATGGATCGTCGTAGACCGAGACCGCTCTGCCGTCCACTGAGCGGGTGCAGCCCGCCAACAGGGTTACCGCGCACAGTACGGCCGTAATGAGCGCGGTCGCTGTGAGTTTCGGCAAGGCTCCCCCTGGTCGGCCGGAAAGACGTTCACATCGGTCGCCGGATCGGGGTAGATGGCGCATCGGGGGCACCGCCGATGTCCGGGTGATGGAATAGTATCCGCTGCATGTCTTCACCGGGGGCGCAGACCATCACCGTGCGCCATGATGGAACCGAACGGGTTTTCGATTCGAGTAAGCCGATCACGATGGGCCGCGCGCCGGAAGTGACGCTGTTCGTCGACAGCCCGCTCGTCTCACGAGTGCACGCGACGTTGACCTGGCAGGGGAGTGCCTGGGTACTGACCGACAACGGCAGCACGAACGGTGTTTTCGTGGATGCGCGCAGGCTCAGCCAGCCCGTTTCGATCGATCGGCCGACACAGGTTCGGCTCGGCGATGCGATCAGTGGGCCACTGCTGCACCTGCTTCCCGCTGTCCCGTCGCCTCGGCCGGCACGCACTCATTCGGCGCCGCCGCCTACCCAGCAGCAGCGTCGGCAGCCGCCGCCGTCGGCGCCGCTGCCGCAGCACGTTCCGCCGCAGCAGCTCAACATCAATATGACGACCAGGGCCGACACCTCGTCACTGCCGCCGCTGCGGGCCCGTCCGTCCACCGCGCCGATCGCCCGCGGCGACCGCCTGCCACCCGGCGGGCTCGACATCGGCCGTACCACCGACAACCAGATCGTCGTCAACGATCCGCTGGCCTCGCGCAAGCATGCCCGCCTCGTCGCCGCCAACGAGGGGCTGACGATCGAGGACCTCGGTTCGGCGAACGGCACCTTCGTCAACGGCCGCCGCGAGCAGCGGACGGTGCTGCGCGAGCGCGACATCATCACCATCGGCAATATCGACTTCGTCGTCCAGCAAGGCACTTTGGTGCATCGGCAGAAGCCGGTCGCCGAGCAGGGCCTGCACGTGCATGGTGTCGGGTTCACCGTCGAGGGCAACAAGCAGCTGCTCGTCGATGTCAATATGCAGGCGGGCCGCGGCACGCTGACCGCGCTGATCGGACCCTCCGGCGCTGGTAAGTCGACGCTGTCCAAACTGATCGCGGGTACTACCCAGCCCTCCGGCGGTGTGGTCACCTTCGAGGGACGCAACTTGCACGCCGAATACGAGGCGCTGCGTTCCCGTATCGGCATGGTGCCACAGGACGATGTGCTGCATCGGCAGTTGACCGTGCGCCAGGCGCTCGGCTACGCCGCGGAACTGCGCCTGCCGCCGGACAACAGCAAGGCCGATCGCCAGCAGGTGATCGACGGTGTGCTGAAAGAACTTTCACTCACCGAGCACGCCGACACCCGGGTCGACCGGCTCTCCGGCGGTCAGCGCAAGCGCGCCTCGGTGGCGCTGGAACTGCTGACCGGTCCGTCGCTGCTGATCCTGGACGAGCCGACCTCGGGTCTGGACCCCGCACTGGATCGCCAGGTGATGGTGATGCTGCGCGAGTTGGCCGACGCGGGTCGCGTGGTCATCGTGGTCACCCACTCGGTGGCCTGCCTCGACATGTGCGATCAGGTGCTGCTGCTCGCACCCGGCGGCAAGACAGCGTTCTGCGGCCACCCGGCCGGGGTCGGCGGCGCGCTCGGTACCAGCGACTGGGCGGAGATCTTCGCCAAGGTCGCCGCGAGTCCGGACCAGGCGTTCGCCGCCTACCGATCCAGACAGGCCGCCGTCCCGCCGCCACCGCCGCCCACGCAGAACGGATCGGTGGGCAGTCCACCTCAATCCGGCGGTGGCAAGCAGTTCTCCACCTTGGCGCGCCGGCAGGTGCGGCTGATCTTCGCCGACCGCGGGTATCTGGCGTTCCTGGTGATCCTGCCCTTCATACTCGGCGTGCTATCGCTGGTGGTGCCCGGCAAGAACGGCTTCCAGCGCGGTGCGCTCGCGGCCCTGCCGGACGGCACCTTCGCCCCGACCGGCGGCAGCGAGACTCAGCAGCTGCTGGTGGTGCTCATCCTCGGCGCCTGCTTCATGGGTTCCACGCTGACTGTGCGCGACCTTGTCGGCGAGCGCACCATCTTCTTCCGCGAGCGTGCGGTCGGGCTGAAGCCATCGGCCTATCTCATCGCGAAGATCGCCGTTTTCAGCGTCACCGCGTTCCTGCAGTCGGCGGTGCTCGTCGGAATCACGCTTGCGGGCAAGAAAGCGCCCGCCGACGGGTCGGTGATCGCCAACGGCAGTGTCGAGCTGTACATCGATATCTCGTTGACCGCGGTCTGCTGTGTGGTCTTCGGCCTGCTGCTTTCCAGCCTGGCGAGATCGAACGAGCAGGTGATGCCGATGCTCGTGGTGATGATCATGGCCCAGCTGGTGATGGCGGGCGGCCTGATCCCGGTCACCGGTCGCGTCGTGCTCGAGCAGCTGTCGTGGCTTTTCCCGGCCCGCTGGGGGTACGCCTCGGGGGCGTCGACGGTGAATATTCGTGAGGTCTTCATCAACGCGCAACAGGACACACTCTGGCAGCACAAGCCGGACATCTGGGCCCTGAACATCGGGATGCTCGTGGCGATCACGCTGATCCTGGCGATCTTCACCTGGCGCCGGTTGCGGCTGAAGAAGTCGGCGGCGTGAATCCCTGCCGGTCCCGTGATCAACCCGACGCGCCGCGCGTGTCGGACGCGCACCAGGCACACTTATGCCTGTGACGGTGCGAGTAGGGGCAGTACATCTCGGTTGGGATGTGGTGTCCGTGGCTGCGGGTGGCGGCGGGACGCCGATCCGCCCGGTGCAGGTGGAAGGTACGTATACGCCGCCGGCGTATCTGCTCGCGGATGCGTCGGGGCGGTTGCATACCGCGGGGGTGGAGCGGCAGCGACCGGACCTGGGGATGGCCATCGCCGATGTGCGCGACATCCTCGGGCATCCGCAGATCGTGATCGCGGGTGCGACCTGGCCCGCGGAACTGGTGATGCGGGCGCGCATGTACAACCCGCTCGCGGCCGTCGGCAAGTATCTGCGCGGTAAGCCCGACGTGGTGGCGCTGCCCTTCCCGGACGGCTGGCCGGACGAGAAGGTCGAGGTGTTCGCCGAGTTGGTCGAACAGCTCGACGTCACCGTCGAGCCGCTGCCGGAGAGCGTCGCGCTGTCGGGATACGTGCGTGCGCTCGGGCTGGTCCGCGCGCCGGACGAGCGCAACCCGCGGGGTATCGGCGCCACCGGCGTGTACTCCGACGGCAGGACCATGCTGGTTGTCGCGGTGCACGGCGACGACGAGCAGCCGACCGAATCGGTCGACGTCATGGTCAACGCCGAATCGATGCGCGATGCCCGATCCGCCGACAACGTGGTGATCGAGGTCATGGCCGCGGCCCGCTCCATCGGCGCGGATACCTCGACGGTGCTGCTGTCGGGCAATGTGTGCTTCAACGACGCGCTGCGGCTCGCCTTCCAGAATCATCTCGGGCACCGGCTGCAGGTGGCCGATCATCCGATGCACGCGCTGGTGCTCGGCGCCGCGCATCTGCTGGCCACCGACAACGAAAACGGGGAACCGGAATCGGCGGGCAGGCACGCGGAACCGGCGCCGCAACGACCGGCCGCCGCGCCGCCGCACGTATCCGGGTCGCATCCTGTGGAATCCGCGCAGCAGCAGGCCGAAGCCGCGCAGCAGCAAGCCATGTCGGCGCAGCGTCAGGCCGAGTCCGTGCAGCGTCAGGCCGAGGCGGCGCAGGGCCGTCCCGATCTGTCGCAGCCCAGAAGGGACGCGGTCGTGCAGTACGGCGCCGGGTACCCGACCGCCGGGCCGCCGGATCCGAGCGAAGACGCGACCACTCGGGTCCCGCGCGACGAGGTTCCCCGGGGCCTGCCGCCAGGATTGGCCGAGCTCGGCAGCCGGTTCACCAGGCCGCCGAGCCAGCAGCCCGACGAACAACGACCCCCGGCCGCGGCACACCCGCCCGCACCGCCGCAAGGTCCCGCCCCCGGCGGCCCGGTGCCGCCGCTGGGTCCGCGAAACCCGTATGGGCCACCGCAAGCCGGTCCGGAGCAGGCACAGCACGGACAGTGGCAGGAACCGCCGCCCGCGGACGACGACAAGCCGCGCAAGGGTAAGCGGTGGAACAAGCTCAAGGACAACCTGTTCGGCGCGAACGTGGTGATCGGTGCGGTGGCGTTGGCCGTCGCGGCCATGCCGTCCGACGGTGAGCAGGCCGGTCCGGTAGCGCTCGCGTCGGCGTCGTGCATGCTCACGCCGCAGGTCATCGACGAGCACCGGCAGGGCATTGCCTCGGTGCGCGGATACCAGGCCGGTGGGCCGGAGCGAAGCGGCTCGGCGACCAAAGCCGACGAGTCGGACTGCGCGCAGCCGAGCATCGACACCCTGCGTTACGTGGTGCCGGGCCCGCCAGGGGCCATCGACCCAGGTCCGCCTGTCCTGATCTGACCGGTTTCGGTTCGCTGTACCCCGGCTGGTATTGTGGCCCGTTGGCGTGTGGAACGTTCGTCGAGGTCCGGGTCTCCACCGGCCGCCGGAATCGCCTCGACCGCACGCTTGGCCGGCAACACCGACTACAGACAGGGAAGCACTGTGCCTACGTACAGCCCCAAGGCTGGTGACGTGACCCGCAAGTGGTACGTCATCGATGCCACTGACGTAGTGCTCGGCCGTCTTTCGGTCCAGGCAGCGAATCTGCTGCGTGGCAAGACCAAGCCGACCTACGCACCGAACTTCGACGGTGGCGACTTCGTCATCATCATCAACGCCGAGAAGGTTGCCATCAGCGGCAACAAGAAGGCGGACAAGCTCATCCACCACCACTCCGGGCACCCGGGCGGCCTCAAGTCGCGCACTGTCGGTCAGGTGTTGGACACCCGCCCCGACCGTCTCGTGGAGAAGGCCATCAAGGGCATGATCCCGAAGAACAAGCTCGGTGACGCCATCGCGAGCAAGCTGAAGGTCTACGCGGGCCCGACGCATCCGCATGCCGCTCAGCAGCCCATTCCGTTCGAGATCAAGCAGGTGGCCCAGTGACCGCGCCCGAGGAATACACCGAAGAGTTCGCCGAGGAAGCCGCAACCGAAGACGGCAACGTCGAGGTCGTGGAAGAGGAATACGGCTACGACGCCGAGCCCGCCACTTTCGCCCCGATCGTGATCGACCGCCCGGTGCAGACCGTCGGCCGCCGCAAGGAGGCCGTGGTTCGCGTGCGTCTGGTGCCCGGCTCCGGCAACTTCGTGCTCAACGGCCGCACCATCGAGGATTACTTCCCGAACAAGGTGCACCAGCAGCTGGTCAAGTCGCCGCTGGTGACCGTCGAGCGGTCCGAGTCCTTCGACATCTACGCTCGCCTCGTCGGCGGTGGCCCCTCGGGCCAGGCCGGTGCACTGCGCCTGGCGATCGCCCGCGCGCTGATCGAGGTCACCCCGGATGATCGTCCCGCCCTCAAGCGGGCCGGCTTCCTCACGCGTGACCCGCGTGCCGTCGAGCGCAAGAAGTACGGTCTGAAGAAGGCCCGTAAGGCGCCTCAGTACTCGAAGCGCTGATTTTGGCTACGTCGGCCGCCGTCTTCCGCCATCCTGGTTATGTCGGAGACGGTACGGTCGACGCGGCACCTGTGCGAGAGCAGGCTTCCAGCACGGCTGGGCGCCTGCTCTCGTGCTGTATCAACGTGCGGCGCTTGCGGGGCTTCGTGCACGCGTATTCCTTGCGGAGTATCGCGTCGACGGCCCACCAGGGGCCTCCGGGGCGCACGCCGCGGATCCACCGATGAGGGGCGAGGTATGGGACGTTTGTTCGGCACCGATGGAGTCCGCGGGCTTGCCAATGATTCGTTGAGCCCGGAGCTGGCGCTGCAGATTTCCGGTGCGGCCGCACAGATCCTGAGTCGCGGCAAGAAGCGTGCGCTCGCGGTGGTCGGCCGCGATCCACGAGCCAGCGGGGAGATGCTGGAGGCTGCGGTGACCGCGGGCCTGACCGCCGCAGGCGTGAATGTGCTTGCGGTAGGAGTGCTCCCGACGCCCGCCGTCGCCTACCTCACCGGTTTGTACGACGCGTGCCTCGGCGTGATGATCTCCGCCTCGCACAACCCCATGCCGGACAACGGAATCAAGATTTTCGCCGCGGGCGGGCACAAGCTCGACGACGCGATCGAGGACCGGATCGAAGCGCTGATCGCCGAGGGCACGCCGCTGCGCCCCACCGGCGCCGCTATCGGACGGGTGCTCAATGCCTCCGGCGCGCGCGATCACGGGCTGGTCATTCCGGATCAGTACAGCCTGGCGGGCACACATGAGCGCTATGTCGAGCATCTGGTCGAGGCGACCGGGCAGGATCTGTCCGGGCTGACCGTCGTCGTCGACTGCGCCCACGGTGCGGCCTCCGAAGTGGGTCCCGCCGCCTACCGTGAGGCGGGGGCGACGGTGATCGCCATCAACGCCGAACCCGACGGCCTGAACATCAATGACGGTTGTGGATCGACGCACCTCGATCAGGTCAGCCGCGCGGTGCGCGAACACGGCGCCGATCTCGGCATCGCGCACGACGGCGACGCGGACCGCACCCTCGCCGTCGATGCCGACGGCGCGATCGTGGACGGCGACGCCATTCTGGCGATCCTGGCACTTGCCATGTACGAGGCGGGTGAGCTGACCGAGAACACCCTGGTCGCCACCGTCATGAGTAACCTCGGCCTGCACATCGCTATGCGCGAGGCCGGAATCACCTTGCGCACCACCGCGGTCGGGGACCGCTACGTCCTGGAGGAACTGCGCCGCGGTGGGTTCAACCTGGGTGGCGAACAGTCCGGCCACGTGGTCTTCCCGGACTTCGGCACCACCGGCGACGGAATCCTCACCGGCCTGAAACTGATGGCAAGGATGGCGCGGACCCGTCGCACCCTTGCCGACCTGGCCGCGGTGATTCAGACGGTCCCCCAGGTCCTGATCAACGTCCCGGTCTCCGACAAGACCCTGGTCGCCGACGCCCCCGAGGTCAAGGAAGCGGTGTCGGAGGCCGAACGAGTACTCGGCGACTCCGGGCGAATCCTGTTGCGACCCAGCGGAACCGAAGAACTCGTTCGGGTAATGGTCGAGGCCACCGATCCGGTCCAGGCCCAACAGCTGGCCGACGATCTCGCGAAGCGAGTGGCTTCGGTCTAGTCCTCGGTGAGGTGACCGTTGTCCATGCGCCAGCGGCGGGTGGAGTGGACGGAATCCAGCATGCGGCGGTCGTGGGTGACGAGCAGCATGGTGCCGGTGAAGGATTCGACGGCCTGCTCCAGTTGTTCGATGGCGGGCAGGTCGAGATGGTTGGTCGGTTCGTCGAGGACCAGCAGGTTGACGCCGCGGGCTTGCAGTAGCGCCAGTGCGGCGCGGGTGCGCTCGCCGGGGGAGAGGGTTTCGCAGGCGCGCGTCACGTGGGCGCCGCGCAGACCGAACTTGGCGAGCAGGGTGCGGACTTCCGCGTCCGGCCAGTCAGGCATTTCGGCGCCGAAAGTTGCCGCCAGTGGAGTGTTTCCGCGGAACAGGCCGCGGGCCTGATCGACCTCGCCGATCTGGACGCCGGACCCGAGTGCGGCAGTTCCGTTGTCCGGCTGGATCTTTCCCAAGAGCAGCGCGAGCAGCGTCGATTTGCCGGATCCGTTCGCGCCGGTCAATACGATGCGGTCGGCCCAATCCACCTGCGTGGTAATCGGACCAAGTGTGAAATCGCCACGGGTGACGGTCGCGTTCGCCAGGGTGGCGACCACCGAGCCGCTGCGGGGTGCGGCGGCGATCTCCATCCGCAGTTCCCATTCTTTGCGCGGCTCTTCCACCACGTCCAGCCGCTCGATGCGCCGCTGGGTTTGGCGGGCCTTGGCGGCCTGTTTCTCCGTGGATTCGGCGCGCATCTTGCGGCCTGCTTTGTCGGAGTCGACCTTTTTCGGGTCGCGCGTTTTGCGGCGGGCGTTGCGCACGCCGTGCTCGAGCCAGTTGCGTTGCATCTGCGCTCGCGCTTCGAGACCGGACTTGGTGTCCGCGTAATCGTCGTAAGCTTCGCGGGCGTGCTGGCGGGCGATCTCGCGCTCCATCAGATACGAGTCGTAGCTGCCGTCGAAGACACCGACCTGCTGCTGCGCGAGATCGAGCTCGACAATCCGATTCACCGTGCGCGCCAAGAACTCCCGGTCGTGGCTGATCACCATCAATGGTTCCCGGACCCCGGTCACGAACTGCTCGAGTCGCGCGAGGCCGTCCAGGTCCAGGTCGTTGGTCGGTTCGTCGAGCAGCAGAATGTCGAAGCGGGACAACAACACCGAGGCCAGCCCGGCGCGCGCCGCCTGGCCGCCGGAGAGTCCGGTCATGGGGGTGTCGAGACCGCTCGCGAGGCTGTCGGCCAGACCGAGGTCGGCGGCGACTTCCTCGGCGCGCTGCTCCAGGTCCGCGCCACCTAGAGCCAGCCACCGCTCCAAAGCGGGCGTGTAGTCGTCCTCGCCGCCGTCGGTAAGCCGTTCCGCGGCGGAATCCATCGCCTGCTGCGCCGCGGTGACACCGGTACGGCGGCCGAGGAATTCGAGCACGGTCTCCCCTGCGACGCGCTCCGGTTCCTGCGCGAGGTAACCGATGGTGGCGTCGGGCGGGCTCAGAGTGATGCTGCCGCTGGCGCTGCTGCGGTCGGCGAGCATGCGCAGCAACGTCGACTTACCTGCGCCGTTCACGCCTACCAAACCGATCACGTCGCCGGGTGCCAGCGTGAGATCCAGGTCCTCGAACAGGGTGCGTTCGCCGTGGCCTGCGGACAGTCCGCGCGCATGAAGAGTGGTGCTCACCTGCACAGTCTGCCGTGCTCGCTTTTCCGGGCGGATAGGGGCTTGACCCTGAGGGCGGGTCGGGGAGAAATCAGGGTCGGGATAGGTCATGGGACCGATGTGCCGACGGGCGTTTCTGCGGAGAGTGGAGATTACCGAGATCAACACAGGAAAGAGAAGACAATGACCGCACCCGCCCGTCGCCTTACCCGTTCCACCACCGACAGCTGGATCGCCGGCGTCTGCGGTGGCCTCGCCGACTACTTCGGATGGAACGCCAATGTCGTCCGACTCCTTTTCGTATTGTCCTGCCTGCTCCCCGGCCCCCAGTTCATCGTCTACCTGGTGCTGTGGCTGATCATCCCCAAGAAATCGACTACCTGGTCCTGACGGGCCAGGCTTCCGCTGACTGATCCGGTGAGAATCCTCAACAAGTAAGGCCAGGGGGCTGCGTCCGGGACTCGCGGATGACAGGATGGAGCGATGCCCGTTCTCGGGTGAAATGCCGCACCATCACGCGAGTCTCGATGAGGAGGAGTCATGGTCACCTCGGGCGAATTCCCGGGCCTGGATCTACCGGGCGTCGACGCATCCTCATCGCTGGAGGGCTTGGGCCCGGTGGACCTCCACCACCCGACCCAGGACATCGACGGCGACGGCACCCTCGACACCATCACCACCTCCGGCCCCGAAGCCATGCAAGTCTGGACCGACTACGACCACGACGGCATCGCCGATCAGGTCACTGTCGTGGAGAAGGACGGCGATTACGCGGCGTGGGAGTTCCACCACAACCCCGACGGCACCTCGGGTTGGGTCCGCACCGATCACGGCAAAATCGGCCAGTAACCGGCTGCGAGGCCGTGCAGGTGGATCCATGGAACCGAACATTGCTCTCGTGCGTCCAACCAAGTACGACGAAGTTCGGCGTGTGACTCGTCATCATGCAGGATGCGAGACAGGGTGGAGGGATGACCGATGGCTGGGCTGAATGTCAATACAGCTGATCTGACGCAACTCGGTAACGAGATGCAGAGCTCCGCGCGTGACGTCGAGGGCGTCATCAAGTCGGTGACCGACAACCTGTTCGGGCTCGGAACTCATAACGGTGAGCGAGAGTCGGGGCGGGCTTATCAGCAGCAGGGAAAGGGCGCTCACGATGCTTTGGAGAAAGTGGGCATCTGGCTCCAGCACTGGAGTGCGGCGACAAAGGCAACGGGGGCTGCGTTGGGAAAAAGTGCGTTCGAGTACGAATATACCGATGACGTGAATGCAAAAGAAACAAATCAGACGTAAACCCGGCCGCGTGGGGAAACTATTCGAATCATATGACTTGGTTGGGTGGGAGATATGAGCGACGCAAATGTCGACGATATACTGAACGTTGGCGCGTGGGGTCTGCAGTACTGGATCAGATTCATGCCGGAGTTCAAGAAAGCGTTTCCAGACCATGATGTCGAATACTCGGTCTCCGATCTGGAGGCTATGTATGACCAGCAGCGTGGAATGAATCTGGTCAAGCTGACCGGTACTGCCGATGCGCTGAAGCAGGTTGTAGGGGTCGTCGACGAGCAGATCGCCAGGCAGCGGGCGGTTTTGCAGCGGCTGCCTGCTGTGTGGAGCGGTAACGCCTCCCAAGCGGCGCAGCAGATGATCGGGGACCAACTCCGCTATGCGGATGAGGATCGAAAGAAGCTACAGGGCGCGATAGATGCCATCCGTGTGTTTGTTCCGGATATTCGCACCGCTGTCGAAGGTAAAGCGGAGTACACTCTGGCCCTGCTCGAGCCTATTTGGATAACGTCGGTCGAGATCGACGGAAAGACAGCTCAGAACATCGGTAGTGACCTGCCGGTAGTAATTGATGGGAAAACGCCCGAAGATGTGGCGTACATGATTGATATCAAAAATGCTGAGACCTGGATCAGTTATGATCAAATATGCTGGGTCTACGATCATTTTCCGGAAACTCGTGAAGCGCTCGACAATGGTTATACGCACACGGATGGAAAAAACAATCTTGTGCAATATGGGATGAATGGTGAAATAGCTCAGAATGCTGTCAAGCGATGGCTGGATGTTCTTTTCAAAGACGACTTCACGAAGAAGCTGACTGGATTCGTCGACAAATGCCGCGCAGTAGATGAGCACGTCAAGACGCAGTACCAAACGCTCCAAGCCTCCTTGGGGCAGCTCGACCAAGACTCCTACCCGCGACCGGCCGGGGAACCCGATAAACCGAGCACTCCTGCCGGTACCAATCCGACAACTCCTGCCGGTACCAACCCGACAACTCCCGCCGGTACCAACCCGACAACTCCCGCCGGTACCAACCCGACAACCCCCGCCGGTACCAACCCGACAACCCCCGTCAGTACCAACCCGACTTCTACCATTAACCCGCTCCAGGGCCTCGCGTCCCTCAGCCAGGTCGCCAGTACGCTGTCGCCGCTCGCGACACAGCTTGCCAGCGCGGCAACTCAAGGACTGACCGCGTTGAGCGGCACCATCAAGGAAGGTCTCGATCAGGCGCTGCAGCAGATCGAGAAGACCCTCGATCCGAAGCAGGCGGAAGATAAGGACGGTGACGGGAAGCCTGATGAGCAGAAGCTCGATGAGAAAAAGGATGGCAAACCGGCAGCCGAGTTCGACTTGGCAGGCAAGCACCTGAAGTTCGAGATGGGTCTCGACGGTCAGTTGAAGGCGGTCGTGACCGACGCGGACGGGAAGGCTCACGAGTACAGCGTGAAGCTGGACGAGAAGGGGAACCCGGTCATCTCCACAGGGGGGTCAGAGGGCGAAGACGGGAAGCCGTTGTTCCCGCAAGGGGGCAACCCCGGTAGCCCTCCCGGCAACCCTGGTAACTCGGACAGCCCTGGTACGCCCGGCAGCCCGGCAGGCCCTGGAGGCAGCGCTTCGCCGCCGGCGGAGAATCCGAATCAGGCCGGCGTTCCGACCGGTGCACCGCCACTGCGGCGGGAGGAAGACGGTGAACACCGCCCGGCTCCCATGCCCGCGCCTGATGGGCAGGAACCACCGCCGTTCGAGAGCGGTGCCGAGCTCGCGGAAGCTGGGCCGCTGTGAGACGGCAGAAATACTGAATGCGGGGGTCGAGGATGACGATGAACTATGCCGACGAGATCGAACGTGCGGGTGAAGAATTCCGGCGCCGATCAGCGGTGGCGCTAGAAGACCTCGAGGAAGCCAAACAGGCAACCGCGGCGTCGTACCGAGCGGCTGTCGAACTGGCATTGGTCGAGGAGCACCGGTACCGCGAGGAACATGCCGAAGAACTCGAGGCGGCTCGCGCCGAGTTCGAGGAAGCAGAGCGCCGTGCGGCCGAGACTCGTCAGGAAGAGGAACGCCTGGAAGCGGAGGCCCGTGAGCAGCGGGAAGCGATCGCGCGTTCGATCGCTGCTCGCAAAGCCAACGATGTCGTCACCCCGGTGGACGAGGACGACGACCCGGAGGGCGAGTACTACCGCCGCAAGAGCTGGCTGATCTGACCCACCGAGAGTTTCGGCCTCTTCTCCTCGTCCCGGGGAGCGTCGGGGTCGATAACGGTGGTGTGCGGGATTACCGCCTCGGGGTCGGCGAAGGGGGCGTAGGTCTTGTCGTTGAGGAGTTTGTTGAGCAGGTAGCCGGTGAGTAGGGCGCGGGTGGTGCGGGCGGTTTTGGACTCGTGCTTGCCTGCGCCGAGGGCGGCGAGAGCGCGGCGGCCTTCGATGATGCCGTTGTTGGAGGCGCCGTCGAGTTGGCGCAGGACCGTGGGGCCCGCCCAGGCGGCGGCGACGGGGATGGCGTTGGAGCTGACGGAGTCGATGTCGGAGCCGGCGAGGATCAGGGCGGGGATGTGGATATCGGGGGCGAGGGTTTCGGCGGAGGGAGCGGTCGGGGCCGGGAAGAGGGCGGCGACCGCGGCGACCGGACGCTGTGCGGCGGCGATGACCGCGGCGCCCGCGCCCATGGCGTGACCGGCGAGGGCGAGGCGGTCGGGGTGCACGCTGATCGTGCCGTCACCGAGCCGGACACCGGTGCAGATGTCGAGGGTGGTGAGCAGATCGGTGGCAAGGCCGAGATGTGACGGAATCGGACCGCGCTCGGTATCGGGGGCCGCCGCCACGAAACCCCAGGACGCGAGGTGTTCGAGTAGTCCGCGATAGTTCGAAGCGCCGGTCAGCCAGCTGTGGCCGAACGCGACAGCAGGCAGGTTCCGTCCCGATTCAGGTGTGTACACCACCCCGGGCTGGCCTGCGATGGCCAAATTGCCGCGCAGCACCCGATGCGGGCCTTTGCTGGTCAGGGTGCTCAGAAGTGATTTCACAGACGCCGACACGACGAGAACGTTATCCGATAAGTACTCTGGTGAGCCATGTGCGGAATCGTGGGGTACGTCGGGTACCGGGACGCCCTCGGCGTTGTCGTTGACGCGTTGCGCCGCATGGAATATCGCGGATACGACTCGGCGGGTGTCGCGATCCTCAGTGGAGCAGGCGCGATCGCGGTGGAACGCAAGGCTGGTCGCCTGGCGAATCTCGAGGCGGAACTGGCCGAGACCGGCGTGGCGCGCTTCGCTGGAACCGCCGGAATGGGTCACACCCGCTGGGCCACGCACGGCGCGCCGACCGATCGCAACGCGCATCCCCACCGTGACGACACCGGCAAGGTCGCGGTGGTGCACAACGGCATCATCGAGAACTTCGCGCCACTGCGCCGCGAGTTGGAGGAAGCGGGCGTCGAGCTGCGCAGCGACACCGACACCGAGGTCGCCGTGCACCTGGTGGCCCGCGCCTATGCCGCGGGTCCGACCGCCGGTGATTTCGTGGCGAGCGCGCTCGCGGTGCTGCGTCGGCTGGAGGGCGCGTTCACGCTGGTCTTCACCCACGCCGACTACCCGGACCGGATTGTCGCGGCGCGCCGTTCCACGCCGCTGGTGGTAGGTGTCGGCAAGGGCGAGATGTTCATCGCCTCCGATGTCACCGCGTTCATCGAGCACACCCGCGAGGCCGTCGAGCTGGGCCAGGACCAGGCCGTGGTGATTACCGCCGACGGCTACCAGGTCACCGATTTCGACGGGAATGACGTGAACGGGCGCACCCGTCCGTTCACCATCGACTGGGATCTGGCCGCCGCGGAAAAGGGTGGCCACGACTACTTCATGCTCAAGGAGATCGAGGAGCAGCCCACCGCTGTCGCGGACACCTTGATCGGGCATTTCACTCTCGACGAGACCGGTTCCGGCCGGATCGTGCTCGACGAGCAGCGCCTCGCGGATCAGGAACTGCGCGACTTCGACAAGGTCTTCGTCGTCGCCTGTGGCAGCTCCTACCACGCCGGTCTGCTGGCCAAGTATGCGATCGAGCACTGGACCCGGCTGCCTGTCGAGGTGGAGCTGGCCAGCGAATTCCGTTACCGCGACCCGGTTTTGGATCGTTCGACGTTGGTGGTGGCGATCTCGCAGTCGGGGGAGACCGCCGACACCCTCGAAGCGGTGCGGCACGCGAAGGAGCAGAAGGCGCGGGTGCTCGCGATCTGCAACACCAATGGTGCGCAGATTCCCCGCGAGTCCGACGCGGTGCTCTACACCAGGACCGGTCCGGAGATCGGCGTCGCGTCCACGAAGGCGTTCCTGGCCCAGGTGGCCGCGAACTACCTGGTCGGCCTGGCCTTGGCGCAGGCGCGCGGTACCAAGTACCCGGATGAGGTGGCCCGCGAGTTCGCCGAACTCGAGGCGATGCCGAAGCTGGTGGAGCGGGTGCTGGAGACAGGGCCGCAGGTCCGTGCGCTCGCCAGGCAGCTTGCACACGTGCCGACGGTGCTTTTCCTCGGCCGTCACGTCGGGTACCCGGTGGCGCTGGAGGGGGCGCTCAAGCTCAAGGAGCTGGCGTACATGCACGCCGAGGGTTTCGCCGCGGGCGAGCTCAAGCACGGCCCGATCGCGTTGATCGAGGACGGGCTGCCGGTGATCGTGGTGATGCCGTCGCCGAAGGGCCGCGCGGTGCTGCACTCCAAGCTGCTCAGCAATATCCGTGAGATCCAGGCCCGCGGCGCGCGCACCATCGTGATCGCCGAGGAGGGCGACGACACAGTCCGCCCGTTCGCTGACGACCTCATCGAGATCCCTTCGGCGCCAACGCTGTTCCAGCCGCTGCTGTCGACCGTCCCGCTGCAGATCTTCGCCGCCGAGATCGCCCAGGCTCGCGGCTACGACGTCGACAAACCCCGCAACCTGGCCAAGTCCGTCACCGTCGAATAGGCCACAGCCGACGGGGCTACGGCTTCGGGTGTCGACGGACGAATCCGGCGGTGATCAAGGATCGCCGCCGGAGCCGGTCGGAGATTGTCAGCGGTGGCCGACGGGCGCCAGTACGTTGGCCGGTTCGGTGGTTCCTCGCTGGGCGGCGCGTTCCAGCCCGCCCGATAGCACGGCCAGCGCGAGCGCTGCCAGGGCGAGGACCACACCGACCCAGTTGGGGGCGGTGTAGCCGTAGCCCGCCGCGATCACCATGCCGCCCAACCACGCCGACAGGGCGTTGCCGAGGTTGAAGGCGCCGATATTGGCCGCAGAGGCCAGCGTCGGTGCGGCGACGGCCTGGTCGAGGACGCGCTTCTGCAGCGGCGGGACGGTGGCGAATCCCAGCGCGCCGATCAGCACGACGGTGACCGCGGCGGCCGGCTTGCTGTGGGCGGTGAGGGCGAAGAGCGCGAGCACCACCGCGAGGCCGCCGAGCGCGGTGTAGAGCATCGGCATCAGATGGCGGTCGGCGTAGCGGCCGCCGATCAGGTTGCCCGCGAACATGCCGAGGCCGAAGAGCACGAGCAGCCAGGTGACGGAGGCTTCGGCGTACCCGGTGACCTCGGTCATCATCGGTGCGAGGTAGGTGATCGCGGCGAAGACACCGCCGAAGCCGAGCACTGTCATCGCCATCGCGAGCAGGACCTGCGGATTGCGGAAGACGGCGAGCTCTGTGCGCAGCCGTGCATCCTGCGGCGCGGGCTGCTCGGGGACCAGCGCGGCCACGCCGAGCAGGCCGAGCAGGCCGATCAGTGCCACGAGCAGGAAGGTGAGTCGCCAACCGAAGTGCTGGCCGAGCAGAGTGCCCAGCGGCACGCCGATGACGGTGGCGACAGTGAGTCCGGTGAACATGGCCGCGATCGCACCGGCCTTGCGGTCCGGTTTCACCAGATTTCCCGCGACGACCGCGCCGATGCCGAAGAAGGCGCCGTGTGCCAGTGACGCGATGATCCGCCCGGTCATCATCAGTCCGAAAGTCGGTGCGGCAGCGGATAGCACGTTGCCCGCCACCAGCAGCAGCAACATGGTGAGCAGCATCCGCTTTCGGGAAACGCGCGTGCCGAGCCCGGTCATCAGCGGCGCTCCGACCACGACGCCGAGAGCGTATCCGGTGACCAGCAGGCCCGCGGTCGGGATCGACACCGCGTAGGTGTCGGCGATGCCAGGGAGCAGCCCGACGATGACGAATTCGGTGGTGCCGATTCCGAATGCCCCGAGTGTCAGGGCCAGGAGTGCGAGTGGCATGGGGTGGAGCCTCCACTTGTTGTTGCGCCTGAGCTTTACAGGCGTCAACAATAGTTTCAGACGCGTGTTAGTTGCAAGCGCGGGCTATTGCGGATCTCGTCTATTCTGGAAGCGCGACCCCAACGCAGGAGGAACACCATGACCGCGGATGCCGCTCTGACCGGCCTGGCAGATGGTTGGTACGCACTGTCACTGCTGCATGATCGGATCGAGGCGCACATCGAGCGCGCCCTCCAAACCGGCCACGACCTGAGCGTGCGTGAGTACTCGCTGCTTGTCGTGCTCAGCCGTCAGCACGACGGGCCGGGCGGTCACCTGCGCATGAACCAAGTCGCCGATGCCGTCGTGCTCAGCCAGAGCGCGACGACTCGCCTGGTGTCCCGCCTCGAAGACCGCGGCCTGCTCCAGCGCTACCTATGCCCCGACGACCGCCGCGGCATCTACACCGACGTCACACCCCCCGGCATCGAACTACTCGCGCAGGCGCGCCCCACCCATGACGCCGCATTGTCGACCGCATTGGGCCAAGCCGCCGCGGACCCGGAACTCGCACCACTGGTCGCCGCGGTAGAAGCGATGAACACCGCGTCGGCTGGGGGTCGGCCCGTCCGGGCGTAGCGGCAGCTGTCGCGACTGCCTGCTGCGGACCCGGCTCGCCACTGGTCACCGCGGCGGGATTTCGCGGCTATTCGACGGTGATGCTGCCGCGCATCTGTGGGTGCAGTGAGCAGAGATAGCGGTAGTTGCCAGGGGCGGTGAAGGTGTAGCTCCACTCGCCCTTGTCGAAGATGGGGCTGTTGATGCCCATCGCTCGGTCTCCGATGCCCTGGACGTTGTGCGGCACGCTGTCGCTGAATTTCCAGGTGACGGTGTCGCCGACCTTGACGGTGGCATCGGCCGGGGCGAACTTCATGTTGTCGACATCGACGGTCACCGCGGCGGGCTTCTTGTCGCCGGGCGCGGTGGTTTTCGACGTCGCAGGGTGGGAAGTCGTGGTCGGGGCGGCGGGTTTCGGCTTGTCCGAGCCGCAGCCGGACAGCAACAACATCGCGGCCAAGCCGAGCCCGGTTACGACCTGAGTGGACCTCGCACGGCTGACCATGAGCATGGCGGCCAAGCGTAGTCTGCTGACGGTGCGGGCTTGCGCAGCGCCTGTTCGATTGAACCGGTGTTGTTCGACCGTGCGGGGTCTGTTCGTGCCGATCAACGCAGTGGAGGCGAGCATCCATGTCCACCGAGCGGGGATTCTTCACCGCCGACGAAGTGCGGGCGGCCGAAGCCGAACTGTTCACCCGGGTCCCGGACGGCGTGCCGATGCAACGGGCCGCGTACGGTCTGGCGACCGTCGTCGCGGCGGAGCTGCGGGCACGGACCGGGGGGATCGCCGGGCGGTCGGTGACGCTGCTGGTTGGTTCCGGAGACAACGGCGGCGACGCGCTGTGGGCCGGCTCGATGCTGCGGCGTCGCGGAGTGACTGTTACGGCCGTGCTGCTGAATCCCGAACGGGCACATGTGAAAGGCCTGGCCGCGCTGCGGAAGACCGGTGGTCGGGTCAGTGCCGATGTCGGCAGGCCGGACCTGGTGATCGATGGCATCGTCGGGATCTCCGGCCGGGGTCCGCTGCGTCCGAACGCAGCGGAACTGGTTGCCGCGCTCGAGGTGCCGATTGTCGCCGCGGATCTGCCGAGCGGCGTCGACCCGGACACCGGCGCCGTCGCCGGCCCCGCGGTCCGCGCGGATATCACCGTTGCCTTCGGCGCGTACAAGCCGGTCCATGTACTTGCCGCACCGTACTGCGGCCGAATCGAACTGGTGCCCATCGGTTTACGACTGCCCGAGCCGAGCCTCGCGGCACTGGATCCGGCGTCGATCGGTGCGCTCTGGCCGGTACCGGGTCCCCTCGATGACAAGTACACGCAGGGTGTCACGGGAGTATGCGCCGGTAGCGCAACATATCCGGGTGCGGCGGTGCTGTGCTCCGGTGCTGCGATCGCGGCGACCTCGGGCTTGGTCCGCTATGCCGGAACCGGCACGGCCGATGTGCTCGCACACTTCCCGGAAGTGATTGCCGCCCAGAGCATCGCCGACACCGGCCGAGTCCAGTCGTGGGTCTTCGGGCCCGGCGCGGGCACCGACGCCGACGCTCACAAACGACTCGCCGAAGTCCTCGCCACCGACCTTCCCGTCGTCGTCGACGCCGACGGCCTCACCCTGCTCGCCGCCGACCCCGAGCTGCTTCGCGGCCGCTGCGCCCCGACCGTATTGACCCCGCACGCAGGCGAATTCGCGCGACTGGCCGGACACGAAGTGGGCCAGGACCGAGTCGCCGCAGCCCGCGACCTCGCGGATTCCTGGCAGGTCACCGTCCTGCTGAAAGGCCGTGCCACGCTCGTCGCAGCCCCCGGAGGACCGGTACTCGTCAACGAAGCGGGCGGTTCATGGGCCGCGACAGCAGGCGCGGGCGATGTCCTCTCCGGCATCATCGGTGCCCTACTCGCCGCGGGCCGAGACCCGGCCTGGTCTGCCGCCGCCGCAGCACGTGCGCACTCCTTGGCCGCCAACCTCGCCGCCCACGAGAACCACCCGGCCGGAGCGCCTACTTCGGCAACCCCCCTTCTGCAGCACGTCCGACCGGCGATCCGCATCCTCCGTGCCCTTGCCATCGGGGGTTCCTGACCGGGCCTGTCTCGGGGGCTTCCCTCCTGCAGCGCCACCGGGCCCGAAGTACCCACACCGTGTGCTGCGGCCAGCTGCTCGACCGCCTGCCCGCAATGGCACGATCTATGCACACCACGACCGGCAAAAGACGCGGAGAGGCGGACAAGCGTGAATGCGCAAGTGGAGGCGGTTGTCGACCTGGGCGCCATTGCCAACAACGTGCGGATCCTGCGCGAACACGCAGGTGATGCCGCGGTGATGGTGGTGGTCAAGGCCGATGGCTACAACCATGGTGCGGTCGAGGTCGGGCGGGCCGCGCTGGCGGCGGGAGCGGCCGAACTGGGTGTCACCACGATCGAGGAGGCCATCCAGCTGCGTGCGGCGGACATCACCGCGCCGATTCTGTGCTGGCTCAACAACTCCGACGCCGACTTCGGCGCCGCCATCGCCGCCGATATCGAGATCGGCGTCTCCTCGCTCGCACACCTGCGGGCGGTCGAGGCGGCGGCGCGCGCCACCGGCCGGACCGCGACGGTCACCTTGAAGGTCGACACCGGCCTCAACCGCAACGGCGTCTCGGCGCTCGAATACCCGCGGGTGCTCGCGGCGCTGCGCGCGCTGGTCGATGAGCGGGTCGTTCGATTCCGGGCGATCTTCTCCCATCTCGCGCACGCCGACGAGCCGCAGCATCCGATGATCGACGTGCAGCGTGACCGCTTCCTCGAGGCGATCGCGGCCGCCAAGGAACACGGCCTGGAACCCGAGCTGGTGCACATCGCGAACTCGGCGGCCGCGCTGACCCGCCCCGACCTGGCCTTCGACATGGTGCGCCCGGGTATCGCGGTGTACGGCTTGTCGCCGGTGCCGGAGATCTCCGACTTCGGATTGCGGCCGGCGATGACCTTCCAGGCGAGGGTCGCCCTGGTGAAACAGGTCGCCGCGGGCGAGGGTGTCTCCTATGGGCACGAGTGGGTCGCACCGGCGGACACCACCGTCGCGCTCATCCCGGCCGGCTACGCCGACGGTGTGTTCCGCAACCTGGGCGGTCGTTTCGAGGTCGCGCTCGGCGGTGCGCGGTATCCGAGTGTCGGGCGGGTGTGCATGGACCAGATAGTCGTCGACCTGGGGGACAACGCGGCAGTTGTCGCGGAGGGGGACACCGCGATCCTGTTCGGCGCGGGGCCGGACGAACCGCACGCTCAGGACTGGGCGGACGTGCTCGGCACCATCCACTACGAGATCGTGTGTTCGCCACGCGGGCGAGTGGTCCGGCGGCACGTCGGCGGCAGCAGATGAAACAGCGGAGATCGGCGGGCTATCGCACAACCGTGCTGCGCGGCGGGCTCGCGACCGCGGGTGTCGTCGGCACCCTTGCCGGTGCGCACGCACTGCGTCGGATGGGTGCCAGGGTGCTCTGGCCCGCGCGCCGCGATGAGTACCGTGACGAGAACTTCGCGCTGCTCGATGCGGATCGCTCCGGTGCGGTGCTCACCGAGGACGGCGTGCGGCTGGCCACCCGCGAATGCGGTCCCGAGGACGCGCCGGTCACCGTGATCTTCGTGCACGGCTTTTGCAACACCATGGAGTCCTTCCACTTCCAGCGTCGTGATCTGGAAAAGCGTTGGGGCGCAAGGGTTCGCCTTGTGCTCTTCGATCTTCGCGGACACGGCGGCTCCGGCACCCCGACCACCGAGAGCTGTACTGTCGCCCAGCTCGGCCGTGATCTGGCCGCGGTCATCGAGACCCGCGCGCCGACCGGTCCGGTGGCATTGGTCGGTCATTCGCTCGGCGGGATGGCGGTGCTCGCCGCGGCCGCGCAGTTCCCGGATCTGTTCGCGGCGCGCGTGATCGGCATCGGGCTGCTGTCGACCGCCGCGGCGGAGGTTACCTCCGCCGGGATCGCGCAGCTCCTGCGCAACCCGGCCGTCGACGGATTTCGGCTGGCCGTGCACACCGCGCCCGCGCTGATTCAGGCCGGTCGTGCCACCGCACGACATGTGATCGCCCCGATCCTGCATGTGAGCTCGTATCACGGTCCGGTGAGCGCCACGCTGTCCCGGTTCACCACGATGATGATCGATCGGACTCCGGTCGAGACGATCGTAAAATTCCTGAAAGCGATCGAACTGCACGACGAATCGGCGGCCCTGCCCACGCTGGCGCGGCTACCGGTGCTTGTGCTCGGCGGAACCCACGATCTGGTGATCCCGTTCCGCAATTCCCGTGCCTTGGCCGCCGCGCTGCCCAACAGTGAACTCGTCCGGCTGGACGACGCCGCACACATGGCGCACCTGCAGTACCCGGATATCGTCAACGCCGCACTCGACCGGTTGCTAGTGCGCGCCGGTGCTATCGAGCAACCCGCAACCGCATCGGAGGTCCTCGGTGGCTGAACGGCAACAGCGCATCCTGCCCACCGTCGCCGACACCGAGGCGTTCGGTCGCGAACTCGCCGCCCAACTCGGTGCGGGCGACCTGGTGGTGCTGGACGGTCCGCTCGGTGCGGGCAAGACGGCGCTGACTCGCGGCATCGCCGCCGGACTCGGCGTGCAGGGCCGAGTCAGTTCACCCACCTTCATCATCGCCAGGCAACATCGGGCCGGGCAGCGCGACGGCGCTCCTCCGGTGCCACTGGTGCATGTGGACGCGTATCGGCTCGGCGGCGACCTGGACGAACTCGACGCCCTTGACCTCGACACAGATCTGCATCAGGCCGTCGTCGTAGTGGAGTGGGGCAGCGGTGTCGTGGAACACTTGGCCGAGCATCATCTGTACGTGCTGCTGTCGCGCGAACCGGATTCCGAGGTGCGCACGGCGATCTGGGAATGGGTGCATTAATAAATGGCTGCGGTCGAAGTTGCCCTCGAGTAGCTCCGCACCGGCCGCACCTACCAACCGGTATCGTTAGGTCAATCATGCTTGTACTAGCCGTCGACACCGCGACACCTGCCGTTACAGCGGGATTGGTGGAACTGGAGCAGGCCGCCGCCGGCGTGGCCACCCCGGGCGCGCGCACCCTCGCCTCCCGCGTGCGGGTCGATCCCCGCGCACACGCCGAGGTGCTCACCCCGCAGATCCTCGAATGTCTCACCGAGGCAGGCCGTTCCAGGTCCGATATCGCCGCCGTCGTGGTCGGCATCGGCCCTGGTCCGTTCACCGGGCTACGGGTCGGAATGGCCACCGCCGCCGCCTTCGGTGACGCGCTAGGCCTCCCCGTGTACGGGGTGTGCAGCCTCGACGCGATCGCCACCGCCGCCGCGGCCGATCTCACACCGGGCAGCGAGCTGCTGGTCGTCACCGACGCGCGCCGACGCGAGGTGTACTGGGCCCGTTATCGCGACGGCATACGCATCGCCGGACCCGATGTGAGCAAGCCAGGAGATCTGGATGCGGCGCACGCCACAGTGATTGCCGGATCCGCCTCGCACGTGGACTTCTTCGACCTGCCCGTGCTGCCGGTGGAGACCCCGTCCCCGGCCGGGCTGGTGCAGGTCGCCGCCGCTGAGGTGCTGGCGCGCGCCGTACCGGAACCGCTGGTCCCGCTGTACCTGCGCAGGCCGGACGCGGTCGAACGCAGCTATCGCACCCTCGACCGGACGGGAGCATGACGGTCGTGTCGATCCGAATCGAGCCGATGGACGGCGCCGACATCGAGCGCTGTGTCGAACTCGAACAACTGCTGTTCCCCGAAGACGATCCGTGGCAGGCGGTGTCGTTCCGGTCGGAATTGGCCGCGCCGCACAACCGGTACATCATCGCCCGCAACGACGACGGGCGAATGGTCGGCTACGCGGGCGTCGCGCTGCTCGGTGACGCGGAACACCCCGAGGCCGAAGTGCATACCATCGGCGTCGACCCGCACTGCCATCGCGCGGGTATCGGCACACTGCTGCTGGAGGCGTTGCTGGCCGAAGCGGGCAAGCGTGGCGGGCCGGTGTTTCTCGAGGTGCGCACCGACAACGCACCAGCGATCGCGATGTACGCCAAGCACGGCTTCCACATCATCGGACTGCGCAAGAACTACTACCACCCCAGTGGTGCCGACGCTTACACCATGCGCAGGCCCGCGCTGGCCGGTGCGGGCGCGGCCTGGGAGATGGCCGGCGGGGAGGTGCTGTCGTGATCGTCATGGGCGTCGAAAGCTCCTGCGACGAAACCGGAGTCGGCATCGTGCGCAGACACGACGACGGCACCTGTGAACTGCTCGCCGACGAGGTCGCCTCCAGCGTCGAACAGCATGCCCGGTTCGGCGGCGTTGTCCCGGAAATCGCCTCGCGCGCGCATCTGGAGGCCATCGTGCCCGCGATGCGCCGGGCGCTGGCGGCGGCAGGAATCGCGAAGCCCGACGCGCTGGCGGTGACCATCGGACCGGGACTCGCCGGTGCACTGTTGGTCGGCGCCGCCGCCGCGAAAGCCTATGCGGCAGCGTGGGATGTGCCGTTCTACGCCTTGAATCACCTCGGCGGACACGTCGCGGTCGACACGCTCGAACACGGACCGATGCCGCCGTGCGTCGCGCTGCTGGTGTCCGGTGGGCACACCCATCTGCTGCACGTCACCGATCTGGCCGAGCCGATCGTCGAGTTGGGCAGCACCATCGACGACGCGGCGGGGGAGGCGTTCGACAAGGTCGCCCGGCTGCTCGGCCTCGGTTTCCCCGGCGGCCCCGCGCTCGACGCGGCGGCGGCCGACGGTGATCCGAAGGCGATCGCGTTTCCGCGCGGCATGACCGGCCCGCGCGATTCCCGCTACGACTTCTCCTTCTCCGGTGTGAAGACGGCCGTCGCTCGCTACGTGGAGGCGGCCCAACGCAATGGCTTCACCGCGGCGGAACTGCCGATCCCCGATATCGCGGCGTCCTTCCAGGAATCGGTTGCCGACGTGCTCACCATGAAGGCGGTGCGTGCGGCCCAGGACGTGGGCGTCGAAACACTGGTCCTCGGCGGCGGCGCCACTGCCAACTCCCGAATCCGTTCGCTTGCCGAGCAGCGTTGCGCGGCGGCGGGATTGACGCTCCGCGTGCCGAAACCTCGGTTGTGCACCGACAACGGCGTGATGATCGCGGCGCTGGGTGCCCATGTCATCGCAGGGGGCGCGAAGCCCTCGCCGCTGACCGTAGCGACGGATCCCGGCCTGCCGGTATCGGTGAGCCAGGTCAGCTGACCACTGCGCCGAATGCGGCTGCTGGTTGTTTCGGGGCCGACCTTGCGAGCATCGCTGGCGGTGTTCTTTCGACCGACCTGCGAGCAGTCGCTGGCAGTGTTGTTTCGAGCGACCTTGCGAGCAGTCGCCAGCAGCGTTGTTTCGACTGACCTGCGAGCAGTCGGCAGCGGTGTTGTTCCGACCGACCTGCGAGCAGTAGCCAGCGAGGGGCCGAACCTCGATTGTCGCCCGTCGCTACTGCGCTGGAGCCAACAGTTGCGGTGAACTGCCGCCTGCGGAACCGGAATTCGCCCGCGGCAGCAGCGGAACTTGCGATTTTGCGGGCGCCTGCGTCGGTGCCACGGGGGTCGGCGCGGTGCTCGGTGCCGTGGTTTCCGTTTCCGAACGGCTGTGATCGGGCGCCGTCGAGGAGCCTGCCGGCGGGGCGAGCGGGTTGCCGAACAGCGGAACGAGCAGTTCCGGGAACGGGATCGGCGGCAGGTTCGGGTCCGGGCGCAGGGTGGGCTGCGTGCTCGTGGTCGGCGTCGGCGTCGGCGGTGTGCTCGTGCGGGCGGTCGGCTGGCCGCGGTCCTGGGTGATCGGCGGGATGTTGCCGACGCTCGGCCGGTTGGTGCTCTCCCGATTCTGGCCGGTCTGCGTCGGTGAAGTCGGCGACGTCGAGGGCATCTGGGTGCTGCTCGTGGTGCCCGCGGGGGAGACCTCGCCGTCGGAGGTCGGTGCGAAGGTTTTCACGCCATAGCCGATGATCAGCCCGACCACCACGATCGCCCCGGCCAGCGTGCCGACGACCTTGGTGAAAGTGCCGACCGGCGCGTCGGAGGTGAGCGCGGCGACCGGGAACACCGCGGGCTGTGCCGCGTCGGCGACCAGTGCGGCGCCCTTGGCGATCACCGCCTCCGGCTCGGGGACCGTGTGCACCGGCACGTCCAGTTCGTCGGTGAGCGTGGACACCACGGCGGGGATATTGGCCCCACCGCCGATCACCGTCACCGCCTGTGGGAACTGGGGCGCCCGCGCGAAGACCGCCGCGGCGAAGACGGCGGTGTCGCGCAGCAGGTCGGTGATCAGCTCTTCGAAGTCGGCTCTCGTCAGTTTGAGTGGCTGCCCGGCGACATGATCGATGGTGACGGCAGGCGCGATGGACAGGTGTTCCTTGGCGGCGCGGCCGCGGTTGGTCAGCATCCCGCGGTTCGGGCGGGTGCCGCGCCTGGCGTAATGCAGGTCGACCAGATGGTGGTAGATGAGTTCGTCGATGGCGTTGCCGCTGATCGCGGTCGTGCGCTCGGTCCGGAGCACGGTGCCGTCGACTCGGTCGGCGACGGTGACGGTGAGCCCGGACGCGCCCAGATCGATGATCGCGACGGTGTCGTAACGGTCGAGCAGACCGATGTGGTGCAGGTAGGTCAGCGCCGCGGTGCCCTCCGGGATCAGCCGCAGGTCGCGCTGCTTGCCGGTGGCCGAGCGGATCAGCTGGGCCTGCTCTTTGCTGCGATAGGCGACAGCGACACTGGTCGGCGGCCGACTGGAGGCCGATTCCAGCCCGATCGAGTGCGCCCCGGCGAACCGCGCACCCACGGGGTGCGCAACGTCGCATGGCAGCTGCGTGGTCGGTAGCTGGGTCGTCATGAGCTCGATCGAGGACGCCACCAGATCGCCGAGATCGGAGTGGGCCGCGTCGGCGGAGACGACGCGGTAGTCGAAATTCTGTGCGCCATTGGACGCGGTCGCGACCAGCGCCGAGCAGACAACCTCGTTCCCGGCCGAGATGCCGAGTGATGTTCGCATGTCACCTCCCTTCGAGCGGATGGTCATGTGTCGCCGACCATCTCGAATGGACTACCGAACTTCTCGCGTGGATGGCGAGCGATTCGGACTCGGATCCGGCCGACCCGCTGTCCGGATGGGTCGTGGGGACCGGCCGTGGATCACGTGTGGTCTTGCCCTCTGGTGAAGCTAGTTCTCTGAAACGCTTGTACTGTGACGACTGGGACTTACGCGTACTGCCTGGCTTGTCCTGCGGCGCTGGTTGTTTCGTAATTTTCCGTGTGCCCCCGACGCCGCCGGTTCGTGATGAACGCGGCGCGCGAAGAACAACCGTCGTCCATAATGTCACAATCCGTTATCCGAACGTTACAGATTTGCCGATCTCTTGGGAAGCCCTAAGACATCTCGGCATGGCGTGATACAAATCGCCGATCCGACGCGTCGACAGAATTGGCACAACCCAACCTTGAGCGCTGGCACTCTCATGTATAGAGTGCTAGTCGGCACTGTGAGTAGTGCTTAGTGCCACTTCGACCACTGAGCAGGTGTCCCGGCACCCGCGACGACGGGGCTATGCGCAGGGGTCAACAACCAGACACCGATGGTCCGGGACAACAGTTCCGGACGACCGTATATCCCCTGAAAGTGGAGGGCTCAACGTGGCGAGCGTGAACATCAAGCCGCTCGAGGACAAGATCCTCGTCCAGGCCAACGAGGCCGAGACGACGACGGCCTCCGGCCTGGTCATCCCCGACACGGCGAAGGAGAAGCCGCAGGAGGGCACCGTCATCGCCGTCGGCGAGGGGCGCGTCACCGATAAGGGTGACCGTATCCCGGTCGATGTCAAGGAGGGCGACACCGTCATCTACAGCAAGTACGGCGGCACCGAGATCAAGTACCAGGGCGAGGAATACCTCATCCTGTCGGCGCGCGACGTGCTGGCCGTCGTCACCAAGTGACCGAGCTCCGCACGGTCGGCTGACCGTGCTGCCCGGCCATTGCCGGGATCGAGTCGTCACGACACTGCCCCGGTTCCCCTGAGCGGGGCCGGGGCAGTGTCGTTTCAGCACTGGAACCCTAAGGAATAGGACTTATGGCAAAGCAGATCGAGTTCGACGAGAAGGCTCGCCGGGCTCTGGAGCGCGGTGTCGACAAGCTCGCCGACGCCGTGAAGGTCACCCTCGGGCCGCGTGGCCGCCACGTCGTGCTCGCGAAGGCCTTCGGTGGCCCCACCGTCACCAACGACGGTGTCACCATCGCGCGCGAGATCGACCTCGAGGACCCCTTCGAGAACATGGGCGCGCAGCTGGTCAAGAGCGTCGCCACCAAGACCAACGATGTCGCGGGCGACGGCACCACCACCGCGACCGTGCTGGCGCAGGCGCTGGTCAGGGCCGGCCTGAAGAACATCGCCGCGGGCGCCAACCCGATCGCGGTTGGTTCGGGCATCAGCAAGGCCGCCGACGCGGTCTCCGAGGCGCTGCTGGCGCTGGCCACCCCGGTCTCGGGTGAGCAGGCCATCGCTCAGGTCGCGACCGTGTCCTCGCGCGACGAGGAAATCGGCGCCATGGTCGGCAAGGCACTGACCACCGTCGGCAAGGACGGCGTTGTCACCGTCGAGGAGTCCTCGACGCTGCAGACCGAACTCGTCGTTACCGAGGGCGTCCAGTTCGACAAGGGCTACCTCTCGCCCTACTTCGTCACCGACACCGACAGCCAGCAGGCCGTGCTCGAGGACGCCTTCATCCTGTTGAACCGGGAGAAGATCAGCTCGCTGCCCGATCTGCTTCCGCTGCTGGAGAAGATCGCCGAGTCCGGCAAGCCGGTGCTGATCATCGCCGAGGATGTCGATGGCGAGGCGCTGTCGACCCTGGTCGTGAACTCGATCCGCAAGACCATCAAGGCCGTCGCGGTGAAGGCTCCGTTCTTCGGGGACCGCCGCAAGGCGTTCCTTGACGACCTTGCCGTCGTTACCGCGGGCACCGTCGTGAACCCGGACCTCGGCATCACGCTGCGTGAGTCCGGCCTCGAGGTGCTCGGCAAGGCGCGTCGCGTCGTCGTCACCAAGGACGACACCACGATCATCGACGGTGCGGGCACCGCCGAGGACATCGCGGCCCGCAGCGCGCAGCTGCGTCGCGAGATCGAGGCCACCGACTCCGACTGGGACCGTGAGAAGCTCGAAGAGCGGCTGGCGAAGCTGTCCGGCGGGGTCGCGGTCATCAAGGTCGGCGCGGCCACCGAGACCGCGCTCAAGGAGCGCAAGTACCGCGTCGAGGACGCCGTCAGCGCGGCCAAGGCCGCCGTCGACGAGGGCATCGTCCCGGGTGGCGGCACCGCGCTGGTGCAGGCGAGCGTCAAGCTCGTCGAGCTGCGCGATTCGCTGTCCGGCGACGAGGCGGTCGGTGTCGAGGTGGTGCGGACCGCACTGTCGGCGCCGCTGTTCTGGATCGCCACCAACGCGGGCGTGGACGGCTCCGTGGTGGTCAGCAAGGTCGGCGACGGCAAGGAGGGCTTCAACGCCGCCACCCTCACCTACGGTGACCTGCTCACCGACGGTGTCGTCGATCCGGTGAAGGTGACCCGCTCCGCCGTCGTGAACGCGGCGTCGGTAGCCAGGATGATCCTCACCACCGAGAGCGCCATTGTAGAAAAGCCCGCCGAAGAGGCCCATGACCACGGCCACGGTCATGGACACGGCCACAGCCACTGAGTTCGGCTCGAAATGACAAGGCCCCCCGGAACATTCCGGGGGGCCTTCGTCTTTGAACTTTATGAACAGAACAATAGATTTTGTTCGTAAATTTCAAATACTCAGGAGGCGACGGGCGGTTGCTCGGTGGCGATGGCCGTGAGCAATCGCCCGCGCAACGAGGCGGGCGGCGTTACCGCCGTCACTGCCGCGAGGGCAGCGAGGACGTCTTGCGTCTCTTGCACTTCGGCGAGGAATGCCGCGCGTAGCGCGGGGTCCTCGCTATCGAGCAGGTCTTGTACCGCGTGATGGTCTTCGTCGTCGATCGATGCGAGCGCGACGGCGTGCGCGAGATCGATCTGGACTTCGTTCATCTCACGTCACCCCCAAACTTTTCTTCAGTCGTGTGAGTCCGTCCCGAATACGGGACTTAACGGTCGGTAACCCAATGCCGAGGTAGGTGGCTACCTCGGCGTAGGTTCGCCCGCCGTAGTAGGCGAGCGAGATGGCCTCTCGTTGAGTCTCTGTCAATGTGGCGAGACCCGCGAGGACGGCCTGTTGTTCGAGCCTTCGCTCGACTTCTTCGGTGACCTCGTCGAATTCGTTGCCGAGAACCCTTATCCCGTATGCGACTTCGCGCTGGGTATGGGCCTGTTCGGCGCGAACCCGGTCGACCGCCCGCCGGTGGGCCAGCGTCATCAACCACGTCACCGCCGACCCCTTCGCCGAGTCGAAACTCGCCGCAGTCCGCCAGATCTGTAGGAAGACCTCCTGGGTGGTCTCCTCCGCGTATCCGGGATCATGCAGAACGCGGAGCACCAGACCGAAGACGCGCGCACACGTTCGGTCGTAGAGCTCGGCGAAAGCTTCCTGGTCGGATCGGCCGCAGCGCTCGAGAAGGGCGGCGAGCTCGATACTTTCGGCTGCGCGTGCCGACACCGCAGAATCCACACGAGGTGGGATGGCTTCTCTTCGGAACGAGTCGCCCTCTGCGGCCGACGGCCGCGTTGTCACAACGCTCCATTCTGTGTCATCGGTCACTACCGTAGCGCGCCGCTATGACCTCCCTTCCGGTGGGGTGGCAGCAACCAGCCTGTGGCCCAGCGACTTTGCGGAGAACTTCGACACGCCAGACGTTTCCGGACAGGACGCGCCGTGACACGCCGACGTTTGCTGCGAAACGCCGAACTGAATAGCTGCTTGGCTTCTGGCCTTCACCGCGGCAGCGTACCGGTGGTGACCGCTACGTCCTGCGTGTCGATCGCGACCGAAGGTGTTGTATTGGCCGGTTGTTTGCTAGGGATTCGGCGCGCCACACTGTGTGGATGGGACCGGATTCCCTGTTCGCGAAGTCGCTATACGGCCATCCTGCGACGGTTGCGGCGAGCGTGCATCTCGCGTTCGGTTTCCGACATCCCGCCCCAGATGCCATAAGGCTCGCTGACTTTCAGCGCATGGCTGCGGCATTGCATCAGCACCGGGCAGCTCCGGCAGATCTCCTTGGCGCGCATTTCCCGTGCGGTGCGGGCACGGCCGCGTTCGCCGTCGGGATGGAAGAACACCGCGGAATCCTGCCCGCGGCAGGATCCTCGCATCTGCCAGTCCCAGACGTCGGCGTTCGGTCCGGGAAGGTGGGTCGGCATGGGCATGGTGAACTCCTCGTGGTGCGAGCTCGTCAGCGTTGTCGAGCAGTTGTTCTGCAACAGTTGTGGCCACGGCGCTGGGGTCGGCGGCGGGCCTCTTGGCTCGCCCTTCGTGGTCGCTGCAATTTCGCGCGGCGCCGACCGTGGCGATGAGTTACGTTAGGTCCAGCCGCGAAATTACGTCAATAGTTCGACGCAGCAGTTTTCCAAATGTTGGGCTGCGAAATTTAACGTCTACGGTGTTTACTTTTTGCATAGCTTCCGGTGATACTGGTCGGTTGATCGGCGATCCGTGTCGAACCGTCTGGCTCGATCCGCGAGTGTATCCGCAGGTGGACGTGTTTTCGGCGGCTGACTCCCCATGTCTGGGGAGTCGGGCCGGGGGTGGGGGTGGTCACAGCGCCGGCCGAGGCCGAGATGACACCAGATCGCAGATGGCGGAAACGGGGCGCTGAGGTTAATTGCGCGAAACGCATGTGAATTCTTAACGTACGTGCCAGCTGATTGCCCGTATGAGATTTACCTGATGGAAACATGATGTCGGCATTCGAAATGCTGCTTGGTTGCTGGAGCGTGTCGCGATGTTTCTCGCCGCGTGGGCGTGCGCGGAACGCAGGATAGAGTTCGGCCGTGTCCGCACCAGCTCTCCTTATATATAGCGAGTCCGCACCACTCGCTGCCGCCGCGTTCGGCGACCGCCTCACTCTCGGCGCTGCCGAGTTGCCGGCGTCTCGAAGCGCCGTGGATTCGTGGCATCGGGCGGTGATTCTGGGCGGTCGAGGCCACTACGCCGCGGCCCGCGCCGAACTCCGGCTACTGCGCGCGGGCACCACCGACCCGGTGCTGCTGTCGCTGGCCGCGAGCACCGAAGGCTCGCTACTGCGCCAGCTCGGCTGGCATGCCCGCGCCGCGGTCGCCGATGGGCGGGCCGCGGCGCTGATCATCCCCACTCGCGCCGACGATGCCGGCCGGGTCGGACCGAACCGCGGCGACGCCGTCTGTGACGCGCTGACCGGCCTCGCCGCCGACGCGCTCGGCACCGGCAGGCTCGCGCTGGCCGCCCGGCTGCTGTGGCGCAGTCACGACGCGCTCGACGCCGAGCAGGTGCGCTGGCGACCGTGGGTGCGCTGGCACTGGGTTTCGGCGGAGACCGCGCTCGCATCGGGGCGCGCCGACCCCGCGCGCACCCATGCCGAGGCCGCGTTGGAGTTGGCCGAACGTGGTCCCTCGATCCGGCACCGGGTCAAGTCCAGGCTGTTGGTCGCCGCGGCGACCGCGTCCGCCGGTGACGCCGAGGGTGCGCGGATCCGCGCCGAGGCGGTCGCCGCCGAATGTCGCGAATACGGGCTGCTTCCGCTTCGCTGGGCCTGCGCCATGCTGCGCGCGGGCGTGTCCGATGGTGATGTCGCGAGCGCCGCCACCTCGGAAGCCGCGGAGTGCGCCGCTGCTATCTCTCGCCGTGGCGGACGGTTTCGGCCTGCGGGTGCCGACTAGGTCTGCACCCGTGGCGACCCCGTGTTGCCCGGTTCCGGGCGTTGTGTCGCTATTGTTAGATCCGTTCCGCCCCACCGGCGGAAGCACTGGTCATCCCCGACCGTGCCACTTGTAACGCCAGGAATTTCTCTGACGATGACGAACACGGGCGAAGAGTTGGACCTCGCCGTCACTGCGGCTGCGCAGGGCGACAGATCCGCTTTAGCTCAGGTACTGGAAATGGTCCGCCCGCTGGTGGTGCGCTACTGCCGCGCGCGGATCGGCGCCGCGGAGCGAGGACAACTCTCTGCGGATGATGTTGCGCAGGAGGTATGTCTGGCTGTGATGACTGCCTTGCCCAGGTATCAAGACCAGGGCAGGCCCTTCATGGCCTTCGTATACGGAATCGCTTCGCACAAGGTCGCCGACGCTCATCGGAACGCCGCCCGTAACAAGGCGGAGGCAATGGCCGAAGTACCAGATGTCATATCCACCGACCATGGTCCGGAACAACGAGCTCTCGAATCAGAGACGAGCAGGCAGATGAACAGTCTGCTCGCGACGCTTCCTGAAAAGCATCGGGAGATCCTGATCCTGCGATTGGTCATGGGTTTGTCAGCGGAAGAAACCGCAGTCGCCGTGGGCAGTACGGCGGGTGCGATACGGGTTGCCCAGCACAGGGCACTCGCAAAACTGAAGTCACAAGTGGCGAGGGCAGGTGAAATGTATGGCTAGGGATGGCGAGCGCGGTCGGGGCGACTGGAAGGCGCGGCTTGGATCGCGAAATAGCGGTCCCTACGCCGAGGGCGTCGGTGACACCGGACCGGTGGACATCGCCGCGGTACGCCGCGACGATGCGCTGATTGATGCCATCGCCAGCGACGGTCCGGTACGGACCGACAGCGCGGAGGAATATCAGCTCGCGACGCTGTTGGCCGATTGGCGGGCCGAGCTGATCTCGGAGCCGATGCCGGGGGAACCCAGCCTCGATGAAATCGTGGCTGCGGTCAACCAGGAGATCGGTGCTCGACAAGTTCGTATCGGCGCTCAGACCAGCGGGCGACTACGGCTACTTCGTCCGATTGCGGGGACGGCTGCCGCACTGGCATTGGTCTTCGGTGGTATGACGGCGTTCTCCTACAACGCCGAGCCAGGTGATCCGCTATGGCGGGTCAAGGAGGTCGTGTTCAGCGAACAGGCCCAGACCACCGTGGTTCAGCGTGCCGACAACGATCTGGACGCGGCGCAGGCCCTGCTCAATTCGGGTAATCACGAATTGGCGAAGGCCAAGCTCGATGGCGCTCGGCAGAACGTGACGCAGGTCAACGACACCGAGAAGCAGAATGATCTGGCGGCTCGCTGGGAGTTGATCCTGACCGAGCTGCGCAAGGTCGCCCCGGATGTCGCGAACTCGATCACGGCGACGCCATCGCGGCCTGCCGATCCGAAGCCGACCACGGACACCAGCGGGACGAAGCCGTCGACCGGCATCCCGCAGCAGACCGTTCTGCAGTCGCCGGAAACCTCGGGGACGAAGCCGCCGACGGGCGAGGAGACCACCGCTCCTGGCCAGCCGCCGACTACTGCGCCGCCGACGACGCAGATCACGGTCATGCCGACAACGCCGCCGCCTACGCAGAATCAGCCGCCTCAAACAACCCAGGTCGCGCCGACCACCGTGCCAACGGTGGTCGTCCCGACCGTCGATACGGGCCAGCCGACGCAGCCCGCGACGCGTCCGACGGTGCCGGGCAATGACTCCGGACCCGTCGTGGTTCCCACCGGATCAGGCGGGACGGGCGGGACCGGGGTACCCGGTGGTACCGGCGGCGTACCGGGCGGGTCAGGCCCTACCTAGGCCCGAGCGCAACAATCGATTAAAGACATCAACCGATCGCCGACCGGCGGTCGGCTTTTTGTCTGTCGTCTTACTTACAGCACGTCGGTGCGAGACTCGTGCTGTTCGCTCGGGGTTCGACGCCGCTGTGGTGCGGAGGATCAGCTGTCGAACCCGTCGAATCCATCGCCGTGGAAGGCCTCGTTCATCGAGGCATCCGCGTAACCCCTGCAGTAGTCCCAGGTGACATACGCTTCCGGCGTGGGATCGTAGGCGGGTTCGTGCGGGCGCACAGTGCCGTCGACCAGCAGCTGAAGCAGGTTGGCGCGCAACATATCCCAGTCGTGGTAGTGGTCCTGCCTGCAGTCTTCGCAGCTGACCACGAGTCCACGGATACCGCGATGCGCCAGTAGTGCCTCATACACTGCGAGATCGGCGAGATCCTCCTCGACCGCAAGGCGCTCGTGGGGATCCAGCGGCTCGCCGGGCTCGATGGCATCGAGCGCGGCGGACGGGTCGGAGGGGTCTCCGGCAAACGGATCCGGCGGCAAGCCAGGTGGTAGATGGTCACGCACACCCCCACGGTACGCAGAACAGGGGGGTCTTCGCCAGCTATGTGGCGCGCCAGTTTCGTCGGTGCGCTCAGTTCGGACAGCGGAGCCGGGCATCAGCCAGACGCGGTCGTTGGCAAGTTTGCGGGACAGATACCATGGGTGACAGGCGCCGGCCAGTACCCGACCATTGGCGGAGCCGTCACCGTCCATCCCATCAGTTCTGCGCGACGCCGGCCGACCGGTGTCGGTTGCTTTCGACGTCCAGGAGGGGTCGATCCGAATGAGTAATCCCGTACCGGGCGAACGTATCGGAGTCCGCCCCCATACGGGTGGTGACGATCCGAACAAGATCGCCATGCTCGGCCTCACGTTCGACGATGTGCTGTTGCTACCGGCCGCTTCGGACCTCATCCCCAGCTCGGTGGAGACTTCCAGCCAGCTCACCCGGGAGATCCGGCTGCGCACCCCGCTGGTCAGTTCCGCGATGGACACCGTGACCGAAGCCAGGATGGCCATCTCCATGGCCAGGGCCGGTGGCATGGGTGTGCTGCACCGTAACCTCGCTGCCGCCGATCAGGCCGCTCAAGTCGAGACGGTGAAACGGTCCGAGGCGGGCATGGTGACCGATCCGGTGACCTGTCGTCCGACCGACACCCTCGCCGAGGTCGACGCGATGTGCGCGCGCTTCCGGATTTCCGGCTTGCCCGTGGTCGATGAGACCGGCGAACTTGTGGGCATCATCACCAACCGCGATATGCGTTTCGAAGTGGACCAGAACCGCAAGGTCGCCGATGTGATGACCAGGGCGCCGTTGATCACCGCGCAGGAGGGCGTCACCGCGGAGGCCGCGCTCGGCCTGCTGCGCAGACACAAGATCGAGAAGCTGCCGATCGTCGACGGCGGTGGCCGACTGCGCGGACTCATCACCGTCAAGGACTTCGTCAAGACCGATCAGTACCCGAACGCCACCAAGGACCGCGACGGCCGCCTGCTGGTCGGCGCCGCGATCGGTGTCGGTGAGGACGCGTGGTCGCGTGCGATGACGCTGGCCGACGCCGGGGTGGACGTGCTTATCGTCGACACCGCGCACGGTCATCAGGCGCAGGTGCTGCAGATGGTCACCAAGGTCAAGACCGAGGTCGGCGATCGCATCCAGATCGTCGGCGGCAATGTCGCGACAAGGGCCGGTGCGGCCGCGCTTGTCGAGGCCGGTGCGGACGCGGTGAAGGTTGGTGTCGGTCCCGGCTCCATCTGCACCACGCGTGTCGTAGCCGGTGTCGGCGCGCCGCAGATCACCGCCATCCTCGAGGCCGTCGCCGCCTGCAAGCCACACGGCGTGCCGGTGATCGCCGACGGTGGCATCCAGTTCTCCGGCGACATTGCCAAGGCGATCGCCGCGGGCGCGTCCACCGTGATGCTCGGTTCGGTGCTGGCAGGCACCGCCGAGTCGCCCGGCGAGCTGATCCTGGTGGGCGGCAAGCAGTTCAAGAGCTACCGCGGCATGGGTTCGCTCGGCGCCATGCAGGGTCGTGGGCAGGCGAAGTCCTTCTCGAAGGACCGTTACTTCCAGGACGATGTGCTGGCCGAGGACAAGCTGGTGCCCGAGGGCATCGAGGGCCGGGTGCCGTTCCGCGGATCGGTCAACCAGGTGATCCATCAGCTCGTCGGCGGCCTGCGCGCCGCGATGGGCTACACCGGGTCGCAGTCGATCGCGCACCTGCAGGAAGCTCAGTTTGTGCAGATCACCGCGGCGGGCCTCAAAGAGAGCCACCCGCACGACATCACGATGACCGTCGAGGCCCCTAACTACACTGGTCGCGGCTAGTCGGCTCGAGGGTTGTGTACTGGACCGGTCGGTCCGTGCATGATGGAGCTGGCTCGCGTGCCGTCGCGGTACCGAGCCATAGTCCAGCGAAGCGGTGGGGCGGGACATAAGCGCCCGACCCGCCGCCCGCAAGTAACCAACAAAGTCGCGAGCACACCCCTGACGCACCCACTCGCCACGACACCGTCTTCCGAGCGAAGCGAGATCGAGCCCTGGAGTTCGCGGCCCGTCTCGCTTCCGAGCGGGCGAAGCGCATGCGCCGCAGGCGCGAGTCTCGCCCGCTCGGAAGCGAGACCAAGGGGGCCGCGAACACGCAGCGCCGCAGGCGCTGCCAAAAACACAGGGTGAACACGCAGCGCCGCAGGCGCTGCAAATCAGATAAGGAGAAGACGTGCGCGACATGGTCGAGATCGGCATGGGCCGGACCGCCCGGCGTACCTACGAGCTGGACGATGTCGACATCGTCCCGTCGCGGCGGACTCGTTCCTCGAAGCAGGTGTCGCTGTCCTGGCAGCTGGATGCCTACCGGTTCGAGATCCCTTTCCTCGCGCACCCGACCGACGCGCTCGTGTCGCCGGAGTTCGCGATCGAGCTCGGCCGTCTCGGTGGGCTCGGTGTCATCAACGGTGAGGGCCTGTGGGCTCGGCACGCCGATGTCGCCGCGAAGATCGACCAGCTGGTCGAGCTCGTCGGCAAGGGCGGCTACGAGCGCGCCGTCGCGCTGCTGCAGGAATTGCACGCCGCGCCGATGCAGCCGGATCTGCTCGCGGCCGCTGTCGCTCAGGTGCGGGCCGCCGGTGTGACGGTGGCGGTGCGGGTCAGCCCGCAGAACGCTCGCGCGCTGACCCCGGCGCTGGTGCAGGCTGGCATCGACCTGCTCGTCGTGCACGGCACCATCATCTCCGCCGAGCACGTCGGCGACGGTGAGCCGCTGAACCTCAAGACCTTCATCTCCGAGCTCGACGTGCCGGTGGTCGCCGGTGGTGTGAGCGATCACCGGACCGCGCTGCACCTGATGCGCACCGGTGCCGCCGGTGTCATCGTCGGCTACGGTTCCTTCCCCGGCGCGACGACCACGGGCGAGGTGCTCGGCATCGGAGTGCCGATGGCCACCGCGATCGCCGACGCCGCCGCCGCGCGCCGCGACTATCTGGACGAGACCGGCGGTCGGTACGTGCACGTCATCGCCGATGGTGACGTCGCGACCTCCGGCCAGCTGGCCAAGGCGATCGCGTGTGGCGCGGACGCCGCCATGCTCGGTGTGCCGCTGTCCGTCGCCGCCGAGGCACCCGGTCGCGGCTGGTACTGGCCGTCCGCGGCCGCGCATCCTTCGGTGCCGCGCGGTGCGCTGCTGCCGGTGGATGAGAGTTGGGTCGACAGCGAAGACGGCGACGTGGTGCGGCCGAGCCTGGAGCGGGTGCTCTTCGGTCCTTCGGACGATCCATTCGGTTCGCTGAATCTTGTCGGCGGACTGCGTCGTTCGATGGCGAAGGCCGGATACTCCGACCTCAAGGAGTTCCAGAAGGTCGGGCTCAGCGTTCGCGCGTGATCGCCGGATCTCGACGTTCGATCAGCCGAGCGTTCGGGCGGGATCTGTCAGCGCTCAACGAACTCGCGTCGGAACCGTGCGCTCACGCAGGAACTGCTGGATCGCATGGTTCACCGGTTCGGGGTGGGTCATAGTGACGGCCAATCGCGCGCCGGCGATCTCGACATAGGTCGATCCGGTCAGCCCGTTGGCCAGCTGCTGGGCACGGTCGCGGGCGATGCCGCTGTCGGTGGCGTGAATCACCAAGGCGGGACTGGCGATTTCGGGCAATCGGTCCAGCACCGAATCCCGGCCGAGCAGGCAGCCCGCCGCGACCTCGATGCCGCGGCGGTCGCGCACCAGCCAGCGTTTGGTCCAGATCGACCGGTACCACTCGTCGTCGCCGATCAACCAGTGCGCCAGCTGGTCGACGGCGTCCTGTCTGGAGCTGTCGTCATACCACTCGTCCAGGAATTTCTGGGTTGCCGTCGACTGCTCGGGCGTCGGTCCGTGCGCCTCGGTGCTGATGAGGATCAGCGCCGACACCCGTTCGGGTGCGATGAGCGCGGTGCGCAATGCGGTGAAGCCCCCTTGCGCGGTCCCGCCGACCACGGCGCGTTCGGCGCCGAGGTGATCGAGCACCGTCAACGCGTCGCGCGCCGCGGTCCAATAGGTGAACGGCAGCCCCTCGTCCCTGGTGCGCCCATGACCGCGCGCATCCCAGGACACAATGCGGAATTCCGGTGCCAGCGCGGCCATTTGCGACGCGAACATCGTTCGGTCCATGAAGAATTCGTGTGCGAGTAGCACCACCGGACCGTGCCCGCCGCTGTCCTCATAGTGGATGTCGGCGTCGATCGCGCGGGCGAATGGCACGAGCATGAGGATAACCAGCGGTGCGGGGGTGCGCGGGACGATTTGCGCCCTCATTAAACTGTGACGGTGGCAGATACTCAGAGACCCGTCCTTGTCGTCGACTTCGGCGCGCAGTACGCCCAGCTGATTGCCCGGCGGGTCCGCGAATCGAGTGTCTTCTCCGAGGTGATCCCGCATACCACCACCGTGGAGGAGATCGCCGAGAAACAGCCGCTCGCGGTGATCCTGTCCGGTGGCCCGTCCAGCGTGTACGCCGAGGGCGCGCCGCAGCTGGACGCTCGGCTGTTCGATCTCGGTATTCCGGTGTTCGGCATCTGCTACGGCTTCCAGGCCATGGCGCAGGCGCTCGGCGGCACGGTGTCGCACACCGGCACCCGCGAGTACGGCCGTACCGAGCTCAGTATCGATGGTGGTCTGCTGCACGGCGGCCTGCCCGCCATTCAGCCGGTGTGGATGAGCCACGGCGACGCGGTCACCGACGCGCCGGAGGGCTTCGAGGTCACCGGCACCAGCGCGGGCGCCCCGGTCGCCGCGTTCGAGGATCGCGCCCGCAAGCTGGCAGGCGTGCAGTACCACCCCGAGGTATTGCACTCGCCGCACGGCCAGCAGGTACTCAGCCGGTTCCTGCATGAGCTGGCCGGGATCCCGGCCAGCTGGACCCCGGCCAATATCGCCGACTCGCTGATCACCTCGGTGCGCGAGCAGATCGGTGACGGCCATGCGATCTGTGGCCTGTCCGGCGGCGTGGACAGTGCGGTCGCGGCCGCGCTGGTGCAGCGCGCCATCGGAGATCGGCTGACCTGTGTGTTCGTCGATCACGGCCTGTTGCGGGCGGGGGAGCGCGAGCAGGTGCAGCAGGATTTCGTCGCCGCGACCGGCGCCAAACTGGTGACCGTCGACGCGGTGGACAAGTTCCTCGGCGAGCTGAAGGGCGTCACCGACCCGGAGGAGAAGCGCAAGATCATCGGCCGGGAGTTCATCCGGTCGTTCGAGGACGCGGTGTCCGAGGTGGTGACCGCGGAGGGCGGCGCCGTGTCGGACGGCTCGGGTCCCTCGGTCGAGTTCCTGGTGCAGGGCACGCTGTACCCGGATGTCGTCGAGTCCGGTGGCGGTACCGGCACTGCGAACATCAAGAGCCACCACAATGTCGGCGGCCTGCCCGACGATCTGGAATTCGAGCTCGTCGAGCCGCTGCGGCTGCTGTTCAAGGACGAGGTGCGCGCGGTCGGCCGTGAGCTCGGGCTGCCCGAGGAAATCGTTGCGCGCCAGCCGTTCCCGGGTCCTGGTCTGGCGATCCGCATCGTCGGCGAGGTCACCGCCGACCGTCTCGGCACGTTGCGGCAGGCCGATGCCATTGCCCGCGAAGAACTTACGGCCGCGCGCCTGGATCGGCAGATCTGGCAGTGCCCCGTGGTGCTGCTCGCGGATGTGCGCTCTGTCGGTGTGCAAGGCGACGGCCGCACCTACGGTCACCCGATCGTGCTGCGCCCGGTCTCCAGCGAGGACGCCATGACGGCGGACTGGACTCGCCTGCCCTACGAGGTGCTCGAGCGGATCTCCACCCGCATCACCAATGAGGTGGCGGAGGTCAACCGGGTGGTCCTCGATGTGACGAGCAAGCCGCCGGGCACCATCGAATGGGAGTGACGCGGTCCTGATCGCGTTCGGCACCAACGGGATTCGTGCAGCCGATCCGTCACTCCATCGCGGTGGCTCCCGTTGGCCTGCCGAGGATGAACTGTCCCAGCAGTATGCCGCCGCCGAGATAGGACCGGGTCGGTGTCAGCGGAATGAACCGTCCCACCGGGGTTCCCGGATCGGTCGGTTCATCGTCGGTATCAGGGCTGTCGAACGGCTCTGTGGTCATCGCCTACTCCTCGGTCGTTCCAACAAAAATGGCCCGTCTCGCGGACGGGCCATTTTCGTGGGTCATTTCGGTTGTCGGTCAGCGGCGCTTGCGTGGTGAGACCACCAGCAGGATGCCGATGACGATGGCGGCGATCACCACGATCCAGCCGAGTGGGATCACGCCGGTCGCGGGCATCGCGGCGGGGCCGATGAAGGCCCAGACGCTGACCGCGAGTGCGAGCAGCCCGACGATCAGCAGCGAGGCCGATGGTCCGCGGCGGTCGGTCGACGAGTTGTCGGTATCGATTTTGTCAGCCACGGCGTACCTCCACATTGCCTGCCCGGACGTTGACCTTCAGATCGAGCACCGGTGCGCCGGGAGTGTTCGGGCCGGTAATTCCGCTGGGGCAGTTGACATCCCCCGCGTTGACGGTGCATTCGGTACGCGCCGTCATGCCTGCGGGTAGCAGCACAATGGCCTCGCCCATTTGGACCGAGACCTCCACGCTGCGGTTCTCGGTCAGGTTCAGTGATCGCAGGTCCAGTGTGCCGGTCCCCATGGTCACCGCGTAGTTCGGATTCAGGTCGGATGTCGAGGTCGGTGCCCAGGTGCGCTCGCCCATGGTGGCGGTGTCGAAGTCGATCGGGCCGATCATCGAAGCCAGCAGGACGAAGCCTGCGAGCGGGGCAGTCACTACCAGTAGCCCGTAGCCGCGCCGCAGGAATGCGCCGAGCACCATGCCGAGACCGATTACCGCAAGCGCCGCCGCGCCGATCCGGCCCGGGGTCATCCAGTCCACGCCCGAGGCGGCTGCCGCGCCCGCGCCCGCCGCGGCCAGGATGGCCAGGCCGAGCACCATCGGGGTCAGCCGGGAGCGGGGCCGCTTAGGAGGTGGCGCGACGATGGTGCGGGTCGGGGTCGGTTCGGGCAGATCCCAGGCGAGCGGGGCCACCCCGAGTGGATCCCAGGAGGGCGGGGTCCGGCCACCGAAGGCGGTGTGGGGTGTACCCGCGGTCCTGGTCGGAAGCGGTGGGGTCACGATCTTCGGAGTCCTTGTGCCGGAGGGGGATTCGTCAGGACGGGAGTTCGGGTCGTCGGTCGTCGGTGCGGCCGCTTCGCTGTTCGAAGTGCGGTCTGTGCCGGAGGGCGAGACGCCCTTGTCGAGCGACTGCGTCGTCTTGTCGAGTGATGGCGTGGTGCCCGAGTCGGATGACGAGCCGTTTGCGTCGGGCGTCACGGCGTCGGTGTCGGACGACGCTTCTGGCACGTTGGTGCCTGCGGAGGGGGTCCCATGTGGCGACTCGGTGCCGTTGTCGAGCAGGACAGTGTCGGCGTCGCCCTTGTCGAGCAGGACGGTGTCGCCGTCGGCCCTGTCGAGGAGAACGGTGTCGGCATTCACGTGCTGCGCCCGGTCATCTGCGCTGAGCTGGACCGGAGTCGTGGCTGTCTCGTCGTACTCGACCTGCGTCGATCGGTGCTGGACCGGTGCTTCCGGCACGTAGGCGTCCGGGAGCTTGGTGTACGGCGTGTACAGGTTGGTCGGCGGCGCACCAGGGGAAAAGAAGTCGCCCGTATTCGTGCGCAGCGGGGATCCCGGTGGGAACACCGTGCCGGGGTAGCCGGTCGCGGTAATGCCGCCGTCGGTGACGAGACCGCCGAACATGCTGGTGCCGGGTGGCGGTGCGGGCTGCCGCATGTGCAGCATCCACCAGCCCGACAACATCAGCGCCATGCTGATCAGACCGGAGCCTGCCAGCCCGACCCCGACCGGGCCCATGGTGCTGACCGCGATGGCGAGCGCGACGATCAACACGATGGTCTTGGTCTGGGACTGCGAGCTCTGTCCCTTGCCGAACAGTGACTCGGCCGCCGACGCCTGGTCCCCGTCTTCGTTCAGCAGCAGCCAGGCCAACAGGTACAGCACGATCCCGGCGCCGCCGAAGATCGTCGACACCACGAGCGCGACCCGCACCAGCACCGGATCGACGTTGTAGCGCTGTCCGAAACCCGCCGCGACGCCCGCGACCGGACCTTGCCGCGGCAAGCGGACGGGCCGCGTGTGCCACATCTGCTGGAGTTGATCGCCGAAGCTCGTTTTCGTCATGTTTCCCATATTGGGCCTGACCAGCACATCGGCACATCGGGGGTAACCCTGAAAAATTCACTGATCCTTTTGGACCGCCCGGTCTGTACTCAGTGCCCGATCAGATCCCCGAACACCGTGCTCACGGCATATGGGCGCGCTCAGGCGCCGGGCGTACTCCAGCACCCGGTCATGCGCAGGGCGGGTCGTAGGGGAGCTGGGGTAGGTAGCGTTGCCACAGGTCGGGGGTCAGGACCGTGCGGCTGATGCGGCAGATTCGGTCGATCGCGTGTTGTTCGTTCAGATCCCAGAGGCGGCGCGCGCCGTCTTTGCCCACGGCGGCCAGGTAGTTGCCTTGCGGATGAAAACCTAGGAGCCAGGCAGTGGTGCCGGGTGGGGCGATGGAACTGCTGAGTGGGCGGGGTCGGGTGCGGTCGGTGAAGTCCCACAGCCGGACCGGACCGTCATTTCCGCCGGTGGCCAGGGTTTTTCCGTCCGGGCTGAAATCGATCGAGGAGATGGACAGATTGTGCGCGGCGACCCGGTCACCGATCGGCGTGGGTGCTGCCGGATTGCTGATGTCCCAGACCTGAAAAGCTTCGTTCCCGATGGTGACGACCGTCCGACCGTCGGGATGCATGATCGAGTAGTTGATCAGCTGCGTCGGTGGTGGGGTTTCGCCCATCCGGACGGGCTTGGCCGGATTCGAGATGTCCCACAGGGCCAGCCGGGTTTCTACAGTCGTCTGCAATGAATCCGGTTCGGAATTGGTCACTTCGACGACAGCGAGGATTTTGCCGTTCGGGCTGAAACTGATGGCTCGTGCTGTCGCGGGAGCCACGGAAACGGGTGGTCCGAGGGGGACGGGCCGAACACGGTCTGAGATATCCGAGATCTGAAATGACTGCTGCTTGGAGTCCGGACTCGTCACTATCAAGGTCCAGTCGCGATGGATGGCCCTTGCGCCCCGATTGGGCGGCAGCGACTGCCAGTCGGCCAGCGGCCGAATGTGCCGAGGATCGGACAGGTCGATCGCCTGCATCTGGCTCGTCGCGCGATCCTGCACCGCCACGGTTCTGCCATCCGGACTCAGGTCCCGAACGATCGATCCCGGTTCCAACCGGAACTCCCCGACGTGCAGTGGATCCGCTGGGTTTCGTGTGTCCCACACCATCAACCTGCCATTACCGCCGTCGATCACCATGCGTTCGCCACGGGCATCGAACAACGGATTGAATCCCCAGCCGCTATGTCCGTTCAGAACCGCGGGTGCGAACGACCACAGCCGCACGACCCCCTCGGGGCTGCCGACAGCCAGTGTCCTTCCGTCCGGACTGAATTCGATCCCGACTGGTTCTCCTGTGCAGCGAGTCGGTACCCGCGCGTCGCTGAGACAGCGGGCCGGAATCGCCGCCAACGGCGGGCCGAGCGATGCCGCCTGGGCCGGATCAGAGATATTCCACATTTTGGCGCCTGCCGCGCCTCCGGTCACCAGTGTGCGCCCGTCAGGGCTGAACGCAAGTTCAGGCCAGATCACCTGGAGCGAATCGCGGTCGACCATCGGCGTTCCCAGCGGACGCGTTCGCACCGGATCAGCCACCGCCCACAGCTGCGTGAGTGCCACGATGTTGAACACCCCGTCGAGGCGCGCACCGTTGACCGCGAGCACGGAACCATCGGGGCTGAAACGCATCCGTTCAATGCCAAGTGCCACCTCGAACGAAGCACCCACCCGAGTTGCCGTTGCCTGGGTGAGGTTCCACAGTTCGACAGTGGAGGTGTTGTGGTCCCAGTCAGCGGTTGCGACCGCTAGTAGCCGCCCATCGGGGCTGGTCGCGAATGCCGCCAGGGTCTGATTCCGCGGTGCGGGCACCACCTGGCCCGGAATCGGTGCAGTCGGATCGGTGATATCCCATAAGGCGACGGCCTTGTCCGCGCCGGAACCGACCGCGACCGTCCGCCCGTTCGGTCCGAAAGCAATCGAGAAGCCCGCCGTGGTGGTATCTGTTGGCACGGATCCGAACAGTTCGGGATGCTCTGGGTCGTGCACGTCCCACAGTTGCGGTGCACCCGACAACGCGGTGGTCACCAGCACGTTTCCGTCGGGGCTGAACGCCATGGAATACGCGCCGTGTGGGGAATCGCGTAGTGGTTGCCCCAATGTCTTCGGATGCTGCGGTTCACTGACATCCCACAGCCGGATCGTGTTGTCATGACTCGCCGATGCCAGCACCTTGCCGTCCGGCCGATAGGCCAGGGCCCGCAACCCCTCGTCGTGTGCGGAGAACTGCGTAGCCAGCGGCGTGTTCTGGGTGGCCAGCAACCGAGCCCGTACCTCAGGGTCACCCGGTCTGAGTTGATCGGCGACCAGATACAGCTGTGCGGAAAGGGTCGGGTCGATGTCTTGCAGGCGATCGGCTTCGGCAAGGACGGACCCGAAGTTCTTGTCGTTGCGCTGCTGCTCGGTGAGCTTGGTTTGCGCGTAGGCGACTACGCCGAGCACCAGCAGTGCAACACCGAACATGGCGAGGATGATTCGGGTCCGCGAGGAACGTCTTCGTGAATGGGTGCGTGCTGCTCTGGAGGCATTGAGAAATGCGCGGGCCGAGCCACCGGCCACCGGCGGGTCGACATGGTCGAGTGATGCCTCCAGCCGGGTTCCCCGATAGAGCAGCGACGGATCCTGCCCGGTCGAATCCCATTCCGCGGCATCGGCTTCCAACCGCTGCCGGACCAGGTAGCCGACGCGATCCTCATCGATCCAGGTGCGCAGGCGTGGCCAGGCGTCCAGCACGATCTCGTGGGTCAGGTACACCGAGCCGGAGTCCATCGTGATCAGCCGAGTCCGGGCCAACAATTCCAATGCCGCCGTTGCGGACACCGGGTCGGTGGTGCGTTGCAGCAGGTCCGGGCGGTCGGCGGTACGGCGGGTGTCGCGCGAATCATGGGCTACGGCAACGAGTCCGAGCAGTACATCCTTCGCGGCAGTCTGTTGGGGGTCGGACAGTTCGCTCCATGCCTGTTCGGCGGTGGCGGCGACGGAGCCGACCACGCCGCCTGCCTTGCGGTATCCGGCGACCGTGAGTCGGCGTCCCTCGCGGTGTTGCCAGGTGGCGGCCATGACGTGGGAGAGCAGTGGCAGTGTGCCGGGGTCGTAGCTCTGCCGGTTCGCGTGGTCGCCGACACCGCACAGTTCGGTGATCACGAGCTCTTCCAAGCCGGACTCCAATTCCAGTCCGGCATGTTCGGCGGGTCTGGTCAGGGCTTGGGCGAGTTCGTCCTGGCGCATCGGGCCGAGCAGGTAACTACGGTGCTCGAGTGCGTCCTGGAGTTCCGGAAAGGTGAGGCATTGTGCGTAGAAGTCGGCACGCAATGCGATGACCACAGTGTTATGTGGCCGAGTCGACCAGCGGTGCAGCGTGGTCAGGAACGCTTCGCGCTCGCGTTCGTCGTCGCAGGCCGTGAACAGTTCCTCGAACTGGTCTACGACCAAGAGTCCGGGCCTATGGGTTGCCTCCTTGTCGGGTGCCGACTCCCGTTCGGCTACGGGCGGGTCGACCGAGATCCCTTCCATCGGAACAGCTTTCGCAAGCGCCGAAAGTGGTTTCGAACCTGGCGCCATGGTGGCGACGGACCAGTCGGTCGCAGTGAGCGCGGGCACGAGCCCTGCGGCGAGCAGTGAGGACTTGCCCGCACCGGATGCGCCGATCAGGATGGTGATCCCGGCTGCGGCGTCGGCGGTGCTTCGGATCAGCTCGGTGAGTTCGGCAGTGGGCCGGGATCTTCCGAAGAAAAGTCGTTTGTCTTGCCCACGGTATGCCGTCAGACCCAGATACGGGCAAGCGGCATCCTGATCGTCGTCGGGTGTCCAGGTGATGGCTGCTTGCCAGAGGCGTTGCCATTCATGGACTTCCAGTGGCGGTCGCTGTGGCTGCACCTTTTTGGCCAGGTCGATCAGTGTGAGAACCACCGGAAGCAGGGATTCGAAGCGGGCCGGCACATTGCGCCCCGCCTTCCAGTCGCTGATCCGCTGTGCGGAAGCTGCCGGTGCGTGCCGCGCTCCCTGCGCGGCCCGCATCCGAGACTCGGCAGCGGTAGCGACTCTGCGCAGGGTCGGATTACCCGCTGCGGCATACAGTTCAGCGAACCGTTGCGCGAACACCGCACGCGGTGATCGGATTTCCCCCCGGTCTTCGGCGGTGGTGTCCTCGGTCACCACGTGCGCCCACCAAGTTTCTTGGGCGACACAGACATAGGGACAAATCTAGCCGGTCGGAGCTCGTGTGGACCTCCCTCCCGACTCGTTGCTGCTAAATGGCTTACGTGCCGTCTACATGCAAGCCGGAGAACGGCACCGACCATCGCGCGTAGGTGTTCTCGGGCGACACCGTCACCACATCGCACGCCTGCACCAGTGGGTCAGGGATCGCGCCGCCGAGGTGCGCGGCGCTGGGCACGATCACCGCATCCACATCGATCGTTCGAATCACATTCAGCAGTCGGCTCTCCGGGCTGTCTGTCTCGCGACCGAACACCACCGTCTTAGCGAGGTCATAGCCGAGCCGCTTTGCGACACTCCGGATCTGGATCTCATCCCAGCTCTGGGAGAACCCCGAGACATCCCGGCGCAGGTATCCGATCGCGGTTGGTCGCGCCCTCATCGTTTTGCCCCGTTCGTGGTGGTGGCCTGGTGTGGCAGAAACTCGCGGTAAGGCGGTGCGCTGAGTAGCGCTCGGCCGCGACCGGTGATGCGCCACTCCGCCGGGCTCCTGCGGGAGCCTGCCGCGAGCCCGCCGTGCGAATGCGAGCCCAACACGGCCCGAACTGTCGATGCGGCGAAACCTGTTCTGCTGCACAGCTGTTTCACTGTCAGTGCCTCAGCGGGTGCTAGTCCCGCCAGCACGGCCAAGACCTTTACCTGTATCTCAGTGAGCGGCATGGTGACCCCCTGGCGTCGGCGTTGGTCGGCAGCTCGGAGCCGGGTCGACTGGCACCGGCTCCAAGCGCCGTCTATGACGCTAGGGAGCGAAACGCCATGACAGCCAGCACTTTGTAGATCTTTGCAGCAATCTGCCGTGAGTCATTGACCTGAGCTGGGGCAATGGAACACTCTCAGATGACCACGAACCCTCTCATCTGCAAAGGATCATGGTCATGAAGCTTCGCTACCTCGGCACGGACACTCGAAACAACGGCTCACCCACCCTGTACGCCACCGACAGGTGTAGTTACGTCGTTCAGGGCTGGAAACTGCCAGAGCGCGACGACCGGCACATCATTGAGATTCCTCACCCGCTGCTCGCATATCTCGAACAGGGGACGTGTCTCGGCACCCGGTTGGAGGACACCGGGCACGGTACGTTCATCCTGTCCGGCGAGCCGGTCACCGACACCGACACGCTGGCCCAGATGAACACACCCGACTGCGAGCAAAGCATCGAAGTGCCCCAGGGAAAGGAAATCCGCCCCGACGATGCAACTTCTCAACACTGAGCAGCAGGAGCAGCTTTTCAGGGAATGTCGACACCGTGCTTTCCATCTCGAAACGCAGGACGGATATGCGGTGGAGGACGAAGTCGAAGCATTAGCTAAGTTCCTCGAAACCGGAGAATTCGAGTACGACCCGGAGTGGGCGCACTGGGATAACCTGATGCGTGAAGTCACGAGTTCCGGACGAATGGTTCAACGTGTCCGAGTGGTCACCGAGCCACATGCCGATTACACACGCTTTCTGTACGCGACGACGCAAAGCAATCTTGACGCTGGCGAAGATATTCGCTGGTTGCCACGCCACGCTATCGACCCAGGCGAATTGACCACAGACGATTGGTGGATATTCGATGAAAACCTGGTAGCGTTCACGACTTTCGAGCCGAACGGAAATCTTGGCGGATTCGCGGTAACCACAGACCCGAGAATTGTTCGATACTGTTTGTCGGTTCGTGACAAGACTTGGAGTCTGGCGATACCACACCAAGAATACCGCGCCGAACGGTGAGCAGTGTCCAGCAAGCACGCGAATCCCTCGGGGCGCGACTACGCGAACTCCGCAAACAAGCCGGTCTGACGGGCCTAGAGCTGGCTGGGCTCGCTGGGTGGGACAACTCGAAAGTCTCCCGCTACGAGCACGGGAGGCAAACGCCGACTGAGCAAGACATACATGCGTGGTGCACCCTGACTGACGCTCCGCTACATGTCCCGGACCTTATTGCATCTGTCCGAAACATCGAGGCCGCTTATCTGGAATGGAAGCGGATGCAATCTCACAGCATCCAGAAAAAGACGGCGAGAATTGAATCCGACGCGAAGCTGATCCGAGGTTATGACCCCGATCTAGTGCCCGGGTTGCTTCAAACTCGCGAATACGCGACAGAAGTGCTGAGGGTATGCATAAACTTCATCGGCGGCCCGGATAATTTAGACGCGGCGGTGGACGTGCGGATGCAACGTCAGGACATCTTTCGTAAAGGGGTTTGTCGCTTCCATTTTCTGATCGCCGAGCAGGCGCTATACACCACAGTTGGCAATGGCGATGTCATGGTTGCACAGCTCGAACACTTGTTAGGTGCTGTGCGATCCTCTCGTTTAGCGCTCGGTATTATCCCGCGAACTACCAGATTCCAGACGCCTACCAACAACTTCCTCATGTACGACCATAAACAAGTCCACGTGGAAACTGTGACAGCTGAGTTATCGATCGTCCAGCCACGGGAAATCGCTCTGTACGAGAAGGCATTTCAAATCCTCGGCAAGCAGTCCGTCAAAGGGGACAACGCCCAGGCCCTGATTCGGGCTGCGCTCGACCATCGACAGGCGACAGCTCCGGCGTGACGAAGCCCTGGCCGGTGCGGCGGAATCGGCAGACAACTCGACGCTCGATCAATCGCACGGTGGGCGGTAGGACAACTCGGGAAGGTGCTGCCGCCACAATTCCGGAGTCAGCAGTCCGCGAGTGGTGTTGCAGACGCGGTCGATGGCGTGTTGTTCGTCTAGATCGAGGAAGCGCAGTGTGCCGTCGTCGGCGGTGCCGGATAGGTGTTCGCCGTCTGGGGTGAATCTCAGGTTGCTGTAGTCGATGCCGGGCGGGACGACGGAGGGCCCCATGGGTTTCGGCCGCGCGGGCGCGGAGAAATCCCATAACCGCACCGACGCGTTTTCTCCGCTCGTCACGACTGTTCGCCCGTACGGATCCAGGTCGAAGGAACTGATGTCGAGGTTGTCGACGGCGATCGGATCGGCGATGACCACGGCCTTTGCCGGGTCGCTGATGTCCAACGATTGCATGGCCTGGTAGCCGAGCGCGATCATCCTGTGTTTGTCGGGATGGAACAGGAGACCGACGACCGGCCCCTGTGGCAGATTCGGCAGGTCACCCCGGCGGATCGGCTGTGCCGGGTTGGTGATGTCCCACAACTTGATCGGGGGAATGCGGCCGTTCTCGTCGGGATAGACGGCCCACGCCACTACCGTTCGACCATCCGGGCCGAACGTCATATCGATCAGAACGTTTCCGAGTGATATTCGTGAGCTCAACCGGATCGGTTGCCACAGATTCGAGACATCCCAGATATCGACCAACCCACCATTGTCTGCCCATCCGCCTCCGGTTCGGGTGAGCAACAGTCGCCAGTCGGGGCTGAAGTACAGATCGGAGTAGGGATCTCGGGGCAGTGGAAATTCGCCCGCCGGCCGAGCCTTCGCCGGATCGGAGAGGTCGAAGATACGGATCGGCTCGCTACCGCTCTGCCACACAACGAGGGTCAGCCCGTCGGGACTCAACTTCGGTCCCCCGGATGGTGTGAAGCCGAGCTCGAGCTGACCGATCCGGCGCGGGTCCCGAGGATTTCGGGTGTCCCAGATATCGATCCGGCTACCGTCGCAGGTCACCATCCGCTTGCCGTCGTCGCTGAACAACGGCTCCGAGAATATTTGGGCATCCCTGGCGATGAACTGGGGTAATGACCACAGCCGCACCTTCCCGTCCGAGGCGCCGGTCGCAAGCCCTCGTCCGTCAGGGCTGAAGTCCAGTGTGGATGGCCCACCGGCGCATGGCATTTCGATGGTCTTCACGTATCGACAGACTGTCGGGCTGACCGATAACCCAGCACCTCCCAGCAGAGCGGGCGCTGTGGGGTTTACCAGATTCCAGAGCTTTGCGTCCTCAAATCCGCCGGTCGCCAGTATCGGCCCATTCGGGCTGAAGGCGAGCGCTCGGATCCCTAAGTTGCCCGTCGCCTCGAACGGCTGCCCGCGCGGGCGAGGCTCGTTGGAACGCTTGATGTCCCACAGTTGCACCACTCCGCCGATTCGAGGGCTGGGATTTCCGGCAACCGCAAGCAGGGAGCCGTCAGCACTGAAAGCGATCTCCTCGGCACCAGACGCGTCGGCGTGGATGAATGGCTCGATCGCCGTAGGCGCTGAGCCTTCGGCAACATTCCACAGGTGGACCTCGGCGCGCTGATCGACGGAGTTGGCATGCTTATTGCTGCTGCCCACGCCCACCAGTCGCCCGTCAGGACTGAAGGCAAGCGAGGACACCTGGTGCCCAGGGGGTACCGGTAACACCGGACCTGGCTTGGGCTCGGCCCGATTGCCCAGGTCCCACAGGGTGACATGTTGCGAGCGTGCCATGGTGGCCATGGTTCGACCGGTCGGACCGAACACCACTCGGCTGACCTTGTCGTTGGTCGGCAAGGAGCCGATGAGCTTGGGCGCGACCGGTTGACTGATGTCCCACAGCCGCGGCGCACCTGTTGTGACCGCGGTGACCATGGTCAGCCCATCCGAGCTTATCGTGACCGATTCGATCGAACCGGCCCCGTCGTCGAACGCTTGCCCCAGTTCTCGGTAGTCGACTGTGTCCCAAAGGCGCACGGTGTTGTCGGCGCCGACCGACGCAAGGACCTTGCCGTCCTTTCGATAGGCCACTTGGCGGATCGCCTGGGTATGCCCGACGAGCGACGCTGCCAGCGCCATGCTCTGCGTGCGCAGCAGACGTGCTCGCACATTCGGATCGTGGGGGCGAATCTGGTTCGCGACCAAGTAAAGCTGCGCGGCAAGCGAGGGGTCGGTGCTCTGCAACCGGTCTGCCTCGTTCAAGACGATCGCCAGGTGCTTGTCGTCGCGCTGCTGCTCGCCGAATTGAGTCTGCGCGTACGCGGCGATGCCGAGCACCAGCAAGACCACGCCCAACAACGCGAGCCCCACCTTGGCCGCCGAGGACCGCCGCCGTGAGGTGGTACGTGCCGCGCGCGAGGCGTCGAGGAAGGAACGGGCCGGACCGCCGGGTGGATCGGCGTTTCCCAGTGCCGTCTCCAGCCTGGTGCCGCGGTAGAGCAGCGAGGAGTCTCGACCGGCTGTATCCCATTCCACGGCATCGGATTCCAGCCGCTGGCGCACCAGGTAGCCGACGCGGTCCTCGTCGATCCAGGCGCGCAGGCGCGGCCACGCGGTGAGCACGATTTCGTGCGAGAAGTACACCGAGTCGGCATCCAGGGTGATCAGGCGAGTGTGCGCAAGCAGCTCCAAAGCGGTTGTCGCCGCGTCGTTGTCGGCTACACGCTGCAACAGCTCCGGCCGCGATGCTGTTCGACGAGTGTCATGAGAGTCATGCCCGACGGTGACCAAACCGAGCAGTAGCTCTTTCGCCATGGTCTGCTGGGCATCGGACAGCTCGCTCCACGCCTGTTCGGCGGTAGCGGCGACGGAGCCGACCACACCGCCCGCCTTGCGGTATCCGGCGACGGTGAGTCGGCGTCCCTCGCGGTGCTGCCAGGTGGCGGCCATGACGTGGGAGAGCAGCGGGAGTGCGCCCGGGTCGTAGCTCTGCCGGTTCGCGTGGTCGCCGAGGCCGCACAGCTCGGTGATCACCAGCTCTTCCAGGCCCGATTCCAGTTTCAGGCTCGCGGGCTCGGTGGGGCCGGTAATGGCTTGGGCGAGTTCGTCTATCCGCATGGGGCCGAGCAGGTAGCTGCGGCGTTCGAGGGATTCCTGCAAGACCGGGTAGTCGAGGCAGTGGGCGTAGAAGTCGGCGCGCAATGCGATGACGACGGCAACGGGGTTGTTTTTGCGGGTGGCACAGGTTTCGACCAGGGACAGGAAGGCGTCGCGCTCGTGTTCGTCCGAGCAGGTGGTGAACAGCTCTTCGAACTGGTCCACGATCAAGAGTCGGTGTTGCTCGGCGGGCCAGAGGTCGAGTGCTGCTGTTGGCGAAGGGGTCTGCTCGAGGTCGGGTTGCTCAGCGGTGCGCGCATTCTCGGCGGCAACAGCTTTGGCCAGCGCAGCGAGCGGTGTGGCGCCGGGCGTCATGATCACGGCAGACCACTTGTGTGGTGGCTGAGTGAGTGTGGGCACCAGCCCGGCCGCGAGCAGCGAAGACTTACCTGCCCCCGAGGCGCCGATCAGCGTGACGATGCCACCGGCGATATCGGAGGTGTCGCGGACCAGTTCGGTGAGCTCGGCGGTGGACCGCGTCCTTCCGAAGAAGCGGTCCTTGTCCTGGCGCCGATAGGACTTCAGGCCGGGGTAGGGGCAGGCGGTGTCATCCTCGTCCTCGGCAGTCCAGGAGATCGATGCCTGCCAGAGCCGTTGCCACTCGGGCAGATCGAACAATGCCGAGGTCGGCTTGCCGGACTTCTTGGCCAGGTCGATCAGCGTGAGGACCACCGGAAGCAGGGATTCGAAGCGCGCTGGAACGTTGCGGCCCGTCTTCCAGTCGCTGATCCGCTGTGCGGAAGCCGGACTCGCGGAGTTGCCGCGGGCCGCTCGCATCCGCGCGTCCGCAGCCGCGGCGACGCGACGCAGTGTCGGATTGCCTGCCGCGGCATAGAGGTCGGTGAACCGTTGGGTGAACAGCGCACGTGGTGATCGGATTTCCCCCCGATCTTCGGCGGTGTCCCCGGTCACCACGTGCAGCCACCAAACTCGCTGGGCAACACAGACATAGGAACAAATCTAGCCGTTTCGGCGGGCTGGTACGACGTGAGCGGCGATGCGGTGGTGACCGCATCGCCGCTCGCAAACCACCGGGCTACAGGAAAATCGGGTCGCCGTATATCGCGTCGCGACCGTCGGCCTCGGGCGATTGCGCCTCGATGATCGTGTAGGAGCGGATGGTGAGTGGCCCGCCGCAGTTCTTCACGAGCAGGTGGAAGTCGCGGCTGATCAGGTAGCCGGTGCTGCCCGACGGCAGCACCTTCGTGCCGACCTCGAACTTCTCGATCTTTCCCGGCGCGATCGACAGGTCGATTCCCGCTCCGGCGTGCAGGCTCGGGCCGAGGTCCGCGCTCATGCTCGGTGTCGCGGAATCGCCACTTGCGTTGACGCCCACGTGGAATCCGGCGTCGATGCCGATACTGGCGCCGAGGGTGACGGTCGCGGTGATGTCGACCGCGCAGGCGACGAGATAGCCCGCCTTCAGCGTGCCCGTTCCCGGTGCGTCGACGTGGCCGTAGAAAGTGTCGTCCAGGAACACTTCTCGGTTGGTCGGCATGCCGTTGAGTGGGGCGATCGGATTGAACGCCTCGTCGGTGTGCCCGACGGTGAACTGGAATCCGTTGGGACCGGTGACGGTTTTCTCGTGTGGCGCCATGCCGCCCGCGTTGGCGAATGGTGCGGATGCGAGGGTGACCCCGATCATGGTGACTGCGGTGGCAAGTACCGACTTGATGTTCATTGTTTCTCCCCGATTGTCAGTGCTCCCCCTGCGGAGCGAGTGCCGCATCCGTTTCGAGTTGCGACGCTCGGGCCGATGTTCTGGCCTGGAAGAAACGTATGGCCGCAGACCTGTCCGATCGACGTCCCGCCTGGATAGGACACCGCGAAAGCACTGGTAGACGCGGTTGGCGGCAGTTATCCGGACCGGTCGAGCGCGATCGGCCGCGAGGTCGGGCGATCGTCCGCTCCGGTCGAAGCTCGACGTCTGAGGCCCTGCTGAGAACTCCAGGTCAGCGCGGCTTTCCTGTCCGGACCGGACGAGAACTCTTACAATCGAGCGGTGGGGATGCGAATCCGACTATTCGGGGGATTCGTTGTCACCGTCGATGATCGAACCATCGGCCCGCGTGTCTGGACGCGGCGTCACCCGCGCTCGATCGTGGCGATGCTGGCGCCACGAAGTCGAAGCGATCTGTATAGGTGGGGACGCAGGCGTCGACACAAGGTATCTGCGACCGGATAGGTAAGGAGTGAGAAATGGATGCACCGGAAACCTACGCCTCGGGCAACTGGGTCGTGGCCGCCGGTCGGGAGAACGAATTCGTCGCCAGTTGGACCGAGTTTCTCGACTGGACGAAGAACAACGCACCAGGTTTCGTTTCGGCGTCGCTGATCCACGATGTCGCAGACCCGCGGCACTTCGTGTCGTTTGCGTTGTGGTCGAGCCCCGCCGCCAGGTCGGCCTGGCAGCAGCACGAGGGATTTGCTTCGCGCGTCGGGGCTTGCCGAGCGATGTGCGACGAGGCGAGCGGGAGTTCTTACCATCTCGCGGCCCGAGTCGAACAAAGCTGAACGCCAACAGGTTCTGCCCGCGCAACGAGCCGACGTGTACCGATCCTGCCATCCGTCGGTGCTGAACGCTTATGAGAGCCAGAGTGATTCGCCCCTGCCGGTGATCGCGCAGATCGGTGGCAGGGGCGAGGGTGTAGTCGAACCGGGCCGCGGTAGCCGGGGCTACACCATGGGCGCGGGGGTGGCGGCGACGAGGCCGCCGTCGATGGTCAGGTCCTGTCCGTTGATGTACGACGCTTCGTCCGAGGCGAGGAAGGCGACCGCGGCGGCGATGTCGTCGGCTGTGCCGATGCGGTTGGCGGCCACCGCGGCGACGGCGGCGGCTTGCACTTCGGCCGAGGCTTCGGCGTAGAACGCCGGGGTCGCGGTATAGCCGGGGCTCACGGAATTGACCCGGATTCCCTTGGGCGCCAGTTCGGCCGCCAGGGTCCGCGCCAGGTTGTGCACGGCCGCCTTGGTCGCGGAGTAGAGGGCAGCGCCGGGCCCGCCCCGGTGCAGTGCGAACGACGCGTTGATCACAATCGCGGCATGGTCGGCCAGCAGGGGAAGGGTCTTCTGGATGGTGAAGAACGCCGCTTTGAAGTTGATATCCACAACGCGGTAGAACTCGGCCTCGGTGACGTCGGTGTACGGCTGGAATGCGCCGATGCCCGCGTTGGCGAAGACCACGTCCAGCCGCCCGTACCGGTCTTGGATCGCGGCCGTCAGCGCGTCGAGATCGGCGAGGTTCGCGGCATCGCCGGGCATCGCGAGGACGCGGTCCCCGCCGTTCAGCTCTTCGACCGCGGCATCGAGTCGGGTCTTGTCGCGCCCGGTGATGACCACGTGTGCGCCCTCGGCGAGCAAGCGGTGCGCGGTGGCCAAGCCCATGCCGCTGGTGCCGCCGGTGATGAGGGCGATCTTGTCGTTGAATCGGGAACTGCGAGCACGCACGGCATGACCTTTCATACAGTTGGATTGTTCAAATACTTACGTACAGTTCAACTGTATGTCAACAATCGAGCTATTCTGGTCTGTGTGATGACGGCACATCCCGAGCGGGCGCAGATCCAGTTGGCGAACGTGCTCACCGCCGTGGGAAACCCACTGCGGCTGCGCATCGTGCGGGTGCTGGCGGACGGGGGCGAGCACACCTGCGGCTCGATCGTGAACGGTGTGCCCAAGTCGAACCTGACCCATCACTACCGGGTACTACGTGATGCCGGGATCATCTGGCAGCGGCCGTCCGGCAGAGAGACCATGCAGTCGTTGCGCCGCGAAGACCTCGACGCCCGGTTCCCCGGGCTGCTGGACTCCCTGCTCGACGCGGCACGCCGCGACGCCGCGGACTGACCGCGGCCGACACGACCCACGTTGAAGCCCTCAGGACCGGGTCCCGAGCCCACGCCCTGTCGTCACACCCGATGACGCGTGACGGCTAGGGCCTAGTTGTCACCATCGTTGACGGTCGAGCAGGGTCTTCGGCGGGTGTTGCAGGCTGTAGTTGTCACCGATTACAGGTTGCTGTTGTCACTGAGTCGGCATGGTCTCACACCATTGGCGTCAGGCGAGGAGTTCGCGGACCAGGGCTCTGGCCCACCAACTTTCGACCCGGTCCGGTGTCCAGCCGCGTTCGCCGGTGAGAGTTGCGTAGACGTCGATATTGCACAGTGCGGCATAGATATCAACCGCAGTTGCCAGGTCCAGCTCCCCGTGCAGTGTGTTCTCCGGCCATGAGGTGAACACCTGGACGCGGGTCTGGTCGCCGCGACGTCGCGCGTCGTCGTAGGTGGTGGCCAGGTCGGGTTCGATACGGCCGACTTCCCGGATCAGGGCAATGACATCGGCGGCGCGTTCGAACAGTCGGCGGTCGTAGCCCGCCATGGCGGCGAGTTGCCTGCGGGGATCATCCGCGGCAGCCTCCAATTCTGCCAGCATCTGCATCGCATCGGCCGACAGGTCGGCGGCGTCGACGACAGCCTGGATCAACCCGGTCTTGTTGCCGTATGCGGAGTAGACGGTGGGCACGGACACGCCAGCCTCGCGCGCTACGTCACGCACCGTTGTGGCAGCCCATCCCCGCGCCACGAACAGTCGCCGAGCAGCATGGGCGATCTCGGCGCTGGTCGCCTGAGCCTGCAGGGTGCGGCGTAATGAGTCGTAACGACGGCGAGGCGGATCGCTGGACAACCGGGTTCCCCTTTCGATTTACTGACATTATATTGAAAATATGATTGTTAAGTCTAATTTGTCGGGCAGTGCATCCTTCCTCCGGGTCGCCGGCTTCGCTGGTCTCGGTTTCGCACTGTTCATCGTCTTGGCCAACCTGATCCTGGCACCCGCCGGTCTGCCGCGTCCCGGCACCGACGGCGACGAAGCGATCGAGTTCTTCATCAGCCGACACGACCTCGTCGCGGTCGCCATGGCACCCGCACCGCTGGGATGGTTCTGCGCCGTGCTGTTCGGCGCTGGTGCACTCGCGGCGCTGCGACCGGCCGAACGCGCCACCGGCGAGGGGTGGTCGCTGGCCGGATTCGCCGGACTACTCCTGCAGAACGCCACCTTCACCGTGGTCGTCGGAATCCGATACGCCCTGGGCACTCTGACCGCGGCAGATGGCACTTCCGCCGGACTCTGGGCCCTCCACGACGCCCTCCTCACCCTCAACGGCACTTTCCTGGCCCTCGCGCTCGTCGGCCTTTCCATAGCCGGGCGCCGCGGCGGACTCATCCGCCCCTGGCACGCCGCCATCGGATTCCTCTCCGCCGCACTACAATTCACCGCTGCCACCATCACCCCCCTGGTCATCGACCATCCCGGCCCCCTCGGCCTTATCGGCCTCACCGGCTGGCTCTTGTGGGCAGTCTGGTTCGTCACCTACGGCGTCGCCCTCATCCGCGTCGAACCAGCTCTACAGATCGCCCACTGATCCGGTTCCAGGTCGATAGTCGACCTGTCGTCACATGAAGTGAAGATCAGGGTGATTCCTGATGGTCGGGTGTCGGTGGGTCGTGCCAGTATCGAAAGCATGTACCCGTCCGTGCCCGCGTTCGACGCTGCCCGTGGGTTCGACGCTGCCCGTGGATTCGACTCTGGCCGCGGCTTCGGGGTGCCCGGTGGGTCGGGTCCGATGCCGGTGTTCGATCCCGCGCGGCCGCCGTATCCACGGTTGGTGCGGCGGTCGGGTGGGCGGATTGTCGGCGGGGTGGCGGGCGGTATCGCCGATCACTTCGCGATCGACGTGTTCAAGGTGCGGATGGCGTTCGTGCTGCTGTCCGCGCTGGCCGGGGCGGGCATCGTCGGCTACGGGTTGCTGTGGATCTTCACCCCGGGCGGCTCCGACGCGACTCGGCCCTCCGGTGCGGAGCGCCGTCAGGGGATCGGGCTCGCGCTGCTCGGGATCGGGTTGGCGGTCGCGGTGTCGTGGCTGCTCAGCGGGACCGCGGCGAAAGTGATCATGCCGGTCGTCGTGGTGGCGGTCGGCGCGGCGCTGGTGTGGCGCGAATACGACACCGACGGTCCTCGGTCGCTGCTCGGGTTGCCCGCGCGTCCGTCGGTGGTGACCTGGTCGCGCATCGTCGCCGGGGTCACGCTGATCGTGCTCGGGCTCGGTGTGGTGGTGCTGGCCAGGATCGATCTGAGTTCGCTCGGCTCCGCGCTGATCGCGGTGGCGGTCACGTTGGTGGGCGCCGGTCTGTTGACCGTGCCGCTGTGGCTGCGGATGATGCGGGCGCTGAATGCCGAACGAGCGGCCCGTATCCGCAATGAGGAACGCGAGGAGATCGCCTCGCATCTGCACGATTCGGTGTTGCAGACCCTTGCCCTCATACAGCGGCAGGCCGACGACCCGCAGGAGGTGACCCGGCTGGCCCGCGGCCAGGAACGCGAACTGCGTAAATGGCTCTTCGAGGATTCCGGCCCCGCGCAGTCGAGTTTGGCCGCCGCCCTGCGCACCATCGCGGGTGAAGTAGAGGACCAGCACGGAGTGAAGGTCACACCGGTGACCGTCGGGGATGTCTCGATGGATCCTGGCGATACCGGTGCGGGCCTGCCCAAGGAACATTTCACGGCACTGCTCGGCGCCAGCCGGGAAGCATTGGTGAACGCGGCCAAGCACGCCGGTGTCCCGGACATCGACCTGTTCGCCGAGACCGAGCCGCACCAGGTGAGCGTGTTCGTGCGCGACCGCGGCGCCGGGTTCGATATCGCGGCCATCCCGCAGGATCGGCAAGGCCTGGCGAAATCCATTCGCGGCCGGATCGAACGGCGCGGCGGCCAAGTGGAGATCCTGTCGAATCCGGGCCGCGGAACCGAAGTGCGGATCATCATGCCGCGCACCGATTCCGGTGGTCAGGACGACGAAGACGGCGCAGCGGAGGCCTCTGTGCCGACCGCTGCCGAAGCGGCAGATCGGGTTCGGCAGCCGGTGCATCCCGGAAAGTGAAACGGCCTGCGCTGTCCGGTCGGTGTGTGTTCGTGCCTCGGTTGTCGCGTATGGGTCAGGAAGCCCTGGGGTGGGCGAGTCTTGTGGTACCGATTGAGTGCGGGCCGCCCACGGGTGGTCGGCAGTCAGGGTGGGCAATCCACCGACAGATAGAGGAGAAGTAGGTGACCGTGCGGGTCTTTCTCGTCGATGATCACGCCGTATTTCGTTCGGGTGTGCGGGCGGAGCTGAGCCGGGAGCCCGATATGGAGGTCGTCGGGGAGGCCGGTGGGGTGGCTGAGGCGGTGGTCGGAATCAATACGGCCAAGCCCGATGTCGTGCTGCTCGATGTGCACATGCCCGAGGGCGGCGGGGTCGCGGTGCTTTCGGGGATCGAGGACGGGCCGGTGTGCTTGGCGCTGAGCGTGTCCGACGCCGCCGAGGACGTGATCGCGGTGATCCGGGCAGGTGCGCGCGGCTATGTGACCAAGACGATCTCGGGATCCGAACTCGCCGACGGCATCCGCAGAGTCGCCGGTGGTGACGCGGTGTTCAGTCCGCGGCTGGCCGGGTTCGTACTCGACTCGTTCACCGGCAAGTCACAGGTGCCGGAGCCGCCGCTGGATCCGGAACTGGATTCGCTGACGCCACGTGAGCTGGAGGTGCTGCGTCTGCTTGCGCGCGGCTATACCTACCGCGAAATCGCGGAAACCTTGTTCATCTCGGTGAAAACCGTGGAGACGCACGCCTCCAACGTGCTCCGCAAAACTCAGCAGTCCAACCGCAATGCGCTGACCCGCTGGGCGCACCGCCGCCGCATCGACTGAAAGCCGCTTACATCACCGCGATGAGGATGGCGATGATGATGATCAAGCCGATCAGCAGGCCGACGGCGATCGCCAGCGGAGCGGCGCTCGGCTGCGGCTGTTTGGCCCGCTGCGGCGCCGATGCCGTCGTTCCTATCTGGGTGCGATGCGGCCGCGGCAGCGGAGTCGAGTGCGGACTGCGCAGTCCCGACGCGGAATTCCGCGCTGCCCATGCCGGAATGGTGCCGTCCTCGGTGCGCACCGGAGCGCCGAGAATGTAAGGCCCGGTCCCGGGACCGAAGGCGGCGGTGAGGATTTCATCCCTTGCCTGGGCCATCGTCGGCCTGCGCTGCGGTGCGGGTTCCATCATGTGCAGCAGGGCGTTGGTGAGCATGCCGCTGCGGCTCGGCGGAATGATCTGCGCCATGGCCGCGCGCTCGACCAGGACATTGACGTCCTCGTCGAGGCCGAACGGCGGCTGTCCTTCGATCGCGGTGTAGAGCGTGGCGCCGAGGGAGAAGACATCGCTGGCCTCGGTCGGCTGTGCGCCGCGCGCCACCTCGGGGGGTAGGTAGGCGGGGGTGCCGGTGATCACGCCATCCGGGTCGTCGGAGTTTTCGCCCGCGCCGCGTGAGATGCCGAAGTCGCTGAGCTTGGCCATGCCGACGACCGGACCGCGGTCGGCGACAAGGATATTGCCCGGCTTGATGTCGCGATGCACGATGCCCGCGGCATGCGCGGCGGCCAACGCGTCGGCGACCTGGGCGCCGATCTGCGCCACTTCGACCGGGGGCAATGTGTCGACCAGCGCCAAGGCCTTCGCGACGCTGCGCGAGGGTAGGTGTTCCATCACCAGCCAGGGTTCGCCTGCCTCCAGCACCACGTCGTATACCGCGATGGCGTGCTCATGCGAGAGCTTCGCCGCCACCCGCCCCTCATGCATGATCTGGCTGCGGATCGCGTTCGCCTCCGCCTCGCCGAGTCCGGCGGTGGTAAGGACCTGTTTGATGGCGACATCCCGGTTCAGCAGCCGGTCGTGTGCGAGCCACACTGCGCCCATGCCGCCACCACCCACTTTCGACTGCAGGCGGTAACGGCCGGCAACCAGATAGTCCGGGCCGACGATGGGGCGGGGGCGATCGATCATGGGTGCAGGGTATCCGAATTCGGTGGTAGCTGGCCTGATTCGAGTCGAGAGTCCGCCAGCCCCGGACGGTGATTTCAGCGCTCGTCCATACCGGGCTCGCAGTGCGCGTGACAGTACTCGCGGCGGGGCTCTTGACGGATCCCGGGGGTGGGTTTCTACTAAGAAAGTATCGAACGTATATTCGATACTGATCGATAGCTGGATCGGTGCTGGCCCTCGCTTCGGGTGACGAGAAGGGGCCGGTCCGCATGCTTCGCCGTCGGGTCCATCGTGGGAAGTAGGTGGTAGAGATGGGTGCGGATGCGGAATCTCGAACACGTGGCGATGCGCCGACGCTGGATGAGCTGCGCAGACGGATGGCAGCGATACCCGGTCGCGGCGAGGCGGCGGCCGAGCGGATCCCGCTCGCCTCCGAGTTGCGCCGTGAATCGCTTGCTGTGCCGCCCGCTCTTGCGGAGTTGCTGCCCGACGGCGGCCTGGTCAAGGGCTCGGTCGTGGCCTACAACGGGACGAGTTCGTTGCTGGCCGGGTTGCTGGCCGCGGTGACCGAGGGCGGCGGCCACGCCGCGGTGGTCGGGGTGCCCCGGCTCGGTCTGCTCGCCGCGGTCGAGATGGGTGCCCAACTACAGCGGTTGGCCGTCGTCGCCGACCCCGGCCCCGATCCGGTGGAGGTGGCCGCGGTGTTGCTCGACGGCCTCGATCTGGTGGTGCTCGGCCTCGGTGGCGTCGCCGTCCCGCCCGCTCGCGCCCGCGTGATCGCCGCCCGTACCCGCAACAAGGGCGCCACCCTGGTGGTCACCAACGGCGGCTGGGCCAACCCGTCTCTTCGTCTCGACACCCGTGTCGCCGGATATGCGGGCCTCGGCACCGGCCGCGGCCGACTCCGCTCGGTATGCCTGGAGGTCGATGTCCGCAGCAAGGCGGGCCCGCCCCGCCGCGGCCGAATAGCGCTGCGCCCCAGCGCGGGCCGAGTGGAATGGGTGTCGCTCGAATCCCTCGCCCCTGCCGTCGAAACGACGGATACGCGCGGTGCGGCGTCGTGAGCGCGTACTTCGGGGCTGTGCCATCTGGGGCGGTAGTTACGGCGAGTGAGGTGACGCCCGATGTGCGTGGTGCGGCACCGTGATCCAGGCGAGCCCGAGGTGCTGCTCGTCGCTGCTCGCTCGGCTGCGTTCGGCCGCAAGCCCGATGTGGCCGTCACTGCCGCGAGCTCGGTAGCGGCCGCGCCGGTTCGTCGTCGCGTCAGCGGCATGTACACGGTCGCGGTTCTGGATTGCCGACCTGATCCGACCGCGCCATGGAGTGTGTCGCGATGATCCAGCCGGGTCGGGTGCGGAGCGGTTCGCGGGTACTGGCGCTGTGGTGCCTGGATTGGCCCGCGGTTGCGGCGGCGGCGGTGGCGCGGCTTCCGGCGACTCAGCCGGTGGCGGTGATAGCGGCGGGCAAAGTGGTCGCGTGTTCGGCGATTGCGCGGGCCGAGGGGGTGCGGCGTGGGCTGCGGCGGCGCGAGGCACAGGGGCGGTGCCCGAATCTGTTTATTGCGCAGGCTGATCCGGATCGGGATGCCCGGTTGTTCGAGCCCGTGGTCGCGGCCGTCGACGCGACGGTGCCCGGGGTGGAGGTGTTGCGGCCTGGGCTGCTTGTGCTCGGCGCGCGTGGGGCGACCCGGTTCTTCGGGTCCGAGGAGGTGGCCGCGGAGCGACTGGTCGATGCGGTGGCCGCCGTCGGGGTGGAAGCTCAGATCGGGATCGCCGACGAATTGTCCACGGCGGTGATCGCGGCCAGGCGCGGCGCGATCGTGCCGCCAGGGGAGGCGGCGCGATACCTTGCTCCACTGCCGATCGCGGAGCTCGCCGTCGAGCCGAGTCTGGCCGCGCCGGAACGTGCCGATTTGGTGGATCTGTTGCACCGCTTGGGATTACGGAGGATCGGTCACTTTGCCACGCTGACCTCGATCGAGGTCGGCTCGCGCTTCGGCGCCGACGCCGTGCTCGCACACCGCAGTGCGCGCGGCGTTCCGGAACGGCCGCCGTCCGCCCGCCGTCCGCCGCCGGATCTGACGGTGGAGTATCGCTGCGATCCACCGATCGATCGGGTCGATGCCGCCGCCTTCGCGGGCCGTATGCTCGCCACCCGACTGCACACCGTGCTCGCCGCGGCCTCGGTGTCCTGCACCCGGCTTTCGGTGTTCGCGGAAACCGAATCAGGCGAACAACTCTCGCGTATCTGGCGGTGCGCGGAGCCGCTGACTCCTGAGGGCACCGCCGACCGGGTGCGCTGGCAGCTGGACGGCTGGCTCACCCGCCGCGACGGTGCAAGGCCCACCGCGCCGATCACGCTGTTGCGGCTGGAACCTGTCGAAGTGGTGGCCGCCGGCGCGCTCCAGCTCGGACTGTGGGGCGGAGTCGGGGCGGAGGACGAGAGGGCCCGCCGCGCCCTGATTCGGGTGCAGGGCTTGCTCGGTGGCGAGGCGGTGCGGGTCGGTGTGCTCAGCGGCGGCCGCGGCCCCGAGGAACGCATCACCATGGTCGCGCTCGGCGACGAGCCGGTGCCCGCCGCCGACCCGGCCTTACCCTGGCCGGGCAGAATGCCCCAGCCAGCGCCCGCGGTAATCCTGGTGAACCGGCCCCTGGTGCGCCTGGAAGCGGCCGACGGCACCCCGGTCCAGGTCACCGACCGCGGCTTGTTCACCGCAGACCCGGCCCGCCTGCATTGGGGAAGCAGAAACTGGCGCTTGGCGGGCTGGGCGGGGCCATGGCCGGTGGACGAGCAGTGGTGGACCCCCGAATCGCCCACCGCCGCGGCCGGAGTCGCGGCTCGCGCCCAAGCTCAACTCGCGGGTGAGCCCGCCGACGTCCGCGTCCTGCTCCTTATCTATTACTCCGAAACCTGGCGCGCCGAAGGGCTTTACGACTGACCGGGCCGCGACCAGACCGTGGCCATGGTGAACGGGTGGCCGCGCAGGTCAGCCCATTTGGGCTTGGTCGCCAGCCAAGCGTCGTCGACCAGTCCCTCCGCCATTTCGGTGAGCACCCAGCCCGCTTCCAGCGCCGCCGACACGTGCTCGCTCACCAGATGCAGATCGGTGCTGATCGCGACCGACTCGCCTGAGGAGGTCGTGTAGTGCGTCGGCATCCCGGTCACCATCATGAACTGCGGGTGGTAGCTGACCATGACACAGGAAGCGCCGGGTGCGGCCAGCCGCCACGCCTCGGCGTAATAGGGCGCCAGCTTCGGCAGGTGCTCGTCGATCAGCGAGGAGATCACCAGGTCGTAAGCGCCGCTGGGCAATCCGGTATCGCGAACGTCTGCCTCGACCAGTGTGGTGTGCGCATCGCGGGCCCTGGCCCGCTCCAGCATGCCCGCGCTCACATCGACGCCGTCGATACTCGAGATCCCACGACCGCGCAGCCACGCGCCGGTACGGCCGGTGCCGCAGCCGAGATCGGCGGCGCGCCGAACCCTCGCCCACTCCGGATGCTGCAGCCGCTCCAGCAGCGCGAGGTCCATCTCGTCCATGACGGTCTGCTCATAGGTGGGCGCCCACCCGTCGTATCCGGTGGCGACGTCGACGGTGGGGTAGTTACGGCGGTCGAAATCCGCGAAGGACGGCATGAGGCGCAGTATCGCGTGGATTGTGCCGTACTCGCCAGCCGATATCGACCCGGAGCGCCGATCGATCGCCGCGCACCCGGCCACGGGGATCGCCTCCGATTACGAAGCATCGCGCTGGTGGGATGCGTATCGCAGGGTGCAGGGCTGCCGGAGTCGCTCCCGGAGCCGGTGTGTTGATGGCGCGCCTGTGGGTGATCCCTGCAACAAGTCAGGGGCCGGTGCATGACAACCTCGGTATTCTCGGAAATCGTGAATCTGACCGTGAGCCGGGCTGCGCTCGATGACGTACACATCGCCTACCGGGATTCGGGGGCGGTCTCGCTCGACGCCGTTCCCGTGGTGCTGGTGCACGGCATGGGCGGGGACGGACACACCTGGGATCGGTTCGCGCACACGTTGGTGCAGGCGGGCCGCCGGGTGATCATCCCTGACCTGCGCGGACACGGCCGCAGCCCCCACACCGACTCGTATCTGTTCGGCGAATTCGGCGCGGACGTCATGAAACTGTGCGACCGACTCGGCCTGACTACCGTGGACCTGGTCGGACATTCGCTCGGCGGCTACGCGGTGTCCTGCGTTGCCCAGGAACGGCCGGAATTGGTGCGGCGTCTCGTCATCGAGGAATGCCCGCTGCCGCTGCGCTCCGGCGACGAGGAGATGACGCTGACCCGCCGCTTTCCGACCATCCCCGAACTCTGGCACGCCACCACCAGCCTGATCCGGCACCCGCGCGCGGTGCTGGCCTTCGATCGCTCCATGACGCGGACCGCGCTCGAGCAATTCCGCAAACCCAACCCGGAATGGTGGGACCGGCTGCGCGACATCACCGCGCCGACCCTGGTGCTGCGCGGTGGCCCCGGCGGCATGGTCGACCCGGAGAAACTGGAGATCATGCGCACCGACATCCCCGACTGCACGGTGACCGCCTTCTCCTGCGGCCACAGCATCCACCGCGATCGTTACCGGGAGTTCGAAGGCGCCGTCCTGCCGTTCCTCGCCACGCACTGACGGATCCGCCCCCTCGACGGGATCTAAAGTGAAGCGATGTCCGTCCTCGACCGTCCGGTCCTGTTCTTTTCCGACGAGCAGTCGTTCCGCGATCGGCTCGTGGACAACCACGCCACGGTGGACGGGGAAGTTCGCCGACGGCCAGCGGCTGGGCTGAGGTGGCACGGGCGGTGATGGGCAGATGAGCGGATTCGAGGGGATGTTGTGCTCGGCGGCGTGGGCTGTCGATGTTCCGCTGCCGGGCACCGCGACTCGGGTGACCGGCTGGCTGTGCGTCGAGCAGCCCGGTGCGTGGGGTCGCGATGTCATCGGTGACGAGGTGCTCGGGCCGGAGATCACCGCCGAACTGGCGGCCCGCACCAAGGCGGCGCAGGTCCGCCCGACGCTGATCCGGCGACCGGGGCGCAGCGAATTCACCGGCACTCGAACGGTTTTGATTGCCGGCTCGCGGCCGACGGGTTCGTGGTGTGAACGCTTCGAGATCACCGATCTGAAGCAGCTGCTCGATCTTGATCTGCACCTGCTCAACGGTCCGTCACCGGGAATCGGTGCGCCCGTTGACGATCCGCTTGTCCTGGTGTGCGCCCACGGAAAACGCGACCAATGCTGCGCACTCCTCGGCCGCCCGATCGCCGCCGGCCTGGCCGCCGAATACCCCGGCCAGATCTGGGAATGCTCACATACCGGCGGCCACCGCTTCGCCCCCGCCGTGGTCCTGCTGCCCTCCGGCCTGACCTATGGCCGCCTCGATGTCGCGGGCGCGGTGCGGGCAGTCGAGGCCGCACGGCGCGGCGCGGTCTCGATGACCGGCCTACGCGGTCGCAGCTGCTACAAACCCATCGAGCAGGCCGCCGAACTCGCTGTGCGCGAACGGATTTCCGCCGCCGCCGACGACCTGACGGTGCGCCTCGAACCCGACACCGCGACCTCAACGGGCCCGGCAGTCGACTCGGCCGACTCCACTCTGGCAGGCGCGGCGGTGGTCACTCACCGCGACGGTCGTCGCTGGCGCGTGACAGTCCACTCCGTGGCCTTCGCCCCACGGCAAGCCAGCTGCGGCGCTGCCCCGAAACCGGTGACCGCGGTGGTCGCCGACGAAATCCGGCCCATCACCAGCGGTTGACGCCCGATATCGCCATAGACGCCGGCTGCACCGAACTCCGCTGCGGCCGAAAGTCCAACTACCTCCCGGAGCCGCGCCTGGTACCGGGCTGAGCGCTCGTCCGCCATCGCCCCCTGCGCGATGGCGGACGAGCCCTCACCAGTGGGTGCCGGGGACCCAGCGGGCGGCGCGGCGCAGGGCGGTGCCGGTGATGCGGCGGGCAGTCGACTGGTGGCGTGGCTCGCGTTGGCGGGTCGGGGTTTCCGGCGTGTCCTCCGGGTCTGAATCCGCTTGTTCGCCCTTGGCCGCTGGGGAGTCGGGGAGGGCGCGGTAGTAGCGGTGCAGGATGCGGTCGCGGATCTTGGGGGTGAGCAGGGCGCCGTACTCGGCGAAGGTGCCCAGCGGCACGTCGATGCGCTTGGGGCGTTCGGTGAGCGCGCGCACGATGGTGGCCGCCGCCCATTCAGGGGATTCGGACGGGCCCTGATCGCCGCTCGGGGTGATCATCGGGGTGCGCACCAGCGGCATGTGGATGGTGGTGAAAGTGACGCCGTCGGCCATGGTTTCGACCGCCGCCACCTCGGTGAACTTGTCCAGCGCCGCCTTGCTCGCGAGATACGCGGAGAAGCGTGGGGTGGCCACCTGCACGCCCGCGCTGCTGATGTTGACGATGTGGCCGAACTTGCGTTCCCGCATCTGCGGCAGCAGGGCCAGCGTCAGCCGCAGCGCGCCGAAGTAGTTGACCGCCATGGTCCGTTCGAAGTCGTGCAGCCGGTCGGTGGAGCGGTGGATAGCGCGGCGGATGGAGCGGCCCGCATTGTTCACCAGCATGTCGACGTGGCCGTGCTCGTCCAGGATGGCCTTGACGGCCTGGTCGACGGATTCGGAATCGGTGATGTCGCACTGATATCCGTAGGCAACGGCGCCCTCGGCCCGGATCTCCTCGACCACGGTCGCGAGTTCGTCGCCGCGGCGCGCGAGCAGGAACACGATGGCGCCCTTGTCCGCGACGGCCAGCGCCGCGGCCCGGCCGATGCCGGAGGAGGCGCCGGTGATGAGGACGTGCCGGCCGGTGAGGTCGCGGCGGTTGCGCCGGGCCTGCCCGCGCGGGCCGGCGTCGTCAGCGGATGCTCGAGTCATCGCTGCTCCTTTGCAGGTCGATTTGGCACGAACTTACTCTGAAGTAAGTTTACCTGCCAAGTGGGCCTCGTCACGTCGGGGCTCGCGCTCGAACGCATCTCGAATCCTTCGAACATATGTGCGATACTCTGCGCATGGCGGACGATCGGATGGCGGAAGTATTTGCCGCGGTGCGGCTCGGCGGTGGGGATCCGGAGGCGGCTCGGCGGCTGCTCGAGGAGTTGTGGAACGAGATCGGTGCGAGTGGAGATCCGTTGCACCGCTGCCTCATTGCGCATCACCTCGCCGATCTGCAGGACACCGCCGAAGGCGCTTTGCTGTGGGATCAGCGCGCGCTCGCCGCGGTGTTCGGTCCCGGCGTTCCGCTCGATGAGGGGCTCCGCGGTTTCCTTCCCGCGCTGTACCTCAGCCTGGCCGACAGTCATCGCCGAGTCGGCGATTTCGACGCGGCCCGTATGCAATTGGCTATCGCCCGCGGCCATCTGGACATCCTCGCCAATGACGCCTATGGCGCCGTGATTCGAGCCAAGCTCGACAATGTCGAGGCCGCCCTGGCCGCCGCGTCGAAAGAACCGCTACCGGCCAACTGACCTGCGGAGACGGGTGAATCCCCGATATCGCAGGCCCGTTGCGACTCCTTGATATTTCGAATGTATGTTCGATAATTGAGGAGGTGATGTGTCATGGGCTGGAGCAACGGTCCACCGACCTGGGCGGAACTGGAGCGGGTGCTGTCCGGGCGTCCCGGCCGGACGAACCCGGACGCGATGTACCCCGGCGACGGCGGGGACAGCCCTGCGTGGTCGCGCAAGCGTGGTGCGTATCGGGCCGAGCCGGTCGAACCCGCCGATGGGCCGGTGGTGCCGTACGCGGAGTTGCACGCGCACTCGGCCTACAGCTTCCTGGACGGGGCGAGTCAGCCGGAGGAACTGGTGGAGGAGGCGGTCCGGCTCGGGTTGGCGGCGATCGCGCTCACCGACCACGACGGCTTCTACGGGACCGTGCGCTTCGCGGAGGCCGCCAAGGAGTGGGGGATGCCCACGGTTTTCGGTGCGGAGTTGTCACTCGGTTCGCAGCCCGCTCAGCAGTCAGGGGACACGGCGCAGGCCGGAGCCACGGATTCGGCGCCGCGCACCGGCTCGCCCGACCCCGCCGGTCCGCATCTGCTCGTACTCGCCAGAGGTCAAGAGGGCTACCGGCGACTATCGCGCGAGATCGCGGCCGCGCACCTGGCCGCGGGGGAGAAGGGCATTCTTCGCTACGACCTCGACGCGCTCACCGTGGCGGCCGACGGCCACTGGCACATCCTGACCGGCTGTCGCAAAGGCCATGTGCGCCGAGCTCTCGAGCGTGATCTGAGTGCGGGCGACACCCGCCTCGTCCATGCGGAAGCGGCGCTGCGCGACCTGACGGAACGCTTCGGCGTCGACCGGGTGAGTGTGGAGCTCACCCACCACGGCATTCCGGAGGACGACGAGCGCAACGCCCACCTCGTCGCGCTGGCCGACCGCCTCGGCCTGCCCGTGCTGGCCACTACCGGAGCGCATTTCGCCGGACCCGGCCAGCGTCGCCGCGCTATGGCGCTCGCGGCGATCAGATCGCGCCAGAGCCTGGACGAGATCGCCGGTTGGCTGGCCCCCACCGGCGGGGCGCACCTGCGCTCCGGCGCGGAGATGGCGCAGCTGTTCGCCGCCTGTCCGCAGGCGGTGGCGAACGCGGTGGCGCTCGCCAGGGAATGTGCTTTCGATCTGCGGTTGATCGCACCGAAGCTGCCGCCGTTCGAGGTGCCCGCCGGGCACGACGAGAAGTCGTGGCTGCGCGAGCTGACACTCGCGGGCGCCGCGGCCAGATACGGTCCGCGAGCGGGAAATCCGCAGGCGTACCAGCAGATCGAGCACGAGCTCGCCGTGATAGACAAGCTGGAATTCCCCGGTTACTTCCTGGTGGTGCATGACATCGTCACCTTCTGCAAGGACAACGACATCCTGTGCCAGGGCCGGGGTTCGGCGGCCAACTCGGCGGTCTGCTACGCGATCGGTATCACCAATGTCGACCCGGTCGCCAATAATCTGCTGTTCGAACGGTTCCTCTCCCCGGAGCGCGATGGCCCGCCCGATATCGATGTCGACATCGAATCCGATCGCCGTGAGGAGGCGATCCAGCACGTCTACACCAAATACGGTCGCGACTATGCCGCGCAGGTGGCCAATGTGATCACCTACCGCGGTAAGTCCGCGGTGCGTGACGCCGCCCGCGCACTGGGCTTTTCACCGGGCCAGCAGGATGCGTGGAGTAAACAGGTGAGCCGCTGGACCGGCGTCGGTGGCGAGACCGATACCGGCATTCCCGCGGAAGTGCTCGAGCTTGCCGCCGAAATCGAAGGTCTGCCAAGGCATCTCGGCATCCACTCCGGCGGCATGGTGATCTGTGATCGGCCCATCGCCGATGTCTGCCCGGTGGAGTGGGCGCGCATGCCGGGTCGCAGCGTGCTGCAATGGGACAAGGACGATTGCGCCGCGGTCAATCTGGTGAAATTCGATCTGCTCGGCCTCGGCATGCTCTCCGCGCTGCACTACATGATCGATATGGTGCGCGAGCACAAGGGGGACACGGTCGAGCTGCACAAGCTGGACCTGAAGGAAGCCGCCGTCTACGAGATGCTTTCGCGCGCTGACTCGGTGGGTGTCTTCCAGGTGGAGTCACGCGCACAGATGGCCACGCTGCCCCGATTGAAACCGCGGAACTTCTACGACCTGGTCGTGGAGGTGGCGCTGATTCGCCCCGGTCCGATCCAAGGTGGCTCGGTCCACCCCTATATCCGCCGCCGCAATGGGCTCGAAGAGGCAACCTATGACCATGAGGCCCTGCGGAATTCGCTTTCCCGCACCCTCGGCGTGCCGCTGTTCCAGGAGCAACTCATGCAGATGGCCGTCGACGTCGCCGGGTTCACCGCCGCCGAGGCCGACCAGTTGCGTCGCGCCATGGGTTCCAAACGATCCCCGGAACGCATGGAACGGCTCAAGGACCGGCTGTACCAGGGCATGCGCGAGCTGCACGGCATCACCGGCGAGGTCGCCGACCGCATCTACGAAAAGCTCTATGCCTTCGCGAATTTCGGCTTCCCGGAGAGCCATTCGCAGAGCTTCGCCTCGATAGTGTTCTATTCGTCCTGGTTCAAACTGCACCATCCCGCGGCCTTCTGCGCAGGCTTGCTGCGCGCCCAGCCGATGGGTTTCTACTCTCCGCAGTCGCTGGTCGCCGACGCCCGCAGGCATGGGGTGCTCGTGCACGGCCCCGACATCAACGCCAGCCGTGCCGAACCGACACTCGAGCAGCACGGCACCCAGGTGCGCCTCGGCCTCGCGACAATCCGCCACATCGGCGCCGACCTCGCCGAACGCATCGTCGAGGCCCGCGGGCCGGCGCCGTATACCTCGTTCATCGACCTCACCGGCCGCGTGGAACTGACTGTCGCCCAAGCGGAGTCGCTCGCCACCGCGGGCGCGCTCGGCAGTCTCGGCATTACCCGCCGCGAGGCGCTCTGGGCGGCGGGCGCCGCCGCGGGCGAACGTCCGGACCGTCTCCCCGGCACCGGCGCCGCCACCACCGCCCCCGCCTTGCCCGGCATGAGCGAGCTCGAACTCGCCGCCGCCGATGTCTGGGCCACCGGCGTCTCGCCCGGCAGCTATCCCACCGAATTCCTGCGTCCCCAACTCGACGCCCTTGGTGTCATCCCCGCCGCGGGTCTGCTCGCCGTCCCCGACGGCTCCCGAGTCCTGGTCGGCGGCGCCGTCACCCACCGCCAACGCCCCGCCACCGCCGCGGGCGTCACCTTCCTGAACCTGGAAGACGAAACCGGCATGGTGAACGTCGTCTGCTCGGTGGGCCTGTGGACTCGCTACCGCCGCCTGGCTCAGAGCGCCCCCGCCCTCCTCATCCGCGGCCGCGTCCAGAACGCCGAAGGTGCGGTCAGTGTCGTCGCCGAACACCTGCAGCGCATGGACCTGCGCATAGAAGCGAAGTCTCGCGACTTCCGTTGATCCTCAGAACATCCCGTTCTGGTTGACAGCCTCTTCCGGGATCGGCTGGATGACATCCCAATGTTCGACGAGCTTTCCGTCCTCGAGTCGAAAGATATCCATGATCGCCAGGCCGCGCTGCCCTGACTCGCGCACCCCGTGCACCTGCGCGGAAACGTAATCACCCTCTGCGACAAGGCGTTTCACCTCGACGTGCAATGCGGGGAATGCTTCCTTCAGGTGGGTGAGTCGGGCGAGCAGCCCATCGAGCCCGTCGGCGATTTCCGGGTTGTGCTGCACGTACCGATCGCCGATCAATGCGGCGGTGGCCGCGAAATCCTTTGCGTTGAAGGCTGCTTCGTAGAACGCGAGCACGGTGCGCTTGTTCGACTCGAGCTTCGGGTCAGCGGAGGTGTCATGGGCTTGCGGTGCGCCGGTCATGGGTAATCCTCACTTATGTGAACAACTGTAGCGCTACAACTGTAGCGCTACGTTTGTCTGGGTACAATCCGAGAATGAAGTCCGACTCGACGGCCCAGCGCGGTCGCAACCCGCGCGGTCAAGGCGGACGACTGCGGGAAGAGATCGTCGCCGCCGCGATAGAACTGCTCGACACGCTCGGCGATGACCAGGCGTTGTCGATGCGCGCGGTCGCGCGCGAAATCGGCAGTGCCGCAACGTCGGTCTATCTGCACTTCGCCGACCGTGACGCGCTGGTGCTCGCCGCGCTGGAGCGCTACCACGGCGACCTGGTGCGGGCGATCGATGCGGCGGAAGCCGCCTCCGACGACCCCGTCGACAAACTGCGCGCCCGCACTCGTGTCCTCGGCGCCTGGGCCTACCGGCATCCCGGTCTGTACAAGGTGCTGCACGAAAGCACCCTCAACCAGCGCGCGGAGATGCCGTTCAAGCGGCAACTGACCGAACGCACTACCGCCGCGATCCAACGCTGCATGGATGCCGGGCTCGCGCCAGAGGATGACGCGCCGTCGGTCACGCTCGATTTGCGTGCGGCCGTACATGGCGCGGTATCGATGCGACTCAACCAGCCGGACCAGCCGTGGCCTCCGCTCGAGGATCAGATCGAGCGTTTCCTCATCAAACTGGTCGGCGTCGCACCAGCGAGATAGCTTGCTCGGCAAGCTCGGTGACCGATCTCACCGCAGCGGCTACTCTTCGATCATGCGCAAGCTTGCTGTCTTGTTGACCGGCGTGCTGGGTTTGACGTTGCTCGTCGGGTGCGGTGACGACAACGGGAACTCCGTCTCGGATGGGTCGACCATGGCCACCGCCGCCGCACCCGCGATCACGCCGCCGGGATTCCGCGAACAGGCCCCGGCGCCGAAGCAGGACAACCGCGGGCAGGGCAGTGATCCGGTCGCGCTGCGCAAAGAGGTCGTCACCGGCAGCGTCTCCCTCACCGCGGGTGACCCGGTCGGCACGGCGGGCAAGGTCGCCGATCAGGTGCGGCTGCTGGACGGCCGGATCGATAGCCGCACCGAACAGCCGGGGACCGACGACACCGACCCGAGCGCCACGCTCACCGTGCGAATCCCCTCGGACAAGACGGACAAGTTCATCGATGGTCTCGGCGATCTCGGCCGCGTCACCCAGGTGAGCACCAACCGGGACGACGTCACGATGCGGTGGGAGGACCTGGACGCCAGGATCAAAGCGCTACAGGCCTCGGTCGACCGGTTGCGTGCGCTCATCGCCGGAGCCACCACCACCGCGGATCTCATTGCCGCGGAAAGCGCGCTGTCCAGCAGGCAGGGCGAACTCGACAGCCTCACCGCGCAGAAGCGGCACCTCGACGACCAGGTCTCGCTGTCCACGCTGACCATCGACATCACTACCGACGACAAGAAATCCGACGACGGGCCGACCAATTTCTGGGATGGCATCGTCTCGGGTTGGCACTCGCTGGTGTCCTGGCTCCAGGACGCGGTCGTCTTCACCGGCAAGGCAATTCCGTGGCTCGGCTTCCTCGTGGTAATCGGTGCCGTGGTCTGGGGCATTGTGCGCGCCGTGCGACGGCCCGGTCGGAAAGCGGGTGCCACGACTACGGAAGAATCGGCCGCGGTGGCGGAATCGGCACCGGAACCGGACCCGGCGAGCACCTCGAAGGGCGCCGATACCAGCGCCGAGACGGGAGCATCAGGTGCCGACAGTGGTAAGGGCGACGATCAAACCGAACAGCCGTAAAGGCCCACTCGTCGAAACCCTCGACGATGGCACCCTGCAGCTGTACGTCCGCGCCCCCGCCGTCGAAGGCAAGGCGAACAAGGCCGCCGTCGAACTCCTTGCCGACCACTACGGCGTACCCAAATCCGCCGTCCGCCTGGCCGCCGGCGCGACCTCGCGCTTCAAACGCTTCGAGGTAGACCTCTGAACTCTTCCCACGCAGCCGGTTTCAGTGTTCGGGTGCAGGTTCGGCTCGGTGCGGTGATGCCGAGGAGGCGTTTACACACCGCCGGGAAAACCGAGTTGCCGCCAAGCTTCGTACACGGTGACGGCAGCGGCGTTGGAGAGGTTCATCGAACGGCGGCCCGGCAGCATGGGGATGCGCAGCTGGGCGGTGATGTGCGGGTCGGCGAGCACATCGGCGGGCAGGCCTGTCGGCTCGGTGCCGAACAGCAGCACATCACCCTCGCGATAGACCACCTCGGTGTAGTGCGTCTCGGCCTGCGTAGTGAACGCGAACACCCGCTCAGGCCGCAGCGCCTCCCACGCCGCCGCCAGATTCGCGTGCACGGTCACCGACGCCAGATCGTGGTAATCCAAACCGGCTCGCCGCAGCTTGGACTCCGAAAGGTCGAACCCGAGCGGCTCGACCAGATGCAACTCACACCCGGTCCCAGCAACCAGGCGAATCGCGTTGCCGGTATTCCCCGGTATGGCCGGCTCATGGAACATCAATCGGAACACAAGGCCAGTCAATCAGGTGCTGCCACGGCTGGGTCGACGGCCTGACCGCTACCGGAATCCGTAGCGGTAGGCCGGGTGCGCGGTACCGACCCGCACAGGCTCAGCCGAAGCTGCCCGTGCTGGGCTTACCCGTCACGTCGACGGTGATGATGTCCGTAGTCGACGCATAGTCGTGATTCCCGGTCGGGCGGTCGAAGGCGCATGCGCCGCGCACGCGCATCTGTCCGGTCGGGAGACCCCCATTCCCCAGCGAGGACTGGACCATCTTGCCGTCCGGGATGGCGAAGGACGTGGGGTTATTGCCACCGAAGATTGCGCCGGTGTCGTTGTTGTACACCCAGCACACACCCCGGTCGTTCGGGTTATGGAACTTCGCCGACACGGTTCCTGTCAGCGAGAAGACCTCCTCCATCACCGGGGGCTCCAGCCCGGGTTCCGCGACAGCGGTGGCACCCGAGGCGAGCGCTATCGCCACAGCCGGAAGCGCGATCAGCGCGAGAACAGGGAGTCGTCGATTGGTCATGATCGAAATCATGCCATTTCCTCCGGTGGGCCCATTTCCTGGGGCATCAACCGAATCAAATTGGACCACAACATCATTCAACCCACGTCGGGATCGATGCCCTGCTCCGGGATCGCATCTGCGCTCGCCTGGGAGCAGCCTACTTCGCGGGCCGCTCCGGCAGCGCGCATGCGATGCCGTCCGCCATTCCGGTCGGACGTACGCCGAGGCCCTGGTTGAGGCGGGCGCGTTGGTTTTCCCAGGAGATCGCGGCTGCCAGTTCGGCCAGCTGGGATTTCGATAGTCGGGTCAGCAGTTCGGTGCGCAGGTTGTCGAGTTCGACGGCGGGGGTGGCGGTCATGGCTTCGGCGAAGGCGATGACCAGTTTTTCCAGCTCGGTGTAGGCGTCGCTTGTTCGGTAGCGGGGCAAATCGGCGAGCTGGTGTTCGGTGAGGCCGGATGACCGGGCCACCGCGGAGCCGATGTCCAGACAGAACTCACAGTTCACGAGGCCTGCGGTCTTCAGTTCGGCCAGCTCTTTGAGTTTCGGATCCAGCCGATTGGTGAACAGCAACATCGTCTCGTACACGATGATGCCGAACCCGATCTGCGGTCGACGGCCGAGCCAGCCGAACAGATCGGACCGGTTCCGCTTCGCGCCCCGGACAGCTTTCAGAGTATGCAGAATCCGCGTAAGGGCTCTCATTGTCCCCATCCCTCAATGTCTCGGGTGACTCCAGACTACATCCAAACTACGTTCTGTAGTAGAGATATGCGGGCTCGAAGTCGTGGCACCGGGCACGATCATTCACCTCTCGGGACAGGTCGGTGCCCGCATGCATGCGGGTGTCGTCTGCGACAATCGGGGAGTGACCGACGTCGACTCGTCCGCCGCGCGGCGTACCGGCAGGAACAGCCTGGGAGAGCAGTTCCTGCGCTGTCACCTGCCGATGGTGATCGTGACCCTGGTCATCCTGCTCGCGGTCGTCTTCGTCGCCCAGGATCGCTGGCGCCGCGGCGCCCTGTTCTTCGGCGGCGCGACCCTGCTCGCGGCAGCCTTCCGGCTATGCCTGCCGACCGCGCGAGTCGGCCTGCTCGCGGTGCGCAGCAAGCCGTTCGACGTCGCCACCCTGAGCCTGCTCGGCGCCTTGATCGTCTTCATCGCCGCGACGATCAACACCCTCGGCGTCGGCTGACGGGATACCGTCCGTCGTTGCGCTGGAACGGCTTCGGTAGCGCGGACGTGCTCGCCCTCGCCGAGATTGTCGGTGAGGACGGCACCCTTATCGACTGATTTCACCGGCCCGTGGGATATCGCTCGGCGAACACGGTGTGCTCGCGCGGGCGGCGCCCGGGGTGCGGTGGGTCGGCGTCGCTGTAGCCGACGGCCACCATGACAGTGATGGCCAGGTCGGGGCGACCATCGATGCCGATGGCTTTCTTGACCAGGTCCGGGTCCCAGCCGTTCATCGGCGCTGAGGAGAGACCGAGGCTGGTGGCGGCGAGCATGACGTAGGTCGCCGCGATCATCGCGTTCTTCACGGCGTTCTCGCGGATCAGCCCGCGCTGTTGCAGCGAGTGGAATTCGGCGCGGGAGTCGAACATGGCCGTGAACTCCGCGTTCCATGCGCCGTTGCGGCCGGCGAGTTCGGCGATGTCGGCATTGGCCGCCTCCCAGGCCGCCGTCTCGGCGACGAAGACCAGCACGACCGGCGCCTCTAGTGGTTGCGGCTGGCCGAAGGCGGCGTCCGACAGGTCGCGGCGGCCGGATTCACTGGTCACCACGACGATCGAACGGTCCTGCATGTTCCAGGCCGTTGGTGCCTCGACCGCCAGCTCCAGCAGTTCCTCGAGCAGTTCCGGCGGGACCGGGTCGGGGCGGTAGCGGCGGGTGGTGCGGCGGGCGCGGATGGCGGCGGGGACTGAAAGTGTCGGTGTTCTCATAATTCTTACTATCGGAGAGTTACTCTCCAATGGGAAGACGGCACTTAAAAGTGCGTTACACTCGAAAACGTGCGTACGATCCATGAGGCCAGTGGACTGCCCGCCGATGTCTACTCGGCGAAGTGCCCGACCAGACAACTCCTCGACCAGGTCGCGGGCAAGTGGACGGTGTTGATCGTGGACGCCCTCGCTGACGGGACGATGCGCTACACCGACCTGCACCGCCGCATCGATGGCGTCTCGCAGAAAATGCTCACGCAAACGCTGCGCCAGCTCGAAACAGACGGATTCGTCACGCGCACAGTGCATCCCACCATTCCGCCACGCGTCGACTACGACCTCACCGAGCTCGGTCACAGCCTGCGCACCCCGATCGCGGCGCTGCGCGAGTGGATCGAGACCAATATCAATCGCGTCGAGGAAGCCAGGCGCATCGCGGCAGGCTGACAGTCCGCGTGGATATCGTGACGTTATCCGCGGAAGTGTCTCAGGTAGTAAACTGGAACCTTCGGCTCGCAATGGTTTTCATGAGCTATAGCTCAGGTGTCGAGCGAGTCCGCGCCGTCCGAGACCCCGACGGTCTTGTCCAATGCAGCGACTCCAGCGTGGGGGAAACGGCATGAGTAATACCAACGGAATCAGCGGCGGATTGCACTCGCTGTGGACAGTGGTGGCGTTCGACGACAACGGGCTCGATGGCACGCCTCTCGTCGGGACGGCCATGGCTGTTGATCTGGATATGGCGGCCGGGTTGGTCTGCGCGTATCTACCTGTCCTGGAACGGGATTCCCATGGTTACTACCTGGTCGCAACCCGCACCGGGACGGACGCGAACCGGTCGGGCCGCCCCGCGCCCGCCTGGATCAGCAAGCCGTTCCACAACGGCGCGGGATGGACGACGGGGCCGTGGAGCGCGCTGGAGGGTGACCCCGCGGCCGAGGTCTAGCGCTCGTCGACCCGAGCCTCAGCTTGCTTCGGCCGCCACCGCGCGCCCGCTGCGAGCGCCGTAGCGACTGCGGGCCTCGGCCGGAGTAATCGTCTCGAGCCTTGTCGGCGGCTCCGCCTTCAGATGCTGTTCGAGGATCTGTCCCGCCATCGGCGCGATGAACGGCGCCGCCGCGATGAGACCGAACGAGTTGAACGCGGACGTGAGCCACACGATGATCTTGGCGGCGGGCCGGACCGGCAGATCCACGATGCGCGGCCGATCGAACCTGCCGAGCTTGCGCATCCATTTCGGCAGTGTGGCAACCGAAGCCAGCGACAGCAGCCTGCTTCCGGCGAAATAACTGATGCCCGCGCCGTTGCGCAGTGGGGTCCACAGCAGGTGGTGCATGCCCTCCTCGGCGCGCTCGGAGGTGCACAGCCGCGGGCGGACCCTGGCGAAATACGCGCGCACCTCGTCGCGGGAACGCGGCACATCCTCCGGCTTGCAGGTCTGCAGTTCGGCCGCGATCGCGCACTCGTGCCAGTAGCGCGCCTCCTCCTCCGGTGACAGCGGGCCGGGTCCGAACATCTCGTAGGCCTTGAGCACCGAATGCCAGCCGGTGATGTGGATCCACAGCTGGGTCTCGGGGCTGTTGGCGCTGTAGCGCGTCCCGCTGATCGGTTCGATGCCGGTCATCGGTGCGTGCACCCGCATCAGGTGCTCGGCGGCCTGGATGGCGGTGCGGCCGTCGGCGATGGCGACGAGCAGGAAGTAGGAGAACGTGTGGTCGAGGCGGCTGCGCGGGTCGGTGTAGATGCCTCGGGAATCGGCGACGGCCGCGGTCAGGAACGGGTCGAAATGTTCGAGGACCACCGCGCGCTGGAAGCCGATCACCGCGGTCGGTGCGGTCCAGATCTTCCAGCTGGGCGAGTCGGGGCCGAAGAACCCGTAGTCATCGCGGCGAAGTGTGGTCGGATCGAAGGCCATCAGCTGCTCCTTTGCGTGCTCGCCTTCCCCTGACGGCGAATGCAACGCAACCGTAGCAATTGGCGGTGAACAATACAACGGGCCCGTAGCATTTGTATTCGAACGGATTCCATATCCGGCGCCGATGGGTGTCACTATGGACCGGTGGAGGTGAAACGGCAGTGACTCGAACGCACACCGCGGCCGACAGCCCGCGCAGGCGATACGCGCCGCGGCTGCCTCCGGAGCAGCGCCGCGCCCAACTCCTCGACGCGGCCTTCGCGGTGCTGGGTCGGATGGAACTGCACGAGCTGAGCATGGAGGCGGTCGCGCAGGAGGCCGGTGTCGGAAAGCCTGTGCTCTACACCGTGTTCAAGACCCGCGCCGAACTGGTGACGGCGCTGCTGGAGCGGGAGAACGAGCGTGGCCTCGAACAGGTCACCTCGACATTGCCCACCGATCTCATGGGCGCCGATCCCGTGGTCGCGGCCTCGGCGACGGTCGAGGCGTTCGTCGGTGTGGCACTGGAGAATCCGACGCGCTGGCGGCTGATTCTCGCCGCACCGGGCAACGCCCCCGGAGAATACCGTGACGCGCTGCGGAATTCGCGTGCGGGCATCTTCGATCAGGCCGAGGCACTGGTTCGAATGGGTACCGTGCTCGAACCACGTTGGGCGGGTGTGGATTCCGCGCTGCTCACCAATTCGCTGCTGACCATCGCCGAGATGCTCGGCCGGTTGGCGGTCAGTGAGCCCGAGAACTATCCGCGGGAGCGGTTGCAGGCCTACGTGCGTTCCATCGTCGGTCTGCTCGTCGGCGCTCCCGTCGCCGAATAGACTTGGCGGCCAAACGTTTCAGGTAGGGCCGTCGAAAAACCCTGCTATCAGTCGGCCGACCCGCGGTTCACCCGGGCAAGCCGCATCGTCTCGGTCAGCAGCTTCGACACCGCGGCCGCTTCGGTGAGGAACCCGTCGTGGCCATCGCGTGAATGCACGATCTCGAGCCCGTCGCAGCCGGGCAGCCCATCGGCCAGTTCCTGCTGGGTACGCAGCGGATACAGCCGATCGGAGTCGACACCGCCCACTACGCACGGCACCGGTGTCGCGGCAAGCGCGGCCTCGACACCGCCGCGCCCGCGCCCGATGTCGTGCCGGTTCATCGCCTCGGTGAGCAATACATAGGTGGCCGGATCGAAACGGCTACAGAGCTTGTCGGCCTGATGATCCAGATAGCTCTGCACCGCATAGCGGCCGCCACGCCATGGATCCTCGTCGCCCTGCGCGTTGTTCTCGAAGCGGTGGTCCAGCTCGGACTCGGTCCGATAGGTCAGGTGCGCAATGCGCCTGGCGATGCCCATGCCGGTCATCGGAACACGGTCGGTGTCGTGATAGTCGCCGCCCTGCCAGTCGGGGTCGGCCTTGATGGCGGCGATTTGCGTTGTCTGCGTGCCGATCTGGTCGGCGGTAGCGCGCGCGCCGACGGCGAGCACCAGTGCCGCGGCGACCCGATCCGGTGCGCCGACCATCCACTCCAGCACCCGCATGCCACCCATCGACCCGCCGACAACGGCGGCTAGTCGGTCGATGCCGAGCAGATCCATCAGCGCCGCTTCCGCGTTCACCTGATCGCGGATGGAGACCTCCGGAAACCGTGCGCCCCACGGCTTTCCGTCTGGAGCCAGCGAGGTGGGGCCGGTGCTGCCCTTGCAGCCGCCGAGCACGTTCGTCGCGATGACACACCACTCGTCGGTGTCGAGCGGCGCTCCGGGGCCGACCATGCCGTCCCACCAGCCCGGCATCGGATGGATATCGTCCGGAAGTCCGACCACATGCGAGTCGCCGGTCAGCGCGTGCTCGACCAGCACAACGTTGTCCAGCGTGGGGGAGAGCTCACCCCAGCGCTGCACGGCAAGGTGCACTTCCGGAACGACAGCGCCGTTCTCCAGCCGCACGTCCCCGATGGCGATCATGCCGAGCCGCCCGTCCGGCGGTGGCAGGGCCACCGCCGACGCGGGTCGCACGGCACTCCGTTCGGCGCTCACGGTCACGTCGTCACCGCCGCGAAACCGGCTCGCAGATCGGCGAGTATGTCGTCGATTCCCTCGATGCCAACCGCCAGGCGGACCAGCCCCGGCGTGACACCGGAGGCCAGCTGCTCCTCGGGCGTCAGCTGCGAATGCGTGGTCGACGCGGGGTGGATCACGAGAGAACGCACATCCCCGATGTTAGCGACGTGGCTGTGCAGGGCTAATGCGTCGACGAACTTCTTGCCCGCATCGACACCACCGCTCAGCTCGAACGCGACAATCGCGCCGGGTCCCTTGGGCGCGAGCTGCTTGGCGCGCTCATGCCACGGTGAGGACGGCAGTCCCGCGTAATACACCGATTCGACGCCCGGCTGTGTATTCAGGAACTCGGCGACCGCCTGTGCGTTGGCGACGTGCCGCTCGAGGCGCAGGCTCAGCGTCTCGACGCCCTGGCTGATCAGGAAGGCGTTGAACGGTGATACCGCCGCGCCGAGGTCGCGCAGCAGCTGCACGCGCGCCTTCAGCGCGTAGGCGGGCGCGCCGAGATCGGCGAACACGGCACCGTGGTAGCTCGGGTCCGGGGTGGTGAAACCGGGGAACCGTGGCTCGCCCTTCTCGTCACGCACGGTCCAGTCGAACGTGCCGCCATCGACGATCACGCCGGCGACCGCCGTGCCGTGCCCGCCGAGGTACTTGGTCGCCGAGTGCACCACGATGTCCGCACCGTGCGCGAGCGGCTGGATCAGGTACGGGGTTGCGACCGTGTTGTCCACGATGAGCGGCAGCCCGTTGGCGTGCGCGATGGCGGAGATGCCGGGAATGTCGAAGATGGCGCTGCTCGGATTGGCGATGGTCTCGCCGTAGAACGCCTTGGTGTTCGGCCGGATGGCCGCACGCCACTGCTCGAGGTCGTCGGGGTCCTCTACGAAGGACACCTCGATACCGAGCTTGGGCAGTGAGTAGTGGAAGAGGTTGTAGGTGCCGCCGTAGAGGTGCGGGCTGGACACGATGTGGTCACCGGCCGAGGCCAGGTTGAGGATCGCGTAGGTCTCCGCGGCCTGCCCGGAGGCCAGCAGCAATGCCGCGACACCGCCCTCGAGGGCGGCGATGCGCTGCTCGACCACGTCCTGGGTCGGGTTCATGATCCTGGTGTAGATGTTGCCCGGTTCGGCCAGACCGAACAGTGCGGCCGCGTGATCGGTATCGCGGAAGGCGTAGGAGGTGGTCTGGTAGATCGGGAGGGCGCGTGCGCCGGTGGTCCCGTCCGGGGCCTGCCCCGCGTGAACCTGCTTGGTCTCGAAGGACCACTGCGTCGGATCGGACGAAACGGTCGGATCGATATCGGCTGCGGACGCGATGGGGTCACTCATGTCTTGCTCCAAAGAGGGTTGTTCGCCAGAACTACTTGCTTACCGGGGTGTGGGCGACGGACAACAACACATTGGGGGAACCTCCTGCAGTAGCGCGCTTGCTCTCGACTTTCGAGAGCCCGGTCATCACCCGGAGCACCCCACCGCTGCTGGAGGGTTGCCGTCCAGCAAGCCGGGGCTTCGCGCTGGCACTCATGACCTGATCGGCATCATAGCTGGCGGTCGGGCGACGATCGAAATCCGTTGCCGAACTCACTGGGTTTCGGTGGCCTGCGGGATGCAGCAGAGGCGTACGAACTCGTCGTAGGTCGTGAGGAACGCGGTGCGGCCCGCCAGGGCTGCCGCTGCCGGGTCGTCTTCATCGAGTATGTCGACCGAGCACTCCATCCCGAGCTGACCGATCAGCTGCCAGGTGCCGACGATCAGCCGCACCTGCAGTGCGTCGGGCTGAGTGTGGAGTCGTTCGGCAAGCACCTCGGCGATCGCGATGGTCTTGTGGTCGGCGTGCTCGAGGCTGCGCGCGCTGACCGACGGGCTGCTGCGCAGGATGCGCTGCATTTGCTGGAACTGCCGGAACGAGATCGGCTCAGTTCCGCCTGCAGCCTGGTCGACAGCGTGCAGGAAGGCCTCGCGCAGCGCTTGCAGCTCGTTGCCGGTGACCGGGAGTCCGCGCAGGGTCTCGGCGACGGCGAGGCCGAAGTCCTTGATCGGCCCGAGGACGATGTCTTCTTTGCTGTCGAAATACCGGTTGATCGTGCGGGGTGACACATCCGCGGCGTTGGCGATCTGCTCGACGGTCGTGGCATCGAAGCCGTGCGCGTCGCAGAGGTCGAGTCCGACCTCGATGATGCGCAAGCGGGTCTGCTGCTTTTTGCGCTCGCGCAGGCCCGCGGGCGCCGGACTCGCGGCATGGTCCTGGTTCGCCTCGGCGCTGGCAGGGGAGTCCGCTGCGGCGCTCGCGCCGGTCGGCGTTGATGACTCGAGCATCCTCCCACTCTATCGCAGCCAGGCCTTTTCGTGTCGCCGACAGCCAAATGTCGGATTGCGACATTTTTCTCTTGACGACAAATGTCTGACAATGACAGGATGATCGCCATACTTCGAGTTACGAGGAGATCAAGGTGACCGAGACTGCGACAGCGGTAGACGTTCCAGAAAAGCAAGGCAGTTCGGCGCGCTGGTTGGCCCTGGCGGTGATCGCGTTGGCCCAGCTCATGGTGGTGCTGGATGCCACCATCGTGACCATCTCGCTGCCGTTCGCACAACGTGATCTCGATATCAGTGATGGCAACAGGCAATGGATGCTCACCGCTTACACGCTGATCTTCGGCGGGTTGCTGTTGCTCGGCGGACGGCTGGCCGATTACCTCGGCAGGCGCCGGATCTTCATCATCGGCCTCATCGGATTCGCGGCGGCCTCCGCGCTTGCCGGTCTCGCACAGAACGGCGCACAGCTGTTCGCCGGGCGTGCGCTGCAGGGCGCGTTCGCGGCTTTGCTTGCGCCCGCGGCACTTTCACTGCTGTCGGTGACCTTCACCGAGGCCAAGGAGCGCGCGACCGCGTTCGGCGTCTTCGCCGGAATCTCCGCGGGCGGCGCCGCGCTCGGCCTGATTGCCGGTGGCGCGCTCACCGAGTACGCCTCCTGGCGCTGGTGCCTGCTGGTGAACACCCCAATCGCGATCCTCGCCCTGCTCGGCGCACTGGCGTTTGTGGTGAAGGACATACCCGCTCCGCGCACCGGCGGCTACGACGTCCCCGGCGCGGTCACCGTGACGCTCGGTCTGATCGCCATCGTGTACGGCTTCAGCCGCGCCGCCGACGACGGCTGGCTGGCCGGCAGCACCGTCGGGCTGCTCGTCGCGGGTGTCGCCTTGCTGATCGCTTTCGTGGCGATCGAGCGTCGCTCGTCGAATCCGCTACTGCCGCTGCACATTCCGGGTGAGATCAACCGTGGTGGCGCATTCCTGGCCGCGCTGCTGATCCCGATCGCGATGTTCGCGATGTTCCTGTTCCTGAGCTACTACTTCCAGATCACGCTCGGCTACTCGTCGCTGAAGGCCGGCTTCGCGTTCCTGCCGTTCCCCGCGGGCATCGCGATCTCCGCCGGTGTCACCAGCGCGCTGCTGCCGAAGCTCGGTCCGCGTCCGCTGATGGTCGCGGGTGCCGCGCTCGGCGTCCTCGGTCTGCTGTTGCTTGCGCAGCTGAGCTACGGCGACAGCTACGCGGCGAGCGTGCTGCCCGCACAGGTGCTGATCGCGCTCGGCATGGGTCCGCTGTTCGTCGGCATGCAGACGGTCGCGCTGCATCAGGTCGAGGAAGAGGACTCGGGTGTGGCCAGTGCGCTGCTGAACGCGGCGCAGCAGGTCGGTGGCGCGGTCGGCACCGCCCTGCTGACCACCATCTCGGTGCAGACGGCCAAGTCGTTCGCGGAGAGCAATCCGACGCTCGACAACCTGGTCGCGCGTGCCTCGATCCACAGCTACGACGTGGCGTTCTATGTCGGCGCCGGCTTCTTCCTCGCCGCGATCCCGGTGATCGCGTTCATGATCAGGGACAAGCCGCAGAACCTGATCGAGGGCTCGGAGGACGGAGCTCGGGTTCACGTCGGGGTCTGAGACCTTCCTCTCACGGCCGTCTGAAGTCCGCGTACCGCATCCGCTCGGGATTGCGGTACGCGGACTCTTTCGGCTTGCCGCAGGCCACGTCATGGTGGCGGCCACTACCCCGCGCAGGTCGTCGGCTCGAGGGTGATCGGGACCACTCGCGACCTACTTGTCGGTAACTATTTCGGGCGTGCTCACTCGGGGGGCTGCCCGCGCGGTGAGATCATTGGCAGCAGTACGCTTGTCTTGTTTGCACCACACGTCTCGCGGACAACGCGGGGCATATACGTTGTCTGTTGGAACTGCTGGGGTCCGCTCACAAGCGTGTTCGCCTGGCCGTGCAATAAGGGCACCATCCTAGGAGGACACGAAGATCCATGTCCAAGATCAAGGTTGAAGGCACCGTCGTAGAACTCGACGGCGACGAGATGACTCGGATCATTTGGCAGTTCATCAAGGACAAGCTGATCCATCCGTATCTCGACGTGAACCTCGAGTACTACGACCTCGGCATCGAGTACCGGGACAAGACAGACGACCAGGTCACCATCGACGCCGCCAACGCCATCAAGAAGCACGGCGTCGGCGTGAAGTGCGCCACCATCACCCCGGATGAGGCGCGCGTCGAGGAGTTCGGCCTGAAGAAGATGTGGCGGTCGCCCAACGGCACGATCCGCAACATTCTCGGCGGCACCATCTTCCGCGCCCCGATCATTATTTCGAACGTCCCGCGTCTGGTGCCGGGCTGGACCAAGCCGATCATCATCGGCCGTCACGCCTTCGGTGACCAGTACCGCGCCACCGACTTCAAGGTGTTCCAGGGCGGCACTGTCACCCTCACCTTCACCCCGGACGACGGCAGTGAGCCGATCGTGCACGAGGTCGTGAAGATGCCCGAGGACGGCGGCGTCGTGATGGGCATGTACAACTTCAAGAAGTCCATCGAGGATTTCGCGCGCGCCTCGTTCAACTACGGACTCGCGCAGAACTACCCGGTGTACATGTCCACGAAGAACACCATCCTGAAGGCCTATGACGGCATGTTCAAGGACACCTTCCAGGAAGTCTTCGACGCCGAGTTCAAGACCCAGTTCGATGCCGCCGGCCTGACCTACGAGCACCGGCTGATCGACGACATGGTCGCCTCCTCCATGAAATGGGAGGGCGGCTACGTCTGGGCCTGCAAGAACTACGACGGCGATGTGCAGTCCGACACGGTCGCGCAGGGCTTCGGCTCGCTCGGTTTGATGACGTCGGTGCTGCTGACCCCGGACGGCCGCACCTGTGAGGCCGAGGCCGCACACGGCACGGTCACCCGGCACTACCGCCAGCACCAGCAGGGCAAGCCGACCTCGACCAACCCGATCGCGTCGATCTTCGCGTGGACCCGTGGTCTCGAGCACCGCGGCAAGCTGGACAACACCCCCGAGGTGATCGGCTTCTCGCAGACCCTCGAGGATGTCGTCATCAAGACCGTCGAAGGCGGCCAGATGACCAAGGACCTGGCCGCGCTCGTCGGCGGCGACCAGGGCTACCTCACCACCGAGGAATTCCTCGGTGCGCTCGACGCCAACCTGGCCCGCGCCCTGCGCTGACCGGACGGCACGAATCCCGGCGCTGGAACATTCCGGCGCCGGGCGCGAACACGCGGGCACCCGCACCTCCGCTAGCGACTGCTTGCAGTTCGCTCGCGATGGCCAGCCGATGGCGACTCCTTGCCAGTCGCTCGCAATGGCCAGTGGTACGGGTGCCCGAACTGTTTTCCTAGCTCTTGCTCGGGACGGCGACGCCGAGTATCCCGCTGACGGCGCGGGTGAAGCTGTCGGCGCCGTTACCCAGTTCCACCTGCTCGTCGAAGATTCGCTGCAAGGGGTCCAGCAGGTCGGTAGCGACGCCTTGATTGCGGCTGGCGGCGCGGATGTTGCGTAGACCGGCCTGGTTGGCCGCCAGATCGGAGAAGTTGACCTCGAATTGCCGCGAATCGATCTCCGCGGCCATGGTCGGCAGCACGTCGATGATCGAGCGCAACCACGGCATCAGGAACGACTCGGTGAACTCGCCCACGGGGAAGCTCTCGCTGTCCACCATCGCGACCGCCTGGAAGAAGCCACTGAACAGCCCGTACATCCCGGCCAGTACCGCCATATCGTGCAGCGCCGCGAGGCCCGCGTCCGAGCCCAGATATTTCGCGGTGCCGAGCTCCGCGATGGTCTCGCCGTGCTCGGCCTGTCCTTCGGGTGAGCCGCTGTACATGACCATGGTGTCCGGCGTGCCCAATGTCTGCGGAACACCGAGGATCCCGCCATCCAGATACTGCCCGTGGTGCTCGGCAATCCAGGCCGCCAGCTCGCGTGCTTCATCAGGGCGGCCGGTCGCGAGATTGACGACCGTACGCCCGCGCACCGCATCGGGAGCGGACGCCAGCACCGCCGCGCTTGTTGCGGTGTCGGCCGCCGCCACCACGATCAGCGCGCTGGCGGCCACGGCCTCGCCGACCGTTTCGACGCGTACGGCTCCCAACTCGTCCAGCTGAGCGGCTTTGCCCGATGACCGGTTCCACACGGTGGTGGGGTGGCCGTTGCGCAGAAAGATCTCCGCGATCGTCGCTCCGATGCGGCCGAGGCCCAACACGGTGACCGGTGTCCGATTGTCGTTCACGATTCCTCCGTCGATACCTGAGTGCGGTTGGTGGGCGCCCGCACTCAGTCTTCACGCTTCGACAGCAAAGCATCAGTGGCAGGACTGACGGCAAGCGAACGATTACTGCCATAGGATGTGGTCCATGAACGGTCGAGCTGTCGCGTTGGCTGTCGCCCCCGGCGCGCTACATCCCTGGGACCTCTACGAGTTGGGCGTGGTGGCCTCGATCTTCGGTACTCCGCAGCCGGATCTGTCCGACTCTTGGTACGAGCTGCGAGTCTGCGCGGTGACGCCGGAGCGGAACGTCCAGCCGATCGGCTTCGGCACGTACCTGCGCGCCGAACACGGTCTGGCCGACCTGCTGGCCGCCGACACCGTGATCGTGCCCTCGGTGGCCCATGACTTCGTCACCGCCGAACGCGAAGTACCGCCGGAGCTCGTCGACGCCCTCGCCGCCGCGCACCGCCGCGGTGCTCGGATGGTCGCGCTGTGTGACGGGATCTTCGCCCTTGCCGCCGCCGGCATCCTGGACGGGCGGCGAGCCACCGTGCATTGGGAGCACGCCGAGATCCTTTCCAGGCGCTATCCCGGCATCGAGGTCAACGAGTCGGTGCTCTACGTCGACGACGGCGACGTGCTCACCAGCGCAGGTATGGCGGCCGCCCTCGACCTGTGCCTGCATCTGGTCCGTCGCGACTTCGGCGCCGTGATTGCCAATCGGTTGGCACGGCGGATGGTGATCCCGCCGCACCGCTCGGGCGGGCAGGCGCAATTCGTCGACCTGTCCATTCCGCCGCGTGCGGAGGACGGCATCGGACCGGTGCTGCAGTGGGCCATCACGAATCTCGACCAACCGCTCACCGTGGACATCCTCGCGGCGAAGGCGAACACGAGTCCGCGCACCTTCTTCCGGCATGTGCAGCAGGCCACCGGTGTCACACCGATGCAGTGGTTGCTCGGCCAACGGCTTGCGCACGCCCAATCCCTCTTGGAATCGACTGATTTCGGCATCGATCGGATCAGCCGGATGTCCGGGCTCGGCAGTGCGGCCAACCTACGCCGCCATTTCGCGAGTGTCATCGGTGTGTCGCCTGCCGAGTACCGCCGCACCTTCGAACGCCGCGAGTCGCTGCGTTCCGGCTGAGCGCCAAGCTGTTTCGGTGCGGTGTCGGGATTGTCGCCGAACTGCGTACTCGAGTATTGACGCGCGCGGGCGCCGAGTTGCTCGGTGACTGCCCGAATTGAGTGTTTATGGGATGACCTGCACGATTTCTTTGTGCTGAGGTGGGCGAACTCACGTCTACCCGGGAAGCGAGACCGGCTGCCCGGCGGTTACATGAATACGTGACCAGTCCCGTAGCCACGCAGCCCACCGCACCTGTCGAGGCCGAGCGCACGGATTGGCATATCCCCGCGATGCTCGCGCTGGCGCTCGGCGGCTTCGGGATCGGGACGACCGAGTTCGTCACGATGGGTTTGCTGCCCGATATCGCCGGCGCCATGGGTGTGTCGGAGCCGACGGCCGGGCACGCGGTGTCGGCCTATGCGCTCGGCGTCGTCGTCGGTGCTCCGCTGATCGCCGCGCTGTGCGCACGGGTAGCGCGCAAACGCCTGCTCGTCGCGTTGATGGTGGCGTTCACCATCGGAAATGTGGCGACCGTCATCGCACCGACCTTCGCGACCCTCGTCATCGCGCGATTCCTCGCCGGTCTGCCGCACGGCGCCTATTTCGGCGTGGCCTCACTGGCCGCCGCGACCCTCGCTCCGGTAGGCCAACGCGCAAAGGCTGTTGCTGCGGTTATGCTGGGTTTGAGCGCCGCCAACGTTGTCGGCGTTCCCAGTGCCACCTGGCTCGGCCAGCATCTCGGCTGGCGGGACGCCTTCGTGGTGGTCGCGGTGATCGGGTCAGCGACAGTGGCCGCGCTCCTGCGCTACGTGCCCGAGCTCACCGGCTTCCGGACTACCAACCCGATGACCGAACTCGGCGCCCTGCGCCGCTCACAAGTGCTGCTGACCCTGCTGGTCGGCGCGGTCGGCTTCGGCGGCATGTTCGCCGTCTACACCTACATCACCACCACCCTCACCGACGTCTCGGGCATGCGAGCGGGCCTGGTCCCCGTGGTCCTCATGCTCTTCGGGCTCGGCATGGTGGCGGGCAATATCATCGGCGGCGTGCTCGCCGACCGCGGTGTCGACCTCGCGATCTTCGCCGCACTCGCCGCGATGGTCGTCATCCTCGCGGGATTCGTCGCCGCCGCGCACAATCCGTACACCGCCGCCCTCGGCGCGTTCCTCATCGGCGCGTCCGGCGCGGCACTCGCCCCGGGCCTTCAGACCCGCCTGATGGACGTCGCCGCCGACGCCCAGACCCTCGCCGCCGCCCTCAACCACGCCGCTCTCAACATCGCCAATGCCGCAGGCGCCTGGCTCGGCGGCCTGGTCATCGCCGCAGGCCTCGGCTACACCGCGCCCGCCACGGTCGGCGCCGGCCTCGCGGTACTCGGCGTCCTGCTGTTCACTTTCACCGTCTGGACTTCCCGCCGCACGTCCGAATAGTGACGGAAGAGTTGCTCGGCGTCGTAGGGTCGGCATAGCGATATCGAAGACCGAGCCCTTTCACACCGACGACTTTCTCCGGGGAGTAATCGTGGCCGATACCTTCCATCCGCTCGATCCGCTGTCGTCCGACGAGTTCGGCAAGGTTGTCGCCCTGCTGAGCCGCGCGCATGGTGTCGGCCCTGGCTGGCGGTATGCGTCGATCGAACTCGCCGAGCCGTCGAAGGCCGAGGTAGCCGCGTTCGACACCGACGCGACGGTGCCCGACCGCAACGCACATGTGGTGTGTTTCGAGCGGGCCGAGAACAAGACCTACAAGGCGCTCGTATCGCTGACCACCGACGCCGTGCTGTCCTGGACGTATATCCCCGGCGTGCAGGCGAACTTCACCCTCGACGAATGGGAGGAGGCCGACGAAGCGCTGCGCGGGCATCCCGAGGTGATCGCGGGCTTGGCCGCGCGGGGCATCACCGATATGAGCATGGTGTTCATGGACACCTGGACCTACGGTGACGCGGTGCTACCGGAGCGGTATCGGGGTCGCAGGCTCGGCTGGTCGGATACCTGGGTCAAGGCCGCCGACGGCGCGAATCCCTACGCCGGCCCGGTCAACGGATTCCACTGCGTCATCGACATGAACACCATGGAGCTGCTCGAGATCGAGGACACCTTCACGGTCGACAAGCCGGAGATCATGGGTGAGTACGTGCCCCGCCACATCCCTGACCGGATTCGCGCCGCGAGTACCCGGGAACCGTTGCGCCCGTTGGAGATAACCCAGTCGGACGGGCCATCGTTCACGGTGGCGGGTAACAAGGTCGAGTGGCAGAACTGGTCGTTGCGGGTGGGTTTCAATTATCGCGAGGGGATGACCCTGCACGCGGTGAAATACAACGACAACGGACGTGTCCGCTCGATCGCCAACCGGCTGTCCTTCGCCGAGATGATGGTTCCGTACCGTGATCACTGCACCGACCACTACCGCCGGACGGCCTTCGATATCGGTGAGTGGGGCATCGGCTTCATGACCACCTCGCTCGAGTTGGGCTGCGACTGCCTCGGCGAGATCCGCTACCTCGATGCGGTGCTGCACAACAGCAGTGGCGAACCCGTCACGATCAGGAATGCCATCTGCATTCACGAGGAGGACAACGCCGTCCTCTGGAAACACGTCGACCATCACGCGGGGGCCGAGGTGCGCCGCATGCGCAGGCTGACGGTCTCGTTCCACGTCACCGTCGCGAACTACGAGTATCTCGTCTACTGGCGCTTCTACCAGGACGGCAATATCGAGTGCGAGGTCCGTGCCTCCGGAGTCATGGTCGTCAGCCATTTCCCCGAAGGCGGCGCGCACCCGCACGGCACGTTGGTCGATCAACGCACCTACGCGCCGTTCCACCAGCATTTCCTGGTCGCCCGGATGGATCTCGACATCGACGGCACCGAGAACACCGTGTACCGCACCGAGACCGAGATCGTCCCGATGGGCCCGGATAACCCCTATGGACTTTCGTTGCGGCAGAACAACACTCCCTTGCGCACCGAGAACGAAGGCAAGCAGGACTTCGACTGGTCGACCCAACGCGCGTGGAAAGTGGTCAACGACAACACCACGAACGGACTCGGCACCGCACCGGCCTACAAGCTGGTGCCCGGCGCCGCGATTCCGGCGATGTTCGATCCGCGATCGCCGATCCTCGCGCGGTGCAAGGCAATCGAGCACACCCTGTGGGTCACCCCGAATTCCCCCGACGAGCGTTGGCCCGCAGGCGAATTCGTCACGCAGAGCAAACTCGATCATGGGCTGCCCGAGTGGACGGCGGGCAACCGTTCCATCGTGAACACCGACGTGGTGCTCTGGTATGTCTTCGGAGTCCACCACATCACCCGCCCAGAGGACTGGCCGATCATGCCGGTGGACATCGTGAACTTCTGGCTCAAACCCGTCGGCTTCTTCGACCGCAATCCGTCGATCGACGTCGCACCGACCCCGCCGAAAGCCTGCCACCCGGCCCCGTAGCCGATTCTCGCGCCGCATCATGAACATACAGATCTGCATGTAAGTGTAGAATCGCCGGAATGACCAGCCCCGTAGCGCCCAAACAGCAGCGCCGCACGCAGGAGCAGCGTAGCAGTGAGATGCGTACGCGCCTGCTCGATGCGACGATCGACTGCCTGGTCGAATACGGGTATGCGGGGACGACGACGCCGCGCGTCGCCGAGCGTGCGGGTGTCACCCGCGGGGCCCAGGTTCATCATTTCGGATCCAAGACCGACCTGGTGGTCGCGGCCATCAGTCATCTGGCGCAGCTGCGCGCGGAGACGGCGATGCGGGAGATGGCCAAAGTCGACAGCGGTGACGATCCGGTCGGGGTGGCGCTGGAGTTCCTGTGGGAGCTGCATCAGGGCCCGCTGTTCATCGCGACCGTCGAGCTGTGGGTGGCGGGCAGGACCGATCCGGTGCTCGCCTCGGCGATGGAGAAGGTCGAGCCGTTCGTCAACAACGCAGTGCTGATGGCGGTGGCCCGGTTCGTGCCGGATGAGATGCGGCGCAAGGAGACTCGCGACTTCATCTACACCGCGATGGATGCGTTGCGCGGCATTCTGGTATCCGACTTCATTGATCAGGACCGCGAGCGGGCGCACCGTCGCTGGCAGCGCGCCTCGGTTCACCTGCGGCAGATCGCCTCAGCGGCAGTGGCTGCGGCGCTCGCCGAGCGTCCGGCCGAATAGCCGCCGAAGCGGCCACTGGATAGGCGAAGAAACCCGGCACCGAATCCTGGTGGCGCGCCAGCGGGAAGCCGGACGGCGGCCGCTGCTGTCGGTCGGGTACTTGTCGCCGGCCGATGGCGCAATATCCGCGGCTGGCTGTATGTGCGCACCGACTGGCCTGAACCGGTGTTCTTCCGAGTTTTCGCGGCGTTCGGTCCGACGGTCTTGCGGCATTACATACAGCTCTGTATGTTTGTTTTTGACCGGTCCGAAGAGGATCGGGCGCCACTGGGCGGCAGGCAGCCCGCCGGGGCAGGCACTATGTGAGGAGTTCGATGGCGAACAAGGTCTACGTCGTCGGCGTCGGCATGACGAAGTTCGAGAAGCCGGGCCGTCGCAAGAACGAAGACGGCAGCGACTGGGACTACCCGGACATGGCGCGCGAGTCCGGTACCAAGGCGCTCGCCGACGCCGGAATCGACTACCGCGAGGTCGAGCAGGCCTACGTCGGCTATGTCTACGGCGAGTCCACCTCCGGGCAGCGCGCGGTCTACGAACTGGGCATGACCGGTATCCCGGTGGTCAATGTCAACAACAACTGTTCGACCGGCTCCACCGCGCTCTACCTTGCGGCGCAGTCGATTCGGGGCGGGTTGGCGGATTGCACGTTGGCACTCGGCTTTGAGAAGATGCAGCCCGGCTCGCTCGGCTCGACCTGGGACGACCGTGAACAGCCGATGGCCAAGCACGTCATGGCGCTCGCCGAGATCTCCGAGGTGCTTTTCCCGGTCGCGCCGTGGATGTTCGGCGCGGCGGGCCGCGAGCATATGAAGCAATACGGCACCACCGCAGAGCATTTCGCGAAGATCGGGTACAAGAACCACAAGCATTCGGTGAACAACCCGTATTCGCAGTTCCAGGACGAGTATTCGCTCGATGACATCCTCGGCTCGCGGATGATCTACGACCCGCTCACCAAGCTGCAGTGCTCGCCGACCTCCGATGGCTCCGGCGCGGTCGTCCTCGCCAGCGAGGCGTTCGTGGACAAGCACAATCTGGCGGTGCAGGCGGTGGAGATCGTCGGTCAGGCCATGACCACCGACTTCGCCTCGACCTTCGACGACACCGCCAAGAACCTCATCGGCTACGACATGAATGTCCAAGCCGCGCGGAAGGTTTACCAGCAGGCCGGCCTCGGCCCGGAGGACTTCCAGGTCATCGAGCTGCACGACTGCTTCTCCGCCAACGAGTTGCTGCTGTACGAAGCCCTGGGACTCTGCGGCGAGGGTGAGGCCGGGAAGCTCATCGACGACAACCAGACCACCTATGGCGGCAAGTGGGTCGTCAACCCCTCCGGCGGTCTGATCTCCAAGGGGCATCCCCTCGGTGCGACGGGTTTGGCGCAGTGCTCCGAACTCACCTGGCAGCTGCGCGGTACCGCGGACAAGCGCCAGGTCGGCGATGTCACCGCCGCCCTCCAGCACAACATCGGCCTCGGCGGCGCCGCCGTCGTCACCGCCTACCAGCGCGCCGACCGCTGACCTGTGCTGCGTCTCAGCTGGAAGCCGGGACTCAGCAACGACATTCATCACTCGACGAGGAGTAACCCATGGGACACATCGAAGCCACCAAGGACGTCAATGCCACCCCGGAGGCGCTGTGGGCGGTCGTTTCCGACCCGAACAGCTGGGACAAGTGGTTCACCATCCACGAGCGCTTCATGGAGGAGCCGCCCGCCATCCTGACCGAAGGGGCCAAGCTGGTCGCGAAGATCGTCATGCTCGGCATGGCGAACAAGCTCGAATGGACCGTCGTATCCGTGCGGCAGCCGAGCAAGCTCACCCTCGGCGGCACCGGAATGGCCGGTGTGAAAACCGAATTCACCTTCGACATCCGGCCCAAGGGCGAGGGCAGCACCATCCTGGTCTCCGGTGACTTCGAGGGCGCGCTGATCAAGGGCGCACTCGGCAAGGCAGTCGAGAAGGACGGTCTGAAGCAGCTGGACAAGTCCCTCGAGCAGCTCGACGCGCTGGCGTCGGCGTGATCCCGGATCGAGTCAACGCAAGCTGAGCGAAGGAGAGCGCGATGACAGCGGAGGCCGTCGGAGCCAGGCTGGTGGAGTTCGACGACAGCGGGCTCGAAACCTGGTGTGACGACGAACGATTCGAGGTAGACCAGCAGCGGATCGCGGAGTACGCGGCCGCAACCAACGATCCGATCGAGGCCCATCTGGCCGGGAAGGTGGCCTCGCCGATCTTCGGCATCGTCCCGGTCTTCGAGGCCATGATGATGCCGGTGATCGACGTGGCGCCGATGGACATATTCGGCCGAGTCGTGCACGGGGAACAGGATTTCCACTTCCATCGCGCGATCCTGCCCGGCGACAAACTGGTGTCGCGGGCCAAAGCGACCGGCTACACCAGCCGCTCGAACGGCACCGCCATCACCATCCTGATCGAATGTCGTACCGAGGAAGGTGAGTTGGTCAATGAGCAGTATCTGACTGCCTTCTTCCGCAATATCGACGCGGGCAAGACCATCGGTGCTGCCGCACCCGCGCACAAGTTCGACGAGAGCTTGCGCGGCCTGGATCCGGTCGTGGTGGTGTCGCAGCACGTCGACCTCGACCAGACCTACCGCTACGCACCGGCTTCCGGTGATCCGGTGCCGCTGCACCTGGATGAGCAGGTCGCCAAGGATGCGGGCCTGCCCGGCATCATCGCGCACGGCCTGTGCACCATGGCTTTCGCCTCGTGGGCCGTGCTCACCGAGGTCGCGGGCTCGGATGTGCACCGGCTGAAGCGATTTGCCGTGCGCTTCGCCAAGATGGTTTTCCCCGGAGACGATCTGGAGACCCGCATCTGGAAGGTGGGTTCGGCCGACGGCGTGACCACCTACGCCTTCGAAACCGTGCGTGGCGAGGACGTCGTGCTCAGCGACGGTCTGGCGGAAATCGAGGACTGACCGTTCAGGCTTCGGCCGCAATCACCCGGGGGAAAGAAGCAGATACCGAATGGCGGGGGACGAGGACAGGAGGCACCCCATGGGTGCATTGGAAGGACGGGTCGCCGTCATCACCGGCGCTGGTCGCGGGATCGGCCGTGAGCATGCGCTGCTGTTCGCCAGTGAAGGGGCGGCGGTGGTCGTCAACGACCTCGGCGGCAGCAACGCCGGTGAAGGCACCGATGTCGGTCCGGCGCAGGAGGTCGCGAACGAGATCGTGGCCGCGGGCGGCAAGGCAGTCGCCAACACGGACAACATCGCGACCTGGGACGGCGCGAAGAACCTCATCGAGCAGGCGGTTTCGGAGCTGGGTGGGCTCGACATCGTCATCAACAACGCGGGCATCCTGCGTGACAGCTTTATCGCCGGTCTGGAGGAATCCCAGTGGGATGCCGTGGTCGCGGTGCACCTCAAGGGGCATGCCGCGGTGCTGCACCATGCCGCCGCATACTGGAAGGCGCAGTCCAAAGCAGGTAACCAGCCCAACGCCGCGGTCGTCAATACCGCGTCGGCCTCCGGCGTCACCGTGCCGAACGCCGGTCAGGCCAACTACGGAGCCGCCAAAGCGGGGATCGCGGCGCTGACCCTGGTCGCCGCCGACGAGCTGGAACGCTATGGCGTGCGCGTCAACGCTATCGCGCCGATCGCCCGCACCCGGCTCACACTGGCGACCCCTGGTATGGGTGCCATCCTGGGCGTCGAGGTAGAGGAGGGCGAATTCGATGCCTTCAGCCCGGCCAATATCTCACCCCTCGTCGCCTACCTCGCCTCGGACAAGTGCCCGGTCACCGGCAAGGTTTTCGCGGTACAGGGCGGGGCCATCTCCGAGCTGGCAGGCTGGCACGACGTAAAGACAATCGAGACCGAGGGCCCCTGGCTCATCGACGATATCGCCGCTCGGCTGCCTTGATCTCGCGGGAACTTTAGGAGAACGACGATGTTCGAATGGTCCGAGACCGACGAGATGATCCGCGAGGCGGTGCGCACCTTCATCGACAAGGAGGTCCGCCCGAACCTCGACGCGCTCGACAGCGGCGAGATGTCGCCCTACCCGATCGTCCGGAAGTTGTTCAGCGACTTCGGGATCGATGCCATGGGTGGCGAGGCGGTCGAGAAGCTGCTCGCCAAGCAGCGTAAGAAGGAAGCGGCGATCGCGGCCGGCGAGCCGCTGCCGGAGAAACAGGAAAAGCCTTCCGGTGGTAGCCCGTTCAGCGGTCAGGAATCGCTGATGGCGGTGCTCATCGGGGAACTTTCCGGCGTGTGCATGGGCATGGTCACCGCGATGGGTGTCAGCATCGGTCTCGGCGCGACGACCATCATGTCGCGCGGCACGCTGGCGCAGAAGGAGCGCTGGCTGCCCGACATCGTGACCATGAAAAAGGTTGCCGCCTGGGCGATTACCGAGCCCGACTCGGGCTCGGACGCCTTCGGCGGCATGAAGACCTACGTGCGGCGCGACGGTGAGGACTACATCCTCAACGGGCAGAAGACCTTCATCACCAATGGCCCCTTCGCCGATGTGATGATCGTCTACGCGAAGCTCGACGAGGGCGACGGCGGCGATAAGCGCGACCGCAAAGTGCTCACCTTCGTCCTCGACAAGGGCATGGAGGGTCTCACACAGGGCAAGCCGTTCAAGAAGATGGGACTGCACGCCTCGCCCACCGGTGAGCTGTTCTTCGACAACGTCCGGCTGTCCAAGGACCGGCTGCTCGGGGAGACCGAGGAGCACAAGGGCGGTGACGGCCGGGAAAGCGCGCGATCCAGCTTCACCGCCGAACGCGTCGGTGTCGGCTTCATGGCGCTGGGCATCATCAACGAATGTCACCGGCTCTGCCTGGATTACGCCAAGAACCGCAAGCTGTGGGGCCAGGAGATCGGACGCTTCCAGTTGGTTCAGCTCAAGCTGGCCAAGATGGAGATCGCCCGAATGAACGTGCAGAACATGGTGTTCAACACGCTGGAGCGGGGCCGGGCCGGTAAGCCGCTCACCCTGGCCGAGGCCTCGGCCATCAAGCTGTACGCCTCCGAGGCCGCCACCGAGGTGGCCATGGAAGCGGTGCAGCTGTTCGGCGGCAACGGCTACATGACCGAATACCGCGTGGAACAGCTCGCCCGCGACGCGAAGTCGCTGATGATCTACGCGGGAAGCAACGAGATCCAGGTAACCCACATCGCGAAGGGCTTGTTGGCCAAGTAGGCGCCTCGACCCGGGTGTGCGACAACGGCGTGTGCACACCCGGGTGTTGGATGACCCGCTGACCTGTGGATATCCGTCGATTCAGACTGCGCGCAGGTGGGTGCGGCTGGCGTAGATGTGTTCGGCGATGAGGGTGGCGATCCGGTCGGGAGCCTCCAGCATCGGGACGTGGCCGACGCCGTTGACCAGGATGCGGTCGGCGGAGTCGGGGAGTTCCTTCAGGAAGCGGCGGGCGTAGACGCGGTTCGGGATTATCCGGTCGTATTCGGCCATGAGCAGCCGCACGGGGGTGGTGAGGGTCGAGAGGTTTTCCAGCGCGGGGGTGCGCATGCTGCCGATGATGAAGGGCAGCATGGCATCACAGTGCAATATCGCCGCGATGATGGCGGCGATATCGCGGCGGGGGACGGCCGAGGCGTTCTTGCTCAGTGCCAGCAGCGCGACCCGTTGCACCAGGATGTTGTGCACCGGGAATTCGCCGAGGCGCTTGCCGATTTCGACGATCGGCACCAGCGAAAGGAACTTCAGCCCGGCCCGGAATTGGGTGAGCGACGGCGAGTTCCAGCCGCCGGCCGGTGCGATCGCGGTGAGCGTGCGTGCGCGGCCGCGGCGGGCCAATTCGAAGCCGACCCAGGCGCCCAGTGAGTTGCCCGCGATATGGCAGGTACGCCAGCCGAGCTCGTCGAGCTGATCTTCGATTCGGTCGGCCAGGGTATGGACATCGACGGACCAGCCGTCCACACTGCCGCCACCCCAGTGCCCGGCGAATGCGGGAGCGAACACCTCGCAGTTCGACGACAACCGGACCGCAACCTGCTCCCAGCAATGCGGCGACAGCATGAACCCGTGCAATAGCAGCACCGGATCGCCGGAACCCAGGTGGAGAGCCTTGACCGGCTGCGGAGTGGTCGCGGACTTGGCGACAGCGGACGTGGTGTTGCGAGACGTCATCGTCGACACCCCTTCCTGGACGGCGGTGTCCGGGGAAATTCATCTGACCAGCATTGTACGGTCGTAAGGTGCCGACCATCATCTCAACAGTCAACGTCAATGGCGTTCGTGCGGCCGCGGGCAAAGGCATGCTCGCCTGGCTCGCGGCCACCGAGGCCGACATCGTCTGTCTGCAGGAGACCCGCGCCACCGACGAACAAACCCGAACGGCGCTGGCGCCTGCCCTGGCCGAGGGGTGGTGGCTGACGCACGCCGAACCGGAGTCGAAGGGCAGGGCCGGCGTCGGCATCCTGTCGAGGCGTGCACCACGAGGGGTGCGAATCGGCTTCGGCAGCAACGAATTCGGTGCCTCCGGCCGCTACGTGGAGGCCGACTTCGGCGACGTCACCGTGGCCAGCGTGTATGTCCACTCCGGTGATGCGGGCACGCCGCGCCAGGACGAGAAGTACCGCTTCATGGCCGAGCTCGGCGCGTATCTCACCAGCCGCACCGACGAATTCGTGGTGAGCGGCGACTGGAACATCGCGCCGTCCGAGCTCGACATCAAGAACTGGAAGGGGAATCTGAAGTCGGCCGGATTCCTGCCGGAGGAACGCGCCTGGATCGAGGAACTGCTCGCCGCGGGCTATGTCGATGTGGTGCGTAGGTTGCATCCGGGAATCGAGGGTCCCTACAGCTGGTGGTCCTACCGCGGCCGCGCCTTCGACAACGACTCGGGCTGGCGCATCGACTATCAACTGGCCCGCGGCGACCTGGCCACCCGGGCCAAGCAAGCCGTCGTCGAGCGCGCCGCCGCCTATGATCAGCGCTGGTCAGACCATGCGCCGGTCACGGTGCAATACCGATGAGAGACCGAAACATGTGCTCTCGCATTCTTTGCGTGGATTCGCCTTCGCCGGGAGCCGGTGTGTGCCGCGAACACGGTCCGGCCGGTCGGTGGTTGCGATGACCGGCGGCAGGCGTGGCTCCTATGTGGTGTTGGGCGTGCTGGCTGTGCTGCTGGCGGTCGTCGGACTCATCGCGCTGAACGGTGGCGGCGACGGCGGCTCGGTTCTCGGCTCGGCGACCACAACCGCCCGCAGCGCTACCGCGACTCCGGTCAAACCACCTGTCGCGGGCAGTACCGGAACACCGGGCGCCACCGCACCGGTCGCCTCCCGTGCCCCGGGCGTGCCGGACCGCGCGTACGTGACCCTGGCGGAGATCGACGCGGGCCGCTGGCCGGACTCGGCGAACGCGCCAGGCACCAAGGGCGGTGATCGCTGGATGAACCGAGGCGGCACCCTGGCAGCCAAGGACTCCGCGGGCAAGCCGATCACCTACCAGGAATGGGACGTGAATCCCAAGCAGCGAAACCGATCCCGGGACGCGGAACGCATCGTCACCGGCAGCGACGGCTCCGCTTGGTACACCGGTGACCACTACGAGACCTTCACGAGGATGCGCTGATGACCAAGCCGATCCCGTTGTCGCAGTTCCTTGCCCGTCCCGGCAGTGCCGAAGAAGGCCCCTCCCGAATCTCCGCCGCGCGGCATGCGTCCCTGCCCGCACTCGGCGAGCTCGCCGTCGACTCCGTCGAGCTGAGCGCGCTGCGCTATCGCGCGCCATCGGGCTATGTGGTGCGTGAACTGCGCGGCCGGAAGATGCAGACCACCGGGAGTGTCTTCGACGAGTTCGCCGCCGCTTTCCAATTCCCCTACTACTTCGGCGAAAACAAGGACGCCTTCGACGAATGCCTGCGTGACCTGGACGATTTCGTCGGTGAGGCGGCTGGATATGTTGCCGTGGTCCGAGATTCGGCCGATCTACTCGTCGAACAGCCCGCCGAGCGCGACTGGTTCGTCGAGGCAATCAACGACTGCGCCGACTATTGGACGAGAAGGGACATAGTCTTTCGCGTCGTCCTCCAAGGCGACCAGGTCCTTCCGCAGGCAGTTACCTTGACGCTCTGACATCGACGCTCGACATTCCGTGGCCCCGTTCGGTGTCGGCGGTTTCGGTGCGCTACGACGGCGAGGCTACGTCAGTCGGCGGGCGAGATCCTCGCCGAGCAACACGAAGACATCGGTCGTGTGCTCGATGAGTTCGTCCCGAGTCAGCGGCAGATCGCCCTGTAGCCAGGCGGTCATGGTCTGGACGAGTCCGCCGACGAGATAGGTGGCGCGGAAGTCGATCGACGGATCCGGCGGGTCGGTGACGCCGTAGAAATCGATGCCCTCGGCGGCGACGAGCCGGGCGAAGACACGCACCGTCTGATTCGTGCGAGCGCGCAGTTCCGGTGTCGCCATGCCCGCGACCAGCGCGACCTTGGCCTTGCGCGGGTCATCGGTAAGCAGGTGGATGCCCGCGGTGATCGCTGCGTGCGCCTTGCCGCGGGTGTCGTCCGGTGCGGCGCGCAAGGCCGCGACGATCGTGCCTGCCAACTCCTCGGCGATCCCGTCGACAAGCGCGGTCAGTACGGCGTCGCGGCCGTCGAAGCTCTCGTAGTAATACCGCTCGTTGAGCCCGGCCTGTGCGCATAGTCCGGAGACGGTGAGTTTGGCGAGGCCGTCGGTGCCGATGATCTCCAGTGCGGCGTCCAACAGTGCCGCGCGCCGTTGCGCGCGCCGCTCGTCTGCGGAAATTCCGCCGTAGGTCCGCTGTGCCACCGCTCGATTCTGACAGTGTCGGATCAGCCGCGCTGCAACGCGCCGGTACGGATCGGTGCGGTCATAATTCTGGCATGGGCCATTGCCAGAATCGGAATTCTGGTGGATGCTGTTGCCAGATGCGCTCGACGAGGAGGCAGCAATGTCCGCACCCGGTTATTTCGCCGACAATTCCATGGCACGTCGGGTCATGAGCAAGCGTGCGGTCGGGCTCACCTATGGGCAGCGCGCCCTGGTGATCGGGGCCGTCCACCCGCTGCTCTACGTCGGTACCGCGGAGAACACCGAGCACCGGCTGACCCCGTATACCCGGCTCGCACTCACGGGCAAGCTGTTCGAGGCGGTGTTCCTGGGCAGCAAGGACGAAGCGGATCGAGCACTGGCCTTCACCCACAAGAAGCACGGCAAGGTGCGTGGGGCGCTACCCGAGGACGCGGGTTCGCGGCACCCGGCGGGCACCGGCTACTCCGCGGCCGACCCGCACCTGATGTTCATGACGATGGCGTTCACCTTCGACTCCGCCGAGGTCATGTACGACCTCCTGGTTCGTCCGCTGACCGACGGCGAGCGCGAGGCGCTGTACCAGGACTACGTCCGCTGGGCCGAACTGTTCGGCATGCCACGCGAGGCCGCGCCGGGCAGCTACCCGCTGTTCCGCAAGTACTTCGACACCTATCTCGGCTCCGACGAGTTGTTCCTCACCGAGGAGGCCAGGCTGGTCGGCTCCTACCTGGCCGGGCAGCGGGTGCCGTATCCGCAGCGAATGCCGTTGCATCAGGTCACCTCCGCGTTCTTCCTGCTGGTGCAGGGCAGTCTGCCGCCGCGGATCCGAGCCATGTACGGCATGCGGTGGGGGATCGCCGAGCAAATCGCCTACCGTGCGCTGGCCCAGGCCGTCCGTACCGCGCACTTCGCCCCGCCGTTGGTGCCGCCGGTACTGCGCGGCACGCTGGCCGGGCCGAGCGCGCCCGTCTACAAGCTGGTGTCCCGGCGTGAACACGAATTGGTGCGCACCGGACGCCCGAGCATGCCCGGCGTCGACCCGCGCAACTGGGCGGCGCGAAATTCCATTGAGCAGCGTCGCGCAGCGACTCGTTGAGGGGTGGTGGCCGGGCGGCGGGTGGGCGCACCGTGCGAAGATCGCAGTATGTCCAGTCCTGCTCAGACGACCCCGGCCGCTGAACGCAAACAGCGGGTGCTGTCCGGGATCCAGCCGACCAGCGCTTCCTTCCACCTCGGCAACTACCTTGGGGCGCTGCAGTACTGGGTGACCATGCAGGACGATTACGACGCGCTGTACTTCATCCCGGACCTGCACGCGATCACCGTGCCGCAGGATCCCAAGGAGCTGCGCGCACGGACCAGGGGAGCGGCGGCGCAGCTGCTCGCGCTCGGCATCGACCCGAAACGCGCCACCCTGTTCGTGCAGAGCCAGGTGCCCGAGCACGTCGAGCTGGCCTGGGTGCTCAGCTGCATCACCGGGTTCGGTGAGGCGAGCCGGATGACCCAGTTCAAGGACAAGTCGGTCAAGCAGGGCGCGGAGAACGCGACCGTCGGCCTGTTCACCTATCCGGTGCTGATGGCCTCGGACATCCTGCTGTACCGCCCGCATCAGGTCCCGGTCGGCGAGGATCAGCGCCAGCATCTGGAACTGACCCGAAACCTGGCCCAGCGCTTCAATACTCGGTTCAAGAAGACCTTCGTGGTGCCGGAGGCGCACATCACCAAAGGCACCGCCAAGATCTACGACCTGCAGGACCCCACCGCGAAGATGAGCAAGTCGGCCTCCTCCGACGCCGGGCTGATCAATCTGCTCGACGACCCGAAGGTCACCGCCAAGAAGATCCGCTCCGCGGTCACCGACACCGAGCGTGAGATCCGCTACGACCCGGAGCAGAAGCCGGGCGTCAGCAACCTGCTGGTCATTCTCAGCTCGCTGAGCGGCACGCCGATCGTCACGCTGGAACAGGATTACGCGGGCAAGGGCTACGGCGATCTGAAGTCCGACGTCGCCGACGCGCTGGTCGAATTTGTCACGCCGCTGCGGGCGAAGGTGGGAGAGTACTTGGCAGATCAGGGCGAACTCGACCGCATCCTCTCCGCCGGTGCCGAGCGGGCGCGTGAGATCGCCGGCAACACCCTCGCACAGGTATACGACCGAGTGGGCCTGCTGCCCCGCTAGTCCGCGGGCGGCTCGACCGCTGGCGGACTGCTCGCAAGTCGGTCGAAACAACCCGGCGGGGTCTCTGTGAAGGGGCAACTGGTGCAGGTGATCGACAACATCAAGGCGTGGCTCGAGCGGCGGATCCAGCGGCGCCCATGGCTGGACCATCTGGTCCGAGCGGGTGGGCGATACCAGCAGCAGCGGGGTGACTACTACGCGGCGGGAATCACGTATTTCACTGTGCTGTCACTGTTTCCGCTGTTGATGGTCGCCTTCGCGATTGCCGGGTTTGTGCTGTCCAGCCAGCCGGAGCTGCTCACCGAACTCCAGGACAAGATCGTGGAGAACATGCCGGGGTCGCTCGGCACTCAGCTCAACGATCTGATCGATCAGGCGGTCCGCTCCAGGGGCACCGTCGGCACGCTCGGTCTGCTCGCCGGTGTCTATTCCGGTCTCGGCTGGATGGCCAACCTGCGCGCGGCGCTGACCGAGCAGTGGGATCAGAAGAGCCCCGAGGGCAATTGGTTCCTGACCAAGCTGTCCGACCTCGGCGCGCTCCTCGGGCTCGGCCTTGCCTTCGTGGCGTCGATCGGTCTTTCCGCACTCGGTTCGAGCACCCTCGGTGCGCGAGTGCTGATCAGCCTCGGTCTTTCCGATCTGCCGGGCGCGCGGCTACTGCTGATACTGGCGTCGATCCTGCTCGGATTCCTGGCGTCCTGGGCAGTCTTCGCCTGGATCATCGCGCGGCTGCCACGGGAACCGGTCACGCTGAAAAGCGCCGCCGAAGCGGCGGCACTGGCGGCCGTGGTCTTCGAGGTCTTCAAGTACGTCGCGTCCATCTACCTGCAAGCCGTGCTCAGCAGCCCCGCGGGCGCCGCCTTCGGTTCGATCATCGGTCTGATGGTCTTCAGCTACATCACCTATCGGATCATCCTGTTCGCCACGGCATGGGCGGCGACGGCGTCGGATAATCTGCGGGAGGCGGAGATCGCCCCGCCCGCAGCCGCGGTGATCGCACCACGGATGGCAGCGCCAGGCTCATCGATGAGCGCGGTCGTCAGCTCCTTCTGTGCGGGAGCCCTTGCCGCCCTAGCCCTTTCGGAACTCCGCAGGATCCCCGGCCGTCGTCGCTGACCGCTCGGCACGCCTTTCGGTCGTAGGAGACGGAGCGGATGGCAGGGATTGCCCGGCCATAGACCCGCTTCGGTCCATTTGGTGAACCGGTCGGGACCGTGACGCCGAACGAGGGCGTCAGCATCACGGCGGGGCTATGGTGCTGGTGTGGCCTCACCCGAGTCGTCCAGGCCGTCGGCGCTTCCCGCACTATTGGCGCCATCCACACCACGCGCGATTCGCGACGCCTTGGTCGGTTCCGAACGCGCGGAATTCGAGCGCCACTACGCCGAGGAGATGGCGGTCGCGGCCCAGTCCCTTGATCTGACGGGTGTGCTGGCGGTGCTTGACACTTTCCGCAAGGTCGCCGAGATCACCCAGCGCCACGGCGTCGAGGCTCACACCCGGATGCTTGCCCAAGTCGAAGACCTCCAGCAGGGCCGGAATGTCACCACTATCGGGGCGGCCGCGCACCGAGCGGAGATCAACGCCGAACTCGGCCTGTAGGCCGATGTACTCCTACGAGATCGTTCCGAGACCCGGGAACAGGTCGCGGCATCCCCATCGATGCGCTGGTGTTCTACGCCGAGCTCATCGCCTTCCTGGAACTGAGTCCGTGGGCGGGCCCGCCCTACCGGGAAGGCAATCCGGATGCCAACATGCGCCGGATGGTCTTCGGCAAGGGCGGTGAGGGCCTCGCCGTGTACGTGGTTCTCGAACAGGAACGCCGCGTGGTCGGTCGTCAGTGTGACCTGGGTTGGCTGAGACACCTCGAGTGGGGAGCCGATTTCCCGACGTCGACGGTCGTCGGGGCCTGCCCGACCGGCATCGAGATGCGCCGCCCGCGAGTACCTGGCCAAGCTACCGAACGGCGTGCGCCAGGCGGGTTATTTCGCGACCTATCGTGGCCCGGTCGCAGGGCACGATGTGGAATTCGTTGTACTGGCGGCGGTAGAGGTAGCGGCCGTCGCCGTCGATGTCGAACCAGTTCAGGTATTCCGGTGTGGACGGTCGAGTACCGCGCAAGCCGTGGAGTGCTTCAAGGGTTCCGGACCCGGATCGGGGGGTGCGTAGCAGGCGGCAGATGCGGTCGGCCGCGGTTTCCTTTGTGCCGGTCCAGGATTCGAGGCCAACGCGCAGACGCTCGATGTCTTCGGCGATGGGGCGATGGCGACCCGGTGACACGTTGCCGAGGACGGCGGTGAACACCTTGGGCACTATCGCCGCGGTGCCGACCTCGACGACGACATTGCCACCGAAATCGGGTGTGGGGCCGGGGCGTTGGACCAGCGTTACACCGATGTCGGTATCGATCGCGCCGTATGCCCGTATCGGACGGGTCCGGGTTCCGGTGAGCGCCAACGATGTTTCGGGATCGGCCGCCACCCGCAACACGGCCGATAGGTCCGGGTCGCCGTGTGGCGGGAGACGTTGGTCGAGTTGGCGGGTGAGCTGTTCGTGTTCGTCTTCCCACCGTGTCGACGCGATCAGGCGCAGCGGGAACGGATACCGGTCCGTTCCCGTCTCCCGCCAGATATGCATGAACTCGTCGGACGTGAACTCCCACATCATCGGTCGCGGTCTTCGTTGCTCGAGCGCTGCGGCGGACCTTGCCGCGGCGGACTTTGCTGGGCCGCCGCCGCGTCATCGCCGATCGTCGGCGGCACCATCCGCTGGGGTGCGCCGAGCAGTTCTTCTTCACGATTCACGATCAGGTAGTCGGGGGTTTTACGAGCCGACTCGGAGTCGTCCTGCTTTTTCCCCGCACCGGCCGCCGGCATGCCGGACATGCCGGGCCGCCCGGCTGCCGCCGCGCGGTTGGCCGCGGAAGCCGTTGCTGCGGCGGGACTTCCAGCGGTCGGTAGGCCGCTGATGCTGCGTCCTGGGCTCGGAGTGCCGATTCCACCGGGCGCGGGTGTGCCGGATTTGGATGGGCCGCCACCTCCGGGTGGGGATGTGCCGGGGCCGCCGGGTGGGGACGTGCCGGGGCCGCCCGGCTGCCCCGAACCGAGCGCTCCCGCTTCGGGAACAGTCGCCGCGGCGGGTGCGGTACTGGCACTGGGGGTGGTAGGGGTCTGCGCCGATTGCTGCTCAGCGCCCGAATTCTGGCCGGACCCGGCGGGTTCCACCGAGGTCGGGGGCTCCGATGTCGGTCGATCGCCCGGGTTGCCGCCACCGCTGCCATTGCCATTGCCATTGCCGCTGCCGGGATCGCCGACGCCTCCACCGTCACCCGGCAACGAGACGGGCACGAAGGTCGGGACTCCGGTCCCGGCAGGCCCATAGGACGGTTTGTAGCTGTTGTTCATGGTGTCGATCGCCGTGCGGTAAAGCGCCTCCACACCGCGTTGATAGGCGACCTCAGAGCTGTCTCCGTCACCAACCAGCCCCGCACCCACCGCGGAGATGATCACCTGCGCCGGGTCCAGCGTGGTGGCTGAGCCCGCTTGCCCTTGCGCCGCGCTCGGCGGAGGCACCGACATCTTGATGACCTCGGCGGCGTGCGCGACGCCCTTGACCCGATGCCCGCAGGTGCTGATCACCTGCTGGACATCGCTGGCCTGCTGGTAGAACTTCTGCGCGGCGGCGACAGCCGCGTCTGCCATCTGTCCCTCTACACCGTCGGCCAGGGCCTTCTGGATTGCGATATGCGTGCCGAGCAGTCCGCCGCTCAGCGTGTCGGCGATGCTGATCCATGTATCGGCCTGCTGATGCATGACGCCCGGACTCATCTGCGTGACGTTGCGGTAGATCTCCTCGTGCGTGTGTCCCTCGAACTGTTCCATCCGGGCGATATACGCCGGATCGGCACCGTTGTCGGAAACCGACTGCTGAGCCCCCTCCGCGCCCTGCTGTTGGGCGCGTGAACGCGAACTCGGTTGGGCGACATCGGGTTTGGTGCCCGCGCCGAAGGTGCTCAGTGCCGCAGGATTGTCGTTGATGTTGATGTAGCCGGGTCCGGTCATGGTCAGTTGTCCTTGCCGATTTCCGGCTCGATCGTGGTGGCGATGTCGCGCAGGCCGTCGCAGGGGTCGGTACCTCGTGGGGCCCGGTCGGTCAGATCGACTGCGATCTGTACGAAACCCACCTTGGTTCGCACGTCGATCTGGCAGCCGCGCCGAACTTCTGGGTCACGGACGAGCAGGGCCTCGCGGCCGTTGACGGTGGTCGGCTCGCTGTAGGTGCCGACCTTTGCGAGGTTTTCGGCCCAGGTTGCGTTTCCGGAGTTCAGTCGTAGCGTGCGCTCAGCTGACGAGAAAGTGCACGTCAAGAATGTGTACTCGGCAACGAGGTCGTCCAGTCGCTTTCGGCTTGTCGGGACGAATCCCGCGCGCCGGGCTGCATCATCGCTGATCCATGTGCACGGGTCGAAGACAACCGCAGGACGTCCGGTGCTGGAGGAGTATTTGTTGTCCTGCTGCGGCGGTTGGAGCTTCGGGGCTGTGAGCGTCGGCCGGGTTGATTGGGTCCCGGTAGGCGAGGTGGTGGCTTGACCTGACTCTGCTGGGTCCTGTGCCGCGTTGTTATCAGTTGAACAGCTCGCCGCCAACGGGACTACGGTTGTCGCAAGTAATACCAGCAAAGAATTGCGAATTGCCGTCACGGCTGTACCTCCAATGTAGCGGCGTTCAGCGCGCGCGCGTTCATAACGTCTGCTTCCTCCACCAATTGACCGGCCCGCAAGTAGGCCGCAGCCATCTTCAGTGCGGCTTCCTTCATCCCGTCGAGTGCTTCCGTCATCTTCACTGCCTTGCCGGAAAATCCGTCTTGGAGTTGCTGGGAGGATTCGAACCCTCCGAACCCTGCCAGAGAGTGCAGGTTGGCTGATCGCGGAATCTGCGGATCCAGAGTCATTTCGACGAATCTGGTGTAGACCTCGGCGCACCGTCGGGCGGCGTCGGCCTCCATCCGGAACGTTCCCCCTACGGCCTGCTGGTACAGCGCGTTCGCCGCCGACTGCCCCACTTCCATCGTCTGGCCCCTCCCTTGGCATTTGCCCGCTCACTTTACTGGACGCATGACATAGGCGATCGGTTCCCTTGGGACGTGGGGTCGGTTCGATCGGGATCGGTCCTGCGGTTTTGGCGCATGTCGCGGCTCAGTCCGCCGAGGCACACTCGGCCCGCGCACGGGGCCAGGTTCGTAGCGGATCGGACCGGCGCGTCTAACGGGCCTGTGCCGGTGCCCAACTGCGGTGCGGAATCGCCGTGAAACGCAATTCTTCCTGGCGTTATGTGCTGATTACATGAGAATTCGCGAGGTTGCCGCCCCACGGGGATTGCGGCGTGGTCTGCTGGTGCGAGCGATGAATCCTGATGGGAGGCGGGCATGTCGGAGGACGGATCGACGCTGGCGCGGCGACAGTTGGGAAAGTATCTGCGTAACGGGAGGGAGGAATGCGGGCTCACGCTCCAGCAGGCGGCCGAGCTGATCGAGCGCAGTGCCAGCACGCTGCAACGTATCGAGAAGGGCGTGGTGCAGCATCTGCGCGGTGCCGACCTCGAGGCGCTGAGCAAGATCTACGAGTTCGACGCTGACCACACAGCGGCGATGAACGGCCTTGCGGCACAGGCAAACGAGCAGAGCTGGTGGCGTGAGTACGGCGACGTGATTCCGAACGGCTTCCATATCTACGCAGGTCTGGAAGCTGCGGCGTGCAAGCTGACGACCTATGAGCCCGAATTCGTGCCGGGCTTGCTGCAGACTTCCGCATATGCCAGTGGGGTGATACGTGCCGCGTATCCGGAGGACGGTGCCGAGGAGCATGCACGTCGGGTTCGTTTCCGAATGCGGCGGCAGGCCCGTATCACTCGGAAATACAAGCCAGCAACGCTTGACGTCATCGTGCGAGAGTCAGTACTCAGGGGTGTGGTCGGTGGCCCCAGGGTCATGGCCGCCCAGCTAAAGCATTTGTCGGACATGGGAACTCGGCCCAACGTCAGTGTGCGGGTGCTACCGTTCAGTGTTGGGTTCCCGTTGGGAGAGCAGATTGGGCCTTTTGTTGTCCTCGAGTTCGGTGCCGACCGGACCGGGAGGGAGATCGAACCGCCGGTCGTCTATTCGGAATCTTACCTAGGCGAGTTGTATCTCTCGAAACCTCATATCGTTAGCCAATACCATCAGGCATACAGTTGCCTTCAGCGAAGCTCTTTGCACACTGTAGCCAGTCGAGATCTGTTGCGGCAGGTGGCGAAGGAGTACGAGTCCTGATGAATGAACGATCAAATATGGTGTGGTTCAAGAGCAGTCGCAGCGACGGCTCCGGGAACTGCATAGAAGTCGCTTTCCTCCCGAACAGCCTTGTCGGCGTGCGTGATTCGAAAAACCCCTCCGGCCCAGCGCTGACGTTCACCTCGGCCGAGTGGTCGGCCTTCATGGCTGCGGCGACCCGCGGTGAGTTCGACAGCTGACGGTTCACCACCCGGGCTCACCTCAGGAAAATGATGAAGGAGTACGCGTCGTGATGGACGGTCTATCGAATGCGACGTGGTCCAAGAGCAGCCGAAGCGGCGCTGCCGAAAACTGCATCTAAGTCGCCTTCCTACCGAACAGCCTTGTCGGCGTGCGTGATTCGAATAACCACTCCAGTCCGGCGCTGATGTTCAGCTCGGCCGAGTGATCGGCCTTCACGATCGCGGCAACTCTCGGCAAGTTCGATAAGTGACAGTACTGTCCGCGCCCCGCTGAGATCGATGGCTTCGACGCCCGTTTACTCCCCTCGAGGCTCATGGCTTCGACTGTGGCACAACACCATCGGCCATCCGACCGCAAACCGTTGAGTCGGCGGATTCAGGCGAATTGCCGCGTACCTTCTACCAGCGCAAGCGAGTCGAACGGCAGGCTCACGCCAAGGCTCTGGTGTGCACTGCCACGCTGCGTGACCGATGTGCTGTAGACGCTGGCGCTGCTGCGCGACCGGCGAGACTTTACCGACCAAGCCCCCGAGTTCCGCCCAAAGCAACTACGGCGTGACGTCCTCGTCGAGTCCTACTGTTGTCCATGGCAGTGGCCGGAAGGAACGCACCTACCATCGAATTTACCTATCGTCACAACGGCCCGCCGATCCGGTGTGCCACCGCGACAACAGTTCTCGGGGCAAGATGACAGGCCTATCTCTTACCGAGCGGTTCAGTCTGTGGGACACAGTATTCATACAAAACATGGAGGGAAGTGGCCTGTATGAAATAGATCATGATTGACAAGACTTCCCAGTTCTTGTCCGAGTACTTCAGGGCCGCCGCTACCAATACCGCAACATAAAAAATGAAAAGAGTGCTGCGAAGTATGGCCAGAAGTCGATCCTGCGGAGACTCACGTCGATGGACCGCGATCGCAATCGGCTGGACTGCCAATGCTAGCCCGACCGCAACTCGCTGGGTGAGATCGACCCCTGTCCAGTCGCTGAAGAAAGTGAACATGAGTCCACATCCGATCAGGGTGGCAGCGGTTGCTCGGATGGCGAGCTCGAACAGGCGGTCCCGCCGTTCCCATGTAGTTACGCTCCGGAACCCTTCAGCGGACACGATTACACGATCTTCCAATTAGATTTGTTGTCCCCATCAACCGATGCATCACTGTAGAACCCTTGGCCTGCCATCGCTGCCCCTCACGGCAACCGCTGGCCGTCGACGCGGACAGCGTTCTCTTCTCTGGAATCGACATCAAACCCCCACTCGCGATACCTGCCGCCAATCCGGCGGACGCTATCACCCTCGCCAGTGTCGTTCAGTTTGTCAAACGTGCCGACGCGGAGCCGCTGTGACAACAGTTTCTCAGGGCAGGATTAAACGGCTCATTTTTTGCCGAGCGGTTCGGTCTGTTTGACACAGCGTTCATACAAAAAATGGAGGGAAGTGACCTGCATAAAGTAGACCGGGATTGACAAGATTTCCAAGTTCTCGTCCGGGATCTTGAGAACCACCCCTACTGCCACCGCGGCATATGTAGTGAAAAAAGCGCTGCGAAGTGCGACAAGGAGTCGTCCCTGTGGCGGCTCTCGTTGGCTGATCGCGATCGCAATCGGCTGCACTGCCAACGCTAACCCGATCGCAACTCGTTGGATGGGACCGACGCCCGCCCAATCGCCGACGAACGTGAACATGAGTCCACACCCGATCAGGGTGGCCGGGGTTGCCCCGAGAACGAGTTCGAACAGGCGGAGCCCCCTTTCCCATGCGGCCACGCTGCGGAAGCCTTCAATGGACACGATTACACGATCTTCCAGTTGGATTTGTTGTCCCCTTCAACCGATGCATCACTGAAACTCGACGCCTGCGAGTCCGGCCACTTCCCGTCCGGGAAGGATCTATCGAGCTCACCAAATGCTTTGACCTGTAATCCGATAAAGGTCGTTAGCGCGCCAATTGCAGTCCCAAGCGCTGCTGCGGATAGCCCGGACGTGGCGGCGATATCGGCGATACTGACACCTGCTCCAACACCGGTGATTAGCTCACCGATCGCCCTGGCGAGACCCATAAGGAATTCAGCGCAAATCAGCACCACCCCGATATAAAAGGCGAGGCCCCCCGTCGCGGAATCCATCATCGCACTCCTCGCTTTCTCGGCGATGTCAGAAAATGTTCCCGCAGCGCCACTCTGGCTGGTGCACGTCTGCAAATACGATGTTCGCGCCGTACCTTCCCAGCTTCGAAGTGCTTGCACATTGTTGGGATCGATCCCCTGCTTGACGCCGTTTGCGACATCCCGCACATCAGCCCAGTCTTTGCTTCGCAGGTACATTTCGTACGGTGCGCGCACTCCATGGTATATTTCTTTAATCTTTTCCCATATCCATTTGCAAATCTCGATAATCTTGTCTGCACAAGCCTTGATGACCCGCTGAAGAGCGGGAAGTAATCTCACGTAAGGGAGATCGAGGGCATCTGCCCTGGCGTTCGGGACATCAATTTTAATTGCCTCGTCAACCTTGACGAAGAACTTGTCCAACCCGTCTAGAACTGAATTATATTGAGAAATGTCAAAACTCATTATTGGCTTCCTGGTTTACCAAACATTGTCGATGCGATGCTTGCCTGCTGCATCCTCGGCCTCGTAAGTATCTGCGCAAACGCGCAGCACACCGGCCACCTCGGTGAAGCGCTGGGAAGCTTCGCCTGATCGGCTGGCCAAGTCCGTGACCAGTTCATCGTTCGCACTGACGATAACCTGGAACAATCCCGCTTCAAGGTGGGTGAACGTCAGTGTCTCTATCTTTGACTTGAGCTCCGACATGGCGGTTGACTTGCCATCCCAAACAACTGCGTCGTTACGCAATGAGTCAGTGGCAACCTTGAGTTTCTGTGGATCAGCACCCACTAGTTCCCCCTAGTCGATTGATTTTGCATGTTAAGCAGCGCCTGAATAGCATCAGTGGCTAGCCCGAATGTGTTTTTGGCGCCATCGTTTCCAGATGCGAGGCGGCAACGATTTGCCTGATCGTATGATTCTTTGATTGCCCACGCTATCGCGCCGCCCCCGGCCTCCATTCCCCAAGGCATTCGGACGATGCAGTCGACAATACTGTTTCGGCTCAGCGTGACCGACGCGTAGAGTTCGTCATCCGAACCGGTCGTGCCTACGAATTGGCCGAGCTTTGCTTCGTCGGGATTGCTGTTCAGCATTTGAAGCGCCTCCTCCAGCAGCTGCTCGGTGGCGACTGTGGGGGAAGGCATGGGTTCTGGTGGAGCGAACTTTGTCGGTACGACGTTGTCCATGCTCAACGCTTCGAGTCTATCGATAGTGCCGTTTTCGACCGCAGTAGTGCAGGTCGATTCGAAACGTTGCTGCTCGGCGTTCTTGAAGGCGTTGACAAAGGCTGGGCCAATACTGTCTTGATCGAGGGATCGGCGCCAGTTGTCTGAAACGATAATTCGGACCAGTTCTCCTGTGTCCGTGACGGTGACCTCCACCGTTCCCGTGCTATCGCGACTTGTCACGTGGGACGGTCCCGCGGAGAAGACCTCCTGCATAAGACTGGATACTGCCGTGGTAAACCCGTGGAACTGAGCAAGTTCGTTGAGTAGCTTGTCGACTCCTGCTAGATCTGGTGTTTGAGGAGGCGTCGTCCCGGGTGCGGAAAAGGGGGACCCCCACGAACTCGATGTCATCGAAGGAGCGGGACCCGCGGGGGTGTCAGGAGGAGGGGGACTGAACGAGGGAGTCGGGGCAGCGGGACGAGGGGGCGTCGCCGGAGGGGGCGGGCTGACCGGAGCCGCGGCCGCAGGAGAGGTTTTGGGCTTCCGTTCGAGAGGGGCATCGTCCCAGTACTCGTCGGGGTCGTCGTAGTGGTTGAAGAACCCTTGGCCTGCCATCACTGCCCCTCACGGCAACCGCTGGCCGTCGACGCGGACAGCGTTTTCTTCTCTGGAATCGGCATCAAACCCCCACTCGCGATACCTGCCGCCTATCCGGCGGACGCTACCACCCTCGCTAGTGTCGTTCGGTTTGTCAAACGTGCCGACGCGGAGCCGTTGCACGAAAGCCTTTGTGAGCCTTAGCTTGTGGTGAGCCGCGGCTTATGCGGAATCTGCTGGTAGATAGCGGTTTTCGCGTGTCGTTGCGGGTGGTGGCCGGTTAACGTCGTCGGAACTGCGCGCAGGGTGCCCGTCGCCGTCGCTGGTCCGCAACGCAGCAGATCGATAAATCGATGGAACCAAGATCGTTGTTCGTGCGTCGAAACCAATGAACAAGAAAATTACCGGTCTAATCCGCTGCGACTGGTGCCCGGAGGGGTGGTACCAGTAGCAGCGGCGGTCAGTATCGCGGCCTGTTCATCCGGCGGGCGCCGAGGAGGAGGGCAATGACGACCACGATTCCACCGACCACGAGCAGGGTTCGGGTGCCCGCGCGATCGTCTTCCTCACCGGAGGCCTGTGCCTGCTGGTCGGTGCCCTTCGGTGGTGGGGAGGCCAGTGCCGCCGCACCGGTTTTCGCCGACTTCGCGTTGGTGTCGGGCAGCTGTCCGACATTGGTGCTCTTGGGGAGGGCGAAGCCGTAGTCGAGCAGACCGGCAGCTTGTTGGAATGGGCGCAGCGGCCGCACATCGGCTTTCAGCAGTGTCACCACGAGCCTGCGGCCGTCGCGTTCGGCGGCGGCGACGAAAGTCTGCCTGGCGTCGTCGGTGAAGCCGGTCTTGCCGCCGATCGCGCCGTCGTATTCGAACAGCAGGTGGTTGTCGTTGCCGATGGGGAAGCCGGGGTGGTCCTTGTCGTCGGGGTTGTTCGGGTTCTTGGGATAGCCGGGGAAGTCGACCTGCTCGGTGTGGATGAGTTCGGCGAACAGCGGCACCGACATGGCCTCACGGAACAGCACCGAAAGGTCATAGGCGGATGTGCTCATACCTGGGCCGTCCAGGCCGGACGGGGTGGCGGTGCGGGTATCCATGGCGTGCAACGACTTTGCCAGCTCGTTCATCTTCGCCACCGCCGCCGAATCTCCGCCGAGCTGAGCCGCGATCGCATGCGCGGCGTCGTTGCCGGACGCCATGATCAGCGCCTGCATCAGCTGCCGGTTGGTGTAGTGGCCGCCGGGACCTATGCCGACTTTGGTGCCGTCGACGTTGGCGTCTTCCTGGGTGCCGATGACCACCTTGTTCAGATCCAGCGTGCGCAGCGCCACAGTCGCGAGCAGCACCTTGATCGTGCTGGCCGGACGGTAGCGCCCGTGCGGATCCTTGGCCGCGAGCACCTCTCCGGTGTCCAGGTCCGAGACCAGCCACGCGGTCGCCGAAATATCCTGCGGCACCGGCGGTGCGCCCTTGGGGATCACCACGCCGCATTCGCCCATCCGCACGCCGCCCAGCGGAGGCGAAGGAATGGGCAGCGCTGCCGGCGTCGGCTGACCGGGTGCGGGGACCTCGGATTCGTCGATCGGTACCGGCGGTCTGGTCTTCTGCGGGCAGTCATCGGTATTCGGCGTGGTGAACGGCGTCGTCGTGATGCTCGGCGGCGTCGCGAGTGACGGAGCCGCGCCGGCGCCCCCGGTCACGGCCGCAACGGTCAGCGCGGCACCGAGGCACAGCGCGGCGCGGAGGCGAAAGTCCCTGATGCTCATCGGCTGTGAGCCTAATGGGCGCGGCTGGACTCGGTCCGTCTTGCAACCCGCGCGCCGGGCCGAGCGAAGGCGCGGCAGCCGCCTGATGGGCGCAGTCGGTGGCTTGCGCCGGGTTGAGTGAAGGCGGGGTAGCCGCCCAGTGAGACGTCCGGCGGTCAGTCGAACAAAGAGCCGTGTGTGACGGCGTGTCTGACAGGTGCACGATGCCGGGCTGATCTGTGTATTGACAGAGACTACCAAATGGTAGTTACTATCAAAAGGTTGTAACTACCACTTACTGGAGCGCTCATGAATACGGACTCGACCCGCCGCTGGCTGGCGCTCGGCGCGCTGTCGGTCGCCATGTTGACCATCGGCCTGGATATAACGGTGCTGACGGTCGCGCTACCCACCCTCGCCGTCGACCTGAACGCGAATAACGGTGCGCTGCAATGGTTCAGCACGGCCTACACGCTCGCGCTCGCAGCGGTCATGCTGCCCGCAGGCGCGCTGGGGGACCGGTACGGCCGCAAGAAGATCCTGCTCAGCGCGCTTGTGCTGTTCGGTGCGGCCTCGCTGGGCTGCGCGTTCGCCGCCTCCGCCGGTCAGCTCATCGCGGCACGGGTGGTGCTCGGTGTCGCCGCCGCGGCCATGATGCCGCTGTCGATGGCAGTGCTGCCGGTGCTGTTCCCGAATCCCGCCGAGCGGGCCAGGGCCATGAATATCTGGATCACTTCGACGGCGCTCGGGTTGCCGCTCGGCCCGATCCTCGGCGGCTGGCTGATCGACAACTTCTGGTGGGGCTCGGTCTTCCTGATCAATGTGCCGATGGTGGTGCTCGGTGCGGCCGCGGTCGCAGGCCTGGTTCCGGAATCACGCAACCCCGAACGGCGTCCACTGGATCTGCCCGGCGCGGCGCTGTCGGTGGCCGGAATGCTCGGTGTGACTTACGGATTCATCCGTCTCGGTGACAAAGGCTGGGGCAACGGGCTCGGCTGGGGCGCGCTGATCGCCGGCGCCGTTGTGCTCGCGCTGTTCATCGCATGGCAGCGCCGGACGGCCTTCCCGCTGATCGATCTCGGCCTGTTCACCAGCCGCGGCTTCCGCTGGGGTGCAGTGTTCGCCGCGCTCATCACCTTCGGCATGTTCGGCCTGTTCTTCACCGTGCCGCAGTACTACCAGGCGGTGCTCGGCACCGATGCGCTCGGCAGCGGACTGCGATTGCTGCCCATGATCGGCGGCCTGCTGGTCGGCTCGCGGCTCAGCGACCGACTGCTGCCGAAGCTGGGCGTGCGGGCGATTGTGTCGGCAGCCATGGTGGTGCTGGCGATCGGCCTCGGTCTCGGCGCGATGACCTCGGTCGGCGCCGCGTACTGGTTCACCGCGACCTGGATCGCTCTCGTCGGTGCCGGCATGGGGCTCGGGCTCCCGGTCAGCATGGCAGTGGCGATGAACGATCTGGAGGTGGCCCGCGCCGGCATGGGATCGGCACTGCTGCAGGCGCTGCGGCAGGCGGCGGGCACGATCGCGGTGGCGTTGCTCGGCACTGTGCTGGCTACGGTGTACCGCAGCGAGCTCGGCGATCTGAATGTCGACCCGATCGGCGACAGCGTGAATTCCGGTGTCGTAGTGGCGAAGGCGACCGGCAACGCGGGCCTGCTGGAGCACGTGCAATCGGCGTTCGTCAGCGGAATGGGCGCGATGCTGTGGGCGTGCGCGGCCATCTGCGCCCTGGCGGTCCCGCTGGCACTCTGGGTGCTGCCGCGCCGATCGGCCGCCGACAAGGGCGCCGAGGTAGTGCCTGCCGCGCCTGTCGCCGTCGATGCGCCAGAATCGACACATGTCGGTTGAACTACCCGGTGACGGGGCTGCTGTGCAGGGCCTGCGCGAGCGGAAGAAGGAACGGACCCGCCGGACGATTCGCATCGAAGCGTTCCGGCTGTTCCGTGAACAGGGCTACAGCGAGACCACCGTGGAGCAGATCGCCGCGGCGGCCGAGGTGTCACCCAGCACCTTCTTCCGCTACTTCCCGACCAAGGAACAATTGGTGATTGCCGACGATCTCGATCCGCCGCTGATCGAGGCGCTGCGGGCGCAGCCGCGGGAAGTTCCGCCGCTGGCCGCCTTTCGTAATGCCGCGGTCGAGGTTTTCGCAAAACTTCCCGCGGCCGAGCTGGCGTTCGAGCAAGAGCGCCAGGCGCTGCTGTTCCATGTGCCCGAGCTGCGTTCGGCCATCGGCCTGGAGCTTCAGCGAAGTATCGTGCTGATGGCGGACCTGTTGGCCGCGCATCTCGGCCGGGACTCGGATGATTTCGAGGTGCGCGTCACCGCGGGCGCCATTGCGGGCAGTGCGTTGGCCATCACGACCGTCTCCCCGATGAACGCCGAGAACCTCGGCCGCGCATTGGATTTTCTCGAGGCCGGATTGCCGCTCGGCAAGGATCAGCCGACCGAGCGGCCCTGACGTAGCGGCGCGGAACTACGAGGACTTCGTCACCGGGCAGCCGTGGGCCAGCGGGCCGAGCAGCTTGTTGTTGTCGTAGAAGTGCTCCAGCTCGAGGATCCGCAGGTCATCGGCGACCCTGGCGATGGTCACACCGAACATTTCGATCTGTTCGCCGGTCGGCTGGTGGCCTTTGTACGCACCGTCGTACTTGCCCCAGTGGCGCCAGCGGAAGGTGACGGCCGGTGGGCCGGCCAGCACCTCGAGGACCTCCCAGAAGAAGCCGTTGGGGAACGCGGTGTGGAACGTTTCGTGCGAGGATTCGAAGGTCTCGGACTCGACCTCGTAATACGGATTCTCGCCGATCAGGATGTTGTAGCTGCCGATCCTGGCGAACTCCTCGGCGTTCTGCCAAGGGCCGCCGTTCACTCGGCCGCGGTAGTGCTCGGCTACCAGCGAAACCCATTTCGCCGGATCCTTCTTGTGCGAGACCTCCATCTCGAACACCCGCACCAGGTCCTCGACGATGGCCTCGAGCGAGCCTGCCTCGTGGTTGGTGGTGCGCTCACGCGGCACGATCTGGTTGGTCAGGTGATAGTCCGGCGCCGCGCCGCGCCAGTCTTCGGCGGGTGTCGCCGCGACTACGGCATCTCGGCCCTGGAGCCACAGTGGTGTCTCTGCTGTTGGTGTGGAATCTGTTGTATCAACGGACATTTCGGCTTCCCGCCCCTTTCGTTTAGAGATCGACGCGTCGAAGGTAACAGCCGTTCGGTCTGCTGTCTCGGCGTGTCTCGGGGCGTGCGATGGTGATGAACCCTGTTGCGCGGCGGTGGCCAGGCGCGACATCGCCGCTTGTGCAATGTCACAGAGTCTGCGATGGAAAGTGTTGTGGTTGAATACTTTCCACGATGCCTCAGTGGGAATGGGCGGCTGCTCGCAGCGGAGTGTCGTCGTCCATGGTCGCGAAGAAGGTGCCGATCACATCTTCGATCTCGGAAACCGATTCGGCGCAATACAAGACGGGCTGATAGTGGGTGATGTCGTAGGTGGCGGTACCCATCGCGACCACATCGAGCGGGCGCAGGTCGGCATGGCGGAACTCTTCGATCTCACCGTAGGACGACAGCAATCCGGCTCCGTAGCAACGGATTTCGCCGCGTTCGCGGACCACGCCGAACTCGAGTGAGAACCAGAAGACGTCGGCGAGGAACTTCAAGGCGGTGTCCGTGCTGAGCCGGGCGACGGCCGCGCCGACCGTCTCGTATATCGCGGCGAAGCGGGGACTGGCGATCTGGTTGGCGTGGCCGATGATCTCGTGGACGGCGTCCGGCTCCGGGGTGTACAGCGGGGCGGAGTGATGCCGAATGTATTGGGTGGAGTGGAAGATTCGGTCGGCGAAGGAGCCGAAGAACTCACGCAGCGGCACCAGTCCGGCGGCCGGGACGTAGCTGAATCCGGTCAACGGGGTCAGCGCCGCGGAGACCTCGTCGAGTTGCGGGATGTGGTCCTCCGGCAGCGCGAGCCGGGCCGAGGCCTCCAGGACTTCCGCGCAGGCGTACTTCCGATGTTTGCGGGCCAGTTCGGCCGAGACGATCCGCCACACTTCCTGTTCTTCGGCGGTGTACTCGACCCGCGGCACCGGGTTGCCCGGTGTGTAGTCCAGTGCCTGCGCGGCGATCGCATTGCGGCGGGCGCGGTAGTCCGGGTCGTGCACGCCGGGGTGCTCGTCGCTGAGATGCACCGTCACGTCGCCCGCGCCGCTGCGGGTCACGGGCGAGTACAGCTGAGCCTCATTGAACATATCTCCAGGCAATCACTGCCGAGCCCCGTCGACAACAAAAGCTCGGCCAGCTAGACAAATTGCATAGCTCAAGTGGCTTTTTGGTGGCCTTCCCGGCGCTGATCGTGCCAACGGCGGGCCGATCTGATCAGGTGTGCGCGGCGGCGGCGATCAATCGTGCGCGCACCGGCCGTGCGCAGTGCCGTTGCGGATGACTCTGTGCGATTCGCAGGACATGATCAACCCTTATGACGCAAGATGGCGAATGTACGAAGGAGGACGCATGAGAACCGTGCGGATCGATCTCGACCAGAAGTTGTTGGCCGCGGCCGCCTCGATCATGGGCACCTCATCCAGCAATGCCACCATCAACGAGGCACTGCGCCGAATTGTGGTGCACGAGCGACAGCTTCATCACCTGGAGCGGCTGGCCGCGGGCGTTTTGTCCGCCCTGCCCTGCCCGGAAGTCATCACCGTGGCCGACGGCTAGTAGGTCTCGACAGCGGGCAACCTGTCGGTAGGCACTGGCATGATCCGGGGATCGCACCGCATTCGAGGGGGATCTGATGTCGGTACCCATCGCCAACCTGCCCTTTGGTCAACGACCGCGCGAGCGGCTGCTCGCGCTCGGCCCGCACGCGCTGAGTGACGGCGAACTACTGGCGTTGCTGCTTCGCCAAGGGCGACGCGGCGAGAGTGCGCTGGAAATGGCGACCGACCTACTTGCCGAACACGGCGGACTGGCAGGCCTGGCCGGTGCGCGTCCCGAGGAGCTGTCCCGTCGCACCGGAGTGGGCGTCGCGAAAGCCGCTGCCATCATTGCCGCTTTCCATCTCGGCTCGCGGGCACGCACCAGCCCGGAGGCCGCGTCGCGTTTGAACGGTGCCGCGGATGTGGCGCGCGTCGCCGGACCGCTGTTCGCGGGCGCCCGTGTCGAGCGGCTGCTCGTCCTCGTCTGTGATGTCCAGAATCGCTTGCGGCAGAAGGTATTCGTCGCGGAGGGCGCGATCGATCAGGTCGCGGTCCCGGTGCGTGAAATCCTCAATACCGTGCTGCGCCACGACGGCCGCGCTTTCGCGCTCGTCCATAATCACCCCTCCGGTGACCCGACCCCCAGCTTCGATGACCGGCGTGCCACGACGTTGCTCACCGAAGCGGCCACGACCGTCGGCTTGCGATTCCTGAATCACGTTGTGGTTGCGGGGGAGCGGTGGGCGAGCGTTCCCGCACTCACCCGCAGCTGAGGGCTTCCCACAGTCGGTAAACGGTTGGTTGCTCATCCAAGGGGCTCGAGCTAAACCGAGTGTTTACCAGGCCGTTGCCGACCGCTCGCATCACCAGAACAGACTCGGTGCCGGATCCTCGACCGCGAAAGCGTTGGTGCTGATGACTATTGACCATTGCACGGCACGGAACGCGTATCGGCACGGAGTGTTTCCGGACGATCAGGGTCGGTTCGGCGACTTCGGCGGCAGGTATGTTCCGGAAGGTCTGATGGCCGCTCTGATGGAATTGGACGAGGCATACAGCCTCGCCCGCATAGATCCCGGCTTCGTCGGCGAGGTCGAGGAATTGCTGCGCGACAGAGTGGGCCGCCCGACGCTGTTTCACCAAGTGTCGCGATTCGCCGAACTGCTGGCGGTGCCCGGGGTGCGGGTCTACCTGAAACGCGAGGATATGGCGCATACCGGCGCGCACAAGATCAACAATGCGCTGGGGCAGGTTTTGCTGGCCAAACGGATGGGCAAGAGCCGGATCATCGCCGAGACCGGTGCGGGCCAGCACGGTGTCGCGGTCGCGACGGTGTGCTCGATGCTCGGCTTGGCGTGCGTGATCTACATGGGCGCCGACGATATGAGGCGACAAGCATCCAATGTGGTGCGGATGAACATGCTCGGTGCCGAGGTACGTGCGGTGCACACCGGCACCCGCAGGCTCAAGGACGCGATCAGCGAGTCCGTGCGCGACTGGGTGGCGAACGTCGACACCACCTACTACCTGTTCGGCACGGCAGCGGGCCCAGCGCCGTACCCGAAGATCGTGCGTGACTTCCAAACGGTGATCGGCGTCGAGGCCAGAGCCCAGATCTTGAAATCGGAAGGGCGACTACCCGACTATGTGATGGCGTGCGTCGGCGGCGGCAGCAACGCCATCGGCTTGTTCCACTCGTTCGCGGACGATCCGCAGGTTCGGTTGATCGGTGTCGAGGCCGCGGGCCGAGGCATCGAGACCGGCGACCATGCGGCCACCCTCAGCGCGGGCAGCCCAGGCGAAATGGACGGAGCCTACAGCTATCTCCTGCAGGACGAAGACGGCCAGATCAGCCGGACGCACAGCATCGCGGCAGGCCTGGACTACCCCGGGGTCGGACCCGAACTCGCCTACCTCAAGGACACCGGCCGCGTAACGTACCGAGCCGCAAGCGACGCCGTCGCCCTCCGCGGCATGCAGACCCTCAGCCGCAGCGAAGGCATCATCGCCGCCCTCGAAGCCGCCCACGCCATCGGATACCTGATGGAAATGGCCGAACGTGGCGACCTGCCCGACGACTCGGTGATCGTGCTCGGCATATCCGGTCGCGGTGACAAAGACCTGGCCATCGCGGCACAGCAGTTGGGTGTCGGCGCCTGACGAAGACACGTGCCGCCGAGTGTGTCGGCGGGATCCTCGTCGCCGGCACCACACGAAAGAGTGGATCACTTCGCTCTCGCCGACTTCGCCCCACCACCGTCTCGCACCCCGTGGACCTCACTCCGCCGGGCTGTGTCTGCGGTGTTGAATGGCCTGGTGGACGACGTGACGTTCGGCCAGGCCCACCATCCGGTGCCAGCCCTGCCGCGACGGCGATCCCTTCTCTTCGGGTCGGCGCCGGTGGGGTGGCGATGGGCAGTCGCGGCACGTACTGCGATCGCTTTCGGTTTTCCCGCCCTCATCGTGCTCGCTGTCAGCAACCACCTGCCACCTGGCATCCGCGGTCGCGATGCGGATGGCCATGGCAGGAGTGACCGTGCCGACGATCGCCGGGTTTACGGCCATCGGCGTGGTGAGCTCGGTTCTCGTCTCGATGAGCCCCATGCTGCGCGGTGCGCGCGCCGGAGCAGGCGGCGGTGGCGGCGGCGGTGCGGGCCGTCGAGACCTATGCCCAGCAGCGTGAGCGCGCGGAACCCGCCGAGGCCGCCCGGCATTCGGCCGGTATGGCCATGCACTGGTCGGCGCTGCACGATGCGGGCCTCCCCGCACACCAGCTGGATTCGGAGATTGTCCAGACGCTCCTGGCCGCGCATGGCGCAGACGCCAGTGGGCACGGCACGCGGAGACCGGACGGCTCGGTTATGACCTGCTCGCCGAATGCTGGGCAATTCCGCCGACCGAATTGCTCGCGGATCCCGACCGTTGGGCCCGACAAATCGCCGACCTGGATCGACCCAAGGCATCGGATGATCGAGTACCCCATCACCGGTATCGCACTGAGGAGGCATCACCATGAACGCCCTGACGAATCGGCGTGGCGGCGGCGCGGCACCGGCCATTCCGCCAGTGGGTCGTTACTACAACGTGGACGGACGGCAGCTGTTTCTCCACCGGTCCGGGAGCGGCGGTCCTACCGTGGTCTTTCTACCCGGAGCCAGCGCGGTCGGCCTTGACTACTTGAGCATCCACGACAAAGTTGCCCAATGGACCACCTCGGTGCTGTACGACCGGGGCGGCACCGGTTGGAGCGAGCGCGTCGAATTGCCGCGCACCGCAACCGAAGTCGCCACCGAGCTGCGCAATCTGCTGCGCGCCGCAGAGGTGCCCGCGCCCTATGTCCTTGTGGCGCATTCGCTGGGTGGCGCCTATGCCCGCCGCTTCGCTCAGCTGTTCCCGGACGAGGTGGCCGGCCTGGTCGCGTTGGAGGCGTTCTACGAGGAGTGGGATACGTACATGCCGAAAAGCCTGCATCTGGACAAGACTCCGGACGCGGTACCCGGTCGGTTCCAGACGGCGCTCATCGGTCTGCTCGCCCGGCCCTTCTATAAGAAGATGTTCGCGCAGTGGCCATCGGAAATCCGGGACCCGCTGGTCGCCGGTCACGTCGACCCCGAGTGGATGCGGATCGGTGCGCGGGAGCGCAGCACCATCGTTGCGTTGGCCGACGAATTGCGTAGCGGCGGAACCGTTCCCGATGTGCCGATCATCGCACTGTCCGCGCTCGGCGTCGATTCCGGACAGCGTCTGGTCATGTCCGAGAAGGCTCAGCGGGAACTGACCGACAGCAAAAGGGGCCTCTACACAGCACTGGCCGACTCGGTCTCGCACGGCGAATACCGTGCACTCGAAGATGCCAAGCACAGCACTATCCAGCTCGACAATCCGGACGAGGTAGTTCAGGCGATCCGCGATGTGTTCGATCGCGCGCAGCCGTAGCCGAGCGCGGTGGCCGTTGTCATGGTTGATAGACGACGAACGCGGTATCGGCTCGTGCCGATACCGCGTGGGTCGATTCGATTGTCGTCGTGGTGGTTTCGTCTCACTGGTTGCGGCGCAAGCCCAGGTACTGCAGTGCGGCGAAGCCGCCGACGGTGATGGCTTGCATGACCGTCCAGATGCCGCCGATCAGGCTGAGGTCGAGTGCGCCTTCGATCAGCGCGACCACGCTGATCACAGTCCAGGCGGTGTTGGCGGCAATGACGGTGCGGACCAGGTTGGTGTTGATGGTGGTGGATACGCCGATGAGGGCCACGGCAATGCCGTAGAGGGTGAGGAAGATGCCGATCGGAATGCCGATGCGGGTGTCGAGGCCGAGCAAAGTTTCCAGTGGTCCGGACAGGGCGAGGTAGGCGAGGCCGTTGACGCCGGTAATGACCGCGTCCAGGCGCAGCGAGGTGCGCAGCAGTTTCGGTCCGGGAGCGAGCAGCGTGTCGAGGTAGGAGGGCGCGGTGGTGGCGGTGGTGGTCATGATCGTGCTTCTTTCTGGAGAACGGGTTTCAGGTCGGCTAGATGGAGACCGGCTGTGGTGGTCGGAATGCGGCCGGGCCGAGGTTCAGAGGGTGGCGGGGACTTTGTCGAGGAAGCCGAGGACTTGGCTGATGCGGCCGTTGTCGATGACTGCGACGTCGAAGCCGACGATGATGGCCGGGCCGTCGGCGGGGCCGAGGTTCCAGGTGAAGCGCACCTGGTCGTGGTGGGCGTCGACGGGCCCGGCGAGGGTGAATACCCAGCCGGGGAACTGGGCTTGGACACCGGCGATGGCGGCGTCGAGTTCGTGGTGTCCGGTGACCGCGACCAGCGGGTCGGTGTAGGTGGCGGTTTCGGTGAAGACGCGGGCGATGGCGGCTGTGCGGGTGGTGGCGTCGGTGGCGTTCCAGGCTTCCAGGTACTGGGCGACGATGATGTTCATTTCGGCCTCCGAAGGGCTTGTGGTCTGCGGTTTCTCGGTGTCCGTGTTGGACGAGAACTACGTTATGACCTAGCCGATAGGTGCCGAATCAGTCGTCTATCAGTACTTTCCGCGACGGGATACCTACACCGCCACGCACCTTTCGGCGGCCCGGGTTGGCTGGGCGTCTACCTCGACGTCCCGGTCGACTGGACTGAGGTACGTGAGCTCGTCGTCGAGGCATACCGCATGATCGCCCCGAAGACGCGGGTAGCCAGGCTCGACCGCTGACGGACTCTTGCCACCTAGGAACAACTCCGCAATGAAGGCGGCATCTACCAGTGGTTATTGCGCGCGGAGCACGACGATGCCGGGGGTCGAGCGCACATAGTCGGCGAAGGGGGAGTCGACGACCTTGTTGTTGGCGGCAAGGGAGGATGCGTTGCGGAAAATTGGGCCGGTGGGGGTCATGACGAAGATGCCGACGTGGGTGACGTCCAGGCCCGGTAGGTCGGTGTAGGCGCCGATGTAGTCGCCGGTGCGGAGTTGGCCGATGACGTTGTCGTTCACGGCGGCGCTCGGTATGTAGGTGATGCCGCGAATGACCACCGGCAGTCCCGGAAGATACGTTCCTGCATCGGCTTTCGCGTTGAGATGCTTGGTTACGGTCACCGCGGCGGTGCTCAGGGTCGCGGTGATATCGGTGGCGGCGATTCTCGCGGTGTGTGACCAATCGCTGAAGAAGTGTTTGCGTTGCTGGAAATCGACTCGGCCGTCGGTATAGCGCGTCTGGATCAGGTTCGCCACGAACTGGTCGCGGTCGGTGGATCGACTGAGCGCTTCGACATAGTCGAGGTACGTGAAGCAATCCACCCGGCGGAAGTCGATGACCAGCTGTTCGGGCTGGGTCGCCGAGCCGACGAGCAGGTCCGCGCCGTACGGCGTGCCGAGGAACTGACGCGACAGCAGCTCGATCAGCTCGCCCCTGCTCTGGCCACCGGGCGCGGCGGCGCGCAATGCCAGCAACTCGTCGATTCTCCCTGCGGTGGCGTCATCGAGATTCGCGGCATTCGGTGCGCCGAGCGCTGCGGGCAATATCGGCGCTGTGCCACAGGCGATGGCCAGCATGACGAGCAGTACACGAGCGATGGTGCGCAAGACGCCTCCAGCGGAAGTGACGAGTCGGTCGGTGTAGGAGAGCGATACCCACGGTAGTCCGACGGCAGGCAAACGCGAGGCTGTCAGGTCGATCAACGACGTCGATGACCAGCGAGGCTCGCTGAGCCGGAGAACAACGAAGGCCGCCTTCATCTCTCGATGGAGGCGGCCTTTGTCGACTGAACCGGGTCCAGGCGGGTCAGCGGGTGAACAGCAGTGCGCGCTTGACTTCCTGGATGGCCTTGGTGACCTCGATGCCGCGGGGGCAGGCGTCGGTGCAGTTGAAGGTGGTGCGGCAGCGCCAGACGCCTTCGACGTCATTGAGGATGTCGAGGCGTTCGCGGGCGGCTTCGTCGCGGCTGTCGAAGATGAAGCGGTGGGCGTTCACGATCGCGGCCGGGCCGAAGTAGCTGCCGTCGCTCCAGTACACGGGGCAGGAGGTGGTGCAGCAGGCGCAGAGGATGCACTTGGTGGTGTCGTCGAACCTGGCGCGGTCGGCCTGGCTCTGGATGCGTTCGCGGGTGGGCTCGTTACCCGAGGTGATCAGGTAGGGCTTCACCGCGCGGAACGCGTCGAAGAACGGCTCCATGTTCACCACGAGGTCCTTCTCCACGGGCAGGCCGCGGATTGGCTCGACGGTGAGGGTGATGGACTTGCCGTCCTTGGGCAGCATGTCCTTCATCAGCACCTTGCAGGCCAGTCGGTTCACACCGTTGATCCGCATGGCGTCGGAGCCACACACGCCGTGCGCACAGGAGCGCCGGAAGGTGAGCGTGCCGTCCAGGTAGGACTTGATGTAGATGAGCACGTTCAGGAAGCGGTCGGTCGTCAGGACCGGCACCTGGAAGGACTCCCAGTGCGCGCCCTTGTCGTCCTCAGGGTTGAACCGGGCGACCTTGACGGTGACCATGACCGACCCCTCGGGGATCGGCGCGGGCTTCTGTGATGAGGGTGCTTCGGCTACGGCAGTCATCAGTACTTACGCTCCATCGGCTCGTAACGGGTCTGCACCACCGGCTTGAAGTCGAGGCGGATATCGGAGATGAGCTCCGCGCCCTCCTTGTAGGCCATCGTGTGCCGCATGAAGTTCACGTCGTCGCGGTCCGGGTAGTCCTCGCGGGCGTGGCCGCCACGCGATTCCTTGCGGTTGAGCGCACCGACCACGGTGACTTCGGCCAGCTCGAGCAGGAAGCCCAGCTCGACGGCCTCGAGCAGGTCGCTGTTGTAGCGCTTGCCCTTGTCCTGCACCGTGATCCGCCGGTACCGCTCTTTGAGCGCGTGGATGTCGGTGAGGGCCTGCTTGAGGGTGTCCTCGGTGCGGAACACGGCGGCGTTCATGTCCATCGTGTACTGCAACTCGGTGCGGATGTCGGCGACGCGCTCGTTGCCATGATCGGACAGGATCAGCGCGAGCCACTCCTGCACCATCTGTGCCGGGTTCTCCGGCATCTCCACGAACTCGGTGCGCAGCGCGTACTCCGCGGCGGCGATGCCCGCGCGGCGGCCGAACACGTTGATGTCCAGCAGCGAGTTGGTGCCGAGGCGGTTGGAGCCGTGCACCGAGACGCACGCGCATTCGCCCGCCGCGTACAGGCCGGGCACCACGTCGGTGTTGTTGCGCAGCACCTCGCCGCGGATCTTGGTTGGGATACCGCCCATCACGTAGTGACAGGTCGGCATGACCGGCACCAGTTCGGTCACCGGGTCCACACCCAGATAGGTGCGGGCGAACTCGGTGATGTCGGGCAGCTTTTCCTCGAGCACGTCCTCGCCGAGGTGGGTCACGTCGATGTAGACGTAATCCTTGTTCGGTCCTGCGCCGCGACCCTCGAGCACCTCGAGCACCATCGAGCGGGCGACGATGTCACGCGGCGCGAGGTCCTTGATGGTGGGGGCGTAGCGCTCCATGAAGCGCTCGCCGCTGGCGTTGCGCAGGATGCCGCCCTCACCACGGACGGCCTCGGAGATGAGGATGCCGAGTCCGGCGAGACCTGTCGGGTGGAACTGGTGGAACTCCATGTCCTCCAGCGGCAGACCCTTGCGGAACACGATCGCCATGCCGTCACCGGTCAGCGTGTGCGCGTTCGAGGTGGTCTTGTACATGCGGCCCGAGCCGCCGGTGGCGAACACGATCGACTTCGCGTGGAAGACGTGGATGTCGCCGGTGGCCAGCTCGTAGGCGACGACGCCGGTCGCGACGGGGCCGCGGTCGGACTCGGTCATCACCAGGTCGAGCACGTAGAACTCGTTGTAGAACTCCACGTCGTGCTTGACGCAGTTCTGGTAGAGGGTCTGCAGGATCATGTGACCGGTGCGGTCGGCGGCGTAGCACGCACGGCGGACCGGGGCCTTGCCGTGATCGCGGGTGTGCCCACCGAAGCGGCGCTGGTCGATCTTGCCCTCGGGGGTGCGGTTGAACGGCAGACCCATCTTTTCCAGGTCCATCACCGCGTCGATGGCCTCCTTGGCCATGATCTCCGCGGCGTCCTGGTCGACCAGGTAGTCACCACCTTTGACGGTGTCGAAGGTGTGCCATTCCCAGTTGTCTTCTTCGACATTGGCCAGCGCAGCGCACATGCCACCCTGTGCCGCGCCGGTGTGGCTGCGGGTCGGGTAGAGCTTGGTGAGTACGGCGGTGCGCGCCCGGGGGCCGGCCTCGATCGCCGCGCGCATGCCGGCGCCACCGGCACCGACGATCACGACGTCGTAGCGATGCTCCTGAATCCGCGATTCACTCATCGAGGTGGCCTGTTCCTAACTGATGTTGGGGTCGAAGGTGAAGATGACGTAGGTGCCCACGCCCACCACGAGGATCATCGAGATGGCCAGCGCGGTGTTCAGCCAGAACCGGGTCGAGTCCTTGCGGGAGTAGTCCGCGATCACCGTGCGCAGGCCGTTGCCGCCGTGCAGCTGAGCCAGCCACAGCATGGTGAGGTCCCAGAACTGCCAGAACGGGCTGGACCAGCGGCCCGCCACGAAGGCGAAGTTCAGACGCTTCACGCCGCCGTCGAGCAGCAGCATGATCGCCATGTGACCGAGCACGAGCACGATCAGCAACAGGCCGGAGAAGCGCATGAACAGCCACGCGTACTTCTCGAAGTTGTTGTTCGAACGGGCCCGCGGCGAGCGAGGCAGGTCCAGGCTGGCCGGCCGGTCGTAAGACTTACCGATAATGGGTGCGCTCATGCCTCCGCCTCGCTAATGCTCGGCGCCGACATGACCGCACTGGCGGCTGTGTTCACGATTCGCTCACTCATGATCAGTGCTCCGTGAAGAGGTAGAAGAACATACGGCCGATCGCGGGAGCCGCCACCAGGAACACGACAGCGAGGACGATCCAGAGCATCAGGCGCTGGTACTTGGGGCCTTTGGCCCAGAAGTCGACCAGGATCACCCGGACGCCGTTGAACGCGTGGAACACCACGCAAACAACAAGGCCCATCTCCATCAGCGCGACGATGGGGCTCTTGTAGGTCTCGATCGCCTCGTTATAGGTGGCGGGGCTGACCCGAACCAGTGCGGTGTCCAAGACGTGCACGAAGAGGAAGAAGAAGATGGTGACACCGGTGATCCGGTGCAACGCCCAAGACCACATTCCGGGGTCGCCTCGGTACAGCGTCTTCCGCTTCGGCTGTGCCGGAGCTTCTATCGTGGTCATAGAGTGCGGTCGCCTCCAACGTCGTTGATGGACCCGGTCACAGATCCGACGCCGTCATGCGAAAAGGGGCGAATGCCCAGGTGGCTGCGCTTTGCTGTGCCATAGAGCTAGCGCGGGGCCCGCCGCCGGGAACCTGAACCGATCTGTTGTGGACTCTAATCCCCTCTCAATGCCGGAACTAATTCGGCGTGCCGTGCGTTGCGCGACATTCGGACGAGTTAGGTTTACCTTTCTTGATGCGTGAAGGGTTGCGCAGCAGCCCTCGCGCGGCCTGATTCGGGCTGTCTCGAGGGAGGTCGTCGATGTCGGAAATCGACTGGAATATATTGCGCGACAATGCTATTCGAGTTATGCGCAATGCCTATGCGCCATACTCGCGGTTCCCGGTCGGCGCGGCGGCACTCAGCGCCGACGGTCGAATTGTAAGCGGATGCAATGTGGAAAATGTCTCATATGGACTAGGCCTTTGTGCCGAATGTGTACTCATCGGTAACTTGATATCGAGCGGTGGGGGCCGCTTGACAGCGGTCTCCGTGACCGATTCCCGCGGCGAAATCCTGATGCCGTGTGGGCGATGCCGACAACTGCTCTACGAGCACGGCGGGGCCGACCTCCTGATCGACCACAAGGCCGGACCCGTTCCGCTGAGCGCATTGCTTCCCGACGCCTTCGGTCCGGATGACCTGGACGCCGGGCAGAAGTAACTGCCGACTGTGATGGCCGGGACTTCAGCCACCGACATGAAACCGGAGTCCGGCGGAATGTCGTGCCAGACTGGCCGACGTGACGGCAGTTGACGCGGTTTCGATCATCACGACCAAGCGGGACGGCGGGGAGCTGTCGGACGCACAGATCGACTGGGTGGTCGACGGGTTCACCAAGGGGGCGGTGGCCGACGAACAGATGGCGGCATTGGCGATGGCCATCGTGTGGCGGGGGATGACGAGGCGGGAGACCGCACGTTGGACCGCCGCGATGATTTCCTCGGGACGGCGGATGGATTTCACCGATCTGCCGCGGCCGACGGTGGACAAGCATTCGACGGGTGGGGTGGGGGACAAGATCACGCTGCCGTTGGCGCCTTTGGTCGCGGCCTGCGGTGCGGCGGTGCCGCAGCTGTCCGGGCGCGGGCTCGGGCACACCGGTGGCACGTTGGACAAACTCGAGGCCATTGCGGGGTGGCAGGCTGACGTGCCGGTGCCGCGGATGCGGGAGATATTGGCCGATCCCGGCATCGGCGCGGTGGTGTGCGCCGCGGGCGCCGATCTGGCTCCCGCGGACAAGCGGCTCTATGCGCTGCGTGATGTCACCGGGACTGTCGAATCCATTCCACTGATCGCCAGCTCGATCATGAGCAAGAAGATCGCCGAGGGGACTGCCGCACTGGTGCTGGATGTGAAGGTCGGCTCTGGCGCGTTCTTGAAGACCATCGAGGGCGCACGTGAATTGGCGACGGCGATGGTCGAACTCGGCACCGATGCCGGGGTGCGCACGGTCGCGTTGCTGACCGCGATGGACACCCCGCTCGGACGCACCGCGGGCAATGCGCTCGAGGTCGCCGAGTCGGTGGAGGTGCTTGCGGGTGGCGGTCCCGCCGATGTCGTCGAGCTGACCCTCACGCTGGCTCGGGAGATGGTCGCGCAGGCCGGACTCGACATCGATCCTGCCGACGTGCTGGCCGACGGCCGCGCGATGGACCACTGGCGCGCCATGATCCAGGCGCAGGGTGGCGACCCGGACGCGCCGCTGCCGCGGGCGAAGCACACCGAAATCGTGCGAGCCGAGTGCGACGGTGTGCTCACCGGTCTCGACGCCATGGGTGTCGGTATCGCCGCTTGGCGGCTCGGCGCGGGCCGGGCCAGGCAGGGCGACCCGGTGCAGGCCGGTGCGGGCATCGAAATGCACGCCAAGCCAGGTGATTCCGTTACCGCGGGCCAACCGATGCTCACCCTGCACACCGACACCCCTGGTGCGTTTTCCGGCGCCCTTGCGGCGCTGAGCGATTCGATCACGATCAATGGGGCAGGCCCGAAACCGGACACACCGCTGATCCTCGGACGGATCGGACACTGACGGGTCCGAATCGCCGGGAGTCGACCGGGATTTACTGCATCCGGCGGCGAACGGCCACTCGAGCAGGCGAGATGAGTTCGACGTCTCACGGCGGCGCGCCCGAGAGGGCAATCACAGGTGGTGACGCGCACCAAGTGGGCTGCCAGAGCGGTGGCATGCGGCTAACGTGTGGTCATGACAGGACCGATGCCTTTGACCCTTGCCTCGATCCGCCAAGCTCCCAAAGCGCTGCTGCACGACCACCTCGACGGTGGACTGCGGCCTGCGACGGTTCTGGAGCTCGCCGTCGATTGCGGTTACGACGACCTACCCGCCTCCGACGAGACGGCGCTGGCCGCGTGGTTCCGCGATGCGGCCGACAGCGGTTCGTTGGAGCTCTATCTGGAAACCTTCGCCCATACCGTCGCGGTGATGCAGACACCGGAAGGGTTGCGCCGGGTCGCTCGTGAATGCGCGGAGGACCTGGCCGCCGACGGCGTGGTGTACGCCGAGGTGCGCTTCGCGCCCGAACAACACTTGGAGCGTGGCCTGACCCTGGACGAGGTGGTCGAGCACACCCTGGCCGGCTTCCGTGAGGGTGAGGCGGCGGCCGCGGCGGCGGGGCACCCGATCGTGGTGATCTGCCTGCTCACCGCCATGCGGCACGCGGCGCGCTCGCGGGAGATCGCCGAGCTCACCGTTCGCTTCCGTGACCGTGGCGTCGGCGGCTTCGATATCGCGGGCGCGGAGGCGGGTTTCCCGCCGAGCCGACACCTGGACGCCTTCGAGTACATGCGAGCCAATAGCGCGCATTTCACCATTCACGCGGGCGAGGCCTTCGGTCTGCCCTCGATCCATGAGGCGCTTGCCTTCTGCGGCTGTGACCGGCTCGGCCACGGAGTGCGGATCACCGACGACATCGCTGTGCCCGGCGCCATCGAGGACGCCCGCCTCGGGCTGGTCGCGAACTATGTGCGCGACGCGCGGATTCCGCTGGAGTTGTGTCCGTCGTCGAATGTGCAGACCGGCGCCGTCCCGTCGCTGGACAAGCACCCCTTCGACCTGCTGGCCCGACTTCGTTTTCGCGTCACCGTCAACACCGACAACCGGCTGATGAGCGACACCAGCATGAGCAAAGAGATGTCGAAGCTGGTGGACACCTTCGGCTATGGCTGGAGCGATCTGGAGCGTTTCACCATCAATGCCATGAAGTCGGCCTTCATCCCGTTCCCGGAACGCCTGCGCATCATCGACGACATCATCAAGCCGGGCTACGCGGTGCTACTCGGATAGTCCACGGCGGCAGTGGATTCCGCGTGTGCTTTATCGACCTGGTTCAGGCGGATCCAGATCTGCTCGGCCCGGCCGAGCAGACGTTCGTCCGCGCCGTAGACGGCCGTCGAGGCAAAGGACTTGCGGCCCTGTTCGCCGTGGTTCTCGCCGACGGCCACACACCGCTCGCCGACCTCGGGCAGCGCGTGCACGGTGGCGGTCATCGAACCGAGCACCGCGGGCCGTTCGAACATCCCGGGCAGCGACCAGCCGCCGGGGCAGTCCATCGCGGCCCACAACACGGCGGTTTCCAGCGGCAGCGAAGCGTCGGGAATCCACGGCGCGGCGACCAACCCGTCGCCGACCACGCCTGCCTCGATCCGCAGGCCGTCGGTGCGTGCACTGCCGCAGACGAAGCAGTGCGCGAACAGCTCATTGCTCTGGTATGAGCTGGTGGCGGCCTCGGCGTCGGCGAAGGACACACACTGCGGCGTGTCCCGTTCGAATGCTCCCGCCCGCGATTCGGCGAGCAGGGTGTCGCCGTCGTACAAACGGCCGTCGCGCATCTGCAGCTCCGTGTCCAGCGGCGGCGGGCCGCGCAGGATCACCGTCACCGCGGCATCGTCGCGCTGCTCGGCGAGCAGCCCGCCGACATAGCCGCCGTTGCCGGAGTCGGGCGGGCCGTTGAATCGAGCGGGTATCCGGAGCGTTCGAGCGGTCACTGCGGTGCGAGCCGACTCTCGAAGTTGCGCTCCAGCTCCCGCCAACTCTGCGCTTCCGCGGCGAACGGCGGATTGGGGGCCATTCTGTTCGGGTCCGGGTTCAGCAGGTAGGAGACGTACCAGCCCAGCGGGTTGGACTGAGCCAGCGCTTGCTCCACGGTGTCGTCGTCGGCATAGTCGGCGGCATCTGTGAACAGTTCGACCGCAAGATCGAGCTGTTCGATGTCGACTGCCTCCGGGCCCTCGGCCAGATCGTCGGCCAGGCCCGGCAGCACGTAGACGTTCTCGTCGGTGACCTCCACCTCGAGCGAACCGTCGACGGCTGCGGTCTGCACGTCGGTGTAGGTGCTCACCCGCGACAGATCGTGCTCGTGGTCGTCAGCGAGGTAGCGAGCCAACGCCCGCTCGGAGCCGAACACGGTGATCGAGCCGTCTTTGCCGAGGAAGATCGGCTCGTCGTCGAGGTAACAGCGCAGCGTGAAGTAGTTGCCCTCGGCGGTGACGATCTTGACCGGGTCGATGCCGACCTCGTTCCAGAACGACTCGTCCTCTTCTTCCTCGTCTTCGTCGTCCGCATCGAGATCGACGGTCTCGAACTCTTCTTCTTCCTCGCTGTCGGCCGCGTCGTCGGCGTCGACGACGTTCTCCTCGGCGGCGAGCAACTCCGCCTCCGCGACGGCGACGGCCTCGGCGTCCACATCCGGGGTCTGCACCACGGAGTCGATGGCATCGAGGACGTCGTCCCAGCCCTTGGCGATGGCGGCGCCGATCTGATCCCAGAGCTCTTCGCCGTCACGCCCGAGGAAGGCACTGACCCCGCCCGGCAGTGCGCCTAGTACGGGGTGTGAACCGAAGAACTTGGTCACCGTCTCCAGTTCGCACACCTCGCCGATGTTGCGCACCATGGCGAGGGTGTCCTCTAGCTCCGCGATGGAGTCGACATCGGGATCGCCCGCGGCCAGCTCCGGCACCGCCACCAGGTCGAAGGTGAAGTTCTCCTCCGGCTCCAGCTCCACCGCCGATAGACCGGCGACGACCTTCCACGACGGATGGTCGATCAGGTCGTTATCGGAGTTGGTCCGGATAAAGGCGGCCAGCTCCGCAACGGTTTCGAAACCGTAGAGGGAGTCCTCGTGTCCGAGGAATGCCTCCCACTCGTCGTCACCGTCGCGCCAGCGCGGTGCCCACAGGGTGACCAGATCGCCGTCGGTCAGGCCGAGCTCGATCGGGACGATGTCTCCAGAAGCCATGAGCGGAAGCCTATCGACCTTCCGCGTCAGGCACTATCCGGCCCGCCTCCAACAGTTCCCGGAGCCCCTTCCTGGGCCGGGACGAACGACTCGTTCAGTGTCGCAACGACCTTCGATCGCTGGGTGCCGGCGTCCTCGGCGGCCTGCCTGCAGGCCCAGACGATGAGCTGGCCGACCTCGGCGGGCGGCAGCGTGGTGACCGACTCCGACAGGGTCAGCGCGACGAGCGCACCGTCGCTGTCGACCTCGACACCGACCGCGCCGTCCTCGGTCCGGAACCGGCCTCGCACCTGCTTGAGGCCATAGAGCGCGGCTTCCAACGCCTCCAGCTTCTGCGTCGCGTTGGCGACGAGAGCATCCATCTCCGCACTCATGACTGCGCCTCGCCCGCGCTGCCCATGCTTCGCTCGCTTCGCTCACTCATACCGGCCTCATCCAGCTAGTGGGTCCCGTGTCCGCGTCGTCGATCCGGTCGAGTTCGTCCACCGCGGCCTGGCGGGTGGGCAGATTGAGCCGGTCGAGGATGTCGGCAGGCAGGCCCGCCTCGGCGAGCACTTCGCGCCTGCGGGCCCGTGCCGCGATGGTCGAGCGCTTCGTCAGTCGGAGGATCTCGTCCGCGAGAGTCTGTGCGCCGTATCGGTATTCGCTGCGCTCGAACTTGATCTCCACCGGCATGCCCTGATCGGTGGCGCGCACCGAGATGGTGCCGGACCGGTTGGTACTCGCCGCCACCGTGACGTTGGGGACGGCCGGGGGCTTCGGTTCGCTCATGACCGCGCCTCGCTGGCGCTCGGCTCCGTCATGCCCGATGGCGCTGTGTCATTGGTTCGCTCGCTGCGCTCACTCATGTGGTCGGCCTGTAGAAGCCGTAGAAGTCCATGCCTATGTTCTCCGTTCGAATCGAGCTGATCTGGACCGGGTCACCGGCCTCGACGAACTGCCCGTTGCCGATCACCATGGCGACATGGCCATCCCAGACGGCCAGATCGCCGGGCATCAGATCACCGGGGGAGACCCCCGTGTGCCCGTTGCCCTGTTCTTGGGCCAGCCGGGGTAGGTCAACGCCTGCCTCGCCGTATGCGTACTGAGTGAGCCCGCTGCAGTCGAGTCCGGCGCCGGGGCTGGTGCCGCCCCACACGTACGGCGTGCCGAGGGTGCCGAGGGCGGAGCGAACCGCCTGCGCGGCCTGTTCGTTCGGGGCTTCGACGATGCTGCCGTCCGGCAGCGTGACCTTCACACCCTTGCCGTCCTGTCCCGCGGACCCGCTGTTGGGGTTTTGCGAGCCGGGTGTGCTCGGCGACGAGCCGGATTTGGACGGCGTGGAGCCCGACATCACCGGGGTCGCCATGCTGGTGAGCATTTGGCCCGCGGATCCGCCGACACCGGTCAGGGTCGACAGCACCGAACTCGCACCGCTTGCCAGTCCACTCGCACCGCCTGCCAGCCCGTTGGCCAGCGAAGCGGGCGCGGTCGACGGAGGTGGGGTCAGCTCGGTCATGCTCGCGGTCTGCGTGTCGAGTTCGCTGCGTACCCGCCCGACCACGTTCATGCCCTGGCCGAGATGGTCGATCGCGGAGCTGACGAGCACCGCGAGACCTTGCGGTGTCGCAATGGTCGGACCCAGCGCGGTGGCCGTGTTCACGAACGACTCGACGATTCCGGTCAATTCCTTCTGCCCGGTCTCGACCTGGGCCGCTGCCTGATCGACAACCGAAGCCATGTCGTTGCCACGATCGGAGATGGTCGCGGCGGAGGTCTGCACCCGCAACGCCTTCGCGGTGGCGGAATCGGCGGCCCGGCCGTCCCACGCCTCGTTCATGCTGTTGATGCTGTTGCGGCCGAACGCGTGGATCTGGTCGATGATGCTCGACGTGGACTGCAGCTGGCCCGAAGGTCCGTCGGTCGGCAAGACTCCCGAGCCGAAGCTGGAGAGCAAGTCGAGCAGTGGCTTGGCGAGGACGTTGATATCGATCACCGAGTCACCCGCCCATTTCGGGGTCCGCGCTGTTGATCGCCGCGGCGTTGGTCTGGTCGGTCTCTTCCAGGACGACGGCGGCGCCGGTAGCGGCACCACCCACGCTGCTCAGCACCGCCGACAACTGGCCGATGGCCGCGACGTGCCCGGCATGGGCGGCGGCATAGGCGGCCATGAAATCACCACCGATCAACCCCATGATGGGACCGAGTAACGCGGGATTGGCGCCCGCCGCGCCCGCACTGGCCGCCGCCATCTCCGCTGCCATCGTGTGGGCGGTCGCACCATAGGCTGCGATGCCCTCGGTGTCGGCCGACATCTTTCGCATAGTGCTTCCCCCATCTACTTTGTTCCCAGGCAGAGTACGTCATCCACCTAGTTCGACGCGCTGCCTTCCGGATCGGTTCCAGCCCCATCGAAAAAATTTCCCGGCCGGAGGTACGACGTCGAACTCGTTGTCAACCTTATCGTTCACTCATGCACACGCACACCGTGGACCACCCACTCGCCGCCACCCTGCTGACCACGATGCGTGATGCCAGGACGGCCAACCCGGCCTTCCGCTCGGCGCTGCGCGATCTCACCGGAATTCTGATCTATGAGGCGCTGCGCGAAGCCCCCGTGACCCGATTCGAGATCGCGACCCCGGTGGCCTCGGTCGAGGGCGTCCGGTTGGCGAAACCACCTCTGCTGGTTCCGGTCCTGCGTGCCGGCCTCGGCATGATCGACGCGGCCGCCGAGCTGATCCCGGATGCCAGGGTCGGCTTCGTAGGCATCGCCCGCGACGAAGAGACCCACCAGCCCGTCCCCTACATGGAGTCGCTGCCCGAAGACCTCTCGGACCTCCCGGTCTACGTACTCGACCCAATGCTGGCCACCGGCGGCTCGATGCGCCACACCCTGAAACTACTCGTAGCCCGCGGCGCCACCGACATCACCGCCGTCTGCGTAGTCGCCGCCCCCGAAGGCGTTACCGCACTAGCCGATTCGGGCTTCCCCGTACGCCTCGTCACCGCCGCCATAGACACAGGCCTGAACGCCGACGCCTACATCGTCCCCGGCCTAGGCGACGCCGGCGACCGCCAATTCGGCCCCCGCTGAACCCCCCACCACACCTACTGTCGTCCGAACACCCCGTGCCCCAACCGAACACCGCGTAAACGGGGTGTGCGGCAACGATGGTAGTGAAAATGATGGGCTTCAGGTATTGGTTGGAGCTGCCATTTCGCTACCGCTGATAACCATTTTGCTGCGATGGCAGGGTTATTCAGTGAGTTGCTCGCAGAAGGTGCGGATTGCGGAGAGGTGTTGTGCTGCGGCGTCTTTTGCTGAGGTCAAGGCGCTGTGGGTGGGGGCGGGCTCGACTACTTCCAGGTAGCACTTGAGTTTGGGCTCGGTGCCGGATGGGCGGACCACGATGCGTGTGGTGGCGCCCTCGAAAATCAGTGCGTCGGTGCGCATTCGTCCGCGGACCTGGAGCATGTCGGTGTACTTCATCGGTTCGCCTGCTATCTCGTCCGGCGGCGCGGCGCGGAGTCGGTTGACGACTGCGGCAGCTGCGGCTGCGTCCGGCAGCCGAAGTGATACCTGGTCGACCGTGTGCAGGCCGAATTCGATTGCGTAGTCGTCGAGTTCGTTCGTGAGGGTGCGGCCGATGGCTTTCAATCGAGCGACCAGATCAGCGGCGAGGACTGCGGCGGAGATGCCGTCCTTGTCGCGCACCGTCGCCGGGTCGACGCAGTGGCCGATAGCCTCTTCGTAGGCGTAGACCAGGCCGTCTCCTGCTCGGGCCAGCCATTTGAAGCCGGTCAGGGTTTCCGCGTAGCGCGCGCCGCGGGCGGCGGCGAGCTTCGAAAGCAGCCGTGAGGAGACGATGGTGGTGGCCACCAGTGAGTCCGGCGGTGCGGTTCGCAGTACGTAATCACCGAGCAGCACACCGGTTTCGTCGCCGCGCAGCATGCGCCAGCCGCCGTTGTCGTCGGGGATGCCGATGGCGCAGCGGTCGGCATCCGGGTCGAGTGCGATGGCGATATCCGCGCCGATCCGTTCGGCGGTGGCGAGCAAAAGGTCGGTGGCGCCTGGCTCTTCGGGGTTCGGGAACGCGACCGTAGGGAAGTCGGCGTCGGGTGCGAATTGCTCGCCGACGACGTGCACGTGGGCAAATCCAGCGTCCGCGAGGGCCTTCACCGCAGTGTCGCCGCCGACGCCGTGCAGCGGAGTGAGTGCGATCCGGACGTCGGAGCGTTCGCCGGGACCGCCGATCAGTTCGGGCAGCCGGGCTACGCGGTCGAGGTAACGGCGCACCAGATCGTCATCCGCGGCGGTGACCGGGGTGCGGGCAATCGGTTCGGCGACCGCCTCGATGCAGCGTTCGATCTCGGTGTCGGCCGGGGCGATCAGTTGCGCGCCGCCGTCGAGGAACACCTTGTAGCCGTTATCTGACGCCGGGTTGTGCGACGCGGTGATCTGCACTCCGGCAACGGCTCCCAGTTCCCGGACCGCGTACGCGACGATCGGCGTCGGCAGCGGGCGTGGCAGTAGCGTCACCGGAAAGCCCGCGGCGGCAAAGATTTCCGCGGTCGCGATCGCGAATTCGGCGGAGCCGTGGCGGGCGTCGCGACCGACAACCACCGCACCGCCACCGAGACAGCGGTCGCGCAACCAGGCTGTGAGCCCGGCCGTAGCCCTGCTCACGGTGATCGGGTTCATGCCGTCGGGCCCGTCCTGCAGTGGCCCGCGCAGCCCGGCGGTGCCGAAGCGGAGCATCTACAGCCGTTCCAGCACGCCGCGCAGCAGTTTGCCGAGGCGCGGCGCCGCCGCATGCCCCTCGGCGAGCACTTCCGCGTGCGAAAGGTGCGCGCCCGTGACACCGGCGGCCAAGTTGGTGACCAGCGAAATGCCGAGCACCCGTGCGCCGAGCGCGCGGCAGGCGATGGCCTCCAGCACCGTCGACATGCCGACCAGGTCGGCGCCGATCGTGCGCAGCATCCGGATCTCGGCGGGCGTCTCGTACTGCGGCCCGGTCAGGCCCGCGTACACGCCCTCGGTCAGACTGGGGTCGATTTCCCTCGCCAGCGCCCGCAATTCGGGATCCCAGGCATCCACGAGGTCGACGAAGGTGGCGCCGGTCAGCGGCGTGCGGCTGGTGAGGTTCAGATGGTCGCTGATAAGCACCGGCTCGCCGACGTGCAATCCGTCTCGGATGCCGCCCGCCGCATTCGTCAGCACCACGGTCTCGGCGCCGGCGGCGATGGCCGCGGTCACCGGGTGCACGACCTCGGCGGGCTGGTAGCCCTCGTACAGATGCTGGCGGCCCATCAGCAGCAGCACCGGGGTGTCATCGACGGCGACGGAGTGAACCATGCCGACGTGTCCCTGCGCGCTCGGCGTCCCGAACCCCGGCAGTTCCGGCATCGGCACCGACGCGGTCGGCGTACCGATCTCCGCCGCGGCCTCCTGCCACCCTGATCCCAGCACCACCGCAACCCGGTGGCGCTGCACTCCAGTACGTTCGGCGATCGCCTCAGCGGCCTGTTCGGCAAGCATAAAAGTCACAGTAGTGGATTTGCAGCGCTGTGTTTATTGGCAGCGCCTGCGGCGCTGCGTGTTCGCGGCCCCCTTGGGCTCGCTTCCGAGCGGGCGAGACTCGCGCCTTCGGCGCATGCGCTTCGCCCGCTCGGAAGCGAGCCGGGCCGCGAACTCTAGTGCTCGGTCTGGCTTCGTTCGGAAGGCGGTGTCGTGGCGAATGGGTGCGTCGGGTGGCGATCCTTGTGACCTTGTTGGATGTCTTCGACCACTCGGACGCGTGTCGGGCTGCGAGTCCGATCGGCGATTACACTCGCGATCTCATCAATCCTGAACGGCCATCGCTCATAGGGCTCGCTGAGTGGTAGCTGCGCAGGTGGTGATCCTCACGACTGGTGCGCTGCACGCCGTTCGCACCGCCCGCAGAGGGTTGGCTACCCGTGAGTAGGAGTTGCGTTTCGCACCCGATACGCTGCACGCATGCCGTATCTGTCGCGTGAAGGAGATGTGTTCGTCGTGTACCTCGGGAACGAGGGACAGGCAGACAGTGAGAACCGCTTCCATCCGGATTGGATCGACGAATTCCACGGCCTGCTCGACGAGGTCGAGGCGTCCAAGGGGCCTGCCGCTCTGGTGACCACCGCGACCGGGAAGTTCTACAGCAACGGCCTCGACACCGATTGGCTGTTCGGCAACCTCGACAAGATTCACGGCTATCTCGACCGCGTGCACTCGCTCTACACCCGCCTGCTCGCGTTCCCGATGCCGACGGTGGCCGCGATCAACGGCCACGCGTTCGGCGCGGGCGCCATGCTCGCCACCTCGCACGACTTCCGCGTGATGCGCGCAGACCGTGGTTTCTACTGCCTGCCCGAGGTGCACCTTGGCATGCCGTTCACCGTCGGCATGAACGCACTGCTGACCGAGCGGCTCAGCAATCAGGTCGCCTTGCAGGCCATGACCACCGGCCATCGCTACCCCGCGGATCAGGCGATCGCCGCGGGCATTGTCGACGACAAGGCCGACGCCGAGGAGTTGCTGGGCGCCGCCGTCGCGCGGGCCGCGGCACTGGCCGGCAACCGCAAGCCGAATCTGCCGGTGATCAAGCGCGCGCTGCACGCCAAGGCGCTGGCCGGCCTCGCTACCCTGACTACCCCGGAGAACCTGGCGTTCGCCGCCGGATAACCCCGTGATCACCCCCTGATGTGATCGGCCAGCCTGACGCAGGCCGCGCTCTAGTGGCAACACAGTGCAACACTGTGTTCCATGCCACCACCGCGCAGCGGACTCCCTGAATCGCGCAGCGACCACCACGCTGCGCGACTGGGTGCGGCCGGAGCGGCGGACGCCGCGATCATGGCCGCGGCCGCCGAGCTGATCGATCTCTCGCACGCGATCCATGCCGAGCCCGAGCTCGCGTTCGAGGAGACCAGGAGCGTCGCCAAGACCATCGCGCCGCTCGCCGAGCGCGGCTTCGAGATCGAGACGGGCGTCGCCGAGCTGCCGACCGCCTTCCGGGCCAGCTATGGCAGCGGGGAGCTGACGGTCGGCATCTGCGCGGAGTACGACGCGCTGCCGGAGATCGGACACGCCTGCGGGCACAACATCATTGCCGCGGCGGCGGTCGGCGCCGGGATCGGTCTCGCCGAGGTCGCCGATGCGCTCGGGATCACGGTCGTGGTGTTCGGCACCCCCGCCGAGGAGAGCGGCGGCGGCAAGGTGCTGATGCTGGAGCGCGGCGTCTTCGACGACATCGCGATGGCGATGATGGTGCACCCCGGCCCGTTCGACATCGTCAACGCGCGCTCGCTGGCGCTCGCGGATCTGTCGGTGATCTTCCACGGCCGCGAAGCGCATGCGAGCGCGGCGCCGGAGCTCGGCCGCAACGCCGGTGACGCGGTGACGGTCACGCAGGTAGCTCTGGGGTTGCTGAGGCAGCATCTCCTACCTGGACAGCAACTGCACGGTATAGTCAGCGACGGTGGCGTAGCCCCCAACATTGTGCCTGGACGTGCGGAACTGCTGTATTACCTACGCGCAGTCGATTCTGCATCTCTCGACAATCTGATGCGACGAGCGTCAGATTGTTTCGAGGCGGGCGCTCTGGCGACCGGCTGCACTCACGAAATCCGGACGGTTGCGCCGACATATACCGAGCTAACCCCCGATCCGGGATTACTGTTTGCCTATCGCGAGCAGATCGTCGAATTGGGCCGGGTGCCGATCGCACCGGAGCTCGAGGCGCAGCGACCGCTCGGGAGTACGGACATGGGCAACGTCACCAACGTCATTCCGGGCATCCATCCGGTCATCGGCATCGACGCCGGTGGGGCGGTGACACATCAGCCCGGCTTCGCCGCGGCCAGTATCAACGCCTCGGCGGATCGTGCGGTTACCGATGGCGCGCTGGCGCTCGCGCGTACCGCTATTGCCATCGCCCGCGATGAAGTAGACAAAGACAGGTTGTTGCAACGGCTCGTTCAACGACAGGAGGACATTCGGTGAGCAGTACCGGCCGTCTGGTGCGAACCGGGCAGGAAGCGGTCGAGTCGTGGCTGGCCGAGCACACGGTCGACCTCGTCCAGTGGCGCAGGCATATCCACACCAACCCGGAGCTTTCTCGCACCGAGTTCGCCACCACCGAGTTCGTCTCGTCCTGGCTGACGAAGGCCGGGCTCTCGCCCAAGGTACTTCCTGGCGGCACCGGACTCATCTGTGACATCGGGCCGGACGGACCGCGGATCGGATTGCGCGCCGATATGGACGCGCTCCCGCTGCAGGAGTTCACCGGGCTCAGTTTTGCCTCCGCCGTGCCGGGCGTGTCGCATGCCTGTGGACACGACGCGCACACCACGATTCTGCTCGGCACCGCGCTCGCGCTTGCCGACGCCGAGCTGCCACGGGGCGTGCGGTTGGTGTTCCAGCCCGCAGAGGAGGTCATGCCGGGCGGCGCGATCGACGTCGTGGCCACCGGCGCTATGGAGGGTGTCGAGCGGATCTTCGCCCTGCACTGTGACCCTCGGCTGGAAGTCGGGCGCATCGGAGTTCGGGTCGGGGCGATCACCTCGGCCGCCGACACCGTCGAGCTGGTGCTCGATTCGCCGGGCGGGCACACCTCACGGCCGCATCTGACCAGTGATCTGGTCTACGCGATCGGCACCGTGATCACCGGGCTGCCCGGGCTGCTCAGCCGTCGTATCGATCCACGCACCAGCACCGTCATGGTGTGGGGCGCGGTCAGTGCGGGCAAGGCGCCCAACGCAATTCCGCAGACCGGCATGCTCACCGGCACCGTCCGCACCGGCGATCACGCGACCTGGTCGCTGCTGGAGCCGATGGTGCGCGAGATCGTGGACGGCCTGCTCGCTCCGACCGGTGTGCGGTACCAGCTGAACTACAAGCGTGGCGTGCCGCCGGTGGTCAACGACGAGCAGTCGACGCGGATGTTCGAGGACGCGATCCGTGAGATCGGTCCGGACGCTCTTGCCGACACCATGCAGTCCGGCGGTGGCGAGGACTTCTCCTGGTACCTCGAAGAGGTGCCGGGCGCGATGGCGCGGCTCGGCGTCTGGTCGGGTCACGGCGAACAGCTCGACCTGCACCAGCCGACATTCGACATCGACGAGCGCGCGCTTGCGGTCGGTGTCCGAGTGCTGAGCAACATCGTGCTGCAAGCGGGCTGAGCCACAAACCGATACGAACAGCGATGCGGCCGGATCCACTGGGTCCGGCCGCATCGCTGTGTCGAGGTGTCGGGTCAGCCGAAGTTGCCGGGACCAACGTTGCGGCTGTTACGGGTGCGCAGGGAATGCACGTACTCCTCGGGCGCGCCCGCCTTCTCTGCGGCATCCGCGATGACGCCGATGTACCGCGCCGAGGGCAGGCCGCCCTCGTAGGCGTCCAGCACGTAGAGCCAGGCGAGGATCGGCTGTACACCGCTGCCCGGGCTCGGCGTGACCCGCAGCCGGACCTTGCGGTGGATACCGAAGTCGGAGCCCTCCCAGCGGTCCAGCCGCTGCTCGTCCTCCGGCGATACGTCGTAGAGCACGACGAAGACCCGGGATCCCGGCTCCTCGACGACGGTGGCCAGCGGCCCCTCCCAGCCGATGTCGTCGCCACTGAAGGTCAGACGCCAGCCCTCCAACCAGCCCGTACCGGACATGGGGGAGTGCGGACAGCGCTCGAGCATCTGGGACGAGTCCATGTTCGACCCGTAGGCGGCGTAGATCGGCACCAGCAAAGGGTATCCAATAACCGCCACACATCGACTCCATCCCGCCAGATGTCCGTGTTGTGCGCGCCGCCACTACCGCCGCAGCCACGCGAAGCAGCGGCAAACCGCCCCGGCTAACGTTGTCCGAGGTACCGGAGATCCCGGTCGAACTGCTCGAGCGGAGGTATCCATGACCCGCATAGCGATCATCGGTGGCGGACCGGCCGGTTACGAGGCGGCGCTGGTTGCGGCGCAACACGGCGCGTCGGTGACCTTGATTGATTCGGACGGCATCGGCGGCGCGTGCGTGCTGTGGGACTGTGTGCCCTCGAAGACATTTATCGCATCGACCGGCGTGCGCACCGACCTGCGTCGCGCCCGTGACCTGGGCATCACCCTCGATCCGAGTCAGGCGACCATCCAACTGCCCGAGGTGAACGCGCGTGTGAAAGCGCTTGCGCTCGCGCAGTCTTCGGATATCAGGTCGAAGCTGCAGACCGTCGGCGTCACGGTGCTCGCCGGGCGCGGGCAGCTGATCGATGCCGCGACCGGTCTTGCTGCGCATCAGGTGCGCGCCATGCTGGACAGCGGCGAAGAGCGGATCGTCGAGGCCGAAGTGGTGTTGATCGCCACAGGCGCGAGCCCGCGCGTGTTGCCCGGCGCCGAGCCGGACGGTGAGCGCATCCTGAACTGGCGTCAGCTCTACGACCTGCAGGAGCTGCCGGAGACCCTGGTGGTGGTCGGTTCCGGTGTCACGGGCGCCGAATTCGTCTCCGCGTACACCGAAATGGGTGTGCATGTGAAGTTGGTGTCCAGCCGCGACCGGGTGCTGCCCGGCGAGGACGCGGACGCCGCTCTCGTGCTGGAGGACGCGCTGGCCGAGCGCGGTGTCGAGCTGGTCAAGCACGCGCGTGCCGATGCGGTGGAACGCACCGCCGACGGCATCGTGGTCAAGCTGTCCGACGGCAGGACCGTCACCGGCACCCACGCCCTGATGACTGTGGGTTCCACGCCAAATACCGATGATCTCGGTCTGGAGCGGGTCGGGATCGAGCTGGACCGAGGCTATCTGCGGGTGGATCGGGTGTCGCGCACCTCGGTGCCAGGCATCTACGCCGCCGGCGACTGCACCGGCCTGCTGCCGCTGGCCTCGGTGGCCGCGATGCAGGGCCGCATCGCGATGTATCACGCGCTGGGTGAGGGTGTGAGCCCGATCCGGTTGAAGACCGTCGCCTCCGCGGTGTTCACGCGCCCGGAGATCGCGACCGTCGGCGTGAGTCAGACCGCCATCGACAACGGCGAGACGCCCGCCCGCACGGTGATGCTGCCGCTGAACACCAACCCGCGCGCCAAGATGTCGGGCTTGCGACGAGGTTTCGTCAAGATTTTCTGCAGGCCCGCGACCGGTGTGGTGATCGGCGGCGTGGTGGTTGCCCCCATCGCCTCGGAGCTCATCCTGCCGATTGCCCTTGCGGTACAGAACAATTTGACCGTCAACGACCTTGCCCAGACCTTCTCGGTATATCCCTCCCTGACCGGCTCGGTTACCGAAGCCGCCCGCCTGCTGATGCGCCACGACGACCTGGACTGACGGCGGTGATCGTCACCCCCGTCGGTCGAGGTGGGGAGCATTGAACGTGCCAGCGTGAGTGTTCCTGGTGTTGGGCATATTTCATTGCGTTGCCAGTGCGGCTCACATGTGGTTCACTTCCCGCAGAGATGCGATCGGCGGGCGGTCGCGAGGTTCTGTGTGGGGGGATTGTTCCTTTCCAAACGGGATACGGCGAATGGCCCTGAAGCCGTTCGGCGGCCGTGCGTCTCACCAGAGACAACTGAGTGCGCCCGGTTCGGTCGCACTCGGGAAAGGGATTTGCGAAAAGTGAAACATCGTAAGCCGAGTCGGACGCAGCGAGCGATGGCGAGTACATCGTTGCCGCTGGCCACTGCGGCCGCTGTGGCCACTCTCTTCGCGGCGCCGGCGGGGGCAGTTCCCAACGATCAGCCGACCACACCGACCACACCTGCACCGGCACCTGCGCAGCCGGGCACCACCGACGCACCAGCGGACCAGGGACAGCCGGAGACCACCAAGCCGGAACCCGGTAAGCCGGAGTCCAAGCCGACGCCGAGTCAGCCGGGTGTCACCACTCCGGACCCCAACCAGGTGATGCCGAATCCACCGAAGGATCCGAAGCTCGCCGCGCCGACTCAGCCGGGTGTGACCACCCCGCGGGTGGCGCCGCTGCCGGTTCCCGGTCAGCAGCCGCCTGCCCAGCCCGCGGTCGTGCCGGATCCCGCGACGGGCGCCGATGCGAAGCCTGTCCAGCCGGGTACGACCCAGCCGGGCGCGCAGGGTGGCAGCGATTCGAATGTCGAGGCGGCACAGCCCGAATCGCAGACCCTGGTGCAGCAGCCGCCGCGCTGGCAGGCGCCGCGTCTGCAGTCCGCGCCCGCGGCTCCGGTCGTCGAAATGACCGGTCCGCATGCGGAGCTCGGCGCGAACATCGATGGCGGGCGCGTGCTGCCCGGCTTCGTGGCCAACACCCACCACTTCAACAACGCGGCGGGCTACGTGGGCACCGTCGGCTACCGCACCCCGACCGGTGCGGGCGAGGCCGGTGTTTCGGTCGAGTATGTCGACGCCAACACCATCAAGCTCACCAGCTACACCGGTGGCGAAGGCCTGGCCGACAACAAGAACACCGCCGTTCTCGACACCACTGAGCTGAACAAGGCGAAGGCGGCCGTCGAGCACTGGATCGCGGCCCAGCCGGGCGGCGCGGCTGCCCTCGATGCCGCGGCGCAAGTTAAGCTTCCGTGGCAGCCGGGCGAACTGGCTCCGCAGACGGTCGACGTGGCTGGTGTCATCACTCAGTGGGGTGGTTCGCTCCAGTACTGACACGAGCTGATTCGACGGGTGGGGCGGTCGTTCGCGACCGCCCCACACGTGTGTCCTGGGGAAAGGATTTGGTGTGGGTTCCGAGGACGACGCGAGGGACAAAGAATCCGACCAGTCCGGGTCGGGATTCGGTCCGCCGGTGGGCGATTTCGGTCCGCCGGTATCGGGATTCGGTCCGCCGGTCGGCGATTTCGGTCCGCCCATGGACGACTTCGGTCCGCCGACGGGTGGACAACCTCCGCAGTGGTCAGAGCCCGCCACAGATCATCCCGAGCTGATCTGGCGGCCCGCGGACGAACCGCCGGCAGTGCCGCCGCCGGCCGCGCAGTATCGAGCGCCTGACACCACGGTCTTTCCCGATACTCCGCCGCCCGCCGCCCCGGCCCCGCGCATCCCGCAGTCTCCGGCCGACGCCGACGAGGACCGCACCGTCCGTCACCAGGTGCCACCGTCCGGCGGCGACCGCGACACCTGGTGGAATCGACCCACCGACACCGGAGATGTGCCGACGCCACCGCGCGCTCCCGAGCCGGGCCTGTCCTGGTCGGACGATCCGATTGCCAAGCGCCTGGCGCCGAGCACCATTCCGACTCCGGTCTTCACGCCGAATCGGAAGAAGAAGAGTTCGCGCAGCGTGTGGATCGCGCTCGGCTCGGTCGCGGCGGTGGCTGTCGTCGCCGCACTGGTGGCGACCATCATCGCGGTGAACCGCGACAGCGGCGGTGGTTCAGCGGCGCCGCCCGTCACGCCGACGGCCGCGCTGAGCTGCCCGGCCAGCAAGGACGGCAAGGTGACTGTCGGCAACGGTGCTGGTGGTACCGACAGCGCAGCCAATGCGATTCTCGGCTTCCAATACGCCTTCTACGTCGAGCGCAACGGCGAGAAGGTCAGGAAATTCGTCGCGCCGGACGCGGAAAACGTGTCGTCCGCCGAGATCATCCAGGCCGCCATCAATGAGCAGATCCCGGTCGGCACCACCCACTGTCTGCGGATCACCGAGCAGGCTACCGACACCTTCGAGGTGGATCTGACCGAGCACCGCGCCGACGGCACCACGACCGTCTACCGGCAGACCGTCGTTACGGCGAACCGGGACGACAAGACGTTGGTCTACGCCATCCGAGAGCGCCTCTAGTCTCAAATATTGGGAAACTCATTTCATATTCTGGTCACGGTATGGGACAGTGAAAATTCGCGTACCCGTGGCGTCCCCTCGGAGGTTTCCCATGTCGCCGACCATTCCACCGCTGGCAGGCAAGCTCGGCGGACTGAAGAGTTCGGCGATTCGTGACCTGCTGAAGCTGACCACCCGTGCCGACGTGATCAGTCTGGCGGGTGGGCTGCCGGACGCGGAGCTGATGCCCCGCGAGCGCCTCGCCGCCGCGGCCGATGCGGCGCTGAGCGGTACGGCGGTTCTGCAGTACACCGAGTCGCCCGGCTGGGCACCGCTGCGCGATGTGCTGCGGCAGCGGGAATCGGCCAAGCTCGGGCGCGCTGTCGGGCTCGACGAAGTGTTCGTGACACATGGCTCGCAGCAGGCGCTTTCGCTGCTCGCCGAGGTGCTGCTCGATCCGGGCGCGCTGGTCGTTGTCGAGGATCCGGCGTATGTCGGTGCGCTGCAGGTGTTCCGGGCTGCGGGGGCGCGAATCGTCGCGGTGCCCTTGGATGCCGACGGCATGCGGGTTGATGTGTTGAAGGAACTGCTCGCGCGTGGTGAACGTCCTGCGGTCGTGCATACGGTCAGCAACTTCCACAATCCCGGCGGCGTGACGATGAGCTCGCTGCGCCGTATGGAGCTGGCTGAACTCGCTGAGGCGCACGGATTTTGGGTGATCGAGGACGATCCGTACGGCGAATTGTGGTTCGACCAGCCTGCCCCCGAGCCGGTTGCGACCTATTCCCGCAACGTGATTCGGCTGTCCAGTGCCTCGAAGATCCTCTCGCCCGCCCTGCGTGTCGGCTGGATGGTCGCCCAGGACGGTGTCTGTCGCGCTGTCGAACTGCTCAAACAAGGTGCGGACCTGTGTGGTTCGGCGCTGACCCACCAGATCACCACCGACCTGCTCACCGACGAAGCCTGGCTGACCGGCCACGTCGACAGCGTTCGCACCGCTTACGGCGATCGCGCCAAGGCGCTCGTGCACGCCGTCCGCACCAGCTTCGGTGACCGTGTTACCTGTACCGACGCCACCGGTGGCATGTTCGTGTGGGCGGACTTCACCGATGACACCAACACCGACGAACTCCTTCCCCGGGCGCTGGACCAGGGCGTCGCTTTCGTGCCAGGTTCGGCTTTCGCCGTCGACACCGACTACGGCCACTCGATGCGCATGTGCTTCACCACGGCCGACGCTTCGACTCTGGAAGCGGCTATCGACCGTTTGGCTCGCGCAGCGCGGTAAACGCCAGCCGACTGGAAGCCAAAGGTCGAGAGGCGGATCAAGCCCAGTTGTAGGTGCGCTCGACCGCCTTGTCCCAAGCGTTGAGATAGTTTTCGCGATCGGTAGTGGACATCGACGGCTGCCATGTCTTGTCGGCGGCCCAGTTGGCGCGGATATCGTCGGTGCTCTCCCACAAGCCGACGGCCAGCCCAGCCGCGTAAGCAGCCCCGAGAGCGGTGGTTTCGTTGACCACCGGACGGACGACGGGAACGTCGAGGATGTCGGATTGGAACTGCATGAGCAGGTCGTTGCCGACCATGCCGCCATCGACCTTGAGGGTGGTGAGTTCCAGGCGCAGTTGCTGGGATTCGGCGTCGGCGCGCATGGCGTCCATGACCTCGCGCGTCTGAAATGCGGTGGACTCCAGGACTGCTCGCGCCAGATGCCCTTTGTTGACGAACCGGGTGAGCCCCGCGATCACGCCACGGGCGTCCGGGCGCCAGCGTGGCGCGAACAGGCCCGAGAACGCGGGGACGATGTAGGCGCCGCCGTTGTCGTCGACGCTGCGGGCCAGCGGCTCGATCTCCTCGGCGGTGGAAATGATGCCGAGGTTGTCACGGAACCATTGCACCAGTGAGCCGGTGACCGCAATGGAGCCCTCCAACGCGTACACCGCGGCCTCGCCGCCGAGCTGATAGCAGACGGTGGTGAGCAGGCCGTGCTTGCTGAACACCGGCGTCGTACCGGTGTTGAGCAGCATGAAATTGCCTGTGCCATAGGTGTTCTTGGCCTCGCCGGGGGACAGGCAGGCCTGGCCGAAGGTCGCCGCTTGCTGATCGCCGAGGATGCCGGCGACCGGCACGCCGGCCAGCGGGCCCGAGGTGATCTCCGCGTAGATCTGAGAAGAACTGCGAATCTCGGGCAGCATCGCGAGCGGCACCCCGAACTCCGCGCAGATCCGCGGATCCCATTGCAGCGTACGAAGATCCATCAGCATGGTGCGGGAAGCGTTCGTCACGTCAGTGATGTGCTCGCCGGTGAGGTTCCACAGCACCCAGCTGTCGATGGTGCCGAAGCACAACTCGCCCGCCTCGGCCCGCTGCTCGGCGCCCTCGACATGGTCGAGAATCCAGCGCAGTTTCGGCCCGGCGAAGTAGGTGGACAACGGCAGGCCGGTGCGGTCTTGATAGCGGGTCGCACCGTACTCGCCACCCAGCTCGGTGACCAGGCGATCGGTGCGGGTGTCCTGCCAGACGATGGCATTGTGAATCGGCTTGCCGGTGGCCCGATCCCACACCACCGTCGTCTCGCGCTGGTTGGTGACACCGACCGCGTTGATCTCGTCGGCTGCGACACCCGTACTTTTCAGGACCTCGCCGAGGACGAATTCGGTGTTGCGCCAGATGGTTTCCGGATCGTGCTCGACCCAGCCCGGCCGCGGGAAGATCTGCTCGTGCTCTCGTTGGGCAACGCCGACCACGCGGCCTCGCCTGTCGAACACGATGCATCGACTCGAAGTCGTGCCTTGATCAATGGCGGCCACATAGCGACGCATTCGTGCAGGCTACTAAATGCTGTGCGTGGTGCGTGTCAAACGATGCGACATGGTGTGTACCGGCCGCAGTGTGCATCACATCGCGGGGCAGGTATGGCAGGACTACTGTGGGTCTTGGTTACCGGCGAGTAGCTCTCCATGCGACACGGCCCGTGCCACGGCCAGGGATTCGTCCTCGACTCGCATAGCCTGTACCAGAGCAGCTCGATCGTGTGCCCGTGAAGACCCACAACGTCGTCTACACCCGACGCTGGCGTCGGCTTGAGGAGTCGAGCATGATCAAGAAACCGGAATCTCAGTTCCTCGGCCCCGAGCAGCGTACGGCGGCATGGGAGCGGTTCGGTAAGGATCGCTTCGACGTGATCGTGGTCGGCGGTGGTGTAGTCGGCGCCGGAATTGCGCTCGACGCGGCGACCCGCGGCCTGCGTGTCGCGCTCGTCGAGGCGCGTGACCTCGCCTCGGGTACCTCGAGCCGGTCGTCGAAGATGTTCCACGGCGGCCTGCGCTACCTGGAGCAGCTGGAGTTCGGGCTGGTGCGCGAGGCGCTGCGGGAGCGCGAACTCGCGCTGGCCACGCTGTCACCGCACCTGGTGAAACCGCTGCGTTTCCTCTATCCGCTGACCCACCGCGCGTGGGAACGCCCGTACGTGGCGGCCGGTCTGGTGCTCTACGACACCATGGGCGGCGCCAAATCAGTTCCAGGACAACGTCATCTATCGCGGCACGGTGCACTGCGGCTGGCGCCGGGCCTGCGGCCCGATTCGCTGATCGGCGGTGTCAGCTACTACGACACAGTCGTCGACGACGCACGCCACACCATGACCGTCGCGCGCACCGCCGCGCATTACGGCGCGGTGATCCGAACCTCCACCCAGGTCGTCGGGTTCCTCCGCGAGGCCGACCGGGTCGTCGGAGTGAAGGTCCGCGACTGCGAGGACGGCCGCGCCGCCGAGGTCCGCGGCCACGTGGTGATCAACGCGACCGGTGTGTGGACCGACGAGGTCCAGGCGCTCTCGCACAACCGCGGCCGGTTCCACGTGCGGGCCTCCAAGGGCGTGCACATCGTGGTGCCGCGCGACCGCATCGTCAGCGATGCCGCGATCATCTTGCGCACCGCGACCTCGGTGCTGTTCGTCATCCCGTGGGGCGCGCACTGGATAGTCGGAACCACCGACACCGACTGGAATCTGGACCTCGCGCATCCCGCGGCGACCAAAGCCGATATCGACTATCTCCTTGACCGGGTGAACCAGGTGCTGGTCACCCCGCTCACCCCCGCAGACATCGATGGCGTATATGCGGGTCTGCGGCCATTGCTTGCGGGAGAGAGCGATTCGACTTCGAAGCTCTCCCGCGAGCACGCCGTCGCGCGGGTCGCGCCCGGACTTGTCGGCATCGCGGGCGGCAAGTACACCACGTACCGGGTGATGGCCTATGACGCGGTAGACGAAGCGGCGCATGACATTCCGGCCCGAGTAGCGCCATCGATCACCGAAAAGGTCCCGTTGCTCGGCGCCGACGGCTACTTCGCGCTGATAAACCAGACGGTGCAGCTGGCCGAGGCATACGGCGTGCATCCGTACCGGATCGAGCATCTGCTGGATCGCTACGGCTCGCTCATCGACGAGGTGATGGCGATGGCCGACGGCAAACCCGAGCTGCTGCAACCGATTACGGACGCACCGTCGTATCTGCAGGTGGAGGCCGTCTACGCCGCCGCGGCGGAGGGTGCGCTGCACCTGGACGACATTCTGGCCAGGCGGACCAGGATCTCCATCGAGTACTCGCACCGCGGCGCGAACTGCGCCGAACAGGTGGCTTGCCTGGTCGCGCCGGTGCTCGGCTGGGGCGACGACGAAATCGACCGCGAGGTAAAGACGTACCAGGCCAGGGTCGAGGCCGAGATCCGCTCGCAGACCCAGCCCGACGATGCGTCGGCCGACGCGCTGCGCATCGCCGCACCCGAGCCACGCCCGGAGATCCTGGAACCGGTCCCGCTGGACAGCTGAGCGTCAGGAGTGACCGAGTGCCGGCAGCGGTAGTGCGATGGAGACGATGGTGCCGCCGCCCGCAGCCGGTTCCATCGATGCGCCGCCGCCGTGCAGGTCCGCGATCCAGGCCACCAGCGCAAGGCCGATGCCGCTGCCACGTCCCCCGCTCACACCGCGCTGGAACGGGTTGCTCGACAGCTGCGGATTGATCCCCGCACCGTGATCGCGGACGCTGACGCGTCCGTCGGCCACGTGTACCTCGATCGGCGCGACGCGGTTCACCGCGCCGTGCACGATCGCATTCTCGATCAGGTTGCGCACCGCGAGGCTCAGCAGGCCCGGATCGCCGACCACCACCGTCGGGTGGGCCGTGACGACGATATTCGCCTGCGGAAACTCCTCGACGACGGATTCGGTGAGCTGATCGAGCAGCAGTTGCACCTTCTCCATGGTGGTGACGCCTGCCTGCATGCGGGCTCTGGCGAGCAGGCCCGCAACGATCCGTTCCATCCGATCGCCGAGTGCTCGCGCGTCGGTCAGTGCTCGTTGGTTGTCCTGGGCAGCTCGCTCGCGCGGCTCGGTCACCAGTCGCAGCGTGGTCAGCGGGGTGCGCAGTTCGTGGGCGGCGTCGCCGAGGAATCGTTCCTGCTCCTCGACCATCACCATGGCGTGGCGCATGCTTCGGCCCGAAAGCACGTGACCCGCGACAGCCGAGAGCGCGACCAGCGTGACGCCGCCGACCACGAGTCCCCAGATCAGCAGCGCCCGATCACGGTCCCACAGGCCAGGATTCGTGCCCGCGATGACGACCGCCTGGACTCGGGAGTCCTCCCAGGAGATCGGCGTCGCCGCGATCCGGACGGGTCGGCCCATATTGTCGAATCCGTCGCGGAAGACGGTTTCTCCGGCGAAGACGGCGTCGTCGGCCAGGCCTGCCGCACCATCGTCCTTGGGCAACCACGAGCGCAGGTGCGCGTAGCTCTCCGTCCACTTGCCGTCGCCGTCGGAGCTGACGATCATGACCGCGGTTTCACCGTTGGCAAGGGCGTCGTTTTCGATCTGGCTCAGGTCGATGACGTCCTCGCCGGGCGGGAGGTCGACGGCCCGGTACAGCCCGGTCACCACCCGGTCGAGGGAATTGTCGATGGCGTGGTCGCGCGAGCGCGAATCGATGGTCGCCGCGACGAGTCCGAGGACGATCAGCGATGTCGCGGTGATCGCGGTGATAAGCGCCGTCAGCTGCCAGCGAGTGCGGCGCAGTCTGGTCACCGCGGGTCGGTCGGCGGCCGAGCCGATGAACCGACCGCCGGGTCCGGCGGACAAGGAATTCACGGTGCGAATGGTGTGCTTCCGATCATGAAGCCGGTGCCACGAACGGTCTCGATCACCTGCGGTGCGCCGAGTTTGCGGCGCAACTGCGCGACGACGACGTCGACCACATTCGAGGCGGGTTCGGCCATCTCGTCCCAGCAACATTCGATGAGCTCGGAGCGGGACACGACGTTGCCCGCGCGGGTGGCGAGCAATTCGAGCACGGCGAATTCCTTAGGGGTCAGCGAGCGCAGGATGCCCGCGCGCTGGACGCGACGCCGCGGCAGATCGATGTCGATGTCGCCCAGCACTATTCGTGCGGGGGCCGGCTGCTCGCGCCGACGGCACAGTGCGCGCACACGAGCGGTGAGCTCGGCCAGCGCGAAGGGCTTGACCAGATAGTCGTCGGCACCGTTGTCGAAGCCCGCGATCCGGTCCGCGAGCCCGTCGCGCGCGGTCAGTATCAATACCGGCACGCGCCGACCCGCCGCGCGGTGTGCGGCGACGAGGTGCAGGCCGTCACCGTCGGGCAGCCCGCGGTCGACGACCAGGCAGTCGTAGGTATTGACGGTGATCTTGAGATCGGCGTCCGCGAGGTGGTGTGCGAGGTCCACCGCAAAGCCCGCCGACCGTAGTCCCGCGGCAACTTCGTTGCCGAGTCCCTCGTCGTCCTCAACCACCAAAACCCGCACGAGGTTTGAGAATAAGGTACTTCAGATACCGCGTGCGGGCCGGAGTGCGACTGGCCCGACCCCTCCGGGCCAGTCGCCGTTCGGAATTCGATCGATCAGAAGGTGTGCAGGTCCCAGCCGCCGGCCACCTCGACGCACTGCCACTCGGTGCCACCGGTCCTGGGTGAGTTGCCGTCGGCCGCGCAGGCCTCATAGGTCGCGTAGTTGCCGATGAACTCGGCCGAGGCGACGCCGGTGCCCGCGGCGACGGCACCGAGGACGAAGACTCCGGCGACAAGTGCGGTCTTGATCTTCATGGTCTGGATTTCCTCTCGTTCCCGCGCGGTTCTCCGCGCCGGACACAAGAAAACCAATCCCACTATGAGGATTTCGTGATGACGGCGAAACCGCAGGTCAGCGGGTCTTCTTGGGTGCCTCGACGGCGGCGGCCCAGGACACGAGGGAGCGTAGATAGCGCAGCACCATGTCGTCGGGGTACCGATCGCGGTCGGCCAGATGCAGCCGAGCCAGTTCTTCCAAGGCCGCAAGCATGATCCGCTCGGTCGCGCCGTCCGGGTCGACGGTGACCCCGGCGAAGCGGGACAGGTGGCGAGCGCCGATCGCGCGTGCGTAGGCCCGGCCGAGCTCGAGCCGTTCCCGAAGATCGGGGGGACCGCCCTCGGGCGGGCTCAGGATGATCCGCCAGCTGGTCGGTGCGGCGTGCAGATAGGCGAGCACGCCGCGGCCGACCTGATCCACGTCGTAGTCGGTGCCCGACCAGTCGACGCTGCTGACACCGGCAAATGCGATGGCCGTCTCGCGCTCCAGCAGCGCGGTCATCAGCCCCGACAGGTCGGTGAACTGCTGATACACCAGTGCGCGTGCCACCTGGGCCTCCCGCGCCACTCGATCGATGCTCACCGCGGCGAACCCGTCGGCGGCCACGATGTCGCGCGCCACATCCAGCAACTGCGTGCGCCGGTCGGCCGCGGACATGCGGCGCTTGGGCGGGCTGTCGGGTTGGGTGGTGGCTGCGCGGGGCTCGGAAATGGAGCGCTCCGTGGTCACGGCACCGACGGTAGCGCAAGCAGCAGGTCCACGGCCCGCGCGGCGCTTTGGGCCGCGCTTTCCATGGTGGCCGACCAGTCGGTGGCCGTCCAGTCGCCGGCGAGCACCAGCGACGGCACCGAGGTCCGCTGGTCCGGCCGCAGCCCGTGCGTGCCGATCACCTGGGAGAACGTTGCCTTCGGCATCCGAACCACATGTCCCTGAATCACTTTCGCGTCCGCGGCGGCGGGGTAGTAGCGGCGCAACAGCTCCATCTGCTCGGCAACGATCGCCTCGTTGGTCTTGTGGATCTGCTCGTAGGCGCCGCTGGTGGTCAGGCAGTACAGCCAGGCGCGATCGGTGCCGCGGCCGGTCATCAGCTGTCGGTCGAAAACCTCATCGATGACGCCGGTGCCGCCGATCAGCGCCTCGAACTGCGACGTGGTTCCCAGCGGGCGGTCCAGGTAGAGGTTGGTGCTCACGATCGGGGTGTAGCCGAGTTTGTCCGCGGCCGCGTAGATATCGGCGTGTTCGGGCAGCTCGTCGAGCAGGCCGCCCACGTTCGAATTGGGGACCGCGCACACCACGGCGTCGGCGGGCACCACGGTGCCGTCGGCCAGCTCGACTCCGGTCACCGCGCCGTCGACGATGTGGATTCGCCTGGCCACCGCGCGATGACGCACCTGGACTCCGTGCCGCTCGAAAACCCTTTCGGCGCCGGTGATGAAGAGTGTGTCGAGGTCGGTGGTCGGATAGCCGATGGTGGCAGGTTGGCGATGCTTGATGCCGAGCCGGATTCCGGTCGCCATGACGTCGGCGAGCACCTTCGCCGATTCCTGCTGGACCGGCTCGGCCGCGACGCCTAGTGCCAGCCAGTCCCACAGTGCCTCGCGCGCGGTGGCGGGCATACCGATCCGTTGGAACCACTGCTCGGTGGTGAGATCGGCGAGATCGGCAGGCTGGTGCAGGCATTGCCAGCCCAACCGCAGGGTGGCCCGCGCGGCGCGCAGCCGGTCGAGCAGGCTCGCGTCGGGGTGCGCGCCGAACAGGGTACGCAGTGCGCCCAAGCCCTTTGTCGCCATGGTCGTGCTGCGACCGTCGGGCCAGCGCAGCGTGGCATGGTGCGGGAACGCGACGAACTCGCGGGTTCCGATGCTTGTCAGGTAGCGGAAGAGGTGGTCGTAGCCGCTGGCGATCACATGCTGGCCGTTATCGGGGACATCGTCGACCGCGTCGACCTTCATGGTATGGGTTCGACCGCCGAGCCTGCCGCGGCGCTCCAGCAGGGTGACCTGCTTGCCTGCCTCGGCCAGCCAGACCGCGGAGGCGAGCCCGGCCAGCCCGCCTCCGATGACCACATACCGTCGCGGATCGTTCACAATGCACTCCCTCGGTTAACTTACAAAATGTAAGTTAACTGGGAGTGATTGGGGCGTCAAGGGTTTCGATTAAACAGCGACGTTCTGGAGGGCGCGCAGCTCGGCGGCGTTGTGCGCGGAGAAGGTGGTCACCTTGTCGCCGTGGTCGCGCACAAGCTCGCGCAGCCTTTGCTGGTTTTCGACTCGGGGACCTGGCAGGGTCTGCATCTGGCGTTCGAAGATCGAGATCCCGAGTGGCTGCTGGGAGCGAACCGGGTCCAGCTTGCCGGGATGGAAGTAGGAGTCGCCCGCCGAGAGCAACCAGCCGTTGCCGGTGTCGACCGCCACGCCCGCGTGTCCTCGGGTGTGCCCGGACAAGGGGACCAGCAGAATCTCCGGGGTCAGCCCCGTCAACTGGCGTACTGCATCGAATCCGAACCAGCTTTCGCCGAAGTCCGAATAGGCCTCCCACTGTGGGCCGTGCCGAAACTGCGGCGCCTTGTAGCGGAAGCGCTCCTTGGCGCCATGTCTGCCTTCGAGTGAGCGCAGTTCCTCGGCGTACACGTGCACCCGCGCGTCCGGGAAGTCGGCGAGGCCGCCCGCGTGATCGAGATCGAGGTGGGTGAGCACGATGTCGCGGACATCCTCGCGGCGGAAGCCGAGCGCCTCCACCTGGTATGCCGTCGTCTGCTCCAGTTCGAGGACCGGGTTGGTGAGTCGCAAGAACTTGCTGCCGAGCCATTCCCGCGGGTGACGCACCGCCTGTTCGCCTATTCCCGTCTCCACCAGCACAAGTCCGGAGTCGAGTTCGATCAGCAGGCAGTGGCAGACCATTTCGGCGCGGCGCAGCAGGCCGCCGGTGCCGTCGATGAGTCGACCGCCGAAGGGGCGCAGGGTGCCGCCGTTGAGGTGATGGATTCGCATCAGGAGATCTCTCGTTCGAAGGTGGTGCGGAGATGTTCGGCGACTGCCAGCAATGGGGCGGGGTCGCGCTGGGTCTTGGCGAGCAGCAGGGCGCCCTCGATCATGGCGAGCGCCACGGTGGACAGGCTTGCCGCCCGGTCGGCTTCGATTCCCTTGTCTCGTAAGAACGTTTCGATCGTTGCGCGCCACGATTCGAAACCGGCGACGCAGGCTTGCCGGATCGGCTCACTATCGGCCGACGCGTCGAGTGCGATGGTTGCGATGGGGCAGCCGCGCTCGAAATCGGAGTCGACGAGTATTGCTGTCAGTGCATCGAAGACGGCGTTCAGGTCGCCGCCGTTGTTGAGAATCGTGTCGACGGCTTCGCGCAGTCGATCGCCGGACTGGGTCAGCGCCTCGGCTGCGAGTTGTTCCTTGCCGCCGGGGAAATGAAAGTAGAACGAGCCCTTCGGGGCGCCGCCGGCGGCGACGAGCTGGTTCAAGCCGGTGGCGTGATAGCTCTGGGTCTGGAAGAGGTCGGCGGCGGCATCGAGGAAGCGTTGTCGCGAGCCGGTGCGTGGTGCCATGCCCCGACAGTATCAGGAACTATGACGACCGGTCTAGTGATTCTATGGAAGGCGATCGCCCATGTCTTGGGTCGACGGTGGTCGCGGGACGGGGGTGGTCGAATCGCCCGCGGGCGCAGTCGATTGCAGTAGGCAGTAGGTGAACACCACGGTGGCGGCGATGGCTACGGCGGTTACGAGCAGACGAACGGCAATCGCTAATAGCTGCGGCCTGCTGGGCGGCCCGGTCATCATTTGCCTGCTCTCATAGTGCTCGCTAACGCATTCCGATGGTGTTGTCGCGCGGCAGTAGAGAAGTATTAGCAATGGAAAGGCAAATCGCGCCGACAGCAGGGCTTTGTGCGTGTCGGCGCGCGATTGGGTGCCCGTCAGGCGGGTGGTGGCTGGCAGCGCGGGCAGAAGTAGATGCCGCGCTCGCGTTGGGTGATTCGGTCCGCGGGTGCGGTTTCTCCGAGCAGGTGGACCACGATCGGTGTGCCGCAGCGTTGGCAGGGGCGGCGGGTGCGGCCGTAGGCCAGTGGGCGCCATGGCGGTTCGGTGGCTGCCTTGGTGAGTACTCGATGCGCTTCGTTGACGAGCGCGAGCAGGTCGGGGACGTCGGCGACGGGCGTGGCCGGATGCACGCGCCGCAGGAAGCAGATCTCGCTGCGGTAGATATTGCCGATGCCGGCCAGGTTCCGCTGGTCGATCAGGGCGAGCCCGATCGGTTGCGCGGAGTGCTGGGTCAGGCGCCGCATCGCCTCGGTGACGTCCCAGTTCGCGCCGAGCAAGTCGGGACCGAGGTGATCGGTCGCGGTGTGCTCGTCTGCGCGGCGCAGTACCTCGACGGTGCCGAGGGAGAAGCCGACCGCCTCGGTGTCATCGGTGCCGAGTACCAGACGTGCGGTCACCCGGGGGCGGGTCCAGCGTTCCCCGGCGCAGTAGGTGCGCCATTCACCCTCCATTTTCAGGTGGGTGTGGATGCTGACCTCCGGTGTCCTGATGAACAGGTGCTTCCCGTAGCTGCCGATGCTCTCGACCCGTTGTCCACGCAGGTCGACGGTGGCGTAGCGGGGCACCCGGAAATCGCTGCGGATCAGCGTCTTTCCGTCCAGCGCAAGTCGCAGCCTGCTCGCGGTCAGGAAGACAGTGTCACCTTCAGGCATGGGTCACGGCTGTCTCCGTAGCCGGAGGCCGCGCGGGGTCTGCGAGAACCCCGCCTCCGTGAGGAATCCGGCAAAAGTATTGCCGTGCACGGATTCTCCGTCGACCTTGTCGATCACCAGCGAGTCGACATGTCGGTTGCGGACCAGACCGGCCAGTGCGGTGGCCGCGGCTTGGCGGGCATTCGGATCCTCGGTGAAGGTGAGCAGTGTCTTGCCGCCGCGTTCCAGGTAGAGCGCCAGCTCACCGTCGATCAGCACGACGATCGCGCCCGCTTTGCGGCCGGGCCGGTGGCCGGCGCTCTCCGGCGCTCCCTTGGGCCAAGGTAGCGCGGCACCGTATGGATTCGCGGGATCGCTGGCCGCCAGTGCGAGAGCCGTTGCGTGCTGGCGGCTCTCGGGGGAACGTGTTCGGTCGGTATCGAACGAGCGCAGCCGGTCCACGACATCGGTGGTGGAGAACTGCGCGCCGCCAAGCGAATCGACGAAATAGCCGCGGCGACAACGCCCACGGTCCTCGAACTCGGTGAGCACGCGGTACATGAGTGCGAATCCGCCGGGCACACCCTCGTTCTGGACCGAACCGCGCGTCACCACGCCGTACCGCTCCAACAGCATGTCAGCGGTCGCATGCGCGCGAACGGTGTTGTCCGACACCCGATCCGGCAGCAGCGACCACCGGCCCGCGACCGCGGGCGGTCCGGAGCGGGTCGGCATGCTCGGCCGCGGCAGGTAGGCGCGTCCACGGGGTGCGCGACGCGGCATACGGTGCGCGGTCGTCGTCCGCGCGGTGCCGGACAGCAGTGCTCGGACCGGGGCGAAAGTGTCGCCGGCGACCACACCCGCCCACACCAGCTCCCACAGCGCGGCAGCTACTTTCGCGTCGTCGAGCAGCCCGGTCGCATCGGAGAGCTGCCGGAAGAAATAGGCGCCGCCACCCTGGAGCACCGGCGGCAGTCGCAGCGGCGGCGAGTCGTTCGCGTGGGGATCGGATCGAGCTTTCGGACCGGCCGGCACTGTCGACTCTGGAGACGCCGTGAGTTCGGTGGCCTCGATCGGTGTCCACGGCGCGATTGCCGCGCCGAGTGCGTTGAGCAGGCGCAGGTGTATCTCGGACAGTTCGATGTCGTCGGTGGGCGGCAGTGTGAAGGGTGCCTGGTCGGCCAGGTGCAGGGCGATCCAGCCGTCTTTGGCGGTGAGGGAGCCGTGGCCGGACCAGATCACTTCGCCGGTGGCCATCAGTTCGTCGAGCATGGCGGGTGAGTAGTCACGGACGCGGGCGGGCAGGATGAGCGATTCCCAGGCCGAGGCGGGGATCGGTACGCCGGCAAGCTGTTCCACGACGGTGGCGACGCCGTCGACACCGCGCAGTTCGCCGGTGCCGACGTGCTGCCAGGAGGGTAGGAAGCGGCCGAACGCCGCGGTGGCTACCGGCTCGACCTCGTGTCTCGCGGCCGCAAGCGAGCGGCGACGCAAGCGGCGAAGGACCTGGGTGTCGCACCATTCCGAGCCGGTGGATGACGGTGTGAATTCGCCCTCCACCACACGCTTTTCGGTCACCAGGCGGTGTAGGGCGGTCGCGGCGACAGCGGTGCCGAGGCCGAATCGGGCGGCTACCGCCTCGGTGCTGAACGGCCCGTGCGTGCGGGCGTAGCGGCCGATCAGGTCGCCGAGCGGGTCGGCGACCGGTTCGATGAAGGCGGCGGGCGTACCGATCGGCAGGGGCACACCCAGCGCATCGCGCAGGCGGGCGGCGTCCTCAACGGCCACCCACCAGGTGCGGCCCGCGAAGGCGACCTCCAGTGCCCGACGCGATTTCACCAGCTCGGCGAACCATTCGGCGGGGTCCTCGGCACCCGATCCGCCGCGTTCCGTTCGACGGCTGCTCGCTTGGTCCGGCTCGGCGTCGAGGTCTGCGTCGTCGGATCGGACGACGCACCGTTCGGTCGCCTCGGCAGCGGTGAGCGGCCCGAGCAGGCGCAGCAGGTCGGCAAGTCCTTCGGCGTCGCGGGCTCGGCGTTCCGGGGTGAGCCGTTGCAGCTCCATCTCGGTCTGCTCGATGATCGCCGCGTCCAGCAGTTCGCGCAGCTCCACCCGCCCGAGCAGTTCGGCGAGCAGGCTGGAGTCCAACGACAGTGCGGCGGCGCGGCGTTCGGCCAGCGGGCTGTCGCCGTCGTACATGAACTGCCCGATGTAGTCGAACAACAGGGCATTCGCAAACGGCGACGGTGTCGCGGTCTCCACCTCCACCAGCCGCAGCTGGCGGCGCGCCACTCGGCCGAGCAGATCGCGCAGGGCCGGCAGATCGTAGACGTCACGCAGACATTCACGCACCGTCTCCAGCAGGATCGGGAAGTCCGGGAACTTGCGCGCCACATCCAGCAACTGCGCCGAACGCTGACGCTGCTGCCACAGCGGCGCTCGCTTGCCAGGATCGCGTCGGGGCAACAGCAGCGCCCGCGCGGCGCACTCCCGGAAGCGGGAGGCGAACAGTGCGGAGCCACCGACCTGTTCGGTGACGATCTCATCGATCTCATCGGGTTCGAACACGAAAAGCTCTGCGCCGGGCGGATCGTCGGTGGTGTCGGGCAGCCGCACCACGATGCCGTCATCGGAGGACGTCGGACTGGCGTCGACACCGAACCGTTCCCGCAGCCTGGCACCGATCGCCAGCGCCCACGGCGCGTGGACGGGCTGCCCATAGGGCGAGTGCAGCACCAGCCGCCAGTCGCCGAGCTCATCGCGGAACCGTTCCACGATCAAGGTGCGATCGGTGGGCAGCTGACCGGTGGCGGTGCGCTGCTCCTCGAGCAGGGTGAGCAGGTTCGTCGCCGCGTTGTCGTCGAGGCCGGCGCCTCGCACGATCTGCGCGAACCCGCCGCCATTGTTCGAAGGGGCGGCCACGCCGGACCGCGCCGGTGCGCCGGCCCCGGTCTTACTGCGAGACGCTCGTTTCCGAGGCAGCTCGGCGGTCGACTCGGTTCGCTGTGCCAGGGCAGCGGCGGAGTCTTGTCCGGCTTTGCGGATGAATTCGCCCATTGCCGCGCCGAGTTCCGCGGGTCGGCCGAGCCCGTCTCCGTGCCAGAACGGCAGCCGCCCCGGCTGTCCGAACGCGGGTGTCACCAGTACCCGATCGAAGGTGATCTCCTCGATCCGCCAGCTGGTCGCACCCAGTGCGAACACGTCGCCGACGCGGGATTCGTACACCATCTCCTCGTCGAGTTCGCCGACTCGCGACGCCTTTTCGCCGACCATGTACACCGCGAACATGCCGCGGTCGGGGATCGCGCCTCCGGAGGTAACCGCAAGGCGTTGCGCGCCGGGCCGCCCGGTCAGCGTGCCCGCGTCTCGGTCCCACACCAATCGTGGTCGCAGTTCGGCGAATTCGTCGGAGGGGTACCGGCCGGAAAGCAGATCCAGCACCGACTCGTACGCCGATCGCGGCAGCGCGGCGTAACTGCCCGTGCCACGCACTGTTTCGAACCACGCGTCGACATCGATCGCTTCGAGCGCGCACGCGGCGACGGTCTGCTGCGCCAGAATGTCCAGCGGATGCGCCGGGATCTGGATCGCCTCGATCTGTCCCGCGGTCATGCGCTGCGAGGCGACCGCGCAGTGGATCACGTCGGTGCGGTGCTTCGGGAACAGCACCCCGCGCGAGATCTCGCCGACCTGGTGGCCGGCGCGCCCGATCCGCTGCAACCCGCTCGCCACCGATGGCGGCGCCTCCACCTGCACCACCAAATCGACTGCGCCCATGTCGATGCCGAGCTCGAGACTGCTCGTGGCCACCACGCAGCGCAGTCGTCCGCTCTTGAGGTCGTCCTCGATGAGCGCGCGTTGTTCCTTGCTCACCGAACCGTGGTGCGCCCGCGCGAGCAGTGGCCCGGCGCCGTGGATCACCTCTGTCGACGGCCCGATCTGGGCGGGCGGCTTGTGCTCTGTCTCGACAGGTTCGCCTATCCGCGCCGCATAAGCTTCGTTGAGCCGTGCGGTGAGTCGCTCGGCCAACCGCCGGGAGTTCGCGAACACGATGGAAGAGTGGTGCTCGAGCACCAGATCCACGATCGCCTCGTCTACATGCGGCCAGATCGACCCGGGCTGATCGGAGTCGCCCGGCTCGGTCATATCCGCCACCGGCACCCGCACCGAGAGATCGAAGGTTTTCGGCGCGGGCGGCGACACGATGGTGATGGGCGCGTGCCCGACCAGGAAACGTGCCACCTCCTCGGGCGGCCGCACGGTCGCCGAGAGTCCGATCCGCTGCACCGGCCGCTCGGTCGACAAATCCAACCGGGCCAGTGACAGCGCAAGATGCGCTCCGCGTTTCCCACCCGCGATCGCGTGCACCTCGTCCACGATCACCGTGCGGACATCACTGAGGGTTTCCCGTGCCGCGGAGGTAAGCATGAGGAAGAGGGATTCCGGTGTGGTGATCAAGATGTCGGGCGGCGTGCGCTGCATCGACCGGCGCTCGGCCGCACTCGTATCGCCAGACCGGACCCCGACGGTGATCTCCGGCGGATCGAGGCCGAGCCGCTTCGCCGTCTGCGTGACACCGACCAGCGGTGCGCGCAGATTGCGTTCCACGTCTACCGCAAGCGCTTTGAGCGGTGACACATACAGCACCGAGGTGCCGCGACTAGGGGGCTTGCCTTCGGGTTTCGGCCGACTCGCGAGTTGATCGATGGCCCAAAGGAACGCCGACAACGTCTTTCCCGACCCGGTGGGCGCGACCACCAACGTGTGCTCACCTGCCGCGATGGCCTTCCATGCGCCCAGCTGAGCGGCGGTCGGCGCGGGAAATGCGCCGTCGAACCACTCCTGGGTTGCGGTGGAGAACTGAGCCATGGGACCAGTCTGCACCCGGGCACCGACAACCCATCGAGCCGCAAAGACAAACCGGGGGCGGCATCCACGTCCTGCCAACTGTCCGAGCGAAGGCAGAGCAATCGAATAACGGTCACGGCCGCCGGGCCGTACGCTTCCATCCGTGCAAAAGGTGCTGAGACTCGACCTGGTCAGCCATGGCATGACCGAGGCGATGCGAAAGGCACGTTTTCCAGTCGACGAGTCGCTGACCGAGGCGGGCCGCAGGGCTATCGCCGCGTGCGGGCCACTCACGGCTGCCCGAGTCCTCACCGGCCCCGAACGCCGAGCAGTGGAAACCGCAGCCCTGATGGGGTTGCCCGGCGAGGAGGACACCCGGCTGCGTGACCTCGACGCGGGGGCGTGGCGTGGCGGCGAGCTGATGTCGGTGCCGCAGGACGAGCTGTATGCCTGGCTGACCGACCCGCAGTTCCGCGGTCACGGCGGCGAATCCGTGGTGGACGTGGTCGAGCGAACCAGGTACTGGATGGCCGAGATCGCCTCCGAAGGCATGTCCACCATCGCCATCACCCATCCCGCGGTGATCAGGGCGGCGCTCCTGGTCGCCCTCGACGCACCGCCGAAATCGTTCTGGCGGATCGACATTCCGCCGGGCAGTGTCACCCGGCTGCACTACCGCGGCGAATGGACGCTGCACTTCACGGCGTGACCGCGCTCGGCGCAACGCGCCGCAGTGGCCCGTCGCCGAAGGTCACCAGCAGCCGCAGGGCGTCGGTGATCAGCCGGGCCGGGATCGACGGATCGATGGCACGTTGCATGCCCAGACCGATGCCCATGCTGAGGATCGCGCTCGCGGCATCCTCCGCGGGCATCGGCAGTGGAATTCCCACCGTGTCGGACAGGCTCTGCACTTGCGCGGCGACGGCACCGCGCACCATGCCGAGGCTGGATACCAGCGCGGCCTGCAACTCGGGGTCGTCGCGGGCGACCGTGGCGAACTCGAATTCGAGCAGGGTCCAGCCGACGTCGCCGATGGTCCGCTCGGCCCACTCCTGGAAGCGTTCCAGCCGATCTTCCAAGGTGTCGCCTGCGGCGATCAGGTCGGTGACCTCTTGGAATTTGGTGGCGTGGATAAGCCCGAGCACCTCGAGCCCGAGTTCCTTTTTGGTGCGGAAGTTCGAGTACACCGCGCCTTTCGAGTAGCCGGCCTCCTCGGCGACCCGCTCCAGACTGGTCTTCGCGTAACCCTCGGCCAGGAAGAGGTCGCGCGCCGTGGCGATCAGGTCCGCGCGAGTGCGGGCCTGGCTCTCGGACCGGGTCAGACGTGCCATGCGGCCGATTCTACGTACTGACAGATTTCAGATACCGCAGGTATTTGGATTCTGCTAGTGTTTGGAACCATGGGTAACAAAGACGGGTCACAGCGGCGTGGCCTGGCCATCGGATGCGGTGGCACGCTCGGAGCCGCCTGGATCGTCGCCGCGCTCGCCGCGACCCGCGACGTGCTGGACTGGGATCCGCGTGAGGCGGACGTGCTCATCGGCACGTCCGCAGGCGCGGAAATGATGACCATGCTCGGGAGCGGCATCGGGGTGGACGAGCTGGTCGCGATGCAACGCGGCACCTCGACGAATCCGATTCTGTTGGCGCACATGCGGTCCGAACCCGGACGGTTTCCCCCGCTGCCACGGCCACGGCTCGGCTCGCTTCGACTGCCCTTGCGCCGCACGGAGTCCGGGCAAGCGCTGCTGACCGCGGGCAGTGGCCTGCTGCCGGTCGGCGGCGGTGACCCGAGCTGGCTGCAGCAACTCGCCGACCGCCTGAATCCGGGGCGTTCCTGGGTGTCGCATCCCGCGACCAGGCTGGTCGCCATGGATTACGCCACCGGCGAGCGCGTCGCATTCGGTTCGCCCGTCGCGCCCGCCGCAACGCTGGGCGAGGCGCTGCGGGCGTCGTGGGCGGTGCCCGGCTGGTTCCCGCCGGTCTCGATCGCGGGCCGTCGCTTCATCGACGGCGGCGCCGGTTCAACGGCCTCGGTGGACCTGCTCATCCCGGAAAAGCTGGATGAGGTCGTGCTGCTTGCCCCGATGGCCTCGACCGGGAAGATCCCCGCGACCGGACCCGGTCACTTCCTCGAGCGGCAGATGCGAAACCGGATGAGCGCCGAGCTCGATGCCGAGGTCGCCCAACTGCGCGCGGCGGGCACCAAGGTGCTGCGCGTCGACGCCACCGCTGAGGATCTGGCGGTGATGGGACCCAACTTCATGGACGGCCGCCGCCGCCTCGACACCTTCGAACACAGTCTGCGCAGCACGCGCCTGGCGCTGGAACAAGGAGCTTTCGCATGAGTATTCTCGGACACGGTTACCCCGAATTCGATCTGAAGGGGTCCCGGGTACTCATCACCGGCGCGGGCCGCGGTATCGGCCGGTCGACGGCGGAACTGTTCTCCGCCAAGGGCGCTGAAATCGCGATCGCCGACGTCGACACCGCCGCAGCGGAATCCGCGGCTGCCGCTATCGGCGCGCGCGCCTACGAACTCGACGTGCGGGCACGCGACCAGTGGGACAAGGCCGTCGCCGACTTCGGTCGCATCGACATCCTGGTCAACAACGCGGGCGTCATGCCCGCGGGCGCTTTCCTCGACGAGCCGGACGCCGTCGGCCACGCCACCATGGACATCAATGTATGGGGCCTGATCAACGGCATGCGCGCGGTAGTCCCCGGCATGATCGAGCGCGGCCGCGGTCACGTCGTCAACGTGGCCTCGCTGGCAGGCAAGATCCCGGTGGCCGGCCTCGCCGTCTACAACGCGAGCAAGTTCGCCGCCGTAGGACTCTCGGCGGCAACACGTTTGGAGTTCGCCCCGCAGGGCATCAGCGTCAGCTGCGTAATGCCCTCGGCCGTCCGCACCCGGCTCTCCTCGGGCCTGACCCTCGGCAAAGGCATGCCGACCGTCGACCCCGAAGACGTGGCCGCCGCTATCGTCCACACCGTCCACACCCGCAAGGCCGAGGTAGCGGTCCCCAACTACCTCGCCCCCATCGACATCGCCCTGGCAGCCGCCCCCGAACGCGCAGTCCGCCTGGTCCGCAGACTCTTCGACGGGGACCGCGCCCTACACCCGGCCGACAACGCGACCCGCGCGAAGTACGAAGAGCAGGTCCGCTCGATCACCGAGTGACGTGTGCTGGTAGGCGGCAACGAAAAGCGGCCCCGGAGAAGATCTCCGGGGCCGCAGTCGCGGTGAGAACTCAGCAGCTGGTTGGAACCGGGTCGCCATTGAAGCGGGCTTCCACGTAGTTCCAGGCGTCGGCGAAACCTGCCACGGCCGTTGTCATGTGTTCGGCGATGTCGTAGGGGCGGAACTGGACCGGGGCTCCGGCTCGGCAGTAGCGGTCGGCTACTTCGGCGACCGGATTGAAGAAAGTGAGGGTGTCGAAGCGGCCCTGCCACATGTAGGTCGGGACCGCCGGAATGCCGGGGAAGTGACGCAAGCTGTTCTCGCGCAGCACCGCTCGCGCTTCGGGGCTGTCCATCAGGCTCTTGGTCGCCGCCATCTGCTCGGCACTGCGGAAGGCGCCGTGGAAGAGCAGGAATCGGCGGCAGGCGTCATGGGTGAATTCCCGGAACCACAGGCCGTTCTGGTTCAGCTGATCGGAGATCGGCAGCCGGTTCGGGTATTCGCGTTCCAGGCCCATGGCCGCGGCGAAGGCAAGGCCGAATCCGGGGTGCGGGTCGAAACCGAGTGACAGCGCCATCTCTTCGAGGTCGGCGGGAATGCCGCCCGCGACCGCCGCGGCGAGCTTCAGTTCGGGGGCGTAGGTGGGCTGCAGTGCCGCAGCCCAGGCGGTGGCCATGCCGCCGCCGGAATAGCCCGCGATCGCGACAGGCGATGTGGAGAGACCGAGCTCGGTCACCTTCTGCACCGCCTTGACGCTGTCCAAGGTCATCATGCCGCTGAGCTTCGCGGCGCCGTAAGCGGAGGTGGGGCCGAGATAGTCGGGCAGCGAGACCGCCCAGCCGCGACCGATCGGGAGCATGGCGCCGACGGCGTCCTGCAATTCGCCGTTGAACAGCGACCGCGACGGGTTGCACTGGGTGCCGAGCGAATTGATCAGGGCCTGGTAGGAGACCAGCGGCGGGTTCTTCACACCGGCAGGAAGCAGGACGGTGGTCACCCCCATGACCGGGCCGCCCAGCGAATTGGTGGAGCGGAACGCTACCTGCCAGCCCTCGGTTCCGACGTAGAAGGCGGTATCGATCTTGCGGGTCCGTACGACATCCCCCGGCCGCAGCGCCTCCATGTCGGACGGTGGCGTATAGAACGGATCAGGATCGGGGGTGGGATAAAGCGGTTGGGCATTCGCGGGCAGACCGAGCAGGCCGAGCGAAACGATACTCAACAACAGGATCGCAATCCTGAAGGGAACTCTGGACAAGACTTTCCTTCGATGGGTCAGCCGCCACCGACAAAGCACACCGGAAGCAACCATGCTTCGGGTGTGAGCGCATCGGACGGACCGGCACTACACGGGGAAACCGCAGCGAACCACTTCGTTCGCTGCGCAGACGGAGAGGAACCGGCAGCCGGACCGAACGCGAGCCGATCGCGGCAGACTGTTGCACCTCCTTCGGCTCGTGACTGCCGGTAGCCGCGCTTGGCGGCACACCATCCGTTGCGAAAGTTATCGTCGACTCGACGAAAACGAGCACACGGTCTTACTGAAACTGTCGGTTTCACAACTTAGCCGATCCCAACTTGGTCGAGATCACACTGTCACGGATAGTCGCATAGATCACGGCTCCGCAAACGGCTGGCATCGTCCGCCGCGCATTGCCGCTCGGCACGCGCGCTACTAGACGGTGCCCGAAACGTCGATCTGTGCGTGGCTGCGACGAACGACCACAGCTCGTGCGTAGCGTGGTCGAGGTCACATATACCTCGCATCCTGCATAGGCCGTGCCCACTGCCGGATGTCATGATTGCGCACTTTGCTCAACTTTATCCGCCGCTATTGTGCGTTCAGGTGTTCGCAGACAGGATGACGGCAACAAGTGCTCAACGAAGCGAAGCGCCGGATCGGCGCCGAGCGGATGGGTGGACTGCATGACCGAGCTCGCTGACCGCGAACTGATCTCAGCCCCGTACGACCTCGCCGACCGCTACCGCGTCGGCGCCGGAACCGTTGTCCTCACCGGCGTCCAGGCGATCGCCAGACAGCTGGTCGAACAACATGTTCGTGACCTGCGCGCCGGGCGGCGGGTGGGCACATTCGTCTCGGGGTATCAGGGCAGCCCGCTCGGCGGGGTCGACAAGATGTTGAACGGAATGCCGAATGTTCTTGCCGAGCACGATATTTCCTTCGTGCCGGGGTTGAACGAGGAACTCGCCGCTACCTCGGTGTGGGGAAGTCAGGCCGACCTACCCGCGGGCGCCGCGACCCACGACGGCGTCGTGGGGGTCTGGTACGGCAAGGGGCCCGGGCTCGACCGCGCCACGGATGCGTTGCGGCACGCCAACATGTACGGGGTGAATCCACGCGGCGGTGTGCTGCTGCTGGTCGGCGACGATCCGGCCTCGAAATCGTCGACCGTGCCCGCGGTCAGTGAGCGCTCGCTGGCCGCGTTGAATATTCCGGTGCTGTTCCCACGCAATGCTCGGGAAATCGTCACCATGGGTCTGCACGGTGTCGCACTGTCGCGCGCTTCGGGATGTCTTGTGGCGCTGAAGATCGTGGCGGATGTGGCCGACGGCGCGTGGACGGTCGACGGCACGGTGGGCGATATCGCCATCACCGTTCCGGAAATCGACTGGGAGGGAAGGCCGTTCACCTACCTGCAGCGGCCGATGGCAGCGCCGGCGGACAGCGTGATCGCCGAGGCGGATCTGTACGGCCCGCGCTGGGAAATCGTCAAGGCCTACAGCGCGCTCAACGAGCTGGATGTCATCGAGGTGAATCCGGCACGCGCTACGCTCGGAATCGCCGCCACGGGAACCACATTCGACGCAGTGCGCCAAGCGCTTATCGACCTCGGAGTCGACGATGCCGCGCTGCTGCGCGCCGGGGTCCGGCTGCTGCGGATCGGGATGCCGTATCCGATTGCGCCCGAGCGTGTCCGGCAGTTCGCCGACGGACTCTCGCGCCTCGTGGTCGTCGAGGACAAGACCGCCTTCATCGAAACGCAGATCCGGGAGATCCTGTACGGCACGCCGGATGCGCCGCAGATCATCGGCAAGCGCGATGCCGACAACCGGCCGCTGTTCAGCCAGGACGGCGAGCTCACCGCGGGCCGGATCGTGGCTCCCTTGCGCCGCGCGCTCCAAGGTCATCTGGACATGAAACGACCGCTGCCACAACCACTGTCGCTTTCGGTGCTGCCTGCCAAGCGGGCCGCGTACTTCTGCAGCGGCTGCCCGCACAACCGTTCCACCGCGGTGCCGGAGGGTTCGCTGGCCGGTGGTGGCATCGGCTGCCACACCATGGTGACCATGTCGGGTCGCGACGACAGCAAGGTCACCGGGCTGACGCAGATGGGCGGCGAAGGCGCGCAGTGGATCGGCCAGGCGCCGTTCACCGATGTGCCACACCTGTTTCAGAACATCGGCGACGGCACGTATTTCCACTCCGGGCAGCTCGCCGTGCAGGCTTGTATCGCCGCTGGCGTCAATATCACCTACAAGCTGCTGTACAACGACGTCGTCGCGATGACCGGTGCGCAGGACGCGGAAGGTGCGCTCGCAGTGCCGATGCTGACCCACAAACTCCGCACCGAGGGCGTACGGCAGATCATCATCTGCGCAGACGAACCGAAGAAGTACCGCAAGCGTGAGCTGGCCGCGGGCACCCTGCTGTGGCACCGCGATCGGCTCGACGAAGCACAGCGCACGCTGCGCGAGGTCCCCGGCGTCACCGTGCTCATCTACGACCAGCACTGCGCCGCCGACGCGCGCCGCCAGCGCAAGCGCGGCACCCTGCCGGTTCGCCGCACTCGCGTGGTCATCAACGAGGCGGTCTGCGAGGGTTGTGGCGACTGCGGAGTCAAGAGCAACTGCCTGTCGGTCCAGCCGGTCGACACCGAATTCGGCCGCAAGACCAGGATCGATCAGACCTCCTGCAATACCGATTACAGCTGCATGGACGGCGACTGCCCCTCGTTCGTCACCGTGGAGCTGCCGGATCCGGCGAAAGCGAAGAAGCGCGACAAGATCAAGCGTGCGCAGCCGCCGGTGCTGCCCGACCTCACGGACGCGGCGCCGACGACGACCCAGAACGTCTTCCTGGCAGGCATCGGCGGTACCGGCATCGTCACCGTCAACCAGGTGCTGGCGACCGCCGCGCTGCGCGCCGGTTACGAGGTGGCGAGCCTGGACCAGATCGGCCTGAGCCAGAAGGCCGGACCGGTCGTGTCACATCTGCGATTCGCACTCGGCGCGCTGGAACCCGCGAACCGGCTGACACCCGGTTCGGCCGACTGCATCGTGGCGTTCGACCTGCTCGCCGCCACCGACAACAAGAACCTGGCCTACGGCTCGAAGGCGGCCACCCTGTCGGTCGCGTCGACCAGCAAGACCCCGACCGGCGACATGGTCTACGACAAGTCCGTCTCCTACCCGGACGAGAGCACGTTGCTGTCGCGGCTGGAGCGGGTATCGCGCTCGGTGCGCTCGTTCGACGCGCTGGCCGCCGCCGAGGTGCTGTTCGGCAACACCGCTGCCGCGAACTTCCTGATGGTCGGCGCCGCCTATCAAACCGGTGGCCTGCGCCTGCCCGCCGCGGCGATCGAGGAGGCCATCGAGATCAACGGCGTCGCCGTGGCCGCCAACATCGCGGCCTTCCGATGGGGTCGCATGGCGGTGGCACACCCGGAGGAGTTCGCTGCCGCGACCACCCGCACGCGGCGGAAGCGTGCCGAGATCGCCTTTCCCGCCGACCTTTTCGACGGCGTGACGGCGACGGGCGAGACAAGGCGCCTCATCGAACTGCGTGCCGTGGAGCTGATCGGCTTCCAAGGCGTCCGCGTCGCCCGCGACTATGTGCGGACCGTGCAACACATTTGGGAGGCGCAGCGCCGCGTCACCGACCGCACCGAATTCAGCGAGCAAGTGGCCCGCGGCCTCTACAAGTTCACCGCCTACAAGGACGAATACGAGGTCGCCCGCCGCCTCACCGACCCGGCCTTCCTCGACGATATCGCCGACCAACTGCCCGACGGCGCAAATCTCACCTACCGGCTGCACCCACCCGTCCTGCGCGCCATGGGCCGCAAGAAGAAGATCGGCCTCGGGCCGAGCAGCCACCTGGCGCTACGCGTCCTTGCCAAGGGAAAGCGCCTGCGCGGCACCAAATTCGACCCCTTCGGCTACGCCAACGTGCGCCGGGTGGAACGCACCCTGCTCAGCCACTACGCCGAGATGGTGACGGCACTCGCGGCCGACCTCGACCCGGCCGATTACGACCGGGCGGTCAAGGCCGCCGCACTCACCGATATCGTCCGCGGCTACGAGGACATCAAACTCGCCAACGTCGAGCTCTATCGAAATGGTCTGCGCGAATTGGGCATCGAGCCGCCGCAGGTCTAGTCGGTAACCGAGCTGCTGTGCTCGGACCGATGACGACCGGTCTCGAGTAAGCAGATAATGGCCGAGGTCGGACGGTGCGAAACCGTCCGACCTCGGCTTTCGCGTGGCGTTCGCTGTGCTGCGGGTGTGGAACGGATCCGGCGGTTCGACCATTTCGCGCGCTCCGGGAACTCCTGCTGCGTACCCTGGTCGAACAATCGCCACAGGATCTCGGAACCCCAACTACCGGAGAGTATTTCGTGACCACAGCGCAATTCCCCGGCCCGCTCCGCGATGTCGAGCGCAAGATCCTCGACCGAGCCGCCGAGCTGGCCGTCGATATCGGTGCCACTGCCGCGAAGTACGACGAGCGCGCCGAGATCGCGGTCGAGCATCTGGATGCACTCCACGAGGCGGAAGCCGACCGGGCGGTGCTGCCTGAGCATGTAGGTGGTCTCGGGCTGAGCTACCTGGCTTTCGGGCAGCTCGTGCGCGTTCTCGCCAAGGCCGACCCGTCCACGGCGACGATCTGGGTGATGCACGCCGGAGCGGGTGTCGCGCTCGCCGAGATCACCCGGGATTCGTTGGGCTCGTTCTTCGCCGACGAATTCCTCGCTGGCAAGCGGTTCGCGAACGCGCTGTCGGAGCCGGCCAGCGGAAACCGCTTCCTCAATCCGCAACAGGAGGCCGTCCCCGTCGACGGCGGCTGGTCTATCACCGGCGCCAAACGCTTCGTCTCGGCCAGCGAGATCGCCGATTATCTGCTGGTCAATGCTCGTGTCGACGATGTGCCGACCTTCTTCGGTGTGATCCCCGACGCCACAGTGTCGGTCATCCCGATCTGGGACACGTTGGGTCTGCGCGCGACCCGCAGCCAACTGCTCTCCTTCGACCGCACTGTCCTGCGTGCCGAATATCGTGGCCGTGCCCCGGGTCCCGGCGATTTCGCGGTCATCCCGGCGGGGCTGCCCGCGATCTCCCTCGGCATCGCCGACGCCGCGCTGGACGCGTTGATCGCGCACGCGCGATCGCGAGTGATCATGGGCAAGCCACTGTCGCACCAGCAGTGGGTGCAGTTCGAAGTGGCCGACGTCGAGATCCGGCTCGCGGCCGCACACGCGCTCTACGACCGCGCCCTCTGGGAGGCCGACAACGGCATCCCCGCCTTCTTCCCGAACTTGTCCCGCGCCAAATATCTCGCCAACAAGATCGCGGTGGACGTCGCGCAACTGGGCGTTCGTATCGGTGGCGCCTCCGGATACCTCAAACAGTCTCCGATCCAACGCCATCTGCGGGATGCCGAAGCAGGCCAGCTGATGGCCTACTCGACCGAGGTCCTCGCGGGTGTGGTGGGAAAACAGATTCTCGGAGTGGCCGAAGACGAGTGAGCCGGTTCGTGTCACAGTCGCGGAATGGTCTGCCCACCCGGTGCTGAGGGGCCGCCCGTCGCCGTGATGCTGTGACGAACTCGCCCCGCGACGGTCGGTTTGCCTGCGTAGTCCCTGACCCGGGTAACAGAACGGCCCCGGAACATACTGTTCCGGGGCCGTTCGTAGTAGCGGGGACAGGATTTGAACCTGCGACCTCTGGGTTATGAGCCCAGCGAGCTACCGAGCTGCTCCACCCCGCGTTGGGTAGCCGTAACACTACCCATGGGGTGGCTGTCCGACCTAATCGCGAGGTCAGGAGCCTGTCAGCCGAATTGAATGCCTTGGGCGAGGGGGAGTTGGTCGGAGTAGTTGATGGTGTTGGTGGCTCGGCGCATATATGCCTTCCAGGAGTCCGAGCCGGATTCGCGGCCGCCGCCGGTCTGCTTCTCGCCGCCGAAGGCGCCGCCGATCTCGGCACCCGAGGTGCCGATATTGACGTTGGCGATGCCGCAGTCCGAGCCGTCGGCGGCGAGGAAGCGTTCCGCCTCGCGTTGGTCTGCGGTGAAGACGGCGGACGAAAGTCCTTGCGGCACTGCGTTGTGCAGTGTGATCGCGGTGTCGAAGTCGTGATACGTCAGCACGTAGAGGATCGGGGCGAAGGTCTCCTCGCGCACCACTGCGGTCTGTGCGGGCATCCGCACAATCGCAGGGCGCACGTAGAAAGCGTCGTCGCCGAACCCGTCGACCCGGTCGCCGCCGCACACCAACTCGCCACCGTCGGCGAGTGCTCGATCCAGCGCGGCCCGCATCCCCTCGTAGGCCCGCCCGTCGATCAGCGGTCCGACCAGCACCCCATCCTCGAGTGGATTGCCAACGCGTAGTTGCCGATACGCACCGGCCACCCGATCGAGCAGCGGACCGACGACATCGGCGTGCACGATCAGCCGCCGCAGCGTCGTGCAGCGTTGCCCGGCCGTGCCCGCCGCGGCGAATACGATGCCACGCGCGGCCAGCTCCAGATCCGCCGACGGCGTGACGATCGCGCCGTTGTTGCCGCCCAGCTCGAGCAGACACCGCCCGAATCGCGCGGCCACCCGCGGTGCGACGATGCGTCCCATCCGCACCGAACCGGTGGCACTCACCAGCGCGACGCGCTCGTCGTCGACCAGCCGGGAACCGACCTCGGCGCCACCCTGAATCAGTTGGTGTACTTCGGGATCCGCGCCCACATCGGCCGCGGCACGGCGCAACAGGGTGTGGCAGGCCAGGGCCGTCAACGGTGTCGTCTCCGACGGCTTCCACACCACGGTGTCACCGCAGACCAGTGCGACAGCGGTGTTCCATGCCCACACCGCGACCGGGAAGTTGAACGCGGAGATCACCCCGACCACACCCAGCGGGTGCCAGGTCTCCATCAGCCGATGCCCGGGCCGCTCCGAGGGCATGGTCTTGCCGTACAGCTGCCGCGACAAGCCGATCGCGAACTCGCAGATGTCGATCATTTCCTGTACTTCGCCGAGTGCCTCCGGACCGATCTTCCCGGCTTCGAGGGTGACCAGCTCGCCGAGTTCGGACTTGTGCACAGTGAGCAGTTCGGCCAGCCGCCGCACCACCGCGGCCCGGCCGGGCGCGGGGACGGTGCGCCACCCGCGGAATGCCACCGCGGCACGGTCGATCGCGGCGTCCACCTCGTCGAGGGAGTCGGCGCGCAGTGTCATGAGCCCGCCGCCGGTAATCGGTGTGCGAGCAGGTAATCCGCCTGCCGCGGGCGGCTCGGCGCCGAGCTCGCGCAACAGCGCCGCCGCACGGGCTGCCAGGTCGATGGTGAGGTGATCGTCGAGCGTATGTGTCATCGATTGCTCCGCTGTCGCTTTGGGCAGGCGCACAATACTGTGCTGTTACGGGGAGTGAACGAGTAGAGGTTTCCGCCACGAGTCGCGCTTGCTGAGTTAGCCTTCGCTGATGGCGGATACACCGGCAAGACCCGCACTCGATGACATCGATCGCCTGCTGATTCGTGAACTGATGGCCGACGGTCGCGCCACGTTATCGAACCTGGCAGAGAAGGCGAGCCTATCGGTCTCCGCTGTGCAATCGCGGGTGCGCAGGTTAGAGGCGCGTGGGGTAATCCGGGGTTACACAGCCCACGTCGACCCCGAGGCACTTGGACAACTGTTGTCGGCATTCGTCGCGATCACTCCTCTCGACCCTTCGCAACCGGATGACGCGCCCGCCGTTCTGCAACATATCCCTGGTATCGAGGCATGCCATTCGGTGGCCGGTGACGAGAGCTACGTGCTGCTGGTGCGGGTGGCCTCGCCGCGGCACCTCGAGCAGTTGCTGCAGGAGATCAGGGCGACCGCCAACGTCAGGACTCGAAGCACCATCATCTTGCAGACATTCTATGACAGATAACGATTGGCCGTAATTAGTCCGACGAGTTGTAGAGATTCCGTAAATATTTCCGTACCCTGGCCGGTGTGACCCTCGAACTGGACCGCACCCGCACGGACGGTGACATAGCACCGGTCACCCCCGCAACCCGGGTACACGAGATCTTGTCGGCGCACATCCTGGCCGACGGTTTCGACTTGGTGCTTGACCTCCGTAATTCGCGTGGCTGCCGGATCGTCGACGAACGAGACGGCAGCTCCTACCTCGACATGTTCGGCTTCTTCGCCTCGAACGCCCTAGGGATGAACCATCCCGCACTGGCCGACGACGAAGTCTTCCGCGCCGAACTCGCCGCCGCCGCCCTCAACAAGCCGAGCAACTCCGACATCTACACGGTCGAAATGGCGCGGTTCGTAGAGACATTCGCGCGTGTGCTCGGCGACCCGCGGCTACCGCACCTGTTCTTCATCGACGGTGGCGGGCTCGCGGTGGAGAACGCGCTCAAAGCAGCGTTCGACTGGAAGAGCAGGCACAACGAATCTCACGGGCGCGCACCGGAACTCGGTACCAAGGTGCTGCACCTGACCGGAGCGTTCCACGGTCGCACCGGCTACACCATGTCGCTGACCAACACCGATCCGGTGAAGGTCGCGCGCTTCCCCAAGTTCGACTGGCCACGCATCGACGCGCCATATCTGAGCGACGATCACGATATCGACGTCGCCGAAGCGAACGCGCTGGATCAGGCGCGGCGTGCCTTCGCCGAAAACCCGCACGACATAGCATGTTTCATCGCCGAGCCGATCCAGGGCGAAGGCGGTGACCGGCATCTGCGTCCGCAGTTCTTGCAGGCCGTACAGCGGTTGTGTCACGAGAACGATGCGTTGTTCGTGCTCGACGAGGTGCAGACCGGTGTCGGGATGACCGGAACCACCTGGGCCTACCAACAACTCGGGCTCGAGCCGGACGTGGTCGCGTTCGGGAAGAAGACCCAGGTGTGCGGTGTGATGGCGGGCGGGCGTATCGACGAGGTGCCCGACAATGTGTTCGTCGTCAGCTCCCGGCTCAACTCAACCTGGGGCGGCAACCTCACCGATATGGTGCGCACCAGGCGCATTCTCGAGGTGCTCGAGCGTGACGAGTTGATCGCGCGGTCCCAGGTGCTCGGCGCGCATCTGCTGCAACGGCTTGAAGGGCTTGCCGCAGCGCACCCCAGCATTACCGAACCCCGCGGGCGCGGCCTCATGTGCGCGGTCACGGTGTCCTCGGCGCGGCTGCGCGACCAGGTGCTGACCAGGCTGTGGGCCGACGAGCATGTGCTGATCCTCGGCACCGGCGAGCGGGGCATCCGCTTCCGGCCGCCGCTCACCGTCACCGATGCCGAATTGGACGCGGCGGTCGATGCCCTGGATCGGGTGCTGACCACCCTGGGGTAGTTACGTCACGAATATGGAGGACGGGCTTCGGTGGGCGCGGCGCGGATTGCCGCGCCCGCGCCCACCGCGAGGCTCGGCACGCATACTTTGGACGCGACGGTCGATGTCATGGGCTGGGTTCTGATCGACCTCGGGTCGTTCCGTCACGAATGTCCGGATGGCAGGACAGGCTTCGGCTGACTCGGCGCGGATTACCGCGGAATCCGCGCTTCACCGCTTAGGCTTCGCACCCATGTCATCTCGTCTCCACCACCCCCTGGCACGGTGCAGCGCGTGAACCGACAGCGCATGTACCGAAGCTGCGCGCCATCCGCTCGGCCGGACCGACGTCCGGTCGCAGCCCCTCATCAATTCATCGCGTCCCTGGCCGTTGCGGTGGCCGTGGCGGGTTGTGCCTCCAGTGAGGCGGGATCGGCGGACACGTCGAACGCGCCGACCACCATTGCCGCACCCACCACGAGCGCACCGCCGCCGCACCTGCGGGACCTGCTACCGGGTATGCCGCCGCCGCTGTCGCCGACCGATGTGTACGCCGCGAACCGCGAGCTCAGCCCGACGGTGGCCGACCATCGGGCGCTGGTGTACGTGCCCAACAGCAAATCCAACACCGTCTCGGTGATCGACCAGGCCAGCTTCCAGGTGATCGACACCTTCCCGGCCGGCGGCGAGGAACCGCAGCATGTGGTGCCGTCCTACGACATGCAGACGCTGTACGTCACCAACGATCTTCCGCTCGGCGGCGGCAGCCTGCTGCCGATCGACCCGAGGACCGGCATGCCGGGCCCGTCGTTTCCGGTGCGCGACCCCTACAACATGTATTACACGCCCGACGGCCAGTTCGCGCTCGTCGTCGCAGAGGCGGACAAGTCGCTGGATTTCTACGATCCGCAGACCTGGCAGAAGCTGCACGCGATGGCAGTGCCGGACTGCGCTGGCGTTGATCATATGGACTTCACCGCCGACGGTCGGTTCGCGTTGGCCAGTTGCGAATTCGCTGGGCGCATGCTGGTTTTCGATGTTGCGGCGCGCACCGCGATCAAGACGATCGACCTGCCCGGCGGTCGCTCCGGCAAGCCACAGGACGTCAAACTCGCACCGGACGGGCGCACCTTCTTCATCGCCGATATGGCCGCCGACGGTATCTACACCGTCGATGCCCTCAGCTTCGAGAACACCGGCTTCATCCCCACCGGTAAGGGCACGCACGGCCTCTACGTCACCCGTGACTCCACCCAGATGCTCATCACCAACCGCCACGAGGGCAGTATCTCGGTCTGGGATTTCGCCGCCAACAGCCTGGTCCACAAGTGGCACATCCCCGGCGGCGGCAGCCCCGACATGGGCAACATCTCCGCCGACGGCCGCGTCTTCTGGGTCTCCGGCCGCCACCATGGCGAGGTCTACGCCATAGACATCGTCAATTGGAACCTGTTGGCCCGCATACCGGTTGGCCGTGGAGCTCACGGGTTGACGGTCTGGCCGCAGCCCGGCCGCTACTCGACCGGGCATACGGGCGTGATGCGATAGCGGACTGGTTCGCACACCTCGCGCGTTGTGTCAGCCCTTCGGCCGCAGGCCGAGTCCGCCCTCGACGAAGCGGCGGACCGATGTCAGCCCCGCCGCCAATGCGGGTTCGTAGCCGGGCCTTGCCCAGCCGGTTATTTCGGCCGTGTCGTCGGCGGTGGGGGTGACACCGATTTCGGCGACCATTTCGGCGGTGGTCGGTTCGCATACAGCCCACGAGTAGTGGGATTCGTTGTCCCACTGCGTGGTGCGCAGCGCCACGTAGTCGGGGTCGGTGATGCCGCCTTCGGCTAGCGCGGGGCGGTCGTCGATGCGTTCGTCGGCGCGCAGTGCGCGCAGGTACCAGGTGCCCGCGTTGATTTCGACCGGTTCCATCAGTCCTTGTCCTTCCCGCGGCGATCCCGGTGCCGACCGTGACGACTGCCGAACAGCAGCGCGCCCATCAGCGGAATCGCCAGGAACCACAGCCAGCTGCCAGTGGTGAAGAACAGGATGACCGCGACGATCGGGATCACCGCCATCACCCGCTCCGGCCACTCGGCCAGGAACCCGCTGTCCCGCTCGGCAGGCAGCGCCGCCGCCGCGACGGGCTCCGGGAGATCCACGAAGACCGTATCCAGATCAGCGCGGGTCATCGCGGCCGCGACGACCGCGCTGCGTTCGTCGAACTCGGCGACGCTCAGCCGACCGGCGGCGAAATGATCGGACAGTCGTTGCATCGCCTGCTCACGCTCTGCGGTGCCGATGCGGATCTCGGGCACGTCACTCATACGAGCAAGGCTAGCGGCTGTCGATGACGATCCGGCCGCCTCGCGGTCCGACGCCGCGCAGCGGGCAACGCCGGACGGTGAATGACGCCGTGCTCATCGAATTCCGCGACATCGGGCCGCTCGATTGCGAAATGATGAATGGCCGCCGCATTGGTTTCTCGGGTTCTGCGGTGTCGGTACGGATTTGGGGTAACTGCTCGATGGGGAGCAGGCGAGCGAGAGGTTTCGATATGGGCGAGCTGTGGTTCGGCCACTACCGTCTCGACCGGTTGCTAGGAAGCGGCGGCACCGGACAGGTCTGGCTCGCGCACGACACCGTCACCCAGCGTGACGTCGCGCTGAAGATGCTGGCCGCGGTGCACGCCGTCGACGCGACCTACCGGCAGCGGTTCACCAGGGAGGCCCGCCTGGCGGCCCAGGTCCGTGGCCCGCACAATGTGCCGATCCACACGTTCGGCGAACTCGACGGCCGCCTCTACATCGACATGGAGTTCATCGAGGGCACCGATGTCGCCGCGCAGCTGCGGCGCGATGGGCCGATGCCCGCGGCGCAGGCAGTGGAGATCATCGCGCAGACCGCGGCGGCGCTCGACGTCGCTCATCGGGCCGGGCTGGTCCACCGCGACGTCAAGCCGTCCAACATCATGGTGAGCCCGAACGGATTCGTCCATCTGATCGACTTCGGTACCGCGCACCGGATCGACCAGCCCACGATCACGGCAAGCAGCAATGTGGTCGGAACTCTCGCGTACATGGCACCGGAACGCTTCAGCGGCACCTGTGACGGCCGCGCCGACCAGTACTCGCTGGCTTGTGTGCTGTACGAATGCCTCACCGGCCAACGGCCTTTCGGCAACATTGATTCCGCACAGCAATTGCGCGCAAACCTGATGATCGACCCGCCCGCCGCCGCCACCGTAAATCCCACCGTGCCAGCCGCATTGGATGCGGTCGTCGCCCGCGGCATGTCCAAGGACCCGAACCAGCGCTGGTCCAGCGCGGGCGAAATGGCATCCGACGCGTACGCCGCGGTGACCGGGCGGGAAACCGCGACGGTCGAGATCACGGCGGCAACCGTCCCGTCGACCTCGGTGCTGCCCGAATCGTGGCGGGCAGCTGAACCGCAGCGAGTAGCTGAATCGCAGCGAGTAGCTGAATCGCAGCGAGTAGCTGAATCGCAGCGAGTAGCTGAACCGCAGCGTGCCGCTGAACCGCCGCGCCTACCCGAACCAGGGCGTGTAGCCGGATCGGAGCGCCTCGAACCGGGGCGTGTACCCGGGCCGGAGCGCGTACCTGGGCTGGAGTATGTAGCCGGATCGGAGTGTGTACCCGGGCCTGAGTGTGCAGCCGGATCGGAGCGTGTGCCCGGGCTGGAGTGTGTACCTGGGCTGGAGTGTGCAGCTGAATCGCAGCACGCAGCTGAACCGCAGCGCGCACGCGAACCGGAAGGTGTAGCTGAGCCGCAGCGTGCAGCTGAATCGCAGCTTGCAGCCGGACCGTATCGTGCGGCTGGGCCGGAGCGTGTAGCTGAGCCGTATCGTGCGGCTGGACCGGAGCGTGTAGCTGAATCGCATCGTGCGGCTGGGCCGGAGCGTGTAACTGAGCCGCAGCATGCAGCCGGAACGGAGCGAGTAGCCGGATCACCGCGTGCCGCGGGGAGGCCGCGCGTAACCGAACCCCCGCGGGTGCTGGGACCAGGATTCGCTACCGCAGCCATCTCGGCGCTTCTTACCGTGGTTGGGGTGGCGCTCTGGCTGGGGCGACCGGCAGGAACCGAGACCGGTACTGCCGCACCGCCATCCGTACCGTCGGCAAGTCCAGCGCCGCAGCACCGAATCCCGGTCGCACCCGCACCGCCGCCGATCGCGGTGGTCCCTGTTGCCGGACAGCCCTGCAATCCCGTCGTCGACGCCAGCACCTTCGCAGGCGACGGCACACCGCTCGCATGCGTTCTCGCCGACGGTCAATTCGCGAACTGGATTCCGACGCAGCCCCACGCCGACATGCCGAGGCCGGACAATGCCGAACCGCCCCTGGAACGTTCGAGCAACGGCACCTCGGGCAACGGCTACAACGGCAACGGCCCCAGTGACTCGGGCAATGGCTACGACGGCAATGGCAGCCGCAACGACGTCAACGATGGCAACAACAACTCGAGCAACGGCAGCCGCAATGACGATAACGGCAACTCAGGTGCCGACGGCCACAGCAACGACAAGCCGCGCAACGACAAGCCGCGAAATGACAAGCCGCGCAACGACAAGCCCGGCAAGTAGGACCGCCGACGACTTACGCATGGTGGAGTGTCCGTCGCGTGTGCGCCACAGCCATCCGCCTCTCACCGGATTCCCGCCGCCAGGCGGGCGGGCGGGTCGTTGACAAGTGGGACACGCCGGAGTGAGATCTTGTGTTTGCCGCAGCCATTCCGGTCGACGGCCATATTCCGGTCGACGAGTGGAACTGCCTCGGCGAGGGCAGGTTTCGGGGCGGCCGGGGTTAGGTGGTGTTGCGCCGTCGCGTAGGACTGCGTCGACGCGGCGGAGGTTGGCAATGTCGGTGAGTGGGTTGCCGGTTACTACGAGGTCGGCGGCTCGTCCGGGGGCTATGACGCCGATGTTGTCTTTGCCGAGGGCAGCGGCGGGGGTGGCTGTCGCGGCGATGATCACTTCACGGGGAGTCAGGCCGGCGGCGACGAGCAGCTCCAGTTCGCGGATCAATCCCGCGCCCACGTAGACGCTGGTCATGCCCGCGTCGCTGCCTGCATGGTCGCCGTAGCTGTGTACCGCTCGCTCAGGGAGCGCGAGGAGCGTAACTGTGGGTGGGTCGGGCATGGCAATCGTTGGTGTCTCCGATGCGTATCGACGGGGTGCTCGGTGTTGGGTGGGAGCGGTTCGGCGGCGACCGGGTCTCCGGTGGCGAGGTAGTACTACGTAGGGGACATCACACTGTTCGGAGGTGGGTGGCGGGGATAGGGTCGGAGCAGGTTCGGGCAATTCGGGGTCGCCGGGTTGCCGCCCCACCCGCAGCGGCGCGGTTACCGGGAGGTCAGCGATGGGGGAGGAACAGTTCGGGAAGTACCGGCTCGACCGTTTGCTCGGGCGGGGCGGGATGGGGGAGGTGTGGCTCGCCCGCGACACCGGTGGCGGGCACATGGTCGCGCTGAAGGTGCTGTCGGAGAACCTGGCTGCCGATGGGGAGTACCGGCGGCGGTTCGAGCGTGAGGCCAGGCTCGGTTCGACTCTGCGGAATCCGCATATTGTGCGCATTCATGGCTTCGGTGAGCAGGGCGGTCGGCTGTTCATCGCGATGGACTACATCGACGGTATCGATCTGGCCGAAATGCTGGGTCGGGTGCGCACCCTGACCCCGGTCGCGGCCGTCGACTTCGTGACTCAGGTGGCCTCGGGTCTGGATGCCGCGCATCGGGCGGGGCTGATCCATCGCGACGTCAAACCGTCCAACATCCTGATCGATAGTGGCGGGCACGCGTATCTGATCGACTTCGGCATCGCCAAAGGCATCGGCCAGACCGCCGTCACCGCAACCGGTATGGCGATCGGCAGCTGGCCGTACATGGCGCCGGAACGGTTCAACGGGACCGTCGACGCACGCTCCGACATCTACTCGCTGGCCTGCGTGCTGTACGAATGCTTGACCGGCCGTCGCCCCTACGGCGACACCGACCCACCTCGGCAGATGCACGACCACCTGATGGCCTCGCCACCCTGCGCTGCCTCGGTGAATCCGGCGGTACCAACGGCATTGGACGCGGTCATCGCCTGCGGCATGGCCAAAGACCAGGCCCGGCGCTACCCGAGCGCCCGCGACTTCGCCGACGCCGCACGCGCAGCCGTCGGCCTGGAGCGACCCTCGAACCCGCCCGTGCACAATCGGTCGGCAGTTCCGCCGGTGCCGCCGCAATCGTCGCCGCAGCCGGGAAGAAGGCCGCCACACTCGGCAACACCGTCGACGCCACCGTCGCCGAAGCCTCGTACGAAGTTGCTGTCGGAGTCGGGTCCGACACCGACGTTGGTGGCCACCGGGCAACCGGCACCATCGCCATCCCCGTCTGCGGAACCCGTCGCGCCGAACAGCTCGGCAGCACCGGCCACGCCGGACCCTCGGACAAGATTGCTGCCGGAGCCAGAGCCGACGTTGGCGACCGGTCAACCGGTGCCGAAGTCATCGCCACCACCGTCTGGGAAAACCGTTGCGTCGAGCGACTCGACGGTAGAGCCATCACCAGCTCTGGTGGCCATAGGGCAGTCACCGTCATCGGTGGCGCCGAAGCACCCCTTGCCGACGAAAGTGACGCCGGAGCCGGGACCGACTGTGGCGGCTGGCGAATCGTCATCGCCAGCGTCGGCGAAGTCTGTTGCGTCGAGTACGTCGGCGTCGGAGTCCCAGGCGTTGGTGGCTGGTGGGCAGTCACCGGCTTCTGTGGCACCGAAGCACCCCACGCCGACGAAGGTGATGCCGGAGTCTGGGCTGGCATCGGCGTTGGTGGCGGCTGGCGAATCGTCACCGCCAGCGTCGGCGAAGCCTGTTGCGTCGAGTACGTCGGCGTCGGAGTCCCAGGCGTTGGTGGCTGGTGGGCAGTCACCGGCTTCTGTGGCACCGAAGCACCCCACGCCGACGAAGGTGATGCCGGAGCCGGGGCCGACACCGACGTTGGTGGTGACCCGCCTTGCGCCGCAGCTGCCGCCTGCGCCGGTCAGAGGCGCTGTCCCGCAGCAGAATTCACGGTACGCGCCGCATGCGCCGGTGCGGCGCCCTGGTGCGGCGTTCCCGCCGCCGTCCGTGCCTGCGAAACGGTCTGTGTATCAGCGGAGTTCGAAGCGGCCGCGTAGTGCGTCGGTGGCGCCGATTCGGTGGTCGGTATCGCGGGGGCGCCCGTGGATCGCTCCGCCGGCGCCTGCACTGCCGCGTCGCCGTCCACGCAGGCGGTCGGGCGGCGTGTTCACCAAGGTGATCGGCGCACTCGTCGTGGTGTTCCTGACCCCCTTCGTGTTCGCGGCGGGGTGCGTCGCCCTGCTGGCCTCCGGTAGTCGAGTGGGCGACCCGGGCGGTGGTTCGAGTGCTCCCCCGCCGACCGCGTCGGCCGAAGAACATCCCGCGCCCCCGCCGGACCCCGATCAGGCCGCCCCCGCGCCCGCGCAGTCCCCGGTGCGCGACGGGAAGTTCGAATTCGTCGTGACCAGTGCCGATTCTGGTGTCTCCCGTGTCGGATTCCAATCCGCCCGCGGCTCATTCGAGATCATCACCGTCACGGTGAACAACATTTCCGACCAGTCGAAGTGGTTTCTCCCGTTCGGCCAGCGCCTCGTCGACACTCAGGGCCGCAGAATCGACCACGACCCCGCCGCCACCATGTGGCAGACCACTCAGCAGTGGCACAACTACTCTTTCGAACTCCGCCCCGGCCAATCCGCCACCACCCAACTGGTTTTCGACGTCGCCCCCGACGCCACCCCGAGCCACCTGGAACTGCACGACTTCCCACTCTCCCAAGGCGTCACGGTGATGGTGAATTAGCGCGTCGGCGAATCGGGTTGCGCGACACGGACAAGGCGTGCACGTCCCGGTATTTCCGCGGTGGCCGCAAGATATCCCTCGGTTTCACACCAGCTCTGGCCGACGATGGGTCAACCGATCCGATACCGACCGGATTCCGCGGCCTGCAGGCCATGCGACACAGGGTGGCGAGGATTCCCTGTGCCTGACTGGAGTTCGCCGCGCTGCGTCATATGAGCACATCGATGCCGTCGACCAGCAGCTCTTCACCGATAACCAGCAACTGCATGACATTGCCGTGACCGCCGACTGTCACAGGCCCGCACCCTATCTCGCTATCCGCACCTGCTCTGGACACCGCAAATGGTGCTGATCTCGGAGATAGGTTCGGATTTCGGCCCGGGCCTGCTCTGGTCGCGCAGCCGGATGGTCGATGTAGGGCCGCGGTGTCGTGCTTGCGCGTCGACCCGCTGGCTGCTGTGTTTTGCGGTAGGTCAGGCGGTTTCGGTGGTGATGTCGAGGGCGGCGGTGAGGTTGGTGTGGACGGCTCGGCGGCCGATTTCCAGGGCTTGGGTGAGGAGGGCGGTGTCTCGGGCCGCGCTGTCTATATCGGGCGAGCCCAGTGGGGGGTGGATTTGGAGGGCTGTGGAGCCCAGCTCGGTGAGGAAGCGGTCTTCGACGTGTTGTTGGTGTGGGCGCTGGAGCCAGGCGCGGTAGGCGCCGGGGGCGCGGACGCGCAGGTAGCTGCCGCCGACGATCTGGTGCAGGCGGGAGGCGGGTGGGCGTTGTTCGTCGGTGCGACGCGTGCGCAGGACGAGGGCGTGGGTGGCGCCGTCACGGACCGCGGTGCGGATGGGGACGGTTTCGGCGAGACCGCCGTCGAGGTAGTAGGAATCGCCGAGCGGGACCGGCGGTCCGGCGAGGATCGGCAGGCCGGCGGAGGCCCGTAGCGCGGTCATGAGCGTGCGCTTGTCGACGATGTGACGGCGCAGGTCGACCGCGAGGCCGGTGCGGATGTCGGTGCCGATGGGATGGAAGGTGGTTGGGTTGGCCAAGATGGCGGGGAAGTCCATCGGTTCGACGCCGTCGTACACCTGGTGGACCAGGTAGTTCAGATCGAAGGCAGGACGTCCGCGCAGCAGCCGGGCCGGATCGACCGCGCGCCGCATGATCGTGGGATCGGTCCAGGACCGCATGCCGGGCAGCGCCCGCCCGCACAGCAGCCACGCACCGTTGATCGCGCCCGCCGAGGTGCCGTAGACGGCATCGAATATCGAGGCGAGGCCGAGTTCCTCCAGTGCCTGCACCATGCCGCTGGAGTAGACGCCACGGCTACCGCCGCCCTCGATGACCAGGGCGAGGCGATGTCCGTCGGTGCGACTCGCGGACTCACGGCGGCCACGGATGACCTCCGCGACAGTGGGTGCAACGGGCGAACTGGTCACCCGACCCACCATACGACAGAGCGGGCGCGGACGTCGGTGTCCAGCGCCCGCTCCAGCGGTTGCTCATCTGCAGTTAACGGTGCACCGCCTCAGCTGTGCGAAGCCGTTTACTTGATCTCTGCGAGGACCGTGCCCTGGGTGATGGCGGCGCCCGCCTCGACCGAAAGGCCGGTGACAACGCCCGCCTTGTGCGCGTTGACCGGGTTCTCCATCTTCATGGCCTCGAGCACCACGATAAGGTCGCCCGCCTCGACGGACTGGCCTTCCTCGACCGCGACCTTGACCACGGTGCCCTGCATGGGCGCGGTGACCGCGTCACCGGAGGCCGCACCGGCACCGCCGCCGCCACGCTTGCGCGGCTTGGGCTTCTTGCGGATCACACCGGTGCCGTTGCCCGCGGCGGCGGCACCGCCACCGAGGCTGAACTGACCGGGCAACGACACCTCGACGCGACGCCCACCGACCTCGACGACAACCTTCTGCCTCGGCAGTTCCTCGTCCTCATCGGCGGCGGCGCCACTCGGAGTGAACGGCTCGACGTTGTTGACCCATTCGGTTTCGATCCACTTGGTGTAGACGTCGAACTTCTCGCCGTCACCGATGAACGCCGGATCTTCGACGATCGCGCGGTGGAACGGGATAACCGTGGCGAGGCCGTCGACATGGAACTCGGCCAGCGCGCGCCGGGCCCGCTCCAGTGCCTGGGTGCGGTTCTCGCCGGTGACGATCAGCTTGGCCAGCATCGAGTCGAACTGTCCGCCGATCACGCTGCCCTCGACGACGCCGGAGTCCACGCGCACACCGGGGCCGGTCGGCTCCTTGTACACCGCGACCGGGCCGGGTGCGGGCAGGAAGCCGCGACCGGCATCCTCACCGTTGATGCGGAACTCGAACGAGTGACCGCGCGGGGCCGGATCTTCCTTGAACTCCAACTCTTCGCCATTGGCGATGCGGAACTGCTGGCGCACCAGGTCGATGCCCGCGGTCTCCTCGGTGACCGGGTGCTCGACCTGCAGGCGGGTGTTGACCTCGAGGAACGAGACGGTGTCGCCCTGCACCAAGTACTCCACGGTGCCCGCGCCGTAGTAGCCGGCCTCCTTGCAGATGGCCTTGGCGGAGGCGTGGATTCGCGCGCGCTGGTCGTCGGTGAGGAACGGAGCAGGAGCCTCCTCGACCAGCTTCTGGAAGCGACGCTGCAGCGAGCAGTCGCGGGTGCCCGCAACGATCACGTTGCCGTGCTGGTCGGCGAGGACCTGCGCCTCGACGTGGCGCGCCTTGTCCAGGTACTGCTCGACGAAGCACTCGCCGCGACCGAAAGCGGCGATGGCCTCACGGGTGGCCGACGCGAACAGTTCGGGGATCTCGTCGATGGAGTGCGCGACCTTCATGCCGCGGCCACCGCCACCGAAGGCGGCCTTGATCGCCACAGGCACGCCGTACTCCTTGGCGAACTCGACGATCTCGTCGGCGTTCTTGACCGGGTCCTTGGTGCCCGCGGCCATCGGCGCGTTCGCCTTCTCGGCGATGTGGCGCGCGGTGACCTTGTCACCGAGGTCGCGGATCGACTGCGGCGACGGGCCGATCCAGATGAGCCCGGCGTCGATGACGGCCTGGGCGAAGTCGGCGTTCTCGGAAAGGAATCCGTAGCCGGGGTGAATGGCGTCGGCACCGGACCTGGCGGCGGCATCGAGGATCTTGTCGAACACCAGGTACGACTCGGCCGAGGTCTGGCCGCCGAGGGCGAACGCTTCATCGGCGAGCTTCACGAATGGGGCATCGGCGTCCGGCTCCGCGTACACCGCGACGCTGCCGATGCCGGCATCCTTGGCCGCCCGGATCACGCGCACGGCGATCTCGCCTCGGTTAGCTACGAGTACCTTCGTTATCCGCGCGCTGGCATGGCTGGGCACTGAGCCTCCTGTGTGCAATCTTTTTGGTCGCCCCGTGGTCGACAAACTTACGTCTCGGGCGAGTGTAGGCAGTCTGCCAACAGACGCCGAACTCGGATAGCCCTACCGAACAGTAGGGCGCGGATCACACCGGGGCTTCGGGTGTGGTTTATGCCTTACCTGCTGCGGGTCTTTCGGGATGTACCGGCCGGAGCCTCGCCGGGTTCAGTGCCCTTGGCAATAGGCATCCGCACCGAGTTACCCCATTCGGTCCACGAGCCATCGTAATTGCGCACCGTATCGAATCCGAGCAGGAAGCTCAGCGCGAACCAGGTATGGCTGGACCGCTCGCCGACCCGGCTGTAAACGACAAGATCGTCCCGTGCGGCGAGCGCGCCGTAGACCTCGTCGAGTTCGGCGCGGGAACGGAATCGGCCGTCGGTATTGAAAGTCTCGGTCCACGGGATATTCACCGCGGTCGGGATATGTCCACCGCGCAACGCGGCGTCCTCGGGATTGATCGGCGGCTGGATCAGCTCGCCGGAGTATTCCTCCGGCGAGCGCACGTCGATCAGCGGCCTGCCGAGGTGGCTGAGCACGTCCTCGCGGAAGGCGCGCGCGGTGCTGTCGTCGCGGCGCACGGTTGGGTATTCGCTGCGCGTGAGATACGGCAGGTCGAAGGTGGTGTCGCGCTCCTGCGAGATCCACGCGTCGCGACCGCCGTCGAGTAGCCGCACATCCTCGTGCCCGAAGAGAGTGAACAGCCACAGGGTGTGCGCGGCCTGCGCATTGCCCCGGTCTCCGTAGATCACCACCGTGTCGTCGCGCTCGATTCCTTTGGCGCGCATAAGCTCGGTAAAACGGACACCGTCGATATAGTCACGCGTGACCGGATCGTTCAGGTCGCCGCGCCAGTCGATCTTGGTGGCGCCGGGAACGTGTCCGATGTCATAGAGCAGTATGTCCTCATTGGACTCGACGATCTTGAGTCCAGGCGTGCCAATGTTTGCCGACAGCCACTCTGTGGTTACTAGTCGGTGAGGATGAGCGTAGGAACCGAATGAGGGATGAGGGTCCGGGGCGACGGGCACGATGTGGGTCCTTCACGCGTGGTAGACGGTGGTTACAGCGGTTCGGGTCTCACAGCGATGGTAAGTGTGAGGCGATAGTGACTCTCGTTTCAGATCACAAATCGGCTGAATGGGCGAATAAATCGCACCCACATCCGATAAAGTCTCCCAGGAGGAGGGGTGAGCTATGTCCGATTCTTGGCCGCGGCGGCGACTGCTCGCGATCCTACGTGGCGCCAGTGAGCCTCTCGACGCCCAGGAACTGGCCAGAATCACCGGACAGCACGTCACCACAGTTCGGTTTCATCTGGATGTACTCACCAAGGAATCCCTGGTGCGGCAATTTCAGCAGCCACCCCGTGGCCGTGGGCGCCCCCGCATCGGATACAGCGCAGTGCAGCGATCGGTCGGCTATCAGGAACTCGCGCAGGTCCTCGCCGATCAGCTCGGTCCCGATCCGCGGCGTCGCTCGGAGGCGGCCATCGCCGCTGGGCGTGCCTGGGGCGCCAAGCTGGACGTCGGCGACCAGCAGATCGAATCCCTGGAAGACGCCAAAGAGCTCACGATGACACTGCTCTCGGAGCTCGGCTTCGCGCCGGAACGAGACCAGGCCACCGAGACCGACGAGCAGGTGTTGATCAGATTGACGGCCTGCCCGCTGCGCGAACTCGCGCGCACGCACTCCGAGGTGGTGTGCGGGGTGCATCTCGGCCTCATCAAAGAGGTTCTCGACCGCGGTGGCGCCCGCGGAGAGGTGAATGTCCGGCTGCACCCTTTCGTCGAGCCGGAGCTCTGCGTGGTCCGACTGGAACTGATGGCGGCGCGACGCGAGCAGGAGATGCGCCGGGAACCGGACAACAGCAGGGATGCGACCGCGGTGCCGACCGCGGTGCCGGTCGGGGCCGAAGCCGCCGCAGCCGAGCAGCGGATCGCGCCGCCGTCAGCGGGCCGAGTGGGCCCACAACTGCGCAACGCCGACCCCAACGTCGCCAAGCAGTCGGCGCAGCAGTGGTAGGCCGATCCCGATCACGCTGGACGGATCGCCTTCGATGCGATCGACGAACCAGCCACCCATCCCGTCGAGGGTGAACGCGCCCGCCACCTGCAGTGGCTCACCGGTCGCGATATAGGCGTCCAGTTCCTCGGGTTCGGGTTTGGCGAAATGCACTGTGGTCGAGCTACAGTCGACCGCCTCGGCGGTCACCGCTCCGTCCCGCATCCGCAACACGCAGTGCCCGGTGATCAGATCCGCGCTCCGCCCGGCCATGTCGGTCCAACGGGCCCGCGCGACCTCGGGTGTGTGCGGTTTGCCCTGTAGCTCGCCGTTGACCAACAGCATTGAATCGCAGCCGACCACAACACAGTCTGTGGCGAGCTCGGGAATCACGGCGGCTACCGACAGGGCCTTTGCTCTGGCCAGTTCGACCACAACGACCTGCGGCAGCGTGTTGTCCGGCAGTGCCGCGGCAACGGCGTCCTCGTCCACATCGGACACTCGCACTACGGGATCGATCCCCGCCGAGCGCAGCACCTCGCGGCGGGCTGGTGATGCGGACGCGAGAATCAGACGGGTCACGACTGCGCCTCGTTGCGCTCGGTTCCGTCGTGCCTCGAAGAGGCCGGTTCGATGGTCGGCTTGTTGCGCTGACGCACGTCAGTCGCGCAGGTGCGACAGCTGAGGGAAGGCGTAGGGCGAGAACGGCGAGGTGCCGCGGTGCATGAAGGTCGGTCGGCCCCAGGTGTCGGCCGGACCGGTCGGACCATTCGTGCCGCTGTTGGCCGCCGCTGTCAGCACGCAGACCAGTGCCGCGACTTCCTCATCGCTCGGCGAGCCCTTGACGATGCGAATGAACGGGTTCTCGACCGAATCGGCGGTCGGAGCGACCAGATCCACGGCCACCTCGATCTCGTCGGCGATCGGGTCGACCGCGAGCTCCAGTTCGACGGCGGTCAACACATCTTCTTCTGCCACGGTCGTCACAGTGCCAGATCCTCTCTCTATCTCGATCGGGCGTGTTCCCCGACTCGATGTCAAACCGATGAAGTGATCTTGCTCCGGGGAGCAACTGATTGCTACTCCGCAATCCAGTGTGCGCGGCCCATGCAGATTTATCGCTTCATCACAGCGGGATGTTGCCGTGTTTCTTCGGCGGCAGGGTCACCATCTTGCGCTCCAGCAGTCGCAGGGCGGAGACGATCTGGCCGCGGGTGTGCGAGGGCGGGATGACCGCGTCCACGTAACCGCGCTCGGCGGCGATGTAGGGGTTCACCAAGGTGTCCTCGTACTCGTTCTGCAGCTCGAGGCGCAGCGCGTCGACGTCGTCGCCGCTGTTCGCGGCCTCTTGCAGCTTCTTGCGGTAGACGAAGCCGACGGCGCCGGAAGCGCCCATTACGGCGATCTGGGCGGTGGGCCACGCGAGGTTCACATCGGCGCCCATGTGCTTGGAACCCATGACGTCGTAGGCGCCGCCATAGGCCTTGCGAGTGATGATCGTGATCTTGCCCACAGTGGCCTCGCCGTAGGCGTAGAGCAGCTTCGCACCACGCCGGATGATGCCGTTGTATTCCTGGCCGGTGCCGGGCAGGAAGCCGGGCACATCCACCAGGGTGATGATCGGGATGTTGAAGGCGTCGCAGGTGCGCACGAAGCGCGCGGCCTTCTCGGAGGCGTCGATGTCAAGGCAGCCCGCGAACTGGGTGGGCTGGTTGGCCACGATGCCGACGCTGCGGCCGTCGACGCGTCCGAAACCGCAGATGATGTTCATCGCGCGCTCGGTCTGCACCTCGAGGAACTCGTCGTCGTCGAGCAGACGACGGATGACCTCGTGCATGTCGTAGGGCTGGTTCGGCGAGTCCGGGATGATCGTGTCCAGCTCGCGGTCCTCGTCGGTGAGCGAGTCTTCGATGGCGCCATCGATCGGATTGGTCGGCGCCATCCGCGGTGCCTCGGCGCGGTTGTTGCTCGGCAGGTAGGACAGCAGATCCTTGACGTAGTCGAGGGCGTCCTGCTCGCCGGAGGCGACGTAGTGCGCCACACCCGATTTCGTCATGTGCGTGTGTGCGCCGCCGAGGTCCTCCATGGTGACGTCCTCACCGGTGACCGTCTTGATGACGTCCGGGCCGGTGACGAACATCTGGCTGGTGCCGTCCACCATCACCACGAAGTCGGTGAGCGCGGGGGAGTAAACGTGTCCACCCGCGGCCGGGCCCATGATCAGCGAGATCTGCGGGATCACGCCGGAGGCCTGGATGTTGCGGTGGAAGATCTCGCCGTAGAGGCCGAGGGAGACGACGCCCTCTTGGATGCGCGCGCCCGCGCCCTCGTTGATGCCGACCAGCGGACGGCCGGTCTTCAGCGCCAGATCCATCACCTTGACGATCTTCTCGCCGTAGACCTCGCCGAGGCTGCCGCCGAACACGGTGACGTCCTGGCTGAAGATGCAGACGTCACGGCCGTCGATGGTGCCGTACCCGGTGACGACGCCGTCGCCGAGCGGGCGGTTGTTCTCCAGGCCGAAGTTGACGCTGCGATGGCGGGCCAGCGCGTCGAGCTCCACGAAGGAGCCCTCGTCCACGAGTGCGAGGATGCGCTCGCGGGCAGTCATCTTGCCCTTGGCGTGCACCTTGTCGACTGCGGCCTCACCCATCGGGTGTTTGGCTTCTTCCAGCCGATTCCGCAGGTCAGCCAGCTTCCCAGCGGTGGTGTGGATATCGGGGGCGCCCGCCGATTCCGATGCGGGCTGCTGCTGGACACTCGTCATGGCTCCGGAGTGTAACGAGTACCAGTGCTCCGCACGAACCGAGTACTGGCTACCGACGAGTAAAAACCGCAGCTAGATCACGTTCCGTTGTGACATCGGACAGAAAGTTCCTGGTCGATTACCGCGTTCCCCCATAAGAAAATCATTGGTGCGGCGTAGGGGTGCCCAGATAGCCTGAAGACGTTCGGATTTCAGCTCAGGGGAGGAGCAAGGCAATGTGGGAATGGGGTAGAACAGTCGCCGAACAGGCCGCCGCGGCGGCCTGGACCAGCTGGCAGACCGAGCAGCCGCAGCCGACCGTCGTCGATCCGGAATTCTGGGCCGAGGCGAGCGAAGGGGAATCCGACTGTGCGGATAATTCCGCCATGGCGGCACCGATTCGCGAGTACGACCTCGTCGGCTAGCGAAAGCTCCGACTTACCGCGGTAGCGACGGCTCCGACAACCTGCCGCGGTAAGTGGATCGGCACCGAGTAGCCTGCCGATGTGCACAGGCCACCGTTGGATGCAGAGCAGTTGCGGCGCAGTCTTATCGAATCGCCCGAACTGTCGTTCTTCTCTCGCATCGATGTGCTGGAGTCGACCGGCTCCACCAACGCGGACCTGATCGCGCGGGCCGGGGAGTCGGACGCAGATCGCAGTGTGCTGCTCGCGGAAGCGCAGGAGCACGGTCGCGGCAGGCACGCCAGAACCTGGGTGAGCCCGCCACGGGCGCAGATCTCGATGTCAGTGCTGGTGCGGTTGCCCGGCATAGGCCCGTCATCTCTCGGCTGGCTGCCGCTGCTCACCGGGGTCGCGGTCGTCGATGCGCTGCGCTCGGCCGCGGGTGTGGCGGCAACTCTCAAGTGGCCCAACGATGTACTGATCGACGGCAGCAAAGTCGCGGGCATCCTGGCCGAGGTCGTGGCAAGCGGCAGCGTGCCCGTCGTGGTGATCGGCATCGGCCTGAACGTGAGCCTCACCGAGGCGGAACTGCCGGTGCCACACGCCACCTCACTGACGCTGGCGGGTGCCGCCGACACCGACCGCACCCTGCTGGTGCGGTCGCTGCTCACCGAATTCGCTCGACGCTTCACGGCTTGGCGGGAGGCTGACTGGGCGACCACCGATCTGATCGCGGCCTACCGCGAGCGGTGCGCCACGCTGGGTGCGCAGGTGCGCGCGGAGTTGCCCGGCGGGCAGACGCTGACCGGGATCGCCACCGATATCGACCCCACCGGCCGTTTGCTCATCGGTGATCAGGCGGTGTCAGCAGGTGACGTCACCCACTTGCGCGCCGACGTCTGAGCTTTCGACTGACTGAACCGCTTGCTGACCCCGGCTCGCACCGGGGTCAGCAACAGCGACTCACAACGGCTGCATGATGCCCCTCGCGGCTTCCCGCGCGAACATGCGATCGCGCTGCTCCTCGAACTTGGCCACATCGCCTGCCAGCTTCTGCAGGAAAACACCGAGTGTCTCCCTGGCCGCCTCACCGCGCGCACCGAAGTCGTTGCGCTCGAAGATGTTCCACTTCTTCAGCACCGGCTGCACCACTTCCTCGAGGTGCTGGCGCAGGTCGTAGATGCCGTGCTTGGCCATCAGCACGCCGTTGCGGCGAAAGTTCGGCATGCCGTAGCCGGGCATGACGAAATTCGTGAGGATCATGGCGATCGCCTCCATGGCCTGATCGGGGACCAGATCCAGGCCCGCGCCGCACAGGTTGCGGTAGAAGATCATGTGCAGGTTCTCGTCGGCGGCGATGCGCTGCAGCATGCGGTCGGCGATCGGGTCATTGCAGACTCGGCCGGTGTTGCGGTGGCTGACCCGGGTGGCCAATTCCTGGAAGGTCACATACGCGACGTTCACCAGGAACCCGCCCCAGTATTCGGGGGAGTGCACACCCCTGGTCATGTGGATCATCCTGGCCTCTTCGAGCGCGACCGGGTCCACGCCGCGGGTGACGACCAGGTAGTCGCGCATGACGATGCCGTGCCGGTTCTCCTCGGCGGTCCAGCGGCCGACCCAGGTGCCCCATGCGCCGTCGGAGGAGAAGTTCTCGGAGATCTCGCGGTGGTAGGAGGGCAGGTTGTCCTCGGTGAGCAGGTTGGTGATCATCGAGGCCTTGGCGACCTCGTTCAACGTGGACTGCTCCGGAATCCAGTCGACCCCGCCCATCGCCGCGAAGTTGCGGCCCTGGTCCCACGGCACGTAGTCGTGCGGGTGCCAATCCTTCGCCATCGACAGGTGTCGGTCCAGGTTCGCTGCGGCCACCGGTTCGAGTTCGGTCAGGATTTCCAGCTGAGTCAGATCCTTGGTCACTCACGCCTCCACGGTCGTAGTCGACAATTTGTCTAGCAGGACTTGGCTTTTCCGCAGGTAGAGCGTTCAGAGCTAGGTCGAGCGGACACACAACTAGAGCGAGCGGGAGAATCTCGGGCGCGAAAGCGGCTGCGCGAGGTGACGATTGTGCAGCACGGCGCGCCCCCGCGTCCAGGCATTCTTGCATCTTCACGCGGTAGGGTTCCGGCATGGGTTATCCGGAGGAGGTGCTCGCGCCGGACGAGCAGTTGATACTCCATCGTCATCCGCATTGGAAAATGCTGTTCTGGCCGGCTGTGACGCTCATGGTCGCCACCGCGGTCGCCGGTTTCCTCGGGGGACTCGCCTGGCGAAACACCGAAGGGACCACGCGGACGATCCTGCTCGGCGTAATTCTCGTCGGCTGGCTCGGCATCCTCGGATGGCGTTGTGTCGCACCGGTGATGAGTTGGAAGTCGACCCATTTCATCGTGACCGGCCGGCGAGTCCTCATCCGCCAAGGCGTGATCACCCACACCGGCATCGATATCCCGATGAGCCGCATCTCCAGCGTGCAGTTCCGCCACGGATTGTTCGACCGGCTGCTCGGCACCGGCACGCTCATCATCGGCTCGTCCTCGGAAGAGCCGCTGGAATACGACGACATCCCGCAGGTGCAGCAGGTGCACGCGCTGCTGTACCGCCAGGTGTTCGAGGAGTCCCATGGCAACGGGGATCAACGGTGGGACGACCGAGGTCGCCGCGGGGCACCCGGCGGCGACTACCGATGAGAAGCCCGGCCGCCGCGCCGATCCGTAATCTGGGGTCATGACCGCCGTACTCCTGGCCGAAGACGACGAGGCCATTGCCGCGCCGCTGTCCCGGGCCCTGGGGCGCGAGGGCTATTCGGTGACGGTCGAACGGTTCGGGCCCGCGGTTCTGAAGCGTGCATTGGAGGGTAACCACGATCTGCTCATCCTCGACCTCGGCTTGCCGGGCATGGACGGGCTCGAGGTGTGCCGTCAGGTGCGCGCCCGCGGCGCCGACCTGGCGGTGCTGATGCTCACCGCACGCACCGATGAGGTGGACTTCGTCGTCGGTCTGGACGCGGGTGCCGACGACTACGTCGGCAAGCCGTTCCGCCTCGCCGAGCTGCTGGCCAGAGTGCGAGCCTTGTTGCGGCGCAGTGGAATCGGTGACGACGTCGTGGAGGTCGGGGGCATCAGGTTGGAGCCCGCGGCCCGCAGGGTGCTGGTGAACGGCGTCGAGATCGGTTTGGCCAACAAGGAATACGAACTGCTCAAGGTGCTGATCGATCGCGCGGGTCAGGTGGTGCCGCGCGAGACCATCCTGCGCGAGGTCTGGGGCGACGCCGAGCTGCGCGGTTCGAAGACCTTGGACATGCATATGTCATGGCTGCGTCGCAAGATCGGCGACGAGGGCCCGATGGCCGAGCGGCGCATCGTCACCGTCCGCGGTGTCGGCTTCCGGTTGAATACCGACTGACGTGCGGCGCCGAATTCTCCGGTCCATCCTCACCGTGCTGACCATCACCACGGTGGTGCTCGGTGTTCCGCTGATCTACACCGCCTGGTTGTGGGTCGAGGACATCACCCGCAACGATCTGCAGAGCAGGCTGGAGCGAATCGCCGCGGAGGTCATCGCGCAGGAGCACGGCGACGGCATGGTGCTCGGCGAATTCGACGACCGATCGGTGCGACCGCTTGTCCCCGCGGGCGGCAGGCTGACCATCGTCTACCCGGCGCCACAGGACAACGCCTCGCGCCTTGACATCGGCGTGGATCGGGTATCCGACCCGCTGGTGGAGTCGCTGTCGATGGGCACCGCGGGATCACTGCGCCTCGAGGTGCCGTCGGGGCCGATGCAAGCCAGGCAGCGGCAGGCCGTGGCCGTGGTGGCGTTCGCGGTGCTGGCCTCGCTCGGTGCCGCGGTGTCGGTCGCGATGGTCACCGCGCGTCGGGTGGCCGATCCATTGCGCGACGTTGCGGCCAGGGCCGCGCGCCTGGCCAAGGGCGACTTCCGGCCGGATCCGCGCAGGCATGGCATCTCCGAACTCGACAGAGTCTCTGATGTGCTCGACTCGGCCACCGTCGAGATCGCGGGACGGTTGCAGCGCGAGCATGCCTTGGTCGCGGACGTGTCGCATCAGCTGCGCAGTCGGTTGACCGCGGTGCGGCTGCGGTTGGACGAGTTGTCCGCGCACGCCGACCCCGCCGTCGTGCACGAGGCGGAAGAGGCGATGGCACAGGTCGATCGACTGACCGAGGCCATCGACGACCTGGTCCGCGCGTCCAGGGACGAGGACGCGGCCGATCGCGATCCGGTGCCGGTGATGGCCGAGTTGCGTGGGGTCGTCGCGGAATGGACACACCCGTTCACCGAGGCGGACCGGACGTTGTCGTTGATCGGTGACGAGTCGCTCTGCGCGCCGATCACCGGGTCGCGGCTGCGCGAGGCAGTCGCGGTGCTGGTCGACAATGCGCTCATGCACGGCGGCGGCACCTGCACGGTATCGGTGCGCACGGTGCGACCCGGCCGTGACCGGGAGCCGCTGGTGTGCGTGGAGGTCGCCGACGAGGGCGAGGGGGTGCGTGACGAACTCGCGCCGCACATCTTCGATCGGGGGTTCTCGGCAGGTGGTTCGACCGGTGTCGGGTTGGCGTTGGCACGGGCGCTGATCGAGGCCGATGGCGGGCGCTTGGAACTGCAGCGGCGCAGGCCCGCGTTGTTCGCGGTGTTCCTGGGCGCGATCACGCCCGTCCGGTCGGCGAACGGTGCGCCGGAACCGCGCTGAATCAGCTGTGGCCGAGCTGCTCTTCCTCGAGCAGTTCCTCGAATTCCTCGACGATCTCCTTCATTTCGTCGGGGAACACCCAGCGGCGCATCGCCCAGAAGCGGAAGGCCATCTGCAGCAGGTTGCCGATGATGAAGGCACTGATGAAGTCCGCGATGTTCTCGACGGTGAAACTCACGTCGGGTTGACGCAGATCGAAGACGTAGCTCGACACCCACAGCGGCAGGAAGGCGAGCACAACGCCGACACCGCTGACACCGAAGAACAACAGCGCCTCGTGATGACGCTCGCGCCCGCCGCGATTCTTGAACGACCATTCGCGGTTGAGGATGTAGGACGCGATCACCGCGATGACACCGGAAATGATCTTGGCGGTGACCGGCTTCGTGTCGAGAACCGTCCACTTCAATGCGTAGAAAATGCCGCTGTCGATGACGAAGGTGGTAGCGCCGACGATGGCGAATTTGATCAGCTCATGGTGGCGGTACGCGATCTCCCGCAGCGGGTGGGGGAGGACGTTGACCACGTCGTCGACGAATGACACAAGGCCCGAGTGTACCGGTAGGGGTCATTCGGGCTCGACATGACAAGATTACAAGACGTGAGCCCACGTTCCTTCGATCCGTCCGTCATGCCCACCGTCACCATGGTCGGTGGCGGCCAGCTTGCGCGCATGACCCATCAGGCGGCCATCGCCCTCGGGCAGCGCTTGCGGGTGCTCGCCGAACACCAGGACGATCCGGCCGCGCAGGTGAGCCCGGAGGTCGTGCTCGGCAGCCACACCGACCTGGCCGCGCTGCGTAAGGCCGCCGTCGGCTCGCACGCGCTGACCTTCGACCATGAGCATGTGCCGACCGAACACCTCGAGGCGCTGGTCGCCGAGGGCGTTAACGTGCAGCCGCCGCCGCAGGCATTGATCTACGCGCAGGACAAGCTGGCCATGCGAACCAAGCTGTCCGAGCTCGGGCTGCCGGTGCCCGCGTTCACGCCGGTGACCGCGGCGGCCGACGCGGTGCGCTTCGGCGACGAGCACGGCTGGCCGATGGTGCTCAAGGCGGTGCGCGGCGGTTACGACGGGCGCGGCGTCTGGATGCCGGAGACCGCGGCCGAGGCCGAGGCGATCGTGGACGACCAACTCGTGCACGGTGTGCATCTGCTCGCCGAGGCGCGGGTCGACCTGAAGCGGGAACTGTCGGCAATGGTGGCTCGCTCGCCCTACGGTCAGGCGGCGACCTGGCCGGTGGTGGAGACAGTGCAGCGCAATGGGCAGTGCGCGGTGGTGATCGCGCCGGCGCCCGAGCTGTCCGAGGATCTCGGGGCCGAGGCGGAGACGCTGGCGCTGAACCTGGCGAAGGGACTCGGGGTCGTCGGCGCCATGGCCGTCGAACTGTTCGAGACCCATGACGGCACCCTGCTGGTGAACGAACTCGCCATGCGCCCGCACAACTCCGGGCACTGGGGCATGGACGGTGCGCGCACCGGCCAGTTCGAACAGCACTTGCGCGCCGTGCTCGACTACCCGCTCGGCGACACCAGCCTGCTGGCTCCGGTCACCGTAATGGCGAACATTCTCGGCGCACCCGAGGCGCCCGCCATGTCGATGGACGAGCGACTGCACCACTTGTTCGCCAGGATGCCCGACGCGAAAGTGCACATGTACGGCAAGGGCGAGCGCCGGGATCGCAAGATCGGGCACATCAACGTGCTCGGCGACGATGTGGCCGTGGTGCGGGAAAAGGCTGAGCGCGCGGCACATTGGATGTCGCACGCGATTTGGACCGACGGATGGGATCCCCATGAATGAACCGCAGGTAGGCCTGATCATGGGCAGCGACTCCGATTGGCCGACCATGGAATCGGCCGCGGAAGCCTTGGCGGAGTTCGGCATTCGCTTCGAGGTCGGCGTCGTTTCCGCGCACCGTACCCCGCAGCGCATGCTCGACTACGCCCGTGACGCCGCGGGCCGTGGCCTGCGGGTCATCATCGCGGGTGCCGGCGGCGCCGCCCACCTCCCCGGCATGGTCGCCTCGGCCACTCCCCTCCCGGTGATCGGCGTCCCCGTCCCCCTGAAGTACCTCGACGGCATGGACTCCCTACTGTCCATCGTCCAAATGCCCGCGGGCGTCCCGGTGGCCACCGTCTCCATCGGTGGCGCCCGCAACGCGGGCCTACTCGCCGTCCGCATCCTGGCCGCCGCCGACCCGGCCCTGCGCGCCCGGATGGAACAGTTCCAGGCCGGTCTGGAGCAGATGGTCCTGCAGAAGGACGAAGCCCTGCGTACCAAGCTGCTCGGCTAGCTGGTCCGCCGGTCTGGCCTACGGTGGTCCGGTGGCAACGGACGACGATACGGCCAGGTTTCGGCTGACGGTGGTTGATCAGGCTCTGCGGCTGTTCGCCGAGCAGGGGTATGAGGCGACGTCGGTGGACGAGATCGCCGAGGCTGCGGGGATTTCGCGGCGGACGTTCTTTCGGCAGTTCCGGTCGAAGGAAGATGTGATCTTCGCTGATCACGAGTCGCAGTTGGCGCAGGCGTCGGAGTTTCTCGCCGCGGCGCAGGGGGATCCTTGGGAGGCGGTGTGCGCCGCGGTGGTCCAAGTGTTCGAGCGGTTCACGCAGTGGCGCGAGATCGCGGAGCGGCGGTATCGGGTGGTGCGGCAGGTGCCTGCGCTGCGCGAGCGAGAGATCGTGACCGTGTTCCGGTACGAGCGGCTGTTCACGGACTTTCTGCGGGAGCGGCTACCCGAGGTGCCGGATCTGACGCGGGTGCAGTTCACGGCCGCGGTCACGGCGACGCACAACTATCTGCTGCGCCGGATGGTGCGGGGCGAGTCCGACGCGGGCGCGGCGGATCTGCGAATGGAGCTTGCGGGGATCCCGCGGGGTACGGGGCGCGCAGTCGCGGAGGAAATGGTGGTCGCGGTGTTTCCGCGAGACATGCCGCCGCGGTTGGTCGCCGATCTCGTGACACGTCGACTGGATAGTCTATGACGGAAGTCATACTGTGCAGAAGCTGACACTCAGTGCCACAGATTGCCGCACTTGACGCTAGTCTTTAGGCGTACACTGTGTCTAAATATGGCACTGAGTGCCGACATGCTGGACGTTCCGGGCTGCCTTCGGGACACGGCGATCACGACCGACGACCAGGAGTGTGCCCCATGGCGGGAAACCCCGATTTCAACCTGTTCCAGCTCGAGGACTTCCACGACGAACTGCGTGCGGCCATCCGCGGACTGGCGGAGAAGGAAATCGCGCCGCACGCCAAGGACGTCGATGGCAACTCCCGCTTCCCCGAGGAGGCGCTGACCGCGCTGAACGCCGCGGGCTTCAACGCCGTGCACGTGCCGGAGGCCTACGGCGGGCAGGGCGCGGACTCGGTCGCCACCTGCATCGTGATCGAAGAGGTCGCGCGCGTCTGTGGTTCGTCGTCGCTGATCCCAGCCGTCAACAAACTCGGCACCATGGGCCTGATCCTCAACGGCTCCGAAGAGCTCAAGCAGAAGGTGCTGCCGGACATCGTCAACGGCGAGATGGCCTCCTATGCGCTGTCCGAGCGCGAGGCGGGCTCCGACGCCGGGGCCATGCGCACGCGTGCCAAGAAGGACGGCGACGACTGGGTGCTCAACGGCTCCAAGTGCTGGATCACCAACGGCGGCAAGTCTTCCTGGTACACCGTTATGGCGGTGACCGATGCGGACAAGGGTGCCAACGGCATCTCGGCGTTCCTGGTGCACAAGGACGACGAGGGCTTCGTGGTCGGTCCGCTGGAGCACAAACTCGGTATCAAGGGTTCGCCCACCGCGGAGCTGTACTTCGAGAACTGCCGAGTGCCGGGTGACCGCATCGTCGGCGAGCCGGGCACCGGTTTCAAGACCGCCCTGCAGACCCTCGACCACACCCGTCCCACCATCGGCGCGCAGGCCGTCGGCCTCGCGCAGGGTGCGCTGGATGCGGCGATCGCCTACACCAAGGATCGCAAGCAGTTCGGCACCGCGATCGCCGACTTCCAGAACACCCAGTTCATGCTCGCCGACATGGCGATGAAGATCGAGGCCGCCCGCCTCATGGTCTACACCTCGGCCGCGCGCGCCGAGCGCGGTGAGAAGAACCTCGGCTTCATCTCCGCCGCCGCCAAGTGCTTCGCCTCCGACGTTGCCATGGAGGTCACCACCAACGCCGTCCAGCTCTTCGGCGGCGCGGGCTACACCACTGATTTCCCGGTCGAGCGCATGATGCGCGACGCCAAGATCACCCAGATCTACGAGGGCACCAACCAGATTCAGCGCGTCGTGATGTCGCGCGCGCTGCTGCGTGGCTGAGTAGTCGCAATCGTTGGGGGTGGCCCGGGGCATTCGCCTCGGGCCACCCTGTTTTTTGGGGCATGACCCCGCATCGAAATAATTTCGAAGCCGATCAGTTGTTGATTTGTATCCTTAGCAGCAGCTATTCGAAACATATTTGGACAATGGATTTCCCGAAAGAGAATTCGAACTGGTCACGCGGATTGCGTTGTGAAACCCGCTCATCGCCGATCGATACCGTCCGGGGGTGTAGAGCGCCTTTTGGTATGTCGCCGCAGGTCCAGTCGGTGTTACAACTTTCTTCCACTCGTTTTTTGTTTCCTCTGCCCCAGGAATTCGGGTACCCATTGCCTATGTAAATACGTCTCCGATGGGTGGAGACTAGACCTCGTAACGTGACGAGGTGACATATGACCAAGATCGTTATCGGACCGCGGTCGGGGATGAATTGGATCCCGCTGTCCATAGACGAAATTGCATGCCCGTCTACGAAGTCCACCGTGGACGTCGTCAAGACTTGGGCACAAGATCATTTGACTGTGACGCATCCTGAGCTCGGTCGCGATGGACCGGTGTGCCCCTATGTGGCGCCATCGATCCGTCGCGACCTGATGTGGATCGGCCGAGTATCCGGCGCCCGACCGTGGCCGTCGTTCGTACGACTGGTGCTGTCGGATGCGATGGAGCTGTTCCCGGCCCTGCCGCCGACCGAAGGCGGCGCGGCGGTACTGCGCACGCTCGTGACGGTGCTGCCGGACCTGCGGGACTACTCCCTGATCGACGAACTGCATCAGGAGCTCAAGTCGGCGTTCGTCGAACGCGGCATAATGCTCGGGCAGTTCTATCCGGGATGTGACCAGCCGGGCTTGTGGAACAAAGACTTCCGTCCGCTCGACGCGCCGGTTCCGATGCTGGTCGTGCGCAACATGATGGCCACCGATTTCCCGTTCCTGCTCGAGCGGCCGGAATGGATGTCGGCCTATGTCAAGAAGTTCGCACCCGCGCTGCCCGCCCATGTGCGGCACCTGGTGGTGAGCCGGCTGACCGCCGATTCGAACACCTATGTGCCGGCGTACGAGTCCGAGCAGACGCCTGCCGCGGTAGCGGATAGTAGGTCGCTCGGCAGGACCAACGGCAAGCCGGTGTCCGCTGCGCCGCGACGCGCCTCCTGATCCGGGTGACCTGCTATGACACTCGGATATTCGACCGCGTGGGCTTCGCGGTCCGGCGATGCCACGATGTTTCCGCTTTCACCTGCGCAGTTGGGCATGTGGTACGCCCAGCACCTGGATCCCGGTGTGCCGCTCTATGAGGCGCAGTACATCGAGATGTGCGGACCGCTCGATATCGAGGTGCTGATCAGTGCCTCGTGTCGAGCGGCTCGTGAGCTCGGCTCCGGCCTGCTGCGCCTGATCGAAAAGGATTCGCAGCCCTACCAGGTCATCGACGATGGGCTCGAGACGTCGGTGGCATATCTGGATTTCAGCGCCGCCGCGGACCCTGATGCCGAGGCGATGCGCTGGATGCGTGCCGATGTCGCGACGCCGATCGATCTGCTCGGCGACCGGCTCGGCATCTCCGCGCTGATCCGGGTCGGTCCGGATCGAGTGCTCTGGTACTCCCGGGCGCATCACCTTGTCGTCGACGGGTTCGGCTCGGTGACCGGGCTGTATCGCATCGCCGAGCTGTATAACGCGGCGCTGGCCGGGGACGAGCCGAAACCCAGCTCGGCGGCGAGCCTGCGCGAGGTGCACGACGCCGAGATGAGCTACCGCGAATCGACGCGGTTCGCCGTCGACGCGGCCTACTGGACCGAGCGGATGGCGGGGATGCCGCAGCGCTGCAGCCTGGTCGATGCCGCCGCGCCCGCGCATGCGCTCGGGCGACAGCACCGGATCACGTTGTCGCAGGACCAGACCGACCGGCTCGACGCCGCCGCGCGGCGGTTCGGGGTCGGCTCGCCCGCGCTCGCGATGGCGGCGCTCGCGGTGTACTACGCGCGGGTGACCGGTCAGCGTGATGTGGTGCTGAGCTTGCCGGTATCCGGACGCACCACCGCGATGCTGCGGCGCTCGGGCGGGATGCTCGCCAATGTGGTGCCGCTGCGGATCGGTGTCACCGACTCCAGCACGGTCGGTGACATCGTGGACGCGGTGCGGCTGGAGGTATCCGGTGCGCTGCGGCATCAGCGCTTTCGGCACGAGGAAATCCGGGGCAGCGCGGGCGATTCCGGCGCGGCCGTCGCGGGGCGCGGATTTGTCGGTCCGGTCGTCAACATCATGTTGTTTCCGGCCGAGGTCGATTTCACCGGCGTTCGGACGAGCCTGCATGTGCTGACCTCGGGGCCGATCGAGGACTTGTTCGTCAACCTGTATCAGCACGGCGCGCAGAGCCCGATCCACCTCGACTTCACCGCCAACCCTGACCTGTACGACGCGGATTCCCTTGCACGCCACCATCTCCGCTTCATGACGCTATTCGAGTCGATGCTCACCGCCGACTCGGAAACGGCGGTGCTTGACCTCGAATATTTCCTCGACGATGAGCGGCGGCTGCACGATGGCGTGTACGGGCCGGAGGTTCCTGCACCGCGATTGCTGCCCGACGTGCTCGACGCCGGGCGGCGCGCGGCCGGTCCAGCGACCTCGGCGGTCGTGTGCGGCGATCGCACGCTGACCTACGGGGAGCTGGACCGACTGTCGAATCAATTGGCGCACAGACTGATCGACGCGGGCGCAGGCCCGGAGACCGCCGTCTTGGTGGCACTGCCGCGGTCGGTGGAATCGGTGCTCGCGCTCTGGGGTATAGCGCGCTCCGGTGCCGCGTATGTGCCGGTGGGTACCGGGAATCCGGCCGACCGCATTGCCAGGATGGCGGGCGAATGCGGTGCCCGGCTCGGCATCACGACGTCTTCCTCGGTCTCGGCGTTGCCAACTGATCTGTCCTGGATAGTGCTCGATGATCCGGATGTCTCCGGTCTCACCGATGCTTCGAACGACAGGCCGATGGCGGGCACGAGTCCCGCTGCGGACGAGCCGAGTACCGGACCTTCGGAAAGCCGTGCGGCGTTCGGCTTCGAGCGAGTAGGCCGACGGGTGTCAACGGAGCATCCGGCATACATCGTGTTCACGTCCGGGTCGACCGGTGTACCCAAGGGTGTCGTAGTTACCCATGCCGGACTGGCGGGACTTGTTGCGGCGGTAGGGGAGTCCTATGCGGCGGAGCCGGGATCACGGGTGTTGCACTGCCTGAACCCAAGCTTCGACGCCTCGATCCTCGAGCTACTGCTGGCGTTCTCGTCCGGCGCGACATTGGTGATCGCCGACGGGGACCGGGTTGCCGGTGCGGACTTGGCGGCGCTGATCCAGGACTTCGGAATCACCCAGTTGTGTTCGACACCTGCGGTTCTCGCGACATTGCCCGCGGGAGCGTTGAACGGCGTGCGCGCGGTGTCCTCCGGCGGCGAGGCGTGTCCGCCGGAACTGGTCGCGCGATTCGGACCCGGGCGGACGCTGCTGAATTCCTACGGCCCGACAGAGACGACGATCGCGGCCACCTTCACCGAGCGATTGATGCCGGATCAGCCCGCGGGGATCGGCAACCCGGTGCCAGGGGTCGGCCTGCTGGTATTGGACCGATGGCTGCGACCGGTGCCGATCGGGGTGGCGGGGGAGCTGTACATCGTGGGCGCCGGACTGGCGAGAGGCTATGCCGGGAGAGCGGGCATGACCGCGGAACGGTTCGTGGCCAGTCCGTTCGGTGCCGCGGGATCCCGCATGTACCGAACCGGCGACCTGGTCCGATGGAAGGCAGGTCGCCCAGCCGAACTCGCGGTGGGAGCCGACGCACCGACTGACAGCGTATCGGTAGCCGCATCCGAGAAGACAATTCGCTCAGCCGAACTCGCAGTGGGAGCAGCCGCATCGACTGACGGCGTATCGGCATCCGCATCGTCTACCGCGGGCGGGGGGCACGATGCGGTACATCCGGTTCTGGAGTACCTGGGCCGCACGGACTTTCAGGTGAAGCTGCGCGGGATGCGTGTAGAACCGGGTGAGGTCGACGCGGTGCTCCACGCGCACCCCGCGGTGGAGATCGCCGTGACGGTGCTTCGGCACACTGCCGCGGGCGGATCGACGCTGGCCTCCTACGTAGTCCCGGTCGAACGCGGCAACGGGGACCCGCGGCGCGGCGCGGCGGACGTCGATGTGGTCGCGCTGCGCGAGTTCTGTGCGCGGCGGCTGCCCGGCCACCTGATACCCGGCACGATCACGGTGCTGGACACCTTGCCCCTGACCGGCAACGGCAAGATCGACCGCCGCGCGCTGCCGGAGCCGGCGCCGGTCGACACCGCACCAGTTCGCGCCGCGGGCACCGACACCGAACACGCGCTGTGCGCACTGTTCGCCGAGGTGCTCGGGGTGCCGAACGTCGGCGCGGAATCGTCGTTCTTCACCCTCGGCGGCGATTCGATCATGTCGATCCAGTTGGTCTCGCGGGCCAGGGCCGCCGGGCTGATGTTCGCGGCCCGCGACGTTTTCGAGCACCCGACGCCCGCGGCACTCGCCAGGGTCGTCGCGGCCCCCGAACAGCGGGCGATGCTGCGGGAACTGCCCGGCGCGGGCATCGGTCCGGTGCCACACACCCCGATCGTCTCCTGGCTGCTCGCGCAGCATGCCGGGCGGCGCTTCGCTCAGTCGATGATGCTCACGATGCCGGTCGGAATCGACCGAGATCAACTGGTGCGCACCGTCAAAGCTGTGCTCGACCGGCACGACATGTTGCGCGCCACCGTGATCGACGGCGGACTCGTGGTGCGACCGGTCGGTGCGGTCGACGCCGACACCCTGCTGGTTCGCATCCCCTGCCAGGACTGCGATGACGCATCGGCGCTCGCGCAGGCCACCGCGGCCGCCACCGATCGCCTCGAGCCGTCGAGCGGCGTCATGCTCGCGCTGACCTGGCTCGACCCAGGTCCGGATCGTGCGGGACGGCTCGCCGTGGTTGCGCACCACCTGGTCATCGACGCCGTGTCCTGGCGAATCGTGCTCGCCGACCTGATCTCCGCCTGGTGGCAGGTGGCGGCGGGTGAGGAACCGGCACTGCCCGAGGTCGGCACATCGATGCGGACCTGGGCGCACGCGCTACACGCCGCCGCGGTCGACGACTCTGCGACCGCCGAGCTGCACTACTGGTCGACGGCGCTGGCGACCCCCGCCGCGCCACTCGGCCGCCGCACCCTGGACCCGACGGTCGACCTGCGTCGTGACCTCGACCGAATCGAACTGCGGATTCCGGTCGAAACGACCGCCGCACTGATCGAACGGGCACCAGCGACCTTCCGGTGTGGGGTGGAGGAAACACTGCTCACCGCCCTCGCCACGGCGCTGCGCCGGTGGCGCGGCGACAACGGACCCACGTTGTTGACCCTGGAACGACATGGCCGTGACGAGACCCTCGTGCCCGGCGCGGACCTCTCGCGAACAGTGGGCTGGTTCACCAGTCAATTCCCCTTGCGGCTCGAGGTCAGCGACCCTGACGACCTTGCGGCCGCGCTGAAGTCGGTGAAGGAGCAACTGCGCGCCGTGCCCCGTGGCGGGATCGGCTACGGCCTGCTGCGATACCTGAACCCGAACACGAGTGCGGCGCTCGAACCGAGCGACAGTGTGTCGCTCGAGCGTGCGGCTGCGGTGTCGAACTCGAGCTCGGGTCGCGCGCTGATTCCGAGCAAAGGCCCAGTGGCGGAACCGGAGATCGGGTTCAACTATCTCGGTCAGGTGTCCGACGCCGGGGTGGGCGGACCGTGGCTGCCGGACTCGATCGTCGGAGAGCTCGGCGGTATCGGTGATCCGGAGATGCCTGCCACCGCGGTGGTCTCGATCGACGCCGTCACAGTCGAGACTGCGGAAGGCCCGGTGCTGCATGCGGTATGGCAGTTCCTGCCCGCCGTCATCGACAGGTCGAGGGTGGAAAGCCTTGCGCAGCTGTGGATGTCGGATCTGGCGGAAATCGGCCGACTGCTCGGTGATGCGGATGCGGGCGGACTCACGCCGTCGGATCTGCCGTTGGTGGCCAGCACCCAGGAACAGATCGACGAATGGGCATCGAAATACCCGCCGTTCGAGGACGTGTGGCCGCTCGCGCCGCTGCAGCGTGGATTGCTGTTCCATTCGCAGCTGGCCGCCGGTCGGACCGACGGTTACTCGGTGCAGGCGGTGATTCGGTTCGAGGGCGATCTCGACACCGACCGGCTGGGTGTGGCCGCCACGGAACTCGTGCGGCGACACCAGGCATTGCGGACGGCGTTCCTGCCCGGTGCCGAAGCGCCGGTTCAGCTGGTGCTGAAGACCGTCACGGTGCCATGGAGCAGTGTCGAGGCGGGCCCGGCCGAATGCGATCTGCTCGCCGACGCCGAATTGGCGACGCCGTTCGTTCCGGACAAGCCACCGCTGATCCGCTTCCTGTGCGTGCGCTGCGGCCCGCGCGATGTCCGGCTGGTGATCACCAACCATCACCTGATCCTGGACGGCTGGTCGATGCCGCTGCTGTTCGGGGAGCTGCTGGCGCTGTACGAAACTGCCGGGGACAGTGGCGGATTCGCGCCGACGGTGCCGTATCGGCACTACCTCGAATGGCTCGCGACGCGCGACGACGATGCCGCACGCGCCGCCTGGAGCGCCGCCCTTTCCGGGTTGCCTTGGCCCACACTGGTAACCGCGGGCCGGTCGGTCGACGCAACGCGGTCCATGACGGAGCAACCCGCCCGCGATATCGACGTGCCGTTGTCCCCGGCGAATGCCGCTGCGCTGCAACGGATCGCGGCCGACTCCGGTGTCACCCTCAACACGGTGGTGCAGATCGGCTGGGCATTGCTGCTAGCCGAGCTGACCGGCGATCACGACATTGTCTTCGGTGCCACCGTGTCCGGGCGCCCGCCCGAGCTGGCGGACGCCGAACGCATGGTCGGCATGCTGGTCAATACCATCCCGGTCCGGATCGCCCTGTCACCTGCTGAGCCGGTGGCCGAGTTGCTTGCCAGGGTGCACCACGAGCAGGCGGCCCTGCTCGAGCATCACATGCTGGGCCTCAACGATATTCAGGCCGCGGCGGGATCGGGGCAGCTGTTCGACACCACCATCGTCTTCGAGTCCTACCCAGTGGACGCGGCGGCGCTGCTGGCCGCGGTGCAGCGGGCCGAGCTGCGGGTCAGCGGATTCCACGGCCGCGACGGCACGCACTATCCGCTCTCGCTCGCCGCACATGCCCGAGAGGGCCTGCGACTGATACTGACCGCGTCGACGCAGTACTTCGACGCCACCGAGGCGACGGCGCTCGCCGGTAGACTTGCCGGCATCTTTGCCGGCCTTGCCGCCGATCCAACCCGGCGCGTGGTGGCTGTGCACGGGTCCGATCCCGGCGACATCCTGTGGACCCGCCGACGGCCGCTGTTGCTACTGCCCGACATCCTGGCGGCTAACGCACGAGCGAATCGGGTCGCCGTGCGAGACGGCGCGACCCAGCAGGGCGGTCGCGCGGAACTGACCTACCGCGAGCTCGAAGAACGCTCGAACCGGCTGGCCAGAGTACTGATCGAGGCTGGCGCGGGGCCGGAAGACGCTGTCCTGCTCGCGACGCCGCGCTCGGTCGACTGGATCATCGCGGTCTGGGCGATCGCCAAATCGGGCGCGGCCTTCGTGCCGGTCGACGTGGCATACCCGGCGGAGCGGATCGCCGCCATCACCACCGACTGCCGGGCCCGAATCGGAGTGACCGCGACGGCATCAAGGGCGGAGCTGCCCGACTCTGTGTCGTGGCTGGTGCTCGACGATCCGGAAACGTCCGCGCGGACCGCTGCGGTCGCGGTGGGGGCGGTGTCGTCGGCCGAGCGGCGACGGCCGTTGCGGGCCGGGCACCCGGCGTATGTGGTGTACACCTCCGGCTCGACCGGGGCACCGAAAGGTGTTGTGGTCACCCACGCGGGTCTCAGCGGACTCGTGGCGGGGGTGGCGGCACGGGTCGGCGCGGCTCCCGGTGATCGCGTATTGCATTGCATGAACCCGAACTTCGATGCCGCGATCATGGTGTGGATGTCGACATTCCATTCGGGTGCGACCTTGGTCATCGCCCCGCCGGACGCGAATGCCGGTGCCGAGCTGTGTGCGGTGATCACCGAATCCGCGGCGACGCATGTGTTCTCCACTCCGGCGGTACTCGCCACGGTGCCCGGGACGGCGCTCACCGCGGTACGGGTGCTGGTCACCGGAGGTGAGGCGTGTCCGCCCGAACTGACCGCCCGGCTGGGCCGCGGACGAGCGCTGTTGAATTCCTATGGCCCCGCGGAGACGACCGTTGCGGCGACCTTCACCTCGGCGCTGCGTGACGGGGAGCCGGCGGAGCTGGGCGCGCCGCTGCCGGGAACCGGTCTTGCCGTACTGGATCCGTGGTTACGCCCGGTCCCGCTCGGAGCGGTGGGCGAGCTGCATCTGATGGGCGCCGGGCTGGCCCGCGGCTACGGCGGGCAGGCGGGCCTCTCGGCGCAGCGGTTCGTCGCGAACCCCTTCGGCACGGCCGGTGCGCGGATGTACCGCACCGGAGATCTGGTTCGCAGGCTCTCGCGCAACCGGCTGGAATACGTGGGGCGCAACGATTCCCAGGTGAAGCTGCACGGGATTCGGGTCGAGCCCGGCGAAGTCGACGCGGTGTTACGAACCTGCCCTGGCGTCTCGACGACCATTACCGTACCGAGGCCGGGACCCACCGGCGATCGGGAGCTCGCCACCTATGCGGTGCCGTCGGGCGAGACCGCACTGACGGCCGCACGGCTGCTGAAATATTTGTCCGGGCGACTGCCGAGGCATCTGGTGCCCTCGACGGTGACCGTGCTGGAGGCGCTGCCGCTGACCACGAACGGCAAGGTCGACCTGCGTGCGTTACCCGAACCCGAACGCGTGGTCGCCGATTACGTCGAACCCGTAGGCAACGAGCGGATAGTCGCCGAGGTGTTCGGTGCGGTACTCGGCCGCGACCGAGTCGGCGCCGACGACGACTTCTTCGCCCTCGGCGGCGATTCCCTCTCGGCGACGAGGGTCGCCGCCAGGATCAGCGCCGCACTGAACGCTCCCGTCCCGGTGCGGATGATCTTCGAAGCGCCGACCGTGCGCGGCCTGGCCGAGCGGCTCGGCTCCGAATCCACCATCGCGGATAAGCCCGGATTGCGCCAGGGCCAACGGCCGGAGGTGATTCCACTTTCCCCCGCGCAGCAGCGCATGTGGTTCGTCAACCAGTACGACCCCACTTCCGGCAGCTACAACATCCCTGTCGCGCTGCGACTCACCGGCCAGTTGGATGTGGACGCCGTGCGCGCCGCGGTGCGTGACGTGCTGACTCGGCACGAGGCATTGCGGACGGTGTACCCGGGTCGCGACGGCATCGGCCACCAGGTGATTGTCCCCGCCGATGCCGTTGCGCTGGAGTTGGATCCGATCTCGCTCGCCGAGTCCGAGCTGCCGGGCGCGGTGTTGTCCTGTGTGAGTGCGGGATTCGACGTGACCGCCGAGGTGCCGTTGCGGCTGCGACTGTTCCGGCTGTCCTCGGATACGCATGTCCTCGTCGTCGTTGCCCATCACATCAGCACCGACGGCTTCTCGATGGGCCCACTCGCCCGCGACATCATGGTTGCCTACGCAGCCCGGCTGCACGGCGTCCCGCCCGAGTGGACGCCGCTGCCGGTGCAGTATGCCGACTACACGCTGTGGCAGCACGACCGGCTTGGTGCCGAAGACGATCCGGAATCGATACTGGCACAGCAGATCCACTACTGGACCGACACCCTCGACGGCCTACCCGACCAATTGCCGCTCCCGGCCGACCGGCCGCGTCCACCCACCGCATCGATGCGAGCGGGCACAGTGCTGCGCGAGATCGACGCCGAACTGGTCGCGGGTCTCGATGCGCTGGCCCGCGCCCACCACTCCTCGCTGTTCATGGTGTTGCACAGCGCCCTCGCCGTGTTGTTCGCACGCCTGAGCGGCAGCGCAGATGTCGCCATCGGCACCCCGGTCGCGGGCCGCGGTGCCGCCGAACTCGACGACGTGGTCGGAATGTTCGTCAACACGCTGATCCTGCGCACCGAGATCGACGTCGCGGAGCCCTTCTCCGTGCTGCTCGATCGGGTACGGCGCATCGACCTGGACGCGCTCGCCAACGCGGACGTGCCCTTCGAACGACTGGTGGACCTCCTCGAACCGGCGCGCTCTGCCTCCCGGCATCCGCTGATCCAGGCGATGCTGGTGTTCCAGAATCTCGCACCCGTCGAGCTGGCGCTGCCGCAGCTGCGCGCCGAAGCGCTCGACCTCGATCAGCAGAGCATCCGTTTTGATCTGAGTGTGACTGTGGCGGAAAATGTTTCGTCCGGACTATCGGTTCGGATCACCTACGCCGATGACCTGTTCGATCGGGAAACTGCCGATGTCCTTGCCGAACGCTGGTTGCGGTTGCTGCGGGCCATAACGACCGATCCGGCAATGCCCGTCGGCGATGTCGACCTTCTCGAGGATGCCGAACGGGCCGATCTGGTAGCGCGGTCCGCGCCGGTCGCCGCCGAGCCACGCGTACTCGCGGATCTGCTCGCCGACGCGGTGGCCGCGAACCCCGACGGTGTCGCGGTGGTCGACGGTGCAACCACGGTGACCTACGCCGAGCTCGACAAGCGCTCGAATCAGTTGGCCCGCTTGCTCATCCGTGCGGGCGCCGGGCCCGAGCAGCTGGTCGCCGTCGCGTTGCGGCGGTCGCTCGAATCGGTGCTCGCGGTCTGGGCGGTCGCCAAGACCGGCGCGGCGTTCGTGCCGATCGATCCAGGTTATCCGGCCGAGCGGATCGAGCAGATCCTCACCGACTCCGCCGCACGTCTCGGCGTGACCGTGCGTGACGTGCGCCGGACGCTACCGGACGCGGTGCGATGGTTCGTGCTGGACGGCGAGACCATCGACGGTCTACTCGGCGCTACTGCGTGTTTGCCGATCGACCCAGCCGAGCTGGTGCGCTCGGTGCTGCCTGCCAACCCGGCGTACGTGACCTTTACCTCCGGTTCAACCGGTCGCCCGAAGGGCGTTGTGGTGACCCATGCCGGTCTGGCCAATCTGGAGGTTTCGCAACGACGACTGATCACGACGACCAGCGAATCCCGGGTCCTGCACGTGGCCTCACCGAGTTTCGACGTGGCAGTACTGGAACTACTGATCGCCTTCGGAGCGGCGGCGACCTTGGTGGTCGCGGGGCCTACCGCCTTCGGCGGCGCCGAGCTGGCCGAACTGGTGATCCGCGAGCGGGTTTCGCACATCATATTGACGCCGTCGGCCCTGGCCTCGGTCGATCCGGCCGGGTGCGATCGGGTGCGTGTGATCATCAACGGCGGCGAACCGTTGCCACCCGAATTGGTCGCGCGCTGGCAGGCGCCGGGCAGGCTGCACTTCAACGACTACGGTCCAACGGAAGCCACCGTCTGTGCCACCGGAAGTCGCCCGTTGGCCGACGGTGACGAGGTCACCATCGGCGGCCCCGTCGCGGGTATGACGGTGCTCGTGCTGGACGACCGTCTGCACCCGGTGCCCGAAGGCGTTGCGGGCGAGCTGTATCTGGCCGGTCTACCGCTGGCCCGGGGCTATCACGGACGTGGCGGGCAGACGGCGTCGCGGTTTGTCGCCGACCCGTACGGTGCGCGGGGCGAACGGATGTACCGGACAGGTGATCTGGTGCGCTGGCGGCACGGCGATCTCGAATATCTCGGCCGATCGGATCTTCAGGTGAAGGTGCGCGGGTTGCGCATCGAGCTCGGCGAGATCGAATCGGCATTGCTGACCGACCCGGCCGTCGATCAGGCGGTCGTCACCGTGCATGCCGATCGGGTCGTCGGCGAGTTGCTCGTCGCGTACGTGGTGCCGACGGAGTTCACCGAATTCACTCCGGAGCGGCTGAAGAGTGTGGTGGCACAGCGGCTTCCGTCGTACATGGTGCCATCGGCGATCATCCCGCTCGCCGCGCTGCCACGTACCGGCAACGGCAAACTCGACCGCAAGGCGTTACCCGCACCCGATATTCGCGCCGGCCGGTACCGCGCGCCGAACACGCCCGCCGAGCGAGCCATCGCGAATATCTTCGGTGAACTGCTCGGTGTCGCAAAGGTCGGGCTCGACGACAATTTCTTCGCACTCGGCGGCAACTCGCTCATCGCCACGCGGATCGTGGCTCGGCTCGGTGTCGCGCTGAACACGAGGGTCCCGGTGCGCGCGGTCTTCGACGCACCCACCGTCGCCGAGCTCGCCGAGCTCGTGCGCACAGCCGCCGCCGCGCCAGGACCACGACCCGGTCCGCGCACGCGCCCCGAGCACATTCCATTGTCGGCCGCACAGCGACGGATGTGGTTCCTCAACCGCTACGACCCGTCCTCACCCGCGCACAATGTGCCGGTCGCCGTGGAATTACACGGCGAGTTCGATCCGGCCGTGCTGCGGGCCGCCGTCGCGGATCTGCTGGCCAGGCACGAATCGCTGCGCACCGTCTACCCGATGGATGCCACCGGCGAGCCGTATCAGCACGTGCTGTCGGTTGCCGAAGCCACTGCGCCGGTATGGGTATCGGATATCGGCGCGCAGACGGCCGCCGACCGGGTCATGCGCGCGACCGCCAAGGGCTTCGACCTGACCCGTGAGCTGCCGTTGCGAGTATGGCTGCTGCGCATGGACACTCAGCGTTCGCTGCTCATCGTCGTCATGCACCACATCACCTCGGACGGCTGGTCGATGGCACCGCTGACCCGCGACATGATGCTCGCTTTCGCGGCGCGGCGCGCGGGCACGGCGCCGCAATGGTCGCCGCTGCCACTGCAATACGCCGACTATGCGCTGTGGCAGCACGAACTACTCGGCGACGATGACGACCCGAACAGCGTGGCGCACGGTCAATTGGAGTACTGGCGCGGCGCGCTTGCTGGACTGCCGGAGGTATCCGAGTTGCCTACCGATCATCCCCGGCCCGCGGTGCTGTCGCACCGTGCGGGCACGGCGGAGTTCCGGATCGCTACCGCAGTGCAGCAGCGGGTTCGCGAGCTGGCCCGCTGGCACGGGGTCAGCGTGTTCATGGTGGCGCACGCGGCGTTGGCCGTGCTGCTGGCACGGCTGTCCGGTGTTTCGGATGTGGCGGTCGGTTCGGTGACCGCGGGACGCGGCGACGGTGAACTCGACGATCTGGTCGGCATGTTCGTCAACACCCTGGTGCTGCGCAGCCGGGTGGACCCCGCGGCCTCCTTCGAAACATTGCTCGCCGCAACGAAAGAGGTCGACCTGAATGCCTTCGGCAATGCCGACCTGCCGTTCGAGCGGCTCGTCGAGGTGCTCGCGCCGACCAGGTCGACCGCGCATTCGCCGCTGTTCCAAGTGCTTCTGGTGTTCCAGAACTTCGATCGCGAGCCGGTACAGCTGCCGGACCTGGCGATCGAGCCGGTGGAGATGGCCGCGGTCGGCGCGAAATACGACCTGGAATGGATGCTCGCCGAGGAATTCGACGCCGACGGCGCTCCTGCGGGGATGGCGGGCACGCTGACCTTCGCCCGCGACCTGTTCGAGCAGGAGACCGCGGAAACCCTGGCGCACGGGTTCGTTCAGGTGCTCGCGGCGGTGACCGCGAATCCCGGCGCCGAGATCGGCGAACTCGACGTCAGCGCGCCGCCCGGCGCGATCGTGCATGAGCCCTCGCCCGCGCCATCGACGCGTCGTACCGAGCTGCCGTATCGGCCGCCGGTCACGCCCACCGAGCGCGCCGTCGTCGCGGCATTCGAATCCGTGCTCGGCGCGGACCGGGTCGGGCTCGACGACAACTTCTTCGAGCTCGGCGGCACCTCCATGGTCGCGATCCGGCTGGTCACCGACATTCGTGAGCGCATCGGCTTCGCCGTTCCGGTGCAATGGATGTTCGGTGAACCGACGCCCGCCGTACTGGCGCAACGCATCGCCGAGGGTGTTCAACCCGGCGTCGATCCGGCGCTGCGGACGGTGCTGCCGCTGCGCGCGACAGGAACGGGACCCGGCCTGTTCTGCATCCATCCGGCCATCGGATTGGCGTGGTGCTACGCCGGTTTGGTGCCGCACCTCGAGAATGGCTATCCGATCTACGGCCTGCAATCACCGGGCATCGCCGACGGCAACCCGGCTGCGGGTCCGCTGACCGAGCGCGCGGTCGAGTACGCCGATCAGATCCTGCTGACCCAGCCCACCGGCCCGTACCGCTTGCTCGGCTACTCCGCGGGCGGTCCGATCGCGCACGCCGTCGCCGTCGAACTACAGGCGCGTGGCGCCACCGTGTCGGTCCTGGTCATCCTCGACGGCCGCGCCGATATCGAACCGGAAAGCACCGTCGACATGCCGCCACCCGAGGCGCTGCTCGCGGAATTCGGCGGCATAGACCCGGCGCAGCTCGCCGATGGCGCCGACCTGCTGCCCGACCGCGCCGCGGAACTGCTGCACAGTGCGGGCGGCACCTTCGCCGCACTCACCGCCGCCGACCTGGAACGCCTCTACGCCGACTACCTGGACCTCGTCCAGCAGACGGCCGACTACCGCCCCGAGGTCTTCGACGGCGACCTGCTGTTCTTCAGCAGCACCGGCAACCGCCCCGGCTACCTCCCCAACGACGAAACCTGGCGTCCCTATATCACCGGAACCATCACCAACCATCAGGTCGGCTACGAACACAACAAGCTGACCAGCCCGCAAGCCGTCGAGGTAATCGGTCCGATCCTCGCTCGGTATCTGCGCGGCAGGTAGGCATCGGCAACGAGCCGGGAACTAGGCGACCAGGTCGGCGTATTCGCGATGCTCGGCGATGTACTTCTCGACGTACCAGCAGGTGGGGATGACGGTGAAGCCTTCGGCGCGCGACTCGTTCAACGCGTACCCGACCACCTCGGCGGCCACGCCGCGGCCGCGGAACTCGGGGAAGGTCATGGAGTGATGGAAGTCGCGCACCTTGGTGTCCTCGGCTTCGGCGTAATCGGCGTACCCGGCGAGGGTGTCGTCGATATAGATCTCGAAACGGGTATCGGCGACGTTGTGCTCGAGCCTGGTGGTCATGATCTGGTGAAACTCCTTCTCGGCCGGAAATGTTCCTGCGGCTGCGGTGTGGTCGTGCCTGGTCTACAGAATCGAGCCGGGGTTGAGAATGCCATGCGGGTCGAGCGCGTCCTTGATACGCCGGGTCAGCGCCATTACGTCGGGGCCGAGCTGATCGGGCAGCCAGGCTTTCTTCAATCTGCCGACGCCGTGCTCGCCGGTGATGGTGCCGCCGAGTGCGATCGCGAGATCCATGATCTCGCCGAAGGCGCGGTGCGCGCGTTCGGTCATGGCGGCGTCGGTCGGGTCGTGCACGATCAGTGGGTGGGTGTTGCCGTCGCCCGCGTGTGCGATCACCGAGACGATCACCTTGTTGCGTTCGGCGATCGCGGCGACGCCGTTGATCAGGTCGCCCAGGCGCGGTAGCGGCACCCCGACGTCCTCCAGCAGCAGCGGGCCGAGTTTCTCTACCGCGGGAATGGCGAACCGTCGTGCGGCGGTGAAGGCTTCGCCTTCCTCGGGATCCTCGGTGTGAAAGACCTCGGTGGCGCCCGCCTTCTCACACACGGCCACCATGATTTCGGCCTCGTGGCGGGCGAATTCGCCCGGTGCGTCCGAACGTGCGACCAGCAGGCCCGCCGCCTCGCGGTCCAACCCCATCCGCATCTCGTCCTCGACCGCGTTGATCGCCACCGCGTCCATGAACTCCAGCATCGACGGCCGCAGTGTCCCGGTGATGCCGAGAATGGCCTCGGTCGCGGCGGTCAGCGTCGCGAACGAGGCGACGACCGTGCTCTGCGGCGGTTGCGCGGGCAGCAGCCGCAACGTCAGCTCGGTGATCACCCCGAGCGTGCCCTCGCTGCCGACGAACAGCTTGGTCAGCGACAGTCCGGCCGTGTCCTTGAGCCGGGGACCACCGAGCCGCACCACGGTGCCGTCGGCGAGCACCACTTCCATGCCGAGCACATAATCGGTTGTCACGCCGTACTTCACGCAGCACAGGCCACCCGCATTGGTGGCGGCGTTGCCGCCGATCGAACAGATCTCGAATGACGAGGGGTCCGGCGGATACCACAGTCCTTCTTCGGCGACCGCGCGCTTGACCTCGGCATTGAGCAGCCCCGGCTGCACTACCGCAGTGCGGGTGACCGGGTCGACGGTGATGGTGCGCATGCGCTCGGTACTCAGCACGATGCCGCCGTCGACGGCGGTCGCGCCGCCGGATAGTCCTGACCCGGCGCCGCGCGGCACCACCGCGATCTTGTGCTCATGCGCGAAGCGCAGCGTCGCGGCGACGTCATCGGTGCCGGTGGCGCGCACGACGGCGAGCGGTCTGCCCGCGTCGGGGTCGCGCGCCCAGTCCTGCCGGTAGCCCTCCAGCAGATCGGAGTCGGTCAGCACCGCACCGTCGGGCAGCCGCGCGATCAGGTCATTGAGTTCCACACAGTTCACGGTATCCGCTGCTGGATCCCGCGCGGCGTGAACCGGAGCGGGAGGTGTCGGTGCCGGATCTCGCCGCCAGGATTGCCCCGCTTGCCGCGACGACTCACTGACCTGCGCGTCGCCGAGCTCGGCTGACTCCGGGATGGTGCCCTCGCTGTTGGGGGGTGGTGCCGCGGCCGTTTGGTGGTAAGAATTCCAGGCGAGGCGCTCGGCGTCGGAGGGAGACGTGATGCAGGTCGATTCACCGGACTACCGCGAGCTGGTCGCGGCGATGTTCTCGCACGAGTTCGTCGACGGTGGCATCGACGAGAGCGTGCTACGCCGAATCCATGCGGGCCGGTTCGACGAATGGATCACCGCGCTGGATCGTTCGGGGGTATTCGACAAGGCGGCGCTGGCGACCGTTGCCGAGCAGTGGCGGCGCGACCCGCTCGTCCTGCTCGACGCATTGCTGGACGAGGCCGACGACGTGACGCGCAGGCGCTGCCTGGCCACCTGGTCGGCCCTCGATCTTCGTCCTCCGCTCACCCAAATCGGCTGAATCCGGCCGGTCGACCGGCCGGTTTGCCGGGCGATCACTTTGTGGACACTTGCCGCTGCCATGCTGGCGGCGTGCCAGGCCTCGCGACGACCACCGACACCGTGGCGGACAGGTTCACCCGGTGGTGCGAGGCTGTCGTCGCGCGCCTGCCCTTGGGCCTCGATCGTCTTGTCGCCCCGACCATTCTCGGTTTCGCGCTGATCAACAGCTTCACCTTCGGCGTCGATCTGGTGTTGCTCACGGTGCTCCACGGCTGGTGGGGACTACCGGTCTGGCTGTCGGTCACCGTGGCCTATGTGTGCGCCTTCGGATTGAGCTTCGTGCTCAACCGCACCTTCAATTTCCATTCGCATGCGCCGGTCGGCAAGCAGGCGGTGGTGTACGCGGTGGTGGTCGCGATCAACTACATCGCGTTCATCCTCGGTGTCGGCAGTGGACTGACCGCCCTCGGCCTCGAATACCACCTGTCCAGGCTGCTGGCGGGCGGCTGCGAAGCGGTCTACATGTACAGCGCGATGCGCTGGGTGGTGTTCCGCCGTAAGGACGTCGAAGCTTCGCCGACAGTCCGCTAGCGCAGCAGCTCGATTCGGTCGCCATCGACCACCACGACATCGTCATCAGTGAGCGCCCAATGCGGTGTGCCCGCGGCGCGATAGCGAGCGGCCAGCCGATTGCCGTAGCCATCCGGATCCGTCGCGGAGTCGATGTGCGGCACGATCCGGCGCTCTACCAATCCCATTCCGTCCCACTGCGGTTCGACGCCGCAGGTGGGTGCGACTTCGGCTGGATCGTCCATGTCGTCGAGGCCGTGCAGGTCAGGGCCCATGATGCAGGCTCCCGCACTGTAGCCCGCGTACACCAGCGTGTCGGCGGCCAGTAGCTTGCGCAGCACCAGATCCGCTCCGCTGCGGGCGAATTGGGCGCGCAGCACGAAGGTATTGCCGCCGCGTACCCACACCAGCGGGTAGTCGGCCAGCGTCTGCTCCAGTTCCGTAGCACATCCGATGTAGTCGCGCAGGTCGAGCGTCTCGGGCGTATAGCCCAGCTTGCGCAGCGGCACCGTATCGCTGGTGACCGCGCCCGCCCATACCTCGGGCCAGGCGTCACACGCGTTGGGAATCACCGCAACTCGGCCCGGCTCGCCGACGAGCGCGGCGAGCCGGTGGTAATGCGCCCCGAATCGGTAGCTGGACAGGAACAGTCGCACGGCGGTTCAGATTGTGAAGGCCAGATTGCGCACCAGTCGCAGGCCCAGCTGTTCGTCGCCGCTGATGGCGATCGCGTCGAGGTGCTCGTCGGCGGTTGTCCGGCCGCCGCCGAGGCGTACGAAAAGCCCGGAATCCAAACGGATCTCGACGTCGGCAGGCGCATCGAACGCGTCCACGTACGCCGCGCGGCCGTGCACCTCGATATGCAACGTCCTGGCCAGCGGGCCGGTGAGCTCGAAGGTGATCCGCGCGCCGTCCTGCGCCTTGCCACGCTTGACGACCACGCGCGGGATCGAACCGGCGAACTCGGTGAACGCCAGCTCACCGCGCCTGCCGCCCTCGTCGACGGACGTGCCGAGCGCGTCGGCGATATCGAATTCGTGCATCCAGCAGTCGAACAGCCGCACCCGCATGAACCGGCCGTAGCTGATCTGGCCGATCGGTGACAGGGTTTCGGCCTGCCATTCGGTGTCGCCGAGCGCCGCGAGCGCCTTGCGCCTGCGGTCGATGACGTCGCCATAGAGCTCGAGCAACCGGCGACCCGACAGCGGGCGCAGCCGATCCACCCAGATCTCATTGAGTACGGCGGTGTCGTTACGCACGTGCGGGAGCGTGCGCACGTCGGTCTTCTCCCTGGTCGGGTCGTGCGCGGGCGGGCGCTCGCCGAGCAGCCACGATTCGGTGCCGATGACGTGGGCGACCACATCGAACGCGGTCCAGCCCGGCAGTGGAGACGGTGTGCGCCAACGGTTCTCGTCGAGATCCGAGACCAGCGCCGCAATCGCGTCCCACTGTTCGGACAGCTTGCCGATCAGCTCGGTCCGGTCCAGGGTCGGGTCGGTCATCCTTGCGTTCCTTCCTCGGCGCGGCCCGTTGGCTTCGCCTCGCTGGTGCTCGACTCTTCTTCTTTGTCCAGTGCCGCGATCCCACCCGTGATGGCAGCGGCGGTGGAGGCCGGATCATGCGGGCGGCGCAGCAGCAGTCCGGCCGCAAAGCTCAGCTTGTCGCCGTGCCTGCGCGGGATCACGTGCAGATGCACGTGTGGCACGGTTTGGAAGGCCGCGGTGCCGTCGTTGAGTACGAGATTGGCGCCGTCGGCGGCCAGGCTGCTGCGGCGAATGGCCAGCGCGAGCCGGTGGCCCGCTCGAAAGATATGTGCGCCGAGGTCGGCATCCAGATCCTCGAGTTCGGTGGCGTGCCGCTTCGGGATCACCAGGGTGTGGCCGCGGGCAATGGGGCGGATGTCGAGGAAGGCGCACAGCGTGTCGTCCTCGTAGACCTTCGTCGCCGGGGCTTCGCCCGCCGCGATGCGGCAGAAGACGCAGTCGTTCACATCGCCGACCATACGGCGTAAGAGGAGCGCGGCATACCCCGAATCCGGCATTCGGCATGATGCACGTCACTGTCCGTCGGCGTCTCGAGCCCCTGACCAGTTCTCGAACCTGGGGGTAAGTAAAGGACCTTTTTGTTCGGTCTTGTCGCCCTCACCTGCGGCGACAACCATCGGGACACAGACAGTCCCGATCGATCGACCGTGCCGGAGGTACCGACCATGTCCACCCCAATGCCCCGAAACCGGCATACCGGCGGAATCCGGCATCAGCTTGTGACGGGCATCTCAGCTACGCTCACCGCGAGCCGGGTACAGTTGCGAGGATTTGGACGAACTTACTCAGAAGTAACATCGTCCGGCCGTCGTCCAGTTGCCTGAAGCTCAGCACGAGAAGGAAGTCTGACAAGTGGAGACAACGCAGAGCGTAGGCGATCAGTCGCCACGTGGAGCGCGTGTCGGAGTCGTTCGCGAGTCTAACGCGGGCGAACGGCGTGTCGCATTGGTGCCGAAGATCATCCCGAGCCTGCTGAAGCACGGCGTTGAAGTGGTGGTCGAATCAGGCGCCGGTCTCGGTGCGCTCATTCCCGACGCCGCATATATCGAGGCAGGCGCGACGATCGGCGACCCGTGGTCGGCCGAGGTGGTCGTGAAGGTGGCGCCGCCGAGCGATGCCGAGGTGGCGAAGCTGTCCAGCGGACAGACTCTCATCGGCTTCCTCGCCCCGCGCAACGCCGAGAACCAGATCGATGCGCTGAAGTCCGCTGGGGTGCAAGCCTTCGCGGTCGAGGCCATCCCGCGTATCTCGCGGGCCCAGGTGATGGACGCACTGTCCTCGCAGGCCAATGTCGCCGGTTATAAGGCCGTGCTGCTTGCGGCGTCGGAATCGACCCGCTTCTTCCCGATGCTCACCACCGCGGCGGGCACCGTGAAGCCCGCGACCGTGCTGGTGCTCGGCGTCGGTGTCGCCGGACTGCAGGCGCTGGCCACGGCCAAGCGCCTCGGTGGCCGCACCACCGGCTATGACGTGCGTCCCGAGGTCGCCGATCAGGTGCGCTCGGTCGGTGCGCAGTGGCTGGATCTCGGCATCGACGCCGCCGGTGAGGGTGGGTACGCCCGCGAACTCACCGATGAGGAAAAGGCGAAGCAGCAGCAGGCTTTGGAAGACGCGATCAAGGGCTTCGACGTGGTGATCACGACCGCGTTGGTGCCGGGCCGCCCGGCCCCGCGCCTGGTCACCGCCGCGGCGGTCGAGGGTATGAAGCCCGGCAGCGTGATCGTCGACCTGGCCGGTGAGACCGGCGGTAACTGTGAGCTCACCGAACCGGGTGAGGTCGTGGTCAAGCACGAGGTCACCATTGCCTCGCCGCTGAACCTGCCCGCCACCATGCCCGAGCATGCCAGCGAGCTGTATTCGAAGAACATTTCGGCGCTGCTGGAACTGATGTTGGTCGACGGGAAGCTCGCGCCCGACTTCGGTGATCAGGTGCTCGCGGATTCCTGCGTCACTCGTGAGCGAGGCTTGCCGAGCGAACCGACGAGCGAAAGCGTGGAAGCCTGATGTACACCGAACTTCTCGCGAATATCGCGATCCTGGTGCTTTCCGGGTTCGTCGGCTTCGCCGTCATCTCCAAGGTGCCCAACACCTTGCATACCCCACTCATGTCGGGCACCAACGCCATTCACGGCATCGTCGTGCTCGGTGCGCTGGTGACCCTCGGCAACGTCGAGGATCCCTCGATCCTGACGCAGATCATCCTGTTCGTCGCCGTGGTGTTCGGAACGCTGAACGTCATCGGTGGTTTTGTGGTCACCGACCGCATGCTCGGCATGTTCAAGGGCAAGAAGGCCGCTGCGCCGGTGAAGGCGGATAACTGATGCATACCTTCGACAATGTGACCTATCTGGTCAACGGCCTATACATCGTGGCCTTCGGCATGTTCATCTACGGTCTGATGGGTCTGACGGGCCCGAAGACCGCGGTGCGCGGCAACCTGATCGCGGCGGTCGGCATGTTCATCGCCGTTGTCGCGACATTGATTTCGGTGCGCCACACCAGCAACTGGATCCTGATCATCGCCGGTCTCGTGGTCGGTATCGCGCTGGGCGTTCCGCCCGCCAAGTTCACCAAGATGACCGCCATGCCGCAGCTGGTCGCCGCGTTCAACGGCGTCGGTGGTGGCACGGTCGCGCTGATCGCGTGGTCGGAATTCATCAATAGCCAAGGCTTTTCGAGCTTCGACGAAGAGCCCACCGTGCATATCGTTGTCGGCTCGCTGTTCGCGGCGATCATCGGCTCGATCTCGTTCTGGGGCTCGCTGATCGCGTTCGGCAAGCTGCAGGAGATCCTGCCAGGCCGTCCGATCGGCCTCGGCAAGCTGCAGCAGCCGCTGAACCTGCTGCTGCTCATCGGCGCCATCGCGGCGGCTGTGGTGATCGGCATCGGGGCCACCGACGACGGTGTCTCGCAGCTGTGGATGATCGCGGTGCTCGTGCTCGCCGGTGTGCTCGGCCTCGCGGTCGTGCTGCCGATCGGCGGCGCGGACATGCCTGTGGTCATCTCGCTGCTCAACGCCCTCACCGGTCTGTCGGCCGCGGCAGCGGGTCTGGCATTGAACAACACCGCGATGATCGTGGCGGGCATGATCGTCGGCGCGTCCGGCACCATCCTCACCAACCTGATGGCCAAGGCGATGAACCGGTCCATCCCGGCGATCGTGGCCGGTGGGTTCGGTGGCGGCGGTACGGCTCCCGGCGCGAGTGGTGACGGTGAGGCGAAGCAGGCCAAGGCCACCTCCGCCGCGGACGCCGCGATCCAGATGGCCTACGCCAACCAGGTCATCGTGGTGCCCGGCTACGGCATGGCCGTGGCCCAGGCGCAGCATGCGGTCAAGGAGATGGCGGAGCTGCTCGAGGCCAAGGGCGTCGAGGTCAAGTACGCCATCCACCCGGTCGCGGGACGCATGCCCGGCCACATGAACGTGCTGCTGGCCGAGGCCGAGGTCTCCTATGACGCGCTCAAGGAAATGGACGACATCAACGGCGAATTCAGCCGTACCGATGTGGCATTGGTGATCGGCGCCAACGACGTCACCAACCCGGCCGCCCGCGAGGACACCAGCAGCCCGATCTACGGTATGCCGGTCCTCAATGTCGACCAGGCCAAGAGCGTCATCGTGCTGAAGCGTTCGATGAACAGCGGCTTCGCCGGTATCGACAACCCACTGTTCTACGCCGACCACACCTCCATGCTGTTCGGTGACGCCAAGAAATCTGTCGGCGCGGTGACGGAAGAGCTGAAGGCACTGTAAGACGTAAGGCGGGCACGCGCAGTGCTCCAAATCCCCCGGTGCACAAGCTCTCTCAGGCCGCACCGGGTCCGGGAAAGCCCGTTTCCGTTCACGGAGACGGGCTTTCTCATTGTGCTAGCTGTACCGGAGCTGATGTTCGCGAGCCTCGACCGCCTCCTTGGCCTCCTTCAACCCCGCGCCGGGGTCGAGCTCCCGATAGCGCTTGATGGCCTGGATCTTCTTGCCCTGCTGGATGAGTTCGTCGATCTCGGAGTATTCGAAGGACGCTCTCGGGTCGGGGATGCCGAGATGTTTGATGATCAGATCGAGCTTGCGTTCGAGGCGGTCCATCCGGCGCTCGAGTCTGTTGGTGTCGAACATACCGAGATTATCGAGGTCTGCGCGCTACGCCGTGGGGTGGGGGACAGATGCTGTGGTGCACCGCACCCGCAGTGCGTCGAGGACGAGGCGGAGCAGGCGATCCGGCTGGTCGGGGTCGGTGCCATGGCGTGCCGCCAGCGCAATGCCCGCGACCAGTTGGATCACATCGTCGATTGCGGCATCCGCGCGTATTCCACCGTCTCCCTTCGCCCTGTCGAGCGGTGCGGCACCGGCCTGGTGGATGGCTTGCCTGCAGTCGAATCCCAGATCTACCGGTCCGGCCAGCACAGCGCCGCCGAGGCCGTGGTCGGTGCGGGCATGGCCGAGCAGAGCGCGCAGCCAGCTGGCGAACGCCGCGGTCGGCTCATCGGACGCCAGTTCCTCGGCGTATCCGCAGAGCGTGTCGATCCGTTCGCGCAGCACGGCCGCCTGGAGGGCTTGGCGATTGGGGAAGTGCCGGTAGAGGGTGCCGGGGCCGACCCCGGCGCGGCGGGCGATGTCGTTGATCGACGCCTCGGGGCCCAAGATGTTGGAGTTGGCCGCGGCGCGCACGTGGGGCGCGCATCCCTACCATGCTCCCGTCGAGCACACCGCCGAGGCGAGGCGGATCATGGGACCGGAAGCATTCCTCGGCGTCGAGCAGGTCGTGGTCCTCGACACCGATCGTGCGCGAGCCCGCGAAGTCGCCAGGGCGCACGTCGCGGGCTATCTGGATTCGGCGCCACACCAGGTGGCCAATATGCGGCGGCTCGGTTTCGGCGACGCGGATATCGCGGGCGGGCCGAGTTCACGGCTGGTCGATGCGATCGTCGCGTACGGCGATGTGGGCGCCATCGCCGTACGGGTGCGCGACCATCTCGACGCGGGCGCCGATCATGTGTGCTTGCAGGTGATTTCGGTCGATCAGTCGGCCCTGCCGCTGCCGCAATGGCGGGAGCTGGCTGTACTGCTTCGCGCAACCGAGCCCAGCGCTGGCACTTCCGTTTCGCGTGGCCGCTAGTGGTGCGTTTCGAGTGGCCGTGCGGCCCGGTGCTGATGGTGCGGTTTCGGCGACCGCGCGGGCCATCGCTAGTTGGTGGCTCAGTTCCGTTGCGGGGCAACCACACCGGCGTAGCGGCAGCACAGCAGGACCGCGATCAGAGGTACCGCCATCGCGGCGGTGAGGGGGATGAGGGCGGTGAGCCAGCCGATCACCGCGGGCCCCGCGAGCAGGCCGAAGTAGCCGAGGCTGAAGACGCGGGCCATATCGGTGGCGGCGGTGTCGGAGCCGAGGTTGCCTGCCGCGGTGAAGATCTGGGGGACTACGCCGGACAGGCCGAGGCCGGCCATGGCCCAGCCGAGTAGGGACAGCGGGACCCAGTTGGACGCCATGATGAGGCCGAAGCCGAGGGCGGCGAGTGCGCTGCCGTAGCGGACCAGCGCGACACGGCCGAACGCGCCACTGATCCGATCCGCCGTGAATCGGCCCGCGGTCATGGTGATCGAGAAGGCGCTGAATGCCAGTGCCGCGGTGGCCTCGTCGACGCCGAGATGGTCACGCATCTGCAGCGTGCTCCAGTCGTTGGCCACACCTTCGGCGAGCAGCACACCGAAGGCTATGGCTGCCAGTGCCAATACCTTTCGGCTCTGATTCGAACGGCTGGGCGATGGACTCGCCTGCGCCTGTCCGGGTGCCGGACCGTCGACGGACTCCGTCCGACTGGACTCACCGGGCGTAGCGGGGTGTGGCGTCGTCGCGGTGGACGGCTCGGGGACTCGCGGTTCAGATCGGGTATCGGGCAGCAGTCGCGGAACTGCGGCGACGGTGACGGCCAAGCCCGCTATCGCGGCTAGTGTCAAGGTCAGTCGCGCATCCCAGCCTGCCCGCAATGTTGCCGCGCCGATCAGGGATCCGAGAAGTCCGCCGCCGGAGAACAGCGCGTGGAACGCCGCCATGATCGGTCGCCGGTAGGCGCGTTCCACGTGTACCGCTTGGGTATTCATCGACACGTCCAGCGCCCCGTTGCCGAAACCGAAGCAGGCCAGCGCGACGGCCAGGGTGCTGGGGCCGGTGGCAAGGCCGGGGCCGAGCACCGCGAGTGACCCGATGGCCGCGGCCGCGCCGACCAGCGTCCGGCTGCCGAAGCGGTCCGCCAGCGGTCCGGCGATCCGCATGCCGACGATGCCCGCTGCGGCCATCAGCAGAATGAACATGCCGAGCGTCGACTTCGAGACGCCGGTGCGATCGGTGATGGCCGGGATGTGGACCACCCACATCGCCAGCATGAAGCCGTTCAGTGCGAACACCACGAATACTGCGGCGCGAGCGATACGGGTCGCGGAGTCGGTCGTCGAGGTCGCCACCGATTCGACGGTACCGATGATCATCCCGGCAGGCGAGAGGTCGGTTCGCGCGCAGCGCGATACCGGGGTCGCGGGTGCCACCGCGCGGAACCGGACGGGACATCGTTGTCCCGCTGCGTCCGGGTGCGTTGATCGCGCCGTTGCGATCCACGTCCGCGCGGTGGTGGTCTGCGTAGAGCCTGACTGTCTTATCCAACGTACTACTGGCCCGGTGTGTTCCAGATTCCGGTGACCGCTGTGTCCCGGACGTACTCGGCGAAATCCTTCGGCTGCCGACCCAGGGCGCGACGCACACCGTCGGTGGTCTTGGAGTTCCTGCCGTCCAGCACCGTGCCGAACAGGTAGTCGAGCAGGCTGACCACATCGGCGGGAACCTGGTATTCGGTCAGTGCCGCAATGAAATCCGTCCGCGAGAGCGGTATGTAGGCGACCTCGCGCTCGGTTGCCGCCGCGATCTCGGCGACCGCCTCGGCGAAGGTCAGCGCCCGCGGTCCGGTCAGCTCGTAGACCTCGCCGTTGTGTGCGTCATCGGTGAGCGCGGCGACGGCCACGTCGGCGATATCGTCGACATGCACGAACGGCTCCGGGATGTCACCGTTGGGCAGTGCGACCTCGCCGGCGAGCACATAATCGGTGAACGCGCCCTCACTGAAGTTCTGGGCGAAGAAGCTGCAGCGCACGACGGTCCAGTCGAGGCCGGAATCCTGCACGATCTGCTCGCATTCCAGTGCCTCCCGCTCGCCGCGGCCGGACAACAGCACGAGCTTTCTTACGCCGGCGGCCTTGGCCGCGGCGGCGAAGGAGCGAATGGCCACTGGAGCGCCCGGCACGGCGAGGTCGGGCTGGTACGCGATGTACACCGCGTAGACGCCGTTCAGCGCCGGAGCCCACGTGCCGCGATCGTCCCAGTCGAACGGGATGGTCGCGGTGCGAGAGCCGATCCGGACCGGATGCCATGATTGCCGCAGTCGGGTCACGATGCGGCTGCCGGTCTTGCCGGTGCCGCCGGTGACGAGGATGAGGGGCCGGCAAGCGGTGCTGTTTGTCATGGTTCAAGTACATCGGCGCAGGCCGAGCGCATACATGGTTCAGCGGCTCATGATCATGCGCCATCGTCTACTGTTGTCGTGTGGATGCGCTCGCCAGTCTGCTCGAAGGTCCACGCGCCAGAGGTGCGTTTGTGATGTGTTCGCTGCTGGCGCCGCCGTGGTCGCTGCGTATTCAGGACCAGGCTCCGCTGACGGTCGTGTCGATGATCCGGGGTTCTGCGTGGGTGATGACCGAGCCGGGCGGAAAGCCTGCCGCGCCACGGCAAATCAGTGCGGGCGACATCGCGATCTTTCGCGGGCCCGACCACTACACAATCGCCGACGACCCAGCCACCGAACCGCAGATCTATATCGATCCCGGCAATGTCACCAAGACTCCTGACGGTGAAATCCTTTGTGAGACATTGAGTCTCGGCATACGACAATGGGGCACCGACGCGGAGGGCGCCACCGTGATGGTGACAGGTACTTACGAGTCCGCAGGCGCGGCAAGCCAACGACTGCTGCGCGCCCTGCCGCCGGTCGTCATATTGTCGCGCGGCGACCTCGACACCCGGCTGCTCGACGTGCTCGTCGACGAGGCCACCAAGGACGAGCCTGCCCAGAACGTGGTCCTGGACCGGCTGCTCGATCTGGTGCTGATCGCTGCGCTGCGCGCCTGGTTCGCCCGCAACGACGCACCGGCCTGGTATCACGCCTACAGCGACCCGCTGGTCGGCAAGGCGCTGCGGCTGTTGCAGCACAACCCGGCACACGGCTGGACGGTGGCGAGCCTGGCCGAGGCGGTCGGCGTATCCCGGGCCGCGCTGGCCCGCCGCTTCACCGACCTGGTGGGCGAGCCACCGATGGCGTTCCTCACCGAATGGCGCCTCGCCCTTGCCGCCGACCTGCTACAAGAGTCCGACGCCACCATCGAATCGATCGCCCGTCAGGTGGGTTACGGCAGCGCCTTCGCACTGAGCACCGCCTTCAAACGGCACTTCGGCGTCAGCCCGCGCGACCATCGCCAAGGCGCGACTCCCGCTGAGCTATCGTCGGCCGGGTGACGCAGCAGTATCCAGTCCTCTGGCCGGTCCCGACGCGGTGGGCCGACAACGACCACTACGGGCACGTGAACAACGTGACGTACTACTCGTACTTCGACACCGCAGTCAACGCCTGGCTGATCCACGCCACCGGCACCGACATCCGCGAGCTGCCCGCGCTCGGCGTCGTAGCCCAAACCTCCTGCCAGTATCTCGGCTCACTGAGCTTCCCCGACCAACTCCAGGTCGGCCTGCGCATCTCCCGCCTCGGCCGCTCCAGCATCACCTACGACCTGGCCATTTTCCGAGAGGACGGCGACGCCCTCGCGTTGGCCGCCACCGGCACTTTCGTCCACGTCTACGTCGACGCCGAGACCCGCAAACCCATAGAGATCCCCGAGATCATCCGTACCGCTGCCGCCACCCTCGTCACCGAGTAGACGCCCACACCGAGGAAATTCGGCCACACACCCCGTGTCGTAGCTGCACGCACCTCGTACAGCGTCCTCCCACCCCTTGTTGTGGCTGTACACCCCGTATAGGGGGTGTGCGGCTGTGGCGCGGGGTGTTCGGACGGCAGCGGGGGTGAAATGGTGGCTGCGGAGGGGGTTTCTGGCTGGTCATTTCACTACGCTCGCTGCTGGCTAGCCCTGCAGGGCGGCCTGGAAGCGGCGCATGCCGTCGAGCCAGCGGTCGTAGTCGGTGCCCTTGTGGCGGTACATCTTCAGGACCTCTGGGTGCGGGAGGATCAGGAAGTGTTCGGCTTCCACGCCTACGAGCACGACTTCGGCGACCTGCTCGGGTGTCAGGACCGCGCCTGCGGTGGTGACGGCCTTGATGGCGAGTTCGCCCGCCGCGGCGTCCTCCGGTATCAGCCCACCGTGCAGCATTTGCGTGTCGACGCCCATCGGGCATACGCAGCTGACGCGGATCCCCTTGTCCCCATAGGTGATCGACAACCATTCCGCGAAGCCGACGGCCGCGTGCTTGGTCACCGAATAGGGCGCCGAGCCGATCTGGGTGAGCAGTCCGGCCGCCGACGCTGTGGTGATGAAGTAGCCGCTGCCGCGCTCCAGCCAGCCGGGCATCAGCAGGCGGGCGGCACGCACGTGGGCGAGCACATTGACTTCCAGAGCGGCCGACCATTGTGCGTCGGTGCTGTCGAGACCGGGCCCGCCGCCGATGCCCGCGTTGGCGAAATATAGGTCCACCGGACCGAATTCGGTCGCTGCGCGATCGATCAGCCCCTGGATCACCTTCTCGTCGGCGACATCGCCGCCGACCGCGACCGCGTTCGGGCCGATCGAATCGGCGACACCCGCCGCGGCATCGGCGTCCAGGTCGGCGAGCACTACCCGCGCACCGCTGGCGGCGAGTCGTCGGGCCAGCGCGGCCCCGATACCCGCCCCTGCCCCGGTGACGATCGCTACCTTGCCCGAAATCTCCATGCCCGCACCCTAGAACTCGGCGACCACCTCGTACAGCGCGGGATTGGCGGTGGCAAAAGTCGGTGCGGCGGCGAGGCGCTGCTGAAAAGCCGGATCGGTACCGGCCGCCTGCCATGCCTCGGCACTGTCCCAATGCGCGATATTGACCAGCTGGAAGTGGGCATCCTGCGTGATCGCCCGGTGTAGCCGATTATCACGGAAGCCGGGTGCGCGGGACATCAGGGCGGCCCGTCCATGCCAGTGCGTGGCGAATTCGTCGACGCGATCGGCGGGCAGCACGAAGGCGTTGACGAAGGTGATCCCCGCACCCTGCGGCGTTGCCACCGAACGATATTCGGCGGCGACCGTGTAGAGCGCGCCCCGCACCGTGGCGAAGCCACCCGACGACGCGGCCGAGTTACGGAAGGCCGGATCCGACAGCGCGACATCCTTGTCTTCGGCGCTGTCCCAATGCGCGACCATGACGAGCGGAAGCACTCCGTCCTGCTCGATCGCACGATGCAGACGCGCATCCCGGAATCCGTCGGCCTTGCTCACGATTTCGGCCCGCTGCCGCCACTGCGCGACGAAATCGTCGATCCGATCGGCGGGCAGTTCGATCGTGTCGATCACGATGCACTCGGTGTCGGTCATGACGCCATCCTCGAACCTCGACTGCACTCGAGGTCAAGGGTATTCGCGCGGACCCGGGCGCGTCGGCACTACGGCCGGACGCCGGGGTCTAGCGCCGACCGCGCATAGGCGCTCGACCCGGCCAGCCGGTCGAGCAGCGGAGCGGTGCGCGGCCCGACCAGCTCCCGCATCACCAGCGCCATGTTGGTGCGTTCCACACCGGGGATTTTCAGGATTTGCCCGGCGATCCGGTACAGGTCGTCCGCATCTTGCGCGACCACCCGGACGGTCAGGTCGGTCGGTCCCGTCATGCCGCATACCTCGGTCACCTCCGGCACCTCGGCGAGCTCGTCGACCACCGAATCCAGCTGGTGCTGATCGACAACGACCGCGACGAACGCCGACAGCGGGTAGCCGAGGGCTCGCGGTTGGACCCGCCGCTCGAAGCTGCCGAGCACCCCGCTTGCCTCCCAGCGCGACAGCCGAGCCTGCACGGTATTGCGCGAAAGCCCGAGCCGCGTGGCCAGTTCCACGCCGGTCGCGCGCGGGTTCGCGACGAGTTCCAGCAATAGCCGCGCGTCGGTGGCGTCCAAGGTGGCGTCAACGGGTTCTCTACTGGACATACAACGCAGTATGACATTGGTCGGCCGCTCAGAATTGGGCATTCTGCTCACTCGCGTGTCGATCGCTTGCGCAGATCGACTTATGGTGGATGCTGTGTGATATAGGACACATGCGTTCGGTGCCCGTGATGAGGAGGCGATCACGATGCCAGACAGGCCTGCGTATCCCGTTCAACTGATCCAACCCGACGGTCGTCGCGTGTTCGATCGGGAGCATGCCGCCCTGGTCGCCGACGTCGGGCCCGAGCAGCTGCGCGCACTCTACGAAGACCTGGTGGTGACCCGGAGGATCGATATCGAGGCAACCGCGCTGCAACGCCAGGGCCAACTCGGACTGTGGGCCCCGATGCTCGGCCAGGAGGCCGCCCAGGTCGGCTCGGCGCGAGCCCTGCACTCCGACGACTATGTGTTCTGCAGCTACCGCGAGCACGCTGTCGCCTACTGCCGTGGTGTCCATCCCACCGAACTGACCCGGCTGTGGCGCGGCGTCGCGCACTCCTGCTGGGACCCCAGCACGGTGAATATGACCAACCCGAACATCATCGTCGGCTCGCAGGGTCTGCATGCGACCGGTTACGCCTACGCAGCCCATCTCGACGGCGCGGAAATCGCGACCATCGCCTACTTCGGCGACGGCGCGACCAGCCAGGGCGATATCGCCGAGGCGCTCGGCTTCGCCGCGAGCTGGAGCGCGCCGGTGGTGTTCTTCTGCCAGAACAACCATTGGGCGATCAGCTCGCCGGTGCGCATCCAGAGCGCGACACCGATCGCGCGCCGCGCCTACGGCTATGGCATTCCCGGCCTCCAGGTCGACGGCAACGACGTGCTCGCGGTGCTCGCGGTGACCAGGCAGGCGATCGCGAGGGCCAGGTCCGGCGGTGGCCCGTCGTTCATCGAGGCCATCACCTACCGGATCGGCCCGCACACCACCGCCGACGATCCCACCCGCTACCGGTCCGCGGCCGAGACCGAAGAGTGGAAGCGCCGCGACCCGATCGACCGGATGCGCAAGCTGCTGGAACGAGAGGCACTGTGGGACGAGGCATTCGAGCGACGTGTCGGCGCACACGCCGACGAGGTCGCGCATCAGGTGCGTTCGGCAACCATCGACATGCCCGATCCGGCACCGATGGCGCTTTTCGATCACGTTTACGCCACCCCGCATCCGCTGATCACCCAGGAGCGGAGCGAGTACGCGCGGTATCTGGCCGGAGATCCCGGCGCGGCTGCCGTGCACCAGGAAGGAGTCCCCTCATGATCACCACCTTCGCCGCAGCACTGAACGCCGGGCTGCGACGGGCAATGGAGGACGACCCGAAGGTCGTGCTGATGGGCGAGGACATCGGCCACCTCGGCGGCGTGTTCCGGGTGACCGACACCTTGCAGAAGGACTTCGGCGACAATCGCGTCGTCGACACCCCGCTCGCCGAATCCGGCATCATCGGAACGGCTTTCGGCATGGCGCTGCGTGGCTATCGGCCGGTGTGCGAGATCCAGTTCGACGGCTTCGTGTATCCGGCGTTCGACCAGATCGTCTCGCACGTCGCCAAGATCCACTATCGGACACAGGGAAAGGTGATCGCGCCCATCACGATTCGCATTCCGTTCGGTGGCGGGATCGGTTCGGTGGAACACCATTCGGAGTCGCCGGAGGCCTATTTCGCGCACACCGCCGGGCTGCGGGTTGTCACGCCGAGTAACCCGGCCGACGCGTATCTCATGATCCGCCAGGCGATTGCGCTGGACGATCCGGTGATCTTCTTCGAACCCAAGCGGCGCTACTGGGACAAGGAAGACGTCGACTTCGCGGCGCTCGACGAGCTGCCGCTGATCAAGGCCCGCGTCTGCGTACCCGGCACCGACGCGACCGTCGTCGCCTACGGAGGCACCGTGGCTACCGCGCTGACCTCGGCGAAAATCGCCGCAGAGGAAGGGCATTCGCTCGAGGTGATCGATTTGCGCAGCCTCTCGCCGATCGACTTCGACACCATCGAGGAGTCGGTCGCCAAGACCGGCAGGCTGGTCGTGGTGCACGAGGCGCCGGTTTTCGCGGGGCTCGGCGCGGAAATCGCCGCGCGCATCACCGAGCGCTGCTTCTATCACCTGGAGGCGCCGGTGTTGCGCGTCGGCGGGTTCGACATCCCCTACCCCCCGGCTAAGCTCGAAAAGCACCACCTGCCCGACCCTGACCGCATCCTGGCGGCGGTCGATCGCTCGCTCGCCGCCTGACGTTCGCCCGCTCAGTGAGAGGTGCCCCGTGGAAGATCGTGCTCCCGAGGAAGCTCAGGGTCATGTCCTGGAATTCCGGCTCCCCGACCTCGGGGAAGGGCTCACCGACGCCCAGCTGATGTCGTGGTCGGTGGGCATCGGCGACACGGTGGAGTTGAATCAGACGATCGCGGAGGTCGAGACGGCCAAGGCGGTGGTGGCACTGCCGTCACCGTTCTCCGGGACGGTCGTCGAACTGCTCGCCCAACCCGGGGACACGGTGCCGGTGGGGGCGCCGCTGATCCGGGTGCGCAACGATCTGGATATGTCCGCCCCGACCGCAACCGCAGGGCCGGACGCTCCCGCGACCGGCACCGGGCGGACCGCTGTACTGGTCGGCTACGGCCCCGAAGGGGAAGCGGCTTCCCGTCGCCGCAGGCCGGCTCCCGCTGCGGTGGAGCCCGCCGCCCCGCGGGTGGGTACGGGGTATTCGGGGCCGCAAACCAACAGGGCCGCTGCGACACCGGCGGCCCGCAAGCTTGCTCGCGAACTGGGGATCGACCTCTGGTATATTGCGGGCTCCGGACCCGACGGCGCGGTGACGGTCGAGGACGTGCGCGCTGCCGTTCCGGTATCGCAGCCGCGCACGATGGCGACTCGTGCCCCGGCTCCGGCGGACCCAGGCTTGGGCACCGATCAGCGCGGTGGCCTCATCCGGCCCGCCTCCCGCGAGGAACGCACCCCGATCAGCGGCATCCGCAAGCGCACCGCGGCGGCCATGGTCGTGAGCGCACGCACGATTCCGCAGGCAAGCACCTTCGTCACCCTCGATTTCACCGCGTCGATGGAACTGCTCGATCATCTGCGCACCACGAAGTCGTTCCATGGTCTGACGCTGACCCCGCTCGCGCTGATCGCCAAGGCCGTGCTCGCCGCCCTGGGGGAATTCCCGGACATCAACGCGTTCTGGGACGAGGCGAAGCAGGAGATCGTCACCAAGCACTACGTGAACCTCGGCATCGCGGTCGCCACCGACCGCGGCCTGATGGTGCCCAATCTGAAGGAAGCCCAGACACTGAGTCTGCGCGAACTGTGCCAGGAGATCGTGTGGCTGGCCGAGACCGCCCGGTCCGGCAGCGCTACGCCGACCGATCTGCGGGGCGGCACCTTCACCATCACCAACGTCGGGGTGTTCGGTGTCGACATCGGTGTTCCGCTCGTCAATCCTGGCGAGGCGGCGATCCTGTGCCTCGGCTCGATTCGCAAGCGGCCCTGGGTGTTCCGTGACGAGCTGGCCGTCCGCTGGGTCACCACCCTCGGCATCAGCTTCGATCACCGCATGATCGACGGCGAACTCGCGTCCCGTTTCCTCGCCACCGTCGCAGGTCTGCTCGAGGACCCGCTGACTCTCCTCGGCCGCGTGTAGTCGCGGATTCGCCGATTCCCGCGGACGGATTCGCCGATGAAGTGCCGCGCGGGAGTCAGCGGATGGCCTGAGCCGCAACGGCTTACCTGCTCGACATATGGTCTGTGATCTCATGGGACCGACCACTGACGGCAAGGTGTAGAGGCGGACCGGGCATGAACGACCAAGTCACCGTGATCTGGGCTCGTGAGCCCATTCCCGCCGGGCCGAGCGTGTTCCTCGCGGGGCCGACGCCACGGGATGCCGTCACGCCGTCCTGGCGTCCTGCCGCCATAGCCGCCATCGAAGCGTGCTGGCAAGGTCCGGGTCCGCTGCTGGTCCTCGCGCCGGAAACAGCAGGCGGACTGCGGGAATCGGACTACGACGATCAGATCGAGTGGGAGGTCGCCGGACTCGACAGCGCGAGCGCGATCCTGTTCTGGATCCCTCGGGATGTGCGGCGCCTGCCGGGATTCACGACCAACGTGGAGTTCGGCCTGTATGCCCGTTCAGGTCGTGTCGTCCTCGGGTGTCCACCGGATTGCCCGAACCCGGAGCGCAATCGCTATCTGGTGTCGACCGCGCGACGCTACGGGGTGCCGGTGGTCGAAACCTTGTCGGACGCAGTCGCTTCGGCGCTCACGTTGGTGGGTGCCGAGCCGGTGTCGTGAGTGTTCGGGCCCGCGTCAGCCCTTGTGGTGCGTGAGCACCTGCCGGACCACCAATCCGGCGATCAGGGCCCAGAAGGCGGCCCCGATACCGAGGAAGCCGACGCCGGATGCGGCGATCAAGAAGGTGACGACGCCTGCTTCACGATGCTGCTCCGATTTCAGGGCGCCCGCCAATGCCGCGGCCAGCGTGGCAAGGAGGGCAAGGCCCGCAACGGTTTCCAGGGTGCCCTTCGGTGCGGTGGCGATCAGGGTGACCAGCGCTGCCGAGCCGAGCGCGAGTATCAGGTAGGTGGCGCCCGCGGTGAAGGCGGCGATCCAGCGTCGCTTCGGGTCCGGGTGTGCGGCGGGTGCGGCCGAGAGGGCGGCACTGATCGCGGCCAGGTTGATCGCGTGTCCACCCGCGGGCGCGCCGAGGATGGTGCCGATGCCGGTGACGCTCATCGCCGCGCGCCACGGCACTTTGTACCCGAAGGAGCTCATCACCGCGGTGCCAGGAATGTTCTGTGAGGCCATGGTGACGATGTAGAGCGGGATCGCGACGCCGATCATCGCCTGCCAATTCCAGTGCGGCAGCGTCAGTTCGATCGAGGGTGCCATCGCGGCGAGATCGAGCTGCTTGTGCTGCACCGTGATGCTGATGCCCGCGCCGATCGCCGCGGTGGCGAACGCCGCGATCACCGCCCAGCGCTTGGCCACTCGTTGCAGCACCAGCCAGACGACGATCACCGGCACTACCACCGCCGGACTGGTCTGCACCGCCTTCACCGGTGCCAGGCACAGTGGCAACAGCACGCCCGCGAGCATGGCCTGTGCGATCTCCACCGGAATCGCGGCAACCAGTTTCCCGAGCCGCTGCCACAACCCCGTGATCACGATCAATACACCGGCGAGGGCGAACGCGCCGACCGCCGCGGCCCAACCGCCTGCGACCACGCCGGTGCTCGCGAGCAGCGCGGCCCCCGGCGTCGACCACGCCAGCGTGATCGGCATCCGATACCGATAGCTCAGCAACATCATGCCGACGGCCTGGGTGACGCAGATCGCGAGCAGCCCCGACGCGGCCTGCGCCGAGGTCGCCCCGACCGCGGTCAAACCACTGAGCACGACCGCGAACGAGCTGGTGAACCCCACCAAAGCGGTGACAACTCCGGCCCCGAGCGGCTGCGCGAGCACGGTTTCGGCCGACTTCCCCTCGGGCAACCCGTTCGGCTCGGGTGACATGGTCGACTCGGTCGGCACCGTCTGCCGGTGCGGCACGGTCGGCAGCGTCGGCTTGTGCGACTCGGTCGACTCGTGCGGCACCATGGACTCGGTCGGCACTGTCGGCTCGTGTGACTCGGTCGGCTCAGGCGTCATGGTCGACCAGGGAAGAGCCGTCGGTTCGTGCCCCATCGACTCGGGCAGTGCATCGGTCGCTTCGGACGCCGGGGAAACCTGGGACATTTCCGCGATACTGCCGTCACCGGCACCGCATGTCACCAGCCAGTGGTCCGGAACTGGTCTGAATTCCGACTGAGACGTGGACAAGACCGCTGGCACGCGGTGGATCGGCACTACCGGCGAGTACTTTCGATCCGCGCGGACACCGCCGCCCTCAGATGCGTAGGGTGGGAAAGTCGGTGCTCGAGGGTACGGATTCTGAACGAGGAGCTGTGGTGAGCGCGGTACTTATCTCGGCAGGGGAGTTGCGGGAAGCTGTGGCGGACAAGAGGGTTCGCCTGCTCGATGTGCGCTGGGCATTGGGCGACCCGGACGGCCCGCAACACTATCTCGACGGTCACATTCCCAGTGCGGTCTTCGTCGACTTGGAGACCGAGCTGGCGTCGCCGCCGTCTCCGGCGCGCGGACGTCATCCACTACCCGACGTCGCGCAGCTGGAGAAGTGCGCGCGTAGTTGGGGTGTGCGGTCCGGTGATCCTGTCGTCGTCTATGACGCGACCGGCAGCATGGCGGCGGCGCGGGCCTGGTGGCTGCTGCGCTGGGCGGGCATCGCGGATGTGCGGATCCTGGACGGCGGACTGCCCGCATGGAAGAGTGCGGGCGGCGAAATCGTCTCCGGCACCGAGCCGGATCCCGAACCCGGCGATGTGGAACTCAGCCCGGGACACCTCCCGACCATCGACGCCGACGCGGCGGCCAAGTGGGACGGTGTGCTGCTCGACGCGCGCGCGGGCGAGCGCTTTCGCGGCGAGCTGGAGCCGATCGATCCGCAGGCCGGGCATATTCCCGGTGCGCGTAGCGCGCCGACCGCGGAGAACCTGGACGCCGCTGGCCGGTTCCGCGGCGCGGACGAATTGCGCAGCCGCTTTGCCGAATTCGGCTCCGGTCCGGTCGCGGTGTACTGCGGGTCCGGCGTCACCGCGGCCCATCAGATTGCCGCGCTGGCGGTCGCCGGTGTGCAGGCCGCCCTCTACCCGGGTTCGTGGTCGCAATGGTCGAACGATCCCAAGCGGCCGGTCGCAACCGGTAGCTGAGGCTTTCCACCGATCACGGGCAGGCGCGCGCGACGTCGTTCAGTGCGGCGTTGTCGGCGGCGGTCACCGGTAAGTCATATCGGACTGCGACGGTGAGGTATTTGCCGGCGTAGTAGCAGTGGCCGGTGCGGGCGGGCGGGAGCCATTCGCTCGGGGTGCTGTCGCCCTTGGACTGGTTGGTGCTCCCCTCGGTGGCGAGCAGGTTGACCTCGATATCGTTGGCGAACCGCACCCGCCGCTCGAGCGGCCAGTGCACTGCGCCCATGTCCCAGGCGGCGGCCAGCGAATACACGTGGTCGATCTGGATGTCGCCCGCGTCGGCCTTGCGGAAGGGGATCGGTTTTCCGGTGTACGGGTCGTTCAAGCTGCCCCCGGTGACCACGCAGTGACGGGTGCCCGGACGGAAGGTCACCCCGGTGAGCTGCTCGGCGAGGACATTGTTGCGGGTGTCGCAGCCGTCGTGCCCGCCAGGGCCGTCGTAGTCGTCGGTCCACGGCTGCCCGAAGACGCAGCCCGCACCTACCTTGCAACCGCGGTCATAGCCGCCAGGATGTGGGCGCTCGGCGATGACGCGCACAGTGGCCAGCAGTTGCTCGAGCTGGGCTCTGGTCGGACTGCCCGGGGCAGGCGCGACGGGTGCGGCACCGAACTCCGTGCACGCAGACGCGACGACCATCGCGAGTAACACGGCGAAGAGCGGCATCCATCGTCGAATGTCGGCACGCATGGTGCCAGATGTACCCGTATGGACCGACATTCGTTGAACTCAGAGATCGTGCGCCCGTCAGAAATAGCGGCGGGCCGACCTCACAACCAGGCGCGAGCCAGTAGCTCGTCGTCGGCTACCTCGCTCGTGCGCGGCGGGAACCTGGTTGCCGCGATGGATTCGACGCGTGCGCCGTCGTGCCCGATCAGCCACGCTCCGCCGCGGTCCTCGCACTCGGCGATCTTGGCGAAGGTGGTGAGCAGGAAGGTGATCGCGTCACGCGGATCCAGCGTGCGAGCCAGGCGCTGTGATTCACCGGGACGGGACAGATCCAGCCACACGCCGCACTGGCCGTCCAGTCGCATATCGACGATCTTGTCGGTATTGATGAAGGTGAATTTGCGTCGTTCCCACGGCGTTGTCGGCGTAAAGCTCTGCTCGAGTACCTGGAGCAGAATCGTCATGCTGCTGCCCTCCGCCTTTCATAGATACCTAAAACTCTTCTGTAGATACCTAAGCTTCCCGTTGCCACCAAGCTGCGATTCAGCCACTATGACCAGGGGATATCCCAGTATGTTCCGAGTTCGCCGAGAAATCCAGAAAACCGGAGCGGCAGCCGTCGGAGGTGTGTCGGACCCACCTGCTTGGATGGATTGATGCTGCACGGTCTGTGGTCGCCGGGATCCGGGTTGCTGCTCTGGCAGGACCCACCGGTCGTCGTGCTACCCGATCCGTTGGGCAGTGTGCTGCGGGCCTCGCGATTCCGGCATCGGGCCGAGGTACTGGCCATCGGGTCGGATGCGACCGAGTTGGATGCGATGGCGACCCAGCAGGTGCGTGCGCACGCGATGGCGCCCGCGGCCGCGGCCAGCGCGCTGCGGCAGCGGTTGCCTGTCGAGGCGGTCTCGGGGGATCTGCGCTTCCTCGCCCATGTAGCGCACGGCATCGAACGCTGGGCGCGGGCCGGTCGGATCGTGCCGGAGCTGCGCAGAGACGATGGCCAGTGGTGGGTGCGTTGGCGGCTGGTCGGCGGCGAGCGGCAGCGCGCCTGGCTTGCCGAACTGGCCGTAGCCATGCCCGCCGCGCTGCGTGTCGCGGGTCGGGCAGGCGCGCTGCTCGACGACATGGTCGCCGAACTCACCGACCCCATCGCGAGGGAGCTACTCGACCTCGGGGAGTCGACGCATCCGCTGGTGGCCGCGCTCATCTGGGACGTGGCACTGGACGGCGGTAGTCACCAGCTGGCCGAAGTGCTCGAGCGTTGGCGAGCGAGCCTGACCGGCGACGAGCCGGGGTTGGTATTGCGGCTACTCGAGCCGGACGGCGAACTCGGCACCGAGGACGAGTCGATGGCACTGTGGCGCTTGGAGGTGTGCCTGCAGACCGAGGGCGAGGCGCCGAATCCCGTTCCGCTCCATGGTGATCCGAGTCTGGTTCGGACCGCGGTGGAAAAGCTCGGACTGGCGCAGCGCGCGTACCCGCGGTTGCGTGATCTGCCGAGCGATCCACGCGCGTTGGACCTGCTGCTGCCGACCGAGGTGGTGGCGGACCTGGTTGCCCATGGTGTGCACGCGCTGCAGGCGGAGGGCATTCGACTGCTGCTGCCGCGGGCCTGGAACATCTCCGCCCCGACCATGCGAATGCGAGTGGACAGCGCCGTGCCCGCCGCCGAGAGCACCGTCGGCATGCGCGGACTCGTCTCCTACCGTTGGGAACTTGCGCTCGGCGACACCGTGCTGACCAAGGCCGAGATGCAACGGCTGATCACGTCCAAATCGGACCTGGTGCAGCTGCGTGGCGAATGGGTGCAGGCAGACCACAAGGTGCTGGCCGCCGCCGCCCGCTACGTCGCCGCCCACACCGACGACACCGAGCTCACCCTCGCGGATCTGATCGGTGAGCTCGGCGCCGGCCGTGTCCAGCAGGTGCCGATCACCGAGGTCACCGCGACCGGCTGGGCCGCCGAACTACTCGACCAGGCGCGCGAACCCGAACCGGTGCCCCCGCCGATCGGGCTGAAGGCACAGCTACGTCCGTATCAGGAGCGCGGCCTGTCGTGGCTTGCCACCATGAGCCGATTGGGTTGTGGCGCGATCCTTGCCGACGATATGGGCCTCGGCAAGACCGTGCAGGTCCTTGCCTTGCTGGTGCACGAGCGTGAAGAGGCGGGGTCTCGACGGGACCTTCGCGGACCGGTCGGTGTGGGGAACCCAACGAGCTCTGCGAGTACGGAGAACACAGGGCGAGCCGCTGAGAATGCAGGCGGGGGCGCAGCGCGCGGCGGGGACGTAGGGCACGGCCGGGACGGTGGACCGTTGGGTGACGGCTTGCCCGGCCCGACACTGCTGGTGTGCCCGATGTCGGTGGTGGGCAACTGGCAGCGAGAGACCGAACGGTTCGCGCCGGATCTGCGGGTGTGGGTGCATCACGGGGTCGGGCGGCTGGCAGGGGACGAGTTGGACGCGGCGGTGGTGGACGCGGATCTGGTGATCACGACCTATGCGCTGCTGGCTCGGGATGCCGTGGAGTTGGGTCGGCAGCAGTGGGATCGGATCGTGCTCGACGAAGCGCAGCACATCAAGAACGCGGCGACCAGGCAGGCGCGGGCGGCACGGTCGTTGCGGGCACGACATCGGCTGGCGCTCACCGGAACCCCGGTGGAGAACCGGCTGGAAGAGCTGCGGTCGATCATGGACTACGCGAATCCGAAACTGCTCGGTTCCCCGCAGTCCTTCCGCGCGCGTTTCGCCGTGCCCATCGAGCGTGAGCGCGACGAGAACGCGGTAACCCGGCTGCGCATGATCACGCAGCCGTTCGTGCTGCGCCGGGTGAAGACCGATCCCACCGTGATCAGCGATCTGCCGGAGAAGCTGGAAATGACGGTGCGGGCCAACCTGACCGTGGAGCAGGCGGCGCTGTACCAAGCGGTCGTCGACGACATGATCAACAAGCTCGAGGACGCGAAGGGCATGGCGCGCAAGGGCGCTGTGCTCGGGGCGCTGACCCGGCTCAAGCAGGTGTGCAACCATCCGGCGCATTTCCTCGGCGACGGTTCCGGTGTGCTGCATCGAGGCAGTCATCGCTCCGGCAAGCTCGCACTGGTGGAGGACGTGCTCGACGCCGTGCTCGCCGATGGTGAGAAGGCGTTGCTGTTCACCCAGTTTCGCGAATTCGGTGACCTCATCGCGCCCTATCTGATCGAGCGTTTCGGTACCGAGATCCCGTTCCTGCACGGCGGTGTGCCGAAGAAGCGGCGCGACACCATGGTCACCCGGTTTCAGGAGCCCGACGGCCCGCCGTTGATGTTGTTGTCGCTCAAGGCGGGTGGCACCGGACTGAATCTCACCGCGGCCAATCACGTAGTGCACCTGGACCGCTGGTGGAATCCGGCGGTGGAGAACCAGGCCACCGACCGTGCGTTCCGCATCGGCCAGCAGCGCAATGTGCAGGTGCGCAAGCTCGTCTGCGTCGACACCATCGAGGAGCGGATCGACGAAATGATCAGCGGCAAGCGGCAACTCGCCGATCTCGCGCTCGAGGCGGGGGAGAACTGGATCACCGAGCTGAGCACCGACGAACTGCGGGAGCTGTTCACCCTCGGCGCGGAGGCGGTCGGCGATTGAGTCCCTACACCGATTACAGCAAGTACGGTAAGCGCCGCCCGGTGTCGGGCGGGGTCGAAGCGCGCAGCCGCCGCGGCGCATTCGGGCACACCTGGTGGGGAAAGGCGCTGATCGAGGCGGTGGAGGCGATGTCGGAGCCGGGTCGGCTGGCCCGTGGCCGCACCTACGCCAGGTCCGGGCAGGTGGTGAGCTATCGGATCGAGCCCGGCGCGGTGACCGCGGAAGTGCAGGGTAGCCAGCCTCGTCCGTTCACCGCGGTTTTCACTGTCCGTCCGCTGCGGGACGAGGAACTGGCGTTGCTCATCGAGACCATCCGCACCGCGCCGGGGATGCTCGCCGAGATCGCGTCCGGCGCCTTGCCGACGGGTCTCGGCCCGCATCTGTTGCCGACCACGGCCGCGGATCTGGATTTCGCCTGCACCTGCCCGGATCCCGGCTGGCCGTGCAAACACGTCGCCGCGACCTGCTACCTGCTGGCCGAGCGGCTCGACGAGCGCCCGCGCGAGATACTGACGCTGCGTGGGCTCGATCTGGACACGCTCATCGCGGGTATCGAACGTGACCCGAACCCGTCGGCGTCCGATGATCCTTTCGGTGACCGAACAGAGCTGCCGAAGCTCCCGAAGGTCGAATTCCACTCGGCCATGGATGATTTGGATCCGGTGCTACTGCGGCGAGCATTGCGCATGATCGCCGAGGACGAACAGACCGCCGCCGCCGGGCAACGCGACCTGCGGACGCTCTACGAACAGCTCGGTCGCTGACCCGTCCCATGCCCAACCCGCCTGGCCGCGATACACGCGCAGTCCGTCGTGCGGGTCCGGTGGCGGCTGCCTGCGTCACGGCAATTGGCTGCCCCGGCTCCCGGCGACGAACACCGTGGCGAAACACAATGTGGCCAGGCCGGATAGCACAGCGACCGGTTCGGGGAAGTACAGCAGGGCGATCCAGAAGACGCCTGCCGCCGCCGCGAGGCAGATCCCGTTGAACAGTGACCAGCGGGCAATCAGCCGCGGGGCGGCTCGGGCCGCGCTGATCACCAGTAGCCCGAAAAGCATTCCGAGCAGACCCATTCCGACGCTGTAGCCGGTGTTCAGATCGAACACGCTGATCTGTCGCCCGCCTTCGAACAACGACGTGGTCGTGCTCGCGGACAGCTCGTTGATCACCTCCTCGTCGGGCGTATCCGCGCCGCCGAAAGCATGTACGACCAGCAGGTGCGCGAGTCCGATCGTGCCGAGCAGTGCGGCGCCGGTGATATGAACGGGCGCGGCCCAGCGGGCGGAAGTGGTGGTGCTCGGTGCGGACGTGGACGTTATCGCGGTCATCGCGACCTCCGTAAACGCGGGGATTCGAGTTGTCCCAGGAACAGAACAAAACTTATGTTATAGGCTGGTGAATGTGGCAGGCAAGAGTTCATGGCTGGAATCGGGGATGGTGATCCTCGGCACTGCGGGGCCGACAGGTCTCACGATCGACAAGTTGGTCGCGGCGACCGGGCTGAGCACCGGCTCCTTCTATCACCACTTTTCGGGCATGTCCGGCTACAAGACCGCGCTGCTCGCCCACTTCGAGGAGCTGCACACCACCCGCTACATCCGCGAGGTGGCAGCGGCCACCGATCGGCTCGATCCGCGCAGTCGGCTCGAGCTGCTGATTGATCTGGTGTTGGAAGACGATGAGCCGGCCAGCATCGAAGTCGCGGTGCGTGCCTGGGCGCTCAACGACCCGATCGCCGCCGCGGCCAAGGAGCGCGTGGACAACGCCCGGCTCGGATTCCTGTGGATCCTGCTGACGGAGTCCGGATACACGGAAGCCGATGCGCACGACATCGCGCAGATCCTCTACCTGCTGGTACTCGGTGCGGGCAATATGCTCCCCGCGATCCCGCCGGAGCAGCTGCGCGCCCTTTGCCGCCGGGTTCTGGCATGAGCGATAAGCGGCCGTCGGGCACCGAATCCTGCGATGGCAGCCGGGATTCGGCGAGGGTGGATCGCGGTTCGGGGACGGTGGACCGCAATTCGGGAACCGCGACAGCGGACGATCTCGGCGTCGATGTGATGCTCGTCAGTCCGGTGCGGCGAGTGGTGTCCCTGGTGCCCTCGCTGACCGAGGCTGTCGCCGCCACCTGCCCGGAAACCCTTGTCGCGGCCACCGATTGGTGCACCCACCCGGCCGATCTGGACGTCGAGCGCGTCCGCGGAACCAAGAACCCGAATGTCCGCCGCATTGTCGAACTGGCCCCCGACCTGGTGCTGTGCAACCAGGAGGAGAACCGCCGAATCGACGTCGAACGTCTGCGCAGCGCCGGAATTCCGGTGTGGGTCACCAGGATCGAGACGGTGCCCGAAGCCATCGCCTCGCTGACCCGGCTGTTCACTTCGGCCCTTGGCACAGCGGTGCCGCGCTGGCTCACCGAGGCCGAATCAGCCTGGGCGCCACCGCCACCCGCGCACACCAGGAATGCCGTGATCCCCATCTGGCGCCACCCGTGGATGGTGGTCGGCCGCAACACCTTCACCGGCGACCTCGCCCGCCGCCTCGGCCTGAACCTGGTGCACGCCGACCGCCCCGACCGCTATCCGAGGCTCACCGAGGACGAACTGACCGAGGGTGTCGAGCTGGCAGTCCTGCCCGACGAGCCGTACGTCTTCACCGAAACCGATGGCCCCGAAGCCTTCCCCGGCATCCCCGTCGCCTTGGTCGAAGGCCGCGCCCTGACCTGGTATGGCCCCTCGCTGGCTACAGTGCGCCCTGTTCTCACCGATCAGATCCGCCGCGCGAACTAAGTCGGTCGACAGGAGCTGGCATCGAACCTGTCGCGCTCACTCGAGGAGTTCAGCCGAGCTCGTAGTCGAACCAGATGCGGTGAGTGCCATCCTCGTCCACGGTCAGGCCGCCGGTGCCTTTGATTCCCGCAAGATCGCCCGTGCCGCTGGTGGGAACGATGGTGAAGAACTCGGCCCCGCGATCGGTGCCGAGCGTGGTCGCCGAGTGAGCGAAGTTGAAAGCACCCTGGACGCCGTTGAGTGCGCCTTCGAAGGACTCCATCGCAACATAGGTGCCCACCCCGGTGGCCTGGTCGAAGGCCGAGGTGAACAGGGTCGCCGACCGTCCCGTGACCTCACCGTCGAATTTCTTCTCGATGTGCGCGATGCCGACCGGGAGCGCGGTGGTGATGGCTGGGTCGGGCACGACATCGGTCGGGACGAAAGAGGGGACGGAAAAGGTGCCGGTTGCTTTCATGCGGCAGATCGTAATGACCGGTACCGACACAATGCTGCTCCACAGGGGTCCGCCTACTCCTGAATTACCGGGCAGTGCTGGGCACGTCGGGTGCCGTACCCGACTTACCTCCCGCGGTCAGGTGCGCAGTGTCGAGTTCCGGCGTGGTCATCTGGCTGTGGTGGCGTTCTCGAGAGCTACTTCCTCGAGACCGCCATTCCCGTGCTCGGCGCTCTGATCGGGGCTGCGGGGTTGGGTCGACGACGACCACAGACCCAACACCCCGCGTTAAATCCTTACACCCGGTATACGGGGTGTGAAGTTGCGGGAACGGGTGTTCGGGTGAGGATGTGGACGGGTGGGGTGGGCGATGTCGGGTTAGGCGGGGGTGGCGAATCGGTAGTCGGCGAGGTCGAAATGGCCACTGCGCCAGGCGGCTTCAACGGTCGTCGATGGGCGCAGTGGGACGTCGCCGTGTGCGTCGAAGTAGTAGCTGTTGGCGAGCGCGCAGCTGTCTTGCCAGAAGACCTGGCCGTCGCGGCGGGCGAGCATTTCCTGGAAGAAACGGTCGTTGGCCTCTTTGGTGACCTCGACCAGGGTGGCGTTGCCCGCGCGGGCATGGCGTAGGCAGCGCAGGATGTGCCGAACCTGATTCTCGATCAGTGCGAAATACGACGAGCCGTTGTATCCGTAGGGGCCGATGATCGAGAAGAAATTCGGGAAGCCGGGCACGCTGACGCCCTCGTAGGCCTGCAATCTGTTCTCGTCCCACCACTTTTCGAGATCGAGTCCGCCGACGCCCCGCAGATCGTAGGTCGGCATATTGCCCGATTCCATCACCTTGAACCCGGTCGCCAGAATGAGCACGTCCGCGGGGTGCTCGACTCCGCTCACAGTGCGGACGCCGGTCCTGGTGATCTCCTGGATCGGGTCGGTTTCCAGCACGACGTTGTCGCGGTTGAAGGTGGTCAGGTAGTCGTTGGAGAAGCCGGGCCGCTTACAGCCGAGTCCGTAACGTGGCGTGAGCTTTTCACGGATCACCGGATCGGTGACCTGGCGACGCAGGTGCGCGAGCCCGGCCCGCTCGGCGAGTTTGGCCATCGGCAGTGTGCCGTAATAGTGCGCCGAGATCGGGAAGGTGAACTCGACGTAGGTCTGGCTGACCAGCCGGGTCAGCGTCCGTCCACCCGGTACGCGCAGCGCCAACCGGATCGGCTTGGGTAGCGGCAGGTCCGGTCGGGGCAAGCACCAGATCGGGGTGCGCTGAAAGACGGTCAGCAGCTCGACCTCCGGTGCGACCTCGGGAATCACCTGGACCGCGGACGCGCCGGTCCCGATGATCGCGACGCGCTTGCCGCGCAGGTCCTGCCGGTGATCCCAGCGCGAGGTGTGCATGGTGATGCCCTCGAAGTCACCGACGCCGGGGATTTCCGGCAGCTTCGGCCTGGTCAGCACGCCGGTCGCGCTGATGAGGAAGCGCGCGGTGAGCTCGGTGTCGTCCCCGGTGTGCAGCCGCCAGCAGTGCCGTTCCTCGTCGAACTCGGCATCGGCGATGGTGGTACCGAACCGGATTCGCGACCGCAGATCGTATTTGTCCACGCACGATTCGGCGTACGCCTTCAACTCCCGCCCCGGCGCGTATACCCGCGACCAGCTCGCCCGCTGGTCGAACGAGAACTGATAGCTGAACGACGGAATATCGACGGCGACACCGGGATAGGTGTTCCAATGCCATGTCCCGCCGACCCCATCGGCCTCGTCGACGATCAGGAAGTCGTCGAACCCCGCTTCCCGGAGCTTGATCGCCGCGCCGATCCCGGAGAACCCGGCCCCGACGATGATCACCTCATGATCGATCCTGTTGCTGCTCACGCCTCCACCTCGCTGACGCTCGGTTCCGGCATGCGCTCCGCGCACTGGCACATGATTCGTTCGCTTCGCTCTTTCATGCGACCTCCTTTGGTCTGCGCGGGCTCACGCCACGCCTCGCCTCACGCGGGCCGAATCCTCGGCGAAGACGATGCAGTCGACGCGGTGCTCGATGCCATCCACGGTACGGACACCGAGGGGCGCCAACCTGGCGATCGGCCAGGTGATCAGCTTGCAATTATCCCGCTGCAACGAGCCGTAGAAGTGGTTGTGCAGGTGCACCTCTGCGGAGGATTCGGGGGTGAGCTGGCGGCGCACCCACGGATCACGGACCTGGAACCGGAGGTTCATTCTGGCTGCGAGGCGCACCCCGTAGTCGGGCACCCGCCGCGCCAGCCCGTCCACCCACCTCGGGTAAGGCATCGGCGGCCGCGGCAGCACCCAGATCGGATCATCGAGGAACACCGTGACGTGCTCTGCCCGGGTGATCACGCCGGGCAGCACGCGCGCGACCGCGGCCCCCTCGCCGATTACGGCGACGCGCTGCCCGGACAGGTCCCGGCAGCGATCCCAACGCGCGCAGTGGATCTGCTCGCCGGTATAGGACTCCGCATTGCGCAACTCGATCATTTCGCCACCGGCTCGTAGGTGAGATCCGCTGCCCAGGACGGCGGCCGGCCCAGGACGCGAAGTGGGAACCGGTCGATCCCCTTGTTCAGGGTGTCGGCGAGCAGTTGAAAGGGCTGCCGACGTTTGATCGTGGCCCGACCGTGGTGCTTGATCACGTGATACAGCGGGACACGCCGGATATTGGGAGTGCGATCACCGGCGGCTTCGAAGCGCCGCACCGAGTTCCACAGTCGCTCCTCGTCGAGGCCGAGCGCGACGATATTGGCGGCCATCCGAGACAGCAGCGGCGCATAGCGCATGTCGGGGTAGGTGAACGTCATGGTGCGTTGCCCCTTCCCGGGAACACCGCACTGCGTGAACCGCAGGGAATTCCCCATTCCGGTCGGACGGGATCAGTTTGGTGTCATCTGCCACCATTGTCCGCGCCTGCCACCAATTAGGCCTCTGGTGCGGTATTTTGTCAACCATGAACCTGCGCGCACCGGCCCGGACATGGGGCGGCCGCACCACCGAGGAGCGGAGGGCCGAACGCCGGGCCCGGCTGATCGACGCGGCGCTGGAGATCTGGCTCGACAGCGGTTGGGCGGCGGTCACCATGCGCGGGGTATGCACCCGCGCCGCGCTCAACGATCGCTACTTCTACGAGCACTTCGCCGACCGCGACGAACTACTTGTCGCGGCCTGGGACGACGTCAACACCGAAGTTCTTGCCGATCTGGGCGCGCTCGTCGCGGAGCGCATCGCGGATCCGCCATTGGAGATCGTGCGCGCCGCAATCGCGCTGGTGGTCCAGCAGCAGTCGACCGGGCGCGCGCGCATTCTGTTCGCCGATCACGCGGGCAGCGCCGTACTGGAGGAACGCCGCAAGGTCGCGCTCATAGACGCCACCGACCTACTCGTCGCCACATCGCGGCCCTACCTGCGCGCGGACATCGATGAAACCGAATTCCGCATGAGCGCGCTATTCGGCATCGGCGGTTTCATCGAACTACTCACGGCCTGGCGAACCGGTGCAATGGATATCGATGGCACCCGAATCGCCGACCAGGTCGGCGCGCTCACCACGTTGCTCGGCGCCCAATACCTCGCGCCGAACATCACCTCCACCGAGTAAGGACGAGATCGGCCAGCGAGCGTCCCCTCGGCCGTCAGCACCCGGTATGTCCAGCCTCGGTCATGCCTTCGAGCCCCAGCTCCCGCGCGGCGAACCCGATATCTCGTGCCGGACATCATGTCCCAGGGCGAGGGCGGGATCGGGTAGCCGCCGTCTCACCGACCGTAGGCGGTGAGGAACGCGGTAACTCCCGCCTCTACGAGGTGGTCGACCTCGGTGGGATCCGGCAGGTCGTCGGTGCCGCAGAACATCGCCTGGTTGATCGGCATCCACAGCAGGAGTCCGGCGAAATGGTGCGCCGCGATCTCCGGCTCTGGGGCGGCGAGCAGTCCACGCTCGGTCAGCCGCGTGAAACCCTCGGCCACGGAATCGATTCCGCGTTTGAAGGCCAAATCCCAATAACTGCGGCCGAGTTCGGGGAAGCGCTCGGCTTCACCGATCACCACCCGCCGCAATTGCAGCACGCGCGGCTTGCGCAGCGAATCCAGCAGCACACGGGCCAGCGTGCGCAGATCGCGCGGCAGATCTTCGGACTCGCCGAGCGCGCCCGACGCGCTCTGGATCGCCTCGTCCGCGCTGGTCATCATCCCCTGGATGATGTGGACGAACAGCGTCTCCTTGTCACGGAAGTGTTTGTAGACGGTCTGCTTGGAGACCGCGGCCAGCTTGGCGACCTCGTCCATGCTCGCGGCGGGGTAGCCCTGCCGGAGGAACACGGTTGTCGCGGCATCGACGATGGCCGCACGCCGCTGCGCGGATCTTGTTCCCTCGTTCGGCGCCGGTGAAATCTCCTGCATTCGCCCTGGTCTCCTTCTGTTTCCTCAATAGTACTAGACGATCCAGTTCCGTTTGTAGTACTGTACCGTCTAGTTCCAGAGCGCCGCAGGGCGTTGACCGAAACCCACACTGAACTGTTAGGACCGGACGAGATGACCGACAACCGAACCGGGTTGCTGCTGGCCTGCGGCGTACTCGCTACTCCACTGTTTTTCGTCGTCGCCTTCGCGCAGACGACCACCCGCGCGGGCTTCGATCTCGGCCCGCACATGATCAGCCAGTTGGCGTCCGGTGACCACGGCTGGATTCAGATCGCCAACTTCGTGGTCACTGGAATCCTGTTCATCCTGGCCGCGATCGGGCTGCGGCAGGCATTCACCGAAGGCCCCGGACGTGTCTGGATCCCGCGTCTGGTCGCGGTGTTCGGTGCGGGGCTGATCGCCGCCGGTGTCTTCGTGGTGGATCCGGTCAAGGGCTACCCGGTCGGCGCGGTCGAACACACCACGTGGCACGGCATCCTGCACGGTGTCGCGGCAGTTGTCGCCGGACTGTCCATGACGGCGGCGCTCGGAGTTTTCGCCCGGCGCTTCTTCGCGGCCGGCCAGCGTGGCTGGGCGATCGCCAGCATCGTGGTCGCGGTCGTGTACCTGGTGCTGCCGTTCGTCAATGCGGACCAGGGTGGCCTGTTGCTTGCGGTGGCCTCGATCATCGGCTGGGGCTGGGTGTCGGTGCTGGCACTGCGACAGCTGCCCGCGTTCGCCGCGCACTTCAGCTGGGGGACACCGCATCCCGCCTGAATCGCCCCACCCACCGGCCGTCACGAAGTCCACCGTGACGGCCGGTTCTGTCGGTCCGGCTGTTCGGGGATGCGTCCGGATCTGTGGGTAGCAAGTCCTTGATAACTCACGTGCACGTGCAGACACTGGGGTCGGTGGCGTCCGGACAACTCGTGACGGAGTCATAGCTGAAACCACGAACGGACAGGTACGCAGATGACCGACAACGGAATCACTTTCATCAATGTCTTCGAAATACCCGCCGACCAGATCGAAGAATTTGTCGATAATTGGCATGAGCGTGCGAGGCTCATGCGGGCAGCGCCTGGTTTCCGAGACGTACGTCTGCACCGGGCCATCCTGCCCGACACGCGCTTTCAACTCGTCAACGTGGCGCACTGGGACAGCGCCGAAGCCTGCGAGGCTGCTGGAGCCAACCCGGCCGTCGTCTCGTCCGTGGACGCGGCCAGGAAGGTCGCGAGCGCAAACCCTGCCCTCTACGAGGTCGTCGCCGAGTATCTGTGAGTGCCGCACCATCATTGCCGCGAAGCTCGACGTTCCGTTGTCCACAGTCGAGTCCGAATTGGTCGTAGACGACTTCGGAGACGCGCACGATGCACCTTCGGCGCGAAGACGTTCCCGAGCAAGACGTTGCCGAAATCATCGGGGTGACTCGTCAGCGAGTGGGGCAGCTCGCTACGCAGCGGCCGAAGGCGGAATAGGCGGCCGGTCTGCCATCGGGAACTCAGGACGCCGAATGGATTCGATATACCCGCAGCGCTGTGTTCCGGAAGATCTTTTCGAGTTCGGGCCTGCCGCCGCCGTGTCCGGTGATGGCGGCGGTGATGACCTCCACACTGTTGCCGATACTCGTAATAGGTTTGTCCACAGGGAAGTTGGAGCCCCACAGCAGTCGGTCCGCGCCGAAGACATCGAGGGCGTGTTCGACGAGTGGGCCGATTCGGTCCAGCAGTACGGGGACTGGTGTCGGATAGCCGCGCCGGGGGACCGGATGGCCGAGGACGGGCATCGTCAACCCGCTGACCTTGGCGACGACATTCGGGTTCGCGGCCAGTGCGGTGAGGTCGTCGCGCCAGCGGATGAACAGTTGTCGGCGCAGGCTCGGATTTGTGCCGGTGTGCTTGCCGACCGGGCCGAAAATTCCTGCGGGAGTGCCGAGATGGTTCAAGACGATCGGCACCTCCGGATAGCGCGCGGCAAGCGCGGCGACATCCGGCAGTGCGTGCGAGTACACCCACGCTTCGAATGAGAGTTCGCGCTCTGCCAGTGCTGCGAAGCCGTCCAGGAATGCCTTGGTGGTGAGCGCGCTTTCGGTCTTGGTGAACGACCGGATATCCCGGTCGGGGTGGTGGGCGACCATGGCGCGAATACCGCGCAGCCGGGGCGAGGCGGCGCGGTGGGCGTCGAGCAGATCGGCGAAATCCGGTGCCGCGGGATTCGCGTGGCCGAGGATCGCGCCGAGTGCGGGATTCTCGCCGCCGAACGGTAGTCCGGCGACCCAACGGGTTTCGTCGGCCGCGGCCAGCGGCCCCTCGCCGGACCAGCCGACCTCGATGTGCACGATCGCCTCGATCGGCGTCGCCGCCGCATCTGTGCGGTAGTCCGATGGAAGGTATGGATGTGCGAAAAATGATGGATCGCCAACGAATTCGCGGTCGCGCCGCGGCGCGAGCCGGATTGCGATCTCGATCGGCAGCGGCAGGTACTTGAACAGGCGAGCCAGCGCGCTGAAGTCGCGCGGCGTCGCCAGCGGATCCCACTGGTGGATGTGCGCATCGATGATGCGAATGTCCGTGAGGTCCATGGTGCCGTCCCGTCAACGTCGACCGTCCGCTCCGGCGATTGTCACATGTTGCCTCAGGGCCCGGGCGGGAATCAGCCGCACTGAGCGATTGCGCGGAGTACATGCGGTGCGGGCAATATTGCCGGATTGCGCACGGCGGGGTCGTGCTGTGGGGATGCCTGCGGCGCGGAGTGATATTGCGGGATTGCCCGGTGCGCCGGGGTGGGATTGCGGGGATTGTGTGGCGTGGCGTGATATCGCGCAGATCGTGCGCGGCACAGGTTGATAATGACCAGGTGCAAAGCGAAACGGTGACGTCCGTGGTCTTGGAGCGGCTGGTCGCCGAGGGGGTGTTGACTGCGGCCCAGTTCGAAGCGGTCGCGGCGGCGCTGGCTGCCGAGGAATCCAAGAATCGGCCGCCGCCGGGCAAGCTGCTCGCCGAGATCGCCGCGTATGTCGGTGCGGGGTTGCTCTTCGGCGGCAGCGGACTCGTGCTCGCCGGATCGTGGGAGAACATGGCGCAGGTCGCGCGGGTCGTCACCTTCGCGGTGGTGACGATCGGGCTCGCGGGCGGTGGGATCGCTTTGGCCGGTGGATTTTCCGCGCTGTTCCATCGCGCGGTCGACGGGCACACTGCTCGCCTTCGGCTCGCGACAGTGCTGTTCGCCCTTGCCGCGGCGGCCATGACCGTGACATTGGGCATCGCGGTAGACAACGGCGGCAGCCATGCCGCGTGGGCTTATGCGACCGTCGCGGGCACAGTGGCGGCGGTCCTCGGCTACCTCGCGTTGCCCTCTTTGACCGGCTTGCTCACCTGCGCCGTTTTCAGTGCTGTCATGGTCCCCACCGTGCTCGACGTGACGTTCGACGTCGACGAGCCGTGGATCGGGGTCGGCTTGTTCGTGCTCGGTGGAGTCTGGTTCGCGCTCACCCGAATCGGCGCATTCGCCGAGCTCTGGGTCGGTTACTCGGTCGCGATCCTGATCTCCGTGGTCGGCGCTCAGCTCACCGGGGACCACAATCTGACCCCGGCCTACCTGCTCACCGCCGTGGTGGCCGTCGCCTGCTTCGCGTTATATGCCACGCAGCGCTCGGCGGTACTCGTTATCGGTGGCGGTGCCGCGATCGCCCTGGCCGCTGCGGAAGCGGTATGGACGTGGACCGACGGCACCGTTGGCGCGGCGGGTGCGGTATTGGCCGTCGGCGCAATAGTTCTCATTGTCGGCGCGGTATTGCTGTCGCGCGCGTCCAAGACTTCTCCGTAGCCAGCGACGTTCAGCTTCCGTAGGCCGCCAAAAAGGTGTGCACGGCGGCTTGGGCGACTGCGCGCAATTCGGTGGCGGGGACGGCACGGGCACCGAGCTGTGAGCGCCGCTCCAACGGGCCGGTGAGCAGTGCGAGTAGCTGTTCGGCGGCGACAGTGGGATCGCACGGACGCAACCTGCCTGCCAGCGCCAGCCGGGCCAGCCGGTCGGCCAGCGCCTCGGCGATGCCATGCGAGGTGCGTTCCAGCACGGTGGCGCTCAGGTCGGGCAGGCTGGCGAGCTGCGCGTAGGTCAGCCGTCGCAGGTCGCGGGCGCGCTCGCCCACGCAGACCTCGAGCAGTCGATACGCGACGTCGGTGAGCGCCGCGGACAGGTCATCGCCGGGATCGCGCAGCCGTTCGACGATGTCGAGGTTCTCGGCCGCCACGGCGTCGGCCGCGGCGAGGACGGCGTGTCGGAACAGCGTTTCTTTGTCGTTGAGATGGTTGTACACCGTCGGTTTGGCGACGCCCGCTTCGTCGGCGATCTCCTGCACGCAAGCCTTGTCGTACCCGCGTCGGGCGAAGACGGTGAACGCCACATTCAGGATCGCTTGCCGCTTGTCGATGCGGCCCCGCGCGGCCGTTGCTCCCGTCACCCCTGCATGTTAGCGCCTCCACACCGCCGAATGAACTCATGGGTTCACTCTTGTGTTCCTACTGGTTCGTTTACTAATTTGAACTCGTCAGTTCAAGTGAGGAGATGGTCATGATCGTTCACCTGTTGCGCTTCGGATTCCGGGACGAAGCCACGGACACCGACCGGGCAGAGGTGCTTGCCCTGATGAAACGCACCGCCGCCGTGGAGTCGGTGTCGTTCTCGTCGGTGGGGCAGAACCTGGGTGATGCCGCCGAAGGATTCACCCATGCCTACTGCGTCGGCATCGAAAACCTGGACGCGCTGGAGCGATATCTGCACGATCCGGTGCACCTCGACGGTGATCCGCGGATCATCCCGCACCTCGCGAAAATAGCGATCGGGCCCGATGTTTCGGATGATTCGGATCCCGAACTCCGCGACAAGATCATGGCGTTGCACGAGGCGAAGGTCGCCGAGTATCCGGAATGGGCGCGACTCATGGAGTCGATCCCCGAGGTCCGGATCTTCTGAACGGTCCCGGCCGATCCCGCCGCGGGCTCAGACGTTGCGGCGGTATTGGCCGCCGACGGTGAAAAAGGTGTCGGTGATCTGTTGCAGCGTGCAGACCCGGGCCGCGTCCATCAGGACGTCGAAAATGTTGTCGTCGGTGCGGGCCACGGCGTCCAGGCGAGCAAGGGCGTCGTGGGCCTCGTCACGATGGCGGTTTTGGAATTCGCGGACCCGATCGAGTTGCGACTTCTTTTCCGTTTCGGTGCCGCGGGCAAGTTCGAGTTCGCGGTGCGGTTCGCCGTTGGGGTTGCGGAAGGTGTTGACGCCAACGATCGGGAGCGAGCCGTCGTGCTTGCGGCGCTCGTAGAGCATGGATTCGTCCTGGATGCGGCCGCGCTGGTAGCCGGTCTCCATGGCGCCGAGCACGCCGCCGCGCTCGCTGATCCGCTCGAACTCGGTGAGTACCGCCTCCTCGACCAGTTCGGTGAGTTCATCGATGATGAAGCTGCCCTGGAGCGGGTTTTCGTTCATCGCAAGGCCCCACTCGCGGTTGATGATCAGCTGGATCGCCAGCGCGCGGCGCACCGAATCCTCGGTGGGGGTGGTCACCGCCTCGTCATAGGCGTTGGTGTGCAGGCTGTTGCAATTGTCGTAGATGGCGATGAGGGCCTGCAGTGTGGTGCGGATGTCGTTGAAGTTCATCTCCTGCGCGTGCAGCGACCGGCCGGAGGTCTGAATGTGGTACTTCAGCTTCTGCGAGCGGTCGTCGGCGCCGTACTTGTCGCGCATGGCCACGGCCCAAATACGCCGTGCGACACGGCCGATCACCGAATACTCCGGGTCCATGCCATTGGAGAAGAAGAATGACAGGTTCGGCGCGAACTCGTCGATATTCATGCCGCGCGCGAGATAGGCCTCCACATAGGTGAAGCCGTTGGCGAGGGTGAAGGCCAGCTGGCTGATCGGGTTCGCGCCCGCCTCGGCGATGTGATAGCCGGAGATCGAGACCGAGTAGAAGTTGCGAACCTCGTTGCGTACGAACCACTCCTGAATATCGGCCATCATGCGCAAGCTGAATTCGGTGGAGAAGATGCAGGTGTTCTGGCCTTGGTCTTCCTTGAGTATGTCGGCCTGCACTGTGCCGCGCACCGTGGTGAGGGTCTTCGCCCGGATATCGGCAGCCTCGGCGGCGGTGGGTTGACGGCCCTCGGCCGTCGGGAACCGTTCCAGCGCTTGGTCGATCGCGGTGTTCAGGAAGTAGGCGAGGATGGTCGGTGCCGGTCCGTTGATGGTCATCGACACCGAGGTGGTCGGCGCGGTGAGATCGAATCCGTCATAGAGTGCCCGCATATCGTCGACGGAGGCGATCGACACTCCTGAGGTGCCGACCTTGCCGTAGACGTCGGGGCGTTCGTCGGGATCGCGGCCGTAGAGGGTCACCGAGTCGAAGGCGGTGGAAAGCCGGGTCGCCTCGGCGTGTTCGGAGAGCACCTTGAAGCGTCGGTTGGTGCGGAACGGATCGCCCTCGCCCGCGAACATGCGGGCCGGATCCTCGTTGTCGCGCTTGAAGGGGAACACGCCAGCGGTGAACGGGAAGCGTCCCGGGAGGTTCTCGGACCGCAGAAAGCGCAGCAGCTCACCGTGATCGGTGTAGCGCGGCAGCGCGACGCGGGCAATGCTGCTGCCCGACAATGATTCCCGGCGCAGCGCCGTGTGGATCTCTCGATCACGTACCCGTACCACCTGTTCCGCACCGCGATAGCTTTCTGCGATAGCGGGCCAGTCGGCGAGCAGCTCTGCGTTCTCGGTGGTCAGTTCCGAGCGCGCGTGAGCGAGCAAATCGGCCACCGCCGTGTCATCGGGGAGTTCCGCGAGCACCTGCTCGAAGCGCTGAACCCGTTGCGCGGCGCGCATCTGCTGTTCGGTACCGGCGTGATAGGTGCGCACCGTCTCGGCGATCTCGGCGAGATAGCGCACCCTGGCAGGCGGGATGATCTGGGCGAATCGGGTGGATGTTCGGGTCTCCACCCTGGGTAGCGCACCGGGTTCCAGCCGCAGGCCGTGCTCGCCGAGCCGCCCGGTCAGATGCTGATACAGCGCGGTCACGCCGTCGTCGTTGAATGTCGCCGCGCTGGTGCCGAATACCGGCATGTCGTCGGGGCTCGACCCGAACGCCTCGCGATTGCGCAGCAGTTGGCGCGACACGTCGCGCAGCGCGTCGGCGCCGCCGCGGCGTTCGAACTTGTTGATCGCCACCACATCCGCGAAATCCAGCATGTCGATCTTCTCCAGCTGGGAGGCCGCGCCGAATTCCGGTGTCATCACGTACATCGACACGTCTACGTGGTCGGTGATCGCCGTATCGCCCTGGCCGATGCCCGGCGTCTCCAGTATCACCAGGTCGTATCCGGCGGCTCGACATGCCGAGATGATGACGTCGATGTTCTGTGGCAGTTCGTGATTGCCGCGGGTGGCCAGTGACCGGAAGAAGATGTGGTCGCCATCCAAGGCGTTCATACGGATGCGGTCACCCAGTAGCGCGCCACCGCCGCGGCGTCGGGTCGGATCGACCGCGAGAATCGCCACGCGGACCTTGTCCTGCTGATCCGAGCGCAGGCGCCGCACCAATTCATCGGTGAGAGAAGACTTTCCGGAGCCGCCGGTGCCGGTGATGCCGAGTACCGGCACCGACCGTGCGGCCGCCGCCGCCGTCAGGGTCTCGCGATCCGCGGGGGACAGGCTGTCCTGCTGCAGACAGGTGATGACCCTGGCCAGCGCCGTGCGTTCGCCAGCGAGCACCGCATCGATCGACGGCCGATCGGCCGATAGATCGACATCGCACCGGCGGACCAGTTCGTTGATCATGCCCGGCAGACCGAGCCGCTGTCCGTCCTCGGGCGAGAAGATCGTCACGCCGGATTCGGCGAGCCGCGCGATTTCCTCGGCGACGATCACGCCGCCGCCACCGCCGAAGATGCGCACATGCCCCGCCCCGGCCTCGCGCAGCGCGGCGGCCAGGTATTCGAAGTACTCGACGTGCCCGCCCTGATATGAACTGACCGCGACGCCCTGCACGTCTTCCTCGACCACCGCGGCGACGACCTCGTGCACCGCTCGGTTGTGGCCGAGATGAATCACCTCCGCACCCTGCGATTGCAGAATGCGCCGCATGATGTTGATCGCCGCGTCGTGTCCGTCGAACAGGGCGGCGGACGTCACGAATCGGACGGGGTTGGTGGGCGTATGAAGCGCGCTGCGATCGGCCACGTTGGTCCTCCGGAGGTCCTTTTGGCGCCCGATACTAGGACGTCAAACTAATCCTACGGTGATGGCAGTCACAACGCCAGGTAGTGCCGCATGGCCGGGTGTGTCGATTGTGCGAGGGATTTGGGGCCGGAAGTGCTGCGGCAGAGGCTGATCCATCGGTGCTGTGACGGCGCAGGAGGGAGCCGATTCTCGGTGTCCTGACCTGGTATTTCCTTCTTGGCCCCGCTTTTGTCGGCGAGTGGTGTACGCCACACTCTGCTGACGCCATGGATTTACTTGGATATCCAACTATAGGATGACCGTAAATCTGGCGTGGGGTTCCACGCCGCCGTCGACACCTGAGGACTGGCATGGTTCGCGAACTCACACACTTCATCGGCGGGCAGCATGTCGCCGGCACGTCCGGCAAGTTCGGCGATGTCTTCGATCCGAATATCGGCGAGGTGCAGGCGCGGGTGCCGCTGGCAAGCAAGTCCGAGGTCGAGGCGGTGATCGCGAACGCCGCCGAGGCGCAGCAGGTGTGGGCCGCGTTCAACCCGCAGAAGCGGGCGCGCGTGCTGATGAAGTTCCTGACCCTGGTGCAGGACGAGATGGACTCGCTGGCCGCGTTGTTGTCGAGCGAGCACGGGAAGACCATCCCGGACGCCAAGGGCGACATCCAGCGCGGACTCGAGGTGATCGAATTCGCCACCGGCATACCGCACCTGCTCAAGGGCGAATACACCGAGAGCGCGGGCACCGGCATCGACGTCTACTCGATGCGCCAGCCGCTCGGTGTCGTCGCGGGCATCACCCCGTTCAACTTCCCGGCCATGATCCCGCTGTGGAAGGCCGGTCCGGCGCTGGCGTGCGGAAACGCGTTCGTGCTCAAGCCTTCCGAGCGCGACCCCTCGGTGCCGCTGCGGCTGGCCGAGCTGTTCCTGGAGGCGGGCCTGCCCGCCGGTGTGTTCAACGTGGTCAACGGTGACAAGGAAGCCGTCGACGCGTTGCTGCACGACCCGAGGGTCAAGGCCGTCGGCTTCGTCGGCTCCACGCCGATCGCGCAGTACATCTACGAGACCGCGACCGCGAACGGCAAACGCGCGCAGTGCTTCGGCGGCGCGAAGAACCACGCGATCGTGATGCCCGACGCCGACCTCGACGACGTCGCCGACCAATTGATCGGCGCTGGTTACGGTTCCGCGGGCGAGCGCTGCATGGCCATTTCGGTCGCCGTGCCCGTCGGCGAGGAGACCGCGGATCGCCTGGTCGCCAAGCTCACCGAGCGGGTGCACAAGCTCAATATCGGTCGCTCCGACGATCCCGGCGCCGACCTCGGCCCACTGGTCGGCCAGGACGGCGTGAACCGGGTGAACAACTACGTCCAGATCGGCATCGACGAGGGTGCGGAACTCGTCGTCGACGGCCGTGGGCTGACGGTCGAAGGCGGCGAGAACGGCTACTTCGTCGGCGCCACCCTGTTCGACAGGGTCACTCCGGAGATGCGGATTTACAAGGAAGAGATCTTCGGCCCGGTGGTCAGCGTGGTGCGCGCCAAGGACTACGAAGAGGGACTGCGCCTGGCCAACGAGCACGAATACGGCAATGGCGTAGCGATTTTCACCCGCGACGGAGACACCGCCCGCGATTTCGCCGCCCGCGTCCAGGTGGGCATGGTCGGCATCAACGTCCCGATCCCCGTTCCGATCGCCTACTACACCTTCGGTGGCTGGAAGCGTTCCGGCTTCGGCGACCTGAACCAGCACGGCCCGGATTCGATCCGCTTCTACACCAAGACCAAGACGGTGACGCAGCGTTGGCCTTCCGGCCTCAAAGAGAGCAACGCCTTCGTCATCCCGACGATGGACTGAGGCTCAGGCCATGTTCATACTCGACGACCACGAACGGGCGATCAGCGACACTGCCCGCTCCTTTGCCGACGAGCTGCTCGCCCCGAACGCCCTCGAATGGGATGAGCAGAAACACTTCCCGGTCGATGTGGTGCGCAAGGCGGGCTCACTCGGCATGGGCGGCATCTACGTGGGCGAGGATGTCGGTGGCTCCGGGCTGCGCAGGCTCGATGCCGTACGTATCTTCGAGCAGTTGTCCACCGGCTGCCCGGCCATCGCGGCCTATATCTCCATCCACAACATGGTCGCGTGGATGATCGACAGCTATGGCAACGAGGAGCAGCGCCACCACTGGCTGCCCCGGCTCACCTCGATGGAATGGCTCGGCAGCTATGCGCTGACCGAGCCGGGTGTCGGATCCGACGCGGCGGCCTTGAGTACCAAGGCTGTCCGTGACGGTGACGACTATCTGCTCACCGGGGTCAAGCAATTCATCTCCGGCGCGGGCAGCACCGACGTGCACGTCGTGATGGCGCGCACCGGCGATGCGGGAGCCCGCGGCATCTCGGCGTTCATCGTTCCCGCCGACACACCGGGAGTCTCGTTCGGCGCCAACGAGAAGAAGATGGGCTGGAACGCGCAGCCCACCCGCCAGGTGATCCTGGACAACGCCAGGGTGCCCGCCGCAAACCGGCTCGGCCTGGAGGGCAACGGTTTCCGGATTGCCATGAACGGGCTCAACGGCGGTCGGTTGAACATCGCCGCCTGCTCGCTGGGCGGAGGGCAAGCGGCACTGGACAAGACGGTCGCCTACATGGGCGAGCGCAAGGCCTTCGGTGCCCGACTGCTGGACAACACCGCGCTGCAGTTCGAGCTTGCCGACATGCGAACCTCGTTGGAAGCCGCGCGCACCCTGCTGTGGCGTGCCGCGGCGGCGCTGGACGCGGATGCCGACGACAAGGTCGAGTTGTGCGCCATGGCAAAGCGATTCGCGACCGACGCCGGGTTCGATGTGGCCAATAAGGCGCTTCAGTTGCACGGCGGCTACGGCTATCTGGCCGAATACGGTGTCGAGAAGCTCGTCCGCGATCTGCGGGTGCATCAGATTCTCGAGGGAACTAACGAAATCATGCGGGTGGTTGTCGCCCGCTCGGTGGTAGGAGCGGCATGACCGATACTGAACCCGACATCCTGATCGACAAGCGGGACGGCCTCGGCCTGATCACGCTCAACCGGCCGAAGGCCATCAATGCGCTGAATCATGAGATGGCGCTTGCCATGTTGCGCGCATTGCGGGAGTGGGCCGAGGACGACGAGGTACGGACCGTCGTGGTCACCGGCGCGGGGGAGCGCGGGTTGTGCGCGGGCGGCGACATCGTCGCCATCCACCATGACGCGAAGGCCGGTGGCGACCCCGCCACCAGCGCGACGGCCGCCTTCTGGCGTGACGAGTACATCCTCAACGCGCTGATCGGCCGCTACCCCAAGCCCTACGTTGTCGTCATGGACGGCATCGTCATGGGCGGCGGTGTCGGCATTTCCGGACACGGCAGCCATCGCATCGTCACCGAACGCTCCAAGATCGGCATGCCCGAGGTCGGCATCGGCTTCATTCCCGACGTGGGCGGCACCTATCTGCTGGCCCGCACCCCGGGCGAGATCGGCACGCACGTCGCGCTGACCACCGCGCGGATGGGCGCGGGCGATGCCATCGCCGCGGGCTTCGCCGATTACTACGTGCCCTCGGAAAACCTTCCGGCCCTGCTGGAGACGCTGCGCTCGGAGACCGCCGAGATCGCGATCGCCAAGTTCGCCACGGACGCACCGGAATCCGAGTTGGTCGCGCAACAGGACTGGATCGATGCCTGCTACAGCGCGGATTCGGTCGAGGAGATTGTTGCCCGTCTGCGGGCGAACGATTCGCCTGCCGCGGCTGAGGCCGCCGCCGATGTGCTCGGCAAATCGCCTGTCGCACTGAAGGTTACGCTGCGCTCGCTGCGATCCGCGCGCAGTGCGGCGAGCCTCGAAGCGGTGCTGAACGAGGAGTACCGCGTGTCGGTCGCCGCACTGGCCTCGCATGATCTGGTCGAGGGCATCCGCGCGCAGGTCATCGACAAAGACCGCAACCCGCAATGGTCGCCCGCGACGCTCGGCGACGTCACCGCGGCACAGGTCGACGCGTACTTCGCCGAATTGGGCGAGTACGAATTGGGTTCGACGATTCCGGAGGGTCAGCAGTGAGTAAGAAGATCGGCTTCCTCGGCCTCGGCCACATGGGCGGGCCCATGGCCGCCAACCTCGTGAAGGCGGGCTACGACGTCCGCGCCTTCGACCCGATCCCCGCCGCACAGCAACAGGCACGCCAGGACGGCGCCACCGTGGTGGACACCGCGGCGGCGGCCGCCGCCGACCGCGATGTCGTGATCACCATGCTGCCCAACGGCAAACTGGTCCTCGACGTCTACGCGGATCTGCTCCCGGCCGCCGCGCCGGGCACGCTGTTCATCGACTCCTCGACCATCGACGTCGCCGACGCCAAGGCCGCGGCGGTGCTTGCCATCGGCGCGGGCCATCGCGCACTGGACGCCCCGGTTTCCGGTGGCGTCGCGGGCGCGGCCGCGGGCACGTTGACCTTCATGGTCGGTGGCAGCGCCGCGGACTTCGCCGACGCGCTGCCGGTGCTCGAGGTCATGGGCGGCAAGGTCGTGCACTGTGGTGGCGCCGGCGTCGGCCAGGCCGCGAAGATCTGCAACAACATGCTGCTGGGCATCTCGATGATCGGTTTGTCCGAGGCACTGGTACTCGGCGAAAAGCTGGGCCTGAGCCACCAGTCGTTCTTCGACGTCGTCTCCACCGCCTCGGGCCAGAGTTGGGCGCTGACCAGCTACTGTCCGGTCCCCGGCCCGGTGCCGACCAGCCCCGCCAACAACGATTACCAGCCCGGTTTCGCCACCGCGCTGATGACCAAGGACCTGGGTCTGGCCGCGAACGCGCTGCGCGACAACGGCATCGACGGCCAGCTCGGCATGCTTGCCGCCGAGATCTACACCCGGTTCAACCAGGCCGAGGCCGGAAAGGACTTCTCGGCTATCGTCACCGATATCCGTAACCGTTCCGACCAAGAAGGTGCCTAAAAGATGGACGCATCGCGAAGCGATTCCGTGGGGGGTGGCGGTCGGGTGACGGGAGGGCCCGACTTCGAGACGATTCTGCTGGAGCGCAAGGGCCGGGTCGGCTGGATCACGCTCAACCGCCCGAAGGCGCTCAATGCGCTGAACGCGCAGGTCCTCGACGATGTCATCGCCGCGCTCGACGAGCTCGAGCACGACGACGAGATCGGCGCCGTCGTCATCACGGGCTCGGAGCGGGCCTTCGCGGCTGGCGCCGACATCAAGGAGATGCAGCCCAAGTCGTACATGGACATGTTCATGAACGACTACTTCGCGCGCTGGGATCGGCTTGCCGCGTTCCGCAAGCCCACCATTGCCGCGGTCGCGGGGTACGCGCTCGGTGGTGGCTGTGAGCTGGCCATGATCTGTGACATCCTGCTCGCCGCCGACAACGCCAAGTTCGGCCAGCCGGAGATCAAGCTCGGTGTCATACCCGGCATCGGCGGCTCGCAGCGCCTGACCCGCGCCGTCGGCAAGGCCAAGGCCATGGACCTGGTGCTCACCGGCCGCAACATGGATGCCGAGGAAGCCGAGCGCGCCGGGCTTGTCTCCCGCATCGTGCCCGCCGCCGAACTCCTCGACACCGCACTCGAGGTCGCCGAAACCATCGCCTCGATGTCACTGCCGGTCACCATGATCGCCAAGGAAGCCGTGAACCGCTCCTTCGAAACCACTCTCGCCGAGGGCCTGCGCTTCGAACGGCGAGTCTTCCACTCGCTCTTCGCGATCGAGGACCAGAAGGAAGGCATGTCCGCCTTCGTCGAGAAGCGCCCCGCGAAGTTCACCAACCGCTGACAATGATGAGGGGAAGCCCGGCTGAGCACCTCAGCCGGGCTTTCTGATTTCAGGCCCCGCGGAACGACCGCGACATGTCGGTGTCGGCGAATGCCTGCGGGACTCGGCCCCGCGAGCGATGCCCGATGCTCGGACGGGCTCGGGTGCGACGACCGCTCAGCCGAAGGGTGTTGCCGGGATTCCGGCTACCTCGACCGGAGTCGGCGCGGTCCCCCCGTCGGGAGACTGCGCCGAATTCTTGTCCATGGCAAGCAATCCGGCGATGGTGGCGCCGAGTGCCACGGTGACCGCTACCGCGGCGATGAGTTTTCTGCGGCCGACGGTGCGGGAGGTAAGGGCGGTGGGCAGGGCTGCGCCCGTTCGGATTCGAGCCATGCGCACGTCGCCGGTGGGGCGTTCGGCGGCGAGCAGAACGGCGCCGCGGGCCGAGACGTATTCGGGTTCCGAGTCGTAGATGATCGGGAGGTCGGTCATCTCGCCGAGCGCCTCGCGGATGCTCGGGTTGCGGGTGCAGCCGCCGAGCAGGACCATCGCCTCGGGCTGGACGCCGGTCTCTTCGATGAGCTGGCGGACGAACGATGCCGAGTGGTGGATGCCCGCCGCGCACAGTTCGGCGAGGTCGCTGCGGGTCACGACGGCCCTGCCGCCGGAGTCGGGGTCCATGGCGGTCACCACCCTGGAACTGCTCAGCGATTCCCGGTATCTGCGGCTGGTCGGCTTATCGGTGAGTACGCCACCGCGGGCCAGTTGCCAGCGCAGCAGCGCGTCGTAGCCATCGCCGCCGAGGACCGTGCTGCGTTTGCTGGACAGGATGGTGTCGGTCCGGCAGTCGGCATGCGTGATGGTCAGGCCGGAGGTGCCGAGGTCGTAGAGGATGACCGAGCCGCTGTCGGGGAGCAGTCCGGTGAAGCGCAGATACCGCAGCTGGGCCAGTGGTTCGTCGACAATGGTCAGCCGGGTGTGGCCCGCGGTGGCCCGGATGGACTCGGCGTGCAGTGGGCAGCGACAGGTCACGGCGGTTCCGGTGATGAGCTCGTCGCGCCGCTCCGCGGATCCGCTCATCTGGCGAATCGCCTCGAAAACGGGTTCATCGACGCCGCCGCCGGCGCGCCGTGGCACCAGGCAACGATCGATCGGGGGGAGATGTGGCTGATCGGAATGTGTCAGCATCGCGCGCGCGCCACCAGCGCCCGCCGATACCCCCAAGACCAGCACCATGGACTCCATGGTGAACCTTTTCCGCGCCGCTGCCAAGGCGACGGGGCTGGGAATTCGCTAGTTGGATGCCGGACCGTTACGGGGCAGTCGTTCAGTTCAGGTAAAGACCGATCGGTTCGCCGCGTGAAAGTCAGTGATCTGTAGCAGTCCAACGGGCTGTTTCGCCGCCGGTGTCGAAGTCGCCTGCGGCATGGCGGAACTCCGCGAGCAACTGCAACAGCGTGTGCAGTCGATCCGGCGCGAGCCCGGGCAGCGCGAACACCTTCTCATTGAGTTCGTCGGTTGCCTTGGCAACCAATTCCCTTCCGGCATTGGTGATTTCGATCAGTGTGGCGCGACGATCGCTGGGGTGCGGCACTCGTTCGACGAGCCGCGCGGCCTCCAGTCGGTCGACGGTATTGGTCACGCTGGTCGGGTGCACCTGCAGCCGAGCGCTCGCCTTGGCCATCGGCAGCGCGCCGGTCTTGCTGAAGTTCAGCAGCATGAGAAGTTCGTAGCGCGAGAAAGTCAAACCGGTCGGTTTGAGTGCCTCGTCGACCCGCGCCATCACGATTTGCTGGGCCCGCACCAGAGAGGTCACGGCGGCCATTCCGTCGGCGACATCACCCCAGCCGTGGCCGACCCACTGACGATGGGCCTCCTCGATCGGATCCTGCGGGAGTGGGCGTGGCCGAGACATGACCTCGATCATTCCATGCGCATGGCCGCCATCCCGCCACATCCGGCCGGGCTCGGCGATCACATCGCCGGTGTTCGAATCAGAGTGAGCGCAAGGGTGGCCGGGCCCGACCCGAAACGGCACTATTCAATGCGAGGCGGGCGTGGCTGAGTGGTTGAGGCAACGGTCTGCAAAGCCGTTTACGCGGGTTCAATTCCCGCCGCTCGCTCTAAGCAGTCAGGGGTGCTGCCCGGGTGCCCGACTCGGTGAACGCCATCACCGAGTCGGGCGCGCCCCGGTTCAGGATTCTTCTGCTGCCTCGAAGGCCACTGCGGCGCCGAGTACATCCAGGCGAACTCGTTGACCCTGGGTCGGCGCCACGACGCTGGCACGACGCACCCGCACCGGATCGGTATCGCCGTCCAGCGCGATGGTCAGCATCACGTCGGCGCCGCGGAATTCCACCTCGCGCACCACGCCGCTGCTCTGTTCGGGTTCCGAAACCACGTGGGCCACCAGCTGTTCCGGGCGGATCATGATGGTCACCGGGCCGGACGGCGCGGACTTCTGCACCGGGATCCGCCCGAGCGCGCACTTGGCGACATCCGCGTCGACGATCGCGTCGAGCAGTACGCAGTCACCGAGGAAGCGGGCGGTGAACAGATCGGCAGGCGCCGCGTAGACCTGCTCGGGCGCTCCGACCTGAGTGAACCGGCCCTGTCGCATCACCGCGACCTGCTCGGCGAAGCAGAGTGCCTCTTCCTGATCGTGAGTGACCAGGATGCTCGTCATACCCGCCGCCCGCAGCGTCTCGGCAACGGCCTGCCTGGTGGTGGTGCGCAGGCCAGCGTCCAACGCGCTGAACGGTTCGTCGAGCAGCATCACCCTTGGTTTGCGGGCCAGCGCGCGGGCCAGCGCGACGCGCTGCTGCTGACCGCCGGAAAGCTGGTGCGGGCGGCGGTCGGCATAGGACGGGTCAAGCGACACCATCTCCAGCAGTTCACCGACCCGGTGCTTGTCATTGCGCGGACCGAAGAACCCGCTGCGCAGGCCGTATGCGATGTTCTGGCCGACGGTCAGATGCGGGAACAGGGCGCCGTCCTGCGCGACGTAGCCGATGTTGCGTCGCTGTGGCGGCACCGAGAATCGCTCACGCGCAACGGTTTCGGTGCCGATGGACACCGATCCGGCATCCGGTGACTCGAAGCCCGCGATCACCCGGAGCAGGGTCGTCTTGCCACAGCCGGACGAGCCGACCACCGCGGTGGAACTCCCGTCGGGAGCTTCCAGGGTGATCCCACCGAGAACCTGGGTGTGGCCGAACGTCTTCGCGACGTCGGTCACGACAAGTCGGCTCATACTCCGGCCGCCTTCCTGGATTGGGTGAACAGCAGATACGTCACCGGCACTGCCGTGACGATCATGATCAGCGCGTAGGGCGCCGCGGCCGCGTAGTCCAATTCACCCGACAGCGACCAGAAGCGCATAGCCAGCGTCCGAGTTCCGTTGGGCGCCAAGAGCAATGTCGCGGTGAGTTCGGTCGCGACGGCCACGAAGACGAGCGCGCCCGCGGATGCTGCTGCGGGTGCGGTGAGCCGCAACGTCACTCGCAGGAAGGTGACCACACCGGACTGCCCGAGCGAGCGGGACACTTCTTCCAGCCCGATCGGCACCTGCGCCAGCCCGGCCCGCACGCTGACCAGCGCCCGAGGCAGGAACATCAGCACATACGCGACCACCACCATGGTCACCGTCTGATAGAGCGGCGGGGCCCACCGGATGGTGACTGTCACCATGGCCAGCGCGATAACGATGCCGGGCAAAGAACTGGTGATGTAGTTGGCGCCCTCGATGATTCGGGCGAACGCCGAGGTGGAGCGGACCGCGATCCAGGCCACCGGGAACGCGCAGAGAGTGGTGATCAAGGCGGCCATGGCGGCGAGCGCCACGGTCTGCCCGAGCGCCGGGCCGATCTCGCCGAGATCCCACACCTTCGCGCCGCCCGAACGCAGCCAGCGCGCGATCGTCCACAGCGGTACCCCCAGCGCGCCGACGGTTACCGCCGTCAGCGCGACGAGCACCGGAATTGTGCCGGGCCCCAGCCGGACCCGGGTCGCGGCGCGCGGCGCGCCGCTGCCGATCCTGGCGTAGCGCGCACTACCGCGTGCGGCCGCCTCGCCCGCCAGCAACACCAGGCAGCACAGCACCAGCACACCGGCCAGCATGCTGCCCGCCGGACCGGCGAAACTGGATTGGTACTGCTCGAAGATCGCGGTGGTGAAGGTGTCGAACCTGACCATCACGAAGGCACCGTATTCCGCCAGCAGGTGCAGCGAAATCAGCAGCCCGCCACCGAGAATCGCCAACCGCAGCTGCGGAAGCACAACCCGCAGGAACACCGCGACCGGCCCGGAACCGAGCGCACGCGCGGATTCCTCCACCGAGGGGTCCAGGCGGCGCAGTGTCGCCGCCGCGGGCAGATACACCAGCGGAAAATAGGACATGGTCGAGATGACGACACCGGCCGACAGCCCGTGCATCGTCGGGAAAACGCTGACCCAGCCGTAGCTGTTCACGAATGCGGGCACGGCGAGCGGAGCCGCGAACACCGGACCCCACCAGGCCGCGCCGGGAATCGCCGTGCGCTCGACCACCCAGGCCAGCCCGACCCCGAGCACCACGCAAATCGGCACGGTGAGCACCACCAGCCCGGCCGTATTGCGCAGCAGCTCACCGACTCTGGGGCGGAACACCAGCTCCGCCGCCTGATCGAGGCCGGTGGAGAAGATCGTGGACACGATGTAGCCGAGCGGCACGAACGTCGCCGCAACAAGTAGCACGGCGATGGTCGTGACGAGAGGCCCGGGTCTTGCGACCCGGGACGAGACGACAGCGGTCCGAACAGCCACGGTTAGAGCAGACCTGCCTCGGTCATCAGCGCGGTCACCTTTTTGGCGTCGAGCTTGCTCGGATCGATGGACGGAGCCTGCAGGTCGGCCAGCGGCGGCAGCGCCGGGTTGGCCGCGACATCACTGGCCACCGGGTACTCCATGGAGGTGCCGTCGCGCAGGATCTCCTGCCCCGACTCGCCGGTGATGAATGCCAGGAACTTCTGCGCCGATTCCTGCTTCTTGCTCGACTTCAGTACCCCACCTCCGGACACACTCACGAAGGCGCCGGGATCCTGGTTCTTGAAGTAGTGCAGTGCGGTGTTGGCGCTGCTCTCCTTGGTGTTGGCCTGGTCGCGGTACCAGTAGTAGTGGTAGATCACACCGCCGTCGGGCTGGCCGGAATTGACGGCCTTCATGGTGACGACGTTGTTCTGCAACGCGGTCGCGTTCTCCTTCATGCCTTTGAGCCACGCGCGTGTGGTGTCCTCACCCTTCAGCGCGAGCAGGCCTGCCACGATGGCCTGGAAGTCGGCGCCGGAAACGCCCGCGCCCCAGCGGCCCTTCCACTGCGGCTGCGCCAGATCCAGCAGCGAGGCGGGCAGCTGACCGGCCGCGACCTTGTCCTTGTTGTAGACGAAAACCGTTGAACGGGCAGCAATTCCGGTCCACTTGCCGGTGGAGGGACGGTATTGTGCAGGCACCTGATCGAGGGTCTGCTTGTCGACGTCGGCGAACAGGCCCGCGTTCTCGACCAGCGCCATGGCGGGGGAGTTCTCGGTCAGGAAGACGTCGGCGGGGGAGGCGGCGCCCTCGGCGACCAGTTGGTTGCCCAGCGCCGTGTCACCGCCCTGACGCAGGGTGACTTTGATGCCGGTCTGCTTGGTGAACGCGTCCACCCACTCTTTGGTGAGCGATTCGTGCTGCGCGTTGTAGACCGTGATTTCGTTCGTGTCGTCCGAGGAATTCGAGCAGGCCGTCAGGCCGAGTGTGGCGACCGTGACCGCCAGCGCCGCGGAAAGCGATTTCCATCTGACCGACACCATTATCTGTCCTTCCGACGCATACAAGGTCCGCCTACCTATGATGAGGCTTACCTAAGCAACATACCGCGTCGACGTGCGCGGATGGTATCGGTACGGCGCGCTGCGGCCGCTGGCGACTGCTTGCAGGTCGGCCGAAACAACACCGCTGGCGACTGCTTGCAGGTCGGCCGAAACAACACCGCTGGCGACTGCTTGCAGGTCGGCCGAAACAACGCCGCTGGCGACTGCTTGCAGGTCGCTCGAACAAAACCGCTATTCGAGCCCCGAGAAATCGCGCAGCACAACATGATTGCGATCGGCACAGGTGCCGAGCGTGTAATCCGGCAGCAGGCCGAAGTATTCGCCTCTGGTTGTCGCGCTCCATCGCTTGGCGGCGGGTGTGCGGGTCTTGTAGAAATTCACCATGTATCCGCCCTCGTACAGCCGCAGCAGGCTGTAGCCGCCGGGATACTCCTTCACCGCCGCCACTTCCAGGAATTCGACCGCGCATGCCGCGTCGGGGCGAGTGCGTCTGTTGCGGTGCGTATGGCCGCTGTGCTGCAGGAACACGCCGGGAGCTCGCTCGTAGAGCGATTGCAGTTCGGCGCTGTCTGGGCGGTTCAGCACGAACCCGGGTCCCGCGGTGTTTGTCAGCCCGGACTCGATGGTCACCGGATGGTGGCCGAAGACCAGCGTCGGACGGTGCGGGTCGGCGCGCAGCAGTTCGGCGAGATGATCGAATTGCGGGCGATCGATGCTGCCGCCGGAGCCGTCGAGTTCGCTGGTGTCCAGGCCGATCAGCCGCAGTCCGCCGACCTCGTGCTCGATCAGCTGCTGGCGCGGGGTGAATTCGTCGGCCCAGCAGTCGTGATGATCGGCGGCCGCGGCCGCGCAGGATTGATAGGCCGCACCGAGATGGGGCCGATCGTGGTTGCCGCGTGCGACGAGGTAGTCGCGCCCCAGCGTGCCCCACTGGTCCAGGTGGGCGCGGACGGCGCGGGACTCCGCCGCGGTCGCCTCGTTGGTGAGGTCGCCCGCGATGAGCAGCCGTTCGGCGGCGCGGTCGGGGCGGCGCAGATCGTCGAGCAACGCCGCGAGCATCACCTCCGGATACGGCGGCAGGCCCGCTTCCTGCCGGAATCCGGGCGGCAGCTCACCGATCACGAGGCCGCTGACCCGCTCGCCGTAGTGCACATCGTTGGCCAGTGCGAGGGTGCGCAGCGGTCGGCCCGGTGGCGGCACCAATGTGGTGAATTCGCTGGTGGATTCGGGGGTGCCTGGGGCCAGCGTGGTCAACGAGAGCGCAGGGCTCGCCCGCACACCGTTCGACCTCGCCTCGAACCGGTAGCGGCGGCCGGGTTCGAGGCCGTCGATTTCCGCGTAGTGGAACGGGGTGGGCTCGGCGTCCGCGTAGACCGGCCCCGGAGCGCGTGGTGAGTCGGCGGGGCCGAGTCGGACTTCGGCATCGGAGTCCGCCGGCACCAGTCGTCCCGTGGGGTCGTGCGCAACCGTCGTCCAGGTCAGGATCACCGATCGATCGGTGATCGTGACCACTTCGAGGTCGGTTGCGATCAGCGAATTCATCTGTGCCCGAGCTGAACTCGACCGGACCGTGCCCGTGGCGGGCAGTAGCGCGGCAAGGCTGATGGCGGCGAGGATGGTTCTGCGAGATGGACCGCAGCAACTCATAGGCGGCTGTGCGCGATCAGTTCTTGCCCGATTCCGCCGAGCAAACCCTCCACTTACCGTCTTCCTTCTTCATGTGCTCGTTGGTGCTGTTGTCGGTGCTGGGCGTCTCGCCAGGTAACGACATCGTGAGCTGCCCGACGATATGCGCGGTCGCCCTGTCTCCGGTGACCACGATGTCCTCGATCCTATCGATGGTCACCGAAAGCTCGGCCGAATCGAAAGCCTGCTTCTGCTCCTCGCTCAGCGAGTCGAACTCGGCCCGATCGATCGCGCACGCTTTGGCCGCCGCCGCCCGGAAACCATCCTTACCGAGGGTGTCATAGAAGTCGCGGATGGCTACCTCGATCTTCTTCTCGTCGGAGGCAAGCGGCGTCCTGCCCTGCACCGTCAGCACCACCCCCGCGGCAATCCCGCCCGCGATGATCAACACCAGCACCAGTAGCCCGATGAAAAGGCCCGTGCGCTTCGTCCTGGGAGGCGGTGGATAACCCTGCTGCCGCGGATATCCCTCTGGCGGATATCCGGGCGGCGGGTACCCCTGGCCGCCCTGCTGCGGGTATCCGTATGGCTGCTGTCCCGGCTGCGAATACCCCTGCTGACCTTGCTGTTCCGGGTATTGCGACGGTCCGTACGGCGGCTGACCGTCCGGCGGATATGTCATCGTCCCATCCCTCCGCTCACCCCCGGCCCGCATCGAAGATTACGGCACTTCGGTAGCTGGCGAACGAAACCGAAACAACGCCTGTGGTGACTGGCCGCAGAGCGGCAGGCGAGTGTCAGCGCAGGCGCCGTCGGCCGACGATCGTGTTGATTTCGCGCAGCGCGTCCGCGGCCCGGCGAATCGCGTCGTCGGAGACGCCCGCCATCACCTGCTCGTGCACCCGGCCCGCGGTAGTCACCGCGGCCTCGGCGATACGCAAGCCCTCCGGCGTCAGTTGGACCCAGCGACTGCGTCCATCGCCCGGGTTGTCGGCGCGTTCGATGCGGCCCGCGGTGGTGAGGCGCTGCAGCACGTTGCTGGTGCCGCCCGAGGTGAGGAACAGCGAGCGGCTCAGCTCGCTCGGCTTGAGGCGATGGGGGGCGCCCGCGCGCAATAGTGCTGCAAGTACATCGAATTCGGCATAGGTCAGCCCGAATTCGGCGATCTCCGTCCGGATCGCCTGCTCCATGGCCCCGTTCAGCCGCGAGATCCGCTTGCTCAGTTCCAGCGTCGCGATCAACGAGTCGGACAGGCCATTGGCCTGCCATCCCGGCACTAGTTCGTCGACGTCATCCTGCACGCCGCGCAGTCTACTATCTTTCGATATTGCTTTCTGAAAAGCTTTTCATCTAGTCTTCAGTGATGAGTTCGACACTTCTTCTCCGCGGCGGCATCGTGCTCGATACCGAGCCGCGGCCACGGGTTACCGAGCACACCGACGTCTTGATCGAGGACGGTCGAATCGTTGCCCTCGGAACGGGTTTGAGTGCGCCCGAGGTACTCGATGTCAGCGGCCACATCGTGCTGCCCGGCTTCGTCGACACACATCGGCACACCTGGCAGGCCGCCATCGGCGCGACCACCGCCGACGCCACCCTGGGCGATTACCTCGCGCGCGTCCTCGGTGGTTACGCACCGCGCTATCGACCTGCCGACGTTCGCATCGGCAACCTCGCGGGAGCGTTGGACGCGCTCGGTTCCGGTACCACGACACTGCTGGACTGGTCCCAGCTCAATGCCACTGCGGCGCACACCGAAGCCGCGATCCAAGGGCTCCAAGAGTCGGGTATCCGCGGCGTATTCGCTTACGGCGGCGTCGCGCCCGCCGCGGTCGCGCCTCGGCTCACATTCGCTTATGCCGCAATGGGGCCCGAAATCGCCGGAGCGGACGAGGCGATTCGAGAATGGCGCGCAGCCAGGGATCTCGGGTTGCCGATCACCGTGCACATGGGTGGCAATGGAAGGGAAAGCGCGGAAAAGGGATTGGCCGTGTTGGCGGCGAACGGCCTGCTCGGACCGCAGACCACATATATCCACCCCAACTATTTCTCCGACGACGAACTGCGGCGGATAGCCGACACCGGCGGCACGGCGTCGATCGCGCCGATCAGCGAAGCCGGCTTGCACATCGGCTATCCGGCTACCGGTCGATTGCGCGCGGCCGGTATTCCTACCTCGCTGAGCTCGGACTCCGTCACCAGCGGCCCCGGCGACATGTTCAGCGTGATGCGCGCCGCGTACCTACTCGAAAGAGCCCGTCCAGGACTGGAATTCAGCACTCGCGACGTACTGCGCATGGCCACCCTCGAAGGCGCGCAGGTTCTCGGCCTCGGCGATGTCACCGGCTCGCTGCGCCCTGGCAAACAAGCCGACCTCCTCGTGCTGCGCACCGACAGCCTCGGCATGAGCGCCCTACTCGACCCGATCGCCGCAGTTGTCCTTGCTGCCGGACCTGCCGATATCGACACTGTGTTGGTCGGCGGCGAGATCGTCAAACGCGGTGGGCGACTTGTCCATCACCGAATCGATGCGGTGCGGGCCGAGCTACTGGAGTCGGCCCGCCACGTGGCGACGGCGTGAATTGTCGTCGTGGCTTCAACAATAGGTTCGAATCCGCGGTCGCAGGTTGTGGCGAGGCGGTTTCGACATCGCCGACAATGCAGGCCGCGAACTGCTGCCCGCCACGGACCAGGTCGAACACCTCGACGCCACCAACAAAGCACCGGAGAACAAATGGCGAACGCGCTCTAATGCAGGTCAGCGGTGCCAGGTGAGCCGCTTCCTTGGGACCAATCCACCACCGGTCCGAAACGAGTATCGGGCTACTCAGGTCCAAACATGATGTGCGCAGAAGAATTGCCTTAGCGGTCTGGTTACTACGCTGGAGGTCCGATGCAACGGGGTTCATTATCGAAGATACTGGTACCTGCGTCGGCTTCGATCGCCATCGCGCTGGCATTCGCAGTCGGTCTCGCCGGATGCGTAAACCAAGCGCCCTCGCCGTCACAGACCTCGACGACTGTGGCCTCTACGGCTCACACCGAACCGGCGACGGCCACATCGACGGCTTGGTCACTCCAACCTTCGACGACTGCGGCCTCTACGGCTCACACCGAACCAGCGACGGCCACATCGACGGCTTGGTCACCTAAACCTTCGACGATCCCGCCGGAAACGTACATCACCGGTACAACGCCGATATCGACGAGCCCGATATTCCCCGGTCCCACCGCCACCATTACCTCCACCACCACGCCTTCCCAGCCGCCTGAGCCACCGGCGAAGCAGCCCGCCGCGTCGGCACCGTCAAGGTAATGATGGTCACGAATGGATGACGCGCCTGTGCCGCAGTCCAGGGCTTCGTTGAGTGCATGGGTCAGCCTCGCCTCGTCGATCATTGCGCCCACGACGCTCCTCGCTGCCCTGGCCTATTACTTCGGCTACGTCTCGACCCGCCGATTCTTCGGTTACTTCGATGTCGACACCGATCTGCTCGGGTTCACGAGCACCGAGTACGTCATGCGCAGCGTCCAGGTGATGTATCCACAGATCGCCATATCCGTCATCCTTCTGTGGGTCGGACTCGGGATCCGCCAGCTGTTGATACGCGCGATCGTCTCGGGTCGGCAGCTACCGGCGATACGAGCGTTCGGCTGGATATGCCTCGGCGCCGGTGTCCTGTTCCTCACTTACGCCCTCGTCTCATTCCTCCCGGTTCACAAACCGGCGGTCCTCAATTCGGTGGAGGTCGCCACTTTGCTGGCAGTCGCCGGCGGGTGGGTCAGTGTGAGATATCGGCGCGCCTCGACGGGGCGACAGCGCGCGCTCGGCACGGTGGGGTGGGTGTTACTCAGCGGGGCCGCTCTCGCCCTGATCTACGCTCTGGCTGTGCTGCTCGGTCGACTGCTCGCCGGTCTGTCCTGGCTGAATCCAGCGCAGCTACCTGCTGCGCTGGGTGTCGGGGCTATTCTCGCTGCGAGCGGTACGTGGACTCTGTCTGCGATTCGAACCGGCTTTCCGCGCCGAGCCGTTATGCCTGCCGAACGCGCGAGTCAGTTCATAGCGCTTGCTGTCATAGTGCTTGCTTTGTTTTGGCTAGCGAACATCTTCGCTACCGCGTATGGAGCGCGCGATGCGGAGAATTTCGCATCGCAGGTCGTCGCGCATCCCAACGTCGTGGTGGACACCACCGAAAAACTCTACCTCAACGACCAAAAGGTCTGCGAAATCCCGATACCGGCTGATTCCAGCCAACGGTTCCTCTACCGATACAAGAATCTGCGGGAACTAGCCGCCCGCAACGATCGATGGTTCCTGGTACCCACTGACTGGCAAAAAAATAAAGGGTTCGTTCTCATCATCCCCATGCGTGACGACTCGGTACGCCTCCGAATCGAGCAGATACCCGAACACGCCACCGTCCTGTGTTCGCCCTCCTGATTCGCTCCGCCGAACCCGCGCTGTAAAGCACGCCCGCAGCATCCGCGGCATCGGTCTGGCTCGCCAGGGTTCGTCACGTTCAGCGTGCGGAACAACGTGGTGTAGGGGGATGTCGGCTTTTCCAGCCTCGAATCGCAAAACTCTTTCGCCCCATGACATTTCCCGAACACGAGCGATCCCCATGCCGGACCTGACCGCCAGCCGCGCGGACTTGCTACACCGCAGTTCATCGGCTACTCGCCGAAAACGAGTAGTTGACTACTGGCGCCGGCCATCCAGCTCCCTGAAATTATCGGCAGGAGGTTGGCCGAGGGGCCGAAACATCTGAATGACTACAGAATTATCACTCTCGACAGACAAAGGTAGGAACAGAAATGACTGGAGTTGTCGGCACTGCGATATACGGCATCAAGCCGGACGGCGATCTGCAGTGGTATCGCCACGACGGGGTCCAAAGCGGCGGCGCCTTTTGGACGGCCGGTGAAGGTGGGAAGAAGGTCAGTGGTGGCTGGGACATCTACAGCACGGTGTTCAGCGGCCGCGACAGCGGTGTGATCTATGGCATCAAGCCGAATGGTGATCTGCAGTGGTATCGCCATGATGGGTGGCAGGATGGCGGCGCCTTTTGGACGGCCGGTGAAGGTGGGAAGAAGGTCAGTGGTGGCTGGGACATCTACAGCACGGTGTTCAGCATCGGCCAGGGCGTGATCTATGGCATCAAGCCGGACGGTGATCTGCAGTGGTATCGCCACGATGGGTGGCAGGATGGCACCGCCACTTGGACGGCCGGTGCAGGCGGAAACAGGATCAGTGGTGGCTGGGATATCTACGACACGGTGTTCGGCGGCTACCTCGGTGTGATCTATGGCATCAAGCCGAATGGTGATCTGCAGTGGTATCGCCACGATGGGTGGCAGGATGGCACCGCCACTTGGACGGCCGGTGCAGGCGGAAACAGGATCAGTGGTGGCTGGAACATCTACGACACGGTGTTCAGCGGCTACGACGGCGCGATCTATGGCATAAAGCCGGACGGTGATCTGCAGTGGTATCGCCACGATGGGTGGCGGGACGGCACCGCCACTTGGACGGCCGGTGCAGGTGGGAAGAAGATCAGTGGCGGCTGGAACACCTACAGCACGGTGTTCAGCGGCGACACTTACCTGCACCTCGTCTGAGCATCCTTGACATCCAGGATTCGATATAGCCGCACAGTGGTCACCGAACCGGTCGTCCCCGGTGCCTGCGCACCCACTTTCTCACGGCCTGCGGGTACGTGATCGCGCGCCGCAATGGCCGCAAACTGCGCTACACAGTCGGCGATCCCCGGGTCCGCGATCTCATCAGGCTTGCCCGCGCCGTAGCCGCTGACAATGCGGGGTTATCGCGGCATGGCTCGGACACGCGGACGCGAGTGTGACAGTGCGGATCTATACCCATTCCCCGGACGATTTCCTGGCGGAGGCCGCGAGGACTTTGGGACAAGTTGAGACATCGAGGCCAGCTGAGGTCTCAGACGAGAAAGGCCCTGACCGCTACTGTGCTGGTCAGGGCCTTTTCATGGGTGCCCTCGGCAGGAATCGAACCTGCGGCCTTCTGCTCCGGAGGCGGTGAGCGACCTTGCAGGTCAAGGAACTACGGAGGGTGTGGCGTGCAACCTACGTGCGACATCAGTTCTTCACCACAATCGATGAGGGCAACGGCGCGGCGCTGCCTCTCGCTGCGAGCTTACTCAATGCGGAGGCGATCTCCTTGTCGCGACCATCTACCGCGTGCAGGTACCGCGACGCTGCCGCATCGGAGGCATGGCCAAGTCTCTTCTTGAGGTCGGCCAGGCTGGCGCCGGTGGATGCGGCAAGTGTCTGCCCGGTATGGCGTAGGTCATGAAAGGTCACCTTCACGCCGACGCGGGACCGGGCGCGGGTGAACGCCTTTCGGATGGCGTCTCCGCGCATCCGGGCATTGTCTTGGCCGACGAACAGCCACTTTTTCCCTGCCCACTCCTCAAGGTGAACGACTAGGTAGGGGCGTAGATGCGGCGGTATCGAGACCGGTCGCTTCCCCGCCGGCGTCTTCGGGTCCTTGTCGAACTTCCTGGGTGACTCCAGTAGTTCGACCCGATTCCGGCGCACCCAAACTTCGTTCTTATCGAGGTTGAGGTCAGTGACCGCTAGTCCGCAGATCTCACCGCGGCGAAGGCCACACCAGGCAGCCAACAGCACGGCCGCCCGGTAGCGCGGGGTGATCTGCTCGACAAGTGCTGCCACCTCAATGACTGTGGCGATCGGGCGTTCGTGGGCTTTGTCTGCGCCAGCGCCTTTGATGTTGAACGGGTTTGTCCTGATCGCGTTGTCGCGGATTGCGCAGTTCATGACTGTCCGGCCGAAGCGGTATGCCTGGGCGATGGCGGTTCGTCCTCCTTTGCCAGCGAGTGCAGCTGAGTGCCAGTCACGTATTACGGGGCCGGTGATCGCGATCAGCGGAAGGTCGAGCAGGGCGACCATGTGCAGTCTCATATTCCGGCGGCAGTCCTCGGCCCACTTCTCCCCGATGTTCGGGTTGGTCTTCAGGTACGCCGTGGCGTAGTTCCCGAACTTCTCGCGGCCAAGGTCGCCATCCATCCACACACCCTTGCTGATGTCGGATTCGACATTGACCAGCCATCGTTCCGCGTCCGTCTGTGTGCGGAACGTGTGAGGGGCATTCTGTCGCTGCCCAGATGGGCCGGTGAACGATGCTTGCCACCGGCCGGAGGGGAGTTTGCGTACCGAGCCGAAGCGGCGGCGGGAGCTCTTTGCCATCAGGCACTCACCTGTCCGCCTCGCCAGGTGATCGAGACTGGTTCGACCCGTCCAGCCTGTGCGAACTCCTCCAGGTCGCTCAGAGAGAACCGAACGTGTCGGCCGACCTTGTAGAACACGATGCGGCGCTCAGCGACCAGGCGGCGCATGAATCGCTCGGTCGTTCCTAAGTAACTGGCCGCTTGCGGGACGCTCAGGTACTTGGTTGCGGCGCGATCGTCGCCTCCGTTCATGGTGCTGTCTCCGTTTCGGTGTGGTGCGTTGGTTCGGCTGGCGGTGCGCTGGGCGACGGTCGGTGTTGCATCCGGTGCGTTGCTGTCGCGTCCGGTGCGGAGGGTGTCTCACGGTGGGACAGGCGGTGTCGCGTGGTGCGCACCGCTGTCTCGTCCGGTGCGTAAGGGGTGTCGCATGACATGTCACCGGAAGGGGCTGTGAACCGGACCGTCGCGCCCGGTGTCTCGTTGTGAGACAGCGGGTGTTGCGTGGTGTCGCATGGGTGTTGCATGACTACCGCCCCCGCTCGATCAGGTGCTGACCTGGACGTTTCTGGTTCTGATCTCGGGGCCGGTCTTGGATCAGGTCATCGAACTTGATGGCTCGGAATTCGAGGTCTGAGGGGACCGAGACAGCGGCGGTGCGCACCGTCTCAGGTGTCGCGTCACCGGTGCGTACGTGCTTGGTCATGCGACACCCCACGGTGTGAGGACCGGGATGGCCGGATCGGTGAGGTCATCGAAATCGACAGCCGCGACCCGCGTCGCACTCGTGTCGATGATGCCGTGTCGCGTAAGCGCGTCGACAGTGGTGCGCACCGTCGCGGGTTCGGTGGTTCCGGCACAGACGTACAGGAGGCCGTCGCCAGGGTCGGCGGCGGCGCGGATGGTCCGCGCCAGGGTCTCGGCGAGTTTGCTCGGCGCGGCGTCGCTGCCGCCATCGACTTTGACCGCGACCAGTGCACCGCCGAGGGTCAGCCGCCCGTCGTATGGGAATGTGCCGCGAAAGCCGTTGGTATAACGCAATTCACGTTCGGACTCCCAGTCGTAGTAACCGGTGGCGCCCAACGCGATCCGGACTTGCGCGATGGCACGGCCGCGAGCAGACCACAAGCGGGAAGGTGCCCAGTCCGGCATCCGGTGACCGAACACCTGCGCTACCGCTTTACGGGTGGGCACGATCCACTTCGGGCCAGAGGAGACCTTTGTCAACGGATGCACCATTCCGCTGTCCCGGAGCTTCGCGACCATCTCGTAGACGTGGTTGCGGCCAGTGCCGAGGAAATCGGCGAGCACATCGGGTTGCATCGCGCGGTGCTGCACCAGCGCGTAGATGGCGCATGACTCGCGCCCGGTTGGATAGAAGTATTCGTCATCGGGTGCGGTGCCGGTCATGACATGTCCTTGGGGAAGCTCGGGAGAATGGCAGCGGGCGCGGTCTTCTTGGCGGCGCGTAGGGCTTGCCGGTGGGTGAGGAAGCGTTTCCAGTCGCGGTCGATGTCGCGCAGCACAAGGTGCATATCCAGCTCTTGCAGTACGTCAGGGAGACGTTTGGCGGCGGCTTCGACGGCCTTGTGTACGTCGCCGCGATACAGGTACAGAACCCCGATCATGGGTTCTGGCTGCGCGTCGCGGGCGGCGTAGATCGCCCCGCGCAGGGCCTTGTCCATGTTGGTTTTGCTCTTGGTGGTCAACTCGACTTCGACCGCCCACCATCCGTAGGTGCCGTCCACGACTCCAAGGAACCGGCCGTCGTGAATGTGTTCGAGAGTGTCTGTGCGGGAACGGGATTGGCGAGCTTCGATTTCGGCGGTATGCCGCAACCGACGCTCCGACACCCAGTTCTTCAAGTCCGAGCCGGTCAGCATGATCCGGACCTGCGCGACCGCGCGGTAGTGCTCGCAGTGACTGACTGGAGGCGTCCACACCGTGTACGGCCGCCAACCGAGATAGCTCGCGGCCGTCTCCCCGGTCGGAACTACCCACTTCCGCCCTGCCTGTATTTCAAGCAGCTTCGACTGCACCAAACGGTCTTTCCGCAGCTGTCGCACCAGCACGTATGTGTGGCTTTCGTCCATGTTCAGGAACCAGGCCAGGACATCGAGTTGCATCCCGTACATGTCTACGAGTCCCGTGACCGCGGTCGTGTGCTGGGCCGTCGACTGCGACGATGCCCCGGATTGATCAGCGATCAGCCGATGCGCCGATGCGCGCGGCAGCCCGACCCGAGCCGCGATTTCCCGGACAGTGCAACCGTTTTCGTGCAGTACGGCGGCTTCGCCGAGCACGGTTTCGACCTTCCGCGCCGAGATGCGCAGCTGACGCGCGATCTGCTGGTAGGTCGCACCGAGGTCGCGAAGCTCCCGGATGCGCCGGTCACGCTCGGCTGGTTGCCCGACCACCCGCTCGATCCTGTTGTGGTTGATGGTCATCGGGCACGCTCCACACCGTTGCCGCGCCGGTAGGAGTTGCGCTGCTCCACCTCGTAGCGGTGGTTGGCGATCTCGTCCTGGATTTCCTCGGCGGAGCGGACGTTCCTGCGGTCGTGGTTGCCCCAAAACGACGTCGACCGTTGAAGTTCCGGCCCGTCGAGGTCGATTGCCGGGCCGTTGTCGTGTTCCACACCGCTGCCACGGCCGTAGGAGTAGTAACCCTTCCGGATCGACTGCTCAACTGGCGGGCTCGCGACACCATTACGGATCTCGTGTTCCTTGATCGGTGCTTCGGTACCGACCCAGCTCATCAACTCCCGCACCCGAGCCACCGCCTCCGCCGACCGCGGCGGCTGCGCCTGCGGTTGCTGCGCTGGGGTTTCCCCGCTGTGCTCGCTGGTGTACTGCGCCGCGAGTGCGCCGCGACCACGGCCACCAAAGCTCGTGCGGGGCTCGGGTATCGGCTTCCTGTCGCGCGGGTCGAACGGCTGCCGCAAGTCCTCGACTGTGTAGCCCGGGAACATCTGTTCCAGCACGCGGGCGTGCCACCTGCGGGGCTTGGCCTCTCCCCACAACCATCGCCTGACTTGCCGGTCACTGGGCGCGGCCTCCGCCTTCGCGCCGTCCATCTGCCCTGCGGTCCGTGCGTACTCGTCGATGAACCGCTGCTCTGTCCACTCATACTTGCGCGCAAGAGCTCTCATGACGGTTGCTGACTCGTCAGCACCGCGCCGCATCACACCAAGACCACGCTCGTTCGCCGCGGGCGGTGACGGCTGTACCGGTTCGGGTGTGCGGTCGGGCATCTCGACCGGCTCTACAGCGCCGCGGTCGTAACCGGGTCCGCCGATGATCCGCATCGATGATGGACGGTTTTCCGGAACATCCGACACCGCACGTAACCGACGATTCCGATCTCTGCCGACCTCGTCGTTCGGCGGGTGTGCTTCTACACTGGACATGCTTCTGGGCTCCAATCCCTGAAGTGCGGAAATGCTGAAGCAGCTACGAACTGCTTTGGCGCTGGCTCCCCGGTGGCTCTAACCACCGGGGAGCTTCTTGTTGACCGGGCTAACTGCCACCCAACGATCATGTCTTAAGGTCTTCATTAAGACCATGGTTAACAGTAGAGCATGAGGGCTAAAGGAGGTCAAGTCTTCGTGAAGACTAGACTTTGACGTGGATTCGACCCGCGCACAGACAGGGCACACGTGGACAACACCAGCGCATTTGCTCCTAAGTACCGCCGAATCGCGGATGCGCTACGGCGCGAGATTGGCGACGGCGTACTGGGACCGGGCCAGCGGATACCGACTGAACCTGAACTGGCCGAGCGATTTAACGTCAGCCTGCCGACGGTCCGTCAGGCGCTCAGCGTGCTCCGCTCAGAGGGTCTTCTCGAATCTCGCCACGGGATCGGGTCGTTCGTCAAAGAGACAAATCGGCTACAACGATCGGGCTGGCGACACTACGGCCGGGCGAGGGTCGACCAGAAACTACTCACGCCACACCTGCGGCACGAGATCGTCGCCGCAGGGGTTGAGCCAGTTCCCAGCCATGTAGCGGACCTTTTTCCGGAGGGCACAACGCATGTTGTCACGCGCCGCCGACACCTGTTCGACAAAGCCACGGGCCGTCCGGAAGAGATCGGAGCAAGCTACATACCGATGGAGTTCGCGGCCGGGACCTACTTGGAAGAACCCTCGGTAGTGCCGAAAGCGCTGTTCCTCTGCATCGAGGAACTATCAGGCAAGCAGTACGCAAGAGCTCAGGATCGCCTGATAGCAAGACTTGCGACTGCCGACGAACTGACGGTGCTTGAGCTTGCCCCTGGTTCGCCAGTGGTTCACGTCGTTCATTGTGTGACGGCCGAAGATGGGACAGTTCTCGAGGTTGCCGAGAACGTCTGGCCCGCCGAACGAACAGTGATCGTGAACGAGTATCCGATCACAACCGCGTGAGAGCGGTTTAGGGGCGGTTTCGGGTTTCGTGGGTGTTGGCTCTGTTGAGAATGTTGGCTGAACTGGCCATTCGCTGTTGATGCCTATGCATCAACCGTCGGACCGGACTTGACGCTTATGCATCAATCCGCCCCGGCTGCCTCTTCTGTTGTGGTCCTCTACCGCTTGGCACGATCCGCGGTCGCGCTACGGGCTGTTCCCTGCGCTACTCGCGGCTTCTAACCACCGCTTCCGCACCTGACTCAACCACCGACATCCCTAAACCGCCGCTTCCGCACCTGACTCAGCCACCTACCCAACCCCCTCTTTGTGGTCTCTCTTCCTCACTTCTAACTTTCACTACCTCTACTTACTGAACCCCTGGCTCTTGCTCTCCCCGTTCCTGATTCTCTATGAACAGCGAAGCCATAGAGAATCAGGAACGGGGAGAGCAAGAGCCTGCGCCGAAGGCGCAGGTCAACGCAAGATTGGGAGGACTGTCCCGCACTTCGACGGGACTAAACGTCTTCGGGACATCTTCGAGACATCTTCGGGACAACTGCGAGACAAATGATCTTGTAACCGGGCGCGCGACGGGCGGCCGGTGCTGGTTGTACGGCGGCCTTCACGTACGACGGGGGAGAGCTGTCGTCGATAATTCACCGAGCGCAGCATCGAGCGCCTGGCCGGAGCCCGACCTGCGATGCCCGTGCGCCCGGCGTGCGACATATGTGCGACACACACGGGACGAATAGGGCGAATCACGGATACTCCCGGTAACTGCGCAACCTCGCGATTTGGGACGTAAAAAGGCCACCTACCAGTGCTTTTGGTAGGTGGCCTATGTGCCCTCGGCAGGAATCGAACCTGCGGCCTTCTGCTCCGGAGGCAGACGCTCTATCCCCTGAGCTACGAGGGCGGGATAGATCTCGGTCGGGCGCCTGGTAGGGCAGCCGATCGGGCGGGGCAAGCGTATCGCATCGGCAGCTGTCCGCCAAAAAGTGCGCCGGGCCGGGTGGTTCGCAGGTTCGTACCCGGCGCAGATCGCGCTTACGTCATCGGGAGAGGTGTTGCGCCGCGGGCGGCGAGCATGGTGGTCATCAGTTGGGCTTCGCCGCGCTGGGTTGTTTCCATGGTGCTTGCCAGGCTGCGTATGGCGGTGGTTTCGGCGTGCTGGGCCGCGTATTGGATCATCGACATGCCGCCCTGGTGATGGCGCAGCATCAGCTGCAGGAACATCGTGTCCAGTGTCGAACCGGTGGCCTGGCGCAGCGCCGTCATTTCCGCATTTGTCGCCATGCCGGGCATGGTCGGCATCGGGCCGGACATGGGATGGCCCGCAGTACTGCCGGCGTGGTCGTGGCCGCCGTCGGTGGGTTCGGTCATCCAGCCCATGTAGCCGTCGGCGTTCTGCATCGACTTGCCCCACAGTTGCAGCCAGCCCTGCAGTCGGCCGATCTGGGCCTGCTGGGTGGTCAGGATGTCGTAGGCGAGCCTGCGTACGTCGTTGTCGGTGGAGCCGATGAGTGCGACGCCCGCCATATCGACCGCTTGGGCATGGTGGGCCGACATGTCCTGGCCGAAACCGATATCGACGGCGCTCGGGTCGGGTTCGGCGTTGCGGTCCAGCGGAATCCGGGCCAGGACGCCGACGGCGAAACCGATGAGCAGGATGCCGATCGCACCGATGACCGCCAGTGCGGTGCGCTGGCGGCGGAACTGCGCGCCCAAACCGGTGCCGTCGTCATTGCTGGAGGCGGTGGCGGGGTCTGGCTCGGTCGAACCGGCGTTGTCGTCATTGCTGGAGGCGGTGGCGGGGTCTGGCTCGGTCGAACCGGTGTCGTCGTCACTGCCGGAAGCGTCGGCCGGTTCCGGCTCGGTGCCAATGTTGGTGTCGGCGGGCATCTACTGACCTGTCGTCGGTTGACCGGGTGCGGGTTGCATCGGGATCTGCGCACCCGGCAGGCCCGGCGCACCGGGAAGGCCAGGCGCACCGGGAAGCCCGGGAACGCCTGGAAGCCCGGGAACGCCTGGAACACCCGGGATTCCACCGGGCAGGCCGCCACCGAGTTCGGTCTGATCGGGCTCGAGGCCCTTGCCGTCCATCGGCACCGCATTCGGTCCCGGCGGGGTCGGATCGAACGGCAGCGGGTTATTTGCGTCGAACGACGGGTTGGAGCAACTCGCGCCTACTTCGGGATAGGCGTACTGGTTGGCGCGCAGCGACGTGAGGAACTGGTTGACCCGCTTGTCGTCCGCGCTGTCCACGTTCAGCCGGTGGCCCCAGGACTGCAACGACACCGCCGATTCCAAGCCGGGGTAGGGCGACATCAGCGTCTGTTGCTTGCCCTCGACCTTTTTCTTCAGCGTGTCGACCCCGGCCGCGTCGACCTTGTCCGGGTTGTAGGTGATCCACACCGCGCCGTGCTCGAGCGAGTGCACCGCGTTCTCCACCCGGATCGGCTTGCTGTACACCACACCGGTGCAGTTCGCCCAGGCCTGATCGTGCGGGCCGCCGAACGGCGGGCTCTGGTCGTAGGCCACCCGCTGGGCGCCCGAGACGTGCAGACCGGCCGGGTACTCCTGCTTGATCACGCCCGGGATCTGATCCGAGGGGTCTTTGCGCTGGGCAGTCGGCGTGAACTTCTCGAGGTCGGCCTTATCCCGGTACTTCGGGACCAGGCTGTAGGCGAGCACACCGACCAATGCGATGATGACCGCGGCAGCGCCGATGGCCAGCCACGGGATCTGGCGCTTCTTGCTGAGCGGGTTCTTGCCGCCGCCCTTCTTGCGCGAAGACGATGACTTCCCGGCGGCCCGGACGGCCTTGGCCGATTTGGCACTTGTGCTCGGCATTGCTCGTTGTGCTCTTTCGACGTGATGGATCCGCTGGCAGTGCGGTGCCCACTCGAGGTGTACACCCGCCCAGACCATAGGATAGAGACTCGTGACTCCAGCTGACCTTGCAGATCTCCTTCGCGCAACTGCGGCGAAGGTGCTTGTCGAACGTGGACTGGACCCTGCGGTCCTGCCCGACGAGGTCAATGTGGAGCGCCCCCGTAATCCGGAACACGGTGACTATGCCACGAATGTGGCGATGCAGGTCGGCAAGCGGGCCGGAACGAATCCACGCGAATTGGCGGCCTGGCTCGCCTCGGCGCTGGCCGCGACCGACGGCATCGACTCCGCCGACGTGGCAGGCCCCGGCTTCCTGAATATCCGGCTCGCCGCGTCCGCGCAGGGTGCGATCGTCGCGCAGGTGCTTGCGGCAGGTGCGGGTTACGGCACGTCGGAGGCGTTGACCGGAACCCGCATCAACCTCGAGTTCGTGTCGGCCAACCCGACCGGCCCCGTGCATCTCGGCGGTACCCGCTGGGCCTCGGTCGGTGACGCGCTCGGCCGGATCCTGGCCGCGCAGGGCGCCGACGTCACCCGCGAGTACTACTTCAACGATCACGGCGCGCAGATCGACCGGTTCGCCAAGTCGCTGGTCGCCGCGGCCACCGGCGCGCCGACTCCGGAGGGCGGCTACGCGGGCGTCTACATCGGCGAGATCGCCGACAAGATCGTCGCCGCGCATCCGGAGGCGCCGGCGCTGCCGGAGGCCGAGCAGCTCGAGCTGTTCCGCGCTGAGGGCGTCGAGCTGATGTTCGCCCAGATCAGGGCGTCGCTGCACGAGTTCGGCACCGATTTCGACGTCTACTTCAACGAGAGCTCGCTGTTCGAGTCCGGCGCGGTCGAGCAGGCCGTCACGAAGCTCAAGGATTCCGGCGATCTATACCAGAAGGACGGCGCGTGGTGGATCGCCAGCTCTGAATACGGTGACGACCAGGATCGCGTAGTTATCAAGAGTGACGGCCACGCGGCCTATATCGCGGGTGACATCGCCTACTTCCAGAACAAGCGGGCCCGCGGCTTCGACCTGTGCATCTACATGCTCGGTGCCGACCACCACGGCTACATCGGCCGGTTGAAGGCCGCCGCCGCCGCGTTCGGCGACGACCCCGCCACTGTCGAGGTGCTCATCGGGCAGATGGTGAACCTGGTCAAAGACGGCGCCGCGGTGAAGATGAGCAAGCGTGCGGGCACCGTCGTCACCCTCGACGACCTCGTCGAGGCGATCGGGGTCGACGCGTCCCGTTATGCGCTGGTGCGCAGTTCGGTGAACTCGAGCATCGACATCGATCTGAACCAGTGGACCAGCGCGAACAACGAAAACCCCGTCTACTACGTGCAATACGCGCACGCCCGGCTGTCCTCGCTGGCGCGCAACGCTGTGGATCTCGGGGTGACCATCGACAACCCGGACTTCGGATTGCTCGCCACCGAGCACGAAGGCGAACTGATCCGCACGATCGGCGAATACCCGCGGGTGGTGGCCAGCGCCGCCGGTCTGCGTGAACCACACCGGGTCGCCCGCTATCTGGAGGAGCTGGCAGGCGCCTATCACCGGTTCTACGGCGCATGCCAGGTGCTGCCCAAGGGTGACGAGCAGCCGACGCCGCTGCATACGGCACGGCTTGCGCTGTGCGAAGCCACCCGGCAGGTACTTGCCAACGGCCTCGGGCTGCTCGGCGTCAGCGCACCGGAGCGCATGTGAACCGGCTATCGGTGTTCGAGACGAGCAGTGCGAGGAAGGAAAATCAGTGAGCGCGCATCCAGCCGGACCCCGGCACGCCGAGATCCCACACGCCCCCAATCTGGCGGAGCGCCCGCGTGATCCGAAGCAGATGATCGACCTGCCCGCGAATGTATGGCCGCGCAACGCTTCCCGCGACGCCGACGGCATTGTGCGGCTGGCCGGTGTGCCGGTGCGCGATCTGGCCACGCAGTTCGGTACCCCGCTGTTCGTGGTGGACGAGGACGATTTCCGTTCCCGCTGCCGCGATATGGTGCGCGCGTTCGGCTCGAATGCGCGAGTTCATTACGCGTCCAAGGCGTTCCTGTGTGGCGAGATCGCCCGCTGGATCCGCGACGAAGGCCTCTCGCTGGACGTGTGCTCCGGCGGCGAACTCGCCGTCGCGCTGCACGCGGGCTTCCCGGCCGAGCGAATCGCGTTGCACGGCAACAACAAATCCGTAGTCGAGCTCGAGGCGGCAGTCGCCGCTGGGGTCGGGCACGTGGTGGTCGACTCGCTGATCGAGATCGATCGCCTCGAGGTCGTCGCAGGCCGCGCCGGCGTGGTGCAGGACGTGCTGGTCCGCGTCACCGTCGGCGTGGAAGCCCATACGCACGAATACATTTCGACCGCGCACGAGGACCAGAAGTTCGGTTTCTCCATTGCCGGTGGCGACGCGATGGAGGCGCTTGCCCGGGTGTTCGAGGCCGACAACCTGCGTCTGGTCGGTCTGCACTCGCACATCGGGTCGCAGATCTTCGAGCTCGACGGCTTCGAGATCGCCGCCCGCCGGATGCTCGGCCTGCTGCGTGCCGCTGTCGACAAGTTCGGCATCGAGCGCACCGCGCAGATCTCCACGCTGGATCTCGGTGGCGGCCTTGGTATTTCGTACCTGCCGAACGATGACCCGCCGCCGCTGGACGAATTCGCCACGAGCTTGCGCAAGCTGGTCGGCGAGGAGGCGGACCGTGCCGGTCTGCCCGAGCCGACCGTCGCGGTGGAGCCGGGTCGCGCCATCGCCGGACCGGGCACCGTGACCCTGTACGAGGTCGGCACCATCAAGGACGTCTCGCTGGACGGCGGACTGAGCAGGCGCTACGTCAGCGTGGACGGCGGCATGAGCGACAACATCCGCCCCGCGCTGTATCAGGCGGACTACGACTGCCGTCTGGTCTCGCGCTCGTCGGAGGCCGATCCCGTCGTCGCCCGGGTCGTCGGAAAGCATTGTGAGAGTGGCGATATCGTTATTCGCGACACCTGGATGCCCGCCGATGTCGGCCCAGGCGATCTGGTCGCGGTCGCCGCCACCGGCGCGTACTGCTATTCGATGTCCAGCCGGTACAACCAGCTGACTCGTCCGGCGGTCGTCGCGGTCCGCGACGGCGTTGCGCGACTCATTCTGCGCCGGGAAACGGTGGCGGACCTGCTCAGCCTGGAGGTGGAATCATGACCAATGCCGCGAAGCAAGGCACATGGGGAACCGATCGTCCGATCGGGGTCGCGGTCCTCGGGATGGGCAATGTCGGCACCGAGGTGGTGCGCATTCTGCGCGACCACGCCGATGACCTGCGCTCACGCGTCGGCGCGCCGGTCGTGCTTCGCGGTGTCGCGGTGCGCAACCTGGACACCGACCGCGGAGTCCCGGCCGAACTGCTGACCACCGACGCGGACGCGCTGGTCGCCCGCGACGATGTCGACGTGGTCGTCGAGGTCATCGGCGGTATCGATCCGCCGCGCAGGCTGATCCTGGCCGCGCTGAACGCGGGCAAGTCCGTGGTGACCGCGAACAAGGCGTTGCTGGCCGACTACACCGGTGAGCTGGCCGCGGCCGCCGAGCGCAGCCGCGCCGACCTGTACTTCGAGGCCGCCGTCGCAGGCGCCATCCCGGTGGTGCGTCCCCTCATCCAGTCGCTGGCCGGTGATCGGGTGAACAAGGTCGTCGGCATCGTCAACGGCACCACCAACTTCATTCTGTCCGCGATGGACGAGACGGGCGCCGACTACTCGGCCACCCTCGCCGAGGCCACCCGCCTCGGTTACGCCGAGGCCGACCCGACCGCCGACGTCGAGGGCTACGACGCCGCGGCGAAGGCCGCGATCCTGGCCTCGCTGGCATTCCACACCAGGGTCACCGCGGCCGATGTGTTCCGCGAGGGCATCTCGGCGATCTCCGCGGAGGACCTGGAGACCGCGTCCGCGCTGGATTGCACCGTCAAACTGCTCGCTATCTGTGAGCGGGTCGGCGCGGGCCCCGGTGAGCCGGGCCCGGAAGACGGCGGCAAGGAGCGCGTCTCGGTGCGCGTCTACCCGGCACTCATCCCGCGCAAGCACCCGCTGGCCGCGGTGAGCGGCGCGTTCAACGCCGTGGTCGTCGAGGCGGAGAACGCGGGGCGGTTGATGTTCTACGGCCAGGGCGCTGGCGGCGCTCCGACGGCGTCCGCGGTCCTCGGTGATCTGGTGATGGCCGCGCGCAACAAGTTCTACGGTGGCCGCGCTCCCGGCGAATCGGTTTATGCTGAGCTACCGATTGCGCCGATCGGCGATACGCCGACCCGATACCACGTGAACCTGCAGGTCGAAGACCGTCCCGGGGTTCTGGCCAAGGTGGCGGGTGAGTTCGCCAAGCACGGAGTGAGCATCTCGACCGTCCGCCAGGAAGGGCACGGCAACGGTGCGCGCCTCGTGGTTGTCACCCATCACGCGGTGGAGTCGGCGCTCGCGGACACCGTGGCCGCACTTGCGGAGATGGAGTCCGTCACATCAGTGACCAGTGTTCTGAGATTGGAAGGCACCGAAGAATGAGTACGACTGGCGTCGCGCCGCAGGCAGGAGTGCACTCCCGCTGGCCGGGGCTGATCGCGGCCTATCGCGATCGACTCGCTGGCGCAGCCGACTGGGAGCCGGTCACCCTTTTCGAGGGCGGCACCCCGCTGGTGCCCGCGCCGCACCTGTCCGAGCTGACCGGGTGTGATGTGTATCTCAAGGTCGAGGGACTGAACCCGACGGGTTCGTTCAAGGACCGCGGGATGACGATGGCGATCACCGACGCCAAATACCGCGGCCAGACCGCCGTGCTGTGTGCCTCCACCGGCAACACCTCGGCCTCGGCCGCGGCCTACGCGACCCGCGCCGGCATGACCTGCGCCGTGCTGATCCCGCAGGGCAAGATCGCCATGGGCAAGCTCGCCCAGGCCGTCATGCTCGGCGCGAAGATCATCCAGGTCGAGGGCAATTTCGACGACTGCCTGGAGCTGGCGCGCAAGGTGACCGCGGATTTCCCGAGCATCGGACTGGTGAACTCGGTGAACCCGGCTCGTATCGAGGGGCAGAAGACCGCGTCGTTCGAGATCTGCGATGTGCTCGGCCGGGCGCCGGACGTGCACGCGCTCCCGGTGGGCAACGCGGGCAATATCACCGCCTACTGGCGCGGTTACCGCGAGTACTACGCCGACGGCATCACCACGCAGCTGCCGAGGATGCTCGGTGTGCAGGCCGCGGGCGCCGCACCGCTGGTCAATGGCGCCCCGGTCAAGGACCCGGAGACCATCGCGACCGCCATCCGGATCGGCGCCCCCGCGTCCTGGAACGGCGCGATGGAAGCCAAGGAGCAGTCCGGCGGCGCCTTCCGCGCCGCCACCGACGAGGAAATCCTGGAGGCGTACCGGTTGGTCGCCGCCAGCGAGGGTGTCTTCGTCGAACCTGCTTCGGCGGCCAGCATCGCCGGGCTGCTCGCGGCCCGCAAGGAGGGCTGGCTGGATTCCGGCCTGACCGTGGTGTGCACCGTAACCGGTAACGGGCTCAAGGATCCCGACACAGCGCTATTGGGAATACCGCAGGTCCAAGCCATTCCGGTCGATCCGGTCGCGGTGGCCGCCGAGCTAGAGCTGGCCTGAGTTGAGTGCGCGGGAAAGTCAACTGCGTGAGCGGGCCGCGGTCGTGACACGGACGCTGCCCGCTGGGTTGTCCGTGCTCGCACGGGTGCCTGCCTCCAGTGCGAACCTGGGGCCCGGATTCGATTCGCTCGGTATGGCATTGGGCATCTACGACGAGATCGAGGTGCGCACTACCGATTCCGGCCTGACGATCCGGGTGGAGGGCGAGGGCGCCGACGACGTGCCGTGGGGCCCTTCGCATCTCGTGGTGCGCGCCATCGAGCGTGGCCTGGAATCCGCGGGCGTGTGGGCCGACGGCCTCGATGTGGTGTGCCGCAACGTGATTCCGCATTCGCGTGGTCTCGGTTCGTCCGCCTCCGCGGTGGTCGGCGGGCTGGCCGCGGGCTGCGCCCTTGCCGCGAAACTGGATCCCGCGCTGGCCACCGGTACCGACCAATTGGTGCAGCTGGCTTCGGAATTCGAAGGACATCCGGACAACGCGGCCGCCAGCGTCCTGGGCGGTGTGGTGGTGTCCTGGACCGAGACCGATCGCCCCGCCGATGCGGGCGCGGACGGCACCGCGGCCGCACCGACCCGTATCTACCGTGCGGTGCGCCTCGAGCCGCATCCGGAGCTGCGTGCGGTGGTGCTCATTCCCGAGGAGCGCTCGTCCACCGCACACACCCGTGGTCTGCTGCCCGAGGTCGTGCCGCACGGCGACGCCGCGTTCAACGTCAGCAGGGCCGCGCTCGCGGTGGTCGCGCTGACCGAGCGCCCGGATCTGCTGCTGCCCGCGACCGCGGATCGGCTGCATCAGGCTCAGCGTGCGCCCGCGTTGCCGCTGACCACCGCCTGGATCCACCGGCTGCGTGCGGCCGGTATCGCGGCGATGGTTTCCGGTGCCGGTCCGACCGTACTGGCCCTTATTACCAGCGAATTCCCCCGGGAACTCCGCGAACTGGCGGCCGCGGAAGGCCTGCGGGTGGTCGAGCCGGGGCTCGCGGAAGGCGTCCAGGTCGACTGACGGCGAGTCTGCCTTGCCGAGGTTGACAGTTGCCAGCTATCCTGAGCGAGTCCGTACATCGTGCGCATCAGACGCCGGTGCTTCATCAGGGCAATCGCTCCAGCAGGCTCCAGGCTCGAGCCTCCAGGCCATGGGGGTGCTGCGTAGCTGCGCAACTGGAATGATCTCACCCACCTTTCACCAGTTGGTGGCGAAGCCGCCGGTCCGGCGGGGCAGGTGATACGGCACAAGCGACCGGCTGGACGGATGTCCGGCGGTTGTACTCCGAGTTCGGCACAGTGCCCGGACTGCGGAACAAACCCTCGAAATAGCACACGGCAATCGAGGGAAGGAAAGGATTTCCGTGACAGATACGGACCTGCTCGCGACACCCGGGGTGGAATCCAACCCAACGACCCCGGGCGACCGCGAAAGTGACTCCGGACAGATTTCGAAGATGAGCGAACAAACCGACGTCGCACGATCGGGGCTGACTGGAATGTTGTTGCCGCAGTTGCGCGCGCTCGCGGGGGAGCTCGGTATCCGAGGCACCTCCGGAATGCGCAAAGGCGATTTGATCGCCGCTATCAAGGAAAACCAGGCCGGAAAGTCGGCGAAGGCAGAAAAGTCCGCGCGTGGCGAGGTGAAGTCCGACGCGGACACCGCCAATGCGGCGCCGGTGCAGGCGACCCTGGATGTGATGCCTTCGGCTCCTGCCGCGGCGAACGAGGCTCCCGCTCCGTCGAATCAGGCTCCCGCTGTGGCTCAGTCGAATGAGGCTCCCGCTGCCGCGTCGAAGTCCGCTCCCTCGAGGTCTGCTCGGTCTGAACAAACGCAGGCCGACTCGGCGCAGGCCGATGCCGTGCCGACCGAGACCAGCGAGGAATCCGGCCGTGAGCCGGGTCAGCGTGGTCGTGGCAGGCAGCGTCGCGGGCGTGACCAAGCACGCTCCGGTGGCGAGACCGCGTCGGCGGAATCGCGCGGTGACGAGCCGAAGCAGGAGCAGGAACAGGGCGAACGCCGCCGCGAGCGCAATCAGTCGGGCGAGCGCAGCCAGTCCGGTGAGCGTGGCCAAGCCGGTGAGCGTGGCCAGTCCGAGCGCAACAGCCAGAACGGCAATGGTGGCCGTGGCGGCGAAGGCCGTGGCGGCGACAGCAGCCGCGGTGCTGACAGCAGCCGTGGCGGTGACGAGGACGAGGGTGGTCGCGGACGGCGGGGACGTCGCTTCCGTGAACGTCGTCGTGGTCGCGACCGCGAGGGCGGCCCAAGCACGGGCGAGGCCCGTGAGCTGGAGATTCGCGAAGACGACGTGTTGCAGCCGGTCGCGGGCATCCTCGACGTGCTGGACAACTACGCGTTCGTGCGAACCTCGGGCTACCTGGCCGGACCGAACGACGTGTACGTCTCGATGAACCTGGTCCGCAAGAACGGCCTGCGCCGTGGTGACGCGATCACCGGTGCGGTGCGCGCTCCGCGCGACGGCGAGCAGAGCAACCAGCGGCAGAAGTTCGATCCGCTGGTGCGGCTGGAGACCGTCAACGGTGGTGACGTCGAGGCAGCCAAGCGCCGCCCCGAGTTCAGCAAGCTGACCCCGCTCTACCCGAACCAGCGACTGCGTCTCGAAACCACGCAGAACAAGCTGACCACGCGTGTGATCGATCTGATCATGCCGATCGGCAAGGGCCAGCGTGCGCTGATCGTTTCCCCGCCCAAGGCGGGTAAGACCACGATCATGCAGGACATCGCGAACGCGATCGCCATCAACAACCCCGAGGTCTACCTCATGGTTGTGCTGGTCGACGAGCGTCCGGAAGAGGTCACCGACATGCAGCGTTCGGTGAAGGGTGAGGTCATCGCCTCTACCTTCGACCGGCCGCCGTCAGACCACACCTCGGTCGCGGAGCTGGCCATCGAGCGGGCCAAGCGCCTGGTCGAAATGGGCAAAGACGTTGTGGTGCTGCTCGACTCGATCACCCGATTGGGCCGTGCGTACAACAACTCCTCGCCTGCCTCGGGCCGAATCCTGTCCGGTGGTGTCGATTCCACCGCGCTGTACCCGCCCAAGCGGTTCCTCGGCGCGGCACGCAACATCGAGAACGGCGGCTCGCTGACGATCATCGCCACCGCGATGGTGGAGACCGGCTCGACCGGTGACACGGTGATCTTCGAGGAGTTCAAGGGCACTGGCAACGCGGAGCTCAAGCTGGACCGCAAGATCGCGGAACGGCGCGTGTTCCCCGCGGTGGACGTCAATCCGTCCGGTACCCGCAAGGACGAGCTACTGCTCAGCCCAGATGAGGCCGCGGTGCTGCACAAGCTGCGCCGCGTACTGACGGGCCTCGACTCGCATCAGGCGATCGATCTGCTGATCGACCGACTGAAGAAGAGCAAGAACAACCTCGAGTTCCTGATGCAGGTAAGCAAGACCGCGCCAGGCGCACTCGACGAGTGAATCCAGAGCAGGGGCTCCGTGCAAACGGGGCCCCTGCTTCGTTTCGGGATGCGCCGGGGCGAAGAAGGCCAGCCCGATGGCGGCAGCACCGCTGATCATGAAGCCGAGGACCATGGCGGTCGTTGCCGTTGCGCCGGTGGCGCTCCCGGTGTTCGAGGACTCGAAGGCCGTTGTGGCCCGCATCGCGTATGCGGAGGTCGAGCTGTTCGGGGCATCGGGTACGGCAAGCCAGCCCACCGCGACAGTGAGAATCAACAGGGCGAAGACCGCGAGCGCGATTCGACTGTTCATGAAGTTCTCCTTTCTGTCTCGGCACGACACTGTGCAATCAGGCCTCAAACTCTATGAACAGTGATGTTCGCATTCCCGAGTAGCCGACTACTCGACTTAAGGGTTCCGTAAGAGTGTGGGATCCGCGTGCCCGAACTTCCATGGGCGGGAAGAGTGGGGGAGTACTCGCGAGGCCGGGAACAAACCCGTACCGGGATGCGTTTTGGGAGCGTAGCGGCAGTTCTGGCATACTGAACGGTCGTTGCGTCTGCTCACTGAGCAGACCTCCCGCCTAGTCGGCTCCGGTTCACGTCCTAGCGATCTGCGAGGGCGACCCGGCGGCCAATATCGAGAGGACACCCATGAAGGCAGGAATTCACCCGACGTATGTCGACACCACGGTCGTCTGTGGTTGCGGCAACACCTTCCAGACTCGCAGCACCAAGGAGTCGGGACACATCACCGTCGAGGTCTGCTCGCAGTGCCACCCGTTCTACACCGGCAAGCAGAAGATCCTCGACACCGGTGGCCGCGTGGCCCGCTTCGAGGCTCGCTACGGCAAGCGTGCCGGCAAGAAGGCCGAAGCCGAAGCCGACGCCAAGTAGCTTCCTCGCCGACGCCCGGTCCTGCTCCGCAGGCCGGGCGTCGGTGCTTTTGTGTGGTCCCGGCCTTCGCCCGGGATGACGTGGAAAAACGAGAGGAAGCACTACCGTGACGCAACCGTCCGCGATCGATGACATTCTGGCCGAGCACGCGGGCTTGGAGCTGCAGCTGTCCGATCCGGCGCTGCACAACGATCCGGGCGCCGCGCGCCGGGTCGGCAAGCGGTTCGCCGAGCTGGCCCCGATCATGGCCACCTACAACAAACTGCAGTCCGCCCGCGACGATCTGGCCGCGGCCAAGGAACTCGGGGCCGACGACGCGACCTTCGCGGCCGAGGTGCCCGACCTGGAACGCCAGGTAGTCGAACTGGAGCAGACGCTCGCGGATCTGCTGGCCCCGCGCGACCCGCACGACGGTGACGACGTGGTGCTCGAGGTCAAGTCAGGCGAGGGTGGCGAGGAATCCGCGCTGTTCGCCTCCGACCTGGCCCGCATGTACATCCGCTACGCCGAGCGGCACGGGTGGAAGGTCGAGGTTCTCGACGTCACAATCTCCGACCTCGGCGGCTACAAGGACGCCACGCTGTCGATCAAGAGCAAGGACGCCGCGCGAGACGGCGTCTGGTCGCGATTCAAATTCGAGGGCGGTGTGCACCGGGTGCAGCGCGTCCCGGTGACCGAATCGCAGGGCCGCATCCACACCTCGGCCGCGGGCGTGCTCATCTACCCGGAGCCCGACGAGGTGGAAGAGGTGCAGATCGATGAAACCGACCTGCGCATCGACGTCTACCGCTCCTCCGGCAAGGGCGGCCAGGGCGTCAACACCACCGACTCGGCCGTTCGCATCACCCATCTGCCCTCCGGCATCGTGGTGACCTGCCAGAACGAGCGTTCCCAGCTACAGAACAAGGCGCGTGCCATGCAGGTGCTCGCCGCGCGACTGCAGGCGCTCGCCGAGGAGCAGGCCGACCAGGAGGCCGCGGCAGGCCGGGCCAGCCAGATACGCACGGTCGACCGCTCCGAGCGCATCCGCACCTATAACTTCCCGGAGAACCGGATCGCCGACCACCGCATCGGATTCAAGGCCCACAACCTGGATGCCGTGCTCGATGGCGACATGGATGCCCTGCTGGACGCACTGGGCAAGGCGGATCGCGAAGCCAGAATGGCCGCCGAATAAGCATCGATCAGGCAAAGTCAGCCCTATGAGTCGTGAGCCGCTGCGTCCAGCCATCAATGAAGCCGTCGAGACCTTGCGGGCGGCAGGGGTACACAGTCCGCAGGCCGATGCCGAGCATCTCGCGGCGCATCTGCTCGGCATCGAACGGACACGGCTGGCGCTGACGCCGCTGGTCGAGCCCGAGTTGCTGGCGGAGTACCGCACGCTGGTCGCCCGGCGTGCGGAACGAATTCCATTGCAGCACCTGACCGGTATCGCCTCGATGGGCGAGATCGACCTGGCGGTCGGGCCGGGGGTCTTCGTGCCGCGACCGGAGACCGAGCTGCTGTTCGCCTGGGCATTAGGCCAGCTGGAGAAGCTGCCGCACGATCACACGCCCGTCGTGGTCGACCTGTGCACCGGTTCAGGCGCCCTTGCCTTGGCCATCGCGCATGCCCGCCCGGACGCCGACGTGCACGCGATCGAGATCGATCCGCGCGCGCTGCAATGGGCACGCCGCAATGCCGACCTCCGCATTGCCGACGGGGATACCGCGATCACCCTGTACGCCGACGATGTCACCGACCCGGACCTGCTGTCCGAACTCAACGGCCGCGTCGACCTCGTGGTATCCAACCCGCCCTACATCCCCGACGCCGCCGTACTCGATCCCGAGGTCGCCGACCACGACCCGCACCTAGCCCTCTTCGGCGGCACCGACGGCCTGGACGTCATCCGCGCGATGATCCCCACCATCGCCCGCCTGCTGCGCACCGGCGCCGCAACGGCCATCGAACACGACGACACCAATGGCTCGGACCTGGCGGTTCTACTCGGCAAACAGGGCGAATTCACCGACATCGTCGAGCACCCGGACCTTGCGGGCAAGCCCCGGTTCGTCGCCGCAACGCGTAGCTGAGCTATACCGCGATGCCTTCCAACCGGCGGCAGGCTGGGGGATAGTGGCGCCGGCGCAACCCCATGACAGGATGGGGGCGTGAGTACCGTCTACGACTGCGCGGATCCAGACTCGCGCGCCGCCGGACTGACCGCAGCCACCAGCGCCCTGAAATCCGGGCGGTTGGTCGTGCTGCCCACCGACACGCTCTACGGCCTCGCCGTCGATGCGTTCGATTCGTCAGCGGTGAGTTCGCTGCTCGACGCCAAGCGACGCGGCAGGGACATGCCGGTGCCGGTGTTGGTCGGTTCGTGGCACACCATCGACGGCCTGGTCTTCTCGGTGCGCCCGCAGGCCCGCGAACTGATTCGCGCGTTCTGGCCCGGCGGGCTGAGTCTCGTTGTGCAGCAAGCGCCTTCGCTGGCCTGGGATCTGGGCGACACCCGAGGAACGGTGATGCTGCGGATGCCGCTGCACCCGGTCGCGCTCGAGCTGCTGCGTGAGGTCGGTCCGCTGGCGGTATCCAGTGCCAACGTTTCCGGGCAGCCGCCCGCCAAGACCGCCGCCGAGGCTCGCGATCAGCTCGGCGATCTGGTCGGGGTGTACCTCGACGGCGGGCCGACCGAGCATGCGGTCGCCTCAACCATCGTCGATCTCACCGCCGATCAGCCGCGCATTCTGCGCGAGGGCGCGGTATCGGTCGCCGATATCGCCGAAGTGCTCGGCCTGTCGCCGGAAGCCTTGACCGGCGCCGTGTCCCGGTGATCGGTGGACAGTCTGATCTCCTCGCGGATCAGATACTCGCTGACCCGATATTCGGGTGGGGTTCGGTCGTTCCGCTGCGCGAGCTGCTGCTGGTGCTGCTCATCTCCGCAACGGTCACTTTCCTGGCCACCGGTGGAATCCGGGTGGCCGCCATCGCTTTCGGCGCGGTTGCCGTGCCGCGCGAACGAGATGTGCACGTCAAGCCCATTCCCCGGATGGGCGGCGTCGGTATGTATATCGGCGTGGTCGCGGCCGTGCTGTTCGCGCACCAACTGCCCGCGCTGCGTCGTGGCTTCGACTATGCGCCGGACATTCCCGCGGTGCTGGTGGCGGCCACGCTCATCGTGCTCGTCGGCATCGTCGACGACCGCTGGGGCCTGGACGCACTCACCAAGTTCGCGGGTCAGGTCACTGCCGCGGGTGTGATGGCCCTGATGGGCCTGAGCTGGTACGTCATCTACGACCCGTTCAACGACACCACGGTGGTGCTGGACGCGCTGCAGAGCGGTCTTGTCACCGTCGCGATCACCGTCACCCTGATCAACGCGATGAATTTCGTCGACGGCCTGGACGGACTCGCGGCCGGGCTCGGATTGATCTGTGCGGGCGCCGTCTTCGTTTTCGCCGTCGGATTGCTCTACGACCAGGGCGGTTCGGTCGATACCTATCCGCCCGCCCTGCTCGCTGCCGCGCTGGCGGGCGCCTGCCTCGGTTTCCTGCCGCACAATTTTCAACCTGCCCGAATATTCATGGGCGATTCCGGCTCGATGCTGATCGGGCTGATGCTCGCCGCAGTATCGACGGGTGCGTCCGGCCGAATTCCGCTGAACGGATACGGGCCCCGCGACATCGTTGGTCTGCTGTCTCCGCTGCTGCTGGTCGGCGCGGTGATGTTCATTCCGGTGCTCGATCTTTTGCTGGCGATTGTCCGACGGGTGCGCGCGGGCGTGAGTTTCTCGACTCCGGACAAAATGCACTTGCATCACCGGCTGCTGCAGATCGGACATTCGCATCGGCGCGTGGTGTTGCTCATCTATTTGTGGGTCGGTGTGCTCGCTTTCGGTGCCGTCGGGACCGCGCTGATGGACCGGCGGCTGGTGGTGCTGCTGATGGCCGGTGGACTGGTTTTCGCGCTCGTCGTCACCGCCATCCCGAGCCTGCGACGCGGGGAGGCGGCGGGAGACCGGACGCCTCGCGGGTAAAGTTTTGCTCGTGAGCTTTACTCCGACACCCGTCCCCGGTCCCGACGCCCCGCTCAAAGCGGCACTGCGTTACGGCGCGATCGGGTTGATCGTGTTGGTCGTGCTCGCTGTGGCGATCGCGTCCGCGGCGGCCGGTATGCCCGGCTTCTGGGGCGCGCTCATCGGCGCCGCCATCGGCGGCGGTTTCATCCTCACCACGGCCGCCGTCGTGCTGCTCGGCGCGAAGCTGCCGCCGAGCACCGCGGGCCTGGTCATGCTGGTCAGTTGGGTCGGCAAGCTGCTTATCGCGATGGTGGTGATCGCGGTGCTGCAGAACTTCGACTTCTACAACAGGATGACCCTTTTCCTGACCGTGGTAGGCAGCCTGGTCATCGTGCTGGGGGCGGAGACGTTCGGCGTTCTGCGCCAGAAGGTTCCGTACGTGACGGTGCCCGACGCGGAGCCCGAACCGGGTACTGGCCAGTAATAAAACCCACCCACCTACACACTGTCGTAGATCTCTTGGTAAAGTGTTGGTAAGCAAGCAACCAAGGCGAGGGGGGATCCCCCGATCCCGCTGAGTGCCGCTATGCTTACTGCCGTGCCGGACTCCGAGGGGTTCCGGTTCTGCATGTCGACGATGTCGCCGACACACGTACAGACGCCAGGCGGATTCCAATCCCGCCGCACAGCTGCTGACGAAATTCGAGCCGACCTGAGTCGACTAATTGATCGTCAATGTCCGATCGAACCGTGGGTGCGACCGAACCCACGGCCCGAACACGGGAGAGAACGCTGAGCGTCACCACTTTGGCGGGCGAGTTCCACGCGCCATCGCTGTCCGACTTCTTCCCTCCAGCTTTGCTGTTCGAGGGTACGCCGTTCGAACTCGATCGACTGATGCTGATCCGTCTGATCATGACGGCAGTTCTTGTCATTGTGATGCTGCTGGCATTCCGGAGTCCCCGCCTGGTCCCGCGCGGCCTGCAGAACGTCGCTGAAACCGGTTTGGTGTTCGTCAAGGAACAGATTTGCGACGAGGTTCTCGGTAAGGAATCCGGCCGCAGGTTCTTCCCGCTGATCGCGACGATCTTCTTCACGGTCCTCTTCCTGAACTTCTCCGGCATCATTCCGGGGTTGAACATCTCGTCGAACGCCCGAATCGGCATGCCGCTGGTGTTGGCCGCGCTTGCTTACATCACGTTCAACTACGTGGGTATCAAGAAGTACGGCTTCCTCACCTACATGCGCAGCAGCATCGTGGTTCCGAATGTTCCGCCCGCCTTGCACGTGTTGCTGATTCCGATCGAGTTCGTCTCGACTTTCATCCTTCGCCCGTTCACGCTGACGGTCCGACTCATGGCGAACATGCTGGCAGGTCACATCATGCTGGTGCTGTTCTTCAGCGCCACCTGGTTCTTCCTGTTCGACGCCACCTCGTGGATGAAGGTGTTCTCGCCGTTCTCGCTGATCGCGGGACTCGGATTCACCCTTTTCGAGATTTTGGTCATCTTCCTGCAGGCCTACGTGTTTGCACTGCTGACCGCCGTCTACATCGGACTCGCGCAACACGCTGACTCGCACTGACCCGAACAACTACCGGATACCTGCTACACCCGCCGACCGGCGTGTGGGCAACAGAAAGGGAATGGAACTCATGAGCCTCGCGTACTTGGCCCAGGAAGCTGCAACCAACGAGTCGACGTTCAAGGGCTTCGGCGCCATCGGCTACGGTCTGGCTGCCATCGGCCCCGGCATCGGCGTGGGCATCGTCGTCGGCAAGGCCATCGAGGGTATCGCCCGTCAGCCTGAGCTGCAGGGCACGATCCGCACCAACATGTTCCTCGGTATCGCGTTCACCGAGGCGCTCGCGCTGATCGGCCTCGTCGCCGGCTTCATTTTCTGAGATTGCGATGACCACGCAAACTGTTCTCGCTGCGGCCACGGGGGAAGATGTCAACCCCCTGATCCCCGAGACGTACGACATCGTGTGGTCGGTGGTCTGCATTGCGATCATCGGCGTCATTTTCTACAAGTACGTGATTCCGCGCCTCATGAAGGTGCTGGACGAGCGTGCCGACAAGATCGAGGGTGGTCTCCAGCGGGCCGAGGCCGCGCAGGAAGAGGCCCAGCTGACCCTGCAGCAGTACCAGCAGCAGCTGGCCGAAGCCCGGCTCGAGGCCGCGCGCATCCGCGAGGAAGCACGCACCCAGGGCCAGCAGATCCTCGCGCAGATGCGCGCGGACGCCCAGGCCGAAAGCGACCGCATCGTCGCGGCAGGCCACAGCCAGCTGGAAGCCCAGCGGCAGCAGATCCTCACCGAACTGCGTGCCGAGGTCGGTCAGACGGCCGTCGATCTGGCGGAAAAGATTATCGGACAGTCGGTTTCGGACGAGGCCAAGCAAGCGGCTTCGATCGAGCGGTTCCTGTCCGAGCTCGACCAGTCGAATGCCGGCATCGGGGTCGGAAGGTAGCGACGCGAAAGTGAGAAGCATGTACGCAGCGAGCCGCGAGGCAAGCTCCCGGTCCCGGGAGGCGCTTCGGGCCGCTCTGACCGGAAGCGACGGTGTTGCGGCCACGACGGGGTCCGAACTGTTCGCCGTTGTCGCCGTGCTGGATGACCAGCGTTCGCTGCGTGTTGCGCTCGCGGACGTATCGGTGCCCGGCGCGGTTCGCGCCGAGCTGAGCGAGCGGGTCTTCAGCGGCAAGGTCAGTGCTGCCACGCAGGCGGTGCTGACCACCGCGGTGGCCCAGAACTGGTCGCGCACTGCCGATTTGGTCGACACCCTGGTGTTGCTCGGGCAGGAAGCGCTGCTGGAGTCGGCGGCCGACAGCGGGCGGATCGACACGGTCGAGGACGAACTGTTCCGACTCGGCCGGACCATCAGCGACAGCCCCGAGTTGGAGCAGGCACTTTCGGATCGCTCGAAGCCCGCAGTGGCCAAGCGCGAACTGATCGACCGGCTGCTCGCGGGCAGGACCGACACCATCACCCAAACCCTGGCGAACCAAGTGGTCACCCGGTCGAAGACGGGCATCGGCGAGGCATTCGACGAGCTGTCCGATCTCGCGGCCGCCCGGCGCAACCAGATCGTCGCGCATGTGCACGCGGCGATCGCACTGACCGACCAGCAGCGGGAGCACCTCGCGGTGTCGTTGCAGCGCATCTATGGCAAGCCGGTCACGGTGCACGTCCAGGTCGACCCGAGTCTGCTGACCGGTGTCATCGTGCACATCGGCGACGACGTGATCGACGGCAGCGCCACCGGCCGACTGGAACGGCTGCGTCGGGCTCTGGCTTGATGTCACAGCCTGACGACTCCTAATCCCCCGACATTCGAGACCAGACAGCGAGAGCAGGAAGACTATGGCGGAGCTGACGATCTCCACCGATGAGATCCGTAGCGCGATCGAGAGCTACACCCAGAGCTACACCCCGGAAACCTCCATCGAAGAAGTCGGTGTTGTCACCGACACCGGCGACGGCATCGCCCACGTGAGTGGTCTGCCTTCGGCGATGGCCAACGAACTGCTCGAGTTCCCCGGTGGTGTGCTCGGCGTGGCGCTGAACCTCGAGGACCGCGCGATCGGTGCGGTTATCCTCGGCGAGTACGCCACCCTCGAAGAGGGCCAGGAAGTCCGCCGTACCGGCGACGTGCTCTCGGTTCCGGTGGGCGACAAGTTCCTCGGCCGCGTGGTCAACCCGCTCGGTCAGCCGATCGACGGCCTCGGCGAGATCGAAGCCGAAGAGCAGCGTGTGCTCGAGCTGCAGGCCGCGTCGGTGCTGCAGCGCCAGCCGGTCGAGGAGCCGATGGCCACCGGTATCACCGCCATCGACGCGCTCACCGCGATCGGCCGTGGCCAGCGTCAGCTGATCATCGGCGACCGCAAGACCGGCAAGACCGCGGTCTGCATCGACGCGATCCTGAACCAGAAGGCCAACTGGGAGTCGGGCGATCCGACCAAGCAGATGCGTTGCATCTACGTCGCGATCGGCCAGAAGGGCTCCACCATCGCGGGCGTCAAGACCGCGCTGGAGGCGCACGGTGCGATGGAGTACACCACCATCGTCGCGGCCCCCGCTTCGGACTCCGCCGGCTTCAAATGGCTTGCGCCCTACACCGGTTCGGCTCTCGGCCAGCACTGGATGTACCAGGGCAAGCACGTCCTGATCGTGTTCGACGACCTGAGCAAGCAGGCCGAGGCCTACCGCTCGATCTCGCTGCTGCTGCGTCGCCCGCCGGGCCGCGAGGCGTACCCGGGTGACGTCTTCTACCTGCACTCCCGTCTGCTGGAGCGTTGCGCGAAGCTGTCCGACGCGATGGGCGCTGGCTCGATGACCGGTCTGCCGATCATCGAGACCAAGGCCAACGACATCTCGGCCTTCATCCCGACCAACGTCATCTCCATCACCGACGGCCAGGTCTTCCTCGAGTCCGACCTGTTCAACAAGGGTGTCCGTCCGGCGATCAACGTCGGTACCTCGGTCTCCCGTGTCGGTGGCGCCGCCCAGACCAAGGGCATGAAGAAGGTCGCCGGTTCGCTGCGTCTGGAAATGGCGCAGTACCGCGAGCTGGAGGCGTTCTCCGCCTTCGCTTCCGACCTGGACGCGGCCTCGCTCGCCCAGCTCGAGCGTGGCGCCCGCTGGGTCGAGCTGCTCAAGCAGGACCAGTACTCGCCGGTCCCCGTCGAAGACCAGATCGTCTCGATCTTCCTGGTCGACGCCGGTTACTACGAGTCGGTCCCGGTCGCCGACATCCGCCGGTTCAACGCCGAGCTGATCGAGGAACTGCACCGGAACGCGCCCGAGGCGTTCGAGTCGATCGCGGGCGGCAAGGTGCTGCAGGGCGACGCGGCCGACGCGATCAAGGCGGCCACCGACAAGTTCAAGCAGGGCTTCCTCGCCTCCGACGGCAGTCGCGTGGTCGAGGACGGAGCGGGCGAGCTCGAGTCCGAAGAGGTCGAGTCGCTCACCGTGACCCGCAAGCACGTCGAGAAGTAGCGCGGGCGAGCATGCGTTATTGGAATCTGGCGAATGAAGGGAGAGTGAACCGCTGATGGCAAACCTGCGTGAATTGCGCTCCCGCATTCGTGGTGTGAATTCGATCAAGAAGATCACCAAGGCCCAGGAGCTGATCGCGACCTCGCGAATCACCAAGGCTCAGGCCAGGGTTGCTGCGGCCAAGCCGTACGCGGAGGAGATCACCAAGGTTCTCGGTGAGCTTGCGAGTGCGTCGAAGAACCTCTCGCATCCGCTGCTGACGGAGCGCGCCAACCCGCGTCGCGCCGCCGTGCTGGTAATTACCAGTGACAGCGGTATGTGTGGTGGCTACAACTCGAACGTGCTCAAGCGCGCCGAGGAGCTCATGACCACGCTGCGTGGCGAGGGCAAAGAGCCGGTGGTGTACGTGATGGGCAACAAGGGCCTCATCTACTACACCTTCCGCAACCGCGCGCCCCGTGCGTCGTGGACGGGGTTCTCCCAGCAGCCGAAGTACACCGATGCGTCGGCCGCGTGCCACCACCTGGTGGACAGCTTCATGGCTGGCTCCGACGGCGAAGTTCCCGCTCCGAACGGCACCGGCAATATCGCCGGTGTCGACGAGTTGCACATTGTGTACACCCGGTTCGTCTCGATGTTGACGCAGACCCCGGAGGTGCGCCGGTTGGCGCCGATCCAGGTGAGCTACGTCGACGAGAACTTCGACATGGGTGAGGACAGCCTGTCCGATTCGGCAACCGCCGATGTGCACGCGCAGTACGAGTTCGAGCCCGACGCCGATGTACTGCTGGCGGCGCTGCTGCCCAAGTACATCAACACGCGTATCTATTCATCGTTGCTCGAGGCAGCGGCATCCGAGTCCGCGGCTCGGCGCACCGCAATGAAGGCCGCCACCGACAACGCCAATGAGCTGTCCAATGTCCTTACCAGGCAGGCGAACTCGGCGCGGCAGGCCCAGATCACGCAGGAAATCAGTGAAATCGTGGGCGGCGTGAACGCGCTGGCTTCGAGCTCGGACCGCGACTAAGCGCAGGAAGAGAACCAACCAATGACCGCAGCTGTCACACAAGACAACACGAGCCGGACCGGCGCATCCGCAGGCCGCGTCGTCCGTGTCATCGGCCCCGTCGTGGACGTCGAGTTCCCGCGGGGTTCCATCCCAGAGCTATTCAACGCTCTGCACGCCGAGATCGCGCTGGCCTCGGTGGCCAAGACCCTGACCCTCGAGGTTGCCCAGCACCTCGGCGACAACATCGTGCGCACCATCTCGATGCAGCCGACCGACGGCCTGGTCCGTGGGGCGAAGGTCTCCGACTCCGGCAAGCCGATCTCGGTGCCCGTCGGTGACGTCGTCAAGGGCCACGTGTTCAACGCCCTCGGCGATTGCCTCGACACCCCCGGCCTCGGCCGCGACGGTGAGCAGTGGGGCATCCACCGCAAGCCACCGTCATTCGACCAGCTCGAGGGTAAGACCGAGATCCTGGAGACCGGCGTCAAGGTCATCGACCTGCTGACCCCGTACGTCAAGGGCGGCAAGATCGGTCTGTTCGGTGGTGCCGGTGTCGGCAAGACCGTGCTGATCCAGGAGATGATCACCCGTATCGCGCGTGAGTTCTCCGGCACGTCGGTGTTCGCCGGCGTCGGTGAGCGCACCCGTGAAGGCACCGACCTGCACCTGGAAATGGAAGAGATGGGCGTCCTCCAGGACACCGCCCTTGTCTTCGGCCAGATGGACGAGCCGCCGGGCACCCGTATGCGCGTCGCGCTCTCGGCCCTGACCATGGCCGAGTACTTCCGCGACGTGCAGCACCAGGACGTGCTGCTGTTCATCGACAACATCTTCCGGTTCACCCAGGCCGGTTCCGAGGTCTCCACGCTGCTCGGCCGTATGCCGTCGGCCGTCGGTTACCAGCCGACGCTGGCCGACGAGATGGGTGAGCTGCAGGAGCGCATCACCTCGACCCGTGGTCGGTCCATCACCTCGCTGCAGGCCATCTACGTGCCCGCCGACGACTACACCGACCCGGCCCCGGCGACTACCTTCGCCCACCTCGATGCGACGACCGAGCTTTCCCGCCCGATCTCGCAGAAGGGCATCTACCCGGCCGTCGACCCGCTGACCTCGACCTCCCGCATTCTGGAGGCCTCGATCGTCGGTGCGGAGCACTTCCGGGTCGCCAACGAGGTGAAGCGGATCCTGCAGAAGTACAAGGAACTGCAGGACATCATCGCCATCCTCGGCATGGACGAGCTCTCCGAAGAGGACAAGGTCCTCGTCGGCCGCGCCCGTCGTCTGGAGAAGTTCCTCGGCCAGAACTTCATCGTCGCCGAGAAGTTCACCGGCCAGCCGGGTTCCGTGGTGCCGCTGACCGACACCATCGAGGCGTTCGACCGCGTCTGCAAGGGCGAGTTCGACCACTTCCCGGAGCAGGCGTTCAACAGCTGCGGTGGACTCGACGACGTCGAGGCCGCCGCGAAGAAGATCGCCGGAAAGTAGTCACCCATGGCGGAGATGTCAGTTGATCTCGTCGCTGTCGAGCGACTGCTCTGGTCCGGCCAGGCGTCGTTCGTCAGCGCGCAGACCACCGAGGGCCAGATCGGCATCATGCCGGGCCACGAGCCGCTGCTCGGCCAGTTGGTCGAGGGCGGCACCGTGACCATCGTCGACACCGACGGTCAGCGGATCGTCGCTGCGGTGCACGGCGGTTTCTTCTCGGTGACCGCAACCACGGTCCGGGTGCTCGCCGAATCCGCGGAGTTCGCCGGTGAGGTCGATGTCGAGGCAGCCCGCCGGGTGCTGGCCGACTCGGAGGCTACCGAAGGACAGCAGAAGGCGGCCCAGGCCCGAGTGCGCGCGGTCGAGCAGAACGCGAACGCGTAGTCACGCACCACCATTGAGCACGACACTGTCGGCGGCGAAGCTATTCGCCGCCGACAGCGTCGTTTCAGGGGGTTGGTACGAGACGCGGGGCAAAAGACATGGCCGCGCCATTTGTAAACTCGGGTCCGTGGTTGAATGACCGCGAGGTGTCGCCGACACGGCGGCGGAGCGAAGGGACGAACGGCATTGCAGACCGGGATGGTTCTCCTGATCATTCTGGTGCTCTTGCTCGTTCTCCTGGCGCTTGCCTCGACCTACCGCCTGATCATGCTGCGCCGCGGCGGTACGGCCGCGATTTTGCGGGTTTTGCCCGCGCGCGGCGGCCAGGGCTGGCGGCACGGTCTGATCCGATACGACGAGGATCGGCTGGTCTTCTACAAGCTGTCCAGTCTCAAACTGGGCCCCGACTCCACCATCCGACGCCAGGGCATCGAGATCGGTGACCGCCGCGGCCCGCGCGGTGACGAGTTCGACATTATGACCGAAGAACTGTCGGTGACCGCGGTGTCCGACCGCGACGGCACTTTTGAACTCGCCCTCGACCGCGGTTCGCTGGCCGCATTCCTGTCCTGGGTCGAGTCCCGCCCTTCCGACCGCACCCGCCGACTTCCAGGCCTCTGAACAGCCTGCTGTTCAGGTCCGACATCTAAGGTGGTCTTGTGAGCGAGCGCAGCGAGCGAACCATGCCACAGCGCGCGGCGCGCACGGCGGAGCCGAGCATCAGCGAGGAGGAGTCGTGAGCGTCCATCTGACGCGGATCTACACGCGTACCGGGGACGACGGGACCACTGGACTCAGTGACTTCTCGCGGGTCGCCAAGACCGATCCCCGACTTGTCGCTTACGCCGATTGTGACGAGACCAATGCGGCCATCGGTGTTGCCGTCGCACTCGGGAGCCCCGCGCCGGAGTTGTCGGCGGTGCTACAGCAGATACAGAACGATCTGTTCGACGCCGGCGCCGACCTGTCGACCCCCGTTGTCGCGGAGCCCAAGTACCCGCCGCTGCGGATTACCCAGCTCTACATCGACCGGCTCGAAGGCTGGTGCGATGAGTTCAATGCCGAACTGGCGCCGCTGAATTCGTTCATCCTGCCCGGCGGCACCCCGTTGGCGGCGCTGCTGCACACCGCGCGCACCGTCGCACGCCGCGCCGAACGCGCGGCCTGGGCCGCGGTCGAGGCACACCCGGACGACACCAGCGTCCTCCCGGCGATGTACCTCAACCGCCTGTCCGACCTGCTCTTCATCCTCAGCCGTGTCGCCAACCCCGGCGGCGATATCCTATGGAAGCCTGGCGGAGCTACGCCCGGTGCTTGATACTCGCTCGATACAAGACGACTGATTTCCCCACTACATGGGTAACTCACCGGGTACGCCCACCAACTGAGCCCGGCACCCAACCGCCGGTCCGCGACGCAAACCCCGCGACACATACCGATCGGCTGAAGACGCGGAGACGCGGGGGAGCCCGCAACTATCCTTTGCACGAAGGTGCGCCGAAAACGCGGAGAGGCGGCATGGAGAGGTTTTTGGTTACCGGCGGGAATCGACTCGTCGGTGAGGTCGCGGTCGGGGGTGCTAAAAACAGCGTCCTCAAGCTGATGGCGGCTGCCCTGCTGGCCGAGGGCACGACCACCATTACGAACTGCCCGGACATCCTCGATGTGCCGCTGATGGGCGACGTGCTGCGCGGCCTCGGCTGCGACGTGAAGATCGATGGCTCTGTCGTCACAATCAACACCCCTGCGGAGCCGAAGTACCACGCGGATTTCCCCGCGGTGACGCAGTTCCGTGCGTCGGTCTGTGTGCTCGGTCCGTTGATGGCGCGGTGCAAGCGGGCCGTTGTCGCGCTGCCCGGTGGCGACGCGATCGGCTCTCGTCCATTGGATATGCACCAGGCCGGCCTGCGCCTGCTCGGCGCGACCAGCGAAATCGAACACGGTTGTGTGGTCGCTCGGGCGGAGGAACTGCAGGGCGCCCGCATCAGGCTGGACTTCCCGTCGGTAGGGGCGACCGAGAACATCCTCATGGCGGCCGTGCTTGCCGAGGGGGAGACGGTCATCGACAACGCCGCGCGCGAACCGGACATCGTCGACCTGTGCAACATGCTGGTTCGGATGGGTGCCCGGATCAGTGGTGCGGGCACCTCGGTGCTGACCATTCAGGGTGTGGAGCGTCTTTTGCCGACCACGCACCGGGTGATCGGCGACCGCATCGTGGCCGCCACGTGGGGAATTGCCGCCGCCATGACGATGGGCGATGTCCGAGTCAGCGGCGTCAACCCGAAGCATCTGTCACTGGTGCTGGACAAGCTGCGTTCGGCGGGAGCGCGAATTTCGTTCGAGCCGAATGGCTTCCGGGTGATCCAGGCCGACCGACCGCGCGCGGTCAACTTCTCCACGCTGCCCTTCCCCGGGTTCCCGACCGATCTGCAGCCGATGGCCATCGGCCTCGCGGCGATCGCCGACGGCACCTCGATGATCACCGAGAACGTCTTCGAAGCGCGGTTCCGCTTTGTAGAGGAGATGATCCGGCTCGGCGCCGACGCACGGACCGATGGGCATCACGCGGTAGTGCGCGGTATTCCGCGGTTGTCGAGTGCGCCGGTGTGGTCGTCGGATATTCGGGCAGGCGCGGGACTTGTTCTCGCGGGACTTGTCGCCGATGGCGTCACCGAAGTGCACGACGTCTTCCATATCGACCGCGGTTACCCGAATTTCGTCGAGCAGTTGCAGGCATTGGGTGGTCAAGTGAAGCGTGTCGGTGCGGCTGATTGATCAAAACCGTTTCTGACCAGGCGATTTGACATCGTCCACGCAGGCACGTAACTTTATTCAAGTCAGAGCGACACGGACACCGACCCGGAGCCGAGAAGCCCAGCGGAAACGCTGAGCGAGAGGCGAGGGAAACGAGGTAGTACGAGGAGCGCCTGACGATCACACTAGCTCGATCGAGATCCTGGTTTGCGCCGGGGTATGCGACTGAGCTAAGCTTGAAAAGTTGCCTCACCGATCAATCAGAGTAAATCTGCACGATGGTGTGTGCGTGTGTTCTTTGAGAACTCAATAGTGTGTCGATGAATGTCAGTGCCAATTA
>NZ_JBHTDL010000013.1:0-51690 GCF_042675075.1 Nocardia sp. GCM10030253 | reverse complement strand
GTTCGGCTGTGACACGGGGTGTGAGGACGGCAGTGGGGGTGCGGGGTGGGTGGGGGTGGGGCTTCGGAGGTGCCTTTTTGCTGCGCTTGTCACCCCGGCGCCCGCAGTGGAAAGGGCGTTAGTCGTTGGCGTGCAGAGCGGCGTTGAGTTCGATGCCGGTTCCCTTGCGCGGCACCACTTCTACCGCACCGGTGAGGGAGTTGCGGCGGAACAGGAGGTTGTTCTGACCGGCGAGCTCCGAGGCCTTGGCGGTGGTGCCGTCGGGGGTGATGACCTTGGTGCCTGCGGTGAGGTACAGGCCGGCTTCCAGCACGCAGTCGTCGCCGAGCGGGATGCCGAGGCCGGCGTTCGCGCCGAGCAGTGAGCGTTCGCCGACGGAGATGACGGTGGTGCCGCCGCCGGAGAGGGTACCCATGATGGAGGCGCCACCGCCGACGTCGGAGCCGTCGCCGACCACCACACCCGCGGAGATGCGACCCTCGACCATCGAGGTGCCAAGGGTGCCAGCGTTGAAGTTCACGAAGCCCTCGTGCATGACGGTGGTGCCGGAGGCCAGGTGTGCGCCGAGCCGGACCCGGTCGGCGTCGCCGATGCGGATGCCGGAGGGCAGCACGTAATCCACCATCCGCGGGAACTTGTCCACGCTGTAGACGGTGACCGGGCCGCGGGCACGCAGCTTGGCGCGGGTCAGCTCGAAGCCCTCCACCGCGGCGGGCCCGTGGTTGGTCCACACCACATTGCTGAGCAGCCCGAACTGGCCGTCGAGGCTCAACCCGTGTGGGCGAACCAGGCGGTGCGAGAGCAGGTGCAGGCGAAGGTAGACGTCGTGCGCGTCGACCGGCGCCGCGGACAGATCGGCGATGGTGGTCTGTACCGCGATCACCTCGACGCCGCGGGCATCGTCGAAGCCGACGAGCGCTGCGAGCTCATCGGGAGCCTGGTCCAGCCGCTTGGTGCCGGTCTCGGTGAACTCGCCCAGTTGCGGGTTCGGATACCAGGTGTCCAGGACGGTTCCGTCCGCGGTCACATTGGCGATACCGACTGCTGTTGCTCCCTGAATACTCACGTCACGAGAGAATACCGACTGCAACCCCTCGGCAGGGACGCACGTCTGTGACGTCGAGCCCACAGTGGTGACGCATGGGGTAGCCCCTGGTACCCGCCATCTGCCGTAGCTGCCTGCATGGGCGGCGACCAGTTCGAGGACGCCCTCCTCCTGCCCTGCGTCCAAGTCCATACCTACGCGCCATGGACGGGCGTCCCGCCGGGTGCGGTCAACGCCGACGCCCGTCCTCCGTGTCGATCGCGATTCGTACGGATGGACGGGCGTCGCGCCGGGTGCGGTCAACGCACACGCCTGTCCTCCGTGTCGATCGCGATTCGTACGGACCTAGGCTGAGGCAGTGACCCTCGACCTGCGCGCCGACCCGATCCAGCTCACCGCCGCCCTCGTCGATATCGAGAGTGTGTCCCGCGACGAGGCGAGGATCGCCGACATCGTCGAGCGGGCGCTGCGCGAACAGACCGTGGGATTCGAGGTACTGCGGCACGGCAACGTGGTGCTCGCCCGCACCGATCGCGGATTGCCGACCAGGGTGATTCTGGCCGGGCACCTGGACACCGTCCCCATCGCCGACAATGTGCCCGGCCGATTCGAGGTGGACGAGGCCGGGGAGCAGGTGCTCTACGGCTGTGGCACCGTCGACATGAAATCCGGCGACGCCGTGTTCCTGCACCTGGCCGCCACCGTCGCCGAACCCGTGCACGACCTGACGCTGATCTTCTACGACTGCGAGGAGATCGCCGCCGAATTCAACGGACTCGGCCAGATCGAACGCGAACTGCCGCAGTGGCTGGCGGGCGATATGGCGATTCTCGGCGAGCCCTCCGGCGGTTGGATCGAGGCGGGTTGCCAGGGCACGCTTCGGGTTCGGCTCACCACCGCGGGCGTCCGCGCGCATTCGGCACGAGCATGGCTCGGCGACAACGCCATTCATCGTCTCGCACCGGTCCTGCAGCGCCTGGCCGACTACCAAGCGCGCGAGGTCGATATCGATGGCTGCGTCTACCGGGAGGGCCTGTCCGCGGTCCGAGTCGCGGGTGGTGTCGCTGGCAATGTGGTCCCCGACGCCGCCGAGGTGGACGTGAACTTCCGCTTCGCCCCCGACCGTTCCGTCGAGCAGGCCGTTGACCACGTCCGTGAGGTCTTCGCCGGACTCGACCTGGCTTTCGAGGTGACCGATTCCGCAGCCGGTGCACTTCCCGGCCTCACCGCACCCGCGGCCAAGGACCTCATCGCCTCGGTCAATGCCCACGGTGGCGGCGGCGTGCGCGCCAAGTACGGCTGGACCGACGTCTCCCGCTTCGCCGCGCGCGGCATCCCCGCTGTGAACTTCGGCCCCGGCGATCCGAACCTGGCCCATAAGCGCGAAGAGCACGTTCCGGTCGCGCAGATCACCGCGGTCACCGCCATGCTGCGCAGCTATCTCACCGGCGCGGGTCACTGATTCTGCTCGACTGATTTCGCGAGTACATGGGTAACTCATGAGGTACGTCCAGACCTCGACGTGACACGCGACCGCCCGGTCCGCGACGAAAATGTGGTGCACCCTATGCCCGGCAAGAATCGCGGAGAGGCGGGGGAGTACACCCAGAAGTCAGCCGGGCACTAGGTCGTCGGGTGCCCCGAATATAACTTCGGGCACCCGACTACCGGCAGAAGATCCGAGGAGGCGGGTGGGCGCGGTAGCGTGGGCGCCATGTCCACCGAAGCCGCCGATAACGAGGTCGCAAGCACGCCGAAGTCGACACCCAAGTTCCGCGGACCGATCATGTTCCGCCGCGATCTCAAGCCGGGTGGCACCGCCGATCAGAATCTGCTGGATCAGCATGGACCCAGCGACTGGGTGCACACCGATCCGTGGCGGGTGCTACGCATCCAGGCCGAATTCGTCGAGGGCTTCGGCGCGCTCGCCGAGGTGCCGCGCGCGGTGACGGTCTTCGGTTCCGCGCGCACCCTCGCCGGTCACCCGGAATACGAGGCCGCACGGGCGATCGGCGGCGCACTGGCGCAGGCCGGTTTCGCGGTGATCACCGGTGGCGGGCCCGGCGTGATGGAGGCGGCCAACCGCGGCGCATCGGAGGCGGGCGGATATTCGATCGGTCTCGGTATCGAGTTGCCGTTCGAGCAGAGCCTCAACGAGTGGGTCGATCTGGGCATCAATTTCCGCTACTTCTTCGCCCGCAAGACCATGTTCGTGAAGTACTCGCAGGCATTCGTCTGCCTGCCCGGCGGTTTCGGCACCCTCGATGAGCTGTTCGAGGCGCTGACCCTGGTGCAGACCCGGAAGATCACCCGCTTCCCGATCATCCTGTTCGGCACCAAATACTGGGCGGGGCTGGTGGATTGGCTACGCGATTCGCTGGGTGGGTCCGGCAAGATCGCGCCGGGTGATCTCGGTCTGCTGCATGTCACCGACAGCGTCGACGAGATATGTCAGATCGTCCTCAGCGCCGCCGAAAACGGTGGGAACCTGGAAGCGGTCGGGACGGAGGACCAGTGGTGAGCGCGGCTCCGGTGTACTCCATCTGTGTCTACTGCTCGGCCAGCACCGCCGACCAGGCCCACATCGCACTCGCCGCCCGGGTGGGCACCGAGATCGCCAGGCGCGGTTGGCAATTGGTTTCCGGTGGCGGGCATGTCTCGATGATGGGCGCGGTCGCGACCGCGGCGCGGGCGGGTGGCGCGAACACTGTCGGGGTGATCCCGAAACATCTGGTGCACAAGGAAGTCGCCGATGTCGACGCCGACGAACTCGTCGTCACCGACACCATGCGCCAGCGCAAACAGGTCATGGAGGACCGCGCCGACGCGTTCCTCACGCTGCCCGGCGGTATCGGCACGCTCGAGGAATTCTTCGAGACCTGGACCGGGGGCTACCTCGGTCAGCACGACAAGCCCGTGGTGGTGCTCGATCAGGACGGCTTCTACGACGGCCTGTTCCGCTGGTTGGACGAGCTGTACGACCGGAAGTTCGTGTCCGATTTTGCCAGGGACCGGATCACCGTGGCCACCGATCTGCGGTCGGCCTTCGCGGCGCTGGAACCCCCTGCGGCACTGGATGACAGCTCCACCCCCGACAAGGAGGATTGACAGCGTGAGCACCGAGGCCCGCTCGACCGTCAGCCTGTTCGATGTGGTGAAACGACTGCCTGGCATGGCCGTCGACGCTCCGTCCATGCTTCGGAGCGCCCTCGGTATGCGCATACGCCCGGACGACAAGTCCTCGGTCGGGCTGTACTTCCAGCGCAACGCGCACCGCCATCCGGATCGCCCGTTCCTGCGGTTCGAGGGCAGGACTGTCAGCTACGGCGATGCCAACGCGCAGGTGAACCGGTACGCGAACGTGTTGACCGCGCGGGGTGTTCGCCGCGGCGATGTGGTCGGCGTGCTGATGACGAACCGGCCGGAAACGCTGTTCGTGGTGCTGGCTTCGGTGAAGCTCGGCGCGACCGTCGGGCTGCTCAACCACCATCAGCGCGACACCGTGCTCGCCCACAGCTTCGGCCTGCTCGGCAGCGTGCTGAATGTCGTCGGTGCGGAATGCAAGGAGGCGCTGGACTCACTGCCCGAGCCGCTCGCCGACGTGCTCCAGGCGCAAGAACTCCACGACGCCGCCGAGACCGCGGATGCCGCCGATCCGCCGATGTGCGCGCAGGTCACCGCGAAGGAACGGGCCTTCCTGATCTTCACCTCCGGTACTACCGGGTTGCCGAAGGCCAGCGTGATGACGCATCTGCGCTGGACCAAGAGCATGGCAGGCCTAGGCGGACTCGGAATTCGCCTGCGCGGCACCGACACTCTGTACTGCTGCCTGCCGCTGTACCACAACAATGCGGTGACCGTCGCGCTGTCGTCGGTGCTGTCCGCGGGCGGCACGTTCGCCCTCGGCAGGAAGTTCTCCGCGTCCGGGTTCTGGGACGAGGTCATTCGGGAGAAGGCGACCGCGTTCATCTATATCGGTGAGCTGTGCCGGTATCTGCTCAACCAACCGGCGAAGCCGGTCGACCGGCAGCACAAAGTCCGGCTTGTCGTCGGCAATGGTCTGCGGCCGGAGCTGTGGGACGAGTTCGAGAACCGTTTCGGCATCGACAGGATCGTCGAGTTCTACGGTGCGAGCGAGGTGAATATCGCCTTCGTCAACGCGTTCGGGGTCGACCGCACCGCGGGCTTCGGTCCGCTGCCGTACGCGATCGTCGAATACGACGACGCCACCGGAAAAGCCGAGCGCGGCAAGGACGGACGGCTGCGGCGCGTCCCCTCCGGCGGGGTCGGACTGCTGCTTGCCAAGGTGACAAGCCGCTCACCGGCCGACGGATACACCGACAAGGCCGCTTCCGAGGCCAAGCTGGTCCGTGACGGCTTCAAGGACGGTGACGTCTGGTTCGACACCGGCGACCTGGTCCGCGACCAGGGCTTGCACCACATCGCGTTCGTGGACCGGCTCGGCGACACCTTCCGCTGGAAGGGTGAGAACGTCGCCACCACCGAGGTCGAACGCGCTCTCGCCGCGGCCGAAGCGATCTCGCAGGCCGTGGTCTACGGCGTGGACATTCCGGGCGCCGACGGCAAAGCAGGCATGGGTGCGGTGACGCTGTACCCCGACGTCGAGTTCGACGGGCACGCGCTCGCCGAGCAGGTCTACGCGCTGTTGCCCGGGTACGCCGTGCCGCTGTTCATCCGGGTGGTGCCGGAACTCGAGCTGACCTCCACGTTCAAGAGCCGCAAGGTGGAACTGCGCAAGCAGGGCTACGAGCCCGACGACCACAGTTCGCTGTACGTTCTGGCCGGCCGGTCGGAAGGCTATGTCCCGGCCTACGACGGCTACGTCGTGGACGTCGCGGCGGGACGAGTGCCGAGCAGCACCTGACTGAGCACGACCTTCGCGGCACCTAACTTGTATGGCCTGAGTACGCGGAGTGGCGGATTAGCTACAGTCGAGCCATGCTCAGCCCGCCAGCGCCGCTCCCGACTTTGTGCGGTAAGCCGGTGGCGACGGATCGCGCGTTGGTGATGGCGATTGTCAACCGCACCCCCGACTCGTTCTACGACAAGGGTGCGACGTTCACCGATGAGGCGGCCATGGACGCGGTCGCGCGGGCGGTCGACGAGGGCGCGGATCTTGTCGATATCGGCGGGGTCAAAGCAGGTCCGGGGACGCTGGTCGACGCGGCCGAGGAGGCCGCAAGGGTGGTCCCGTTCGTCGCGGCGATCCGGGCCAAGTACCCGGAGCTACTGATCAGCATCGACACCTGGCGGGCCGAAGTGGCCGCCGCCGCGGTCGGCGAGGGCGCTGATCTGATCAACGACACCTGGGCGGGCGCCGACCCGGATCTGGTGCGGATCGCGGCGGAATTGGGTGTCGGCATCGTGTGCAGCCACACCGGTGGCGCGGTGCCGCGAACCAGGCCGCATCGGGTGCGCTACGCCGATGTGGTGGCCGAAGTGACCGAGACGGTGGTCGCAGCCGCCGAGAATGCGGTCGCGAAGGGCGTTCGCAAGGATTCGATCCTGATCGATCCGACCCATGATTTCGGCAAAAACACCTACCACGGGCTCGAGTTGTTGCGCGGAATCGACATTCTTGTAAATACCGGATGGCCAGTCTTGATGGCACTGAGCAACAAGGATTTTATCGGGGAGACTCTAGGTGTCGGTCTTTCCGAACGGTTGGAGGGCACATTGGCAGCAACGGCGTGGTCGGCAGCGGCCGGCGCCCGAGTCTTCCGAGTCCACGAGGTCGCCGAAACCCGGCGAGTGGTGGACATGATCGCCGCGATTCAGGGCATCCGGCCCCCCGCACGAACCTTGCGAGGTCTGGTATGAAAATCCAACACCGCGAGCCCGCATGGGCGACGACCAATACCTGGGACACACCCGATTGGACGGTGGACGAACTCGTCGCCGCCAAGGACGGGCGCACCGTTTCCGTGGTGCTGCCCGCGCTGAACGAAGAACGCACCGTCGCCGACGTGGTGGCCAGTATCCGGCCGCTGCTCGGCACGCTGGTGGACGAACTGGTGGTGCTCGACTCCGGGTCGACGGACGCCACCGCCGAACGCGCTCGCGCCGCGGGCGCCGATGTGATCAGCCGCGAAGAAGCCGTTCCCGAACTCGATCCGCTCCCGGGCAAGGGCGAGGTGCTGTGGCGCTCGCTTGCGGTGACCAGCGGTGATCTTGTCGCCTTCGTCGACTCCGATCTGATCGACCCGGACCCGGCCTTCGTGCCGAAGCTGCTCGGCCCACTGTTGATGGTCGAGGACATGCATCTGGTCAAGGCTTACTACCGCAGGCCGCTGCGCCAGGGCGCCGCGGTGGACGCGCACGGTGGCGGCCGGGTTACCGAACTCGTCGCCCGCCCGCTGCTCGCCGCATTGCGTCCGGAGCTGTCCGACGTGCTGCAGCCGCTGGGCGGCGAATACGCGGGCACCCGAGAACTGTTGACATCGGTGCCGTTCGCCCCCGGTTACGGCGTCGAGATCGGGCTGCTGCTCGATGCCTACGACCAACTCGGCTTGTCCGCGATCGGACAGGTGAACCTCGGCGTGCGTACGCACCGCAACCGCCCGCTCGCCGATCTCGGTGTGATGAGCCGACAGATCCTCGGCACCGTGCTCGGTCGCAGCGGCGTGCAGGACTCCGGTGCTGCGCTCACACAGTTCCCGCTGGTCGGTGACGCGTTCACCGCGCAAAGCACCGAGGTTTCGCTGGCCGATCGTCCGCCGATGAATACGCTGCGCCCCGCCCGCGCGGCCGCATGATCGATCGCACTGATCACATGCAACGGGTGGGTTAAGAAGTCCTCCCGTCACCTATCGAGTTTGCTGTCTGGTCGCTAGTCTGAATCGCAGGTCCGAACCGTTTGGTTCTGTCCGTCGAGATTGTGTATCCGTTGCGCGTCCACGAGCAGGAGATACGAGTCGATGACGATTGGCGAATTGCCCAAGCAGGACACTCGGCAACCAGAGTTTGCCGGTCCCGGTTATACGTTGGCCACGCTGCGCGTCAACGGCCATGTCTATCCGGTGGCGTTGGAGCCACGGGTCAGTCTGCTCGACGCGTTGCGCGAGTATCTGCGTTTGACCGGCACCAAGAAAGGCTGCGATCAGGGTGCCTGCGGAGCCTGCACGGTATGGGTGGACGGCAAGCGCGAATTATCTTGCCTGACACTGGCACTCAGCGCGCAGGGGCGTGAGGTCACGACGATCGAAGGCGTTGCCGAAGGCGAGGAACTGCATCCGGTGCAGAGGGCCTTCATCGACCGCGACGGCCTGCAGTGCGGATACTGCACGCCAGGGCAGATCATGTCCGCCATCGCGTGTATCGACGAGGGGCACACCGGCAGCGACGAGGAGATCGCGGAATGGATGAGCGGCAATATCTGCCGCTGTGCCGCGTACCAGAATATTCGCGAGGCCATAAAGAGCGCTCGTGACGAAATGTCGGGCGGTGCGTCGAAATGAAGTCGATTTCCTTCGCACGGGCCGAGACGGTGGACGAGGCGATCGCCGCCGTCACCGCCCGCCCGAATACCGTATTCCTGGCCGGCGGAACCACATTGGTCGACATGCTGCGCATCGGTGCGATGGAGCCCGACAATGTGGTCGACATCAACCGGTTGCCGCTTACCGGTCTCGCGCACACCCCGGACGGTGGCCTGCGCATCGGCGCGATGGTCCGGATGAGCGAGGTCGCCGCCGATCCCGGGGTGATTCAGCGGTATCCGTTCCTGTCGATCGCATTGTGGAAGGGCGCATCCCCGCAGATCCGCAATATGGCCTCGATGGGCGGCAATCTGATGCAGAAGGTGCGCTGCCCAGGGTTCCGCGATACCGCGTTCGCGTGCAACAAACGCGATCCGGGCAGCGGCTGCGGTGTCATGGAGGGATTTCATCGCGGTAATGCGGTACTCGGCACCAGCGAGCACTGCTTCGCCATGCATCCCTCCGATGTCGCGAACCCGTTGACCGCCCTCGACGCCGTGGTCCATGTGCAGGGCCCCAAGGGAACTCGGTCCATCGCCTTCGACGACTTCTTCCTGCTGCCGGGGGACACCCCGCACCTGGAGCATCCGATCACCCAGGACGAACTCATCGTCCGCATCGATGTGCCCGCGCTGCCTTTCGCGGTGAATTCGCACTACCTGAAGGTGCGCGACCGCGAGTCCTATGAATTCGCGGGCGCGTCCGCGGCCGTGGCACTCGATATCGAAGACGGGGCCGTGCGCGATGTCCGTATCGGGCTCGGCGGTGTCGCGACAAAACCGTGGCGGGCTCGGATCGCCGAATCGGTGCTCGTCGGGAAGCCGGCGACGAAGGATAATTTCGCGGCGGCCGCCGGTGTCGAGTTGGAAGCGGCCGATGCCACCCATCCGATGAACCGGTTCAAAATCACGCTGGCGCAACGCACCCTGGTGCGTGCGCTGGAGATCGTCACGAACCGGATAGCCGCGAGGGAGGGGCGGAAATGAGCGCACCCACCGCGACACGGAAGCTGGTCGGCCAGGGGATCGATCGTGTCGACGGTCGGGCCAAGGTCACCGGCTCGGCCCGCTATACCGCTGAGATTCCGATGCCGAATGCCGCCTACGGCGTGCTCGTCGGAGCCGAAATCGGTAGCGGCACAATGACGTCGATCGATACCTCCGCCGCGCTGCGGGCCGGTGCTGTCGCGGTGTTCACTCACGAGAATCTACCGAAAGTGGCTACGGTGCCGGTGTTTCCCTCCGGATACGGTGGGCCGGCGCCAGGCCAGACCTTCTTTCCCATGCAGGACACCAGGATTCACTACTTCGGGCAGCCGATCGCGGTCGTCGTCGCCGATACCTTCGAGGTGGCCCAGCAGGCCGCCCGGCTGATCGAGGCGACCTACCAGGCCGAGCCTGTCATGGTGCGCATCGACGACGGCCGGGACCAGCAGTACCTGCCGGACAAGATCTTCTGCAATCTGGTGCCCGCTACCCAATCTCGCGGTGATTTCGCGGCGGCGGCGGCGCAGGCAACGCACACCGTCGATGCCACTTACCATTTCGCCGCGAACCATCACAATCCCATCGAATGCTCGGCGACCGCCGCAATGTGGGACGGTGATTCGGTCACCGTCTACGACGCGAGCCAGGGCATCGTCGCCTCGCAGCTGACCATTGCCGCGTACCTCGGTATGTCACCGGGCAAGGTGCGGGTCATCGCCGACTACGTCGGCGGCGGTTTCGGCGGCAAGGCCATGATGTGGCCGCACGTTACCCTCGCGCCGCTGGTCGCCAGGGAAATGGGCAGGCCGGTGCGGGTGATTCTGAACCGGGAGCAGATGTTCTACGGCACCGGATTGCGCGAAGAACAGGAACAGCACATCACGCTGGTCGCCGACGCCGACGGCCGGATTTCCGGCCTGCGCCACCACAAGCTCTCGATGACATCGCAATTCGACGACTGGGCCGAGCTGTCGCTCGAGGTCGCGGGCAAGGCGTATGGAATTCCCAACTGGGACGGGCAGTATCGGCTGATCAAGGGCAACACCATGACGCCGACGTTCATGCGCGGCCCCGGCGAGACCTCCGGCATGGTCGCGCTGGAATGCGCGATCGACGAACTGGCCGACGAACTCGGGCTCGATCCGGTCGAACTGCGCCGCCGCAATCACGCGGCCGTCGACCCGCAGAGCGGGAACCCGTGGACCTCCGACGGCTACCTGGACTGTCTGAACCAGGCGGCCGAACGCTTCGGCTGGGCCGAGCGGACCGGCGGACCGCGCACCGACGGCAACTGGCTGATCGGCTCGGGCGTCGGCACCGCGGGCTATCCGGTGTATCTGCCCGGCCAGCCGCAACGCGCACACGCCAGGCTGCGTGCCGATGGCTCACTGGTGGTGCAGGCGGCGACGCAAGAGTTCGGCACGGGTGTTGCCACCGCCATGACCCAGGTCGCGGGCGATGCAATGGGCGTGCCGTTCGACCGGATCCGCTTCGACATCGGCACCACCGAATACCCGAACATCGCCGCCACCGTGGGATCGATGGGTGCGGGCATGGTCAGTGCGGCCGTGCACACCGCGTGTACCGAACTGCTCGACCAGCTGATCCGTCTCGCTATCGCGGACGAACAGTCGCCGCTGCACGGCTACGCGCCAGACCTCATCGAAGGCGTCGACGGTCTGCTGCGACCGAAATCCGAACCGGCGCCGACCGACTCGTATGCAGACGTTTTGGGCCGAAGCGGGCTCACCGATATCGAGGCGATCGGCAGCTGGCAGCCGACCGCCGACCCGACCGAGCACGGAATGCTGAGCTTCGGCGCGCAGTTCGCCGAGGTCGGCGTCGACCCCGAACTGGGGCTCATCCGGGTACGTCGCATGGTGGGCGTGTTCGCGCCCGGCCGAGTGCTCAACGCCAAACTCGCACGCAGCCAGGTGCTCGGCGGCCTGAACTGGGGGCTGTCCCAGGCGCTCATGGAGGGATCGGTGGCCGACACCAGAGATGGCCGATGGGCCAATTCCTCACTGCTGGAATACCTCCTGCCGGTCAACGCCGATGCTCCAGAGGTCGACATCTCCTTCGTCGAGGTCGACGATCAGGTGGTCAACCCGCTCGGCGTCAAGGGTCTCGGCGAACTCGGCATGGTCGGCGCCGCCGCCGCGATCATCAACGCCGTGCACCACGCCACCGGCCGCCGCATACGTGAGATCCCGCTGCGGATCGAACACCTGCTCTGATATCGCGCCAATCTCTTTCAGCACGCCGCGGGCTGGTGACGCCACCGACCGGGCGTTCGCGGAGGTGACGAGGTCCGGAGGGCGGTTGGCCGACGCGGCGGTCAGTGGTGAATGGGGCCGTCGGTCCGGTCGAGCGGGCGTGCTGAGCTACCACCGCGCTCGGCCAGGATCTGGGCGGCGATGGAGATTGCGGTTTCGTCGGGTGTGCGGGCATTGAGATCAAGGCCGAGTGGGCTTTTCAGCCGTGCGAGTCGGCCCTCGGTGACTCCGGCGGCGCGCAGCCGCTCCGTCCGCTCGGCGTGGGTGCGGCGCGAACCCAATGCGCCGACGAAGGCGATCTCGTCCATGTTCAGCGCGGCCGCGATCGCGGGCACGTCGAACTTGGTGTCATGGGTGAGCACGCAGACCACGGTGCGGTCGTCTATCCGACCGGCGGCCCGCTCCGCCGCGAAATACCGGTGTGGCCAGTCGACGATCACCTCGTGCGCGGCGGGGAATCGTGCTGTGGTCGCGAAGGTTTCGCGAGCGTCGACCACGGTGACCCGGTAGCCGAGCTGTCGACCGGTCCTGGCCAGCGCTCGAACGAAGTCGTTGGCACCGGCCAGAATCATGCGGGCCGGAATACCGAAGGTCTGTACGAAGACTCGCGGTCGCCGAGTCTGCTCCGTTTCGCACTCCTCGGCGCCGACCACCCCGCTGCGCCCGGCAGCGAACAGGGCCCGCGCGTCCCTGTCCACGCCACGCCATGGTTCGGAATCGCCGGGCCGCAATAGTTTCCACTCCACGACTGAGTCCAGCGTTGTCGCCAGCGCGACCGGCCTATCCGCGTCGATCTGCTGGCGTAACGCCTCGAGCGGCACCAGACGATCGTCGTCGACCCGCTCCACGAACACTTCGATCTCGCCGCCGCAGGTCAACCCCACCTCGAAGCCGTCGCCGTCGGCGTAGCCGAATCGATCGCTCACCGCGTGCCCGGTGGCGAGCACCTGCCGCGCCGACTCGACGACGGTGGATTCGACGCAGCCGCCCGAGAGCGACCCGAACACCTCGCCCGCCGCGGTGACCACCATGGCGGCCCCCGGCTCGCGCGGTCCGGCGCCGGTCGTATCCACGATCCGCGCCAATGCCACCGGCCCACGACGGGTCAGCGTGATCAACTGCTCGAGCATCGCGCGCACAGGCAAAGCCTAGCTACGGAACGGCTATTGCGCGTGTCCGCACATCAGGACTCGCGGGTCGGCGCCGCGCGCTTGCCGGGTTCGCCGATCGGCTCGGCCGCGCCTTCCGCGGCAAGGCGTGCCCGCGGGTTCGCCACGGTCAGGTGCGTGAGCGGGAACGGGTCCGCAAAAGCGCGTCCAGCTGCTCGGCAGAAGGCGGTCTGCGCGGGTAGTCCGCCTCGAGCTTGCCGTGAACCGGATCATCTGATCGCCGACCGCAAGGCGAATCGCGGTGTCGAGGAACGAACCTCGGCTACGCGATATCAGATGTCGGCGGGCGACCTACGACTCAGCGTCTGATACCAGGCAGTGGCGACCGCGGTTCATGGTCGTGCCGGTAGACAGGCGTGAGCAATTCGGCTTCCTGCGGTTCACCGGTGGAGCGGTCGTAGCGCACCGCGACGAGCACCGAGAACAGGTGGGCGGCCGCGCGCTCGTGCAGCGTGGCCAGCCGCGTGGCGAGCAGGCGGATGGCACCGAGCGAGCCGGGCGGATGCAGGCCATCGATGATCAGGACGGTGCCGCGGCCATCAGGGCGCGGCAGTCGGGCCAGGTATGCGATGTCGTGCGGTTCGGGGCCGCCCGGTCGGTATATCCGCCGGGCCGCACGGTCCTCGATGCCGCGTCGAGCATCGCCCGCCCTGGCTACCGCGCGGCGCAGGCGCGGATCGGCCGTGATCAATTGGCGCACACTGGGGGACAGCTCGGGACCGCCGAGCATGATCAGCCCGTCCCGATTCAGGTCGACCGGCCTGCCTGGCAGAAAGTGCTCGACCTCGGCGGTGAAGCCGAGTTCGCGTAGCAACTCGACGAGTCGCTGTGCCGCGGTCGGATCGGGAGCGCCGAGCACCCGACCGCTGCGCACCTCGGGTGCGAGCACGGTGATCGAGCCATGCCCGAAGAACAATCCCTCCGGTGCCGGTCCCTGGGTGCTCACCTGATGGATCCGGGCGCGGGAAAGTCCCGCGGCCGCACCGATTCTGGCGAATGTCCAGCCCTCGGCATGAAGTTCCCTGATTACCGCGCGCCGAATCCTGGTGAGTTCGTTGATGGTCTGCTGGGCCGCCGCCACACCATCGGTGGCTGCTTTCAGTCGCTCGACCTTGTCTTCGATTGCGAAAACGCGCGCCACGTCATCGGCCGACATGTGCGAAGTCTAGACAGCTCGACAGGACGTTGTGTCTAGCCTGCTTGACAGAACTTCGCCCGTTTCAATAGCTCAGCGCCCCTTTTCAGGTCGCGTCGGTGTCGATCGGCGGACGTTCGTTGCGGTCCAACGGCTTTTCCAGCTTGGGCATCGGGTAGTCCGGCATCCCACTGGCTGTGCCCAACAGGTCCTTCCGGTCCGGCACCGCGCTCTCCAAATTGCGGAGCAGCGAATCGTCGCCACTGAGAAGATGTTTGGTCACCATCGAGCGCGGCGACATCTGGCGCAACTCGTTCAGGTCGGCGAGCGGCTTGCGCAACTCCTCGAATTCCGGCCCGAGTTCCTGCTGCAGTTGCTGGGTGGCGCCACTGGCATAGTCGCGCACCTGGCGCAAACTACGCGTGGTCCAGCGAACCGCGCCGGGCAGTCGCTCCGGGCCGAGGATCACGAGGGCGGCGACGAGCAGGATGACCATCTCGCTCCAGCCGATGTTGCTGAACACAGATCCAGGCTACCCGGGGATGTCCGTCGCAGCTCAGTCGGATTCCAGGGTGACCGGCAGGTCCACCTGCCTGCCGTCACGGATCAGCTGCACGTTCACCGTCTGGCCGATTTTGCTCGACTGCACCGCGACGACCAGCTCGTCAGGACCGGTCACCTCGCGGTCGCCGATCTTCACGATCACATCGCCCTCGACGATCCCGGCCTTCGCCGCCGGACCGTTGGGTGCTACGTCGGCGACAGCGGCGCCGCTCATCACCTCGTTCGCCACCTGTTTGCTGCGGGCACTGAGCCCGATCATCGGGTGGTGCATCCGGCCGTCGCGGATGAGGGTCTGCGCGACCTCGGTCACCATGTCGACCGGAATAGCGAAGCCGAGGCCGACCGAACCGCCGGTCTCGCTGCGGATCGCGGTGTTGATGCCGATGACCCGGCCCTCCATGTCGACCAGCGCGCCACCGGAGTTGCCCGGGTTGATCGACGCGTCGGTCTGTACCGCGTCGATCACGGCCTTGGTGTCGCTGCCCTCACCGGACAGCGCGACCGGACGGTGCAGCGCGCTGACGATGCCGGAGGTGACGGTCTTGCTGAGGCCGAGCGGCGAGCCGATCGCCAATACGTCGTCACCGACCTGGACGTCCTTGGACTTGCCCAATTGCGCCACCGTGAGATTCTTCACATCGACCTTGAGCACCGCAAGGTCGGTCTTCGGATCGCGTCCGACGATGTTCGCGGGCACCCGGGTGCCGTCGGAGAAGGTCACCTGGATAGCCGCCCGATTCGACTTGTCCTGGGCCGCCATCGAAATCACGTGGTTGTTCGTCGCGATATAGCCCGCGCCGTCGATCACGACGCCGGAGCCGGTCGCGCCGTTGTCGCCGACGGTGACACGGATCGACACCACCGACGGCAGCACCGCATTGGCGACCTTGGCGATCTGGCCATGCGGCTGTTCGACGCCGCCGGTCTGCTCCAGTGCGACCTTGCGCGAGGTCAGCGGTGCGGCGGCCTCGGCGGTCAGCCTGCCGACCAGCCCGCCGAGCACGCCGATCGCCAAGGCGACCACGGCGAGCAGGGCGAGCGCCTTCGGCGCGACGCGGGCACCGAACAGCACTTCGCGGGCCGAGAGCTTCTTCGCCGGTGGTAGCGGCGCGGGTTGCGGCGTCGGCACGGCGGGCGCGCCGAGCCGGGCGCCGGTCTCCGGATCGCGCCACGGGTCGGCGGGCCCGGCAGCGGGTGCGGTGCCATCCGCGGCATCGGGATCACGCTGCAGGAGCTCGGTGGAGCCTTCCGGGCGTCCGAATGCCTCGGCGAGCACGGCGTCCGGCGGACGGTTCTGCATATCCGGGCCGAGGTGCGGTGCGGCCGAACCGGATTGCGGTGCGGCGTACTCGGCGAACGACCCGGTTTGTCCCGAGGGGCGGCGGAAGGCATGTGCCGTGTGGGTGTCGACATGGGGTCGGTAGACCGGGCGCGGCCCGAGCACAGGCGCGTCCGACGGCCTCAGGTTCCCCCGGTTGGCCGCCGAATCCGGGGTGTCGGCCGATCCGGAGTTCGTCGATTCGGTGGTCACTCGCCAAACTCTACTTGCGCCACCACGTTGTCCACCTGGTCGCGGTGAACGAATCGGTCAGAAAGCCGAAAACCGCCTCGTTGCGCGGGGTCCCATTCGTTGGCGGCGTCGATCCGTTGGTCGCGCCACCGGGTAGTTCGGCCAGCGGAATGCGAGTCAGGCTGTCGTGCAGGCCGGTGGGAATCGACACGTGACCGGCTCGGCGCAGCGCGATCCTGGCCTGCTGCTGCGCATCGACCTCCGCCGCGCATTCCGGGCAGAGGGCGAGATGTTGAGCTGCCCGCAGGTAGGCGTTCATCCGCAGTTCGCCATCGACATAGGCCGCGATCGCCTCACTCGCCAGATGCTCGGTGGGCTGAAAACGCTGCGGCCTTGGGTTCGCGCGCCCATGCTGCTCGTGCGACGGACGACCTGACGTGCTGGAGTCGCCACTCATTCGGTGTTCACCCTTCCGACCGACATCATCCAATGTGTGGGTGACGTCGACACCCGACCGATCACCCTACGTTCGCGTCAGCGGCGAACCGCTCCTCAGTTCCATTATGCGCAAGGTAGTCACGCAGTGCCTGACGGCCACGGTGGATTCGGCTGCGCACTGTACCGAGCTTGACACCAAGGGTTGCGCCGATCTCCTCGTAGGACAGGCCTTCGATGTCACACAGCACGACCGCGGCGCGGAATTCCGGGGCCAGCGAGTCGAGCGCGGACTGCAGGTCCGGGTCGAGCCGAGCATCGTGATAGGCCTGCTCCGGGCTCGGGCCCTCGGCGGGCACCCGGTCGTAGTCCTCGGGTAGCGCCTCCATCCGGATCCGGTTGCGCCTGCGCACCATGTCCAGGAACAGGTTCGTGGTGATGCGATGCAGCCAGCCCTCGAAGGTGCCCGGCTGGTAGTTCGACAGCGAACGGAACACCCGGATGAAGGTCTCCTGGGTGAGGTCGTCGGCGTCTTGGGCGTCGCCGGACAGGCGGTAGGCCAGCCGGTACACCCGATCGGCATGTTCGCGGACCAGTTCGTCCCAGGACGGCATCACCGATCGGTCACCGGTGGCATCGAACGCGGCAGTACCGCTCAGCTCGTCCATCGACTCTGCTGCCGTCTCGAGCTCGATCGGCAGTGCTTGCTCTGGCAGGGTGGCGTATTCGCGCGCCGCATCGACCATGTGGATGGGGCTACCTCCTACTCGGGACCGTGGGCTCTGGGACTCGGCGCCGATCCAGATCTGCGGATCATCGCTGACGGGTACAACAGCCAACCTGCATGTCGTTGTTCCCGCGTCCCGCACCGGGCGGTCAGCTGGTCTTGCGTAGGGCTCACTCTTCTTTGTTCCGATATGCCGCGGATATGGAGACCCTGAGGGACACCTGAGAATCTGGAGCCGCGGCACTTCTTAATTCGGTTATCGCGTCGTACACCGCCGTTGTTGCCAGGCGTGACGCACATAAACCCGTAGGCACGCAATTGCGCGGCGTTGTGCCGGCGGCAAGATTGGACGCACACACTTGTGTGCTGGAAACGCGGACACGCGGACTCGCGAGATAGCCTGCTTAGGTGGCATCGAACCTGGAGCGAAATCTCTCCTACGTGGAGGAATCCGTCGTGGAAGACGAGATCCTCATCAGCGCGCGCGAACGGGCCACCGAACTCGGTGCGGCGCCGATCGCGCCATCGGTCGGGGCGCTGCTCAGCATGTACGCGCAATTGCTCGGTGCCAGGACCGTCGTCGAGGTGGGTACCGGCGCGGGTATCAGCGGGTTGTGGCTGCTGGACGGGATGCGTGAGGACGGGACGCTGACCACCATCGATTCCGAGCCGGAACACCAGCGGGCCGCCAAGGAAGCGTTCCGGACGGCCGAGATCCTGCCCGCCCGCACCAGGCTCATCAACGGCCGTGCCCTCGATGTGCTGCCACGGCTCGCGGACGGCGCCTACGACCTGGTCTTCATCGATGCGGCGCCGCTCGAGCATCCGCAGTACGTCACGCAGGCCGTGCGGCTACTGCGCGCGGGCGGCGCCATCCTGCTGCACAATGCGCTGCTCGGTGGCCGCGTTCCCGATGCGACCCAGCGCGACCCTGCCACGCAGGCCGTGCGCGCCGCCACCAGGGCGATCGCCGAGGACCCCGAGCTCACCAGCGTGCTCATCCCGGTCGGCGACGGCCTGCTCTGCGCCTCACGCGGCTAGTTTCTCGCGGGCAGATCGTCGGTTACTCGACGCGGGTCTGCTGCGGGTACTCGCTGACTTGATCGGCGAGCGCGCGGGCGTGTGGCCAGTGCGCGGCGATCGCGGCGAGCTGGTCGACCTCGTCGAATAGGTCGCGCGCCGGGGGCAGGCGCAGTGCGCCGACAACAGACGTGGGGGCGCCGCGTTCTTTTGCGGTGCAGGCTCTGGCGAGGCGGACGGCGAGGTCGAGTGCGTCGCGCTCAGGGCCGGGCGGCGCAGCATCGGCTATGTCGGTCTCGAGCTTCGGCGGATTCGGCGTCGCGTAGTGCGTGAGGGCGCGGACGCTGTCGCGGACTTCGATGACCGTGCGGTGCACCAGATATCGGCTGCGGCGGGCGACCGCGGGTGCCGGTGCGTGATGGACGATCTCCGGACACGCGGCCGTGAGATCCGACCACATCGGCAGCAGTCGTTTGCGCCTGCGCGACCAACTGTCCAGCGACAGCAATTCGACGAGTCGGGACAGCGCGGGAATGGTCGCGATAATGCAGAGCAGTAGCAGCAGGATGGTGTCGTTGGTCCGCGCCGAATTGTGCACGGCCCTGGTCTGGCGCCAATCGCTGCTGCTGTGCACCTGGAATGCCGCGGACACCGTGAGCCACACGGCATCCGCGACAAGGATGAACAGCAATGCGCCGAACATCAGATACAGCGCGCTCTCCCGCCTGCGCAATGGCGTGCGCAGCTCGGCGATGCCGAGACGCAGCACCGTCACCGTGGACCAGATCGGCGCGGGCAGCACGAACAACCAGAAGGCGAGCGGAGCCAAGCCGACCTGATCGTGCACGGGAATTCCCATCCTGCGTGCGCTCGTCCCGCAGATGATCAGAGCGATCGCGCAGGCCGTCGTGATGGCATAGACGAGCCGGGGACGGGCGGAGGTGTTGTGCACTGCTTGCGCCAGCAACATGGCGGTGACCATGTTGAACAGTCCCGCGATGGTGGCGAGTTGATACAGCAGCGCGCTGGCGAGAATGCCGTCGGACCAGGTCGTCAGCCACTGCTGCACCGTGGCAAGCCGCAGCGTGGTTGCCACGGCGCTCAGACAGACGATCCTGTTCAATCGGCGATCGACGAGGGTCGAGCGGAACCAGAGCGTGCGAATGCCGAATATCAGCCAGGCATATCCGTCGACGACCGCTGCAAGCCAGTTCACCTCGGACGTCGTGCGTCAGTCGCGGAAGATCGCGCGGGCCAGGAACGAGGTCGACCTCGCGCCGACCGTGTCGGACAGGATCAGCGACGCGAACAATTCCGCCTGACTTTCGTGGGCGTCGTCGTAATCGGTGCGCGCGAGGACCCGCAGCACGCTCTCGGCGTCGATATCGGGAAACAATGCCCGCATTGTCCGGCTTTTCGATTGTGGCGAGACGAAGCCCGCGTGGTCGAGCAGCAGATGGGCGATCTCGTGCAGCACGATGTGATCGGCGTGGTAGCCCGAGCTGGTCGCGTCGTAGGTCACGACGATGTTGTCGGCGCGTTCTAGGACGAGACCGCACGGGAAGCCGCCCTTGGCCAGATCGGGCTGCGGGATGAGCACGATCGGTTTTCCCACCCGCTCGGACACGTGCTCGATGAACGTTTCGAGCCGCCACGGCCGCGGAACCTGCAACGATGCGGCCAGGCGATGCACCTGCTCGCCCTCGCGATCGCGCTTGGTCCGCCTGATCATGCCCCCAATCCTCGGGGCTGCTGTTACGGATGTCCAGCGCCGTATGTCATTCGGCGTACGCGACACTCGCACCGCGTCAAGGGCGTTGGGCTGTCTGCGTCGTTCGCGCGGTGCATATCGAAATGGTCGAGATGTCCGACATCGAGGTTCGTATCCTGGGTTGGGCGGGTAGGGGTAGCTGTGACCGACCCAGGAGGGCAGGACCGTCGCCGGTGCCTCGGCGTCATTCATGAGGTGAGAGGGGTACGAATGCGCCGAAACGGGCCCGAGGCGGAAATCGGGGAGGCGGCCGCCGCGCGGGTGGCCGAGTCGCTGGGGTTCGGCCGAGTCGAGTCAACCGGTCATGACCGCCGCCGAGAGCATCATCAAAAAGCTGTGCTGGACTACATCATCGGCAATACACACTCGGATTTCGTCGAGCGGGTATCGGGAGTGCCGCTCGACGACGAGGTGGTCGCTGCCGTCCGTGCGATCGCCGTGCAGACCCTGTGGGTCGGACTGCTCAGCGCCGGTCTGCCCGCGTCGGTTGCCGCGGCGGCGCTGGTACGGCTGACCGAGGTGGCCGAGCGCGGCACGATCACCGGCGAGTTGCGGCTGGAGTAACGAGATGGTCGGTGGTTAGACCCAGACGCCCTTGCCGACGGTGACGACGCCGCCGTTGCTCACGGCGAAGCGCTCGCGGTCGCGGTCCAGATCTACGCCGATGATCTCGCCCTCGCCGACGACCACGTTCTTGTCCAGGATGGCGCGGCGGACCACGGCGCCGCGACCCACGCGGACGCCCGGCATCAGGACGCTGCCCTCGATGGTGGCGCCGTCGTCGACCATCACATTGGAGCTGAGCACCGAGTTGCGGACCGTGGCCGCCGACAGGATGCAGCCGGAACCGATCACGCACTCCTGCGCAAGACCGCCTTGCGCGAACTTCGCGGGGGGCAGATTCTCGGCGGCGCCGCGGATCGGCCAGTGCTTGTTGTAGAGGTTGAACACCGGGTGCACCGACACCAGATCCATGTGCGCCTCGTAGAAGGCGTCGATGGTGCCGACATCGCGCCAGTAGCCGCGGTCGCGGTCGGTGGCGCCGGGGACATCGTTGTCGGCGAAGTCGTACACCGCCGCCTCGTCCGCGGCGACCAGCGAGGGAATGATGTCGCCGCCCATATCGTGGTCGGAGTCGGAGTTGTCGGCGTCCGCGCGGATCGAATCCACCAGCACCTTGGTAGTGAACACATAGTTGCCCATGGAGGCGAACGTCATGTTCGGGTCGTCCGGCGTGCCGGGCGGATGTGCGGGCTTCTCCAGGAACTGGGTGATCCGACCGGACTCGTCGGAGTCGATGCAGCCGAAGGCGCTTGCCTCGCTGCGCGGCACCCGGATGCCCGCCACGGTCACGCCGGCGCCGGAATCGATATGGGCCGCGAGCATTTGCTCCGGATCCATCCGGTACACGTGGTCCGCGCCGAACACCACGATGTAGTCGGGGTCCTCGTCGTAGATCAGGTTCAGCGACTGCATGATCGCGTCGGCGCTGCCGGTGTACCAGCGTGGACCGAGCCGCTGCTGGGCGGGCACCGGCGTGATGTATTCGCCGCCGAAACCCGATAGCCGCCAGGTCTGCGAAATATGCCGGTCCAGCGAATGCGACTTGTACTGGGTGAGCACACACAGCCGCAGGAAACCCGCGTTGACCAGGTTGCTGAGCACGAAGTCGATGAGTCGGTAGGCACCACCGAAAGGAACGGCTGGCTTGGCCCGGTCCGCGGTGAGTGGAAACAGGCGCTTGCCCTCGCCACCGGCGAGCACGATCCCGAGTACGTGCGGCTGGCTCCTCACATCTGCCAAACTACCGCGCCGCACGGGCGAGAGTGGCCCCGTGCGACCCGAACGTCTACTTTGAACCGGTGAGTTTCGGCACGGAGGGCGCGCGCTCGGCGGCAGGATCCGGGCAGGAGCGAATCGACCAGGGCCTTCAGCAGGACCGGCTTCGGGTCGCGATGTTGACCCGCGAGTACCCGCCGGAGGTGTACGGCGGTGCGGGAGTGCATGTCACCCAGTTGGCCGCGCAGTTGCGGCAGTTGTGCGAGGTGACCGTGCACTGCATGGGCGTGCCGCGCACCGATGCGGTGGTGCACCAACCGGATCCGATGCTCTATGCCGCCAATGCCGCGCTGCAGATGATGTCGGCGCAGCTGCGCATGGCCGATGCCGCGGGACAGGTGGACGTGGTGCACTCGCACACCTGGTACACCGGGCTGGCCGGCCATCTCGCGGCCACCCTGTACGGAATACCGCACGTGCTGACTGCCCACTCGCTGGAGCCGCGGCGGCCGTGGAAGGCCGAACAGCTCGGCGGCGGTTATCGGCTGTCCTCGTGGTCGGAACGCAACGCGGTCGAGCATGCCGACGCCATCATCGCGGTCAGCGAGGGTATGCGGCACGACGTGCTCGACGCCTACCCGGCGATCGACCCGGACCGGGTTCATGTAGTGCACAACGGCATCGACGCCGCGGTGTGGCATCCAGGACCGCCCGCCGCCGGTTCCACCTCGATCCTGACCGAGCTTGGGGTGCGCACCGACCGGCCGATCGCGGCCTTCGTCGGCCGGATCACCCGGCAGAAGGGTGTCGGGCATTTACTCGCCGCGGCACGGGATTTCGATCCGGACATCCAGGTGGTGCTGTGCGCGGGCGCGGCCGACACCAGGGAGCTGGAGTTGGAAGTGTCCGCGGCGGTCGCCGAGTTGCAGCACAACCGCGGCAATGTGTTCTGGGTGCGCGAGATGCTCCCCACCGAGCAGATCCGGCAGATCCTGGCCGCCGCAACGGTCTTCGTCTGTCCGTCGGTCTACGAGCCGCTCGGCATCGTGAATTTGGAAGCGATGGCATGCGCGACCGCGGTGGTCGCCTCGGATGTCGGCGGCATCCCCGAGGTCGTCGCCGACGGTGCGACCGGACGGCTGGTGCACTATGACCCGAACACGTCGCCGGACTACGAGCGGGAACTCGCCGCCGCCGTGAACGAGGTCGCGGGCGACGCGGTGCTTGCCGCGGAATTCGGAGCCGCGGGACGAGCAAGGGCGATCGCCGAATTCGACTGGCTCCAGGTCGCTGCCCGCACGGTCGGTGTCTACGAGCGGGTCCGCAAACCCTGACGCCCGGCCCAGCTGGGCTGTGGCCGGTAGGTGGAGACCAGAACGGACGCGGTGACCTCGACGGTCTCCGGCATCGCAGCGATCCGCGGATCATCCGATACGTCGGCATGGTGCCCGGACGGGCCCATCCCGACCACATGGGCCACGTCGGCCCGACCGAGTTTCATCGAGTACTCGACGACGGCGCGGTCGAGGGCATCGAAGTGGCCGGACATCGCCTCGCCGAGCCTGCGATCCTTGTCCGGATCCACCGTCACCATGCCGAGCGGCCCGATCAACTCGGCCAGATGGCGTTCGGTGGGTGTGGCGATGACAAAGCTGCCGTCCGCGGCCAGTACCCGGGCCGCCTCGCCCGGGTTGCGTGGCGCGAACACCGAAAGCACCCGGCTCAACGCGCCGTCCCGGATCGGCAGTCCGCGCCAGGCGTCGGCAAGCACCGATGCGGCGCGCGGATGCGCACGGGCGCCGCGCCGAGCCGCTGACTTGGCAACGTCCAGCGCGATGCCGTTGGCGTCCGGCGCGGCATCGAGCACACCGGCCAGGTAATAACCTGTGCCCGCGCCGATCTCCAGCACTGTGCCGGACGTCGAACCGACCGCCGCGGCGACCGCAGCGGCGATCGGCGCGAAATGTCCCCCACTCTGAAATGCGGCACGCGCGTCGAGCATCGCCGCGGTATCACCGGTCATCTTGGTCGACGCGCCGGTCAGCAGACTGACGTAACCCTGCCGGGCTATGTCGAAACTGTGCCCGGTTCCACAGCGCAGCACCCGATCCTGCGGCTCGAATCCGAGACCGCATTCGGGACAGGCCAATAGACCGGCCACATCAGCAAGCGCCGAGCGACTAGCTGGTGACACTCTTCAATTCGTCACCGAGCGCTGCTGCCTCATCCGGCGTGAGCTCAACGACCAAACGCCCGCCACCCTCGAGTGGAACCCGCATGACGATTCCACGCCCTTCCTTGGTTGCCTCGAGGGGACCGTCCCCGGTGCGGGGCTTCATGGCCGCCATCCTCTGCTCCCTCCAGATCTGCGCGATATGCTGCGCACTTTCTTGGAACTCCAGTTGTCACCAACCAGCGAGCTCGCCGGCATTTGGCGAGCTACACCGGTCCTATTCTTCCCTATCGCCGTTGTGGACGGATACCTGAGTTCGAAATGTGACCGCTCGGCCTGTGTTCGGCGGGTCACTATCGACCCAGCAATCGGCCAGGTGATCGTCGACCATTCCGGTCGCCTGCATCAGTGCGTAGGCGGTTGTCGGGCCGACGAAACGGAACCCGCGCCGCTTCAATTCTTTTGCCAGAGCTACGGATTCGGCGGTGATCGCGGGCACGTCGGCGACCTGCCGCGGGCGCGGGCGTGGCGGCGGCGCGAACGACCAGATCAGCTCGTCGAGGCCGATATCGAGGTCGAGGGCAACCCGCGCGTTGGCGATGGCGGCGACGATCTTGGACCGGTTGCGCACGATGCCTGGGTCGGCGAGTAACCGCGCCACATCGTCGTCGCCGAACTCGGCCACCCTGCTGATCTCGAACCCGGCAAACGCGGTGCGGAACGCGGGGCGCTTGCGCAGGATGGTGATCCACGACAGCCCTGATTGGAACGCCTCTAGACAGACACGCTCGAACATGGCGTCGGCGCCGTGCAGCGGCCTACCCCATTCGCGATCGTGATAGTCACGGTAGAGCTGAGAGGCCTCCGACCACGGGCAGCGGATCCGGCCGTCGCTCGCCGAGTCGGCTACGGCGCTCACTTCGGCTCGGGCGTGACCGGAACCTGCCGCTGCACACTGCGCGCCTCGGCAAGCTGGAACTGCAACTCGTCGATCCTCGCGGCAAGCCGAGTCAACGCCCAATCCACTTCGCCTGCCTTGTAGCCCCGAACGACCTGCTGAAAGCGCAACGCGCGCACGTCCGCGCCCGAGATGCCCTCGACGGGCAGCACGGTCGCCGTTGTCCCCTCCGGTAGCGGCCCGAGCTCCTCGGACCGTCCGAACACCGCACTGGCCACCAGAAACAGCACCGCGGCGACCAAGCCGACGATCAGCACATATAACAGCAGCGTGAGCATGCTAGCCCGCCTCTCCGCGTATTCGAGCCAGACTCGGGTGCCGCGATTGTGCGGCCGTCTGTGAGGTGGTGGATTCGTTGGCCCGTACCAGGCGAGCTACCCAGGTACGTGCGAGATCAGTCGTCACCGGAAGACAACCCTTTACAAGTGGCGGGTGGTATCGATGCCGAGGGACATGCCTGCCAGGCCGCGGCGACGGACGGCGAGTTTGTCCGCGATCTCCAACAGTGCCTTGGCGGCCGGGGTCTCCGGGTCGCTCAGCACGATGGGTGTGCCTTCGTCACCTGCTTCCCGCACGGCCTGTTCGATCGGGATCTGACCGAGCAGCGGGACATCGGCGCCGACAGCGCGGGTGAGCCGTTCGGCGACGACCTGGCCGCCGCCGGAGCCGTAGAGGTCCATGCGGCTGCCGTCGGGCAGGTCGAGCCAGGACATGTTCTCGATGACGCCCGCGATACGCTGCCGGGTCTGCAGGGCGATCGCGCCCGCGCGCTCGGCGACTTCCGCGGCGGCGATCTGCGGGGTGGTGACGACCAGGATCTCGGCGCCCGGGATGAGCTGGGCGATGGAGATGGCGATATCGCCGGTGCCGGGCGGCAGGTCGAGCAGCAGCACGTCCAGGTCGCCCCAGAACACGTCGGCGAGGAACTGCTGCAGCGCGCGGTGCAGCATCGGGCCGCGCCACACCACGGGCGTATTGCCCTTGGTGAACTGCGCGATGGAGATCATCTTCACGCCGTGCGATTGCGGCGGCATGATCATCCGCTCGACCTGGGTCGGGCGGGCATCGGTACCGAGCATGCGGGGGATCGAGTGGCCGTAGATATCCGCGTCGAGCACGCCGACCGAGAGACCGCGCGCGGCCATGGCCGCGGCGAGATTGACCGTGACACTGGACTTTCCGACGCCACCCTTACCGGAGGCGACCGCGTACACGCGGGTGAGCGAGCCGGGCTGGGCGAACGGGATGACCGGATCGGCCGAGTCGCCGCGCAGCTGCTTGCGCAGGTTGGTGCGCTGCTCGTCGCTCATCACATCGAGCTCGACCGTGACGGTGCCGACGCCGGCGACGTCGGCTACCGCCTTGGTGACCCGCTGCGTGATCTCGGTGCGCAGCGGGCAACCCGCGGTCGTCAAGAAGATCTCGATGTGGACATTGCTGTCCGCGCCGATCGCAATGCTCTTCACCATGCCGATTTCGGTGATCGGCTTGCGGATCTCCGGGTCGTCGACCTTAGCGAGGGCTCCCCGCACATCCGCTTCCGTAACCACTGACATGGCAATAATTTTACGTTGCGTCAGATCCGCGGCAGCTGTCCGGGCTGAGGTGCGACCCCGCTGCTGTAAGAAGTCGCCCACGCCATGACGTTGGCGACGTAGGCCATCGAGTTGTTATAACGCAGGATCGCCCGTGACTGCTGGGTGAGATCGTGCATGTTCAGTCCGCCGTCGCAGAGGTACTTTCCGGCGGTCAGCGCCGCGTCGAAGAGGTTCTGCGGGTCGGCGATGCCGTCGCCGTTGCCGTCGGCGGCGTAGTGCTTCCACGTTTCCGGCAGGAACTGCATCGGGCCGATCGCGCGGTCGTACCCGGCCAGGCCGTCGAGTGCGCCGTCGTCGGAATCGTGGATGACATTGTTGCCCGCCAGGCTGCCGTCGAGCACTGGTCCGTAGACGGGGCTCAGCGGATTGCCCTCCGCATCGGCCTTGCCGCCGAAGGCATGGGTGGATTCGACGCGGCCGATTCCCGCGAGCAGGTACCAGGGCATTCCGCAGACGGGGTTCTCGGCGGCGAGGGTGCGTTCGGCGGATTGATACGCGGCGATGGCGACGCCTGGCACACCTAGCGGACCTGAAGGCATCGCGGCGCGTTGTCTACCATCCGGCAGCGCAACGGTTTTCACGACGGGAGGCGCGCCGCGCGTCTGTCGGGCCATCGCGTGAGCGACGAAGTCGGCCGTCGCTGGTGGTTCGGCGACGGCCGGAGGTCTCGGCCCCTGATCGTCTGGTTCGTCCCCCGGCAGATATTGCAAGACCGACGCTGCGGTCTGATCGGCAGCACCCACATCGGACGCGGCGGTGACTGCCACGAGCCCAGCGGGAACCAATCCGGTCAATGCGATAACGGAGCTGCGTTTTACGGTGGCAGCCGGTTGTTTTCGGTGACGCCCCACTGTGCGGTGACCCTCCCACTGGCTCGACATCGAGCCCTTCGTGATGGACGAAGATGAGGGTACCGCATTCGAGACCTTTTTGTTACTGCTTCGTGACCTGTTTCAGGTTTGGGTATCAGCCTTGCGGCGGCAGTGGGATCACGATGCCGAACGGCAACGTGACACCCGGCGGCGGAGTCGGTGTTGGGGCGGCGGCCGGTTCGGGTTCGGCCTGGTCGGGCTCGGCCGGGCCGGGTTCGGGTGTCTTCGCAACCTCCGGCTTCTCGGTCGCCGGGGCCTGCAGCGCTTCGCCCGGCGATTGTGCGGGAATCTGCTCGTTCGGAGCCGTGCCCGGCCGTACGCACGAGGCGGGCAGCTGCGGCGGCTGTGGACGTTCGGGCGCGTTCGGTTCATCCGCCGTGTTCGGTTCGCCCGCCGTGTTCGGTTCGCCGGCCGCGCCGTAGGTCTGTCCGGGGACGATCGGCGCCAGTATGCGCTCGCCCGGCCGCGGCATCGGCGCCGCCACCACCGGCGGATCACACGGATTCACCGGCTTGGGCGGTGGCGGGCAGAAGATGCCGCACGGGATCGGCGGCAGACCGGGGATGTTGATCATCACCTGGGTCGGCACGGCGGGAGCGACGGTGGTCGGCGCGGTCGGCGGTAGCTCGGCAGCGGTGGTGGGGGCGACCGTGTTGGCGGCCAGCATGTCCGGGCGTGCCTGGATCGGCGCGGTGCCCGGCGGGATCAGATCGGGGGAGATGTTCACCTGGCGCGGGGTGCCGCCGGTGCGGTATGCCGCCGACCAGCTCAGCACATTGGCGGCGTAGGCCATCGAGTTGTTATAGCGCAGCACCGAGCGCAGCTCCTGGGCCTGATCGCGCAGGTTCAATCCGCCCGAGCACAGGTACTTGCCCGCGGCGAGCGAGGAGTCGAAAACGTTGTGCGGGTCGGCAACTCCGTCGCCGTTGCCGTCGCTGGCGTACAGCCGCCAGGTGCCCGGCAGGAACTGCATCGGGCCGATGGCGCGGACCGCGCTGCCGTCGGCGGCCCTGATCACCTCGTTGCCAGGCAGGGTGCCGTCGAGGGCGGGTCCGAAGATAGGTGTGACGGTCGTGCCCGCGGCGTCGGTGCGCCCACTGCCCGCGTGTGCCGATTCGATCCGGCCGATACCGGCGAGCAGGCTCCAGGACAGCCCGCAACCGGGCAACGAAGATTCCAGCGCCAGCTCGGCATTGCGGTAGGCCGCGAGCACAACCTCAGGGATTCCGAGTGCGCCACCGGTCATGGGCAGCGCGATGTCGTGCAGCGGCACGGAGCCGGCGAACATCGGCAATCCATCGGCGGACGGAGTCATTGCCCGAAGTTTGCGGGGTGTGTCCGGCGTGACCGGCAGGAGGCCAACTGTCCGGGACAATGGCGCCTCCGCGGCGTTGCTCGCCGCACCGCTGCCCGCTGCCGGACCGCTCGACGCGGCAAGCAACGCTTCCGGCGCCTTGGGGGGCGTGGTCGATTGAGCAGTGTGAGAACCGGATCCAGCAGAGACGAGACCCGCGACGACTAGGGCCGACACGGTTATCGGAGCAGATATTCGCATTCAGCCACACCAATCGTCGACGTCGTGAAAGCGCCTGTCCGGGCCATCCCCTGCCCGAGCGCTCGGGACAACGTGCTCCAGGTTACCCACCAGTCAGGTGCGATGTTGAGCATTTCCGGTCAATCATGAGCTAGTGGCGGCCATTCCGGGCCCACGGCTGGCTTTCGACCGGAGCTTTTCTTTCGATTCGCCTTTGCGGGTTTATCAGACTGAGTGACTCGATCCGAAGTCCCTGCGGCTGCTTCGATGCGGTCGAGCACCTCCCGCATCTCGTCCAATTCCCGGCGCAGATAGTCGCGGGTGGCCACTTCGCCCACCGCAATTCGCAATGCCGCGAGTTCGCGGGCGAGGTATTCGGTGTCCGCTTTGGTCTGCGCGGCGCGAGTTCGGTCCTCCTCCAACGACACTCGGTCGCGGTTGTCCTGCCGGTTCTGGGCCAGCAGGATCAGCGGCGCCGCGTACGCGGCCTGGGTGGAGAACGCGAGGTTGAGCAGGATGAACGGATACGGGTCCCAGCGCAGCGCGACCGCGAACACGTTCAGCAGGATCCAGATGATCACCAAGATGGTCTGCATCGCCAGATATCGACCGGTGCCGAGGAATCGGGCGACTCGCTCGCTGCTGCGCGCCAGCGCCTCGGCGTCCCAATCGATCCGGAACCTGGTTTCGAGCGGTGTCTCCAGGCGTTGACGCGCCGAACTCGACCCGGACCTGCCGCTTGCGGATTTGTCACTCATGTCCGAGTACCCCCATGTGCGCTTCTTCCTCGTCGCGCCAATCCTCCGGCAGCAGATGATCGAGGACATCGTCGACGCTCACCGCGCCGAGCAGATGGTTCTCCGCGTCCACCACCGGCCCGCAGACCAGGTTGTAGGTGGCGAAGTAGCGAGTCACCGCGCCGAGCGAGACGTCGGGCCGCAGCGGGGCGAGGTCGGTGTCCAGAATGCCGCCGACCAGATGGGCCGGTGGTTCGCGCAGGAGTTGCTGGATGTGCACACAACCCAGATATCGGCCGGTCGGAGTTGCCGTCGGCGGGCGAACCACGAACACCATCGAGGCAAGTGCGGGCGTCAGATCCGGATTGCGGACGCGGGCCAGCGCTTCGGCGACCGTCGTCGCCGGAGTCAGGATCACCGGTTTCGGTGTCATCAGACCGCCCGCGGTGTCGGGGGAGTGTTCCAGCAGCCTGCGCACCGGCTCGGACTCCTCCGGATCCATCAGCGCGAGCAGCGATTCGCGTTCCCCCGTGGACAATTCGCCGAGCAGGTCGGCGGCGTCGTCGGGGTCCATCGCCTCGAGTACATCGGCGGCCCTGCGCACCTCCAGATGTCCGAGCAGGTCGACCTGGTCGTCATCGGGCAGTTCCTGGACGACATCGGCGAGCCGCTCGTCGTCGAGCGCCTCGGCGACCTCGATGCGCCGCTTCTCCGGAAGCTCGCGCAGCAGGTGTGCGACATCGGCGGGTCGCATGCCTTCGAACTGGGAAAGCAATTGGGTGACGTCCTGGCCCGGCCTGCCTACTTCATAGGGCGTCAGACCGCTGACCTGTGTCCAATCCACCACGTGCACGGTGCGACGGCGACCGATGCGCCGGTGCCCGCGCACCGCCACCCTGGTCACCACCCAGTCCCTTGTCCTGGTCTGCTCGATCCCGAGATCGGCCACGAATACGTCGACATCGGCGAGGTCGGGCAGGTTCGGATCGTGCACGCGCACCGAGGAATCCACGATCTGGGCGATCGCGAGCAGTTCGCCGGGCCGCTGGGCGAATCGGCGCAGGCTGACCGTGCCGGTATTCAGCGTCACCACACCGGGCTCGATCGCGGTGACCCGCAACATCGGCACGAAAATCCGCCGCCGGGTGGGCAGTTCGACGACGAGACCGTGAATGCGTGGCTGCTGGCCGTCGTAGCGGATGGCCACGACGACGTCGCGGATACGGCCGATAGACTCGCCGTCCGGGCCGAGCACCACCAGGCCGGCCAGCCTGGCAACGTACACCCTGGTTGCTGCCATAGTTGCCAGGCTAGAGGTTCGCGGGCGGGTGTACGCGCCACGCCACGATCGACGGGAGTGATCATGAAGCCGCGCCGTTCGGTGCTTGCCTGCCCCGGCAGCAACCCGAAAATGATCGAGAAGGCCAAGGGCCTGCCCGTGGACGAGGTGTTTCTCGATCTGGAGGACGCGGTAGCGCCGGTGGCCAAGGCCGCCGCCCGCGCGAATATCGTGGCGGCGCTGAACGAACCGGGTTGGGGCACACAGCTGCGGGTGGTGCGCGTCAACGACTGGACCACCGAGTGGACCTACGCCGACGTCATCACGGTCGTCGAGGGGGCGGGCGCGGCGCTGGATGCGATCCTGCTGCCCAAGGTCACCGACGCCGGTCAGGTGAGGGCTCTCGATCTGCTGCTCACACAGCTGGAGAAGGCCAGCGGACTCGAGGTCGGCAGGATCGGCATCGAACCGCAGATCGAGAACGCGCTCGGGCTGCGCAATATCGACGAGATCGCCACCGCGAGTCCGCGGGTGCAAACGCTGGTTTTCGGCCCCGCCGATTTCATGGCAAGCATCAACATGCGCACCCTCGTGGTCGGCGAACAACCGGAGGGCTACGACACCGGCGACGCCTACCACCACATCCTGATGACCATTCTGCTCGCGGCCCGTGCGCACGGGCTGCAGGCGATCGACGGCCCGTACCTGCAGATCCGCGACGTCGACGGGTTCCGCAGGGCGGCAGGACGCACCGCGGCGCTGGGCTTCGACGGCAAGTGGGTGCTGCATCCGGGCCAAATCGACGCCGCCAACGAGATTTTCAGCCCGAGGCAGGCCGATTACGACCGCGCCGAACAGATTTTGGACGCGTACGCCTTCCATACCTCCGCGGCGGGTGGCGCGCGTGGTGCGGTCATGCTCGGTGACGAGATGATCGACGAGGCGAGCGCGAAGATGGCCCAGGTGATTGCCGACAAGGGCCGGGCGGCGGGAATGCAGCGTTCGTCTCAATGACAGGCAGCGGGGCGTTTCACACCACCGAACGACCAGTAGGAATAGCACAATAGAGGTATGACGAATCCCATGGGGAACGCGAACCGCGCACGGCAGGGTCTGCCGACGCCGCCGACAGGCTGGCCGGTGGGCTCGTACCCGACCTACGCCGAGGCGCAGAAGGCGGTCGACTTCCTGGCCGACGGGCAGTTCCCAGTACAGGACGTGACCATCGTCGGCGTCGACCTGATGCAGGTCGAGCGCGTCCTATACCGGCTGACCTGGGGCAAGGTAATCGGTGGTGGAGTCGTTTCCGGCGCCTGGCTCGGCCTGTTCCTCGGTCTGCTGCTCAGCCTGTTCACCACCAGCGGCGCGCTCGGTCCACTGTTGGTCGGCCTGGTCGGCGGCATCATCTTCGGCGTCATCTCCACCTCGATCCCGTACGCGGCGACCAAGGGGCAGCGCGATTTCGCCTCCACCATGCAGTTGGTGGCGGGCCGCTACGACGTGCTGTGCGATCCGAAGTCGGCCGAGCAGGCGCGCGACATGCTGGCGCGGCTGGCGATCTGAACGCATGGAGGTAGTGGATAAGGTCCGCACCGAGGTGCTGGACCATTTCGGCGTGGATACGGCGGCCGTCGATTCGGCGTCGGTGACGTTCCTCGGGTTGGAGCCCATCGAAATACTGCGGATTCCCGGCGACGAGCTCGTGCACTACGTGACCCTGGGCGGGTCGCGCCATCCGATGGGCGATCCCAGCGACCTGCTCGCGGACCCGGTGCGCGGACCGCGCGCCGAGTTGGTGCTCGCCTTGCGCGCCGGGGCCGGGTCGAACGCCGGGCTGGCCAAGACGCTCGGCGTGCTTGCCGCGACGCCTGTCGTGGAAGGAGTTGTGCTGCAGGCGGATGCGCTGCTCGACCTGGGTGAGCCGATGTGGCGGGATGCGCCGTTCACCGCGGTTCTGTTGGGCGAGAGCGACATTCCCGACGTGGTGCTGCCCGAGCCCGCCGAGCCGGTTCGGTATCTGACGGTCGTCCCGGTGACCGCCACCGAGGCGGCTTGGGTACGAGTGCGTGGCGCGCAGGCGTTGCGGGATGCATGGGTGGAGGCGGGGATCGATGTGCACGATCCGGCGAGAGGTGCTGCGTCGCTGTAGGTAGATGGGCGCCTGTACGGGCAGGGCCGATCAGAGCCAGTTGTTGCGGCGGAAAGTGACGAACAGGCTGATGCAGATGGTCGCGATGACGATCAGGACCAGCGGGTACCCCCAGACTTGCCGCAGTTCTGGCATGTGGTCGAAGTTCATCCCGTAGATTCCGGCGATCATCGTCGGCACTGCGGCGATGGCGACCCAGGAGGAGATCTTGCGCATGTCGGTGTTCTGTTGCACGGCGATCTTGGCGAGCGCGGCGCTGATCAGCGCGCTCAGTGAATCGTCGAAATCGGTGATGCGCTCGGCCACCGAGGTGTGATGGTCGGCCACATCCCGCATATAGCGCCGAATTTCCATGGGCAGCGGCAGGTCTGGCTTGTTGGCGAGTAACTGCAGGGGGATCGCGAGCGGGTTCACCGCCCGCCGCAGCTCGACCACCTCGCGCTTGAGCTGGTAGATCGATTCGATGGTGACCTGATTGCGAGGGGTGAAGATCTCTTCCTCCATCTCCTCGATATCGTTCTCGACCGACTGTGCCACCTCGATGTAGGAATCCACGACATGGTCGGCGACCGCGTGCAGCACCGCACCGGGGCCGAACATGAGCTGTTCGGGGTTGTTCTCCAACTCATTGCGGACTCCGGCGAGTCCGGTGTGCTCGCCGTGCCGGACGGTCACCGCGAAGTTGGGTCCGGTGAAGACCATGATGTCGCCGGTCTCGACGATCTCACTGACACTGTGCATTTCGTGCGGGACGTAGCTGACGGTGCGCAGGACGAGGAAGAGGGTGTCGTCATAGCGTTCGAGTTTCGGTCGCTGATGAGCCTTGACCGCATCCTCAACGGCGAGGGGGTGCAGGTCGAAGGTCTTGGCGATATCGGCCATCTGGTACTCATCCGGATCGTGCAGTCCGACCCACACGAATCCGGCTCCGCGGTTTCCTACCTCGGCCATCGCGTCCGCGGCAGAGAACCGGCCTGGCAGCCGTTTGCCATTGAGATAGACCGCGCAGTCGACCACCGCGCGCGCGGTAGGAACGGGGATGTGCGGCCGTGGCGCCGCCGCTCGAGCTTTGCCGCGAAACGACGGTCGCGGCGGAATAGATGGCACCGATTGATGCTACGTCGCCTGCGCGTGATGGTCCGCCGCGAGCGCACTGTAAGACTGAAGGCGTGCGCATCGACCTGCATACCCATTCGACCGCGTCCGACGGCACCGACTCCCCGGCCGAACTTGTTCGGAACGCGGCAGCGGCAGGCCTGGACGTCGTCGCGATCACCGACCACGACACCACCGCCGGGTGGACCGAAGCGGTCGACGCGCTGCCGAAGGGTTTGACGCTGGTGCGCGGCATGGAGATGTCGTGCATCGGCCTGGGTGCGGACGGCTGGCCCGTCCCGGTGCATCTGCTCGCGTACCTCTTCGACCCGGCCGATCGGTGTTTCGCCGACGAGCGAGAGCGGTTGCGTGCCGAACGCGTCGATCGGCTGCGTGCGATGGCCGAGCTGATGCGCGCCGACGGGCTACCCATCGATCCGGACGCGGTACTGGCCTCGGCCGGGCCGTCGGCCGGACGGCCGCACCTCGCGCGGGCGCTGGTCGAGGCGGGCGTGGTGCCGAGTGTCGACGCGGCATTCACCGAACTGCTGGCGCCGCACGGACCGTATTACGCGGAAAAGGCCGATACGCCGCTGCGCCGGGCGGTCGAAATGATCGCCACCGCCGGTGGCGTGAGCGTGCTCGCGCACACGCGGGCCCGCAAGCGTGGACGGCTATTGGCGCTGGACGATATTCGCGAACTCGCCACGCTCGGTCTGGGCGGGCTCGAAATCGACCACCCGGACCATTCCGCGGCCGACCGCGCGGTGCTGGCGGCGCTTGCGACCGAGCTCGGTCTGCTCACCACCGGCTCGTCGGACTACCACGGCGCGAACAAGACCATCCGGCTCGGTGAATTCACCACCGACCCTGCGCAATTCGAGGAACTTGTGGGCAAAGCCACGGGAGTGCCGGTGATCGCCTCGTGAGACCGGTGCGCGGGCTGAGCGGAGTTGTGGCCGCGGGGACGTTCGTGCTGACGCTGGTCGTCATCGGCACCGCGATCATCGCTGCCAGGCGTGAGTTTCCCGGTCCGGGTGGTGAGTCGGTGACCTGGCATCTGGCCATGTCCTCGACCGCCGTCGCGGCACAGATTTTTTCGGATAAACATCGGGGTTTTGCCGCCTTTTCCGGATCGCTGGTTGTTTTCTTGGCTGCCGGATTATTGCTGTGGACGCAGTGGTGGAGCTGAATATCCAGTAATGGTTGCGGCCGGGTGAATTGTGGTCGAACATTTCTCTTTGTGAGCGAAATCGAGACGGACGTACTGGTCCTCGGCGGCGGTCCCGCCGGAGCCTGGGCCGCCGTCTCCGCCGCCGCGACGGGAGCGCGGGTGGTGCTTGTCGACAAGGGACGCTGCGGGACCAGCGGCCCCACCGCCTTCGGGACGACATCGCTGTGGAATATCCCGCCAGGACCGGCCAGGGACGAGGCGGTGGCGCACGCGTACGCGCACGGCGGTGGCCTCGGCGATCCGGACTGGATGCATCGGGTGCTGGAGGAGACCCATCTGCGCGTCGAGCAGTTGGTGCGCTGGGGATACCGGTTTCCCGGCGAGGGCCGTGACCCGGGTGGCCGTGGACTGACGCCCGTGCCGGATCGGCGAACCTCGCTGCGGGTGTGCGTGGACGGGGCGAGCTACCTACGCAGGATGCGACGCAGCGTGCTCGATGCCGGGGTGCGCATTCTCGATCACCATCCCGCACTACAACTGCTCGTCGATCGCGACGGCGTTGCGGCCGGAGCGACCGGAGTGCAGCAGCACAACAGGTTTCGCGGTTGGACGGTCCGGGCGGGCGCGGTGGTGGTGGCCACCGGCGGTTGCGCTTTCCTGTCGGGCGGCGCGGGCACCGACGTCGACACCGGTGACGGACTGCTGTTGGCGGCCGAGGCGGGGGCGCAACTGTCGGGCATGGAATTCTCCAGCGCCTACGGTCTGGAGCCGGTGCTGAACTCGACGTTCGTCTCCGGCCTCGCACTGCACTTCGCCACTCGAATCCGGTGCGGCCATCACCGGTCATCGCGCCGCGGCGTTCGCGGCGATCGCCGACGGCCGCGGCGTATACGCCGCACTCGAAGACGTGCCCTACGCCGTGCGTTGCCGACTGTCGCGGCAAGGCGTGGTGGACAAGACCAAGCGGGTCCCGCTGCGTGCGGTGCTGGAGGGCACGGTGCGCGGGACCGGTGGACTCCGCATCGCCGGGACGGACTGCGCGACCACGGTGGCCGGACTCTACGGTGCGGGTGATGTGACGACGCGGGAGCCGATCACCGGAGCGGTCAGCGGATTCGGCGGACAGGGCGGCGCGTGGGCCATCGCCTCGGGCGTGTGGGCCGGAGCGGGCGCTGCCGGATTCGCGCGCCGCAGGGGCAAGCCGGGCCCGGCGCGCGAGGTGCCAGGGGCCGGGCTCAACCCGGAGGCGCGGATCGACTCGCGCGCGGTGGTCGGGCTGGTGCAGGAGCACACGCTGCCGCTGCGGCGCAGCTACTGGCGCAGCGCGGGCAGCCTGCGCGACAGCATCGGCGAACTCGACGGCCTGTGGCCTGGCGCCGAATTCGGACTCGGCGGTTCCGGCGCGGACCGACTGCGAGCCAGGCAGGCGGCGGCGTTGCTCGCGGTGGCGCGCTGGACCAAGCACAGCGCGCTCGCGCGCACCGAGAGCCGCGGTATGCACCGGCGCACCGATCACCCCGATGCCGCGGCCGATTGGCGGGTGCGGTTGACCTCCGGCGGGCTCGACACGGTGTGGGTACGTGCGGATTTGCGGTCGCCCGCGGTCGGTGAGCCCGCCGCGGCGCCGACGCAATCAGCAGCAGTCGTGCGGGAACAAGCGGGAGTCGTCGCGCCGATCGTGCGGGAGTTTGCCGATCCCGACCTCACCGCGGGCGATCCACTGCCGTTGTGACAGTTCTCCGCCCACCCGATCCGAAATGCGAGTTTCCGCTTACCTCCGGGTAATTCCGGTGACCTATCCTGGGAGTATGGCGCGCGACCGGGATTCGACACACCGGTTTGGCAAGTCGTCGATCCGGCTGGCAGAATGTGTCGGATTCCCCACCTATGCCACCGCCGGGTTCGGGAATCACGGAGATCTCCGCCTCACGACGCACCGTCGCGACCCGAAGATCTCTCCGCATGTTCCGTCCGGACCTACCCGTCCGGCTCCCGCTCTGCGGATCAGTGCCGCGCCACGTGATCGAGATATCGGCATCTCTTGCCCACGCGCAAGCCGACTCGAAACGTACCGGTCAGCGCACTCGATGAGCGGTATGAGTCACCTATTACCTAAATACCCGGCGGTAACCGTTTCCCGGTTGTGCCCGACCCGAGCAGGAGTGAAATCGTGTCACCTGTGACTGACGCACCGAATGCCACTGCCAGCCTTTCCGAGATCACTCACGAAGAGATCTTCGCGGGTCACCTCGGCGGCAAGCTCTCGGTCGAACTCGCCGCGCCGCTGGAGACTCAGCGCGACCTTTCGATCGCCTACACCCCCGGCGTGGCTCAGGTCAGCCGCGCCATCGCCACCGACGAAGCGCTGTATAAGCGCTACACCTGGACCGACCGGCTAGTGGTCGTGGTCAGCGACGGCACCGCGGTGCTCGGTCTCGGTGACATCGGCCCGCGCGCCTCGCTCCCGGTGATGGAGGGCAAGGCGGCGCTGTTCAAGAAGTTCGCCGGGCTCAACTCGATCCCGATCGTGCTGGACACCAAGGATTCCGACGAGATCGTCGAGACGATCATCCGGCTGCGTCCGAGCTTCGGCGCGGTGAACCTGGAAGACATCTCCGCCCCGCGCTGCTTCGAGATCGAGAAGCGGCTCATCGAGGCGCTGGACTGCCCGGTCATGCACGACGATCAGCACGGCACCGCCATCGTGGTGCTCGCCGCCCTCAACGGCGCGGCCAAGGTGCAGGGTCGCGGCATCGCGGGCCTGAAGGTCGTGGTGTCCGGCGCGGGCGCCGCGGGCGTCGCGTGCACGAACATCCTGCTCGCCGCCGGCGTGCAGGACGTGACCGTGCTCGACTCCAAGGGCATCGTCGGCCAGGACCGCAACGACCTCAATGACGTGAAGGCCGAACTGGCCAAGCGCACCAACCCGCGCGGGCTGACCGGTGGCGCCGCCGAGGCGCTGGCCGGCGCCGACGTGTTCCTCGGTCTGTCGGCCGGTCTGATCGCCGAGGACCTCATCGCCTCGATGGCGCCGGAGTCGATCGTGTTCGCCATGTCCAACCCGGACCCGGAGATCCACCCCGAGGTGGCTCGTAAGTACGCCGCGATCGTGGCAACGGGCCGCAGCGACTTCCCGAACCAGATCAACAATGTGCTCGCCTTCCCCGGCGTCTTCAAGGGCGCCCTCGACGCGGGCGCGCGCCGCATCACCGAGGGCATGAAGATCGCCGCCGCCGACGCCATCCTCAGCGTGGTTGCCGACGAACTCGGCCCGGAGAAGATCGTCCCGAGCCCGCTCGACCCCCGCGTCGCCCCGGCAGTCGCCGAGGCCGTGGCCGCCGCAGCTCGCGCCGAGGGCGTCGCGTAACCGCGACACAACTCGACAGGCCGAAGGGCGCCTCACTCATCACCGAGCGAGGCGCCCTTTCTGGATAGAGATCACCGGGGCTCTGAACGAGACGGCCAGCGGCTGTTGCCTTTCGTGGCTGCTTACATGGTGAGGTCCTTTGTCTCCACCAGTGCCTTGGTGCAGAAGAAGCTGAGCGCGGCGAGCGCGGCGAGCATGATGCCGATGGCATTGCTGCCGTAGGACGAGGCGAGTGGTGCGGCGATCAGTGGTGGGATCGCACCGCCGAGGACACCGGCCAGGTTGTAGCCGAGTCCGGCTCCGGTGTACCGATATCGGGTCTGGAACATCTCCGGGAGCAGTGCGCCGCATGGACCGTAGGCGATTCCGAAGATCGACAGGGTCGTGACGACGCCGATGACGAAGGCCACCGGTGAGCGGGTGTCGAGGATCGGGAACAGCACCAGGGCCCAGGCGACGGCTAGCCCGCACGATGCCATGATGACGCGACGTCGGCCGATGCGGTCGGAGTACATAGCGGAGACGATGATCGCCGCGCCGAATGCCACGGCGGCCGCGATGCCCACGGTCAGCACGAACGGGCGGCCGAACCCGAGCGTCTTGGTCCCGTAGCTGGTGAGAAACGCTGTGCCCATGTAGAAGAAGGCGAACAGGCACGCCAGCGCACCAGCGGAGAGCAGGATCTCCTTGGTCTGGAAGCGCCAGGCGTCGAGGAACGGCAGGGTCGTCGCCCTGCCCTCCGGGGCGTCGAGTGCGCGCTGCATCTGGTTCGCGCGGAAGACCGGGGTCTCCTCGATAGCGAGGCGCATGTACAGGCCGATACCGACCAGGACGATGGAGAACACGAACGGGATCCGCCAGCCCCAGTTGAGGAAGGTGTCGTTCGCGTCGCCGAGCACCGCTCCGGTGATGAGGAAGGTGCTGCACGACAGTATGAACGCGAAGGCCGGGCCGATCTGCGGGAACATCGCGTAGAGGCCACGTTTGCCCGGTGGGGCGTATTCGGCGGTCAGTAGGGTCGCGCCGGCCCATTCGCCGCCGACCGCGAATCCTTGGCCGAATCGCAGCAGCACCAGGATGATCGGGGCCGCGACCCCGATGGTGGCCGCGCCGGGTAGCAGGCCGATCAGCAAGGTGCTGACGCCCATCAGCAGCAGTGTCGAGACGAGTGTCTTCTTGCGACCGATCCGGTCGCCATAGTGGCCGAACAGCATGGCACCGACCGGACGCGCGATGAAAGCGACGGCGAAGGTCGCGAACGAGGCGACGGTACCCGCCGTCGATCCGAGCGCAGGAAAGAACACCTTCGGGAAGACAAGGGCGGCAGCGGTGCCGTAGATGAAGAAATCGTAGAACTCGATCGTGGTGCCGATGCAACTCGCTATGGCCACCCTGCGCACGCTCGTGCCTGGCGTCATCACCGCTGTCTCTGTTGGAGACACTCTCATCATGTGTTCCTCTTCTCATGCCCGGTGCGCTGCCCGGTCGGGCTTCGCTGGGTGAGAGGGAAAGTAGTGATGTGGCTCACTCCGCAGCTACCCCCGAAAGGGGGTGGAACCGCGGTGAGCTCAGTTCGTGGTCTCCAGGATGGCGGCCGGGGTGACGTTCACGGGGGTGCGGCGCAGGCGGCCGGTACCCGGCGCGCTCGCCCAGACAGTGAAGGCGAGCAGGCCGTCGAGGACCATGGCGAGGACGGCCACCAGCAGGGCGCCGACGAGGACACGGTCGTAGCGGTAGAGGCCGATGCCGTCGAAGATGTAGCGCCCGAGACCGCCGAGGTTGACGTAGGCGGCGATGGTCGCGGTGGCGACGACCTGGAGGGTGGCGCCGCGCAGCCCGGTGAGCAGGATCGGTAGCGCGTTGGGGACTTCGACGCGGAACAGGATCTGGGTTTCGGTCATCCCCATGGCGCGGGAGGCATCGACGACATCCGCCGGCACATTGGCGATTCCGGCGTACGCGCCCGCGAGCAGTGGCGGAATGCCGACGGTGACGAGCGCCAGCAATGGTGGGACGAGGCCGAGGCCCATCAGCAGCACCAGGAAGGTGAGCAAGCCGAGGGTAGGCAGGGCGCGCATGGCGTTGGCGAAGCCGACGAGCACGGCCGCGCCGCGCTTGGTGTGGCCGATGATCAGGCCGAGCGGCACCGCGACGACGGCCGAGGCGGCGACCGCGAGGAAGCTGTACCAAAGATGTTGGGCGATACGGTGTTCGATGCCGGTCGGCCCACTCCAGTTCGCGCCGTCGGTGAGGTAGTGCCAGGCGTCGAGGAAAAGGTTCACGCGGCTGCCCCTTTCGCTTTCGCGGCCTTGGCGTCGGCCCGCGCCCACGGTGTCGACCAGCGGCCGAGCGCGTACACCAGCCGGTCGAAGATCAGGGCGAGCGCCAGCGTCACGATGATGCCCGCGATGATCTCGTCCGGGTAGTCACGCTGATAGCCCTGGGTGAACAGCTTGCCGAGCCCGCCGACACCGATCAGCGCACCGACCGACACCATGGCGATATTGGAGACGACCACCACCCGCAGGCTGGACACGAAAACCGGTACGGCGAGCGGCATATCGACGGTCAGGGTGCGCCGCAGCGGGCCGAACCCGACCGCGTCGGCGGCGTCGATCACACTGGCGGGCACCGAATCCAGTGCCGTAGGCACCGCGATCACCAGCAGCGCAGTCGAATACACAGTGAGCGCGATGATCACATTCATCGGATCGATAGTGGAGATCCCAACCAACGGCGGGATGATCACGAACAACGCAAGCGACGGCACCGTATAGGCCAGGCTCGACACCGTCACGGTGACGCGCCGCAGCCATGACACCCGACGAACCAACGCCCCCAACGGAATCGCGATCACCAAGCCCAGCGCCAGCGGCACCAGCGCCAGGTACAGGTGAGTCTTGGTGAACCCCATGATCTCCGAGAAATTGTCGATCAAGTACTTCATTGCGCGGCTTCTTGTTCGAAATAGTGCCGGTTGCGTTCGGCGTCCTCGGTTGCCCGCTGGCCCGCGAGCTGCTCGAGGACTTCGGTGGCGAGCACGCCGCCGCGCACAGCGCCCGAATCATCCACGGCGACACCGACTCCGGACGGTGAGGAGATCGCCGCGTCCAGCGCCTGGCGCAGATCGCCCGAGGGCGTGAACAGCGAGCCGCCCGCCGACATGCTTTCCTGCAGTGCCCGTTCGGCGCGCACCGCTTCGACGCCGGTCACATCGACCCAGCCGACGGGTCGGTCGTCCGCGTCGACCACCAGCACCCAGTCGCCGCGCTCCAGGCGCAGTTTGGCCACCTCGTCGGCGGTTGCGGTCTGGATCTCGTGCAGTGGAACGTCATTCGCGGCACGGAAGGACAAGCCGCGATAGCCGCGATCGCGGCCGACGAAATCGGCGACGAAATCGGTGGCGGGCTGAGCGAGGACGCGCTGCGGCGGATCGTATTGCTGCAATACGCCGCCGCGACCGAACACCGCGACCCGATCGCCGAGGGTGATCGCCTCGTCGATGTCGTGGGTGACGAACACGATGGTTTTGTGCAATTCGGCTTGCAGCCTTTGCATTTCGACCTGAAGTTCGGCCCGCACCACAGGGTCGACCGCGCTGAACGGCTCGTCCATCAGCAGCACCGGCGGGTCGGCGGCCAGTGCCCGTGCCACCCCGACGCGCTGCTGCTGCCCGCCGGACAGCTGTGCCGGATACCGCCCGGCCAGCGAGCGGTCCAGACCGACCCGGTCCAGAACCTTGAGCGCTGCCGCACGCGCGGCGCGGCGCGAATCACCACGCAGCACCGGCACCGTCGCGACATTGTCGACCACGGTGCGGTGCGGCAGCAGCCCACCGCTTTGGATCACGTACCCGATACCGAGCCGAAGCTTGACCGGATCGATCGTCGAAATATCCTGCCCGGCAATGGTGATCGTGCCGGCGGTCGGGCGGATCATCCGGTTGATCATCCGCATGGAGGTTGTCTTTCCGCAGCCGGACGGGCCGACGAATACGGTGAACGATCCCGATTCGATGCGCAGGTCGAGGTCGGTGACGGCATGGGTGCCGTCCGGATAGGTCTTGCTGATATCGCTGAATTCGATATCGGACACGCGGGCTCCTGTACACGGCGCGGCGGGACGAAGCCCGCCATCGCCCTTATCCGGTCGGCTTATTCAATCCTTGGGCGGCGACCCACGCCGCGGCAGCGGCCTTGGGCTCGGTCTTGCTGCTACCGGAGACCGCCTCGTTGAGCTTGATCAGTTCGTCGGTGGTCAGCTTCGCGGAAACGGCATTGAGCGCGGCGAGCGACTTATCCGACTTCTTGGCGGCATTGAACAGCGGGACCACGTTCTGGGCCGGGAAGTTGTGCTTCGGGTCTTCCAGCACGACAAGGTTGTTCTGCGCGATCGCGGGCGAGGTGGTGAAGATATTGGCCGCGGTCACCTGGCCGTCGACCAGGGCGCGCACCGTGGCGGGCCCGCCGCCGTCGGCGATCGGCACGAAGTTGTTCGCGGCGATATCGAGGTTGTAGTTCTTCCTCAGGCCGGGCAGGCCGCCTGCCCGCTCCTGGAACTCGGCGGGTGCGCCGAACTTCACCTCGGCCGAATGTGCGGCCAGATCCGCGATGGTGCGCAGGTTCCAGCGCTCGGCGGTGGCCTTGGTGACCACGACCGCGTCGGAATCCTGGCCGGGCGCGGGAGTGCCGATGGCCAGATCGGAACCGAGCGCCTTCGGCAGTGCGCTATCGATGTCGGCGGCGCTGGTCGCGGTCGCGGACTTGTCCAGGTACTGCAGCAGGTTGCCGGTGTACTCCGGGATCACCGAGATGGCGCACTGGCGCAGCGCCGGGATGTAGGCTTCGCGGCTGCCGATATTGAGCCGGGTGTCTACCTTGAATCCGTTGGCCCGCAACACTTCCGCGTAAACGTTGGCAACCGTCTCGGACTCGGGGAAGTTCGCCGAGCCGACGGTCAGCCCGTCGCCCTCGCAGCTGCCCGTGGCCGCCAGTGGATCGGAATTGCCACATGCGGACAGGATCATGGCGGCGGCCAGCGCTGCCGCGGCGACGAGGGTCCGGGTCGCGCGCAGCGTCATGCGCAGCGCCGACCGCCCGTGCCGTGCGGCATCGGGGGAAATTGTGGTGTTCACTGGGGTCCTTCCGGCAAAAGCGGGCGATGCGACGGGCCGTGCCTCAACGGCCACCGGTACATTCTGGTTGTTCATACTGCCCGTTGCATGATCTTCCTGTTGGCTACGGAGAGTTGGTGTCGCCGGATGATGTTGGCCGCGTCGAGGCGGGTAGTGGCTCGGGTAGTGGTCGTCGCGGCCGTCACACTGGCCGTTTCCTGTGGAAACGACACCCAGGGCCCCACCCTAGTGGTCGGCGCGGGTGATTCGATGGAATCGAATCTGCTTGCGCAAATCTATTCCGCAGCGCTGTCCCGTACCGGTGTGCCCGCCTCCGTCGCACCACATCTCGGCAATCGCGCCGACTATCTGGCCGCGTTGGACGCGGGCACCGTTGCGGTGGTCGGTGAACACAGCGGTGAGTTGCTCGCGTTCCTTGACGCCAATTCGCGGGCGCGCAAGCCCGAGGTGGCTGCCGAGGTGGCGAATCGGCCGGTGCCTGAACTGTCGGTGACCGAGGCGGTGAACAGGTCGTTGCCCGAGGGGCTTGCGGTCTCCGATCCGGCCGACGGCACGGACATGCGCCCGCGAATGCTGGTGGCCGAGGCGGCGGCGACCCGCGATCGGGTACGGTCCATCGGCGATCTCGCGTCCCGGTGCGGTGAACTCGAGGTCGGCGTGGCTCCGGTGCCGGAGGTGCTGCGTTCGCCTGCTGCCTTGCTTCAGGTGTCCGGCTGTAGCTTTGCCGGAACCAAGCCCTTTCCCGATGCCGCCACCCTTCGAAAAGCCTTGCTGGACGGCGAGGTCCAGGCCGGAGTCCTTGGCGGGCCCCCCTCGCTTGCCCCGGGGGCAACCGATGGGCTGACCGTCCTGTCCGACGACGACTACGCATTCCGTGCGGAGAACGTGTTGGCCGTGTATCGCAAGGGTCTGCTCGACGATCGGCAGATCCGGAAGCTGAACTATGTCGCGGGAGAGCTGACCACCGATGAGCTCGTCGCCATGATCCGCCGGATACGCGACGGTGCCGTCCCTGCTGACGTAGCGCGCGCCTGGCTGGACGCACACGCTCTGTAGACACCGGCCGGTGCAGCCGCCGCGGCCACAGGGTTTGTTGCCGCCGCTCGATTGTTGCCGCATGCCCGGGTGTCGAACGTCTGCACAGGACAGCCTGATTCGGCTGGTCCTGATCACCGCGCCGAGTGGCCGCTGAATCTGGGTTGCGGTCCGCCTGACCGGCATCTGCTGTGCCGCCGATCACCTTTCCGATCGCCGAAACGTCTTGCGGCTCGATTGCTCCACACCGTATATTCCACGTGGAGTATTCAGAAGGGGGCATTCGGTGGTAGCCGTGGCTATCGTGCGTGGTCTCGGAAATCCACAGGAGGTACCGGTATGGGGCGGCAGGCGCGCTCCGCGGTGACGCCATTGGCGATCTCCGTGCTCGCACTGCTCGAAGAGCGGCCGATGCATCCCTACGAGATGTATCAAGTGCTGATCGCCCGTCGGGAAGACATGCTGGTGAAGGTGCGACCCGGCTCTCTCTATCACACAGTCGCGCGGCTGGCCGATCAGGAACTGGTGCTGGCCGAGGGCATCGACCGAGAAGGGAATCGGCCCGAGCGCACCACCTATCGGATCACCGACAGCGGTCGAACGGCGTTGCGCGCCAGAATCACCGAGATCCTGCGGGCTCCCGCGCCGGAGTATCCGATGTTCCCCGTCGCGCTCGCGGAGGCGCACAACCTGCCGAAGGCGGATGTGCTCGCGCTGCTGCGGGAGCGCGTCGAGCACCTGGAACACGACCAGGCCGACAACGAGGCGATGGACAGATGGGCAGGCATGCACGCGGTGCCGCGCCGCTACTGGATTGTGCTCCCGTATCTGCGCGCCACCATCGCCGCCGAGATCGCCTGGATCAACGACCTCATCACCGAGCTCGACAGCGGTGAGATGGAGTGGGAGGAATTCGATCCGAAGACCGGTGTTCGGATCTCAGGGGGCCACGACGCATGGTCCGAAGCCGCCGACGCACTCGATGCCGAATTGCCACCGGTGCCCCGGCGTGCGACGGGGACGAGCCCGCCCTGATGTCAACTGTCGAACCAGCCATGCACCGAAACTTCGTCATCCGGAGACGTCCGAGATAGGAACGAAATCCATGTCCACCCAACGCAATCCGTGGCTAGCGCTTTTCGCGCTGGTCGTCGGCTTCTTCATGATCCTGCTGGACATGACGATCGTCGCAGTCGCCAACCCGGCCATCATGCGCGACCTGGGCGCCGATATTTCCCAGGTCATCTGGGTAACCAGCGCCTATCTGCTCACCTACGCGGTGCCGCTGCTCGTCACCGGCAGGCTCGGTGATCGCTACGGCCCCAAGAACATGTACCTCATCGGCCTCGCGATATTCACCGCCGCGTCGCTGTGGTGCGGCCTGTCGGGAACCATCACCATGCTGATCGCCGCGCGCGCCGTGCAGGGCCTCGGCGCGGCATTGATGACCCCGCAGACCATGGCTGTGATCACCAGGACATTCCCGCCGGACAAGCGCGGCGCGGCGATGGGTCTGTGGGGCGGCGTCGCCGGACTTGCCACCCTGGTCGGCCCGATCCTCGGTGGCGTGCTCGTCGACGGCCTCGGCTGGGAGTGGATCTTCATCGTCAACGTTCCGGTCGGCGTCCTCGCCTTCGCGCTGGCGGTCTGGCTGGTGCCCGCGCTGCCGACGCACGAGCACAAGTTCGATATTCCCGGCGTGGTGCTCAGCGGTGTCGGCCTGTTCCTGCTGGTGTTCGGGATCCAGGAGGGCAACACCTACGACTGGTCGTTGCGGATCTGGCTGATGATCGTCGCGGGCGCGCTGGTGCTGGTGGCGTTCGTGGTGAACCAAGCGCGCAATACCGGTGAGCCGCTGCTGCCGTTGCGCCTGTTCCGCGACCGCAACTTCGGGCTGTCCAACCTGGCTATCGCCTCGATGGGCGCCGCGGTCACCTCGATGATGGTGCCGTCGTACTTCTATCTGCAGGCGGTGCGTGAGATGTCACCGACCAAGTCCGCGTTGGTGTTCGCGCCGATGGCGATCGTGACCGGCATTTTCGCGCCGGTGATCGGCAAGTACTCCGACAAGCTCCATCCGCGCATCGTCCCGACCATCGGCTTCGTCGGATTCGCGTTCTCGGTCTTCTGGTTCGCGGCGGTGATGACGCCGGACTCGTCGATCGTGTGGTTCCTGCTGTCGGCCGCGCTGGCCGGCTTCGCCAACGCCTGCATCTGGGCGCCGCTGGCCTCGACCGCAACCCACAATCTGCCGGTGCAGTTCGCAGGCGCGGGCGCGGGCGTCTACAACACCACCCGTCAGGTGGGCTCGGTACTCGGCAGCGCTGCCATCAGCGCCCTGGTCGCGGCCCGAATGAGCGCCAACGGCCTAGGTGGCGGCAAAGTCACCGAGGGCGGCGGCGGACCCGTCCCCGAATTCGTCAAGGACGCCTTCAGCACCGCCCTGAGCCAGTCCATCCTGCTCCCCGCAGGCATCCTCCTCATCGGCGTCATCGCCTCGGCCCTCTTTATCCGCCACGGCGAAGGCGCCACCGCGAGCACCGAGTCCGAACCGGCCGACACCGTCGCGGCTTGAGTTGTCTGTGCCCCGTGTGCAATCCGCGCACGGGGCACACGCATGTGCTGGGTCTGTCAGCTCACCTGGACGGTGACGGTGGGGTAGCCGGTGGCGCCGTCGGGGACTACGTCGCGGCGTTCGGAGGTTTGGGTTTCGCCGGTGCCGTCGGTGGCGCGGGCGCGGATGGTGTGGGTGCCGGGGGTGGCGTTCCAGTCGTAGACCCATTGGCGCCAGGTGTCGATGGATTGTTCGGTGGACAGGCGGGTGGGTTGCCAGTCGCCGTCGTCGATTTGGACTTCGACCGCTGTGATGCCGCGGTGCTGGGCCCAGGCGACGCCTGCGATGGGAATGGCGCCCGCCTTGATGCGTGCGCGGGAACGAGGGGTGTCGATTCGAGACGCGGTCTTGATCGGGCCTTTGGCGGACCAGCCGCGGCGGGTCCAGTAGGCGGTGGCGCGGTCGAATCGGGTGACCTCGAGTTCGGTGACCCATTTGGTGGCGGAGACGTAGCCGTAGAGGCCGGGCACGACGAGTCGGGCGGGGTAGCCGTGGGTGACCGGCAGTGGCTCGCCGTTCATGCCGACCGCGAGCAAGGCGTCGCGGCCGTCGGTGAGCACGGCCAGCGGGCTGCCCGCGGTGAAACCGTCGATGCTGTGGGAGAGAACCATATCCGCGTCCGGGTGCGGGCCGGCCTCGGCGAGCAGGGCATCGAGCCGGTAGCCGCGCCAGCGGGCATTGCCGATCAGATCGCCGCCCACCGGATTCGAGACACAGGCCAGTGTCACCAGGCTCTCGACGGCGGTCCGATTCGCGAGGTCTGCCCAGCTGATCCGGACTTCGCGATCCACCATGCCGTGGATGCGCAGCGACCAGTCATCGATGGATACCTGCGGAACGATCAGCGCGGTGTCGATCCGATAGAAGTCGGCATTCGACGTCAGGTAGGGCGTCAGCCCCGGCAATCGCAGATCCACACCGGGCGCGAGTGGCGTCTCCGGCTCGATCGGCTCCGGCAACTGCACCGCCGCCCGCTCACCCGAAACGTCATGCCGTTGCGCGCCCAACAGCCGCCCACCCACTCCGGCGAGTACCGCCAAACCGCCGGTGATCGCGAGTCCGCGCAACACCTGCCGTCGTTCTGGCGCTGCCGTTGTCGGATTGGCGGCTTGCCTTGTCGCATCCGTGGATTCGCCCACTGACGGGGATACTTCCGCACGCTCTTCCCCCGGCGTGGCGGAGGCGTTGCGCGAGCGCGCTGCGGACCTGTCGATGGCCTCCGGGTGACTGGTCGAGGTATCGGTATCGGGCGGGCGTATGGCCGAGGCTGCGGTGGACTGGGTTGCAGCACGAGCATTGTCCTCGGCCGAGACGTCACTCGGTGAGTTCGTGGGGTTGTCGGCGGATGTCCCGGAGACAGCCGATGTCCCCGAGGCGGCTGACTCGGCGGCCTCGTCGATTCGGCGAGTCAGGGCTCGAAGAGCGTAAATGCCTGCGGTGACGCCGATTACAGTGGGGAGGGCGCCGGAGAGTCCGGTGCGGTTGGCGGCGATGACGGCCGCAATGACGCCGAAGAGGGCCAGCAGCGTAGAGCCTGCGGCGCGGGTGGTGCGTTCGATTGCGCCTGACAGTCCGGCGACGATGATCGCCACCACCGCCATACAGATGTACAGCACCGCTTTGTCGTTGGTGCCGAAGGTGGAGATGACCCATTCGCGCAGACCGTCGGGGGTGTGATCGACGACGGTGTTGCCGAGGGCTGCGAGTGGGGCGCGTTCGGGGCCCATGAAGGCCGCGAGCAGTTCGGCGACGCCCAGCGCCAGCCCGGCGGAAACTATCCCCGCCACCACCCGAAGCACCCGCACATCGGCCATAAGAAGGAGCCTACTGCCGCATTCGACCACAAAGAATGAGCATTCGGTGACGAACACCCGGGTCCCCGGCGTACCCGCCCAGCTGAGTGGCGCGTCGGTTCGGCACGGATTCAGTCCGCTGTGCCCGCTGGCCTGTGTCGCTGGTAGTACCGCGCCACGCGGACCCGGTTTCCGCAGCGCTGGGCTGAGCACCAGCGCCGACGGGGGTGGGTGGGCAGGAACAGCAGCACGCAGTCGTCGGCTTCGCAGCGCTTGAGTTTGCCGATCGAGGGGTCGGTGAACAGGTCGATGGCGGACTCGGCCAACGCGGCCGCCGCCGCGGCGCCGAGCGGGCCGCGGCGGCGAGCGGTCGCGACCACAGTGTCGCCGTTCCAGTCCAGCTCTCGGATCAGGGGTGCGGCGGCCTGGGCTCTTTCCAATCCACGCAGGGCAGTGGCAGGCGGTCTCCGACCGGCCAGCAATGCCTCGAGCGCTGTGGCGGTGTCTTCGCGTACAGCGCGAACGGCGATCAGGTCGGCGGCGGTGGGCTGCTCGATCGCGACGCCGTGCAGCCGATCCGCTTGCAGTGCAAGCCATTCCGTCAACTGCGCTGGTGTATCCAGCAGATCTGGGCCGTCCGGTGCGGTGTTGACCAGGTCCAGCGCTAGCGGCTCGCCGATCAGCGGGGTCGAATCGCTCATAGCCCTAATGCTACTCCTACGTCTTGACACATTAGGTCGACATGGGCTAAAACTAATGCAACATCTTCAGAAGAAAGCGTGTGAATAGATGATCGCCTTGCCTCGAGTCGAGCACCGCAGCGTCGACGTAGCCGGAGTCCAGGTCTTCTACCGGGAGTCGGTCCCGGATCGCGCTGACGCGCCGGTGTTGTTGCTGCTGCACGGGTTTCCCTCGGCCTCGCACCAGTTCCGCAGACTGATCGACGTCCTCGGCAGCCGATACCGGCTGATCGCACCGGACTATCCCGGCTTCGGCCACACCGTCGCCCCCGCGGACTTCGAGTACACCTTCGATCGGCTCGCCGACGTGGTGGAGGGTTTCCTGGAGCGCCTCGACGTGCGCCGCTTCGCGATGTACGTCTTCGACTTCGGCGCCCCCGTCGGCTTCCGGATCGCCACCAGGCACCCGGAGTGGATCGCGGGTCTCGTGGTGCAGAACGGCAACGCCTACGAAGCCGGATTGTCGGACGGCGCCAAGGAATTCACCGCGCTGACACCGGAGCAGCCAGGTGCCGAAGAGACGATCCGCGGGCTGCTCACCCTGGAGGGCACCCGTGGTCAGTACGAACACGGCGTCACCGACCCCACCCGGATCGCTCCAGAAAGCTGGACCCTCGATCAGCACTTCCTCGACCTCCCCGGCCGCAAGGAGGCTCAGGTAGCACTGGCCTTCGACTACAAATCCAACGTCGCCGAGTACCCCGAATGGCAGGCCTGGCTGCGCAAATACACCCCACCCGCCCTGATCACCTGGGGCGCCAACGATCCCTTTTTCCCCGCCCCCGGCGCCCACGCGTATCTCGCCGACCTTCCCGACGCCGAACTGCACCTCTTCGACACCGGTCACTTCGCCCTGGAAACTCACCTGGATGACATCGCGCCGCTGATCGCAAACCTCCTCGAAAAACTCCGTAACTAGCCCTCCCCGCCGCAACCTACCGCCCTTCTCCCCGCGCCCGTGGACAGCCGTTCACCCCACACCCCCCTCCCTCAACCGCGCACCCAGTGTGCGGCTGCAACACGGGGTGTTCGGTACTCGGGCGGCATCCGCTCGTGACGCAATCACAGTCAGACGATCACGTTGGCAGCTGGCGCTGCGCATCCTGACACCCCGCGTCGTAACCGTGCACCCAGTACACCGGGTGCGCGGTTACGACGCGGGGTGTTCGGTACCCGGGCCGCATCGCTCGCGACGCACCCACAGTCAGACGGCCACGTTGGCAGCTGGCACTGCGCATCCGAACACCCCTTACACCAGCCGTACACCCAGTGCACGGGGTGCGCGGTTGCTACACGGGGTGTTCGGTTCTCGGGTGGCGTCGCTGGCGAGGCACCCACAGTCAGACGGCCACGTTGGCAGCTGGTGCTGCGCATCCTGACACCCCGCGTCGTAACCGTGCACCCAGTACACCGGGTGCGCGGTTACGACGCGGGGTGTCCGGTGCTTCAATCACGCCGCGTGCGGGGGCGGGGAGGAGGTTGTCGGCGATGAGCGGCGGGTTGTTTGCGTCGGAACGATGGG
>NZ_JBHTDL010000012.1:0-651873 GCF_042675075.1 Nocardia sp. GCM10030253 | reverse complement strand
GGGCAATGTCACCGACCGTGGACAGTCGTTGTCACCCACCCGGATCGGCGGGTGGCGACCCCTGGAGTGCTTGTTGCGCAACCGGAACGACCGGCGGGCGCTGGTTTTCTTCTTGAACCGAGGAAAACCGACCCGACGACCTTTGCGGGTACCGTGCCGCGAGTCCGTCCAGCCCGCCAGCGCCCGCCCGCAATCGACCGCCGCTTCCTCGAACACCTGCTGACACACCTGATCACGCCACACCAAACCGGTCACCGCCACCGCAGCCGTGCCGGTCCCATCAACGGTGAAAACCCGCCCGGCGTCCTCGGTTTTCTTCCATCGGTTGAAATGGTTGATCAGATCGAACCCCGACCACGGGACCGATACCGCCGGGTCGGTCTCGCGGGCGGTCAACGCGGTCTTCACCGCGTGCAAGCACTGGTTGAACGCGAACCGCGCTGCCCCAGCATGCCGCGACAGCACCATCTGCTGCTCGACCGTCGGGTCCAAGCAGAACCGGAATGACGTGTGCCGCACCACAACAGCATCATCGCACCAGCCACAGACATCTTTGGCCCGCGTCGACCTCACTAACAACGATTGGGAGACACGCTCTCTAGGCCCGCGGCGGCCGCGGCGCCGGGAGTCGGGAGTCGGAATTGTGGAGAGCAGTGCTCTTGTTTTCTCGTCGGTTCGATGGCACACTACTTCGTAACAGAGAGCAGTGCTCACAAAGGGAGTCATCATGAACGCCAGCACCCGCTACATCGGCCCGACCGGCATCGATCCGATCATGAACAAGATCTTCAACTGGCTGCCTCGGCTCGGGATCAGCGTGCTGGGATCGCGGCTGCTGGCGGTCCGGGGTCGCAAGAGCGGCGAATGGCGGACCACGATGGTGAACCTGCTGACGGACGCGGACGGCACGCGTTACCTGGTTGCGCCGCGTGGGCATACCCAGTGGGTGCGCAACCTGCGTGCGTCGGGCGCCGGGGAACTGCGCCTCGGCAGGAAGGTCGAGGTGTTCACCGCCGCTGAGGTCGCCGATGAGAACAAGGTCCCACTGCTGCGGCTCTACCTCGAGCGCTGGGGCTGGGAGGTCGGCAAGTTCTTCGAGGGCGTCACCAAGGACGCCACCGACGCGGAACTCGCCGCCATCGCGCCCGGCTTCCCGGTCTTCCGGCTCGCCTGATCCACCAGCCGTCCACAGGTTTCACAGGGTGTGGACGGGGGATAACTAACTGTTGAGCAGGAATTCGATGGCGGCGGCGTAGCCGTGGATGCCCATCCCGGCAACAACCGCGGTGGCGATCGGAGAGATATAGGAGTGATGCCGGAACTCCTCACGGGCGTGCACATTGCTGATGTGCACCTCCACGATAGGGACCTCCGGAATCACCAGTGCGTCCCGCAGCGCGACCGAGGTGTGCGTGAGCCCGCCGGGATTGATGACGATGGCCGATTCGGCACCGCGCGCCCGGTGGATCCGATCGATCAGCGCTCCTTCGGAATTCGACTGGAACGCGGTGATCTCGCGGCCGTACCGGGCGGCGGTCTGCCTGCACAGTTCGACGACATCGTCGAGTGTCGCCGACCCGTAAACCTCCGGCTGGCGGGTGCCGAGCATATTCAGGTTCGGGCCGTTGAGGACCAGGATCGGACCCTGGTCCGCGGAGGCGGTGGCTGCCATGCAGGCAACCTTAGCCCGATCCGGCTAAAGCCCCTGTGGACCTTCCGAGCGCAGGTCGTCGACCTTGCGCATCGCGCCGCGCAGCTCTTCGAGCCAGGCTTCCGCGTGCTTGCCGGCCAGTTTCACGGTCCATGCCAGCGCGTCGGCGCGCGACCGCGCCACGCCCGAGTCGACCAGGGTGTCGAGCACCTTGCGTTCGGGCTGCCGCAATCGGGTCATGACCGGAACGGCGAGGTGGGTGAACAGATACCGCTGCCCATCCACCGAGATGCCCCAGGCGACGCTGCGGCCGTACCGCTGCTGGGCCTCGTTGGCGATCTGCATACGAGCAGGTCGGGTGGATTCGCGGAATCGGGCGATGGCGCCCTCCTTGGTCGCGTTCGGAACCTTGTCGGCGGGGGCCTCGTCCGCGCCGGACTCCGATTCCGCGGGCTTCTCGGGTTGCGAGATCGGGAGTTCGCCGACAACGACGATCTCGTCCCGATCGATCTCGATGACGGGCGATCCGGTGAACCAGTCGCTCGGCAACCGTCCGGCGAACCAGTCCGGAACGTCCGCGGGATCGGGGAGATCGGCCTGCTGCCAGCCGCCCGGTCGTCCGAAACCCCGTCCCCGATGTTCGTTTCTCATTGGGAATCACCTAACTTACTGCGCTGCTGTAGTTGCGATGATTACAAGATTACGTCGTAAATCGCGAAAGCGGTTCTGCTCTGTGCGAACGAGTTTCAAATCGTGTCCATCGGGTGTCGAGACCGCGGGTCGGGGGCTGGTCGACGGGGCATGTCGAGTCCCGAAAACGCCGACGTAGGCTCGTTATCGCCCAACTTTCCGTTCCGGCCGGTACGGTAGCGGCGCCGGTTGTCGACTTGTGACTGAACACTGTCCGTGATTGGCCTCCCGAGTGCGCGGTTTCGGGCACAATTGAGATGCTGAGCATGGGTAACGTCTTCGGTTACGGTGGCACCGCAGGCAGTTACTTTCAGGTACGGTGGTCTTGTTACTGGAGTGACAAGAGTGAAGAGTGGGCGACATGGATGTGTGGGGATCCCGCCGCTTTCGCTTCCGGGGCGCAATCGCACTCGCGGGGGCGGCGGCGCTGGCTTTCGCGATGGGATCGTGTGGATCCCACCAGGCTCCGAATGAACCCGAGGCGGTTGTCGAGCGCTTCACCGACCTGCTGGACGATCAGGACTACGTCAAGGCGGCGCAGCTGACGTCCTACCCGAGCGCGGCCTCCGCAACGCTTCAGCAAATGTTCGACGGCCTGCAGCCGGGCAAAGTGGACTACAAGAAGACCCAGTTCATCAGCCTGGCCGCCGATGAGGGCATCTTCAGCATGGATGTCGACTGGAACTTCGGCGAGCAGAAGTCCTGGAAATACAGCCTGCAGGGCAATGTGCGGAAGTTGGCGATCGGTTGGCGGATCTCCTGGGAGCCCGCAATCGTCATGCCGCAGCTGGATCACAATCGAACGGTCCGGTTGGTGCGCACCACCCCCTTGCCCGCGCCGCGGGTCAACGACATCGTCGGTGAACCGCTGATGACCGAGCAGATCATCAACGTGATCAAACTCGATCCGGCCAAAATGCATGATCCGATCGCCTCCTCCGATGCGCTGGCCAAGGCCATCGAGCCGGTCGCGCCGCTGATCACCGGGCCGTCGCTGATGCAGCAACTGTCGACCTCGCAGGGTAAGCCGATCGTCGCGGTGAATCTGCGCGAAGCCGACTTCGCCATCCTGGAACCGTCGATGGCCCCGATTCCCGGCGTGGTGATGGAGAAGCAGCCACGGCTCATCTCCGCGGATCGCCGGGTGTGGTCGCCGATGCTGGACGCGCTGCGCAAGGTCCAGCAGGAAAGCCAGGAGGCGCACTCCGGCTGGGGCGTGCAGATTTTCGAGTCGGATGGCCGCTTCGTCGGCCAGATCGCCGGCCAGCAGGGCCCGCCGGGACCGGATATCGCGGCCACTATGGATCAGCGCCTGCAGCGCGCCGCCGAGGATGCGGTGGTCAGTGCGGCAACCCAGGCGTCCATTGTGGCGATCCAGCCGTCCACCGGCGCGGTTGTCGCGGCAGCGCAGAACAGTCAGGCCAGTGAGCACGGCCCGGTCGCGTTCACCGGCCTGTACCCGGTCGGCGGGAATATCGAACTGTTCCGCAACATTGCCGCGGTCACCAAGGGCAAGGCGCCGCAGGATGTATCGGTGCAGGATGCGGCGGAGTCCGCGGCCATGCTCGGCATCGGTGTCGATTTCAAGGTTCCCGGACTCGACGAGGTCACCGGGCGCCTGGCGATCGCGGGCCGCAGCGCTGAACAGGTACGGCAAGGCGGCGGCACCGACGCGGTGCTGGCCAGCCCGTTCGGCATGGCGATCGCCGCCGCGGCGATCGCGCGCGGCGAGGTGCCGCCGCCGATGATCGAGGTCACGCGGCCGGGCACTACCGACGCCCAGTTCGCTGCGTTGAACCCGGAAATCACCGACCGGCTGCGCGGCTTCCTGCGCGACGCCGCTGGTCGACCGGAATTCGCGAGCCTGCGCGGCTTCCGCGACGTCACCGGCTTCGCCGCCACCGCGGGCCCGGACGGCTGGCTGATCGCGAACATGGGCGACCTGGCCTTCGCTGTCCACATCAACGATGTCGACAGCGGCGACGCGACAGCGCGCATGGCGGCGCGGCTGCTCCAGGCTTTGGCAAGTCCCGAAACATAAGGATCCAGACCGCCTGACCGAGCGTCCTACCAAGCCCCCGTCGACTGGTTCGACGTGGCTCGGCGCTTTCGAGATGACCCGCTAGTTCAGCGCTTTGATCGCCGCTCGCCAACCGAGCAGGAACAACGCGAGCACGGTCGCCGCGACGAGGACGAAACTGAATGCGGTGCCCTGACCGCCGACCACCCGAAACAGCATGCCGCCACCGAGCGTGCCGAGCCAGACCAGAATCCCGGTGGGCCACAAGGCGGTTCCGTCGAACCGCGCGGCGCGCTCCGTCTCGCCGAACATCCTGCTCGACACGACGACCGCGGCTACCCAGCCGATCGCAAGACCGATTGCGAACGGCCACAGCGTCTTCAACAATCCGGCAAGTACCGCCTCATCGTGGCTGCGCCTTCCGATCGCGCAGAAGAGGATGACCAGCAGTGCATCGACCACCAACGGCACCAGTTTCTTCACGCGCGCCAGCGTAATCGGATGCCGGTGGCGCACCCCGCCGCGACACCTACCTCGGTGCGGTCGCGGCCGACCGTCACAATGTGCGGCGCTGCTCGAATTCCTTCTCGAATTCGTCATCGTCGTCGTGGCGGGTACGGGACAGGAACAGGAAGATGATCCAGCCGACGATAGCCACCAGGATGAAGCTCACCAGCCGGTACACGAATGCCGCGGCAACGGCCTGGGCGGCAGGCAGTCCTGCGGCGGCGGTGAGGCCGTAGATCAGCGTCGCATCGACGTAGACGATGCCGCCGGGAGCGAACGGGATGGAGCCGACGGCCTTGCCCGCGGCGAACGCGATCAGCAGACCGGCCAGCTTCGGGTCGGCCCCGACCGCGTAGCAGGCGGTGCCGAGGCAGGCGACGTCGGCGAACCGGTGCACCAGAGCCCAGCCGCCGACCCAGGCGGCGTCACGCTTGCCGAGGTCTACCGATTCCAGCTGGGCCAGTACCTCGGAGACCTTGCTCATGCCGTGGCCGGCCGGGCGTTTGCGCAGCCGATTGATCACGCCGAGCCCGCGCCGCAGCACCGCCTCCAGCGCGCCGGGATTGTTCGACACATAGTTGCCGACCCACACCAGCGCGACAACTCCGGCCAGCGACAAGATCAGCTTGAACGGTCCGACCTGGTTGCCGACCAGCAGCGCACCGCCGACGCCGAGCAGGGCGAGCCCCGCCGTCGCGACGACGCCGGAGATCACCAACTGCCACGAGGCGACAAGCGGGCTCGCGCCCCAGCGCCGCATCTGCCGGTAGGTGAAGGCGGTGGAAAACACCTGGCCCGCGGGCAGCGTCACGGACATTGCCGTCGCGCCATAGACGACGGCGACCGATTTACGCTGGCTGACATCGACTCCGCCCGCGTGCAGTAGTTGTTTCTGCAGCCTGCCGAATCCGCTCATCGAAAGTGCCTGCAGCCAAATACAGGCGGCGACCCAACCCCAATGAATTTCGGAGAGATTCCGCCAGGATTCGTGTAGTCGTGGCCACAGGTAGTAACCCTCGCCGATCAGCAGGGCCAGCAATGCGACGCCGACCACCCATTTGACCCACCAGAATTTGCCACGGCTCGGTTCAGGTGTGGACGGCCGCGGCGCGGGCTCGCCCGCTAGTTCCCCGTTGGCCGTCACCCGGTCAGCCTAACGAATCGGCCGTTTCGCTGTCTGCAGCGGCGTGCGAGTCGGTGCCGTCCTTCGGCCAGGCCAATCGAGTTTTTCTGCGCCGTCCGCGCAGCTGTACCTCGTCGCCGGTTTCCCAAAAGTCCTGCTCACTCTCATCGGCGAAATACAGCGCGCTTCCGGAGGCAAGTACACGCCCAGGTTGATCTTTAGCCAGTTCGGTCAGTCGTGACGCTTCGTTGACCGGATCACCGATCACCGTGTATTCGAAACGGTTCGCGGCACCGATATTTCCGGCGACGGCCAGCCCAGCCGATACGCCGATGCCGATATCGAGTCCGGGAACTTCACGCAGGGATTCGCGCAATTCACGGGCGGCGGCCAGCGCCGCGGTCGGCGCGTCGGGACGGTCCAGCGGGGCGCCGAAGATGGCCAGCGCGGCATCACCGACGAATTTGTTGACGAAGCCGTTGTGGCGGTCGATGACGTCTACGACGATCCGGAAGAACTCGTTGAGCAGGCTCACCACCTCGGTCGGCGGTCGCTCGGCCGCGGTCGCGGTCGAGCCGACCATGTCGACGAACAGCACGGCGACGAAGCGCGTTTCTCCGCCCAGTTCGGTGCCGTAGTCGAGGGCGCGCTGCGCCACTTCCTCGCCGACATGCTGGCCGAACAGCTCCTGCAGTTGGCGGCGCTTGGCGGCCTCTTCCATCATCCGGTTGAATCCGACCTGCAGCAGTCCGATTTCGCTGCCGTCGAAGACTTCGACCTGGACGTCACGGGCGCCTTCCTGCACCCGGTCGATGGCCTGACTGAGCTGGCGCACCGGGTCGGAGATGCTCGATCCTGTGAGCATCGACAGCGCCAGTGCCTGCATGATCACCACGCCGCACAGCAGCAGAATCGAGATGGCCAGCGACTGTGCGGAGAATTTCACGTCCGAGGAAATCTGCGTCACGCACAGCAGCACGATGGCAATGGTGGGGGCGAAAGTGCCCATACCCCAGGTCATGCCCATTCTGGTGCCGACGCCCGGGGTCAGCGTGTGATCGAAAGTGCCCTCGGTCAGCGCCTGGGCCGCGACCGGGCGCAGGATGCGTTCGCCCAGCATGTAGGTGAAGCCGAACACGATGGTGGCGGCCATACATTCGGTGACGATGACGGCGCCTGCCAGCTCGGGCGCGTCGACGATGATGGTGGCGGCCAGGATGGCGCCGCCGACCAACCACAGGGTCAAGTGCACGATCGCCTGCCGAAGCGGGGCGTGCAGGGCGGACATCTGCTCTTGCCTGCTCGGTGGACCGCCGCGCATCTGCCAGCGCATCACCGGGCGCAGCATCAGCGCCGACGCACCGAGGCTGAGCAGACCGCCGGTCGCGAAGACCAGGACCGGGACCAGCAGGCCGGTGCGCCTGGCGCCGGCAGGCTCGCCCTCGGGGACAGGGAGTCCGTACTGGATGAACGCCCAGACCAGGACCGCGCCGAAGGCGTTCGCCAGCAGCATCGATGCCAGATACAGCGGCCAGCGCGTTCGCATGGTCTGTTTGACCGCTTCCAGTGGCGCTGACACGACCACCAATCTAGCGTTTCGATCATGTGAGCATGTTCGCGGCGCTATCGGCCCATTAGGCTCACGACCGTGACCGACCCGAAGTCAAGCTCTCCTCGGAAAGGCACTGCCGCCCGCTCGCCCGCGGACGCGGTGCACCCGTTTGTACGGATGACCGCGGAATGGTCTTGGCGGCTGTTGGTCATTTTCGCGGTGGTGCTCGCGATGTCGGCGATCCTGCAGAAACTCGCGACGGTGGTCATCCCGATTGCCATCGCGCTACTGGCCGCCGGATTGCTCGCGCCGCTGGTGGACTGGATGCAGCGGTTGGGGGTGCCGAGGGCGGTGGGGGTTTTCGTCGCGCTTGCCGGGTCGCTCGGCCTGGTCGCCGGTGTCATGACCTTCGTCGTCGAGCAGTTCGTCGACGGTGTGCCGCAGCTGTCCGATGAGATCACCCACAGCATCCACCAGGTGCAGGATTGGCTGATCAACGGTCCGCCGCACCTGAGCGACGAGCAGATCCGCAACGCGGGTGACACGATCGTCAAGGCGATCAGGTCCAATCAGGACAGTCTCACCAGTGGCGCGCTGACCACCGCGACGGTGATCGGGCACATTCTCACCGGCACCTTCCTGACACTGTTCATCCTTATCTTCTTTCTCTACGGCGGCGATCAGATCTGGGAGTTCGTCACCAGGATCGTGCCGACGCCGCACCGGGAGAAGGTCCGCACAGCCGGGCAGCTCGGGTTCGGGACGCTGGTCGGATTCGTGCGCGCCACCGTGGCGGTGGCGGCGGTGGATGCCATCGGTATCGGTGCTGGGCTGGCGATTCTGGGGGTACCACTGGCGCTGCCGTTGGCCTCGCTGGTATTCATCAGCGCGTTCATCCCGATCATCGGTGCGTTCCTCGCGGGCACCGTCGCGGTGTTCATCGCCCTGGTGACCAAGGGTTTCGTCACCGCGCTTATCGTGCTCGGCATCATCATCGCGGTGATGCAGCTGGAGAGTCACGTATTGCAGCCGTTGCTGCTCGGCCGTGCGGTCAGCATCCATCCGCTCGCGGTGGTGCTTGCCATCACCGCGGGTGTCGTGCTCGGTGGTATCGCGGGCGGCCTGCTCGCCGTGCCGTTCGTCGCGGTGATGAATACCGCGATCCGGTCGTTGCTCGCCGACAGCCCGGAGGAAGTCTTCGAGGAATTGCAGACCGGCGAACCGGGCCGGATGTATGTAGCCGAGCCGGACGAACCAGAGCCCGGCCGGTTCGATGTGGCGGCGACGCTGGTCGCGTCGGCCGAACGGGACAAAGCCGGCGCAGCGCCGGACAAGCCCGAGTCGGAGCGCTGGGCCGAGCGAAGGCGGGGCAGCCGCCTGGACAAATCCGATGATGCGTCCACTGACGACTGACCTGAGCTCGGCCGACGCGGCGACCGCCCCGCTGTGGCGGGCGGCGCAGGCGCTGCGGCTGGTGACGCTGCTCTATGCGGTGGGGCAGCAGATCGCGTCGGTGCCTTACTACCAGAACCAGCGGTTGAGCTGGGTACTGATCGCCTTGATGGCGGTCTGGTCCGGTGCGTCCGCGCTGATGCTCTCCGCGTGGCATTTTCCCGATGTGGCGCGCCTGCGTCGGTGGGTGGTCGCCGGTGACCATATCGTGGTGATCGCGCTGATCGCCTCGACGCGGCTGGTCGCCGATTATGGCTGGTACCACGGACATCAGACGCTCCCGACCACCTTGTGGGCCGCCAATGCGGTGATCTCGGCAGCCATTCTGCGCGGTCCGATCGGAGGGGTGCTTTCGGGAATGCTGATCGCCGCGGTGATCGTGACGGTCCGCGACCAGTGGGGTCAGGACGTGTGGGCCGATGCGACGGCGCCGGTGCTCGTCTCCATCGGTTTGGCGCTCGGACTCGCCGCCAATACCGCCCGCCGTGCCCAGGGCCAGCTCGAACGGGCGGCCCGGCTGACCGCGGCAGCCGAAGAGCGCGAACGACTTTCGCGTGAGGTGCACGACGGGGTGCTGCAGGTGCTCAGTTACATCAAGCGACGTGGCAGCGAGATCGGCGGTCCCACCGCGGAATTGGCGCAGCGCGCCGGGGAGCAGGAAGTGGCGCTGCGGGTACTGATCTCCGAGCAGGGCGGTCGTCAGGATGCCGGTGGCGCGGAATGCGATCTGCGTCCGCTGCTGACGGTGCATGCCACGCCCAAGGTATTCGTTTCGACGCCGGGCCAGCCGGTGCTGGTCGGGCGCTGGACCGCGCAGGAGATCGCGGCGGCGGTGGCGACGGCGCTGTCCAATGTCGCCCTGCACGCCGGGTCCGACGCGAAAGCGTATGTGCTGCTGGAGGACACCGGCGACCAGCTGATCATCAGCGTGCGCGACGATGGTGTCGGGATACCGGCGGGCCGGCTTGCCGAGGCCGAAGCCGAAGGGCGGATGGGGGTTTCCCGATCCATCGTCGGGCGGATCGCCGCGCTCGGCGGGGCGGCGGACCTGCTCACCGAGGCCGACGGCGGGGTCGGCTTCGGTACCGAATGGGAGTTCCGGGTGCCCCGTGCCTGATTCGACAGTCTTGTGCGTAAATTCGACAGTGACGGCACAGGAGGTGCGGTGTGACCGATAGCCAAGCGGCCGAGCCGGTTTCGGTGATGGTCGTGGACGACCATCCGATGTGGCGCGACGGCGTGTCCCGAGATCTCACCGAGGCCGGATTCGAGGTGGCCGCCACCGCGGACGGTGTCGGATCCGCGACAAGGCGAGCGGCGGCGGTGCGGCCGAGCGTGGTGTTGATGGATATGCAACTGCCCGACGGGAACGGAGCCGAGGCCACCGCCGAGGTACTGCGGGTGTCGCCGCAGAGCCGGGTACTGGTGCTTTCCGCCTCCGCCGAACGCGACGATGTCCTGGATGCGATCAAAGCGGGCGCCTCCGGCTACCTGGTGAAGAGCGCGTCGGTCGCCGAACTGATCGAGGCGGTCCGCGCGACCGCCGCAGGCCAGCCGGTATTCACCCCCGGACTCGCCGGTCTGGTCCTAGGCGAATACCGCCGCATGGCCACAACCCCCACGGAGCCGGACGAACCGCACCGCCCCGCGCTGACCGAACGGGAAACCGAGGTCCTCCGCATGGTGGCAAAGGGTCTGTCCGCCAAGCAGATCGCCGCCCGCCTCAACCTCAGCCACCGCACGGTGGAAAACCACGTCCAGGCCACCCTCCGCAAACTCCAGCTGGCCAACCGAGTAGAACTCACCCGCTACGCCATCGAACAAGGCCTCGAATAGGGAGAATCCGGGATTGCCCTGATGTGTGGGGGGCTCGGGGTCGGTAATCTCGGGTCTATGGGCGGACCCGAATCTGTATCCAAAGGCGTCGGCTCCGGCGACGTGGTTGGTGACCGGGAGCTGCGCGTCTCCGATGCCGAGCGTGAGCACGTCGGTGAGTTGCTGCAGCGCGCGGTCGGGCTCGGGATGCTGTCGCTCGGCGAGTTCACCGAGCGGATGGACACCGCGCTGGCGGCCAAGACCCGTGGCGAACTCAATGCTGTGCTCATCGACCTGCCCGGTGTTCGGCTCGTCGGTCAACCCGCCGCGCCGCCGTCGACGTTCGTGAACGCCGCGTCGTTCATGAATTCCGCGCCGCCGTTCGCCAAGCGCGGGCCGGTGTCCCCGGTGCCGTCGCCGGTGACGCCGGGCCACGTGATCCGCGGCCGCATGTCCGGCGTCAGCAGGCGCGGGCCCTGGCAGGTGGCGCCGTCGCTGCACACGAACAACTGGCTCTCGGGTGTCACGCTGGATTTCACCGAGGCGATCATGTCCACCCAGGTGGTAGAGCTGCATGTCGACGACTACTGCAGCTCGCTGACCCTCATCGTCCCTGCCGAGGCCACCGTCGATCTCAACGCCCTCGACCTCATCGGCTCCACCGTCAACAACAAGGTCCGCACCGGCCCACCCTTCGGCCCGCTGCACCTGGTCGTGCACGGCCGGGTCCGCTTCGGCTCTGTCACCGCCAAGCACCCGCTCCTCGCGCAGTGGCGCAAGCTGATGGGGCGCTGAGGCGCTCAGACGTCGGCCGATGTCGGGTAGTCGGTGTAGCCCTCCGCACCGCCGACATACATCAGGTGGGCATCGCGGACGGGGTTCAGTGCCGCGCCGGTGCGGAGCCGCTCGACCAGGTCGGGGTTGGCGAGGAATGCGCGGCCGAGGGAGATCAGATCGGCCCCCGCGGCGAGCAACCGTTCGGCCGCCGACCTGCCGCCGTCGGCTGGGAGCGGGACACCCCAGCCGAGGATCGGATTCGCGATCACCGTGTTCGGCCAGGCCTTCCGGATCTGCTGGAAGAGGGCCTGGTCGGGATCGGCGAAGACCACGTGCAGGTAAGCGAGGCCCTTGTCGGCGAGGGCTTCGACAAGGGCGGGGTAGATCGCTTCGGTATCGCCCTCCTCGATGCCGTTCACGGTGACTCCCGGTGAGATACGCAGGCCGACCCGTTCAGGTCCGATCGCGGCGGCGACCGCTTCGACCACCTCGATGGTGAAGCGGATGCGGTTCGCAAGCGAGCCGCCGTAGGCATCGGTGCGGTGGTTGGTGTTCTGTGCCAGGAACTGGTGCAGCAGGTAGCCATTGGCGCTGTGCACTTCCACTCCGGCGAAGCCCGCGTCGATGGCGTTGCGGGCCGCGGTGGCGAAATCAGCGATAGTGGACCGGATTTCGTCGATGGTCAGCTCGTGCGGGGTGACCGCGTCCTGGTGCCCGGTCAGGGTGTGGATCGTGTCCCCGAGCGGGATCGGCGACGGGGCGACCGGGGTCAGGCCGCTGTTGTCGGGATGGCCGACCCGGCCGCCGTGCTGGAGTTGCAGGAACATGCGGCCGCCCGCGGTGTGCACGGCATCGGTGACTCGCCGCCAGCCCGCGATGTGTGCGTCGGTGTGGATGGCCGGAATGTTGGCGTAGGTCTGGCCGACCTGGTTCGGGGTGGCGGCCTCCGCGATGATCAATCCGGCGTCGGCGCGCTGCGCGTAGTAGGTGGCCATCAGGGCGGAGGGGGTGCCGTCGGCCTCGGCGCGGTTGCGGGTCATCGGCGCCATCACCAGGCGGTGCGGTAGGTGGAGGGCACCGACTTCGGCGGAGTCGAAGAGGCTCGGGGCTGCTGCTGTGTTCGTCATGCCGGTACGGTAAAACCTGACATGAATGTGAAGTTCAAGTCCTACGGCGAAATGCGAGGTGACGGATGCGAATCGGCGAGTTGGCGCAGCACACCGGAGTCAGTGAACGATCGCTGCGCTACTACGAGGAGCAGGGATTGCTGACGGCCGAGCGCACCCCGGGCGGGCATCGCGACTATCCCGAATGGGCGGTGGATCGGGTTATCCACATCCAAGAGCTCTTCGCCGCGGGCTTGTCCAGCAAGAAGATTGCGCAACTGCTGCCGTGCATGCGCGATGTGGACGGCGGTGCGAACGAGTTCGCCACACCGGAATTGGTTCACGAACTGGCGGCGGAGCGGGAGCGGATCAATCGCACGATCACCGACCTGATCCGTTCGCGCGAGGTGCTCGACGAGGTGCTCGACCGCGCTTCGGAGCGGTTCCGGGTCGCGGATTCGTTGTCCGACCAGGACGTGCGCGGGTGATGCGAGAAGTATGCGGCCCGGTCAGCGCCGTTTCGTCGCTCAGGTGTTGACGCCGATACGGCGGGCGAAGGCGCGCAACGGGACTCGACGATCGTGGTCGAGGAGTTCGGAGACGATGTGGCGCGGCAGGGACTGGTATTTGATCCAGTCGGCGCCGCCGACCCGTTCGGCGTTGAGTAGTGCGTCGAGGGCGCGTTTGTGCTGGCCGGTGCGAGTCCAGGCGACCGCGGTGTCGGTGAGATGCCTGGCGCGGGAGGCTTGCGGGAGGCCGCAGTTCGTCGGCATGTCCTTCGCGGCGGCAAGGGCTTCCGGATAGCGCTCGGAAGACACGTTGACGTCGACGGTTTGCATGACGACCTGGGAAGGGCCGAAATAGGTTTCGTAGTCGTGGCGATCGCTGCCGATGCGCAGCGCGACCTCGCCCGCCGCTTGGATGAGCGAGAGCGCCTCGGGAACATCTTGCGATCGTCCTGCCGCGGTCGCGCCCTGTAGCACCAGAGAACCGTAGGCCGACAGGTGCGCCGGGGTTTCCGCACCCTCGGGCTCGAGGTTCGCGGCCGCGCGTAAAGCGACTCGGCGTGATTCGTCGTACCTGCCCTGCACCAGCAATTGCCAGGCGACCGAGCCGCGAATCGTGGCAAGCAGCAAGGGGTCGTTGCCCTGCTCTGCCGCCGCGAGTGCTTGCCTGATCGCCAGGAACGCGGGGTCGGTCTGGCCAAGGTGCACCAGCGTGCAGCCGGTGACCCAGTACATCCTGGCGAGCAGCTCGTTCGCGGGCGCGACCATTCCGTTGCGTGCGGCATGCACGGTCGCGCGGAGCTGGATCAGACCCGACGGCAGGATCGAGGTGAGCAGTTCGTAGCGGCCCGCCCAGTACGCGCCCCATGCGTAATCGACTGCGCGGCTGCCCTCGTCGTGGGTGACCGCGTGCTCCTCGGGGACTTCGCCGAGTAGATCGTCGACGGGTGTGAGCGCCCTGCGGATCGCGACGATGCCCGCATCGGGATTTCCGGACGGAATGCCGTGGCGTTTTCCGACCAGATCGGAGATGTCGACGTCCAGCGCGCGCGCCAATTTTTGCAGGCTGGCAATCGACGCGGTCTGGCGTCCACCCTGCTCGAGCTTGCGCACCAGATCCACGCTCACACCGGCCTGGTCGGCGAGTTGGCGCTGGGTGAGCGCCTTGCCGCGGAACAGTCGGATCCGCACGCCGATCGACGAATCATCCATGAAACCGAATCCTTTGTTACGTCCACGTTTCAGAGTACGACGCTAAAGGATTGCGCTCATCAAAAGTGGGACATTGCGTACGACTCGTTCACCTCTAGATGGAATACCGTTGCCTTTCTGCAACTTTGAAAGCAAAGGGCGGCGGCAATGACATTCATGCCGAATACCACCGTGCGGGCTCCACGCGCCGATCGCGCCATCGAGCCGGGGGCACTTTTCACTCGAACCGCACGCCACACCCAGCGTGTTCACGACCAGCACGGCCCGCTACGCCGAGGGCCGCGCGCGGTCGCGTTACCTCGCGCGGTCTCCACAGGATGCCCTGGATTCGGTGAGGAGTAGAGCCATGTTCGAACGTTGTCATTCACCCCACGAGATCGCGCACCTGCTGCGACATCGCTACGGACTCCCGGTCCAACTTCTCGCGGGCAGACCCATGATCACCACCGGCTCCATTCTCGGTGCGTTGGTGATGCCCCCCGACCTGGGCCGCAAAGTCCTGGCCAGCCTGGACCGTACCTACGTGGCGCCCGTGGTGGCCGATCCCGGTGAGCGCACCTGGACCTTCCTGGTCACCCAGCCGAGCCCGGCCAACCCGGTGGATATCTCCATCCGCCGCTGTCTGGCAGGCCACCAGGTCACCGTCATCCCCGGCGGTCGCCATGTCCTGCTGCCGAGCACCGATTCGCAACTCGGCTGGCACTGGGCTGGCGAACCAGCTCCCGGCGTGCTCCGCATGCCACCCCGCTCGGCCGTGATCAACGCCGTCCACCAGGTGACCTCGATGCGAGCACCGGCCGCCTGATCCATCCGACCACAAGGCTCCCACCCGAAGTCCGGGTGGGAGTTGCACGGCGGCCGACTGCCCGAGCCATTGTGGCGCTTCGCTCAGTCGTGGCGTGTGGCCTAGGTCCGTTGATTCGAGTCCGGCCACCGCGGTCGGCTCGGCAGATCGGGTAGATATCGGAGGTCAGCGGGGGTTTCTACTCATGCTCGAGTGGGGTGCGTTGACCGAGCATTGGGTTATGACTACATCTATCGATCCGGCGCTTCTTTCGCGATTGTCGGGGGAGTTCGCTGCGCTCGGGACGCAGATGGGTGTGCTGGGGCGGGATCTGGAGTTGTTGCGGACGCAAGTGACCGCGGGTTCTGTTGCGGTCGAAGGTCTTCCGGGGCAGAGTGCCGGTATCGATGCGGCCGCTGTGGATGAATCCGCGCGGGTGCCGGCGCCCGGGCCGGTGCAATCGCCCATCCCGGGTTCCCCGCAACGGCTGCCGATGCCGCCGGGCGGTGTTGGTGGGTCGCAGGCTGGTCCGGTGCCGGGTGGTGGAGCGCCCCCGTATGTTCCGGGGTACACCCCTGCGCCTGTGGCGGGACAGCCGAACTGGCCGGGTGCGCCTACCGAAAGGCCCGCGGCGAGCGTGCCGAACTGGCCGGGCGCGCCGGTCGGGATGCCTGCGGCGAGCATGCCGGGCTGGTCAGGCGCGCCTGCGGGCATGCCGGGGGCATACCCTCCGGGCTGGTCGAGCCCGCCTGCGGGGATGCCTGCGCCGGGAGCTCACCTGCCCGGTGTTCCACGAGGGCCGATGCCCGCAATGGGCGCTGCGGTGCCTGTCGGCACGCGGCCACCGGTGCGGCGGGGACCTGCTGTGCCGCATACGCCGTGGTGGCAGCAGGAAGGGATGATCAGCCGGATCCTCGCGGTCGCCGGGGTCGGGGTAACGCTGATCGGTGTGGTGATGCTGCTGGTGCTCGCGGCACAGGCGGGGTTCTTCGGGCCGGTGCCACGGGTTATTGCCGGGGCGGTGTTCTCGGCGGTGTTGGTGGGTGCCGGGATGCGAGTGTTCGGGCGCGCCGGAGGCCGAGTGGGCGCAATCGCCTTGGCGGCCACCGGTATTGCCGGTGCGTACCTGGATGTTGTTGCGGTGACGTCGATTTACGAGTGGTTGTATCCGGCGCTCGGGCTTGCGGTGGCGCTCGCGGTTGCCGCGGGCGGGGTCGCATTGGCGATGCAGTGGAAGTCGCAACCGCTTGCGGTACTTGTCGTCGCGGGTGCGGCCGCGTTGTCGCCGGTGGTGACGACCGAGCTGGTGTTGGTCGCGTTCCTGATCGTGTTGCAGCTGTCCTGCGTGCCGGTTCAGCTGGTGCGGGATTGGCCACTCCTGCATGTGGTGCGCACGTTGCCTGCCGTGCTCGCGACCTTGCTCGCAATCGGCGTGGCCGCCTTCGACACCGGGGCGGACGACCGGGTATACCGGCTGCTCATCGCCGCCGTGGCAGTCGCGGTGGTCGGGCTCGTCGGCGGCATTCTTGTCGTGCGTCGGCGGCCGGGAGACCTCACCGCCACACTCGCCTTCGGGCTGGCAACGCTTCCGCTGCTGGCCGCCCCCGTGTTGTTCGAGCGACACGCCGGTGCCGTCATCGCAGCGGTGTTCGCGGTAGTGCTGTTGTTCGTCGCCGCACTGCCGATGACTTCGAAATTGCGTGAGCTGGTGAAGATTCCAGGTCATTTTGCGATAGTCGCCGCGGTCGCGGGTTCGTTCGCGCTGCTGGAGGTGTGCGTCGGGGTGACCGAAGTCCAGACGCTGCCGATCGCACTGTTCCTGGTGACATTGGGCTTCCTCGGCGTGGCGGGGCAGCAGCGGTCGCGGGTTGCCGCGGGCATCGCGGCGGCGTTCGCGGCGGTCGGCGCCCTGGTCTTCCTCGACACCGTGAACCCGGAAACGCTTGCGACACAACGCTTCGCCGAAGAGTGGCTGGGCATCTCGACGGCGCTGGCCGCCGCACTCGCCTTGGCGGTGGTCGCGGTCGCGGTATGGTGCGCCCGGAAGTTCCCGAGTGGGACCGACGGCGGAACCACCGAATCGGTCCTGTGGATCCCCGCGAGTGTCGTTGCCCTGTACGCGGTTACGGCCGCAACGGTATCGATCGGTATCGCAATCGGCATCCCCGACGGCTTCGTCGTCGGACACAGCGCCGCGACCATCCTGTGGATGGCGGCGGCGACCGGCGCCCTGCTGTTCGGTCTGCGCAACCTGTCCCGCTCGGCCGCGGTCGCCAAACTGGCGCTCGGCTCCGGCCTGCTGGTCACCGCGGCGGCCCTTGCGAAGCTGTTCCTCTTCGACCTGGCGACGCTCGACGGCCTGGTCCGCGTCGCCGCCTTCCTGGTGGTCGGCGTCCTGCTCCTGGTGGTCGGTACCCGCTACGCCCGCGCCTTTGCCGAAGCCAGTGGGGCGAACCGGGATTCGGGCGACGCCGCAACCCACTGACCGACATCCCACCCCGATCGGCCGACCGCCGCCACCGCAAGCCAATCGCTCCGCAACACCGCCGGACGATCGCGCGGCCGCACCTTCGGGTGCGGTCGCGCAGCGGCGATCGAACCCACATGCGAACGCACCTCCCCACCCTGGCGAGGGTTCGGCTACTCCTGATCGCGGCGGCGCAGCAATTCGTTGACGCTGACGGTGCGGCCGTCCCCACTGTGGTGGCGGCCTTCGTCGGGCTTGCCGGTGCGGCGGGATGAGCGCAGTTCGGCCATCCAGTTTTCGATGGTGCTGCGAGTGGTCGGCGGGCCGTTGTCGGGCTCCGCGAACTCCGCCGCGGGTTCTTCCGGTGCGGCGTGATGGTTCGGGTGACCCGACGGAGTATGCGCCGTCGGGGCGGGTGCCGGGGTCGTCGAAGCGTGCTGCTGTGCAGCGGGAACGGACGGAGCGTGCGGCTGTGCGCTGGGTACCGACGGAACGGGTGCCGATGTCGTCGGTAGGGACGGAGTGGGTACCGACGTGGTCGGAACCGTCGGAGCGGGCACAGGCGTAGCGGTCGCAGGCCTTGGCCTGGGCGGATCGTGCGGCACCTGCACCGAGGGCAGCGGCCGAGGCGCGGACACCTCGGGTGCTGCCGACATGGGTGGGATAACCCTCGATCGGGTCTGGTCGTGCACGGGGGTGGTCCGAGACCCGCTGGGGTCGGGTGCCGTTGGCGCGGAACGTGGTGGCACGTGCCTGATGCTGTCGAAGCGCTGCGTCGGCGCCTCGGCTTCGATCTCCTCCACCGTGCGCGGGCGGCGCGGCGACTTCGGCAGGCGGGTGCCCTCCGTGAGCGCGGGCATCTGCATGGTGACCGGATCGGTGATCGGAGTGGTCTTGACCAGGTCGACGACCTCGCCGCCGCCGGGGCGTTCATCATCGAGGATGGGCTCGCCGAGGCCGATCTTCTCCTGCACCTTCTTCATCCAGGCCGGGGCCCACCAGCAGTCGTCGCCGAGCAGCTTCATCGTCGCGGGCACCAGCAGCATGCGCAGGATGGTGGCGTCGATGAACAGTGCCGCGATCATGCCGTAGGCCAGGTACTGCATCATCACCAGATCGGAGAACGCGAACGCGCCGGTGACCACGAGCAGGATGAGCGCGGCCGCGGTGATGATGCGGCCGGTCTGCGCGGTGCCGATGCGCACGGCCTCGGTAGTCGATGCCCCCTGCGTTCGCGCTTCGACCATGCGCGACAACAGGAATACTTCGTAGTCGGTCGACAAGCCGTAGATCACGGCGATGATCAGCACCAGCACCGGCGACATGATCGGCTGCGGCGTGAAGTTCAGCAGGCCCGCGCCGTGCCCGTCGACGAAGATCCACGTCAAAATGCCGAGCGTGGAACCCAATCCGAGCGCGCTCATCAACGCGGCCTTGATCGGCAGCACCAGCGAACCGAAGGTCAGGAACATCAGCAGCGTGGTGACGAACAGAACCAGCGCGATCATCCATGGCATCCGGTCGAGCAGCGCGTCGATGCTGTCCTTCTGGATCGTGGGCTGTCCGCCCACGTACATCTCTACGTTGTCGGGTACCTCGAGCGAGCGCAGATAGTCGATGGTCGGATCCGCGTTCTCGGAGTCCGCGAGCGTGGCGCTGGTGCGATAGATATTGGGGTCGGTGTTCGATCGCGTCGGCACGTCGAAGGTGCCCGTCAACCCCGGCGCCTGCTTTGCCGCGGCCCACACCTTGCCGACGTCATTGCTGTTTTCGGAGACGAATACCAGCTGGATCGGATCGGACTTGCGTAGCGGGAAGATCGAATCGAACTTCGCCTGCGCGAGCCGAGTCCCGTTGTCCGGTGGCAGATACCGCTCGTTGATGCCGCCGAACGCGAGGTTCTTGACCGGAATGATCAACAGCAGCAGGCCGATGCAGATCGGGATCGCGATCTTGAGCGGATGCCGCATCACCCAGCGGGTGGACTTGCCCCAGAAGCCGTTCTCGATTTCCTCGGCGGTCTTGGTCTTGCGGAATCGCTTGAGTCCGAGCAGGTCCACTTTCGGCCCGAGAATGCCGAGCATCGCGGGCAGGATGGTGATGGCGGTCAGCGCCGCGAGCGCGACGGTGGCGATGCAGCCGTAGGCGATCGACTTCAGGAAGCCCTGCGGGAACAGCAGCATGCCGCCGAGGCTGGCGATGATCATCGTCGCGGAGAACACGACGGTTCGGCCCGCGGTCATCACCGAGCGCCGCACCGCGGCTCTGGTGTCATAGCCCTCGGCGAGTTCCTCGCGGTATCTACTCACGATGAACAGGCCGTAGTCGATCGCCAGACCGAGGCCGATCATGGAAACAACGCTGGAGACGAAGGAATTCACCTCGGTGAACCGCGTCAGGAACATGACGATGCCGTTGGCGCCGATCACCGTCAGACCGCCGACGATCAAGGGCAGCGCGGCGGCGACCACGCCGCCGAAGATGAAGAACAGCAGCACCGCGACGGCGGGGATGGCCAGCATCTCCATCCGCTTGGAGTCGCTCTTGATGGTGTCGTTGAGTGTGCCTGCCACCGCTTGCAGACCGGCGACCTGCACGTCGATACCAGGGATGGCGAAGACGTCCTTCACATTCCGGAAGTTCCGGACCATGTCGGTGTCGTTGTCGCCCTGGATGGCGATCGAGGCGAAGGTGTACTTCTTGTCCTTCGAGCCGAACGTCATCGGTGAGGCGGGGCCGGTCTCTGTCTGCCAGTAGGCGCCGTTGATCTTGGTGATCTCGTTCGGGTGCTCGCGCGGCAGGCTGTTGAGGCTGTCGACGATCTTCTGCCTGAACTCGGGATCGTCGATCGTCTTACCGTCCGGCGCGGTGTACAGCACGATCACGTCGCTGTTGTGGTCGCGGCCGAACGCTTGGTCGGACAATCGCGCGGCCTGCGCGGATTGTGACGTGGGATCGTCCCACCCGCTGGAGCTGAGATGGTCTTCGAGGCCGAGGCCGTATCCGCCCAATGCCAAGAGAGCGGCCGTGACCACGCCGATAACGGCGAAGCGCAACCGATAGACCAGATCGCCCCAGCGTGTGAACACTTAAGCGACTCCTTGCGAGGGGCGAGAGGTGAGCAGCGCCGACAGCGGCCGGAACGGCTGCAGCCAAGCACCCTCGTCGGGCAGCGAGTCGAGGCTGACCCTGGGCAGCGGTTCACGGAACACGCCCGGGATGTCCTCGAGGTCGATGAATTCGAGGGTATCGGAAGTGACGGCCCAACTCGCATGCTCGCGGAAGCCGAGTACCTGAACTGGGATTCCGTGTGCAGCGAGCTCCTCGAGCGGCTCGCGGAATGCCTGGCCGTCGGCGGAGGCGACCATGATGCCCGCCAGCCCGGCGCCCCGGCTGCGTAGTTCGATGTGCGCGAGCATGTCCGCGTCGACATCGGAGTCCTCGTCGATCTTGGGCTTCGCGAACACGGCGTAGCCGACATTGCGCAGCGCTTCGACCCACGGGCGGACCACGTCGGCGGTGCCGTTGGCGATATTGGTGAAGACGGTGGCTTCCGGCTCGACCCGATAGGTACTACCCACCGATAGTTCGGCCGTGCGTGCGAGTAGCCAGCGGCCGAGCGCGTCGAAGCGAGGGCGGTAGGCAGCTGTCGGGCGGCCACCGAGAATCGCGCCGAGACCCATGTCGAGGTTGGGGGCGTCCCACACCAGCAGGACTCGGCGTACGTCGGGCGTCGCGCCGCCGAGGGCCTCGGGTCCGGTTCCGTGCACCTCCCCGGCAACATCCATGACCTCGGAGGCCATCGCACTGACGCTCATCATTCGATCTTCCCCCATATGAACTCGGTGATGGCGCTTCCAGCGCGATGGGCCTTGCTTTCGAATTTGGTGACCGGTCGCTCGAAGCCGATCGGGGCGGTATCCCGATGCTCCGCGCTGACCCCGCCCGTGGTCTCATTCAGGCCGATGAGCTGCGGTTCTGCGGCGCCGACCTCGGCGATGTGCTCAGCGTAGTCGGCATGATCGGTGGCGACATGCAACACGCCGCCTGGGCGGAGCCTGCTGGCGATGAGGGCGAAGGTGGCTGGTTGCAGCAGCCGCCGCTTGTGGTGTCGCGCCTTGGGCCACGGATCGGGGAAGAAGACCCGGACGCCGGTCAGCGACTGTTCGGCAATCATGTTTTCCAGCACATCGACGGCGTCGCCGCGTAGCAGCCGGATGTTCTCGATGTTCTCGCGCTCGATCCGCTGCACCAATTGGGCGAGGCCGGGCTTGTAGACCTCGATGCCGATCAGATTCAGGTGCGGTTCGGCCTGTGCCATCGCGGCGGTGGCGGTCCCTGTGCCACAACCGATCTCGATGACGAGGGGGGCTTCGCGGCCGAACCAGGCCGCGGCGTCCAGCGGCTCGTCGGCGACCTCGCCGCCGATACGCGGCCAGGTGCGGGCCCATGATTGCTGCTGGGTCGCGGTCAGCGCGCCCCGGCGCGAGCGAAAGCTCGTTACCCGGGGGTAGAGGCGGGAGGCGGTGCTCCGTCGAGGTTCGTTGTCAGCCGGTACCGATGGTGTGGACGGTGGTTCCGGAACTGACTCGGCAGTGTGGTTCGCGGCGTCGTTCACGGCATCCATTGTCCAGCATCGGGTGATCGGGGCAGCAATCGGCCGCTGGCGACTGCTTGCGGGTCGCTCGAAACAACACCGCCGGCGACTGCTTGCGGGTCGCTCGAATACCACGGCTAGCGGCCGATGCCGATCGCTCGAACAAACACTGCGCGGGGGGTATTACCGCGTGGTCAGGCGGCGCGTACGCGGGGGATTCGGGACACGGATTCTGTCTCCTGGGTCAGCGGGCGCCCGAGCGCGACCTTGGCCGCGGTCACGGCCATTTCCAGCAGACCGCGCAGGCCGGCGGGCGAGGCCACGACCGACCAGACCGTCGAGTCGCCGACGTCGCTCACCGGTTGCCCGGCGAGCCGGTCGGCGAGCCAGTTGAGGCTGATCGGAGTGGCAAGCGGCAGCAGCGAGAAGTGTTCGCTGAGGCGGTCGCGCACGTATGTGACCGTGGCGCCACCGCGGCGATACCGGTCTACCTGGGCGTCGATGCCGTCCATATGGATGACCTGGTCGTGGACCGGCTGCACGACGAGCAACGGGCACGCCGGTATGGCGTTGCCGAGCTTGAGGTCGTCGAGCATGGCCTGGAGATCGGGCGCGGCGAGCACCTCGTCGAGTGGGCGAGCCAGGTAGGCGCCGACGTCCTTGTTGAGAAGGCCCGCGATCGCAGAGAACGGCGTCGCCTGTTCCGCGCGTGCGATGAGCCGGTGACCCTCGGGGGCCAGGTCGGCGTCGAATACGGCGCCGAGGGCGGGGTACAGCCGTCGCAGCACCGCGATGACGATCGCGGGCAGTCCGGCGTAGCGGCCGCCGTTGAGTCGGGTGAAGACCTGGCCGGGGTCGCCGACCGGGGCGCCGAGCACCGCGCCGACGATATCGATCTCCGGCGCGTAGGTCGGCGCCATCTCGACCAGCCACGAACTCGCCATGCCGCCACCGGAATAGCCCCACACCGCAACCCTCGTGTCGGGGCGCAGGCCGAGCGGCGCGAAATTCAGTGCGGCGCGGATGCCGTCGAGCCCGCGGTAGCCGGGTTCGCGTGGAGCGCCGAAGTTTCCGTGCGGGCCCTCGTGATCGGCGATGGTCACCGCCCAGCCGCGGCGCAGCGCGTTCGCGACGAGCAGCCACTCGAGTTGGGTGACCGATCCGAGCGCGTGCGATCCGCGCCGCAAAGCATAGGAGGGCGAACACCTCTCTGCGACCGCATCCATCGCGGTCTGGAAAGCCAGCAGCGGGCGATCCGCACGGGGATCAGCGCCCTGCGGCAGCAGCACCGTGGTGATCGCCACTTCGGGTGCGTTGTGCATGTCGCAGCTGCGGTACAGCAGTTGCCACGCCGAAACCTGTTGCGAGATGACACCGAGCAGTGCGAGATCGACCCGGCGGCTACGCAGCACGGTGCCTGCGGGCTTGGCCGCGAATCCCTTGGGTGGCCGGAGGAACGGATCGTTGCTCGGCAGCAACGGCTTGCGGTCGAACCCCTGATTCGGCTCCGGATCGACAACGCCGATGACGTCGACGGTCATCGCACCTCCTCATCGAGTTCAGCCCGCGGGCGGAACTCGTCTGCGCCGGGCCGGCTCGCCGCGATCGAAAAGCGAAGCTGCGCACCGACTATGGTGCCGACCATCAATGCAGCGTAAATGACCGGCAGTATCTCTGTGAACCCTGGGGAGGGGGCTTGGCACGGCACTAGACTGCCGACATGAGCGAGCGTAGCGAGCGAATCATGTGCCGGCGCGCGTCGCGCATGCCGCAGCCGAGCGCCTGCGAGGCGCGGACATGAGCGCGCCGACAGTGTTCATTACCGGTGCGGCGGCCGGAATCGGCAGGGCAACGGCACTGCTTTTCGCCACGCACGGGTATTACGTCGGCGCCTATGACATCGACGAGGTGGGACTGACGAGGCTCGCGGGAGACATCACGGGCGCAGGGGGCACAGTCCGCACCGGGGTGCTCGATGTGACCAACAACACGCACTGGGTCGAACGGCTCGCGGAGTTCGGCGCCGACGCGGGCCGGCTGGACATCCTGATCAACAACGCGGGCATCCTGCGCGCGGGCCCGTTCGAATCGCTCGAGCCGGCCGTGCATCAGGCAATCGTCGACGTCAATCTCGGCGGCGTCATCAACGGCACGCACGCGGCGTTCCCGTTGCTGCGGGATACACCGGGCGCGCAAGTGGTGAATCTGTGCTCGGCGTCGGCGATCTACGGCCAACCCGAACTCGCCAGCTATGGCGCGACCAAGTCCGCGGTCAAAAATCTTACGGAGGCATTGGATCTCGAATGGGAGCGGCACGATATCCGGGTGATCGCGGTGTGGCCGCTGTTCGTGGCGACCGCGATGGTGGAGGGAGTGGCGACCGCGTCGACGAAGTCGCTCGGCGTGCGGCTCACCGCCGAAGACGTCGCGACCGGCATCTGGGAAGCCACCCGCAAGCGCGGACGGCTGCCGAAAGTGCACTACGAAATCGGTACGCAGGCAAAGGTGCTCGCGGCCGCGGCCAAGTACGCGCCGAACTGGGCGGTGCGCACCGCGAACAAATACTTCAGCGGAAGCTGAGCGGTCACCGCCATCTTCCGGCCCGACGTCTGACAGAATTGCGCACCGTAGAGGGGGTGTGCAGCTATGTCGACAGCCACCGAAATCAACGGGCCCGCCGGCCGATCGGGTGGACCCGCGCGTGAACTCGACCAACTCGATCATCTGATCGCGATGCTGCGCTCCGGCGCCGGCAACGATGCGGGCCTGGCAGGTCGGATAGGTGTCGTCAGCGCCAACTGGCGCAGGCCGCCGCGTATCCAGGTGACCGGTCGCGCGCACGCGGGCCGCAGCACCGTGCTGCATGCCTTGGCGCTCATGTCCGCAGTGGAGACCGGTCCGGTGGACGAACCGGGCGTGCCGGACCCGGTGCTCGACGCCGACATCGTCGTCTACGTGCTGTCCGGCGCACCGCTGCCCGCCGATCGGCGGATCCTCGCGACGCTGCCGTCGGAACGGACCGTGCTGGTGTTGAACAAGGCCGACGCGGTCGGTTCGCGTTGGGGTGACGCGGTCGTCGCTGCCGAGCAGTACAGCAGGGAGCTGGGCATTCTCACGCTGCCGGTGGTCGCGTCGCTGGCGGTGCGCACCAGGGCGGGCGCGCTGACCGATACCGATATGACGACGCTGCACCGACTGGCGGCCAACGCGGACCCGTCGCTCACGCTGTCGCCCGACCTGTTCACCTCGCCATCGGCCGGGCCCGACGTCGCCGAACGCGAGCAGCTGCTGCAGCGCTGGGACCTCTACGGCGTGAGCTGCGCACTCATCGCGCTGCGCCGGGATCCGGAGCTCACCCCGCACGCGCTGCTGCAAATCCTGCACGCGGTGAGTGGTATCGACGCGCTGCACCGCCTTCTGCACCGACGCTATGAGCAGGTCTCGGCGCTGCGCGGCGGCGTACTGCTCGACGAGCTTGCCCGGCTGGCCGCCGCCGCGCTGCCCGGGGACGGCGGCCGCGCGCGCGACATTCTCGAGGACTATCTCTTCGGCGACGATGCGCTGTGGCTGGGCCTGTGCGCCGGACTGGCCTGCCCCGACGTCGCGCACCTCGCGGCCGGGTACCCGTCGCCCGCACCCGACGATGCCGACGACGCCATGACACGGGCGGCGCGCTGGCGGGCGGTCGTCTCCAGCGACATGTCGCCCGCGGCCCGCCGTGCCGCCCTGCGCGTCCACAACGGCTACATCCGGCTATGGGAGCGGATGAGCAGTGCCGGACTCTGATCAACCGGAGCAGGCGCTGTCGCCGGCCGGTGCGGATCCGGTGGCGCGTGTGCTGGACGCGCCACCGCTGCCGCCCGATGTCGAGGCCGTGGTGGCGCGGTGGAATCCGCAGGGCATGGCCCTCATGCGCGCCGTGCTCGGTACCGGCGCGGCGTCGGCGGTCACGCTGATCGGGCCCGATGATGCCAACACCACGCTGTTGCGTACCGAATTGGCGCGGTTCGAACCGCGGATCGCTCTCTCCGATCCGGTGGCCGACGCGAGTGCGGCCGCGGAAACCACCTCCCCGTCAGGGGCGGCGCCCGCGGCGGTCGCGCTGATACTGCTCGACGCGGGCAGCTCGCTCGGCACGGACACGCTGCGGCTGGTACATCGGCTGCGCGCCGACGGCACTCGAATCCTGCTCGCCATGAACGGCATCCACGCCTATCAGGACTGGCGCGCTGTCCACGCACACAATCTCGACCTGCTCGCCACCCAGGACGCCGCCGACCTCGACATCGTGCCGGTCTCGGCGCGGCTCGCGGTGGCGGCCCGCGCGGGCGGCGACGCGAGCCTGCTCGACCGTTCGGGGCTGACCGCGTTGCACGCCGAACTCGCCGCGGCGGCCGCGGGCGCCGAAGCCACCGGCGATGGCAGGCTGGCGGCCGTCACCGCCAGGGTGCTGGCCGAAACGCGCCAGCGGGTGGCCGATCAGGTGGCAGCCCTGCGTTCCGGCGCCGAACCCGCACGGTGGCGGGAAGAACGAACCACGCTGCTCGCCGGCCGCGACGGCGGCCGGGCAACAGCGCTGTCGACACTGCGCAGCCAACTGCACCTGGCCAGGGTGGACCTGATGACCGACGTCGGCTCCCGGGTGCGAGCACTGCACACCGCCGCCCGCGGCGAACTCGATCGACTGCGCCCGTCCCAACTCGGCGACTACCCGGAGCGGTTGCAGCAGGCGGTCACCGAGCTGACCGGCGCGGTCGACGTACAGATCGAGCACCGGCTGGCCGAGCTCGCCCTGCGGATCGACGGTGCGACGGGCGAGCACGCCGTGCCGGCGCGACGGCGCGATCCGGCCCCTCGGGTCGGCCCCGATCCCGAACCGCGGCACCGGGGTGTCGAAGATCACCTCATGATCGCGCTGGGCGCGTCGGCGGGTGTCGGCCTCGGCCGACTGTTGGTTTCGCCACTCGCGCTGGTGCCGACACTGGACGCCGCGAGCTGGCTGGTGGCGCTGTTGCTCGGCGCGGGCGCTGCGGGCTGGGTGGTGCGGGCGCGCAGACAGGTGGCCGACCGCGCGCACGTCCGGCAATGGGTGTCCGACGCGCTGGTCAATGTAAAAGCCCAGCTCGAGCAGCGAGTGGCGACCGCGCTGGTGGAATCGGAGACCGCGCTCGCCGATCGCGTCGTGCGCGCGAGCACTGCGCGAATGGTCGAAATAGATCGCCGAGTGGCCGAATTGGAGGCGCGTTTGCGCCGCACCGCGGCCGAACAACCCGGACAACTCGCCGCGTGTGAACGCGATATCGAGATCATCGATCGACGGATTTCGCCAGCGTGAATCGGTAACCGTTGGGTACTCCACGAGGAACCCGATCTGTACCCGATTCCGTACTGGTCGTCACATCGCGTTAACCTCTAATCAGGAACCTGGGCGTCCGCTTCGTCCATGTACGCCGTCCAGCCGGGACGCGCATTCGACTGGTCGTAGCGGGTGCCTTCCCGCCAATGGTGGCGCTCGGTGTGTTCGCGCTGGTCATGGGCCTAAGGGCCAGACGGAAGCATCGTAGAACCGCCCATCTCAGGAGAGTTTTCATGACCTCAGCGACCATTCCTGGTCTTCGTGGATCCGACGGCAAAACGCCGACCGAGCACAGCGAACTACTCGCCTGGGTACAGGAAGTCGCAGAACTCACTCAGCCGGAGCGAGTGGTCTGGGCGGACGGTTCCGATGACGAATGGGATCGGCTGACCAACCAACTCGTCGAGGCTGGCACGTTCAAGCGACTCGACGAGAAGAAGAAGCCGAACTCCTTCCTCGCACTCTCCGACCCCTCCGATGTGGCGCGCGTCGAGTCGCGCACCTACATCTGTTCGAAGACCGAAGCCGACGCCGGCCCGACCAATAACTGGGTCGACCCCGCCGAGATGCGCGCCACCATGACCGAGCTGTACCGCGGCTCGATGAAGGGCCGCACCATGTACGTGGTGCCCTTCTGCATGGGCCCGCTCGGCGCTGAGGACCCCAAGCTCGGCGTCGAAATCACCGACTCCGAGTACGTCGTGGTGTCGATGCGCGTGATGACCCGCATGGGTGCTCCCGCACTGGAGAAGCTCGGCACCGACCGCCCGTTCGTGAAGGCACTGCACTCCGTCGGCGCACCGCTGGCCGAAGGCCAGGCTGACGTGCCGTGGCCGTGCAATGACACCAAGTACATCACCCACTACCCCGAGGACCGCGAGATCTGGAGCTACGGCTCCGGCTACGGCGGCAACGCGCTGCTCGGCAAGAAGTGCTACTCGCTACGCATCGCCTCGGCCATGGCCCATGACGAGGGCTGGCTGGCCGAGCACATGCTGATCCTCAAGCTGATCTCCCCGGAGAACAAGGCCTACTACATCGCCGCCGCGTTCCCGAGCGCCTGCGGCAAGACCAACCTCGCGATGATCCAGCCGACGATTCCCGGCTGGCGCGCGGAGACCCTCGGTGACGACATCGCCTGGATGCGCTTCGGCAAGGACGGCCGCCTGTACGCGGTGAACCCGGAATTCGGCTTCTTCGGCGTCGCGCCGGGCACCAACTACAGCTCGAATCCGAATGCCATGGCCACCATGAATGCGGGCAACACGGTCTACACCAACGTCGCGCTGACCGACCACAACGATGTGTGGTGGGAAGGCCTGGAGGGCGAGCCCGATCACCTGATCGACTGGAAGGGCAACGACTGGCATCTCCGGGAGACCGAGACGCTTGCCGCCCACCCGAACTCGCGTTACTGCACGCCGATGTCGCAGTGCCCGATCCTGGCGCCGGAGTGGGACGACCCTCAGGGCGTGCCGATCTCGGCGATTCTGTTCGGCGGTCGCCGCAAGACCACGGTCCCGCTGGTGACCGAGTCCTTCGACTGGCAGCACGGCGTTTTCATGGGCGCCACCCTTTCCTCGGAGCAGACCGCTGCGGCCGAGGGCAAGGTCGGCACCGTGCGCCGCGACCCGATGGCCATGATCCCGTTCATGGGCTACCACGTCGGCGACTACCTGAACCACTGGATCAACGTCGGCAAGAACGCCGACGCGAACAAGTTGCCGAAGATCTTCTACGTCAACTGGTTCCGTCGCGGCGCCGACGGTCGCTTCCTGTGGCCCGGATTCGGTGAGAACTCCCGCGTGCTGGAGTGGATCGTCGGCCGCATCGAGGGCAGCGCGGGCGCCGAGAGCACCGCGATCGGCCATGTGCCGACCGCCGCGCAGCTCGACCTCGATGGTCTGAAGGTCGAGGCCGACGATGTCGACGAGGCGCTGAAGGTCGACGCGGACGAGTGGCGCAAGGAGATTCCGCTGATCGAGGAGTGGTTCGAGTTCGTCGGCGACAAGCTGCCTTCCGGTGTGCGTGACGAGTTCGAGGCACTGAAAGAACGTCTGGGCTGAGTTTTTTTGGCAGCGCCTTCGGCGCTGCGTGTTCGCGGCCCCCTTGGGCTCGCGTCCGAGCCGTCGAGACTCGCGCCTGCGGCGCATGCGCTTCGACGACTCGGACGCGAGCCGGGCCGCGAACTCTAGTGCTCGGTCTCGCTTCGCTCGAAAGGCGTTGTCGTGGCGAGTGGCCGGGTCGGTGGCGGTGCTTTCGACGTTGTTGGACGCGTCCGTCTCGCGCGAGGCGGACGTGAACGTCACTCGTCGTGAACGTCACTCGTAAGACTTGGTTCGTGGGGTCAGTGATGAATAGGCTGCCCGCACCGTGAATGGTGCGGGCAGTTTCTTTGTTCGGCGGTCCTATTCGGTGAACGGTGCCATCCGGAGCAGTTGGAGAAATCCGGTGCTGATCAGGAGTTCCATCCTGCCGTGCGGTACCGCCTCGGCGTCCGCTCGGAATGCGGCGGCCGCATGTCGCTTGAAGTCGTGCCGTGGGTGGCGGCGCAACAGCTCCTCGACCCAGGACGGATCGAGCTCGGACAGGCGGGCACCGATCACGTCCACCGAGGCGCCCGCGGAGACGAAGCCGCCCAGGTCGCCGAGATCGTTCATGACACCCGGCGTGATGTGCGCGGCGATGGCCGCACCGATGGCCTGAGCCTGTTCCGGCGCTGCGCCCGACCTGGCGGCGAACTCGGCGGCGCGCTCACCGCCGGTCACCGCGAAACAGCGGCCCGGAGTGGGGTGTTCGAGCTGTAGGTCGTGCAGTAGGCAGGAAACATAGGCCAGTTCGTCGTCGTAGTCGGCGCCGTCGAGGTCAGCGAGTACCCGGCCGAAGAAGTAACTCCGATACGAGTGCTCCAGCACGTGGATCGAAAGCGATTCGCGGGCTTCGGTTTCCGCCGCGCGGGCGAGTTTCGAGTCGGGCAATGGCAGGCCTGCGAACTCGAGTCGGCCGCGACCCCGGCGGCCGAGCGCGACCTTGACGCGGTTGGGCAGCACGCTCGGCACGGCGCGCGCGAGTTCGACGGAGAGTCTGCGGCGTTGTCTCTTGGTCAGCGTCCCACCGGTGCGGGTCGCCCATTCCCAGTCGATGCCTGTCGGCGCACCCACGGTGGTCTCCTTCGTCTCGGTTATGTCATCGAGTGAATCGTGCGGCCGGTGATCCGGCGAGTGGCGGAAATGCCAGTAATGCTCGGATTCATGCCAAACTGTTCGGGTGAAGAAGGTTGTCGCACTCGCGCTCGACGGCATCATCACCTATGACCTCGGGTGCATCGTGCAGGCGTTCCGGTACGGGCCGGGAAAGTTCGGTGCGCCGGTCGGATTCGAGCTGGAGACGTGCGGGGTGCGGCCGGGGCCGGTATGGACGCCGAGCGGATTCGACCTGACCGTGGCGCACGGGCTGGAAGCGATGGCGGACGCCGACATCGTTGTGGTGCCTGGCATCGGCTTGCCGACCTTGCCGCCGCCGGATGCGGCGCTTGATGCGCTGCGTGCCGCGGCGGCGCGCGGTGCGACCATGGTCAGTGTCTGTGTCGGTGCGTTCGTTCTGGCCAGAGCAGGACTGCTGGACGGGCGGCCTGCCACCACGCACTGGGCATATTGCGACACCTTCGCTGAGTTGTTTCCGGCGGTAAAGCTCGACCCTGCGGCGCTGTATATCGACGACGGTGATGTGCTCACCTCCGCCGGTTTATCCGCCAGCCTCGATCTGTGTCTGCATATCGTGCGCCGCGAGCTGGGCGCGGCCGCCGCGGCGGAGCTGGCTCGATGGAACGTGACACCGCCGCATCGGGAGGGCGGGCAGGCCCAATACATCCCGGATACCGTGAGCGACAACGGCTTCGATGGTGGATTGGCCGCGACGATGGCCTGGGCAGCGGCGAATCCGGCAGCCGCGCCAGATGTTTCGGCGCTGGCCGCGCACGCGTTGATGAGCGAGCGCACCTTTATCCGCCGGTTCAAGGCGGCGGTCGGCACTACACCTCGACGCTGGCTGGAGGCACAGCGCACGGCGCGTGCTCGCGAATTGCTGGAAGCCACCGAACTGCCGGTCGAAGTCGTTGCTGCGCATTCCGGATTCGGTAGCGTCACCGCGATGCGGGTACATCTGCGCGCGGCAACGGGCACGACGCCCGCTGGGTATCGCAGGTCGTTGCGTCGATGATCCGGCTCGGCCGCCGCGGTGCCGCACCAGTATTTACGAGCCTGCGCAATACAGGCGGGCGTCCTATGCGGATGCGCTAATGTCCGACTAGAAGTCGGCGATCGAGATCGCGCAGCAGGTCGAACTACCGCTGCGCGCGCTCGCGATCGTTCCGCTTGGTCGCGATGGCGATCTCTGGCTTATGCTGTGTGTGTTCTCCGTCTCATGTCTGATCGACTGAACTTCTTCCCTAATCGACTCGTGACTACGCGATACCCGCGGCGAACGATGAGATCGAAGCGCGAGAGGTGGTTGGAGCATGACCGATCTGGAAACCGGTGGGCCGGTGCCCCAGGTTGCCGGAATCGAGCTGGCGACCGTGAGCACGCCGCTGCGGCGGGCCTCGGGCCGGCTGCAGGCGGCGCTGCCCCCGGGCTGGCGCGTCGAGATCGTCGACGCGCCGGGTGCCAGGGGGAGCGTTCACCAGCCTGTCCTGCGGGTGGTCATGCCCAGGGCGTGATTACCCCGTCCAGCCGAGCGGCATGAGCACCGACTTTTGCTCGCAGAAGGAGTCGAGACCTTCGGGGCCGTTCTCCCGGCCGAGGCCGGAGCTCTTGTATCCGCCGAAGGGCGAGCTGGGATCGAACGCATACCAATTGATCGCGTAGGTGCCGGTGCGCACCCGTGCGGCGATCTCGGCGCCGTGCTCGACATCGCTGGTCCACACCGAGCCCGCCAGGCCGTAGACGGAGTCGTTGGCGATGGCGATGGCCTCGTCCTCGGTGTCGTAGGGGATCACCGACAGCACGGGGCCGAAGATTTCCTCCTGGGCGATGGTCGAGGAGTTGTCCACGTCGGCGAAGATCGTCGGCTCGACGAACCAGCCGCGATCCAGGTCGGCGGGGCGGCCGCCGCCGAGCACCAGCCGTGCGCCCTCTTCCTTGCCCTTGGCGATATAGCCCTCGACGCGCTCACGCTGCCGCTCCGAAATCAGTGGGCCGAGTATCACCGTCGGGTCGGTCGGGTCGCCGACCTTCATCGTCTTAACGTGCTCGACCAGTGCCTCGAGGATTTCGTCGTATCGGCTGCGCGGCGCGAGGATGCGGGTCTGCGCGACGCAGCCCTGGCCGCTGTTCATCAGGCCGGAGAAGGCGAGTACCGGGATGTTCGCGGCAACGTCCATGTCGGGCAACAGGATCGCGGCGGATTTGCCGCCGAGCTCCAGTGACACGCTCTTGAGCTGACCGGTCGCAATCGCGCCGATCTTACGGCCGACCGCGGTGCTTCCCGTGAAGGTGACCTTGTCGACGCCGGGGTGCGAGACCAGGTACTCGGCGGCATCCGCCTCGGCGGGCAGTACCGAAAGCACGCCCTCGGGCAGGCCCGCTTCGGTGAAGATATCGGCGATCTTGTTGGCGGTCAGCGGGGTCAGCGGCGCGGGCTTGAGCACCACCGTGCAGCCGGCGAGCAGCGCGGGGGCGAGCTTGTTGGCCGCGAGGAAAAGCGGGACGTTCCATGCGGTGACAGCCGCGACGACGCCACGCGGCTCACGGGAGACCCGGGAGGTGCCGAACACGCCGGTGCGAGTTTCGTTCCAGGGGAAGGACTTTGCCAGTCCGGCGTAGGCATCGAGCGCGGCGACCGCGGGGATCTGGTTGAGCGTCATGGCGATCATCGCCGGTGCGCCCATTTCCGCGGTGAGCGTGGCGAGCAGATCAGCGGATCGCTCCTCGATGAGGCGCGCGGCGCGGCTGAGCACCTGGGCGCGCTCCTCCGGCGGGGTGGCCGGCCATGGGCCGGAGTCGAAGGCGCGGCGTGCGGCGGCAACCGCGGCGTCGACGTCGTCACGAACGACCACCGGGACGCTGCCCACCGTCTCGACCGTGGCGGGCGAGATGACCTGGAGGCGCTCGGTGCCGGCTGGCGCGGTCCATTGGCCGCCGATGAACAAGCTGTCGTAGTGCATGAGAACACGTTACAGTTTTGTGGCCCACTTGTCTGTAACCTGTTCCAGTTTTCTGTTCGGCCGCCGCTCTGAGCAGCGTGAATTCCAACCTGTCGGTTCGCTTTTCAGAGAACGCACTATTGCGTTCTGTTGCTGGAAAGGGGATGCTGTAGCTACTGATCAGCTCGCTCGATTCATAGACCGATATCGCAGTTGGGGAGTCAGAGTCATGGCGGTGCAAGTGATCGGTCGGTCGCTGATGACGAGCGATCAGACCGAGCATCAAGCTAAGAGTGTGGGCGCAGGCGGGTGGGTCGTCTCTTTCCTGCCGGGGCGCACGCTGACAATCGAGCAAGCCACCGCAGCCATGCAGGCAGCAGAGGCCGTGGCAACCGTGGGGATGCTGGCCGACCTACTCGCACTCACCACCCTCGAGACTGTTGGCCTCGCCATTCAGGAATCGCCGTGGGTCGAATCGTCGTACGGATCGTGCGGCAGGCGCAGCTGGCGTCGGGGTTGGCTGGAGCGGCAGCCCTAAGTGCTCTTGGTGGCGACGACCACCAGGTTGCTCACCAAAATCTCGCGCAGCAATGGGATGCGGACCAGCCACCAGGCCCAGCGCGGGTGATACCGCGGGAAAATCGTTCGGACGTCGGCGGAAGTGCTTGCCGCCCAGCGCAATCCGTCCACCGCCGTGACGGCGAACATCGACTCGCCGAATCGGTTCTTCGGTTCCCGCCCGTGCTTGCGCCGATATCGGCGTGCCGCGTACTCCCCGCCCAGGTAGTGCCACGGCCCGGTCTCGTGCCCGCCGAACGGCCCGAGCCACACCGTGTACGAGAGCACGATCAACCCGCCCGGCCGAGTCACCCGCACCATTTCGTCGGCCATGACCCACGGGTGCGGCACATGCTCGGCGACATTCGAGGAGAAGCAGATGTCCACCGCGTCATCTCGAAACGGCAGCGCCATCCCCGACCCGCGGACCGCACCCGGCACCGACAACCCGGCGGCATGCATCTCCGACGGATCCGGCTCCACCGGGATATACCGGGCGCCGGTTCGGATGAACTCGTCGGCGAAATAGCCGGGACCGCCGCCGACATCGAGAATTGTCGCGCCCCGCAACCCGCGCCCGGTGACGTCGGCATAGAAGTCACCGATCATCGCCGCACTGTCGGCGGCCAACTCGCCGTAGAACAGCGCGGGATCGGTCTGCTCGAATCGGAAGCTGCCGAGTAACCGCGTCGACCGCCGCAGCGTGGCCCGCCGCGCGAATCGGGACAGGGCGCGCCCGCCCGGCTTACTTTCAGCTCTCGGCACGGCGGAGAGTCTCGCATAACGCCCGCAACTCACTCCAGCCGCTGTTGCCACCGGATGCGGTAATACGCCATAACGGGACCGGTGGGCAGCTTATGGACGCGCGCGCAGGTTAGGGTGTTGGGCGATATCCGACGTCCCTGATCGGGACATGCCGACCGAGAGAAGCTCCACCGTGCGCGAAGTCCTCCTGCTGTGCTGGCGCGACACCGGGCACCCGCAGGGCGGCGGCAGTGAACGGTATCTGGAGCAGGTCGGCGCCCAGCTCGCCGCGCGCGGCGTCAAGGTCACGCTGCGGACCGCCCGCTACCCGGGGGCGCCCAAGCGGGAAAGCATCGACGGTATCGACATCAGCCGGGCCGGTGGGCGCTACTCCGTGTATCCGCGGGCCTTGGCCGTGATCGCGCTCGGCAGGCTCGGTGTCGGACCCCTGCGCGGGCTGCGGCCCGACGCGGTGATCGATACGCAGAACGGGATCCCGTTCTTCGCGGCCGCCGCGACCAAGGCGCCATCCGTGGTGCTCGTGCATCACGGGCATCGCGAACAGTGGCCGGTCGCCGGTCGCCTGGTCGGCCGGATCGGTTGGTGGATCGAGTCGCGCCTGTCGCCGCGGGCGCACCGTCGCAACCAATACCTGACCGTCTCGCTGCCCTCGGCCGAGGAACTCGCCACGCTCGGGGTCGACCGGTCGCGAATCGCGGTGGTCCGCAACGGCGCGGAGCCGGTTCCGGCGGACGTTCCCACCGGCGCCGCGGCGACGCGCACACCGGACCCGCGCATCGTGGTGCTCTCCCGGCTGGTACCGCACAAGCAGATCGAAGACGCGCTCGCCGTCGTCGCGCGGCTGCGGACCCGCATTCCCGGCCTGCACCTGGACGTGATCGGCGACGGCTGGTGGGCCGACAACCTGAAGACCAGCGCGGGTGATCTCGGCATCGCCGACGCGGTCACCTTCCACGGCCACGTCGACGAACGCCGCAAGCACGAACTACTCGCCCGCGCCTGGGTGCACGTCCTGCCCTCCCGCAAGGAGGGCTGGGGCCTCGCCGTCATCGAAGCCGCCCAGCACGGCGTCCCCACCATCGGCTACCGCAGTTCCCGCGGCCTCACCGACTCCATCGTCGACGGCGTCACCGGCCTGCTGGTCGACGATGTCGCCCAACTCGCCGACTCCGTCGGCGACCTCATCGACGACACGGAAGCTCGCACCGTCATGGGCGAAAAAGCCCGCGCCCGCGCCAACGAATTCTCCTGGGAACAAACAGGAAACGGTGTCTATCAAGTCCTCGCCGCAGCCGCCCGAGGCCAGCACACTTCCGGCCTCATCCCGCCCGGCCCTTGACGATGCCCGGCCGGCGAGGGTATCGCGGCCGAGTGCTAGGCGATGTGCACGTGGTATCGCGCGAACCACGCGTCGAGTTCCAGCAAGTAGCTGACATGCTGCGTTGGTGTCCAGTCTGAGAGATCACCGTCGTGGCGGTCGAGGAATGCCGTCACTGCTGCGGCGTCGACAATGTTGCGCACGGCCGACCCTGGGTCAGTGAGCACCTCTCGTGCGCGTTGCCACAACGCGCGGTGGTAGCTCATTGTGATCGATGCCGGGTATCCGCTCTTGCGGCGCCACGCAATCTCATTCGGCAGGAGGTCCGCGATCGCGGTACGCAGTACACCTTTCTCGATTCCGCCGACCTGTTTCATCGACGGTGGGATGTTCCAGGTGTATTCGACAAGTCGATGGTCGAGATACGGAACCCGCACTTCGACTCCCGCCGCCATCGATGTCCTGTCCGCACGTCTGAGCAGGAATGGCAGATAATAGTCGTTGGTCAGTTTCGCCACCTCGCGTAGCCGTCGATCGTTGGTGGATTCTCCACCGGGCGGCAGCTTTTCGAGGGTTTCCCGGTAACGCGCAGCGCTGTACTCCATTGGCTTTATGTGGTCGACGGCGGTCTTGCTCATCAGATCGACAATCGGCCGGTAGGTGCGATGCCAAGGGAAGTTGTCCTGCGCATAGTCGGCGGGCTGGTGGTACCACCGGTAGCCGTGGAACAGCTCGTCGGCGCCCTCCCCGCTCAGGGCTACCGTGGCGTCACGACGTATCCGGTGAAAAAGCAGGCCGAGGGAAGCGTTGAGGGTGCTGTACGAAGGCAGGTCCATTGCCTCGAGCGTCGCGTCATGAGCGTTGAGCAGATCTTCGGTGCTGACTATCAGCGTATCGTGCTGTGAACCAACATGTTTGGCGATCAACAACGCATAAGCGTTGTCGCGTTCGACATGCAGTGCGGATGCTGAATGCGCGACCACGTCCGCGCCCTCCATGGCATGGTCGATGTCGAATGTGAGCAGGTTATGTGTTGAGTCCGAGATCTCGCGGGCGACGATGGCAGTCATCGCTGCCGAGTCGACTCCTCCGGAGTTCAGGGTGCAGAGCGGGACATCGGCTACGACTTGACCTTTGATGCTGTCGGCCAGCAAATCGCGGATTCGCTCGACGGTGGTGGCGAGGTCGTCTTCGTGGCGTCGCTCTTTCAGTTCCCAGTACCGGTGGATGCTCATGCCGCCGCGGTCGATCAGTGCCGTCGATGCCGGCACGAGCTCGTTGACATTGCGCAGCACGGCGCAGCCCGGTGAGGTCATCGGGACCAGCGCGGTCAGCTCGGCGAGACCATTCGCGTCGACTACCGCGTCGACGGCCGGATGCGCGAGAACCGCTTTGAGCTCCGAACCGAACACCAGGCCATTCGGCAACTGGGCGTAGTAGAGCGGTTTGATGCCGACCCGGTCGCGTGCGAGCAACAGCGACTGTTCGCTGGAGTCCCAGATTGCGAAGGCGAACATACCGTTGAACTCCTCCACACACCTTGGGCCCCACCGTAAGTACGCCTGCAGCACTACTTCGGTGTCGGAGCGGGTTGTGAATTCGTGGCCGAGTGCGGAGAGCTGTCGCCGTAACTCTGCATGGTTGTATATTTCGCCACCGTAAGTCAGTACCAGCGGTGCGCTGTTTCGATAAGCAAGCATGGGCTGCTTGCCGCCGGCCGGGTCGATTACGGCCAATCGAGTGTGCCCCAACGCGACATGAGTGTCTGTCCATACGGCCGAAGCATCGGGTCCACGGGGCTGCAAGGTTCTCGTCATTGCCGAGATTGTGTCGGTGTCCGGCACCCGTGTCGACCAATCAACATAGCCGGCAATTCCACACATTTAGTTGTGTCCCTTCAGCGCATCCGCATGAGGCGGTTCAATCAGCGCGGGCGGCGGTGTGCCCGCCCGTATGCGGTGTCGGGATGACGGCGATGCCTGCGGGATCAGGCTAAGCTGTTGCCGCGACTGGGAAGCGTGCTGAAAATCGCAGATGGACATGTGACGGCTTTATGCCGAAGCCATATTTGCCCGGTCGTGCCGCGCTCGGGCGATTGATTTCGTGAATGCGCCTGTGGGATAAACGATTACAAGACATTGGGCGACTCGGAGAATTCGGTCTGCATCGCCGCCTTTTTCGTATCGCCGCAAGTGCATATCGCTCTGCGGTTGCGGACCGCAGATCCGGCTACCGGTCCTTCTGGGGCAGAGGTGACGGGGCGGCGATCAGGAGGCCGCCGAGGAGTAGGGCGGCCCAAATGAGGTGGGCGCCTGCGGAGATGGCGCGACGGCGTGCGGTGTGGGATTCGTTTGCTCGGTCGGCGACGCCGGGAACTCGGTACAGAGCGAACTGAGTGTCGCTATATGTCGGATGCAGCTGGGCAAGAGTAGTTTTCGAATCGCCGAGCGGGCCCGGTGTTGTGCGCTCTACGAAGACCCAGCCAACGCCCAGCTCCGCCAGTTCCGTTGCCGACCCTCCGCGCAGCAGCAGGCTTTCCACCTCCCGCGCGCGGGCACCCTCACCGGCGACCGTCCGGCCGTGCACCGGAAGTTCGCCGGTTTGCAAGACATCACGAGGCAGCATTCGTGGCGCCGGATCCAAGACCGGCGCCCGACCGCTGTACGGGAACTTCCGGAACATCCCACCCGGCAGCACCGCCACGTCGCCGGGCCCATCGATACGCTGAGCGACCTGCTGCCACCCGATCGGGTAGTGCACCGGCCGCACCGCGCCGCCCACACCCCACGCGAGATCGAACAGCGGCAGCATCAGTAGTGCGATGAACACTGTTGCGGTCACCGACATTACGGCCGCAGTTACCTTGTTGTTCGATGTGAACCGCAGGGCGACAGCATGGCATCCGGCTGCGGCGCACAGCGCGTAGGCGGGCATCGCGAGCGCCACGTATTTCTGGGTGTCGCGGAGTAGGCCTGCGCCAGGTACCGAGATGACGAGCCACTCCAGCACATCCTTGCCCCACGGGGTCGCACCCAGCGCAGGTAGCGCGATGGCAATGACGGCCAAGACCAGCAGCCGCCGTCGAGTCTGCAGGCCAGCGCGTTCGACCTCGGCTCCGGTGCCGATGAACTGGGTGCCCGCAGCGGTGGTCCTGGTGGCGACGGCGCGGACGCCTGTTGCGACAAGCGCGAGTAGGAGACCGGTTCCGACTACGGCGAGCAGGGTGGTGCGGGAGTCGGGGACGGCATCGGAATTCCAGATGCCGCCGAGCCCGGCCAGGCTGCCCAGGGTGCCGAGGCCGGGTTCGGCACGGGCGGCGAATGCGGCGATCCCGGCTGGGTCGGAGGGTTCGGAACCGACATCGGACAATGCGGTTGCCGTCAACCACGGCGCGGACGCGGCCAGCAGGAGCATCAGCGTCCCCAGGATGTTCCGGCGACCGACCAATATCAGTGCGGTGCACCCGGCCAGTAGTGCACCGGTTGGCGTGAGCCCCGCAGCGGCGAAGCTCGCGGCCAACGCCGCCCATCGGCCCGCTGTGCCGAGCCGCGCGCTCACGGCACCCGAAGAGGTCCAGCCGACGACATCGGCCACCCGGCGGGGATCGCCTTGCCTACTGGGATTGTCGGGGTGGCTGGGATTGTCGGGGTGGCTGGGATTGTCGGGGCGACCGGGATCGCTGTGACGGTGGGGATCGCCCTGGTGCTGGGGATCGCGCTCGGGTCGAGGGTCGGTGGGGTGGCGATCGGCGCGGCGGTGGGGTCCGCGTGGTCGGCGCAGATTGGTGGCTGCTCGTATTCGGTAGGCGGCCAACGCGGTCCAGGGGAGGGCGGCATATCCGGCCAGCAGGCTCCAATGGCCTTGCAGCAGGCGCTCGGCTACGTAGGGGTTCCATAATGCGACTGTGGTGGCTACCAGTTGCGGCCCAGTTGTCAGCCGCAGCAGTTCGCGGGCCAGCATCGCCGCGCCGTATCCAGCTGCCCACAGCGCAACCAGCAGGATCGCTTTGACGACCAGTCCGCCATCGATGACCGGTGACAGCACCGCGATGAGCGCGTCCTGTGGTACTGCCCTCGGGGCGGCGTCGCCGAGACCTAGGGCGGAATCGGTCAGGTAGGAGCGCGGCGTGCTCACAGCATCGCGCAGGAGCAAGTACCCGGAGCCGAGCAGCGGACCGGCGATCAGCAGCGCCAATATCGCGCTGTAGCCGACAGGGACGATCGCCGCCCACCGGTCGCGCCGAGCCTGCCCGTCACTCACGCCTGTCGACCCTACGTTCCTATCGCAGAGTTGGGCGTTGCCGGGGGCAACTGGCCGCGAACCTCGCCGAGGGGCTTGCCTGTCTATGGACAAGCGACGAGCAGGGCCGTGCATAGGGAGCAGCGTGACTGGCAGTGCAGCGCCTCGTTCACGCTGGAAGGTGTTCTCGGTCTACCAACCCCAGCGCACGCTGCCCAGTTTTGGCTGCACCCCGTGGTTTTGTCGGGGGCAGTGCTGGGCGCGTCGGGTGCCGTACCCGGCTTGGTCTTCCGCGGCTTTTGCAGGCAGGCACACGGCTTCCAGCGTGAGGACTGGCTGTGGTTGCGCCTCGGGCGGTAGAGAAATCGTCCTGACACCCCTTCTTGTAGCTGTGCTCGGTCTATGAATTCGAGGGTGTGCACCCCAGTTTTGGTTGCAGCCCGGTGGTTTTGCCGGGGGCAGTGCTGGGCGCGTCGGGTGCCGTACCCGACTTGGTCTTCCGCAGCTTTGCAGGCAGGCACACAGCTTCCAGCGTGAAGACTGGCTGTGGTTGCGTTCTCCAGCGGTAAAGAAATCCGTCCTCACACCCCGTGTCGTAGCTGCACACCCCCCGTACAGCGTCCTCACACCCCGTGTTGTGACTGCACACCCCGTATACGGGGTGTGCAGCTGTGACGCGGGGTGTTCGGACGACAGGTTGGTCTTCGACCCCTACAGCTCTGGCTTACTCCGATGAGTTCCAGCGGGGCACCTCAGGCAGGCAAGCTCGGTTTACTGAACCCAGGGCGCGCACCCCAGTTTTGGTTGCCCCCGTGGTTTTGCCGGGGGCAGTGCTGGGCACGTCGTGTGCCGTACCCGACCTGGTCTTCCGCAGCTCTTCGAGGCAGGCACACAGCTTCCAGCGTGAAGACTGGCTGTGGCTGTGGCTGCGTCTCGAGCGGTAGAGAAATCCGTCCTCACACCCCGTGTGGTAGCTGTGCTCGGTCTATGAATCCGAGGGTGTGCACCCCAGTTTTGGTTGCAGCCCGGTGGTTTTGCCGGGGGCAGTGCTGGGCGCGTCGGGTGCCGTACCCGACTTGGTCTTCCGCGGCTTTTGCAGGCAGGCACACAGCTTCCAGCGTGAGGACTGGCTGTGGTTGCGTCTCGAGCGGTAGAGAAATCAGTCCTCACACCCCGTGTTGTAACCGCACACCCCGTATACCGGGTGTGCGGTTGTGGCGCGGGGTGTTCGGTTGGCTGATGGGTTGGCGGGGGGAGGACTGGCTGTGGTTGCGTTCTCGGGCGGTCGAGAGATCGGTCCTCACACCCCGTGTTGTAACCGCACACCCCGTATACGGGGTGTGCGGCTGGGACAAGAGGTGTTCGGTTGCGCTACTCGGTTTTTTGCGGTCGGTTAGGCCGCGTCAAGGGTCGACGGCTTCGGAGGTTTCGGTCAGAGCTGGTTGCTTCGGGGAGTTCTGGGCAGCTACGTGCTGGGCCGCTCGTAAGGAGCGGTGTTGGGTACTGGTCGTTTGCCGTCGCTTGTGGTCATGTCGGCGGGGCATCGCAGCGAATGGTTGGTGGGTGCGATGTTGTGGGTGGCTGGGTTGTTTGGTCTGGATGAGCTGGTCGGTCCGATTGGTATGGCGTGTGGGTGCGGCGGCGTGATGTGGGCTGGGAGGGGGTGTTGGGGTGAATGGATATGGTGTTGGACCCAGGCGCGGGCGGTCAGGTGGGGGCATCGGCCGATCTCGACGCGTTCGTCTGTCTCGGGGCGGGAACCGAAGGAGTAGATGGCGGGGCGGGGCGGGGGGATGGCTGGTGAGGTGGGATTATGGCTGCGTGCCTGATGTTCGTCGTCTTCCCGTGGTGGCGGATCTGACGTTGGTGACGGCGGGGGCGATGACCGCGAATGTGGCGGGGTATCTGCTGCAGTTGCTGGCGGGGCGGTGGCTGGGGGTTACCGGGTACAGCGAGTTCGCGAGTCTGCTCGCGGTGCAGTTGTTGTGTGCGGTGCCCGCGCTGGCGTTGCAGAACGTGGTGGCGCGGGAGTTGGTGCGGGGCGTCGGCGTTACCGCGCTGCGGGGGCTGCAGTGGCGGTGTGCGGTGATTGTCGCGGTGGTCGCGGCGGTGCTGGTGCCCTTGGTGACGGTGGCACTGAATGTTGGAATCGCGGCGTCGGCCGCCGCGCTCGGGGCGGCGCCTGCCTTGGTGGTGCTGTCCGGCGAACAAGGAATCCTGCAGGGCGGCAGACGGTTTCGGGCGTTGGCGGTTGTTCTCGGTACGGCGGGGGTGGCGCGGGTTACGCCTGCGCTCGCGGTGCTCGGGATGGGTGGCGGCGCGGCTGCCGCCTTGTGCGCGGCGGCGATCGGGATCGCCGTGGCCGCGGTTTTCGCGCGGTGCGTGGCCGGGTCACCGCTCGTGCGGTTGCGCAGTCACCACGATGTCGACCGCGATGCCGCCGCCGACGGCGCGAATTTCGTCGGCGTGCTTCCGGTTCTGCGGGCCGCACAGGCACAGGCGGCATTGATGGCGCTGTCGTCGGCGGATCTGATCGTCGCGCGGATCGTCTTGGGCGAGGAGGACGCGAGCCGGTACGCGCTCGGCGCTATTGCCGCGAAGATCGCGTTCTGGCTGCCGCAGGCGGTCGGCGTTGTGCTATATCCGCGGATGGCGCAGCCGACGCATTCGGCGCGTGCGATCAGGGACGCGCTCGCGGTGTTGTCCGGTATCGGCGTCGTCGCGGTGTGCGGCGCGGCGGTCGCGGCCCCGCTTGCCCCATTGTTCGCTGGGCAGGACTATGCGCCGATCGAGGGTCTGCTGTGGGTTTTCGCGCTGCAGGGCGCCATCCTCGCGGTGCTGCAAGGCGCGCTGTTGTCGGCGATCGCGGTTGACCGCACCGCTCTCGCCGCGGTGACCTGGGTGGGTCTCGCGGTCGAGGTGACGCTCATGCTGTCGCTGGCTCGCTCTGTACCGTCGCTGATCACCACCGCGGTATCCGTCGCGGCCGCGACTACTGTCGTGGTCGCGGTCGTCGTGCTGCGCACCGCCGACCACTCGGGACGGGCCGAGCCGCAGCACCTCGCTGGTTGAGCCGTAGGCGTGCCGCACTGCGCCGCCTCGAGCTCGACCCGACGCAACTGTCCCGCCACATAGCGTCCGATCGACGCTGCGTTCACCTACGATCGCCCCATGATCACCGCTGTGCACACCCTGGTCCATGCGGAAGATCCGGACGCGGCACGCGCGTTCTTCCGCGACGTTCTGCGCTGGCCGAATGTGGATGCCCATGATGGCTGGCTCATCTTCGGGACCGGGCCGAGCGAGCTCGGGGTGCATCCGGCCGATGGTCCACCGAGGCACGAGATTTCGCTCATGTGCGACGACCTGGACCACACTATTGCCGAATTGTCAGAGCGCGGAGTGCGATTCGAGGGCGATGTCGCGGAGCGGGGCTTCGGGCGTTGCATCGACATGCGGATTCCCGGAGCCGGGACGATGCTGCTCTATCAACCTCGGCATCCGGTTGCCTACCCCTTGGGCTCGCCGCTGCCCTGAATCCGAAACGAACTCGGCCCCCCGGTGGAATACCGGGGGGCCGAGTTCGAAGATGCTCGCTGTCAGCTACTTCCGCTGTCAGGGGCGCTTGTTGATATTGATCTGCTCGGTAGGTGCATCGTCGCCGCCGCGACGCGCGCCAGCACCGGTCGGTGCTGCACCGCCGCCACGCTGAGCCGGGCCGCCGCGCGGGGCGGTGGCGGGGCTCGAGCTGCCGCGGATGCCGAGGATCACGCCGACGATCAGGGCGATCGCACCGAGGATGCCGAGGATGATCGGCATGATGCGGCCGAACAGCGACAGCTTGTCGATGTTCTCCTTGGCAACGGAGATCTGCGACTCGACGGTGTTCTCGTCGAAGACGATGTTGCCCTTCAGTGCGGTGACTTCAGGCTTGTCGCCGCTGCGCGCGTAGTACAGGTGGAGCTGCTCGGCACCCTTGATCACGGTGCCGGTCTCCGGCTCGACCCACACATCGCGGGTGTTGGTGTACCACCGGGTCATGGTGACCGGCGCTTCACCGCCCTCGACGCCCCACTTGGCCGCCGGCAGGCTCAGCCTGTTGGTCGGTGACTGCACCACATCCCACATGTTCGTCACCGGGACGCGCTGCTGGAAGTGGTAGACCTTCATGCTGTTGATCTCGGTTTCTTCGACGAAGTTGATGTCGAAGGTCTTGCGCGCATTGATGTCGAAGTACGGGTAGGTCTTCTGCTCGGTACCGATCGGGAATCGGTACTGCAGACCGGTGTGCTGAACCGGGTCCGCGATGCTCTCGCCGTCCTTGTTGACCGCGACCGCGATGGAGCCGTTGGGCTCCTTGTCGACCGGCATGCCGGTCTTGCGGTCGATGGTGACCCGGTCGACCGTCGCGGTGAGCAGCCCGGTGTCGGCCTGCCTATCGATGCGACGCAGCGTCTGACCGGCCTGAATGGTCATCTCCGTGGCATCGGACGGCTCTTCGACTGTGAGAAACCGCTGCGAAACGAGCGGCACATTGGAGTCGACCTTTGCCGAGCCCTCCGGCGCTGTAAGCGACTTGGAGTCGAGTACAAGACTTTCCGAGCCAGGTTGGCTGGTCGCGATAGTCGTGATCTCGAGGTCGAGCGGAGTCTTCGCCAGTTTACTGACGGTGTACGTCGGGATCATCACCGCTGCGACAATCAGCAACGCGCCGAGACCCACGAGCAGGCAGGCCACCGTCCTTCTGGTTCCGGCACTCAGTGCCATGCAAACTCTCCTCGTCGTAGAACACCGGTCATTCCGGCGAGTACTGCGGGCGCGCCACGGCACTCGTGAGCCCCGACACTAACAGTCCGATGTCGTACCATGCGGTGCCGAGGCCGGAATCGACCAAGAAATCGCCTGAGTCTAGCGCGAAGTGTGAAACATGGGGTTCTCACCTGATTGAGTGGACAAGGCAGACTGGAACCTGATGACCACCACCATGCCCGCGCCGACCGCCGCCATCGCGACGGCCGCGCCCACCCGAACGCGTGGCTTCGTGCACGCGCTCGAAGGCATGCGCGGCATGGCGGCGTTGGGAGTCATCGTCACCCATGTCGCCTTCCAGACCGGCACCGCGGGAACGCCGGTACTCGGCCGGATCTTGGAACGCTTCGATATGGCGGTCGCGGTGTTCTTCGCGCTCTCCGGTTTTCTGCTGTGGCGTCCGCATGCCACGGCGGCGCGCGGTCTCGGCGACGCACCCTCCGTCGGCTACTACCTGCGACATCGCGCCGCGCGGATCCTGCCCGCGTACTGGGTGGTGGTGTGCGCGGCATTGGTGCTTCTGCCGAGTGCGGCCAGCACCGCGGGCCTGCGGGTGTGGGTATCGAACCTCGGCTTGCTGCAGGTGTTCGTGCCGCTGACGCTCACCGACGGACTCACCCAGATGTGGAGTCTGTCGGTGGAGGTCGCCTTCTATCTCGTGCTGCCGTTGCTGGCGTTCGCGATGGTCCGATTGCGCGGCGCCGCCGCCCGCTGGCGCGTGCCCGCGATCGCCGGTTTGGCGGTGGTGACGTTGAGTTGGAACTTCATTCCGGTACCGACTCCCGACGCGATTCACTCCGACAACTGGCTGCCCGCGTACCTGCCGTGGTTCGCGGCGGGCATGCTGCTCGCCGAACTCGCCGATAATACGAATTCGCTATCACTCTGGCGTCGGATCGCGGGCAATCAACCGGTGATGTGGGCTGTCGCCCTCACCGCTTTTCTGTTCTCCGCCACCGATCTCGGCGGCCCCGCCGGCCTGACCCACGCCGAGCCCTGGCAGTACGCGGCGAAAATGGCCCTCGGCGCCATCATCGGCTTCGGCCTGCTCGCACCGCTGGTGCTGCGCCCGCCGACCGCACGGCCGCACCGCTGGCTGGAATCCCGCCCCGCCGCGACCATCGGCCGCTGGTCCTACGGGATCTTCCTCTGGCATCTCGTCATGCTTTCGATTGTCTTTCCTGTTTTCGGAATCCTCCCCTTCCGCGGCAATTTCGCCTACGTCCTCGTCCTCACCGTCGCCCTCACCCTGCCCGTCGCCGCGGCGAGCTACGCCCTGGTCGAAGAACCGGTCCGCCGTTTCGCCCGTAGTCGGGATCGGGCCCGAGCAGCGGCTGATGCGGACAACCCTGGGGCCGGGGGCAATGCAGCCGAAGCCAGCGCGGCCGACGACACGGCTGGAGCCGACAGCGTGGTTGGAGCCGACAGCGTGGTTGGAGCCGACAGCGTGGCTGAAGCCGATAACGTGGTTGGAGCCGACAGCGTGGTTGGAGCCGACAGCGTGGCTGGAGCCGACAGCGTGGCTGGAGCCGACAGCGTGGCTGAAGCCGATAACGCGGTTGGAGCCGACAATGCGGTTGGAGCCGACAGCGTGGTTGGAGCCGACAGTGCGGTTGGAGCCGACAGTGCGGTTGGAGCCGACAGCGTGGTTGGAGCCGACAGCGTGGTTGGAGCCGACAGCGTGGTTGGAGCCGACAGTGCGGCTGAAGCCGATAACGCGGCCGATGCCGAGCGCAAACCGGCGTCTCAGTTCTCGAGTTGACGGCGCATGTCGAGCAGATGGTGGCGTAGTTCGTGCAGCGTGTGCATGGCGACCCAGCGCAATGAACGTTCCTGTGGCTCCGGGAAGAGGTAGATGATCGTGCGATCCCAGTCGTCGGTTGGCAGCCGGTCGAGCACGTTGGCGAACAGCAGCGCCGCGTCGGCGAGTTGGCGGGCCACGTCCGACGGTTGCTGATCGGCGTAGCCCTCGTGCTCGACGCGCTCGTCTCTGCCCATGTTCTGTGCCGTCGGCGTGTCCTCTCGGCGCGTGAGAAGCACCCGTTCGCGTTGTGCGAGAAGGACATCTCGCATGTGGCAGGCGTATTCCAGCGGTGACCACACCTCGGGCGCCGATCGTCGCCTGAGCTCCTCGCAGTCGGCGCGCAGCAAGGCGGCGTACTCCGCGGCATGGCCACGAGCCAGTTCCGGCACCTCGCAGGCCATGGTGAGGTCGTACACGAAGCCGCATTCCGCACAGTCGGTCACGCTGTCGAAATTAGCAACTGCTTACGTCATCCGCCCGAAGCACAAACGGGCGCAGGGACTGATGAGGTAGCCCGGGCCCGGCCCCGCCCGGCCCGATCCGGATCGGATCGGTCCGGATCGGCCCCGGCATGGTAGGGGGCCGTGCACCTCCCGAGCACCTCACGCGAGGTGCAATCGCGTGAGGGTGGGAAAGTTCCGCTGGTCTTATCGGTTTGCCCTGGGTTGACCACTCTTGCGTGGCGCAAGGGCGGCGACCCCCACTGCGATCACGGCGATCAGCGCGGGCAGCTGTACCCACAGTGAGCCGCCCATGTAGCCACCGGGTGCTCGCCACGGTCCGGTGGATAGTGCGGCAGCAGCGATGATGGTGCCCAGACCCGCCACGGGCGCAAGATATTTCGACACCACGCGGGGAGCGAAATGGACGCCTGCAAGGGCGGCGATGGTCAATACCGTTCCGACAGGTCCCGCGATCACGGTGGTGGCGGCGGTCAGCCCGACTGCCCCGAGGATGCGGTTTCTCCAGGTAACGGGACTGGCGTCGGAGGTGGGCCTGTCCTCGATGCGTGGAGTGCGGTCAGCCGAGGGGTCGCTGACGTCGATATCCGAGTCTGTGCGGTCGGTCGCGGAGTCGGTGGAGTCGATATCCGAGTCTGTGCGGTCGGCCGTGGAGTCGGTGGAGTCGGAGTGGTCTGCTGCGCTGGACGTGCCGAGGCATACATCGGAATCTGGCTGTGTACCAGAGGCTTTCGACCTCCGGCGCTTGCGCCATGGGATCGGGATCGCGAGGGCGGCGAGCGGAATCAGGAGCAGGAGCCCGCCGAAGATCCCGAGGCGATACCAGCGGTCTGCGGGGAATTCGATCGTGACCGGGCCCTTGGCGTCTGGAGGGAGAAGCCAGGCCTGCTGCCAGCCGTCGACGACTATGGGGTCGAGGACGCGTCCGTCCGCTGTCGTTGCCCGCCAGCCGACGTTGTTGCTCAGCGGCAGTACCAGTAGACGAGTACCGGGCATCGACGCTTCTCGACGTTGTGGGTCGGGCAGCGTATCGGTGTCGGTTTGCTGGGGGGTGGGCGGCTGCGGTGGGGTGCCGGTTTCGGTCTGCGAGGGGGTTTGGGCGTCGGGCGTTGCGGCGTTGGCGAGGTCCGTCCGGTCCAGCCGTAGTCGGTCGACGTAGAAGAGTTCGGTGGGCGCGACGGTTATGTCCGCTCGGCCGGGTGCGACCGCGATGTCCGAGGACTCGGAATCGAGCTGGGGTACTTCGGAATTCGCGCACACCTTGGCGGGAATCGGTGCGCCGGAGCGTAGTTCGTCGGCGGTAGCGGTGAGGGTGGTGTGGACGACGTGTCCGCCGAGGGCGATCGTGGGACCTTCCGCGCACGCGATGGTGAGCTGCCGATCGGGGGCGGCGGGTGCGGGGTAGTCCGGTCCGAGCACCGCGACCTCCGCGAGACCGGGTGGCTGGGTGACGGCGAAGCCGAGGGCCGTGCGGTCGAGCACCTGCTTCCAAGTCCGCACACTGAGTTCGATCCGGTCGGTGACGCTGGGGTGCAGCGAGATTCGGACAGGTGCGCCCGGCTCCTCCTGCTCGACCGCACGCACCTGCGGCCCGTCGCCCAGGTTCACCACCACCGAAGTGGGTGCGGCGGGCAGTCCACCCAGCGAGGGGGTCAGTTCCAGCCCGGTAACGAGGGCGGGCTCCGGCAGCTCGATCGTCAGGGTCGGCTTGCCTGCTGCCAGGTTGCGGACCGCGTCCTCCGATGCGGTCCAGCTGGTGCGCGGGTCACCGTCGGTGGCGGCGAATGCGGAGCCCCGCAGGTCGCCGACATCGGCTCGGCCGCGAGCCACCGGCCGCGTGTGGTCGGTGAGCAGTGCCTCCAGTGCGGGACCCTGCCGAGTGCGGACGGTCAGTTGCGGGGTGAGTGTCATGGGTTCGGGGACTGACAGCGTGCGTTCGAAGGTGCCGGGTTCCTCCGGGGCAAGGGCGAGCCCCTTGCTGCACCGCACCCGATCCGGCGCGTCGAAACAGGCGCTGCGGCCAGGGAATTCCTGCCCCAGGTCCCAGGCCTCGACCCGCGCGCCTGGCGGTGTCGCCGGTAGCACGGTCCGATGCCGGATATCGACACGCACTGGTTTGTCACGGACCGTGTAGTCGTCCAGGGTGAGTTCGCTGATGCCGAATTGTCCGCCCCACGTGCCGGTTTCGGTGCGGATAGCGGTGATGGTCAGCCAACTGGTCGGCCCGGCGGGCAGTGAGATAGACACCGGCGCACCGGGTTCGGGTATCCGAGCCGAGACGCTGCCGTTTGCGGTGCGCACCTCCACCCACTTCACCGTGTCGCCGATCGCGGCCGTACTGGTGGACAGGCGCAGCAGCCCGGAGCTGATCGGCTGGTCGAGGTCGAGTCGAAGCCATTGCCCCAGTGCGCGTTCGGTGCCATTGCTGATCCACGCCGTCGACGGATCGCCGTCGACCGCCGCCGCGGTGGAACTGCCCGGCGCGGCGCCGCCGAGCTGGGTGGCGTCGGCTGCCGAGCTGGAAGCGGTGATCGTTGCGCCCGACCATTCGCCACGCACCAACTCCGCGCCGGGTACCGGATAGTCGGGTACCAGATTGTGGGTGCGACGGGCGTCCTCGGGGGCGCGCAGCGCGGAATTGTGGTTGTCGACCCGGCCGAAATCAGCTTCCCGATCCATGGGAGTGTCCGTGACGGTCAACGGGCCGATCGGCAGCCCGGCCTTAGTCGCGTCGGATGCGAGAAGCGCGGGCGTATCGGCCTTTCCGCTATCGCGGCGCAGCCGTTCCAGCACCTCGGGCCCGCCCTGGACAACCGGCACCGCCTCCAACGGCACGGTGTAGGCGCCGGGAAACGATCGCGGTGCACCTGACCCGCCGCGGACCTCCGCGGGCGTTCCCGGTGGCCGCACGTCGACCCGGTAGATCTCGATCGCCGGATACGCGGGCCGCAGGTCGCCGTCCGCGACCAGGTCCTCGGCGATGACGGCCGCCTCGATGGAGTCGCCGAACTCGGCGACCTTCGTCAGCCCCGGCGAGCCGTCGAGCGCTTGGTGCGCCAGCATCGGCCGGGTCGAGCGTGAGGTCTCCGGGTCGAGATCGTTGCGCAGCACCAGGATTCCGATGCCCTGATCGGCCAGTGTCGCGGCCAGTCCGGTCGAGGGCCTGCCGTCGGCGATCAGTCGCTGCACCGAATCCATCGCGCGGATAGTGCCCGGCGGATTCAGCGGCACCGAATCCCGCACCGCCCACGGCGTGCTCGCGAGCGCCTGCAGTGGTTCGTCGCGGGTCAGTCCCCAGACCTGGCTACCGAACGGCGCGCCCGGCACGACAAGCGCGCGGGTATCGGAGGCGTTGTGCGCCAACCAGTCCGCGGTCTGCTGCCAATACGCGGGGACGTGGTCGTAGGAGCCGCGCGGCGCCAATTTCCCGGTCCATGCCAGCGAGGTGGACAGCGCCAACGCGGTGAGGATCAACGCGGCGACCGCCACCAGCCGATCGCGCTCGGGATGCTCGAAGGCGCTGCGCCACACCGGCATCGGCACCGAGGCCGGTAACGGCACCCTGGCAAGCAGGTGCGCGAGGCCGAGCACCAAGGGGAGCCGGATCAAAGGCTCCAACTTGTGCACATTGCGCAGCGGCGCGCCGCCGGAATCCAGGAAGGTCCGCACCGACTCCGCGAACGGGCCACTCAGCTCGCCCGCGTAACCGGCGCAGATCCCGACCAGGCCGACGAGCAGGATGAGCGCGAGCCGCCCCCGATACGGCATCGACCGCATCGCCAGCCCCGCCATCCCCGCAGCCGCGAGCAGTCCGGTGGCAAGCACGGCCGCGGGCTGAGTGACCAGCACCGCGCCCGCGATACGTTCCGGTGACACGAACGGCGTCCAGCTGTCGGTGCCGCGCAGTACCTCGCCGAGGGACGCCCACTGCGTGGTCACCCCGGAGGATTCGATGTAGTCGAGGAATGGCGGACTCACCTTGCCGAGCAGCAGTAGCGGCACCGCCCACCAGAACGTAGCGAGCATCAGCAGTGGAATCCACGCTCTGGTGAACCGCCACCAGTCCCCATCCGGCCGATCGGACGCCGGTCGCGCGCGGCCGAACGGAGCCCGCCCAGAGCCTTGCGCTTGGCTGAGAGGGGATGACGCAGGTGCAGATGGCGCGCTTTCGGACGCAGCGCGTCCAGAGCGCCGCTCCGGGTTGAACGCAGGAGAGGCCGCCGCCCACCACAACAGGGCGGGCAGGAATGCGGCGACGGTCGCCACCGCATTGACCGAACCCATCAGTGCGAGTGCGAGCGCGCTGCCCGCAGGAGAGGCCGCGCCGCGCCGCCGTCGGTATGCGGTGCCGAGTGCGGCGGGGCCGAGCAATACCCACGGTGCGAGCATCATCGGCAGCGTCTCCGAGGAGATCGAGCCGAGTGTGGTCAGTACTCGTGGCGACAGCGCGAATGCGACCGCCGCGACAATGCGAGATCCGCGGCTGCCGATGCCGAGCATCTCGCAGAGCCGGATGATGCCCCAGAACCCGGCGAGCAGCAGCAGCGCCCACCAGATCCGTTGTGTCACCCAGGCGGGCAGACCGAGTACATGCCCGGCGGAGAAGAACGCGCCGTGCGGAAAGAAGTACCCGTACGCCTGGTTCTGCACCTGACCCATCGGGGCCTGGCTGCTCCACAGATGAGCGGCGCGTTCGAGGAAACCCAGCGGATTCTGGGCCAGGTCGTACTTGGTGTCGGCGACCGTGCGGCCGGGCGCCTGCAGAAAAGTCAGCAGGAACGCCGCGACCACGGTCCCGGCGAACCACCGTCTACCGAGTGGGGCGGCACTGATCTCCATCTGAGCCGCGCCGCGACTACGAAAGTGCGACTGGCCGTGCGGCCCGCCGCGACCCGAGCCGCGCGGCCCGCCGCCATCGCGGCTCGTCGCCGCTGCGGAGGAACCGAGCGAGTCGGCGGATGAAGCGGAGGTCAGCGGCTGCCGTACTCAACGTTGTTGAGCAGCGAGGAGTCGGAATCACCGCTGCGGTCGATGTCCGGCCGCGAGTTCTGCTGCACAGCCACGGTGATGATCAACACCGCGATCGCGCCCAGCACGGCGCCGGCGACCGCACTCGCAACACCAGGGACAGCAAACTTCATCGCGGTACTCCAAATCATCGATGCAGGCACATTCTGGGTCAACCTAGCAGTAAGACCGCGCTCCGCGTGCGCTCAGCCCGCCGATTGCCCATATCGACAGCCGATCCCACCGAGATTCGCCGAGTGGGCCGCCTTCGAATGAGCCCATTTCCCGTGCAGGTATCACCGTGTTGGCCGCCTCGACTTTGTCTCGTCTGGTCTGGGCGCGACGTGACGTGTAGGTCGCGATGCCTATCGCACTGGTGTCGGGCGCGGTCGGGAAATGCGGCCGATGATGCGGGATCGCGCTTCGTTGCCTCACCCGTTGCGCCCGGTCGTCGTGGTTCGTGGACCTGCCGGTAGTGCGAGATCGCGCCAGGCCGCCGATGACAGCGAGCTACCTGCGCTGGAACCGGCTCAGCGTTCGGGGATCGCGCAGTGCAGGCTGCCGAGCAGGGTGCGGAGTTTGGCGGTGGTCTCGTCGAGTTCGGCGTGCGGATCGGAGGCGGCGACGATGCCACCGCCCGCGAAGGCACGCACCGAGCGGCCGTCGGCCGACAGTTCCGCGCAACGGATCGCGACCACCCATTCGCCGTCGCCGTTGCTGTCGCACCAGCCCACCGCGCCGCCGTAGAAGCCACGGTCCTCTTCCAGGTGGGTGATCGTGTCGAGCGCCAGGTCGGTCGGCGTCCCGCAGACCGCGGGCGTGGGGTGCAGCAGCAGCGCCAGGTCGAGCGCGGTCGTCGCGGAATCGCGGAGTCGACCGGTGATCGGCGTCGCGAGGTGCCAGACCTCGTGGGTGTTGATCAGCTCCGGTCCGTCGGGGATGCTCAGCTCCGCGCAGACGGGGGTGAGGATCTCCCGGATCCATTCGACGACGAAGGCGTGTTCGTCGCGATTCTTGGTGCTGGCCAACAGTTCTCGTGCTTGCGCCGCGTCCGCCTCCGGATCGGCGACCCGAGGCAGAGTTCCCGCGAGCGGGCGCAGTGTGACGGTGTTGCCGTGCCGCGCGACCAGCACTTCCGGCGTCGCGCCGACCAATGTCACGCCTGCTCGTCCCGCGGGCGTCAGATCGACCGCGAACACATTGGCGTGCGGGTGCCTGGTGAGCAGATGTCCGGCGACGAGCTCCGGATCGAGCACGCTATCTGCCTCGGCGAGTACCGATCTGGCGGCGACGACCTTGCGTAGCCGCTGCCCCGGATCCTGCAACTGCTCGACCAGCTTCGTCACCCGCGCGACATGCTCTGCCGGACTGGGTATCTCGGTAACCGCCGACACCGCGGGCAGTTCGGGGAGCGCGGCGGGCCGCCATGGTCCCGCAGTGTGCCGCGCCCGTTCGGGCACGCTCAGCGCGGTGGGCCGGCGCGGATCGAACGGCAACGCACCGACGACCAACTCCGCGGTTCCGTCGCGCAACGCCGCCACTGCCCGCGGCGCCTCGTCGAACGCCATCCGACTACCGGACGCACGAACAACTCCACCTGGCTGAGCGAGCAGAAAACCGTCCATGATCCCTCGACCCTAACCCCGCCACCCCGCACCGCACGCCCATCAGCGACCCAAATCTCACCCCTCGACTCCCGTCGGCCGTGCGGCGCGTGGACGCGGCAAAGGTCCACCGCCATGTGCCACTCGTCGAGCTATCGGCGGGGTTCCTTGCCTGGAGGCACCATGAGGACGGGGCGGTGGCAGTGCTTGAGGACGGCGTCGGCGACGCTGCTGTGCAGCAGGGCACGGATGCCGGTGGCGCCGCGGGTGCCTGCGACGATGATGTCGACGTCGAGATCGTCGGCGCATTCGACGATGGCGTTCCATATCGTTGTCGTGCACTCGGCGGTGCGCGCCTCGGCATTCAGACCGGCGAGTTTCGCCAGCCGGACACCCTCGGTATTGACGTTGCGGGCATCGACATAGGCGATGTCCTCGATCTCCTCGTCGGGCGCCCACTCCGGTTGCATCACTCCGGACAGGCCGGACAAGCGGGCGGCTTGGCGCACCATCGGCTCCCATGCGGTCAGCACCACGGCCCGGTTCGCGGAAAGGAACCGTCCGGCGTATTCGATGGCCCGCTTGGCATTCTCGGAACCGTCGTAAGCAATCAGCATCAGATCGCAGGGCACGATGACCTCCTGCTGGGAGTCACATGGCTACGAACTCAGGTTACTCCGGGCGAGCCGACCCCGTAGGTGTCGGCGCGCGCGGATAATCGGGCGCAAAGAGCGGATGAGCAGCGGAAACCAGACTGTGCGGGAGCGCCGATGGACGAAGCGATCGAATCAGTGTTCTTCGCCGAGCTCGAGGTCGACCCGCGAGCGCTGTTGTTCTTCGAATGGCGGCAACGACTCGAATCGGGCTATGCCGTGGGTGCATTCGAGTCCGAGGTCCGAGCGCTCGCGACAACCGAACGAGCCGACCCTGCCGAATGCCTGGCCTTGTTCGACCAACTGGAACGCGCACCACGCGATGTCGCGTGGGACTACGTCGAACCCGATCCGCCTGGCCCGCCCGCGCCGCTGCCGCAAACGGCCGGCTCCGGCGATTCGGATATGGCGAGTGCCGCGCGGTTTCTGTCCGACGCCGATCTCTTCGACCGCATCCATGGGGGTTGGCTGGGGCGGTGTGTGGGTTGCACGCTCGGCAAGCCGCTGGAGGACGGGTTCGTCTGGACGATCGAGCGCATCCGCGCCTATCTCGAGCGAGCACACGCGTATCCGCTGGCCGATTATGTGCCCGCATTGCTGCCACCGTCGCGCGCGTATCCGCTGAATCCGACCTGGACCGAGTCGGCCCGTGGCCGCATCGACGGCTGCCCGCGCGATGACGACGTCGACTACACGGTGCTCGGCCTGCATCTGCTGGAAAAGTGCGGAACGAATTTCACCACCGCCGATGTGGCCACCGCGTGGCTCGAGCACCTGCCGTTCCGGCAGACCTACACCGCCGAACGGGTCGCGTACCGCAATTTGGTCGACGGTCTGCAGCCACGGCACACGGCCCGATACCGAAACCCGTACCGCGAGTGGATCGGTGCGATGATCCGTGCCGACATCTACGGCTATGTCGATCCGGGCAACCCGCAGCGCGCCGCCGAACTCGCGGCCAGGGACGCGAGCCTTTCGCACACGACCAATGGTGTGTACGCGGCGATGTGGGCGGCGAGCCTGGTCGCCGCGGCATTCACTGCCGACGGCCCGCGTGCGGCCCTCGCCACCGCGCAGCAGTGCGTACCCGAGCGCTCTCGGTTGCGGGTCGCGGTCGCCGAGGTGATCGCCGACCACGAAGGTGGCCTGTCGTGGGAGGCAGCGGTAGCCGGCGTCCATAGCCGCCACAACCGGTACAACTGGATCCACGCCATCCCCAACGCCTGTCTGGTCACCGCTGGCTTACTCTGGGGCGCAGGCGATTTCACCCGCACTATCGGCTTGACCGTGCAAAGCGGTTGCGACACAGACTCGAACGGTGCCACCGCAGGCTCGGTCGCCGGAATCCTTTGTGGCGCCAACGCAATTCCCGCTCACTGGACCGAACCTCTACACGACCGTCTACATACGGCCGTCTTCGGCTACGACGGCAGCAAAATCTCCGACCTGGCCCACAGAACCCAAGCGTTGGCCAACCGCAACACATAGGCGGTGCCCTCGCCCGCGCTAGTCCAGCTCGAGATTGTCGGCGGACTCCGTCCGGCCGCGCCCGTTACGCGGTGTCCTCGGCTGCGCTCGTCCAGGCGCGAGATTGTCGACGGATTGTGTCCGGCCGCGCCCTTCGCACCTAGCACCCGAGCGCATCCGGGTCGGCCGCGCGCACTACCGTTGGCAACCATGCGGAAGACGCCTCTCGTCGTGCTCGCTGTCCTCGCCGCCGTTGCGACCTCGTGTTCCAACGGCGACACCAACACCGCTGCGACATCTCGGGCCCAGACGCCCGACGCATCGCAGGCATCGGGGTCTGCCGTGCCGCCCACCGCGGCACAGCGGGATTGTGGTGCGGAGTATCTCGCGCAATTCACGCCCCGGCAGAAGCTGGCGCAAATGTTGACCGTGGGAGTCACCGGCGCCGCCGATGCGGAGAACGTGGTACGTACCGAGCAGGTGGGCGGCATCTTCGTCGGCGGTTGGACCGAGCGGGCGCTGTTGGCCGACGGTCAGATCGGCCAGGTCACGGCCGCCGCCAAAGTCCCGCTGATGGTGACCATCGACGAAGAGGGCGGCCGCGTCTCGCGAGTCAAGGACCTGATCGGCGTCGCGCCGTCGGCCAGGGCCACCGCGCAGACCATGACATCCGAGCAGTTCCACGACGCCACGCTGACCAGGGGTAAAGCACTGAAGGACCTCGGTGTGACGGTGGATTTCGCCCCCGACGTCGACGTCAGCAGCCAGCCGGACGATTCCGTCATCGGCGACCGGTCGTTCTCCGATGATCCCGCGGTGGTGACCCGATACGCGGACGCCTACATCCGCGCCATGCATGAGGTCGGTGTCGGCACGGTGATGAAGCATTTCCCCGGCCATGGTTCGGGCTCCGGTGACTCGCACACCGGCGCGGTCCGTACCCCGCCGCTGGACCAGCTCCAGTCCGTCGATCTGGCACCGTTCCGCGACCTGATCGATTCCGGCGCCGCCGTCATGGTCGGCCACCTCGATGTGCCGGGGCTGACAACGCCTGGCGTGCCCGCGAGCATCAGTCCTCAGGCCATGTCCCTGCTGCGGGACGGCAGCGGATACGGTGCGGCACCGTTCCAGGGCGTCATCTTCACCGATGACTTGGGCGGCATGGCCGCCATCACCAGCCGCATGAGCATCGAGGAGGCGGTGGAAGCCGCGCTCGTCGCCGGCGCCGACAACGCCCTGTGGATAACCACCGACGCTGTGCCGCAAGTGCTCGATCGCCTCGAACAGGCGGTGGCGAGCGGCCGTCTCCCCGCTGCCGGCGTCGACGCTTCCGTGCTGCGTATCGCCCGCTACAAGGGTGCGTTGACCTGCTGATCAGCGGCCTCAGCGCTGTCGTCGCTCGCCGCCGTCCAGGCGCGTTCGGAGCTCTGGTCACGGCGTGCTGCGGTTTCCCGGACTCGATCCTGGATCGTGCCGGTGCCAACAGCGATGTACAGAGTCAAGTGACGGGACGCACCGCTTCCGGCATGATCACCGGGCCGACCAACTCCGGGTCGGTGGATCGCCCTGCTGTTGTGACAAATCACCACTTCTAATCGGGCGACTGGTGAGCAAATCCAACCCACGGAACTTACCTTGGAGTAATATAGGACCTTCACCATGTGGTAGGAGAGTGGATGGCTGGCGGAACGAAGCGACTTCCTCGGGCGGTTCGTGAGCAGCAAATGCTCGATGCCGCAGTCGAGGTCTTCTCGCGCAAGGGGTTCCACGACACCTCGATGGATGCGATCGCCGCCGAGGCGAAGATCTCCAAGCCGATGCTCTATCTCTATTACGGCTCCAAGGACGAATTGTTCCGCGCTTGCATCCAGCGTGAGGGACTGCGGTTCATCGAATCGGTTGCGCCTGCGGGCAACCCGCAGCTCTCCCCGCACGAGCAGGTCCGCACCGCCCTAGAGGGTTTCCTCGGTTTCGTCGACAGCAACCGCCGCTCCTGGCAGGTGCTCTACCGGCAGGCGATCGGGCAGCAAGCCTTCGCCTCGGAGATCGAGAACGCCCGCGAACGCGTCATAGAGCTGACCGCCAAACTCCTCGAGTCCAGCGCCAAACACTCCGAGCCAGGCACCAACTTCGACGTCGTCGCCGTCGCCGTGATCGGCGCGGGCGAGGCGATCGCCGACCGAGTAGCCAGCGGCCGCATCGAGGTCTCCGAAGCCGTAGACCTCCTTGACGACCTGGCCTGGCGCGGCCTAGCCGGCCGCAAAAAAACCGAGTAGCCCAACGGGCACGCCAAACCACCGAGCGCAGTGAAATGGCCCCCCAAACGGCCCTCCACAGCCACCATTTCACCACCGCCGACAACCATTTCGCTCGCATTGCCGTCCGAACCCGGCCCGATCTTCCGCAACCTGAGCAGGAAGGCACACGGCTTCCGGGGGTGGGGACTGGTTGTGGTTGCGTTTCAGGCACTTCGGCAACGAGGTGGATGTCACTTGGGCTTTGCTGGGGGTGCTCGGCTTGCCACGTTGTTAACGGGCTGAGAGAGTTCGAGAGATCACGAGGTATGGACCGGCTGATTTGGAACAGTCGGGGGAACGGGGCGGATTTGTTCGGGATGCTGCGGCCGTGTTCGCACGGTGCTGAGAAGTATGGGATCGATGCGGCTGAGTGGCGCACCCATATGTGCGGGTTGTGTTTGGGGTTGCGGGATGGGCATGGTCAGCTGGCGCGTGCCGCGACCAATACCGACGCGATTGTGCTGAGTGTGCTTACCGAGGCGCAGTTGTCGGCGCCGATGGAGCGGACCGAGGCGGGGCCGTGCGCGTTGCGTGGCATGCGGCGGGCGACAGTCGCTGCCGCCAACTCGCCAGGGGTGCTGCTTGCCTCGACCGCGTCACTGTTGTTGGGATCGGCGAAGATTCGCGATCACGTAGACGATGGTGACGGCTCCGTGCTGACCAGGCGTCCGATGGCAAGGGTGTCGAGCCGTTGGGCCGACCGGGCGCGGTCGCAAGCGAATCTGATCGGTCTGAACGTGGAACCGCTTGTCGCGGCGATAGATTCACAGACCGAACTCGAACGTCTCGCGGGTGCGTACAGTTCACCTCGGCAGGTCGAGGCGTCAGCGGTCGAAGGACTGACGCTGGACGAACTGACCGCGCCCACCCAGATCTGTGCGGCGGAATTGTTCGCGCACACCGCGGTATTGGCCGACCGCCCGGAGAACATCACCGCATTGCGTGAGGCAGGTAGGCATTTCGGCCGCATCGCACATCTCGCCGACGCTGTCGAGGACTTCGACGACGACCGGACCCGCGGCCGCTTCAACCCCCTCGCGGCCACCGGAACCACCATGCCGCAGGCGTACGACCTATTGCGGCAATCCGACTCGCACCTGCGCAAGGCGGTCACCGAGGCGGGGCTGGATCAAGTACCCACCATCCGCTGGATGCTTCTCGACCCGCTACACGCCCTGGTGCGGAAGGTCGGCCGCGGCGTCGGCGCAACCGCCCACGCCTGCAACGTATCCCGCGACAGCGCAACGATGCAGTACCCCGGCCCGCCGCACACCGGGCACCGTCCCCCGACGCGCCGCCCCGGCGTAGGTGAAGCACTCACCTTGATCCTGGGCGTCTACTGCACCGGTTACGCCTGCTGTGCCGACCACACCAGTCCCTGCTCCGGTCAGCGTAAGGATGCCTGGATCAAGAACTGTGATTGCAGCGGTTGCTGTGACGGCTGCAGTTGCTGTGGTGATTGCGGTGATTGCTGCGGCTGCTGCGATTGCAGCTGCTGACTCCGTCATTCTGGCGAGCGACGGATGCCAGGACGGCCGCACGTCAGGACCCGAAAAGACCGAAGCCGCACCCCGATCCGAGGTGCGGCTCGCGGTTGTCAGCTCGTGTCGGCGTCAGCGCAGTGTTGCCGTCAGGTGCGGGTAACCCTTCTTCGGGTTGAGCAGCGCCAGATCCCAGCCGCTCTCGACCTGATCCGCGTACACGTTCACCGTGGAAGGCAGCAGGATCGGCTTGCCGAACTTGACCGAGTAGGCCGCCTGCTCCGGGATGCGACCCTCGATATTGCCGAGGATGTTCGCCGCCGACCACATGCCGTGCGCGATCGCCTTCGGGAATCCGAAAGCCTTGGCGCCCAACGCGGAGGTGTGGATCGGGTTGTGGTCACCGGATGCGGCCGCGTACCGGGTGATCGTCTTCTGATCCACCCGCATCGTGCGCAGCGGTGGCGGCGGAACCTCGTCCGGCTTCGGCTCCGGCTTCGGGCCGCCCGACAGCGAGGTGCGCTGCTGGTGCAGGAAGGTGGTGACCTGGCGCCACACCAGCTCCCGGCCGACCTTGACTTCGGTCACCGCGTCGACGAGCAGACCCTTCGGGTGCTCGCGCAGGTTCTCGATGTGTGTCGTGAAGTCCAGCGGCTCGCTCACCGAGATCTCGCGGGTGCGCTCGATCAGGTTCTGCGCGTGCACCGCACCCACCGCGACGAACGGGAAGTCGCGGGCCACCACCAGCTGCATGGCAAGCGGGAAGCTCAGGATGAACGGGTAGGTCAGCGGCAGCGAGTCGTTGAACCGCAACCCGGTCGCCCGGCAGTACGCGGCAAGGTGGTCCGGGTCGACCTTGAAGCCGTCGAGCCGAACGGCCCGGTCCGGCAGGGTGGACTTGCGTGCCGAGACCAGTGGCACCGCGCCGAGCGCGGCCTTGAGGAACAGGCTGCTGTTCTTCGGCGGTTCGGTGAGCGTGATCATCTGCGTCATCATGCTCCGATCAGGCTCTGCCCGCAGACCCGAACAATGTTGCCGCTCACCGCATTCGACGCCGGGCTCGCGAAGTAGGCGATGGTCTCGGCCACGTCGACGGTTTGGCCGCCCTGTAGCAGCGAGCTCATCAGACGACCCGCCTCACGGGTGGCAAGCGGGATAGCGGCCGTCATCGCGGTCTCGATGAAACCGGGCGCGACGGCATTGATGGTGATGCCCTTCTCGGCCAGCTTCGGCGCCTCGGCGTTGACCATGCCGATGACACCGGCCTTGGATGCGCCATAGTTGGTCTGGCCGCGGTTGCCCGCAATACCGGCGATGGAGGACACATCGATCACACGGCCGCCCTCCTTCAGCGCACCACGAGCCACCAAGCCCTCGGTGATGCGGTGCGGTGCGGCAAGGTTCACGTTGATGACCGAGTTCCAGCGACCCTCATCCATATTCGCGAGCAGCTTGTCACGGGTGATGCCCGCGTTGTGCACGACGATGTCGATGCCGCCGAAACGCTCGGTGGCGAACTCGGCCAGCTTCTCCGCGGCATCGGGCGCGGTGACGTCGAGCGCGAGCGCGGTGCCGCCGACCTTGTTGGCGGTGACCGACAGCGCCTCGCCCGCGGCGGGGATGTCGGCGACGATCACGGTGGCGCCGTCACGGGCGAACACCTCGGCAATGGTCGCGCCGATGCCGCGGGCCGCCCCGGTGACCACGGCCACCTTGCCCTCGAGCGGGCGATCCCAGCTGGCAGGCGCGGCCGCGTCGTCCTTGCCGACCCGGATGACCTGGCCGTCGACGAACGCCGACTTGGCCGAAAGCAGGAAGCGCAGTGTGGATTCCAGACCGGTCGCAGTCGCGGCGGCTTCCGGGTGCAGGTACACCAGCTGGGCGGTGGCGCCGCGCAGCAGCTCCTTGGCCACGCTGCGGGTAAAGCCCTCGAGCGCGCGCTGGGCGATCTGCTCGTCGACGCTCGCGGTGAGCTCGGGGGTAGTGCCGATCACCACGATGCGACCGGACCCGGCGACGCTGCGCATGGCCGGCTGGAAGAACTCGAACAGCTGCGACAGATCCTCGATCGACCCGATGCCGGTCGCGTCGAAGACCAGCGCGCCGTACTTCGTGCCCTGGCTCGGGGCGTCGGCGAAGGTGTAGTCCGACAGCAGAGTGCGCACCGGCTCGGCGACTCGGCCCTTGCCGCCGAGCAGTACCGGGCCGGGCAGCGGCGGCTCGCCCTTGCGGTAGCGGCGCAGGTTCTCCGGCTGCGGCAGGCCGAGCTTACTCGCCAGGAACTGGCCGGGGGCGGAGTGTACGAACGATCCGTAGAGGTTGGGAGCACCCTTGCTCTTGTTCGCTGCCACTGTTTCTCCCTTTTCTGTGTCTCGTGAATGGACTCGACTCACCGGTGGTTGCGGCCGACCGGTTCTGCTCGTTCACCGCACGTCCCGAGGCGAATTACGCACTTGCGCGGGGTACTGTGTCGACAACAAACTTACTCCAGAGTAAGTTTAATGTAAACCAACGCGACGGAGCGCCGTTCCGCGCGGAGATTTCCGTGCGGGTACCGGAGCGCCGGACAACCCCCCGACGAGACCTGGAGACTCGAGTGACAACCAAAGCCCGTTCGGCGAAGAACACGGCCAAGAAGGCTCCCCGCCCGGTTGCGATTGTGGGCGGCAACCGGATTCCGTTCGCCCGCTCCGACAAGGCCTACGCCCACGCCTCCAATCAGGACATGTTCACCGCGGCGCTCGACGGTCTCGTCAGCAGGTTCAACCTGCAGGGCGAGCGCCTCGGCATGGTCGTCGGCGGCGCGGTGCTCAAGCGGGTCGGCGAGCACGGCATGATCCGCGAGAGCGTGCTCGGCAGCAAGCTCAGCCCTTACACCCCGGCCCACGACCTGCAGCTCGCCTGCGGCACCGGCCTGCAGGCGATCGTCACCGTCGGTGACGCGATCGCGGCGGGCCGCATCGAGGCGGGCGTCGGCGGCGGCACCGACACCACCTCGGACGCGCCGATCGGCGTCAGCGAGGGCATGCGCGAATGGATGCTCGACGCCAACCGCGCCAAGACCAACAAGGACCGCCTCAAGCTGGTCGGCCAGCTGCGTCCCGGCATGCTCGGTATCGAGATCCCGCGCAACGCCGAGCCGCGCACCGGACTGTCCATGGGTGAGCACGCCGCCATCACCGCAAAGGAATTCGGTGTTGCCCGCGAGGCCCAGGACGAGCTGGCCTACCTGTCGCACAAGAACATGGCGGCCGCCTACGACCGCGGTTTCTTCGATGACCTGATCACCCCGTTCCTGGGTCTGACCCGCGACGACAACCTGCGTCCCGGTTCGACTGTCGAGAAGCTGGCCACGCTGAAGCCGGTCTTCGGCGTGAAGGCGGGCGACGCCACCATGACCGCGGGTAACTCCACCCCGCTGACCGACGGCGCCTCCGCGGTGCTGCTGTCCAGCGCGGAATGGGCCGCCGAGCGCAACCTGCCGGTGCTGGCCAACCTGGTGGACTCCGAGGTCGCCGCGGTCGATTACATCCACGGCCCCGACGGCCTGCTGATGGCCCCGACCTACGCGGTGCCGCGCATGCTCGCCCGTAATGGCCTGACCCTGCAGGACTTCGACTACTACGAGATCCACGAGGCCTTCGCCTCCGTGGTGCTCGCGACCCTGCAGGCGTGGGAGTCCGACGCCTACTGCAAGGAGCGCCTCGGCCTGGACGGCGCGCTCGGCTCGATCGATCGCAGCAAGCTCAACGTCAACGGCTCCTCCCTCGCGGCGGGCCACCCGTTCGCCGCGACCGGCGGCCGCATTGTCGCCTCCGCCGCGAAGATGCTGGCGGAGAAGGGATCCGGCCGCGCGCTGATCTCGATCTGTGCCGCGGGCGGCCAGGGCGTCGTAGCGATCCTGGAGCGCTAGAGCTCTCCCGCCTCGCTCTCCCGCCTCTCCGCGTCTTCAGGCCGGACTGGGGTGCCGCAACGGTGGCGTTGGCGACCGGCGGTGAGGTGGCGGGTGAGTTAGCCGGTACCCGGTGAGTTACCCATGTGCTGTCGAAATCAGTTGTCGTGTAGACGACTGAAGCGGGCACACAACGGGGTATTCGGTCGTTTGTGCGACCGAATACCCCTCGTGTCGGTTTGATTCGAACCCTCAGCGGAATCGGCGGCGTCAGCGCACCAGATTGGCGCGTGCGGCGACGAAGCGGACAAGGCCGGGCGCGAGTCGCCCGAATATGTACTGCAGCCGCGCCTCTGGTGTCACCGGAACGACTTGCCGGTCCTTCCGCACCGCGCGCACGATCTGCCGTGCCACCTTCTCCGGGCCGTAGCCACGCAACTGGTAGAGCCGGTCGTAGCGCTCCTGCCTGCGTGCCTCCTCCTCGGCCGAGACGCCCGACATCCTGGTGTTGCGAACGATATTGGTGTGCACGACGCCAGGGCAGATCGTGCTGACTCCGATGCTGTGTTCGGCGAGTTCGGCGCGCAGGCAGTCGGAGAACATGAAAACCGCTGCCTTGCTGGTGGAGTAGGCGCTGAGTCCCTGTTGCGGCATGTATCCGGCCATGCTGGAGAGGTTCACGATGTGCCCGCCGAGTCCGCGTTCGACCATATGACCGGCAAAAGCGCGGCAGCCATAGACAACTCCGTTGAGATTCACATTCAGCACCCGCTGGAAATCCTCGGTCGAGGTATCGAGGAAGCGTCCGGCCTGGCCGATCCCCGCATTGTTGATCAGCACATCCGGCACGCCGTGCTCGGCGATCACCCCGTCCGCGTGCTTGCGCACCGCCTCTTCGTCGGAGACATCCAGTTCATAGGCGAAGCCACGGCCGCCCGACCGGGAGATCAGCGCGACGGTCGCCTCGGCGGCGATGATGTCGATATCGGACACCACGACCTCCGCGCCCTCACTGGCGAAGGCGAGTGCGGTTTCCCGTCCGATCCCGCTGCCGCCGCCGGTGATCACCACCAGCTGGTCCTCGAATGGCTTGCGCGGCACGCCCATTCGCGTGCGACGCAATGCTCGCGACTGCGGCTCGCCGATCACCGCATCGATCAATTCGACGGCCGCGGAGGCGAGCAGCTGTGGATGTGAGAACGGCAGCCAGTGCCCGCCCTTCACCACGCGCAGCCACACCTTGTCGACCCAGCGGTCCTCGTCGGTGTAACTCGATCGCCGCACCGCGGGATCGCGGGTGCCGATAATGATCTGCACCGGAACCGCGCTGTGCTGCTCGCGGCTGCGCAGTGGGTTGGACGCCCAGGTCGATCGGTAGATGCGCAGTCCGCTCGCCATGTCCTGTTTGAAGGTGGGAGCCAGGTGGATCCGCTCCGGCGCCGCTCCTTCGGCACGGGAAAGCCAGGTCCGCCAGCGCTCTTCGCTTATCGCGGTTGCGATCACGGCTTGCGGCAGCACCGGCAGTGAGAAGACACCCGAGTAGGCGAACGATCCCAATTGCGCCAACGGCAGCGCGATATTGCGTGGGGTCGGCCTGGCGAGCCTGCTGCGCGCCCAACTCGCGGTGTGCGCGAGACTCGGGCCCGACACCGAGGTGAACGAGGCGACAAGTCGCTCGGCATCGGGCCGCGCGATCACCTCCCACATCGCGATGCTGCCCCAGTCGTGCGCGAGCACGTGGACGGGCTCGCCCTTGCCGAGCTCCTCGATCACCGCGACGTAGTCCGACGCGAAATTCTCCACCGAAATGGCCTTTGTGCCAGGTGGGTTGGATGATTCGCCGTGGCCGCGGTTGTCCACGCTCAGCACCCGGAACCGGTCGGTGAGTTCCGGCACGACGTTGTTCCACAGGTGGTGGCTGTCGGGCCAGCCGTGCAGCAGCAGGACGGTCGGACCGTCCGGATTGCCCTGCTCGAAGACGGCGATGTCTACCCCGTCGTTGTGCACCACATGCTTCTCGACCATGGAGTCAACCCACCTTCCGGGACCGCTGCCAGCGGACTTCGTCGTCGTTTCATTGTGTCTGAGACGGTGCGTTTCGGGTAGCCCACTGATTACTTTTCCGGCAGCTCGTTGTGCCCGCCGAAGGACTTGCGCATGGCCGAAAGCATCTTGTCCGCGTAGAGCGATTCGCCGCGCGAGGAGAACCGCGCGAATAGTGCCGCCGAGAGGACCGGCGCGGGGACGCCCGTATCGATCGCGGCGTCCACGGTCCAGCGCCCCTCGCCCGAATCCGACACCCGGCCGTCGAAAGAATCGAGGTTCGGGTCGGCGTAGAGGGCGCCCGCGGTCAGGTCAAGCAACCACGACGCGACCACCGAGCCGCGCCGCCACACCTCGGTGACCTCGGGGATGTCGATCGCGTACTGGTAGTACTCGGGATGTTCCAGCGGAGTCTCCTCGGCGGAGAACCGAGCGTCGTGATTCGCGCCGATGTTCGCCTTGTGCAGGATGTTGAGGCCCTCCGCGTAGGCCTGCATGGCGCCGTACTCGATGCCGTTGTGCACCATCTTCACGAAGTGCCCCGCCCCGGCCGGTCCGCAGTGCAGGTATCCCTGTTCGGAGCTGGACGGTTCGCCGGTGCGTCCCGGCGTCCGCTCGGCGGCCTCGACGCCAGGTGCGATGGACTTCAGCAGCGGGTCGAGGTACTTCACCTGTTCGGCCTCGCCGCCGATCATCAGGCAGAAGCCGCGGGCAAGGCCGAAGACGCCGCCGGAGGTGCCGATGTCCAGGTAGTGAATGCCCTTGGGCCGCAACCGTTCGGCGCGCTTTATGTCCTCGTGGTAGCGGCTGTTGCCGCCGTCGATGATGATGTCGCCCGGCTCGAGCACCTCGGCCACCTGGTCGATGACCGCACCGGTGGCGCCCGCGGGGATCATCACCCAGACCACACGCGGGGTCTCGAGCTTGCCGACGAAGTCTGCCAGCTCGGTGGATCCCTGGAATTTCGTACTGCCCAGTTCGGCGGTCAGTTCGTCGATGCGCTTGGGCTTGCGTTCGTAGCCGACGGCGGTATGCCCGTCCTTGACGATGCGGCGCACGATATTGCCGCCCATCCGGCCTAGACCGATCATTCCCAGCTGCATACTCATCCATCTCCCTCGTGTATTCGAGCGCTGATAGCGAGAGTCATGGTCGATTGTCCCGCGCCGGTCCAGTCGCGTCGCGCTCGCGTATGTAACGCCCGGTGCGTACGGCCGATATTCCAATCGGCTCCGTGTAGTTGCCAGACCCCCGACCCGGCAACTACACGGGGCCCTTCCATGTGCCACGCGGCCGTTGCGCAAGGTTTGCTGCAGATTTGAGCTCTGCGGACCGCGTCGGTAGACACCACTATGGTTGACGGAGACTCGCAACCGTGCGAGGTCCCTTTTTCACCTCTAGCGGGGAGGACGGTTCGTGACGAGCGAATCGAGCACCGGGCATGGCGGTCGCGGCCGACACGAAGGCGGCGAGGTCGGACTACGTCAGCTCCTCGAATCGTCCAGCTCTCCGGTGCCGGACCCACCAACCGGCTGGGATGTCGACTCGGCGCCGACTCAGCCCTTGCGGACGACCGCACGGGTGCAGCCGCCCCGACAGCCTCCGGTCAGCGAGGCCGCCACCGAGCGCTGGAGCAGGCGACCCGAGCAGCAGCCACAGCAGAAGTCGGGCGGTCTGCTGAAATCGCCCATCGTCAAGAAGATCGGCATCGGGGTCGGCGCCTTTATCGCGGTGGCCGGATTCGTGTACGTGGCGGATCTGCTGCTGTCCTCGGGGGAGGTGCCGCGCGGCGTCGAGGTCGCGGGCGTCGAGGTCGGCGGCTTGGACACCGCGACAGCGGACACCAAGCTGCGCGCGGTGCTCGGCCCGCGCTCCGGGCACGAACTGCCGGTGCAGATCGCCGACATGCAGACCACGTTGCTCCCGAGTACCGCAGGGCTGGAAGTGGACTGGGCAGGCACTTGGGACCGGATCGGCTCGCAGCCGCTCAATCCGGTCACCCGCCTGACATCGCTGTTCACCACCCGCGCGGTGCCGATCGCCAGCACAGTCGACAACTCGGCGCTGGATCGGCAGCTCGCTGCCCTGCGTGTGCACGACCGGCCGACGGTCGAAGGCACCATCAGATTCGACGGTAGCAGACCGGTTGCTGTACCTCCGGTGCTGGGGCGAGTGCTCGACGGACCGCCTGCTCGCGCCGCATTGATCGACAACTGGATCTACGGCACCCTGATCGATCTGCCGGAGACGGCGGCACCCATGACCGTGCGTCCCGAAGCGGTCGATCGGGTGTTGCGCGAGGTCGCGGAGCCCGCGGTGCACGCACCGATTATGTTCGCCGGCAAAGGCGCGACGGCGAAACTGGAGCCGGAGCAGATCGCGACCATCCTGTCCTTCGCGCCCGATGGCCAGGGTGGACTCGCTGCGACCTTCAACCAGGAGGTCGCGACCGGGTTGCTGGCGCCTCAGCTTGCCGCCTCCGAGGTGGAGGCGAAGGACGCGACATTCAGCCTGACCGGTAGCACGGCGAAGGTTGTTCCCGCGGTCGTCGGCGACAAGATCAACTGGCCGAAAACGCTCGAACAGCTGCCGAATCTCGTTGTCGCACCACAGGAACGAACCGCCCAGGCCAGCTACGAGAAGGTCGAGCCCAAGCTCACTACCGAGGCCGCGCAGGGCCTCGGCGTCACCGACGTCATGGGCCAATTCACCACCAACGGCTTCAGCGGCCCGTCCGGCGTGAACATCCGCGTGGTCGCGCAGAAGGTCAACGGCGCCATCGTGAAGCCGGGAGATACGTTCTCGCTCAACGACTTCACCGGCCCGCGCGGTATCGCCGAGGGCTACGTCGAATCCGGCATCATCGACCACGGCCGCCCGAGCACCGCCGTCGGCGGCGGTATCAGCCAATTCGCCACCACCCTCTATAACGCCGCCTACTTCGCGGGTCTCGAGGACGCGGGCCACACCGAACACAGCTACTACATCTCCCGCTACCCCGCCGCACGCGAGGCCACCGTCTTCGACGGCGCCATCGACCTGCGCTTCCGCAATAGCACCCCCACTGGTGTCTACATCGAAACTCTCGCCACCGGATCCGAAGTCACCGTCCGCCTGTGGGGCACCAAGACCGTCGAGGTCGAGTCGGTCACCGGTGAACGCACCAAGCCGACGGAGCCCAACACGGTCAAACTCCCGAAGGGCAAGGACTGCATCGCCTCCGAGGGCGCCCCCGGGTTCACGGTGTCCGATACCCGCGTCATCACCGACCGCAAGACGGGTCGTGAAGTGTCCCGCGCTACTCGGACGGTGAAGTACGACCCGATCCCAATCGTCCAGTGCGAGTAGGTTAGCAGCGAACTCGCGGCTATTGGTTTCTGTGTCACGGGGGTGGGGCGGAATCAATGAATAGTCGTGTAACACGGCAACTTTGGAGCGTCGTTCAGTGCCAGCGTGACGAACTCCCGCATCGGGACTTCGAGCGCTTCACACAGGGCGTGGAGCGACCTGATTCCTGACGTGTCCGGCGCATCGTGAACGGCAACGCGAGGACTCGCGAACCGCTCTCGCATGACGCTTCAACAGCGAGTTGCTAAACATTTTGTGACCGGAATCACCGATTTTTGCGAGCCGGTGATGCGCCGATGAGCGATCGATCAGCTATCGCGACGACGGTCCTGATGCAGGCGGCCGGCAATCTGCCGCGCCTCGATGGATCGGCGAATGGCGAGCTGCGATGCCCGGCATGTCACAGCTGTCCGGCGCCGCACCGCACGCGGTTGCGCTCATGGTGATCCACGACCCTCGTGGTCTATGTGCCACCGCTCCAGATTGTCGAACGCGGTGGTATCGAGCACGGCGTCATCACGTCGGTCGATCACCCGATCGTCTACGTCGACTACGGCGGGCGTCACCAAGACGGTCACCAACGAGTGGAAGACGACGAACGTGTTCGATCAGGATGTCGAAGTCATCACGTGGTCGGACGGTTCGAAGACCAGGATCGCGCGTATCGGCGGTAGCGACGGCGCGGATAAGCCGCTTTCCTCGCGACGCTGGCACACGAGAGCGCTCAGCTGGAGAAGTTCCAAGAAGACGGTGACGACGAATACTTCCGGCAGTACGACCCGGACGGCGCGAATCCGGGCTATGGGAATACTAATTCCAACAACATCAACCCGTTGGCGGACGAGGGCGATTTCCTCGCCGTGACGAAAGCTGTCAACGGCGGCTACAACGGGCTCGCCGATCGCCAGAAGTACTACAACCGTGCGCTGCAAATATTCGGCAGATGAGATCGCCGCGGCTGCGGACCGGCAACGTCCGTTGATACTGCGGCGCAATGGATATGGACAAATTTCGCACTGAAGTGGCGAAAATACTGAAAGGCGGTGCGGTGATGGCACTGGAATTGAAGCTCGACCGACTGACCGCGGCGATCGAGGGGAAACACTGATGCGTATCAACAGGATTCCCGAACCCGCGTTGATTCGCTCGGTACTCGTCGCGATCACCGGCATCGTCGCCCCAGGAACCTCCCGAGGCCAGCTACAAGATCCCGCCTTCCCTCCAAGAGGAGATCTGAGTTGCGGGCAGCGGCGCTACCCATACAGTTCCAGTGGCGTGACTGTGCGGGAATGGCCCCGTCAATCGTGAAGTGCGCGTGGGTTGCTCGGATTGTGGCGGAGTAAAGGAAGTCGCTCACACATCTCCGTGAGCCGGAAAATGTTACAGGTAATATCTTGTGAAATACCTCTCAACATAACTTGTGGATAGCTGGGTACACCACAGTTCTATGGGCATGTCTCGCAGTTCGCTCGAGCCTTGCCCAGTGTGCGCATTGCACAAGGTCATTGGTGCAGCCTCGACGTGTGTCCGAGGTCGCGAGCGCTGTCGCGCCAGCTAGAGGGGCGATAGGCGGCGGAAAGGCGCGGCGGCTCCGCCGGTAGGCGCGGCATTGCCCGGTGGCTGATCGGCGCGATGCCCGTTTCTCCGAGGATTTCATTCCGAGTGACCCGCAACAGTGCCGCAACTTCTTGCCGGTTGGAAAGACCTCACGGGTGGTCGCTGGCTGTTGAAGCTTTGTGGTAGAACATCTTTCGTTGGTAGCAGTCGTGTTATCGACGCAGATTTTCGGCACTGACTTTTCTAGGGGTAGAAACTAAATGAGCAAGCTTCGCGTGTTCGGTGTGGCCTTCATCGCTGCTGCTGCTGTAATCGGTGCAGGCTCGGGCCTGGCGTCCGCGACCGTTGACCAGGGCATCACCCTGCAGGAAATCGACACCGTCGCCCCCGGCGAGCCGAACCCGAACGGCACTGGCTCGGCCGCGCTGCTCCCGGCGCTGGTGAAGGCGCTGACCGGCTCGGCGGGCACCACCGACCCCGCCGCGTAATTCGAAACACAAATTGCCCCATCTCGGACGAGGTGGGGCAATTAGTGTTTTTCGCAACAGATCCGGGCCGTGTGGAAGAACAAGTAACTGCCCGTTTCCATGGTGTTCATGATCATGTCGCTGATCGAAAATCTGCTGTGATAAAAATGCGCAGTCGATCGTAAACGCGGTCGGATGAGGCTTCAGGAAGAAGAGTTTCAATGCGCAAGATTCGTTTGCTCGGTGCCGCCGTTGCTGCTGCCGGAATCGTCCTCGCTGGTTCGGGCATCGCCGCGGCCGAGACCCCCGTCCCGGCTCCCACCGGCTCCGGTAACTTCGCCACCGGCCTTGCGAAGCTGCTGTCGACCGGCTCGGGTGGCGTCAAGCCGCTGCCGACTGCCACCGTGGCAGGCTGAGCGACGCCTGATTGCGCGTCAATACAAAAGCGGCCCTGAGAAATCCGGGCCGCTTTTGTTGTATTGCTACCTGTCATAACGGAGTTCGCATCAGGATCACGTTGTACCGACTATGCACGGTCAGCATGAAGTACAGGTCTCGCCCGGTTTGGTACGGAAAGATCATGGGCGCATAGGCGGTCGGCAATGTCGGCCCGCTGATGAGGACCTGCGGTTCGCTCCACGGCCCCTGCGGCGCGGACGCGGTACGCATGACAATGGAATTGGCCGGGTCGGTGGTCAGCATGAGGAACTTGCCGAGATAGTCGTTCCACAGCACCGACAGTTCGGCGACATCGCCGACGATCGGCGCCGCGGTCTTCGCGTCGCCGGGTTTCCAGGTGGCGCCGTCCCAGTACTCGTAGGCGTCGATATTCGCGATATCGGCTTCCATTGCCCGGGAAACGAACCCGGGGTTGTTGCGGCCACCTGGCGTGCCGTAGCGGTAGATGTAGCCCGCGTCCTTCAAGAAGGCGTTCTGCTGAAACTTCTCGTGGCCGTCCACATTCGCGCGCCGGGTGTTGGTCAGCTGGGCCCATGTCTGCCCGCCGTCGCCGGAGGCCGCGAGGGTGGCGAAGTTGGTGGCCCACTTGCCGTGGTTGCCCCACTCCCGCACCGACATCATGCTCATGAACTGCACACTGCCCACCGAGATGCCCGCGGTCGGGATCAGGCTGATCTCGATGCCGGGAATCTTCGGGCTGGGCAGGGGGTTGGTCACCGCACTGTCGAAGATGATGCCGTCGGCCGGGTCCTTGGTGGTGCTGCGGAACAGCACGTTGCTGCTCCAGGCCCAGATGCTGCCCGCGAGCAGGTTGGGAATGCCGAGACCGGCGCTGTCGCCGAAGGCGGTGATCATCCGGCCGCCGCCGTCATCCCACATGACACCGAGGTCGGTGCCGAGCACATTGACGTTCTCGGTGTGATTGGGGCTGTCCATCCCGGTCACCTGGAAGACCGCCTGTGTCGGTCCCGGCAGCTGCGGTAGTCCGCGCGGCTGCCCGTTGAGCCCCGGAATTGGATTCACATTGTTCGGATCGGCGACGGCAGGTCCGGTCAGCGCGACCGAGAGCGCAGTGGCGAGGACGCCGAATCGGGCAAGGGCGGGCATCGATCGGTTCATCCAGACGGTCCCTTCGTAGGCACGCGCGGCTTGCCTGGTCATTGTGCCCGCTTTCACCGCCGATGTCCGGCTGCTCATGCTGTGGACCTGGGCTTGTTTCTCCTGATGGGCGCAGGTGACTGGTATCGCAACACAGCGCGAAATGCGGGCCCGCGTGCCGCATCGCCTCCCCGGCCTGGTCAGTCGCACGGTGCTGCCTACCTACCCGCCGCAGGTCGAATACGCGCTGACCGAACGCGGTATGAGCCTGTCCGGCCCGATCTTTGCGCTGGTCGAATGGTCACGCGACAACCACGACGCAATTCTGCGCTCGCAGGCCGAGTTCGACGCCGAACAGGCGGAGCAAACCAACTAGCCAGCAGCGAAAAGCAAAGCGGCCCGGAGAATCTCCGGGCCGCTTTGTTGTATTCGGGCGATGCGCTAGCGCATCAGAATGCCGCTTCGTCGAGCTCCATGATGTCGTTGTCCAGGTTCGACAGGATGGCGCGCGTGGCGGTCAGCTCCGGCAGCACGTTGCGGGCGAAGAACTGCGCGACGCCGACCTTGCCGGTGTAGAACGCCTCGTCGGCACCGGTGGCACCGTTGTCGAGCGCCTTGATGGCGACCTCGGCGTGGCGCAGCAGCTGCCAGCCGATGAGCAGGTCACCGACCGAGAGCAGGAAGCGCACCGAGCCGAGACCGACCTTGTACAGCTCCGACGAGTCGGCCTGGGCGCCCATCAGGTGCCCGGTCAGCGTGGCGGCCATGGCCTGCACGTCCTCCAGCGCGGTCGCCAGCAGCTTGCGCTCGCCCTTCAGCCTGCCGTTGCCCGCCTCCGAGTCGATGAACTTCTGCACCTGGCCGGCCACGTGCGCCAGCGCGACGCCGCGGTCACGGGCGATCTTGCGGAAGAAGAAGTCCTGCGCCTGAATGGCGGTGGTGCCCTCGTACAGCGAGTCGATCTTGGCGTCGCGGATGTACTGTTCGATCGGGTAGTCCTGCAGGAAGCCGGAGCCACCGAAGGTCTGCAGCGATTCGGTCAGGTACTGGTAGGCCCGCTCGGAACCGACACCCTTGACGATCGGCAGCAGCAGATCGTTGACGCGGAAGGCCACGTCCTCGTCGGCGCCCGAAACCAGTTGCGCGATATTGGCATCCTGGTGCGCGGCGGTGTAGAGGTAGATGGCGCGCAGGCCCTCGGCGTACGCCTTCTGCATGGCCAGCGAACGACGCACGTCCGGGTGGTGGGTGATGGTGACGCGCGGGGCGGCCTTGTCGGTCATCTGAGTCAGGTCCGCACCCTGGACGCGCTGCTTGGCGTAGTCCAATGCGTTCAGATAACCGGTCGACAGGGTGGCGATGGCCTTGGTGCCCACCATCATGCGCGCGTTCTCGATGACGTCGAACATCTGCGCGATGCCGTTGTGCACCTCGCCGACCAGCCAGCCCTTGGCGGGCACACCGTGGCCGCCGAAGGTGACCTCACAGGTGGCCGAAACCTTGATGCCCATCTTGTGCTCGACATTGGTGACGAAGGCGCCGTTGCGGTCGCCGATGGTCTCGGTCTCGAAGTCGAAGTGGTACTTCGGCACGTAGAACAGCGAAAGACCCTTGGTGCCAGGGCCTGCGCCCTCGGGGCGGGCAAGCACCAGGTGCATGATGTTCTCGAACAGGTCGTCGGAGTCACCCGAGGTGATGAAGCGCTTGACGCCCTCGATGTGCCAGGAGCCGTCTTCCTGCTTGATTGCCTTGGTGCGGCCGGCGCCGACATCGGAACCGGCATCCGGCTCGGTCAGCACCATGGTGGCGCCCCAGTTGCGGTCGGCGATGATCTGAGCCCACTTCTTCTGCTCATCGGTGCCGTTGTTGTAGAAGACCTGCGCGAAGCCGGCGCCGGCCGCGTACATCTGAGCAGGCGGGTTGGCGCCCAGGATCATTTCGCCGAGCGCCCAGGTGACGGCGCTCGGTGCGGCGAGGCCGCCCAGCTCCTCACGGACGCCGACCTTGGCCCAACCGGCGTCTTCGAGCGCGCGGTAGGACTTCTTGAAGGATTCGGGGAGAGTGACGGTGTGGGTCGCGGGGTCGAAGGTCGGCGGGTTGCGGTCACCGTCGACGAACGAGTCGGCCAGCGGGCCCTCGGCCAGGCGGCGCACCTCGTTGAGCATCTCCTTGACGGTCTCGGTGTCGAGATCGCCGTATGCGTCGCCGTCGAGGAGCGAACCGAGACCGAGCACCTCGAAGAGGTTGAACTCCAGGTCGCGGACGTTGCTCTTGTAGTGGCCCATGTTTGTTACTCACTCTCCGTTGAGTTGGTGCGGTCGGTTGCTTGCCGTTCCCGCCCGTTGTCGCCACCGGGTAGCCATCCGGTTTTCCGCATGCTACTCGCGGGTAACTTATTCGCCATATTACCGGCCGGTAATGGGGAGGCAAAGGCTCGAGCGGGCAATGTGACGCGAAAAACACTCGAGAGCATTGCCGCGGCATCCCGGCTCGAGTAAGAGGCGGTCGCCGGACCCGATCGATGGCCTCGTTGCGCTCGCCGTTTCCGGGTTGCTGGAGCGCTACCGTTTGGGTGTGCGAATCGAGACGAGCGCTGGACCTGCCGAGATCGAACTCGACAAGCCGCGCAAGCCGGCGTTCCTGCTGCTGCTGACGCACGGCTCCGGTGGCGGCGTCGACACGAAAGATCTACTCGCGGTGCGGGATTGCGCGGTCGAGCTCGGCGGCGCGGTGGCCAGGGTGGTGCAGCCTTACCGGGTCGCCGGACGGCGTGCGCCGGGGTCGGCGGCGAAGCAGGACGAAGCCTGGCTAGAGATCGTCGCGTACCTGCGCAAGCGGGTCGTAAAAGTCCCGCTGATCCAGGGTGGCCGCAGCAATGGAGCTCGCGTGGCCTGCCGCACCGCGGTCGCCGCCGGGGCGAGTGGGGTGATCGCACTGTCGTTTCCGCTGCACCCGCCGGGTAAGCCAGAGAACACGCGGGTCGATGAGCTACGGGCGACCGGCGATATCGAGGTGGTGGTGATCAACGGTGCTCGCGACCCGTTCGGCGTGCCCGATGCCGCCGACGCCACGCAGGTGGAAACGATTGCCGGACAACCACATTCGTTTCGCACCGGGTTCACCGAAATTGTCGGCATCGTGACGCCTCTGCTGCGGCGGTGGGCTGACTTGCCCGCCTGACCCGATAACTGCTGCTTCTAATTCTCAGCAGAGGACCCGAACACGCGGTACGTCACCGCGTCAAGCGAAGTCGAGCGGATCCGGATTCGCTCGGCTGAACGGGCGCGAGTGGTAGGTCACTCGCCGGTCTGGGATTCCAGTTCTGCTCGATCCGGTGTCGCGGGCGACTTGGTCGCGAGGACCAGGGCATCGATGGCGTCGCGGTCTTCGGTGGGGCGCAGGATGCGGTCGGCGATGCGGACGCGGATGCGGTCGGATTCCGGGCTGAGGTCGGCGACGATGTCGTCGGGGGTGAAGAGGATCGACGGGTCCTGGGGACCGCCGTGGCCGTCGGTCAGGTTGGTGCTGTCGTGCCCGAGTATCAGCAGGGTGCCTTCGGGAGCGAGCAGATCCGCCGTGCGGCGCAGCAGGGTTCGGCGCTGCTCGGCGGGCAGGTGCAGGAAGACCATCAGGACCAGCTCGTACGGGCCGGTGATGCCCGCCGCGTCGAGGTCGGTGACATCGGCGCACTGCCAGGTGATGCGACTGCGCACCGAGCGGGAAAGGCGGGTCGCGACCGTGCGTCCCTTGTCGACCCCCACCTGTGAATAGTCGACCGCGTGCACCTGCCAGCCGTGCGTGGCCAGCCACAATGCGTTCCGACCCTCGCCGCACGCGAGATCGAGGGCACGCGGCAGGGCCGGCATATCGCCGTCCGGGGTGTCGGGCTGCAGCGGCGTGCGCCGCTCGAGCCCGTAGACGTGCTCCACCACCGTGCTGTTCGGCGGTGCGCCCCAGACCAATTCACCTTGCGCATACCGCGCGTCCCAATCGGGCGCATCCATACCCGTGAGTCTATTTGCGCGTGCAAGTCCACGTAGAAGGCGGGCAGGTCCACCTCGCCGAGCGTTGCGTCGACCAGACCGGGTGCGGGATCGGGCGCCACCGCCGTGCCGAGGTCGCCGTGGTGGAAGCCGATGGCCACCGATACGTACGCAACCAGTCACGCACAACGGCGGATTCGCCGGTGAAGCTGGATGCGGCGGCAGAAGTAGGCATGCGGCCAGCCTCATAGATGAAGTGGACTCGAGGTCAAGCCGAACCTCCGCGACAGCGAAAGCCGGGATCTATCGCTGGACTCCGGCTTGCGCCGAGCGACGCGTCGAATCGAGACGCGGTGTTACCGAACCGCCCGCACCCGTCACAAGGTGGTGCGCATCAAAACGACGTTGTACTGGTTGTGCAGCGTCGTGAGGAAGTACAGGTCACGACCGGTCTGGTACGGAAAGATCGACGGCGCGTACGCGGTCGGCAGTTCACGGGTGTCGATCAACACCTCGGGATCACTCCACGGACCGGTCGGCGATGGTGCGCGGCGCATCACCACCGAATTGAACGGATCGGTGGTCAGCGCGACGTACTGGCCGAGGTACTGGTTGTACATGACCGACAATTCGCCGACACCGAACATGATCGGCGCTGCCGCGTCGACGTCGCCCTTCTTCCATTTCTCGCCGTCCCAGTACTGGTATTCACCCAGGTCGGCGATGTCGTTCTCGGGCACACGGGCGATAAAAGCCGCGCGGTTACGACCTGAGCGGGTGCCGTATTCGTAGACGAATCCGCCATCCTTCAGGAAGGCGTTCATCTGGAAGTTGGCGTTGCCCCCGTCGTTTCCGCGGCGGGTTTGCGGCAGCTCGGCCCACGTCTCGCCGTTGTCGCCGGAGGCGGCCAGGCCGGAGAAGTTCGTGGTCCACTGCCCGACGTCGTCCCAGCTGTGTACCGACATCAGACTCATGTACTGGACGCCGTTGACCGCGATACCCGCGGTGGGGATCCGGCTGATCTCGATGAACGGAATCTTCGGGCTGGGGATCAGGTCACGTGCCTGCCCGAATACGTCGCGCACGACGCTGTCGAAGTAGATGCCGTTGGCCGGATCCTGGGTATGGCTACGCACCAGGATGTTGCTGCGCCACGCCCACATGCTACCCGCCAGCAAATTCGGGAATCCGAGCCCGGCGGTGTCGCCGAACGCGGTCAGCATTTCGCCGCTGCCGTTGTCCCACATGATGCCGAGGTCGGTGCCGAGCACGTTGTAGGCCTGGGTGTTGTTCGGGCTTGCCATGCCCGTCACCTGGAATACCGCCCTGGTCCGTCCCGCCAGGTTGGGCAGCCCGCTAGTGCCGTTGAGCACTGGAATTGGGTTGATCGCGTTTGGGTTTGCCGTGGCAGGGGTAGTCGCCGTCAGGAGCAAGGCCGTGGCACCCGCCAGCGTTGTCAGCAGGATCGAGCCAGTCTTGGTCAAAGTCTTTGAGCCCTCCTGTTTCTCGCCGAAGCATGCTCGATACACCGACCACCCGTCGTATGTTTTCGTGGCACATTTCGACTGGCTGGCAAATCGTTGGAAATGCTAACAGCGAATCCAGAGGAATTGGTGGCTTGCGTCCTTGATTGGTGAAAGTTAACGACTACTTCGTCGAGTTTTTGCCCCGCGACATGGCCATCCGCAGGATCAGCGGCAGCTGGGTAGCCCGCTCGATCGCGAAGGTGCGTCGCGCGGAGGCCTGCCAGGAGCGATCGAACAGGCGCTTGGCTGCGGCAACGGCGCGCGGGGGGCGGGTCGCGATGCGGTCGGCGAGCTTTTCGGCGGCCGCGACCGGGTCGGTGGTGACCTCGGTGATCAGACCGATGCGCTCGGCATAGGCGGCGTCGACGGTGTCGGCGGTCATGGTCAGCAAGAGCGCCTTGTCGATACCGATCAGGCTCGACAGTGTTGCCGCGCCGGTCATGTCCGGTACCAAGCCGTGCTTGGCCTCCATCACCGAGAATTCCGCGTCCGGCGTGGCGAATCTGAAGTCCGCGGCCAACGCGATCTGCAGGCCGCCGCCGTAGCAACGGCCGTGCACCGCGGCGATCACCGGGACCGAAAGTCGCCGCCACGCCCAGCAGGCTTCCTGGAAGGTGTTGGTGCCGCGCCATGGCAGCGGGATGAAGCCGCGCACGATGGCCAGCGGGTCACCGGTGGCCTTGGCGACATCGAGGCCACTGCTGAAGCTCGGGCCGTTGCCGGACAGGATGACCGCGCGCACATCCTTGCGGTCGGCAATGGTGTGTGCGGTCTCGACCAGCCCGCGGAGCATGTCGACGGTGAGGCCGTTGTGCTTGTCCGGTCGGTCCAGCGTGACGTAGGCGCGGTCGCCGTCGAACCGTAGTGCGATGTTGGTGCCCATTCTCGGATCTTACCCGTGGGTCAGTTCGAGTTCGTGGGTCATTGCCTGCCGGGGTGCGACCTGTTCTAATCGAACTGTAGTTACCGTCAATGCTGACGGTAACTGGAGCGTGAAGCGGAGGAACGCATGCTGCCAGCGGGAATGGACCCCCGAACACCGGTGATCGTCGGTGCCGGGCAGATCGTGCACCGGCCGGGTGAGCCCGGTCTGCCAGGGCCGGTCGAACTTGCCGCCGAATCCCTGCGCCGCGCGGGATCCGATAGCGGCACGGGTGACCGGCTGCTCCGCTCGGCGGATCTGATAGCCGCCGCGGCGCCGGTCAGTCGCCCCTATGCCGACCTCGGTGCCCTCGTCGCCGCCGAACTCGGTGCCACACCGAAACAGACGGTGCAATCCGCGCGGTTCGGCGGTGATGCACCGCAACGCATGCTCAACACCGTCGCGCAGGTGATCGCCGATGGGAAGTCCGACGTCGCGCTGCTCACCGGCGCCGAAGCCGTCGCCTCCTGGAACGCCGCCACTCGCACCGGCCGCACGCTCGATTGGCCCGAGCAACCCGAGGACGTGCGGCCGACCGAAGTCATCGGCTCCGAGCGCGGACCCAACACCGAGATGGAAACCGCGGCAGGGCTCTGGGGCCCGGTTTATTTCTATGCGCTGATGGAAACCGCGCTGCGCGGACGGCTCGGTCTGAGCGAACAGGCGCATCGGGAGCGGATCGGTGGCCTGTGGTCACGACTGTCCGCGGTGGCGGCGCGCAACCCCTATGCCTGGCAGCCCACCGAGCATCCGATCGCCGAATTGGTGACGCCGAGCCCTGCCAACCGCCTGGTGTCTACCCCGTATCCGAAGCTGCTCGTCGCGAATCTGTCCGTGGATCAGGGTGCGGGACTGATTGTGTGCAGTGCGGCCGCCGCCGACGCGGCCGGCGTCTCGCACGACCGATGGGTCTTCCCACATGGGGGTGCGACGGCTACCGATGAATGGTTTGTCTCCGAGCGCGCGGACCTGGCCGCCTCGCCCGCCATCGCCGCTGCCGGGCAGGCCGCATTGTCGGCGGCGGGCATCACTATCGACGACATCGCGCACATCGACCTGTACTCCTGCTTCCCGGTCGCCGTGCAGGTCGCGGCCGAAGCGCTCGGGTTGCCGATCGACGATCCCGCACGGCCGCTGTCGGTCACCGGCGGACTCACTTTCGGCGGTGGGCCCGGCAATAACTACGCCACTCATTCCATCGCGACGCTGGTCGGTCTCTTGCGTGACGACTCCGAGTCCTATGGGCTGGCAACCGCTCTCGGCTGGTACATCACCAAGCACGGTGTCGGCGTGTACTCGGCGCGTCCGCCCGCGCGGTTGTTCCGGGCCGTGGAGTCGGAAGTGCCTGTCGCACAGCGTGATACGGCGCCAGGCTATACCGGCCCCGCCACCGTCGAGTCCTATACCGTCGCCTACCGCAAGGGCAGCGGACCTGATCGCGCCGACGAGCCGGAGGCCGTGGTGATCAGCGCGCTCGAGCCCGACGGCGCACGCATACTGTTGCGGGTGTCCGATGCGGAAACCATCACGGCATTCACCGACGGCGACCCGCTCGGGGCGGCCGTCGATATCACTGCCGCAAACCAGCTCACCCTGCTCACCGAGAGGACCGTCCGATGACCGATCTGGTACTTGTCGAACGGCGGGATGCCATCACCCTGCTGACTGTCAACCGCCCAGCGGCCCGCAACGCCATCAACCTGGCCACCGCGCAGGCTATCGAGGCCGCCATCGACGAGTTCGAGGCCGACAATTCCGCACGGGTGCTCGTACTCACCGGTGCGGGCGGAACATTCAGCGCCGGAATGGATCTCGTTGCGGCGTCCAAGGGGGAGATGCCGATAACGCAGCGCCGCGGCCCGCTCGGTATCGCCGCGAAACCGCCGGTCAAACCGATGGTTTCCGCGGTCGAGGGTTTTGCGCTCGCCGGTGGTTTCGAGCTGGCGCTCTCCGGGGATCTCATCGTCGCGGCGAGTAACGCGCAGTTCGGCATTCCCGAGGTGAAACGCGGTCTGGTCGCCGCGGGCGGCGGCGTGCTGCGCCTGACTCAGCGCCTGCCGCGCCCGATGGCCGCCGAGCTCGCATTGACCGGCGGCCGGATCGGCGCCGAACGCCTTTATCAGCTCGGACTGGTCAACCGGGTCACCGAACCCGGTGGCGCGCTGGAGGGTGCGCTGGCGTTGGCCGCCGAAATTGTTGCGGCCGCGCCGCTCTCGGTTGCGGCGAGTAAGCGGATCATCGACGAGTCGCCGGACTGGACCGTCGCGGAGGGCTTCGCGAAGCAGGGCGAGATCGCTTTGCCCGCACTGTTTTCCAAGGATGCCGCCGAGGGCGCACTTGCCTTCGCGCAGAAGCGCGACCCGCAATGGCAGGGGCGCTGACCCGATGACCGAACGCGTCCGGGAGACGCAGGCGCAGCGCCGCACGCGCATGCGCACCCGCCTCCTGGACGCGGCGGTGGAAAGCTTGGTCGAGGTCGGCTTCGCCGGCACTACCACGCTCGAAGTGCAGAAGCGGGCCGGTGTCCCGCGCGGCACACTCCAGCACTATTTTCCGACAAAGGCAGATCTGCTCGCCGGTGCCGTCGAGCATGTCGCCGAGCGCCGATTCCTGCAATTGACAAGGGAATTCGAGGCAATACCCGCCGAATCCGATCGGCTGGAGACGGCCGTCGAGCTGACCATGCGGATGCTCAGCGGCCCTACCTTCTGGGCCGCACTGGAAATGTGGGTCGGCGCCCGCACCGACCCGGAACTGCTCGCCGCCTTTCTGCCGCTCGAGCACCGGCTGTTCGAGCTGATGCACCACAGCATTCGCGACAGCTTCCGCAAGGAATTCCCCGACGATCCGCGGGTGCCGACGATCACCGAATTCACCATCGAGATCATGACCGGTCTCGCGATGCGTGCACTGTTGACCGGTGATCTCGATCGCAACCGAATCATCCAGCACCGCTGGCGAAATGCGGTGCGCATCCTGCTCGGCAAGGCGGACCCGAACAGCCTCACCGAACCCCGCACGGCCCGATAAGACGCTACGGGCAACCGGCGATCGTGTCCCGCAGTACCTTCGCGCAGGCAGCCGGGTCGTCGTAGAACGGAGTGTGCCCGCTGCCGTGCAGCGTGATGTGCCGGGCATTCGGTAGCACGGCGCGGGCGCGGCGGCTCTGCGTGAGGTAGGTCAGCAGGATGTCTCGATTGCCCCAGGCGATCGTGACGGGAATGTCTGCCAGACTGCCGATTTCATGCAGCTTCGCATCGGCGAATGACGCGAGTGCGTCGTCGAACGCGGGTGCGTTGATCGCGCCGTCCGCGGTGTCGATGGCGACCTGAGCGGAGACCGCCCATGGCTTACCGAATACCAAACCGAGGAAAGCAGTCCGTCCGGCGGCGGTGCCGAGGATTCTCGGCATGGCGGAACCGAGGGGGCCTGCCAGCGCCTTCGACTTGCCCAGTGACTGCTGGCACCACACCCGACCGGCGGTATCCCAGAACCCGATCGGGGAGAAGGCCGTCACCGAGCGGGCCAGGCCGCGGGCGCCCAGGTTCAGCGTGATGAGCCCGCCCATCGAATTGCCCGCCAGGTGCGGTCGCTCGATGCCCGCGGCGGCGAGGAAATCGGCGAGCGCATCGGTGAGGGTGTCCACGGTGGTGTGCGGCAGCGGCGCGGAACCGGCGAACCCGGGCAGATCGACGGCGATGACCTCGAAGGATTCGGCGAGAGTGTCGATGATCGGTTCCCACACCTGCCACTTGCTGCCGATTCCGTGCACAAGGACCAGCGGCTCCCCGGCGCCGACTCGGTGGTGATTCAGCGTCGTCATCCGATCACAGTAACAGCGGTCACCGGCCATCAGTTTGTGTCGATCTGATCGATACCCGTTGACGACGAGCCGGAATGGGCTCGGATCGGTACGATAAAAGGTATGGCAACGCGTAAGGTCACGCTTTCGCTGGACGAGGCCTCCTGGTCATTCGCCGAACAGGCCGCGGCCAGGGCCGGTATGTCGCCTTCGGCGTGGATATCGAAGGCAGCGCGCCGTGAAGCCGTGCGTACGGGTGTCGGTCCGGTGCTGGATGTGACGGCCGATGCCGCCGCAGATGAGGCGGAACTGGCCGCCGCCGAGGAGGCGATGCGTGCGCAGGGGTGAACTGTGGATCTATTACCCACATGGTTCGCCGCCGCGGCGCCGCACCGTCGTGCTCATCAGCAGTGACGGCATCAACGAATCCTCGAGGCAGTGGCTGATCGCCGCCGAGGTGCTCGATCAGGATCCGCAGGACATTCTCGCGGTGTCCGTACCGCGGCACGGGTGGGTGCATGCGGGCAATATCGGTCGCATCTACCGCGGCTGGCTCGCCGAGCGGGTCGATGAAATGGGTACCGAGGAACTCGAACGGCTGGATACCGCATTGCGGGCCGCCATGGATCTGTGAGTGCCGCTACCGGACCGGAATTCGGTTCGAACAGCCACCGAGGGCGCGGTGCGGCATTATCGTTGCGGCGCCGCTGTGGTGGCAGCCCCATGTCATGAGCTAACTGAGAAGAGGAGTCAGGTGCGGATTTTCCTGATCGCCGCGGCCGTCGTCGCGCTGCCGATGCTGGCGGCGTGCGGTAACGACAAGGACGCGGCGCCGCCCGCGATTTCCCAGGCGGATCTCGCGAAGTCGCTGCAGGACAAGGGTTTGCAGGACCCGAAGCTTGCCGAATGCGCGGCGAAGGTCTATGTGGAACAGGGCATCTCGCAGGAAGGCCTGCGCAAGATGACCGGCAGTGAATACGACACCAAGGCTGTGGACCCGCAAACCCTCGGTATGAGCAAGGAAGACGCCGACAAGGCTCGGCAGGCCACCAGCAAGATCGTCAGCGAGTGCCTGACGCCGCACTGACCCGATACCGAACGTGCCCGGCGTGCACCGGAGAACGGTGGCGCCGGTGCACGGGACGAATCAGAGGATGACCACGAGTTCGATCCGCGCTGTGGATCCGGCCGAGAGCTGCTCTGCGATCCGCACCGGCTTCTTCACCGGCAGCACGTAGGTCGCTCGCGACTTCGCGGGAAACAGCGACGTCGACCAGCGGCTACCGCCGATGGTCACCTCCACCTTCACCGCCCCGAACCCACCGGCCCGGTGCGAATACATCTCCTCGATCTCATCGGCGATCCCCTCGGGCAGATCCACGAAATGCCACGACCCCTGCCCGCTGTGCTCCCACACTTCCGCCGTAAACGAGTACCGCGCTCCAGCCACGAGGTGACTGTAGCCAGCGGCACCGACACCCCCGCAGACATGGGCGATGGCGAGGGGGTGTCGGTTGCGCAGCGGGTTCAGGCAGGCGCGCAAGTGGGTGTCGTAGGAAGCGCCGAGGTGATCAGGTACTGGTCAGCGGCGGTGGTGGTGCAGGGGGTGCGGTTGTAGATGCCGTGGCCCCAGCCGGTGTAGGTCAGCAGGGCGGCGCGCGGGGTTTGGGCGGCGACCTGGGTTGCCCATTCGTGCGGGGTTGCGGGGTCGTGCAGGGAGTTGATGATCAGGATCGGCGGGCCGCCGTGGATCTGCGGGCGGTGTTGCGGGTTTTGCGGCGCTGTCGGCCAGCCTGAACAGAGAGTGCCTGCACCCCAGGCGAAATGGGCGCGCAAGGTGGGGGCGTTCGCGTTCTGTTCGTGCCACAGGCGCTGCCAGTCGTCCTGATCGCCGATGTCGAAGCGCCAGTCGGAGCACAGCGTTATCTCCGGCATGGCCGTCGGCTCGCCGGACCGCTTGATCGGTGCCGATCGAAGGGGGAGGTCGGCCGGTTGCTCGGTCAGTGTTCGTAGTTCGGTCGCCAGTCGTGGCCATTCGGGCGCATAGAGCCGCTGAGTGACCTTGCGGCTCAATTCGAGTGGACCCAATGGCATGTCAGGCCTATCCGCGTCTCGCAGCTCCCCGCGCTCGGCCCTGGCGAAGAGCGCACTGTAGGTCCGGTGGGCGTCGGTGCCGTGCAGGACGCACTGCTCGTCCCGTGCGCACCAGGACCCGAATTCACTGAAAGTGTCCTGGCCCGCACGTGCTTCGCTGGCCAGGAAGGCGCGACCGTCCAGGCTGTGATCGTCCACGCTGTCCATCAGTGAGGTGCGCAGCCGCTTCGGAAACAGCTCCGCGTATGCCTGCGCGGGCATCGTGCCGTAGGAACGGCTGTAGATATTGATCTGATCCTCGCCGAGTGCGGACCGCAGCGCCTCGACGTCCCTGGCGACGCTCACCGCATCGAGATGATCGATCAGCGGTCCGGTGTATTGACGGCAGCTGTCCGCGAGATCGCGTGCGTACGAGCGAACTTCATCGATCCGCCCGCCGGTGTCCGGCACCATATTCGGCCGATTCGCGGCGAGCCCCGAATCGCACTGAACCGAATGACTGCGCTTCACCCCACGCGGATCAATGCTGAGGATGTCGAACCGCGCCCGCAGCTCCGGCGAAAACTTTCCGCCCCGCAGGATCTCGTCCACCCCCGAAGTGCCGGGCCCGCCGGGCAGCGAAACCAGCGTCCCTACCTTCCGCGCCGCATCATCGGCCCGATCCCGCACCACGGCAATATCGATCGTCGAACCATCCCGATCCGACCAGTCGATGGGTACAGCCACTGTCGCACAGTCGAATTCCGCATTGTCCGAACAAGGTCGCCAGTTCAATACGGGCGCCGGATCAGCGGCGGAGGTGCAGGCGGCCAAGGCCCACGTGATCGATACGGACGCCATGGTCACGCCGAAAATCTTGCGACGGAGGTGCATACGGATGATCGTCGCCGCGCTCCCCAATCGGCCACATCACCCCAGCGAGCGATCTCGACTCACCCTCCGGTACTGCGAGGACCACGCACACATTTCGATGTGGCCTTTACGGCATGGTTTTGCCGAGACCGGGCCGTCGGGTACGGGTTTGGGTATGGCGCCGGGCGATAGAAAGAGGCCCCGAGCAGCATATGTGCTGGTCAGGGCCTTGTTTTGGGTGGAGCCGATGACGGGAATCGAACCCGCGCTGTCTGCTTGGGAAGCAGAAGTTCTGCCATTGAACTACATCGGCCTACGCGTGAGCGCGATCGCGAGCCTACCAGACCAGGCACTATGCGGTGCAAGTCCAGGTGTGTCGGCCTAGCGGGGGCCGAGCATGTGGACGGGCCACGCCGAGCTCGCTGAGCTCGGCGTGGCCGGTGCGCGTTCTACGTGATGCACGACCGGAAGGGGTCCATCCTCGAGGCGTACGGGTCTCGAGGTGTTCAGTCGGTCGGCTCGGCCGACTCCGTCAGCCGAGGGCTGCGGTGATCTTGCGGGTCATCTCGGCCAGGGTGGGGCTAGGCGCGCTCTGGTGGATCTGGGCGGCTTCGATGGCGACGAGGACGGTGCTGCGGAAGTTGTCGGCCTCTGCCGGATCCTGCTTCTCGAGCAGGCTGACCGCTGCCGTCAGAGCCGGCAGCACGTGGTCGGCGAGTTCGGCGACGGACTTGCCGTTCAGTTCGATGTCCTTCGACTTCGCGGCGAGCACGTGTCCGACCAGGCCGGTCGCGGAGTTCAGGGCGATGGTGCCGTTGGTGGCGGCCTTGTGGGGCTTGCCGGTGGCATCAGCGGCGGCCATCAGCGAGACGGCGCCGTACGCGGCGGTCCGCAGGGTGCTCTTGTCCTGGTCGGTGAGGGTGATGGACATGGTGGTTTGCTCCTTCGAATTTGTTTTGTCCGGGTCGGCGTACGTCGTGCTCGCCGAGCAGGAACTGATCACGGAAGCAACAATCGCCCGCCGTCCTGACACCGGACCGTCACCGTGCTGACATGGCCTCTGACACGGTGCTGCCTCGAGCTGAAACGGCGGTTCACGGGCATGATGACCTTGATCCGCAGCCTGTCCCGGAAGCCTGATTAGGCAAAGTGTCACCCGTCGGCGGGGCGTGGTGCCGGGCAATAGGGGCATCTGACGGATAGAGCCGGGAGTTGTTGTCTGGCAGCATGGCTGAGTTCACCTGGTGCAATGTGAGGAGTCGGTACTCGATGAGAAATCTTCGGAACTCTGTTTCGGTCGGGGTCGCGCTGGCCGCCGCCGGTTTGGTCTTGAACGCGCCGCAGGCGTCGGCCGAGATCGGGGTTCGAGTCGTGATCGCTGGGGGTGGGCTCAGCAATGGGTTCGGGACGGGCTGTGGCTACCAGGTGGTGGCGAACGGCAACACCGGTGCGGGCATGGATTTCTATGACAACGGCGTCTGGTTCGCCGCGACGGAGGGGAGTCCGAGCCCGAAGACGCACGTGGCCACATGGATTCCGGCGACGGCTGGGACGCACACCATCCTGGTCACCCAGAACGGGGATGCCAAAACTGTCGTCCATACGGTCGGCACCGGGATCAACGCGGGAAGTTCTTGCCTCGTGATCTAGCGGGCCACGCCGGGGCGGTCCCGCTACAGCTCGGCGAGATGTGAGGCCCCCTAACCGCTACCTCGAGTCAGCAAGTCCCCGGCCTGCCGACCTCGCAGGCTGGGGACTTGTGCCCTCCTCGTCAAAATATTCGTGAACGCTTTCGAAAGTGCTTATTTACTCACTATTTTCAGCCGGATTCAGTCGAATGCGCTGTTACACAGTGTGATCCGATGTGGGATAGCTCAAAGATCCTGGCGTGTCTGCCCCAGGTCGCACCTGTCATCAGGACCTCGACCTCGGAGCGGTCGGCGGCTGTGAGCCGCCGACCGTCCGCTCGCCTGCGTCGTCAAGGCTGGTCCAGGTAAGACCTGCGGCGACGCAGGCAACGACAGTTGCCGCTGCGCTCGATCTGCCTACGCTGACCGGACGGTGCTACTCGACACTTATGTCGTCGAAGACGATGGTGACTTGCTCGCTCGCCGGCCCGGCGCTGTGGGCATCGAGCGCAGGTCCTGTCCAACTGGTTGCCCAGCAGTCGAACAGGACAATCCGCCGGACGGGCTTTTTTTGGTGGTCCAACGCGGTGATGGTGATGTTCCGCCTTGCCGAGTCCACGTGACGGCTCATCAACGTCTTACTGATCCAGTCGGTGAACTGGGCGCTCGCATCCATACCCCGGGTGACGGTCACCTCACCGCTCTGCTTGCAGCCCGGCACCTTGCGAGGCACGAGCTGTCCGTCGGGTGTGGCCTGCTCGATCTCGATGGCGTCCTGCCCAATTCTGAGACCTGACACGGCCTGTGGCGTCTCCACCAGGAACTCGCCCAGTTCGATGCCGAAGGTGCCGGTGGTGATCTTGTCCTTGATTTGCACGTTGACCTCCTGGATTAACAACCGATGGTGGGTTTCTCTCTCATGAGGCACTGCCACTCGAGAATACGTTGCCCGCCGAGCCCCAGGAGGGAAGTCCCTCGACCTTCGGGCAGGTGCGGGGTCGACACGCCCGATATCCGCCACCCTGCCGGTAAGGCGGGAACGGTGCTGGGGGATCCGGATTGAATAGGCGAATGACGACGTCCTTGTTCGAGCCGTTGGCGTAGGGCTCCTTCGTGGTGCCTGGCTGGGGCTTGCGGGTGCGGCTGTGGGTTCGGCTGTCGGGTGCGGTGCTGCTCGGTGCGGTCGCGGCGATATCCGCTGGGACGGTGCACGCGGAACCGCAGGTCCCGAACTTCGCGGTGGGTTGGGATGCCTATCGGCGGCTGGACCGGTTGCCGTATCTGAGTGCCGGGGTGCAGACGTTGCAGTACTCCAGTTTCGATCGGGGCGGCGGCAACGGCGATGGTGACGGCGGCTGCCTGCGCGACGGGGGAGCCGGGTGTGTGGTGGCGGAGGACCGTGGGCCGGGGGAGATCGATTCGATCTGGTTCACCAGGGACGGGGGTGATGTCACGGCGCTGGGGAACATCAGGATCGAGCTGGACGGCAGCACCGTTGTCGATGCGCCGCTGCGGTCGGTAGTCGACGGCCTGCTCGGTGCGCCATTCGCGATGAGCGCGTCTATATCGACGACTCGTCGTCACCTCAGCTGTATGGCACCGGCACGGAGGACTTCTACGAGGGCGGCTGGTTTTTCCGCCACGGCACCCGCTACAGCCTGCCCCTCACCGGCCAGCCGAGCGTCCGCACCACCGACGATCGGTGCCCGGACTATTGCGCGAGCGCCTACCGACTGATGCTCGCCGAAGCGGTGGACTACCGATCCGGCCTGCGCTTCGGCATCGAGCACGGAACGGAGAACGAGGAACAGGCCGAATATGGTTCCGTCGCATTCCTTTACACGCAGACCACGACCGAAACCATGGCGCGCGGTGACGACGTCGACGTGCCCGACCCGGTCGACTCGGCCGAGCCCGAATCAACCGAGTATCCGCTGACCGGCAGGTACGAGGGCGACCTGGACGACATCGGCATTTCCGCCCACGTCCTCGCGACCCGACATCCGATCACTGTGCGGCTCCCGATTCGTCCGGACAATATCGGAGTGCTGTTGCGCCGCACCTCCGACCAGGCGATCGGCTACCAATCCGCGGCGGTGCTGGTCGACGGCGAGCCGGTCGGAACCTGGCTGCAACCACGGCAGAACCCTGTTCGGCAGTGGCTCGACGACACCTACCCGCTGCCGCGCAGGGTCACCGCGGGCAAGGATGTCATCAGTGTGACGTTCGTGCCGACCGCGGGTGCACCGCCGTGGACCGCTGCCCGCTACCGAGCCGACACCCTGCATCACTAATTACCACTGAGGTGAGTGGAGGACGTCCGAGGAGGACGGTGTCGGCCGACCTCGCCGGTTGAAAGACGCGCTGTAGTCTTCCTCGCGTGCTGCTTTCCGATCGTGACATCCGTGCGGAGATCGCCGCTGGGCGTCTCGGCGTCGAGCCGCTCGTGGAAACTCTGATCCAGCCGTCGAGTATCGACGTGCGATTGGATCGAATGTTCCGGGTCTTCGACAACACTCGCTACACCCACATCGATCCCGCGCAGCGTCAGGACGAGCTGACCAGCCTGGTCGAGCCCACCGAGGGCGAGCCGTTCGTGCTGCATCCCGGCGAGTTCGTGCTCGGCTCCACGTTGGAGGTGTGCACGCTGCCGGATGATCTGGCCGGACGTTTGGAAGGCAAGTCGAGCCTCGGCAGGCTCGGCCTGTTGACGCATTCGACGGCGGGCTTCATCGACCCGGGATTCAGTGGCCACATCACCCTCGAACTGTCGAATGTGGCGAACCTGCCGATCACGCTGTGGCCCGGTATGAAGATCGGTCAGTTGTGCCTGCTCCGGCTGACCAGCCCGGCCGAGCATCCGTATGGCAGCGCGAGCACCGGGTCGAAGTATCAGGGGCAGCGTGGTCCGACGCCGTCGAAGTCCTATCTGAACTTCCCACTGCCGAACTAGCTTTTCGGCGCGCTCGTCCAGCGAACTAGCTTTTCGGCGCGCTCGTCCAGCTCGAATTGCCGTGCACCGCACAATCGATCAACCCCGAGATCGGTTGTGCGGTGACCGTACGGCCCCGGACCGGGTCCACCCCTGTCGACTGCCAGGAAATAGGGGTGGGCCCGGCTCGGTTCGGCGCCGAGCGGCAGCGGGGATCGATGACGCAGAATCAATCCCCGCCGCCCGCTCCCACCGCGAGCGCCGTCGTGATGACGACGGAGAGCGGTGGAAGCGTGTCGCCCCGATTCGGCGGGCTGACCCAGAAGCACCCTTCCCGGGTCCACCGGCCGAGTCCGGTCGGCAACATCACGGCACTGCCGATGGCAGGTATACCTATGTCGAGACGGTTCAGTACCTCCAATACCTGTGTCCCCGGCCGGCTGTCCGGCTCGGCAAGGAAGCTCCATCGGATCTGCCTGGCCAGCATGGGGCCCCTCGTCCCCTGCTGTTCCAATGCCGCCCTGACCTTTTCGGCCCTTGCGGTCGGCAGATGTACGACGCACACTCGACCGGTGATCGGCAGCATCACGAACCCGCCTCGCTCGCTGACCGGTAGCCCGAACTCGTGCCGGTAGTAGGCCACCCAATCGTCGACTGTCCTGAGTCTGTCCACGTTCACGGCCAACTCCTTGCCTCCTGCTTCAAGGGTCCCGTCGACGGCGGCGATCCGGTATTGCCCGCGCGCCCGCTTTCCACTGCCACTCCGCTGCCTCTTGTCAGGCGGCGACCTCGGCTTCGCTCGGGCCGAGCGCCGGATTGGGCACGGACTGCGTCCGACCGCGCCGATAGCGAATTGCTTTAGTTTGTGGTCGAACTCACAAACCACTCGTACCCTGGGAAGAAGTTCGTTCGAAGGGATGACATCGTGGTCCGGCAGTGGTCAGGTAAGGAGGCCCGCGCCCTTCGCGATGCCAAGCGGATGAGTATTCGGGAGTTCGCGGCACATCTGGGTGTGCACGAACGCCTGGTATCGAAGTGGGAGGCCGGCGGCGCCCGGGTTCATCCACGTCCGATCAATCAAGCCGCTCTCGACACCTCCCTGGCCAGGTCCGACGATGTCGTGCGGGCACGGTTTGTGGCGCTGATCGATCAACCCATGGTTGATCGGTCTTCCGCGCCTGGATTCGAAGTGCCTGCCGGTGCCGCGGCGCACGCCAGTTATTCGAGCGACGCGGATCTGTTGGCTCTCATAGACGCCGGTGCGATGAGAGGTGATGCGTTAGCAGCGATTTCGGAGAGGGACCTGATCATGGCGGCTGCCCATGAGGCCAGCGAGCACGCCGGCCAGGCCGAGAGCACCAATGTGGGTGCAACCACCTTGGAACAGCTCGACGCCGATGTCACGCGCATCGCGAACGAATATGTGCGCATTCCGCCGGTTCCGATGATGGTGGAGATGCTGCGGGTGCGACGCCGGGTATACCGGCTGCTGGAGGGCCATCAGCGGCCCGCCGACACCAGTCATCTATATCTGTTGGCGGGCACCCTCTCTGGGTTGCTCGCCAACGCGAGTACCGACCTCGGCTACTACGACGCGGCCGGTGAACAGGCCAGAGCCGCCTGGGCCTACGCGGAGCTGTGCGGCCACAACGGGTTACGCGCTTGGACCCGCGGCATGCATGCGCTCATCGAATACTGGTCGGAGCGGCCGCGTCGCGCGGTGCTGCTCGCGCAGAGCGGGCAGGAGTTCGCCGAGTCGGCCACCGCCAAGGTGCGACTACTCAATATCGAGGCCAGGATCTGGTCTCGCCTCGGCAGTGACTCCGACACCGATCGGTGCATCCGAGCCGCGGACGATGCGCGCGAGGTCACCGAGACCGACACCCTGCACGACGAGGTCGGCGGCGTATTCGGCTTCAACGACGCGAAAGCCAGCTATTACGCGGGAGCCACCTATATCCATCTCGGCCAGGCGGCTCCCGCATTGGCGGCCACCGAGCGGACCATCGAGTTGTATTCGAACGGTCCGTCGGAGCAACGTTCCTACGGCGCCGAATCCCTGGCACGGGTGGACAGCGCCGCCGCGCACCTGATCAACGGCAGCCTGGACGGTGCGGCCGATGCCCTGCATCCGGTGCTCGATCTGGCCGAGGACAAGCGCATCGCCCAGTTGGAGGAGCGGCTCACCGGAGTGCGGCAGCGCATCGCAGGACCCGCCTTCCGCAACGCGGTGGAGGCGCGGTTCCTCGACGAGCGAATCGAGGAATTCTGCGGCGTCACCGCCGCCAAGGGGATTCCGCCGGGCAATTCGTCGACCTGAGCCCGCGACCACGGGTTTCGCCTGCGTCCCTGCTTTTGCCGTGGTGATGGTGGCACAGGTCTCCCGAGTGCGATGAGGCCGATAACCGCTTGCGGCGGGATGGCACCATTGGACGGGTGAGCCCGAGTCATCTACCGCATCACCCGCCGCGCGTCCTGGAGCAATCGACGAAGTTGCAGGACGTTCTCTATGAGATTCGTGGACCGGTACACGCGCATGCGGCACGGCTGGAGGCCGAGGGGCATCGGATTCTCAAACTCAATATCGGCAATCCCGCCCCGTTCGGGTTCGAGGCTCCCGATGTGATCATGCGCGACATCATCGCCGCGCTGCCCTACGCCCAGGGCTATTCGGAATCGAAGGGCATCCTTTCGGCCAGGCGCGCCATCGTCACCCGCTATGAGCTGGTCGCGGGCTTCCCCGAGCTCGATGTCGACGATGTATATCTCGGCAACGGTGTCTCCGAGCTGATCACCATCACCATGCAGGCCCTGCTCGACAATGGCGACGAGGTGCTCATCCCGGCCCCCGACTATCCGCTGTGGACGGCGATGACCAGCCTGGCAGGCGGCACCCCGGTGCACTATCTCTGCGACGAGTCCAACGGCTGGCAACCCGATGTCGCCGATATCGAGTCGAAGATCACCGAGAAGACCAAGGCTCTGCTGGTGATCAACCCGAACAACCCGACCGGCGCGGTGTATTCCGCCGAGGTCCTGCAGCAGCTCGTCGATATCGCGCGCAAGCATCGGCTGTTGCTGCTCGCCGACGAGATCTACGACAAGATCCTCTACGACGATGCCAAGCACATTTCACTGGCGACGCTCGCGCCCGACCTGCTGTGCCTGACGTTCAACGGCTTGTCCAAGGCCTATCGGGTCGCGGGCTACCGGTCGGGCTGGCTGGCGATCACCGGGCCGAAGGAGCATGCCGCGGGATTCCTGGAGGGCATCGACCTGCTCGCCTCGACCAGGCTGTGCCCGAATGTGCCTGCGCAGCATGCGATTCAGGTGGCGCTCGGCGGGCATCAGAGCATCGAGGATTTGATCCTGCCCGGCGGGCGGCTGCTAGAGCAGCGCGACGTCGCGTGGGAGCGGCTGAATATGATCCCCGGCGTCTCGTGTGTGAAGCCGAAGGGCGCGCTGTATGCGTTCCCGCGGCTGGACCCGAACGTCTATGAGATCCGCGATGATTCGAAGTTGATCCTGGACCTGTTGCTCCAGGAGAAGATCCTGATGGTGCAGGGCACCGGTTTCAACTGGCCGAATCATGATCACTTGCGGATCGTCACATTGCCATGGGCACGGGATCTGGCGGTCGCCATCGAGCGCTTCGGCAACTTCCTGTCCAACTACCGTCAGTAACCCTCATTAGGGGTCCAGCGTGTTCGGGGCAACAAAACCGCCCCGCTTCCGGACCAAAAACAGACTCACCGTATGGATATTTGCGAGTTTTCAAGACTAGCTAGCGCAAAAGAAGACCTTTTGTGTACAGTGGCTCTTGGCACTTTCGAGTGTCTGGTCGGGTTGTCTACCCCCCCTGGACGATCCGACCTCGAGTTCGGCTGCCTACCCCCCTGGGCGCCAGCTCGCGGGCGGCGGAGACATCCCCCTGCTCTCCGCCGCCCCCTCCAACTTTCTCCGCTTCGGATTCCGCGTCGATCGGCGCTTCGCCTCCGCCGTGCCGAACTTGAAAATGAAATCCTTTAAGCTCGGCACCGGACACGTCCGACAGGCAGGAGCCCGGTAAGTGAGCGCACCGACGACACAGCGCACGGCGGTTTCATGACCGACCATCATCACCACCACGATCATTCCGAACCCATCGCGATCGGCGCCAACGCCGCGCGCGTGGTGATCGGGCTACTCGCCGCCATCGGCGTACTGGTGGTGATCGCCGCGATCGTGCTGTGGCCGAGCCGTCAGCACGTCGACATCCCGCTGCCGATGCAGAACGCGGGCGGGGGCGCGGTGCAGACCGAGGCCGGGACGGTGATTCTGCAGGACGTCGGCGCGTGCGGCAGCCCCTCGATCGGCAAGGTCTTCGTCGACAAGCCCGAACCGCCACGCACCGCCGCCTATACCTGTCAGCGCAGCCTGATCACCATCGACTCCGGGCCGCACAAGGGCAATCGCACGCTGTTCGAAATCGCGCCGGGCCCAGGGCAACCCGACTTGCGCGCCGGTGACCACATCCGAGTAGTCCGGCAGACCGATCCGAACGGCACGCCGATGTACTCCTTCGAGGACTACTCGCGCGGGCTGCCGCTGACGCTGATCGTGCTCGCCTTCGTGGTGGTGATCATCGTGGTGGCGCGCTGGCGCGGGCTGCGGGCGCTGCTCGGGCTGGTGTTCGCCTTCGCTGTGCTGGTGATGTTCCTACTACCCGCGCTGCTGGACGGAAAACCCGCGATCCCGGTCGCGCTCGTCTCGGGGGCGCTGATTCTCTATGCCGTGCTGTATCTCGCGCACGGGGTGAACCTGCGGACCAGCTCAGCGCTGCTCGGCACGCTGACATCGATGGTGCTTGCCGCGGTGCTGTCCTGGGTTGTCATCGAGATGACGCAGCTGACCGGGCTGTCTGAGGAACAGAACACCAACGTCGCCACCTACATTCAGCACGTCAGCATTACCGGACTGTTGTTGGCCGGCTTCATCATCGGCTCGCTCGGTGTGCTCAACGATGTCACCATCACCCAGGCCTCGGCCGCGTTCGAGCTGGCCTCCCTCGACGAATCGGCCTCGCGCCGAGAGGTTTTCGCCGCCGCCATGCGGGTGGGCCGAGATCACATCGCCAGCACCGTCTACACCCTGGTGCTCGCCTACGCCGGTGGTGCGCTGCCGTTGCTGTTGCTGTTCAGCGTCGCGGGCCGCTCCATCCGCGATGTGCTGACCGGTGACGCGGTGGCCATCGAAATCACCCGCTCCGCGGTCGGCGGCATCGCGCTCGCGCTGTCGGTTCCGCTGACGACCTTCATCGCGGTCATGCTCGCGCGTCCGTTCGGCGGCAAGCAGAAACCGTCCGCGCCGGCACGGCATGCGAGGCATTCGAAGGGGTGAGTCGTGCCCTGATCCGATCGGGCCTGGCCTGCTACCGCGGTGGCGGGAACGGGAAGACCTCGGGTGGGATCGTCGGCACCACGATCGGCGGAAGCCCTGGCACGACAATCGTATTCGGGCCCGGCGTCGTCGGAGGCGGAGTCGTCGTGGTCTGCCGTCGTGGTGGCGGTGCGGCGACCGATTCCTCGGTCTCCGTCGTCGTGCCGGGGGCGACCGCGATCTGCGGGTCGAGAGTGGTTGTGCGCGGCGCGCTGGTCGGTGCGACCGAAGTGGAGCGTTCGCTGGTCTGGGAATCGCGTTCGAGTACTTGCGGTCCGTAACCGAGTCCGAGACCGATCGCGGCGACGACGGCCAGCGCGCTGACGGTCAGGACGGCGCCGTTTATCTCCCGCTTGCGACCACGCTTGGGTGGAGCCGATAGCCAGGCGGGCGACAGCTCGTCGTCATCCAACATCATCGCGCCGGGGGCAGCGGCAGGGCGGACCGGCCGGACGGGCCGGGCAAGCAGTGCCGCGCCGCGGGTGACCACCGTCTCCGGGCTGTCGGGCACGATGACCGGTACGCCCATCCACCGCTCGAGCACCTTGGCGATCAGCGGAATTCGCGCGCAGCCACCGATCAGGAGCACGCCGTGCACCGGACGATCGGACCGCACGATCACATCGCGTGCCATCCGCGCCGACGATTCGATCGCCAGCATGATCAGCGCTTCGAAGTTCTCCTGCGCCAGCAGCACCAGGCCCTGTTCGCTCGGCAGGGCGACAGCGGTGTTGGTGGATAGCTGTTCCTTGGCCTCGCGGCATAGCGCGTCCAACGCGGCGAGGCCCGCCGGATCCGGCGGGTGCGCGATCCGTCCCGACGCGATCTGCTGTTCGCGGATCAGCGAATCGAGGTAGTCGCCACTGATATCGCTGGTGCGTTCGCTGTGGCGGACCTCACGGGTCTGGGCGTCGACGACGCTCACCGAAAGCCCAGAGCTGCCGAGGTCGTAGACCACCAGCGAGGAGATGCCGCGGATATCCCCGGTGGACTGGGCGAACTCGATCGCCGCGATGATCTCCGGCACGAGTTCGTAATTGGTGAGCTGCTGGCGGGCCATCGATGCGCGGATCGCCCTGGCGTGCTGCTCGCTGCGGTAGGCGATCGCGGTGGCCTCGATACCGGGCGTGGCCTCCAGCGTCACGCCGATCGCCTCGGCGGCCAGCTCCTCTACCTGGTGCTCGCCGACCGGGATGGTCTGCAGGTCGAACGAATGAGGCGCGACGTGTCCGTGAGGGTTCGCGGCGTGTGGCCGCGCCATACGGACGGCGCCGGCCCCCACCGAAACTCCCAGAACCGAACTCATCAGCTACCCATCTCGTTTCACACTCCACGACATGCGAGCCCTTGCGCCGCCCGCCGGTGGATAGCCCGCTCACGGACAATACCGCCGACGATGGGCAATGCCTAAGGCAGGACTAATAGTCCAGCAGTCGCCCCCGCCTCGCCAGGCAACTCTACGGTGTGCCGAGTCCGGCGTACACCCATCCGGCGGCTCTCCAGGTGGCACGATTGAGACAGTTCCTGCCGTCGATGATCGAGCGGCTTCGTACCACCGGATCCAGGTCCTGCGGGCGCAACGCGACGAACTCGTCCCATTCGGTGAGCACCAGCACCACATCGGCGCGCTCGCACGCCTCCGCGACAGATGTCGCGTAGTTCAGGGTGGGAAACACACGGCGCGAATTCTCCAGCGCCTTAGGGTCGTACACCGTGACCACCGCGCCGTGCAGCTGGATCATTCCGGCCACGTTCAATGCCGGGGAGTCGCGCACGTCATCGGATTCGGGTTTGAACGCCGCACCGAGCACCGCCACATTGGCGCCGAGCAGCGAACCGCCGCAAGCTCGCGTGGCCATATCCACCATCTTGGTGCGGCGGCGCATATTGATGTTGTCGACCTCGCGGAGGAAGGCAACGGCATGGTTGGCGCCGAGCTCACCGGAGCGGGCCATGAACGCGCGGATGTCCTTCGGCAGGCAGCCGCCGCCGAAACCCAGTCCGGCATTGAGGAATCGGCGGCCGATGCGGGCGTCGTAGCCTAGCGCGTCGGCGAGCATCGTCACATCCGCTCCGGTCGCCTCGCAGACTTCCGAAACCGCGTTGATGAACGAAATCTTCGTCGCGAGAAAGGCATTCGCCGACACCTTGACCAGCTCGGCGGTGGCCAGATCGGTCAGCAGGAATGGCACATCGGCCGCGATCAGATCGGCGTAGATTTCCCGAACCAGGTCTTCGACCCAGATCGCGGCGTCGCGCTCGTTGTCCACTCCGAGCACTAGTCGATCCGGGCGTAGCGTGTCCTTCACCGCGAAGCCCTCGCGCAGGAACTCCGGATTCCAGGCCACCTCTACCTCGGTGTGCGTCAGCGCGCGAGCCCGCGCGCCGAGTGCCGCTGCGGTCCCGACCGGCACCGTGGACTTTCCGACGATCACCGAGGGACGCTCCAGCATCGGCGCGAGCGTATCGACCACGGCATGAACGTATTTCAGGTCGGCGGCGTACTCGCCCTTCTTCTGCGGCGTGCCGACGCCGAGGAAGTGCATTTCCGCGTGCGCGGCCGCCTCCGCGTAGGAGGTGGTGAACCGCAACCTGCCCGCATCGAGGTTTCGCCGCAGCACCTCCTCCAGACCCGGCTCATAGAATGGCACGACCCCATCGGACAGCTTCGCGACCTTGCCAGGGTCGACGTCCACCCCGATCACGTCATGCCCGAGTTCGGCCATGCACGCTGCGTGCGTGGCCCCGAGGTACCCGGTTCCGAAGACTGTGCATCGCATAATCGATTGATAGGCCCCGCCAATGGCCACACCGCGTCACCGAGGCAAGAGTCGTGGCAACAGCAGATGTACATGTGGCGACATGAATCCCAAACACCCATGCTGACCTGCGAACTCCTGGCCCGCGACACCCCAGCTACCATCGACATGGTGCGCCGCCACCGAGTAGCTCGGCTCCTATCGGTCCTCGCCGTGGCCATCGCCGTCTTCGTCGCCGCGCTCTGGCCCGTGTACGTCCACCCCCGCACCGGCCAGCCCGCGCAAGCCGACGCCATCCTCGTCCTCGGCGGCGCCCACGACGGCCGCGAACAATTGGCCCTGCGTCTGGCCAACGAAGGCTACGCCCCGCGCGTCCTTTTCTCCGACCCCTACGAATCCAGCCCGATGATCAATCGAATTTGTCACGGCGGCTACAGCTTCGAAGTCATCTGTTTCGACCCCTCCCCGCGCACCACCCGAGGCGAGGCACGCGAACTCGCCGAGCTGGCCCGAGCCGAGAACTGGCACCGAGTGATCGTCATAACCTTCACCCCTCACATTTCCCGATCCCGCTACATCCTCGAAAAGTGCTGGGACGGCGAACTCCTCCTCGTAGACCCCCGCCCCCAGCTGTCAATCCCCCGCTGGGCCTACAACTACATCTACCAATCGGCCGGCTATCTCAAAGCCTTCTTCGAACCGTGCTGACCATGCGGTACCTCAACCCCCGCCGTAGACGAGATAACTGCGGGCGGGTGGCGTCAGTTTGATTTCAGGGGTGAGACAGACGTACATTGTGTCTCGTGCGGGCCGACGGCTCGCACCGATGCAATGACGCGCACCCTCTGGGAGGGCAGATGGATTACGACTGGTCAGCGGCGGATTTGGCCTTTCGCGACGAGGTCAGGGACTTCCTCGACGCGAAGTTGACGCCCGAGCTGCGCCGGGCCGGGCGCCTGGCGACGAGTGTCTATCCGGACCACGAGGCGAGCATGGAGTGGCAGCACATCCTGCACGAGCGTGGGTGGGCGGCGCCGGCTTGGCCGGTCGAGCACGGCGGGTGCGACTGGAGCTTGACCCAGCACTACATCTTCAGTAGGGAGGCGACGCTGGCCGGTGCGCCCGCGCTGTCGCCGATGGGGATCCGGATGGTGGCGCCCGCGATCGTCGCCTTCGGCACGCCGGAACAGCAGTCGTTCTATCTGCCGCGCATCCTGACCGGCGAAATCTTCTTCTGCCAAGGGTATTCGGAGCCGGAGGCGGGTTCGGACCTGGCGTCGCTAACGATGGCCGCGGTCGATGACGGGGAAGATTTCCTGTGCACCGGCAGCAAGATCTGGACTACGCATGCGACCGAGGCGAATTGGATCTTCTGCCTGGTGCGCACCTCCCGCGCGGGAAAGAAGCAGCAGGGCATCACGTTCCTGTTGATCGATATGACCACGCCCGGTATCGAGGTGCGGCCGCTGGTGATGACCTCCGGTGAAGAGGTGCAGAACCAGGTCTTCTTCGACAACGTCAGGGTGCCGAAGCGCAATGTGCTCGGGCAGATCGACAACGGCTGGACCGTGGCGAAGTACCTGCTCGTGCACGAGCGGGGCGGCGCGGCGTCGCCGTGGCTGCAGGTGATGGCCAAGGACGTGGCCGACGCCGCGGTGAATCAGCCGGGACCGGACGGCAATCCGCTGATCGACGACCCGGCGTTCTCGGCCAAGCTGGCCGACGCGCGGATTCGCACCGAAGTGCTCGAGATCCTGGAATATCGAACGCTTTCCGCGATGGCGCAGGGCAAGAACCCAGGGACCGCCTCATCGATGCTCAAGGTGCTCGGCACCGAGCTGAGCCAGCGGATCACCGAGCTCGCGCTCGAGGCGGCGGGCCCGCGCGGGCGCGTCTATCAGCCACACGCCACCAAGCCCGGCGGTCCGATCGCCGAATTCACCCCGCCCGCAGATGGTTACCACAGCGGCGAGGACTGGCAGGCCGTCGCGCCGCTGCGCTACTTCAACGACCGGGCAGGCTCGATCTACGCGGGCAGCAACGAAATTCAGCGAAACATCCTCGCCAAGGCAGCATTGGGGCTCTGATGGACTTCACTCTCACCGAAGAGCAGGAACTTCTCCGCGACGCGATCGCCGGGTTTCTCGGTGCGCGCTACGGACTGGAGAAGAGTCGCGGCGCCGCCAAGTCGGATGCGGGCTGGCAGCCTGCCATCTGGCGCGGCTTCGCCGAAGAACTCGGGATCCTCGGCGCAACGCTGCCCGAGCGGGTCGACGGTATGGGCGGCGGCCCGATCGAGCTGATGGTGATCACCGAGGAACTCGGCCGTGCGCTGGTCGTCGAACCGTACGTCGATACGGTCGTCGTCGGCGCCGGTCTGCTGGATCGCTGCGGCGGCGAGCGGGCCGAGGAAGTGTTGCGGCAGATCGTGTCCGGCGATGCCCGCACCGCGTTCGCCGCGCTGGAACCGACCTCGGGCCCGACCTTCCACGACGTGTCGACCACCGCACGCAGGGAGGGTGACGCGTGGGTCATCGATGGTGCGAAGACCGTCGTGACCAGCGCACCGCTGGCGACCCATCTGCTCATCACCGCCCGCACGTCGGGCGACCGGCGCGACAAAGCCGGTGTGTCGCTGTTGCTTACGGAGTTCGACGCGGCCGATCCGCCCGCCGGTGTCGAGGTGCACTCCTACCGGACGATCGATGACCGGGTCGGCGCCGACATCACCTTCACCGGCTTGCGCCTGCCGGATGACGCGCTGCTCGGTGCCGAAGGCGACGCCTGGGACGCCATCGAAGCGACCGTGGACGAAGCGACAGTGGCCATCGCGTCGGAGGGCGTCGGCTGCATGCGAAAAGTCCTCGCGGACACTGTCGAATACGCCAAACAGCGCCAGCAATTCGGTGTGCCGATCGGTAGTTTCCAAGCGCTGCAGCACCGCATGGTCGACATGTACATGGAACTGGAACAGGCCATTGCCGCGGTGTATCTCGCGGTCTATTCACTCGGCGCTCCCGCTGCCGACCGTGCGCGGTCGGTCTCGGCGGCCAAGGTCACCGTCGGTCGTGCGGCACGGTTCATCGGCCAGAACGCGGTTCAGCTGCACGGTGCCATGGGCATGACCGAGGAACTCGCGATCGGCCACTACTTCAAGCGGCTGACCGTGATCGAAAGCGAATTCGGCTCCAGCGAACAGCATCTGGCCCGGTACGCCGCGCTCACGAGGCCATAACCGTGTCCCGCGGCGGGGCGGATTCGGTGCGGCTCGACGCGGAACCGGCCGCTGCCCGGTCGAAGCCGACGCGCGAGGACGTCATCGACCTGGCGCATCGGTGGTTTCTGGACGGCCGTCGCATCGACATGCAGCAACTCGCCCGCGAGCTCGGCATCGGACGCGCGACCCTCTACCGCTGGTGGGGCAGTAGGGAAGTGGTGATCGGCGAGGTGGTCTGGCGGATCATCGCCGACGCGATCGCGCGTGTCGAGGCACGCGGGTACGGCGGTCCCGTCGACCGTTTCGTCCGCAACTTCGGCAGGCTCGCCGACACCGTGCGCACCTTCGAGCCGCTCTCGCGATTCGTTGCCGACGACCCCGAATACGGTCTGCGCGTGCTGACTTCCGGCTACACCGTTGTGCAAAGCCGGATGATCGACTGGGCGGCATCGCGCTTGACCGACCTGCCCGATCTCGATCCTCGCATCGAGATACGCGATCTCGCCTACGCCATCGTCCGCATCGGTGAGGCTTTCGTCTGGAGCGACGTCATTACCGGCGACCCACCCCGATCCGACAAGGCAACGGCCATGGTCGAACTGCTCGTTACCGCTGCGTCCGGCACGCGCTGACCCTACCCGCCAGCGACTGCTTGCAGGTCGCTCGAAAATCCTCAGGAGTCGAATTGTCCTACAACACCATCATCTACAGCGTCACCGATGCCGTCGCGACGATCACGCTCAACCGCCCCGAGGCCCGCAACGGTTTCACCACCGAGATGGCCGATGAACTCGGTGCCGCCTTCACCACCGCCGATCGCGACGACGCGGTCCGCGCCGTCGTATTCGCCGCCGCGGGTAAGGATTTCTGCGTCGGCATGGACCTGACCGCAGGCGCCTCCGACGAGGACGTCACCGCACCGGACTGGGTCGAGTGGTCCACCCGGGTGGTGCGCCCGATGACCAACCTGAACAAACCCGTCATCGTCGCCATGCAGGGCGCCGCCGTCGGTGTCGGTCTCTCCATGACCCTCGCGGCCGACTTCCGTCTCGCCGCACAGGATTCCCGCTTCGGTTTCGTCTTCGCCCGCCGAGGTCTCTTCCCCGAAGGCGGCTCCCTCTGGTTCCTGCCTCGCATCGTCGGTCTGGCCCGCGCCAAGGAATGGATGATCACCGGCCGAGTCTTCGGCGCCGAAGAAGCACTGGCCGCGGGCCTGGTCACCAGCCTGCACGCCCCGGAAGACCTGCTCACCGCCGCGCAATCCCTGGCCAACGAACTCGCCACACAGGTCGCGCCGGTATCGGTCGCGGCAATCCGCCGCGGCCTGGTCGCGATGTCCGGCGACAAGACTCCCGAAGACGTCTTCACCCTCGACGCCCGCCTGATCTCCTACGCCTTCTCCAGCGCCGACCTCCGCGAGGGCGTCATGTCCTTCCTCCAGAAGCGCCCACCCGAGTTCACCGGCAAAGTCGCAACCGAACTGCCCGACCTGGATGATTGGTTGGCCTGAAGCGCGGGCCGGTCACCTGGTCTTCAGACGGTGATGCGGCTGATCGGTAATCGCCGCGATCGTTTGATAGTCGTTGTCTACATGAAGGACTGTCGCCCCGTGAATCTCGGCTGTCGCGGCGATCTGCGCCCACAAATAGATCGGCCCGGGTTCGCGATGCGTACCCGGGCCGATCGTGTTCAGGTGGTGCCGGTCAGTTCTTGCGGCCGGGGGCCTTGGCGCCGGACTTGAAGCCGAGGCCGCCGGGCTTGGCGGACGGGGGAGTGGCTTCGGGGGTGCCGTTGCCGGTCGTGCCGTTGGTCGGCTGATCGGGTTCCGGAGCTGAGTCCGCTGCCGGTGCTTCCTCGGCAGGGGCCGGGGCAGCGGGGGCTGCTGCGCCGGGGGCCTTGGGGCCGGGGCGCTTGAGGCCGGACTTCATGGCGAGGCCCTTGGCCGGGACGGATGGCTTGGCTTCGGCGGGGGCCGAAGCCGGTTCGGCGGCGGCCTTTTCCGTGGCCGGGGTGGCCTCGGTGGGGGCCGGTGTTGCCGGTGCTTTTGCGCCCGGTGCCTTGGCTGCGCCCTTCATGGCGAGGCCGGGGGCCTTGCCGCCGCCCTTCATCGCCAGACCCTTGACCGGCGCGGCCGCCGGCGCCTCGGCCGCGGGTGCGGCTTCGGCGGTGGGGGTCGGTTCGGCCTTGGCGCCGGGAGCTTTCGCCGCGCCCTTCATGGCCAAGCCCTTGCCGCCCGGTGCCTTGGCGGGGCCCTTCATCGCCAGACCCTTGGCCGGTGCGGCGGGAGCCGCGGTGGCCGCCTCGACCGGTGCTTCGGCGGATGCCTTGGCGCCGGGTGCCTTTGCCGCGCCCTTCATGCCGAGGCCGCCGCCGGGCGCCTTGGCGGCACCCTTCATGCCCAAGCCGCCCGGAGCCTTCGCCGGACCCTTCATCGCCAGGCCGCCGCCCGCAGGCGCGGCCTTGGCCGGTGCGATGGTTTCGGCGACGGGTGCGGGTTCGGGCTCGGCTTCGGGGACCTCTTCGACGGCAGGGGCTTTCGGCTCTTGCACAACGGTGAGGTTCTCGGTCAGTTTCGAGGCATCGACACGGTCGATGGCATCGAGCATGAGCTGGGCGACGTCGACGACCTCGACGCCTTCACCCTGGCCCTGTTCCTGCCGGGCGGTCACACCGTCGGTCAGCATGACCCGGCAGAACGGGCAACCGGTCGCGATCTTCGCGGGAGAAGTCGCCAGCGCTTCGTCGACGCGGTCGATGTTGATGCGCTTGCCGAGTTGTTCTTCCATCCACATGCGGGCGCCACCGGCACCACAGCACATGGAGCGTTCGCCGTGCCGGGGCATTTCGATGAGGGTGGAGCCGGAGGCTTCCATCAGCTCACGGGGTGCGTCGTAGACCTTGTTGTGGCGGCCCAGGTAGCAGGGGTCGTGATAGGTGACGTTCTGCGACACCGACGCGACCGGAATCAGCTGCTTGGACCGCACCAGCCGGTTCAGCAGCTGGGTGTGGTGCACGACTTCGTAATTGCCGCCGACCTGGGGGTACTCATTGTTCAGCGCGTTGAAGCAGTGCGCGCAGGTGACGACGATCTTCTTGCGGCTTTGTTCCACGCCGTCGAAGACGGAGTTCAGCACCTCGATGTTCTGTGCGGCGAGCTGCTGGAACAGGAACTCGTTGCCCGCGCGGCGCGCGGAGTCACCGGTGCAGGTCTCCTCGGCGCCGAGCACCATGAACTTCACCCCGGCCGTGGCCAGGAGTTCGGCGACAGCCTTGGTGGTCTTCTTCGCCCTGTCCTCGTAGGCGCCAGCGCAGCCGACCCAGAACAGGTACTCGTAGCCGTCGAAGCTGTCGGCGTCCTTACCGAAGACCGGGATCTGGAAGTCCATCTCGTTGATCCAGTTGAGCCGGTCCTTGGAGTTCTGACCCCACGGGTTGCCCTTGTTCTCCAGGTTCTTGAACAACCCGGCCAGCTCGGAGGGGAACTCCGACTCGATCAGCACCTGGTAGCGGCGCATATCGATGATGTGATCGACGTGCTCGATATCGACAGGGCACTGCTCGACACACGCACCACAGGTGGTGCACGACCACAGCACCTCCGGATCGATGATGCCGCCTGCTTCGATATCCCCGACCAGCGGACGTTCGGCCTCCGCCTTCGCCGCCTCGGAAATCTTCGCCAGCGCGGTTTCGTTCGGGTTGCCCTCGCCGTCGACCAGACCGACCTCGTCGCCACCCATGTCCTTGCGGCCACCGGCCAACAGGTAGGGGGCCTTCGCGTAGCCGTGGTCACGCAGCGACATGATCAACAGCTTCGGCGACAGCGGTTTACCGGTATTCCATGCCGGGCACTGGGACTGGCAGCGGCCACACTCGGTGCAGGTGGTGAAGTCCAGCCAACCCTTCCACGAGAAGTCCTCGATCCGCCCGGCACCGAAGGTGTCGTTGTCCGGATCCGCCGACTCCATGTCGACCGGTTGCCCCTTCGACATCATCGGCTTGGCCGCACCGAGCGCGACGCCGCCGTCGTCTTCACGCTTGAAGTAGATGTTCGGGAACGCCGAGAACCGATGCCACGCGACACCCCACGTGGTGTTGCGACCGACCAGGTACAGGAACGCCATGCCGGACATCAGCTTCACGAAGGCGAACAGCGCGACCATGGTGGTGTTCGCGGGCAGCACCTTGGCCACCTGCATGGTGAAGAAGTCGGTGGCCGGATTCGAGTGGCCGTAGGCGGCGATCTTGCCCGCCTTCACGAAGATCATGCCGAGACCCTCGAGCAGCACGATCGCTTCGATCACATACGCGGGCGCGAACTTCGAGCCGGTGAAGCGAGCAAGCCGCTCCGGCACCCTGGGATGGTTCAGCTGACGGATGATGATCAACGCCGAGATGCCGACCACGGTGCCGATGCCGAGGATCTCGTCCCACAGGTGGTAGATCGCCCAGTTGCCGATGATCGGCCAGTGGAATTCCGGATCGAAGGTCTGGCCGTATGCCTCGAACCACAGCATGAAGCCGCCGAGGAAGCCGACCATCACCAGCCAGTGTGCCCAGCCGACGGTGCGGAACTTGTTCATGCGGGTGTGCGCGATGAACTCCACGAGCATCTGCTTGAAGCGGGGGAAGAACGGTCGCCAACGGTCCGGCGCGCCTTGGCCGATCATGATGGCGCGGACGATATTCCGCACGCCGCCGAAGAACGACGCCCAACACAGGAGGCTGAGCGTCGCCCCAATCGTGCCCAGCGTCACTGTCAGGGCATTCATGTCGCGACCTTTCTTTTAGAGGCAACACGAGGTTTCGAGGACGGCAATGCGCCGCCCCGGTTGGCTCGTATCCTAACCGCCAGTAAGTTACTCGCCAGTAACAACTGGTGTCCATCGTACGATCGCCAGCTGGGCGGCGCCCCATCTTGCAGGGGCTTGACCCAAAATTCGGCCGTGATCAACATCACACAAAATCCAGCAATCCTACGGTGTCTAGTACCGACCACCACCGTAAACGTCGGCCCATGTGTTCCTGCAGGTAAGGACAGGCTTAGTCCTCTGTGTTCCCAGGGTTAGTAATGCATCTCGCATCTTGATGGCGGTTCGATTACGCTCACGTCGTTCTGTTTGCTGTGCCTGTCTTCACACTGCTCGGGGAGAGTCGGGGTCAGACCGCCTTGTGCTGAATGAGCTCTCGCGTGATGGAGACGGTTCGGGAACAACCTGATGATGGATTGGAAAACTGGATGAATCTCCGCAGAACCACTGCGGCTTCGGCGTTGGTCATCGGTGCGATGACTATCGGCCTCGGCACCGCACATGCTGAGCCCGCACCTGCGGCGCCTCAGCCCCTCAGCTACTCCGTCAAGCTGGTTGACAAGGTAGTTGTGGCGACCCTCAAGGGTGGAACCTTCTCGCTGAGCGAGGAGGAGGGGGCCACTCCCGAGGACCCGAAGACCACCCTGGTCGACATCAAGGACGACAAGGGCGCAACCGTCATCTCGTATCCGCTCGATTACAACATCGAGGGCACGGATATTCCGGTCACGCCGGAGCTGAAGAAGGACAACACCGTCCTCGAGATCACCCCGCAGAAGCCTGCGAACCTCTCGATCTCGCAGCCGCTCGCGGTCAAGCCGGCCGTCTCGGCCAAGCCGATCGCCTCGCCGACTGAGGACCAGCGCGCGATGAACGCGTTCTCCAGCCAGTTCGGCATCGCCACCGCGGTGGGCGGCTTCATCGGTACCGCACTCGGTTTCGTCGTCGGCGGCGTTATCGGCTGCATCGTCGGTGTCGTGATCGGGTGCCTGCCCGGCTTCACCGTCGGCGCCGGTATCGGCGGCATCCTCGGCACTATCGCCGTTGGTGGACCTACCCTGGTCGCGGTGGGTATCGACCTGCTCAACACCATGCAGGCCGCGCCCGGCACCAGCAAGTACGCGGACAAGCCCGCCGAGCAGCCGGCACCGGTTGCGCAGCCGGCACCGGCACCCGAAAACTGATTCGAATTCGCCAGGCCGTCCGGCCTGGCTCGTTCGGAATTCGTAACCGATCGGTCCGTTCCCCTCTGGGAGCGGACCGATCGTCGTTTTCAGGGTCAGTCCGGCAGTTCCACGGTGCCACTGAACGTAGCCGCCCCCGTGCGCTTGCCGAACCTGCCGAAGGATCGCTCGGCCATGTCGAACGATCCGTCCTCGCGCACCAGCAGCACCGTGCTGGCCCGCGTGCCGTGCAGCATGTGCGCGACGAACCTGGCGGACACCGCCCGCTCCAGCGACAGCGGAATCCCGGTGTGCGGCAACTGATCATCCGGCGCCTGGGTGCGGTCGGCCAGCACCTCGAAATAACGGTCGAGGTTGCCCGGATCTGTTTCGACCACGGCGCGCAGACCCAGGACGCCGTCGCCCATTTTGGGCCAGATGGGTTGGGGCGCTTCCAATGCCGCTGCGGGCCCCGGCGCCGCCGAGGCCAGAAATGTGCCGTTGGACAGACCGTGGAAGCCCGGCGTCAGCTCCCGCGGCGGGGTCGCACTGCGATTGGAATGCCACCAGAGCGATTCGAGGTCCGAGACCACCAAGTTGTACCCGTTGTAGTCGTCCGGTGCCGCAGCGACGTCCAGAACGTACTTTTCGGGGCCGGGGAATTCGCCGCTATTGGCTGCTTGCAGGCCGCTCGAAACAGCACCGCTGGCGGCTGCTTGCGGGCCGCTCGAAACAGCACCGCTGGCGGCTGCTTGCGGGCCGCTCGAAACAGCACCGCTGGCGGCTGCTTGCGGGCCGCTCGAAACAGCACCGTTCGGGTGTCGGTCGTCGGCACCGCGCAGGAAGTCCATCAATAGGGCCCCGCGCGAGCGGGCATCGACGCGTTCATCTTTCGGGTTGCGCACGTTGGTCACCGTGGCGAAGCGGTTGCGGCCCTGCGCCTCTCGCGTCAGTCCGAGCCAGGTGCCCGGCGGATCACCCACGGCCTTGCCGGTGGCCCCCAGATCGCGTCCGGCCAGCAGGCCCGCCACCTCCGGCCACCACCTCATCGATTCGGTCGGCCGGGTGTAGAACTCGTCGCGGTTGGCCGCCACGATCAACCGGTACTCCGGGTGTGCACGCCAGCCGATCAAAACCAAACACATGCAATCCAGGATGCCGGAACTTAGCGGACGCTCACAGTGCATTCATCCTCGGGCGGGCTATGGAACAGCGTAATGACAGCAAAAAGGCCGACAGCGGAGCGCTGACGGCCTTTTTGGGCACTCGTGGATCAGTTGGTGCGAATCCGCAGACCCGGGTTGTCCGAGAGGACCACGCTGACCGGCTGCGCGAACAGCTGCGGCACGTTGCCGGTGAGGGCGCCGATCAGATTGGGGATCTCGCAGATCGGGAAGTCGGCAACCGATGACGCGCTGGAGATGCCGAGTGCCATCCGGCCGGTCACGATCGGCCCGCCGCTGTCGCCGGGCAGCGCGCAGATGTTGGCCGAGAAGCTCTGGGTGAGTTCACGGTCGCCGACCTGCACGGTCTGATCGACGGCATTGACAACGCCGCAGCTGAAGCCGGTACGCGACCCGGACTTGCAGACCGGCGCGCCGACCACCGGCGTCGCGACGCCGTCGATCAGGACGGGCCCCCGGCCCGGCACCCGCACGCCGTTGTTCTCGAAACGATCCTTGGCCTGATCGTTGATTCGCACGATCGAGTAGTCCTGCGCGCCGAGCACCGACTTCTGGTACGTGCCGAGCTGCGCGCCCGCCTGGTCGCCCTGCAGCTCGAAAACGCCCGCCGCATTGGCACTGCCCGCGGAGGGCAGATCGGGGTTGCAGTGGCCCGCGGTGATGTTGACGGTGTTGCCTGCCCGGTCGGTGCCGTTGAAGCCGAACGAGCAACGCAGCGACATCCGCCCTGCGATCGAGGCGAAGCCGTCGCCACCGGCCAGCGCGCCACGCGGCACCTGACCGGCGATCTCGCCGGCCTGCGGGATGTTCGCGGGCTCGCTCGCCACCGGCGGAGCCATCACGATGACCCGCGCCGGATCGATGAAGCTCGGCATCGGCAGGCCGACCTTGTCGACCCGCACCGCGATGCTGTTGTTGACCGTGTCGATCACCGCGCCGCGCACCAGCGCGGACACCGCCTCGGGCTGACCGTCGAGCCACCGTTCGAACGCGCTCTTCTCACCACGCAGCGCGGCCTCGCTCTTGGCGACGTTGCGAACTTCGAATCCGGCCGAATCGGCGGCCTTGCTTGCCTCGTCGATGCCGGGTCCCTGCGCGAGCGCAACCACCGCGCGGCCCGCGTCGTCGAGCCACGAACCGGCGAAGACCTGTGGGTACTGACGCTGCGCCGTGGTGGCGAAGGCCGCGGCCTGCTGGGCGAGATCGGCGCGGCGCAGGTACTCCTCCGGCGAGATCTTCAGATCGCGTGCCACGGCGGTTGCCAGCTCGGGAGAAAGTCCAGCATTCGGGTCGGGTTGTGCCGTCGCTACTGCCGCTGTGGGACCGAACAGCAGAATCGCCGCCGAGGCGGCGATTACTGATTTTCGGACCCGGGTCTGTCGCGCAGCTGATCGGAAGTGACCTATACGGGGCAGGAGCATGCCCAGACTATATTGGGCTCCGGCCCGGTATGCCTACTTATCCCGGGGTGCAGATTTGCCAATGTGGACATAACCGACGCGAAGTCCGGTGCGGGCCGTCGGTGGCACGCCTACCCGGCGTTCTGCTTGGTGCGCAACTCGACCCCGCTGCCGAGTCCGCCACCCGAGGACGCGTCGATATCGGCGAGGATCGCACGGATCGGAATGCCGAGCGAGGCGGTGCCGCCGTACTGGGCGAGACCGACGTTCGCTTCGTCGCAGTTCGGCGCCTCGGCGGCGTTGGAACCGCTGGTGATGCCGAGGGCGAGGGTGCCGGTGACGATCGCGCCGCCGCTGTCGCCGCCAAGGGTGCACGCCGAGCTGGCGAAGCCGCGCACGGTCTTGCTCACGCCCTCCGCGGTGAACAGCTGTGTCTCGACCCGATCGGAGACGACGAACCCGCAGGTGAAGCTGGACGACTGCCCGGATTTGCAGACCGGAGCGCCGGTCACCGGATCGGCGGTGCCGGTGATGGTCAGGGTGGTGCCGTTGGAACCGCGCACCGACGGCTGATCCATGCCCGCCTTGACCGCGCGCTCGTTCAACTTGATCACCGAGTAGTCCAGTGCGGTCTCGCCGCCCAGTTTCGCCTGCATGAACGTGCCGAGCTCGGGGCTGCTCGGGATGTCCTTGACGTTGGGCAGATAGACCCCTGCCTGCTGATCGCCCTTGCCGAGATTCGGATCGCAGTGGCCGGCGCTGATGTTGAGCGCGTTGCCCGCGGCGTCCACCCCGTTGAAGCCGAACGAGCAGACATCGACGCTGCGCAGCGCGGCATCGCGCAGCGAGCTGGGCGCGCTGATGTAGGTGTCGCCGCCCATCGGGCGACGCTCGACCGGGCCGCCGCTGCCGGGCGACAGGATGACCTTGATATTGGTGACCAGCGTCGGCAGGTTCAGGACGTGGCCCGCCGGGGTGTTCGCGACGCTGAGGACCAGTTGGCTGTTGAGGAAGTCGATGGCGACCGAGTTGATCGCGGTGGACAGTTCACGCGGCAGGGTGTTGATCCACTGATTCAGCTGGATCATCGAGTTTTCCAGGGCGTTCGCGGAGACCGGAGCGAGGTGGGTCTGGTAGCCGTCGGCCGTGGCGATCCGGGCGGCGTCCATCGAGGTGACCGCGACGAACGGTCGGCCGTCGGTGCCGATCCAGGCGCCTGCGAAGGAGTCGGGGCGTTCGGATCGGAAGTCGCGCGCGTAGTCGCTGAGCTGCTGGGCACGGGCGGAACGTTCCAGATATTCCGCCGGTGTCATCTTCAGATCGCGCGAAATGGCCTGCACCAGTTCGGCGGGCAGGCTCTCGGCGCTCAGCTGCGTCGGGGTGGCCGAAGCGAAGGTGGTGCCGAAGAATGGAGCGAGGAAAACGGTCGCGGCGCATCCGATTGTTGCTGCCCTGACCGCGGCGCTGCGCGCCACCAACTTGCGCATGAAGTCCCTTCGTCGGCACCGATGTGCCAGCTACATCCGTGGGCCACAGCCTGAATACGTTGGCGCACAGTCCTCGTCCAGCAACAGACCGGTCATCGGAATTTTTCCGACAACACCGGTCAGCGGATCACTTTAGGGCACAAACCGGGGTTGGGCCCTACGAAATCAGCGAGGACGCGTGATCTCCGAGGTTGGCCGTCGCTGCCACTGCGTAGGCACCTCGTAGTGGAAGGGGTTGGTTCGGGTCGGCCGGGAAGTAGTCGTCCGCTGGGGGGTCGTCGTCGGCGACTCCTCGGTGGTGTTTTCCGGAGGCTCTGTAGTTGTGGTGACCGGTGGGGGCTCGGTGGTGGTTTCCGGCTCGACGGTCCTGGTGATGACCACAGGCGGTTCCGTAGTCGGCGGGGGCGTGGTGATGGGGATGGTCGGGAAAACCACCGGCGGTGCGGGCGGTGTCGGACTCACCGTCACCTGATCGGACTTGGCGTCACGCAGTGGTGGTACCGGGGTCGTGCCGGCGTCGCGGAACAGCACGGACACGCCGAAGCTGCCGAGTACCAACCCGATCAGCGCCGCTACCCCGATCAGCAACGGGGTGCCGAGGTTCTTCTTCGCGGCTGCCCCCGATGCGACGGGAGCCTCCGGTACCGCTTCGGTCGGCAGCTGCGCGAGGATCGGGTCGGCGATCGGGAGCGCCGCCGAATAGGCCTGTAGTTGTTGTGACGCGGCCGCGGGCACCGCGGGAATCACGTCGGTGTCCAACGTCGAATTCTCGGCGTTGCTCGGATCCGGCGGAGTGCTTCCGGCCGGCGTCGCCAGCACCGAGGCCAGTGCCGCGCGGGCGGCGTCGTAGGCCAGCGCCGCTTCCGGGTCTCCGATATCGGTGCCGGGCAGATCGCCCTCGCTGACCAGCACCACCGAGCGCAGGCCGAGATAGTCGAGCGAGTCGCGCAGCGCCTGCACGTGCTGCGCCGGCCAGTGGGCGGGATGGGTCGCGTAGAACTCGGCTGGGCCGTTCAGATATTCGGCCGCCAGATTGATCAGGCAGAACAGCGCGGTCGCGACCAGATCCTCGGCTCGGTAGGCCTCGCCGTCGTCGACCGGGATACCGGCCGGGTCGCCGACACGGGACACGAACTCGGTGATGGAGTGCGAGTGGCCGACCGGCGCCGGTCCGCCGAGGACGGTGTCGCCGTCGTCGGACATATGCAGGATCGACTCGCGGATGATGAATTGCGGTTCACCGGCGTCGGTGACAATCGCCGCGGTGCAATTGTTCTCGGCGATACGCAGGCCGACGCCTGTGGCCATCCTCATTACCTCGCTTCGGATCAGCCCGCGACCCCTCACACCAGCAGCGAGCCGTGTCCCATGGCGCGGAGCATCGACAATAGCTCCGAACGGGACCTGGCACCGATACGGCGCCGGATGCGGGCGACATGATGCTCTACCGTCTTCGCGGAAATGTACAGGCGTGCGCCGATCTCCCGATAGGTCAAACCTAGCAGCACGAGTTCGGCGACTTCCCGCTCGCGTTCGCTGAGGATCGCAGCGGCCTTGGTGGCCGGTGCGGACGCGGAACCCTGCCGACCGTCCGGCACGACCGCCGGTGCGGGCGGCCGGGCCGCGGGCTCCTGCGGGCGGGCGTCGGAGCGCACGGTGCGGGCCAGCTTGAGCAGCGCCGTCGCGGTTGCGGAATCGGCTGCGGCGAGCGCGGCCTCGCTGGCGAGCCGGGCGGCGTCCCAGGTCAGGCCGATCTCGCAGAGCCCGGCGACGGCGGCCCGCACCGGCGCGACCGCGACCTGCCCACGCAGCACGAGCACCCAGGTGCGGCCCGCGTCGGCGAGCACAGCGGCATGCCGGTCGCCCGCCTCGGCCGCGGCCTTGAGCAGTTGGGCATGCGGCAACAGATCCGCCGGACTCTCGTGCGCGATCGCGGCCTGCACGCCGTACCAGTGGAAGGCGTTCGCCCATGCCGGTGGTTGATCCAGGCGCCGCAGCAACGCGAGCGAGGCGTTCACCAGCGGCGCCACCCGGCGTTCGTCGCGCAGCCGGATGCTCGCGAGCCACAGCTCGCCGATCGGCAGCATGGTGAGCAGATCGGCGTCCACGTCGTCGAACAGCGGACAGGCCGCCTGCCAGGCCCGGGTGAGCGCGGCGTGATCGCCGCTGCGCCTGGCCAGGCCGACGGCGACACCGTGGGCCAGCAACTGGTCGCGAATATCGAGTGAATCCGGTTGCAACGCCGCGACTGTCGTCGCGGCCGCCTGCTCGTCGCCACCGAGCATCGCCGACCATGCCTGTAGTACTTGGAGCTGATGGCAGCGCATGCCACTGGCGGTGGCCCGCCGCACGGCATCTCCCGCACGTCCCGGTTCGCCGGTGCTCAGGCACAGCAGGGTCGCGATGGACACCGCGGTACACGGCAGGAATCGGTCGACTCCTGAATCGGCCTGTGCCGCCTGGACGAGGGCGGATGCCGCTGCGGCGGTGCCGGTTTCGTGGTCGACAATGGTCTGTCCGAGCGCCGTGGCGATCAGGCGGGCGTGCGCGTTGGCCGCGATCGGTGGCCACTGCGTCGCCGAATGCGACATCTCCGCGGCGGCGGGTACATCGCCCGCGAGGTACAGGACGGTCGCGCCGACCGCCCAATCCGCGCCGATCCGATGGGATCCGAGCCAGGAGTACAACTGTGCCGCGCGTCCGACCAGACCGCGCCGTGTCAGTACCGCTGCGCAAATCCGAACCGCCGCGGCGAGTTCCGGTGCGCTGACGCCCGAGCGGACCAGCACCGGCTCGGCGAGTCGCATTGCTGTCTCGCCGTCGCCGACGCGGGCGGCCGCCTCGGCCCAGCGCACCGCGATGAGGTCCGGGTCGGCACCTGCCGCCGCGGCCGCGGCGTAGTAGCGGACCGCGTCACGCCCTGCCTTTGCCGCGGCAGCACACAGGAATTCGACCAGCCGTTGGTCGCGGACGCCGGACTCGGCAAGGAGCAGGGCGGTGTGGTCCCGCATCAGGCCCGCGTCCAACCGCGCGGTCAGCAGCCTGCGCTGCACTGCGACGAATCGCCGGTCGCCGAGCAGAGTGCGCAGCGGTGCGACGGCAGGACCGAGCAGCAGGTCTGCGTCGGTAACCAGGGCGCTGGCCCTGGCCCGGTCGATGCGATCTTGCGCAGCGGCCGTTTCGATGCCGAGCACCTCGGCCAGCTCGGTCGCGTCCAATCCGGTCCCGGTGCTCGCGACGACCATGGTTTCCAGCAGGTCGGGCGCCAAGTTGTCCAGTGTGGCGCGTGCCCAGCTCGCGACCGCGCCGTCGACCGCACCGATACCCGCGTCGAGCCGAGCCGAGCAGGCTGCGGTCAGTGCGGCGACCACACCGCCGCGGATGCCCGCGGTCTGTTGGTGGATGTGCTGCGCAACGGGGCGCGGCACCGCCATGCCGAGTTCGCGCGCGAATGGAGCGATATCGCTCACCCCGAGGGCACGCAGGTCGACCACCCTGCCGCGACGCGCCACGGTGTCGGCGAGCGTGCGCAGGTCTGGGTCGTGTGGGCGGGGCTGAGCCGCGATCACCATCGTGTGCCGGCCGGATTCGATGGTTGCGCAGAGGTTTTCGATCTCAGCGTGACTCAGGGTGTGGGCGTTGTCGATGATCAGAGCGGGCGGCGCCTGCGCGGTATCCGTCGCGGACATGGCATGGGGCGAGCGGCTGCCGTTGCCCGCCGCGCCACCGAGCCCGGCACGCGCGCCGACCATCGAACGGACTCCGTCGACGGGACCCACCCAGACGGCCGTCGCCTCGGGGAGGGCGGGGTGATCCTGCAGCGCGATCCCGTGGGCCTGCAGCCTGGCGCGGATCACCGAAAGCAGCATGGACTTGCCGGTACCGGAGCGGCCGCGGATGAGGTAGACGACCGGCCGCTGATCGGCGGCGTCCAGTTCGCGGAAGATCTCGCGGGCGCACGGCAGGGTATCGAACGCGATGTCAGCCATCGGAGCCTCCGAGGATCTGGCCGGGTGCGCGCAGTATCGGGCCGAGGGTGCCTTCGACAGCGCCTTCGACCTTGTCGACGGTGTTGTTCAGCGCGTCGGTCGGCAGGCTCGGCTGGGCCGGCGGGGACTGCGCTGGTGGCGACTGCGCCGGTGGCGCGGATGGTCCTGGCGCGGGAGCAGGTGACTGTGGGACAGGCTGGGCGGCACCGGGTTCCGCCGGTGCCGGGTTGGCGGGTGCGGGCTGACCTGGAGCCTGCTGGTTCGCCGCGGGCTGGCCGGGGGCGGGCTGACTGTTCACCGCCGCCGACGTCGCGCCTGACGATGCGGAGACAGGTTGTCCTGCTTCGGGTTTCGCGTTGGCGCCGACAGTCGGATCCGCCACCGGCACGGCAGATCCCGGAGCCGGTGCATTGCCGGTTCCCGCGCCGGTGGCCGCCTCGGCCGCGCCGGTGGTGGTCTGTTCGGTGGATGCGGGATGGTTCGGCTCGGATTGAGCGCCGGTGCCGATCGCGACGGTGCCGGTAGCCAACAGCCCGATGACGACCGCCGCGCCCGCGACAACGGCGGCACGCTGCCTGCCGGTGAGCTTGCGGATACGCGATCCCGGGAGCGTCGCGGCCTTCGGCGGGGATTTGTCCTGCCGCGAAACCGCGGGTAACTCTTTGGTTTTCGCGGGGGCAACCGCCGCGATGGTCGCCGGTATCGCGAGTGGTGCGTGATCGACGGTGGCGGCCAAGAGATCCGCGGCGAGTACGGCGGCGCCGCGGGCGCTGGTGTGTCCCGGTTCCGGCGCGGCGACCACGGGGAGGCCGAACTCGGTCGAGATCAGCTCGGCCACCAACGGAATCGCGCCGCCGCCGCCGGTGAGCAGCACACGGCCGATGTCGCCGATTTCGAGTCCGGCGCGATGTACCGCATCCCGGATCAGATCGATCGAGGTCAGAAGCGGTCCGCGCAGCAGATCCTCTACTTCGCCGCGGACCAGCCGTATGTTGTCGGTGCGCCGATCGGACGGATCCAAGCGCACCGGAACCACGGTCGCGGTGTTTATGGAAAGCTCTTCTTTCGCATATCTGCAGCGATCACGCAATGCCGCCAATTCACGTTCGATGACCGGATCGAACGGATCGAATTCATTTCCCTGTAACGCGTTAGCCAGGACGTAGCGCATGGTCAGCAGATCGAATTCGGCGCCGGCCACGTCGGTGCTACGCACTGGCGTACCGAGCAGGGCTGCTTGTTCGCCGGTGCGGACTACCGAGACCGTCAGCCCAGTGGCGCCGAGGTCGTAGACGGCCACAATGCCGTCACCGAGCGGGCCGTGCGCGGCTTCGAGCCAGCGCACCGCCGCGGTCGGCTCCGGGACCAGGGTCACCTCACGCAGGTCTGCTCGATCCAGTGCGGCACGCTGCATATCGACGGTGTGCCGCGACCACCACGCCGGATGGCAGGCGACGGTGGCCGAGTTGTCTTGCGTTGCAGCCGAGTTGATCTCGTCGATCAGGCAGGTGATGGCAGTTGCCATCAGATCCGCGGCGGAGTGGCTGGTGCCGTCCTCTGCCAGGATGCCGACCGGGTCGCCGACTCGGGCCAGGAAGCCCTCCAGCACCACATCGCTGGAATGCCTGCCGGTGGAGCGGGCGTCGGTCCCGAAGGCCGGCGCGGTGTCCGCGGCCAGCCGCAGGACGCTCGGGTGCGTGAAAACAGTGCCGCTACCTGCGGGTCCGTCATCGCCGTTGCTGATATTGCCCCTCGTCGCCACGGCGACCGAATTAGACGCTCCGATAGTGATGCCGAGCGCCAGACGCTCTGTCATTCGAGAACCCCGTTCGAAAAACTGTGTGGTCCGGTGTCGCTGTTGGGTAGGCCCGCCGCTGCGGAAAAGGGCTGTGTGGATCTTGTGGATCCGTCTGTTCTGTCGGTTGCTGGCGGTCCGCCGTTACTGACCGGGGGCAGGTTCGGGGAAATTCCCCTAATGGACTTCGGGCCCCTAACGGGCATCGGCGGTGCACAGTAGGGGTCCGCCCCGTTTCGAAGTAACGCGTTCGGTCCCTAGCGTGAAATGCATTCCAACGACCGCGGATCGCAAGGGTCCGCTCATCCAGGAGATGATTTCGATGACACCCAACGCGATTCTGGAGTTCATTCTCAACCTGCTGCGCCACCAGGACGCCGCGGTGGCCTACTGCGCCGATCCGGGACAGGCGCTGGTCGCGGCGGGCCTGCCCGATGTGACGCCCGAGGACATCGCCGCTGTCGCCCCGATGGTCGCCGAATCGGCGTTGATCACCGGCGGTTCGCAACTGTCGGCGATCGTGGCGGCCGGTTCGCAGGCCGCCGTGAACGCGGTCGCCGCTACAGCCGTCACCGTCGGAGCGGGCGCCGCCGCCGACGCAGGGCTGGACCTCGGCGCCGGTCTGAACAGCGATATCGACCTCGGCCTGCAGGCTGGAACCGGGCTCGACCTCGATCTGACCTCCGGCCTGAACACCGCGATCGGTGCGGGCCTGCAGGTCGGCGCGGACCTCGGCGCCGGAGTATCCGCAGGTCTCGAAGGCCTTGCGAATGCCGGGGCGGACCTGACCGCCGGTCTAGGCGGCGCACTGGACACCGATCTCGGTGCAGTAGTCGGTGCCGGTACGCAGGTTGTCGCGGACCTCGGCGCCGGTTTGTCCACCGGCCTGCAGGGCGTTGTCGACGCTGGAGCGGGCCTCGGCGGAAATGTCGCGACCGATCTCAGTGGTGTGCTCGGTGGGGGTGCGCAGGCAGTGACAGGTCTCGAAGCCGGTCTCGGGGGCACACTCGGTGCCGGTGCACAGGTGGGGGCGGACCTGGGTGCCGGAGTAACCACCGGCCTCAACGGTGTACTCGACGCGGGCGCCCAGTTGGGAACTGGTTTGGAGACGGGCCTGTCCACCGGGATCGGTGGAGTGGTCGGTGCTGGTGCAGAGGTGGGGGCGGATCTGGGTGCCGGTGTGACCGCTGGCCTCGATGGTGTTCTGGATGCGGGCACGAACCTGGGGACGAGTATTGGTGGTGCTGTCGGGGCTGGTGCTGATCTGGGGGCCGATGTATCTACCGGGTTGAACGGTGCGGTCGACGGTGCGCTGCAGGCTGTGACCGGTGTGGAGACGGGCCTGTCGACCGGGATCGGTGGTGTGGTCGGTGCTGGTGCAGAGGTGGGGACGGATCTGGGTGCCGGTGTGACCGCTGGCCTCGATGGTGTTCTGGATGCGGGCACGAACCTGGGGACGAGTATTGGTGGTGCTGTCGGGGCTGCTGCTGATCTGGGGGCCGATGTATCTACCGGGTTGAACGGTGCACTCAACGGCGGGGCGCAAGCCGTCACCGGTGTCGAGACGGCGGTGTCGACCGGTCTCGGTGGTGCTGTTGGTGCCGGTGCTGATCTGGGGGCCGACGTTTCCACCGGGCTGACTGGTGCGGTCGACGGCGGGCTGCAGGCTGTGACTGGTGTGGAGACGGGCCTGTCGACCGGTCTCGGTGGTGCTGTTGGTGCCGGTGCTGATCTGGGGGCCGACGTTTCCACCGGGCTGACCGGTGCGGTCGACGGCGGGCTGCAGGCCGTGACCGGTCTCGAGACCGGGCTCAATGCGGGTGGACAGGTCGGGAGTGGGTTCGAGTCCAGTCTCTCGGCGGGGCTGGGTGGCGCGCTCGGGGCCGGTGCCGATCTGGGTGGCGGGTTGTCCACCGGGTTGGGTGGTGCGGTGGATGCCGGGGCGCAGCTGGGCACGGGCCTGGAGACGGGTCTGACAACCGGAATCGGTGGTGTTCTCGATGCCGGTGGGCAAGCGACGGCCGGGCTTTCGACCGGTCTCGACGCTGGTGCGCAGGCCGGTGCTGATCTGGGTGCGGGGCTGTCTACCGGCCTGCAGGGTGCGGTGGACGCCGGAACGCAGGCGGGCGTGGGTCTGACGACTGGGCTCGGCGGTGCGGTGGACGCTGGTGCTCAGGCGGGCGCGGGTCTGACCGCCGGACTCGGCGGTGCGGTGGACGCGGGGGCGCAGGCTGGCGCGGGTCTGACCGCCGGGCTCGGCGGTGCTGTCGACGCTGGTGCTCAGGCGGGCTCGAGTCTGACCGCCGGACTCGGCGGTGCCGTCGACGCCGGTGCGCAGGCGACGACCGGGCTGGAAACAGGGCTCTCCACCGGGATCGGCGCGGCAGCCGATGCTGGTGCCGGTCTCGGTGGTGGGCTGTCCACGGGGCTGGGAAGTGCCGTGGATGCCGGGACGAACCTCGGCACCGGTCTCGAGACGGGGCTCGGTGGCGCCATCAATGGTGGGGTGCACACCGGAACCGGGCTGGAGACGGGACTCTCGACGGGGATCGGCACGGCCGCGGATCTCGGCGGCGGGTTGTCCACAGGTGTTGGTGGAACTGTGCACTCCGGGTTGGAAACGACTGCGGGAGTGGGCGGTTCGGTAGGCGCCGCGGCAAATGGAGCGGTGGACTCCGGGGCGCATGGTGGCGTGGATGTCGGCGGTAGCGCCGGGTCGGCGCTCTCCGGAGCTGGTTCGTCGACGGTCGGCTCGACCGCGAATACCTGGTCCTCGCTGGATGTTTCGAATGCGTTCGGCTCGGGCTTCGACAGTTCGATCGGTGCGCACGATGACACTGGACTGTTCTCCGATACTCATGCGGGTGCCGACCTTGCCGGAACCGGTGACGCGGATCTGCACGGCGATGCCTTCCTTGGCTGAAAGAGGTCGACGACGCGATGGCGACACCCGCACCACAAGCAACACCACCTGCGGTACCGCTGCTTTCGGTACTCGGTGAAACCATCGCCGCGGCGCGCGCCGCGGGTCGCAACGACTTGGTCGGTCGCCTGGAGGCGGCGACCGATCGGGTCCGCGATCCGCGGCGGCGCATCGTCATTGCCGGACAGCTCGATCAGGGCAAGAGCCGATTCGTCAACGCGCTGCTGAATCTCGATATCTGCCCGGTGGGTGACGATGCGACCACTACGGTGACGACGGTGCTGTCCCATGGGGCCGAACCGCGTGCCGAGCTGGTCGTTACCGGTCCCGGCGGTGGCCAGGAGGCACGAATTCCGGTGCCGATCAACGAGATCGGTGCGATCACCGCGCGCTCGCCGCTGGCCGAGGGGCGCCGGATTCTCCGGCTGGAGATTCAGGTGCCCAACCCACTGCTCGCCGACGGCATCGTGCTGGTGGACACCCCCGGTGTCGGCGGACACGGAAGCTCTTATGCGGCAAGCGTGCTCGGCATGGTGCCTGCCGCCGACGCGGTACTTGTGCTCTCGGACGCATCGACCGAGCTCACCGAGCCGGAACTTGCCTTCCTCCGGCAAGTGCGCGAACTGTGCCCGACGGTCGCGCTCCTGCTCACCAAAACCGACCTGTACCCGCATTGGCGGCAGGTGCACGATGCCGATCGAGGCCACCTGGAGCAGGCGCGGCTCGAGGTGCCGATGATCCCGGTCTCGTCGTTGCTGCGCAGCCATGCCCTGCGGTTGCAGGATCAGCAGCTCGGCATCGAATCCGGCTTCGGCCTGCTCTATCAATTCCTGCGTGATCAGGTGGTTGCGCGCGACCTGGCCGAGACTCGCCTGGCGGTGGCACGTGATATCCATTCGGCCGCAGAACATTTAGCGCTCGCGTTGGGCAGCGAACTGGTCGCGTTGCGCGATCCGGAGCAGGGCGCCGCGGCGGTGCGTGAATTGCGGTCGGCCCGCACGGCAGCCGAGGACCTGCACCGGCGCACCGCCGCGTGGCAGCAGACGCTCGCCGACGGAATCACCGATCTGGCGGGCGATGTCGACCACGATCTGCGGGATCGGTTGCGCGTCATCGCAAGAACCGGCGAGGAGTGGATCGACGGGCACGATCCGGGCAGGCACTGGGGCCGGATCGCCGAATGGCTCACGGGCACCATCGATACCGCCCTCGGTGACAATCTGTTGTGGACGCATGCCCGCGCGGTGCAACTCGCCGAGCAGGTTGCCGAACACTTCACCGAAATCGGCGCCGTCGATCTGCCCGACGTGCACCCCGGCCTCAATAACGACGAGAGCCGCACCGGATCCGGCACCCTCGCCGACCTGGAGCCCGACATCGGTTTCGGCAGCAAGATCCTTGTCGGGATGCGCGGCTCCTACGGCGGCGTGCTGATGGTCGGTCTCGCCAGCACCTTCGCCGGGCTCGCACTGCTCAACCCGATTTCCCTCGGCGCGGGTCTACTGGTCGGCGGCAAGGCCTTCCGTGACGACAAACAGGCCAGGATGGCGCGGCGGCGAAACGAGGCGAAGGTAGCCGTCCGGCGGTTCGTCGACGATGTCGCCTTCCAAGCGGGCAAGGAATCCAAGGATCGGCTGCACCGCATCCATCGGGCCTTGCGCGACCACTACACCGGCGTCGCCGAACGCAGCCTGCGCTCGATCGATGATTCGCTGCGGGCGGCGCAGGAGGCGGCGACGATGGAAACGACGCGGCGCGCCGAGCGGTGCACGGTGCTCGAACGGCAGCTGCGCGTGGTCGCCGAGCTGCGTCGTTATGCGGATGCCATGCAAACCGAGGACGCCGCGCCGTCGAAAGGGCATGTCGGTACGGTGGGCCGATGACAACCGATGCCCGGATGGCGCCCGGGATCGTCGCCGAGGCGCGTCAGCTGGTCGGCGCGGCAAGGCAGGCGTTCGCCGGTGAGCCGCGGCCGCGCGCGTTGCTCGCCGACTGCGCACGGCGACTGGATCAGCCGCTGCGCGTCGCGCTGGCGGGCTCGCTGAAAGCGGGCAAGTCGACGCTGCTCAATTCCCTTGTCGGACAGGATATCGCGCCGACCGACGCGACCGAGTGCACCAGGGTCGTCACCTGGTATCGGTACGGCACGACGCCGAGCGTGACGGCGTACGCGCCCGATGGCGCCCGGGCGAATGTGGTGGTGCGGCGTGGCGGCGGAACCCACGGACTCACCTTCGATCTGGACCGATTGACCTGGGACGCGCCCGCACCACGCGAGGTCGACCATCTCGAGGTGGAGTGGCCGTCGGCCGCGCTCGCGCACACGACCATCATCGATACGCCGGGCACCTCGTCGTTGTCGCGGGAAGTGTCGCAACGCACCGCGCGGCTGCTCACTCCGGAAGACGCCGGACTTGATGCCTCCGCAGCGAACATCGCCATTCCCGGGGCCGATGCCGTTGTGTATCTGCTGCGCAGGCTCGATGCCGCCGATGTTCGGTTTCTCGAGCAAGTAGGAGCCGGTGCGACATCAGGTGATTCGGGCTTGTCCGGCCCGCTCGGCGTAGTCGGTGTCGTCTCGCGGGCCGATGAGATCGGCGCAGGTCGGATCGATGCGCTGCATTCCGCGCGCGATGTCGCGGTGCGATTCGCCGGGGAGCTCGAGCGAACGGGATTGTGCCAGGCGGTGATTCCGGTCGCCGGGTTGCTCGCGTTCGCCGCTGCGACGTTGCGTCAGCAGGAGTTCGCCGCGTTCGAGGCCCTGGCGGGTGTTCCGGTCGACGAGCTGAGCGCCGCCCTGCTCTCGGCAGATCGCTTCGCACGCGCCGATATCGCGCTTCCGGTGCCGCCCGACCTGCGAGCCCAACTCGCCGAGCGTTTCGGCATGTTCGGAATCCGGATGGCTGTCACGCTGATTCGACTCGGCGTGCGTGATTCGGCCACGCTGGCAGCGGAACTGACCAGCCGCAGTGGAGTGGATGAACTGCGCTCGGTGCTGGACGTCCAATTCGCCCAGCGTGCCGACCAACTCAAGGCGCATTCCGCCCTGACCGTCTTGGCTCGCGTACTCACCGCCTACCCGAGCACCGTCGCCGACCAGCTGCTGCCCCGAGTGCGCACCCTGCTCGCCGACGTGCACGGCTTCGCCGAACTGCGTCTCCTCGGCCGCTTGCGCACCGACGAATTAACGCTACCCGCAGACGATCTCGCCGAACTCCACCGCCTGATCGGCGGCTCCGGCGTCGCACCGCACCTGCGCCTCGGCCTCCCGATCGACACAGCACCGGATCAGCAGCGCGCGCACGCAGTCGCGGCCGTCCGCAAATGGCGCGCCCGAGCCAAGCATCCGCTCGCCGATCAGCTGACCATCACGGCTTGCCTCACCGCAGCACGCAGCGCCGAGGGCATTCTCGGGCCGCTGCCAGGCTGAACGCAGAACCCGCTGCGGGGCTGAGTTCAGCCCGCCGCGTCGCAGCAGGTCACCCGGTGGGTGATCGGGCTCACATCGCCTGCGGTCACAGCCGACGCGAATCCGGTGTCGAAACAGGGTGAAGGCAAGACAACCGGAAGGAAGCAGTCATCATGGCTACCGTCATCACACTGAACCCGCAGGTCCTCGGCCAGGCCGAGAACGCGCACCGCGCGCTGCTCGACCAGATCCTGCAGAGCCCGGGCATGACCTACCACCAGTGGGTCGGCCTCACCGTCGCCGCGACGGCCGGCGACCAGGTTCCGCTCGAGCAACTCATCGGTCGATTGACCGGCGCTTTGAAGACCGACGCCGACACGGTCCGAACCGCTCTCACCGAGCTGGCCGCTGATGGCCTGATCGAACAGGACCGCGCGAGCGTCCGTGTCACCGCTCTCGGGCGCACCCGCTTCGGCGGTGTTCGCTCGGATATCGAGGGCGCGATGAAGCAGGCCTACGCCGACATCCCGGCCGCGGACCTGGACACCGCGGGCCGGGTGTTAGCCCAGGTCACCGCCCAAATGAACGCGGTGCTCACGCCCGCGTGACGGACCACGGGATGTGACGGGCGCGGAGTCGATGCCCTCGCCCGTCATGGTGTGCGGTCCCCGTTCCCGGGTACGCGGTCGGTACCGAACGAGGGAGTGCGTGATGAGCCAACAGGACGTCGTGAATGCGTTGCTGGACCGAGTGGGCACCGGCTACGCCAAGGAGGCCGGCATCGCACTGGCCGACGAACCCGCCCCGCTTGGCTACGCCAAGGAGGCCGGCATCGCACTGGCCGACGAACCCGCCCCGCTGTTCCAGCTGCTCATGCTCGCCGAGCTGCTCAGTACCCGCATCTCCGCCGATACCGCGGTCGCCGCCGCCAACGAACTGATAAGCACGGGTATCGCACGCCGCAGCGCATCGCCGACGCGGATTGGCAGGAGCTCGTCGACGCATTCGGTCGGGCCAACTACAAACGCTACGACGAAAGCGCCGCGTCTCGCCTCGGTGCGAATGCCTGCCGAGTTCTCGACAAATACGACGGTGACCTGCGTAACTTGGCCGAGGAAGCGAATCAGGACCCGAAATGCGTGGCACGGCTGCTGCAACATTTCCAGGGCATCGGACCCATCGGCAGCGACATCTTCCTGCGCGAAGTCCAAGACGTATGGATTTGGGTGCGACCGCATTTCGACGAACGCGCCCGCCGCGGCGCCGAACGCATCCAACTCCCCGCCGACCCGGGCAGCCTGGCCGCCCTGGCTCCCGAGAACCACACCGCGGCACTAGCCGCGGCCTTGGTCCGGGTGGCTCTGGATGACGAGATCGCCGAACAGATCCGCACCGAAGCGCGCTGACGACGCGATGGGGCTTTTCGGCCACCGCGGCGGATCCGTGGCCCTGTACGACGAGGTGGCGGCGGTGTAGAAGTGGAAGGGTCGTGCCCACCGTCCCGAGCAGTGGTGCCGCGCGCACGGATGTGCTGCTTTCCTGGCCCGCAACCGAAGGTCGTGAGTCGATGACCGACAGTGTCGAGGAATCATTCGCCGAGGTGCGGCTGGCCGCGGGCGGGCTGTTCGTGCGCGGCGAGGAAGTGCTGCTCGTGCACACCACTTACGACGGCGGCTGGGAGATCCCCGGCGGCTATGTCGAGTCCGGCGAATCGCCCGCGGCCGCCTGCCGCCGTGAAATTCGTGAAGAACTCGGCATCGATCGCCATCCACAGCGACTCCTGGTGCACGACTGGGCGCCGAGTACCGACGACGGCGACAAGATTCTCTACATATTCGACTGCGGCGCCCTCGGCGACGAGAAAGCTATCGAGCTGCAGACGAGCGAGCTCGACCGCTGGCAGTGGGTTCGCGTCGACACCCTCGACGACTTCGTGATCCCGAGACTCGCCCGCCGTCTGTGGCACGCATTCCGTGCCCGCTTGGAGGGCCATCCCCTCTACCTCGAACACGGCCGAACCGTGCTGGCGCACCCAGGCACCGACGTTGCGCTCCCGTCCTGGCTCGACCGTCAGGCCGACCGCGACCGTCACCTCGGCTGATACTGCAACGGCACTTGTCTGTCGCCCGAGCATCGCGAGGGTGACGCCCGGAGTCCCCAACATCCGCCTCGCGGGCCGGTGTTGGGGACTCCGATGGACTCATCAGCCGCCTGTGGCCATGACCTCGTTGTGGTTCTTGGATATGGCGGCTTGGGCGACGGCGAGTCCGGGACCGAGCGCCACGATGGTTGCGGTCGAAGCGACGGTCGCGATGCGGCCGACGATTCGTCGCCGCGGTTCGTCGGGGTCATCCCGGGTCTTGGTGCTGTTGCTGACGGTCTTGCTCATCTCGACTCCTTCAATCGGGGATGGTGCATACTCCCCCCACACCATTCCCAGAGCCATCCGCACAGACCACAAATCTTGGGGCTTGAAATAGACCTCCTGCGGTCGTGAATTCCCATCCCTGGGGTGGGTCGACAAGCAGCCGTCCGATGGCCGCTGGAATCCCGCGCAGCGGTTTATCCACATCCTCGATGGCCGACAGCGTGGTGACCTCGCGCGCATCCAGCATGGTGACGGCTTCGTCGTCGGCAATCACGCCGCGGGCGGTGAACCCGAGTGATCGAAGCTGTTCGGTAGCAGTGTCCACGGTGCGTCGGCTGCGGCCGATGATCAGGATGTCGAGGCCGGTCACACGGTTTGCAGGGCTTCCTCTTCGGCGCTGCGGCGGTCGTAAGCGTCACGGGCGGAGGCGATTTCGTTCTGGTGTCCCTCCGTCCAGACGACCAGGGCTTTGATGGTGGCGTGCAGGCTGACGCCCAACGGGGTCAGGGCGTAGTCCACCCGTGGCGGGACCGTCGGATAGACCGTCCGCTCGACAAGTCCGTCGCGTTCCAGATGTCGCAGCGTGCGGGTGAGCATGCGCTGGCTGACGCCGTCGATCTTGCGCTTCAGTTCGGTGAATCGCAGGCTGCGCTGGTCGAGCAGGGCGATCACCAGCAGCGACCATTTGTCGGCAACGCGGTCCAGGATCTGCCTGACCTCGCAGTCGACGCGGGTGTCCCACTGGAGAACGTCGTAGTCCTCCTCGGTATCCCCGCAGTAACCGGGTGACTTCAAAGTGCCGTCTTCCATGGTTACCGATTCTGCCGAAGACTCATGGTCGGTATCAAGAGGGAACCGACCTAACTATCGGTAACCGTGTCTGTTGGGAGTCGTTCGATGTTGGAATCGAGACCCGCCGAGGTCTTCACCGAGATGTCCGGCCGCGCCTGGGCGGTGCTCGCGGTGCTGTGCGGCGCGATCTTCCTGGAGGGCATCGACGTGGCGATGCTCAACGTGGCTTTGCCGTCCATCCGGTCCGATCTCGGCCTGTCCACCGGGATGCTGAGCGGTGTCGTCTCCGCCTACGTCCTCGGCTACGGCGGGTTCATGCTGCTGGGTGGCCGCGCCGCCGACCTGCTCGGACGTCGGCGCATGTTCCTGCTCTGGCTGACGGTGTTCCTGCTGTTCTCCGGACTCGGCGGCTTTGCCACCGAGGGGTGGATGCTGCTGACGGCGCGGTTCGTGACCGGTGTGGCCGCCGCGTTCATGGCGCCTGCCGGTCTGTCGCTGATCACCACCAACTTCGCCGAGGGTCCGGCACGGAACAAGGCACTGCTGGTGTACGCGGGTATCGCGGCGGGCGGCTTTTCGCTCGGCATGGTCGTCGGCGGGCTGCTCACCGCGCTCGGCTGGCGCTGGGTGTTCTTCGCCCCGGTCGTCCTTTCCGCGCTGATCCTCGCGGCGGCGATCCCACTGGTGCGGGATTCCGGTGTGCCCGAGCGTGTCCGGGGCGGGTTCGATCTGCTTGGTGCGTTCAGCGTCACCGGGTCGATGCTGGTGCTCGTCTACGGTGTGGTCCGGCTGGAGCATCCCGGTGATGGCCCGGCACTGACCGCCGCGGTGTTCGCGGCGGGCCTACTGTTGCTCGCCCTGTTCGTGGTCAATGAGCGTCGCACCGCGAACCCGTTGGTCCGACTCGGCATCCTGCGGTCGGGAGCGCTGGTGCGCACCAATGTGGTCGCGTTGCTGTTCGTCGGCTCCTTCGCGGGCTTCCAGTTCCTTGCCACGCTGTACTTCCAGGAACTGCGCGGCTGGTCGACGGTGCAGACCGGCCTCGCCATGGCGGTGATCGGCGTCGACGCGGTGCTCGCACCGCTGCTGACGCCACGACTGGTGGACCGATTCGGCAATGCCCGAGTGGTTTTCGGCGGTGTCGTGCTCGCGGCGATTGCCTACGCCCTGTTCCTGCCGACCGACCTGGACCGGGCGTACGCGGCCATGTTCCCGGTAATGCTGCTGCTCGGCGTGGCCTTCGCCCTCGTCTACGGTCCGCTCACCATCGCGGGCACCGATGGCATCGCGGAAGAGGACCAGGGCCTGGCGAGTGGACTGCTGTACACCGCATTCCAGTTCGGTTTCGCGCTCGGCATCTCGGCGGTGACTGCGGTGAACGTCGCGGCTGTAGCTGCGGGTCACTCCGGGATCGACGCCGTGCGAACGGCATTGGTCGTGCCGGTGGTCGCCGCGGCTATTGCCGCGCTGGTCGCGGCATTCGGTCTGCGCCGTAGCGACCGACCCGCCGAGGATCGCGCATCCCATTCCACACCGACCCAACTCGCACAGGTCTGACAGGAGATTCGAAATGACCACCTCAGTACAGTCTTTCCACGATATCCGCGACGAGTTCGACGCCTACATCGGCGACATCGTCTACTCCACGATGGTCACCGTCGACGGCAAAGGCCGCCCGCGGTCCAGGGTCCTGATCCCGGTGTGGGAGATCGTCGACGGGAATCCCGTCGGCTGGCTGGCCACCTACCGGACGCCGGTCAAGGAGGCACACCTGGCCGCCAACCCGCACACGACGTTCTCGTACTGGACCAGGAAGCAGAATCAAGTGCACGCGGACGCGCTCGCCGACTGGGTGCCGCTCGACGACCTCCACACCAGGCAGCACGTCTGGGATCTGTACGAGCAGACCAGCCCGAAAGGTGCGGGCTACCCGCTCGGCAACTTCTGGAAAGGCATCGACGACCCGAAGCTGCACATCCTTCGGCTGTCGCCGTGGCGGATTCAGGTCATCCGCGGTCGCGACCTGCGCAGCAAGATGTGGAAGGCCGCAGCCGAAAGCTGATGGGCGGCACACGCAATGCCCGGCGTCTCCCTGTCGATCAGGTATGACGTCGGGCAGTTGCGCGTTTCGTCACCTATGCAGTGACGGAATCACCACCTCTTCGAGGTAACTCTCGATGCCTCGCCCGTTCCGCTCGGCCTCGTGCACGGTGACGCCGTGCGCTTGCGCCTGCTTCTTCAGCTGTTCTCGCGAATCGGGCTCCACCCCACCGCCGATGATCAGATGAGTGATCTCGCCAGTGTCGAGTTCGGCAAGGGCATCGTCATCGGCGGTTGTCCCCACTGCGACGTACCCGTGCGACTGCAATATCGCGACCGCCGTGTTTACCACTTCCAGTCCACGTCCGATGGCCAGTACTTTCATCGTCAGACTCCTGCCGGTGTGAGATCCGTTGGTTCCGTGTCGAGTTCATGAGTTTCTAGTCGAGCGTCCTTGGGCAACGCGAGGAAACCGAGGCACATCAGGGCCAGGATCGCGATGCCGTACCAGAGCGTGTAGTCGAAGGTATTCGCGAAGTTCACCGCATTGGCCTCTTCCCCGGCGCGGGTAAGCACCTGTGCCACACCGTAATCGCCGGAACCGGTCCGGCAGGTCTCGGGGACCACGGTCGGATCGACCTCTGCCGACCGGTCTCGCACGCAGGCAAGGAAATTCGCCAGGATCTCATCCTGTGCCGCGTTCGGCAGCCCCATCGTGCTGAGCTCGGCACGCACCTGTGGAGCGACCGTCTCGACGCCGCGCGCCGAATCATGGTCCAACTGACCGAAGAACACGACACCGACCAGCGCGACACCGAGCGCGGTGCCGAGCTGCTGTCCGGTATTGAGCAGCCCCGATGCCGAACCCGCCTCGCGCGGCGGTACCTGGCCGAGTAGCAGGTCGATGGTGGGTGCGACCACCATCCCGAATCCGATACCGGTGATGAGCAGCGGAATCACCATCTGCCACGAGGAAATCGACGCACCGTAGTGCGCGCCCATCCACCCGTAGAGCCCGAACCCGCCCGCATTGATCAGACCGCCCGCGATAAGCACTCGACGACCGAACCGCGGGGCCAGCACCCCCACCGAGACGCCCGCACCGATGCCAGCGCCGACCGCGAAGAACACCGCGGTCAGCCCCGCCCGCATCGGCGACCAGCCGAGGCCTGCCTGCATGAACAGGGTCCACACCAGGAAGAACCCGCCGAGCCCGATCCAGAACAGCAGCCAGCTCGCGAGGCCGATGGCGAACGGACGCGACCGGAACAGATCGAGATCGATCAGCGGCGATCCGACGGTCCGCGCCCGTCGCCGCTCATAGGCGACGAACAGTCCCACGGTCACCGCTGCGGCACCCATCATGAGGAAAGTCCAAGCAGGCCAACCTAACCGGCGACCCTCGGCGAGCGGATAGATGAGCAGCAGTACCGCAGAGATGGCGAGCGTCATCCCGATCAGATCCAGCCGCGGCGGCGCTGTGTTGTTTCGGGCGTTCGGTGAGCCATCGCCGGTGGTGTTGTTTCGAGCGTTCGGCAACCCATCGCCAGCGTTGTTTTGGGCGACCGACGAGCCATCGCTAGCTGTGTTGTTTCGGGCGACCGCGAATCCATCGCCAGCGTCCGAGCGGGAATCCCGCATGACAACCGTCGCCGCAACCAATGCGGCGATGCCGACCGGAATATTGACCAGGAAGATCGGTCGCCAGGCCAGATCGAAGAGGTCCCACTGCACCAGCAGCCCGCCGAGCGAGAGGCCGACCGCGGAGGCGGATCCGCCGACGCCGCTGTACACCGCGATCGCCTTGGCACGTTCGTGTTTCGGGAAGGTGGCTCGGATTATCGCGAGGATCTGCGGCACCATGAGCCCGGCCATCGCGCCCTGCACGAACCGCGAGGTGATGAGCATGGTCGGGTCCGAGCTGAGCCCGCAGGCGGCCGAGGCAAGCGTGAATCCGGCCATGCCGATCAGGAAGATCCGCTTGCGGCCGTAGATGTCGCCGAGGCGTCCGCCGGTGATGAGCACGGCGGCGAAGGCCAGGACATAGGCCGCGATGATCCATTCGATCTGCGAGTACTGCGCCCCGAGATCGGCCTGGATGCTCGGCACGGCGACATTGACGATGGTGACGTCGAGTAGGTCCATGAACCCCGCGGCCAGCACGACAGCGAAGGCGATCCAGCGGCGTGGGTCGAGGGTGGGTGGGGCGTCGGCGTTGGGGGGGATGTCGGTGTCCACGGGAAGCTCTCTTCGAATCGGTGCGGATGTGGCGACCTCTCAAACTATGCACTTGAAGTGATTATCAATCAAGATGGCAATCAATTCTCGTGCGTTAATTTCCGTTATGCTTGGTGGGTGACCGCCGCCGACCCGCCTCTCGTGCCGCTCTACGAGCACCCCGCCTTCCTGCTCGGACAGCTCGGATTCCATGTCACCAACCGCTTCACCGAACTCCTCGCCCCGCTCGGCATCAGCCCGCGCCACTTCGGCATGCTGCGCATGCTCGGCGCGAACGACGGCCAGTCACAGCAGCAGCTGTGCGAAGTACTGCGCATCCATCGCAACGTGATGGTCGGCCTAGTCGACGAGTTGGAGAAGCGTGGACTCGTCGAGCGGCGCAAGCACCCGACGGACCGCCGGGCTCACGCGGTGTATCTACAACCCGCCGGGCACAAGGCGATCGCCGAGGCCGAAGAGATCGTCGCCGGATTGGACGCCGAAATTCTGCGCTCGCTAGACCCTGCCCAGCGCGCGACGCTGACCGAACTGCTACAGCAAACGTCGGTCGCGAACGGCCTCCAGCCGGGCGTCCACCCCGGTCTAAGACCAGCGCACCGGGACTGACTGGGCTCTTCAAGCAGGTGTCGGTGGTGAATGTCTGCAGTCGGGCGTCTACCTCGGCCTCGGGCCAGCACCCCGCGACTGGCCGAGCTCCTCCAGCAGGCGTCGGTGGTGAACGGCCTCCTACCGGGGCGTCCCACCCCGGTCTAAGACCAGCACGCCGGGACTGACTGATCGGCCGCCCCAGCCCAGATGCGTAGCTCACACCCCGCGTTCGAACCTGACACTCGGTATACCGGGTGGGCGGTTCGAAGGCGGGGTGGTCGGAACTTATCCACAGCGGGAGGTTGTCCACAGTTGGGGGATGGGGGATGGTTTGGAGGCGGTGGGGAGCGAGAGGATCGGGGAGTGGGCAATCCTGTACCGGTCTCTCGGCGAGACGCTCTTGCTGCCGGGTTCACCGACTATGAGCTGAGCGGGAGCGCTTGGCGGCGGGTTCGCCGGGGGCACTATGTGGGGGCTGACTGCACCGCGGGGCTCACCGCGACGGGGCGTCACCTTGTGGCAGTCCGCGCCGCGGCCGCGTCCGTCAGCCCCGATGCATGCGTCTCGCATGTGTCGGCGGCGGTTGCACATTCGCTACCTGTCTGGTCAATTCCGTTGGCGCGGGTACACATAACCCGCAACCGCAGTTCTGGTGGGCGCACGCGCCGCCAGTCGGTGGTGCACACCGGCACGATCGCGTCGGACGAGCAGATCGAGCTGAACGGACTGCACGTGACCTCTGCGGCTCGGACCATCGTGGACCTCGCCCGCACGGTGCCGTTCGAGCAGGCGATCGTGGTAGGCGACGCAGCGCTGCGGATGAGTACGACCACCCGCGACGAGCTGGCCGAACAGCTGGACCGGGCGCGCCACCGATCCGGCAGACCTGCCGCGCAGCGCGTGGTCGACTTCCTCGACGGCCGTTCGGAGAGCGTTGGAGAATCGCGAAGCCGCGTCGCACTGCGACAGTCGGACCTGCCAGCACCCGAACTTCAGGCACGCATCATCGGACTTGACGCAACCACGATGGCCCGAGTCGACTTCCTCTGGCCCGAACTCGGAGTCATCGGCGAGTTCGATGGAATGGTGAAGTACCACAAGGAAATGCGGGGTGACCGCCTCCCGGAACAGGTCGTGATCGAGGAGAAAGCCAGAGAGGATGCCCTGCGCGCCCTCGGCTGGATCGTCGTCCGATGGACCTGGCAAGACCTCGAACACCCCAGCCCCTTCCGTGCCCGCCTCGCCGCCGCAGCCGACATCGCCCGCCACACAGCCCGCCTCGGCACATGGCGCTCCGCCCCCCACATCTGACACCGCCCCGCATTCGAACACCGCGCATACCTCGCCCATTCCGCCGCGTGGTGTCTGCCCTCCAGCGGATACCCGAGGGCTGACCCCTGCTCGACAGGAGTGTTTCTCGAACTCTCTGCGCCCGTTCGGCTCGCCAACACAGACTGGCCACGGGTGATTTCGCGCCCGCACTCGAGCTCGTCGAACGACCGGCCGGGGAATCGCCCCTCGTCGAGAAGGCTGCCTGAAATCCGGGACTGGCTGATGCGTCGTGTCCGATTTTGTCTCATGGTTAAGTGAGCGGATAACCCCAATGTCGGTACCTCGGGACGGTGCCGACCGAGCCGAGGTGTCGGACGATGCTCCACGACGAAACACCGGAACCAGACGGCGAAACACCAGAACCTGTCGAGTTCGAAGAGTGGTATGCGGTGTCCACCGGAGATCAGGTTGCGTTGCTGGAAGCGTTCGGCATGGTCGACGCGAGGCCGGTGACAATGCGCCGCGGTTTAGAACTGCTGGACGCCTGGTCGAGCGCTGGAGTCGCACTGACATACTTCAGCCCTGAGTTGGATGGCTGGACACTGGTTTTCGGATACCACCTGCCGGGCATCGACACGTCGTGGGAACCGCTGCAGACGTTCCTGCGCGACCTCAGCTGTCGGTTCGGCACCGCCTGTTGGTATGCGTCCGATTACGGGGTCGCTGGCTGGGCGCTAGCCGAAAATGGTGAGTTGACAAGGCTTTACGCACAAGGAGACCTCGGCCGCGACGAGATCGGCCCGCCGCATCGTGCCGAAGGCGACAGCTGGCCGTTCGCGCCATCGCCGGAGGAGCTCGAGAACTGGCCGATGTGCGACCCTGCGACGGTCGCCGAACGCACCTCGCTGAACCCGAAGACGCTCGGCTCGCACATCAGAGTGCGCGGCAACGCGGTCGTTGCCGTCACCGAGCAGGAGCGTGTACGGGGCTTGCCGACCGACATGTTGCCCGGCTGACCGAGTCGCAATGGTGTGAGGAGGCCCCCGAAACCTCCGATCCACAGGCCTCGACAATATATCGATGGACCGAACACCCGTTGTCGCTACTGCGCACTCGATGTATTGGGTGTCGGGTTAACGGACGGGGTGTGGGGTCGCCCGATAAACCCTTGGGGGGCAGTGGAACTGGGTTGTCGTTGTGTCGGTGAGTGTCAGATCAGGACGCCGGGGTTGAGGATGCCTGCGGGGTCCAGTGCGGATTTGGCCGCTCGCAGCGCATTCGCGAACGGGTCCGGACGCTGCCGGTCATACCAGGGCCGGTGGTCGCGGCCGACCGCGTGGTGATGGGTGATGGTGCCACCTGCGGCGGAAAGTGCCTCGGAGACAGCGGCTTTGATGTCGTCCCATTGGGCGAGTGTGCTGCCCCAGCGGCCCGTGGCGTAGATGCCGAAATAGGGTGCGGGACCGTCCGGGTACACATGGGTGAAGCGGCAGGTCACCACGCCGGTCGCGCCGACCGATCGGATGGCCTCGTTGGCCGCAGCGGTCACCGTTGCCTTCAGGTTGTCGAATTTGTCCCAGGTGCAGGCGGTTTCGAAAGTTTCCGTGATCATCGACTGGGCTGCGAGCGCGTCGCGCTGGTAGGGCATCCGCAGGAACGAGGAGCGCCAAGTGTCGGCCGCGCCCGCCCCGTCCTGATGCCCCGTCGACTCGGTGTAGCGCGCGGGCTCGGGAAGCGTGCCGCCGTGGTCGGCAACCAACTCCAGCGCGCGTTCCATCCAGGTGTGCGTTGGGTGGTCGGCGGATTCGAAGCCGAGCACGAGCACCCCGCCACTTGTCGCGGCGCCCGCGTTGAGGAAGGCCTCGGCCGGATCGAGCAGTCGGCAGTTGGTCGGGTACAAGCCGGACTGAGCGATAGCGCGCGTTGCGGCAACAGCCTTGTCGTAGTCGTCGAAATGTGCGGATGCCGTTGCCCGCCAACGTGGTCGATCCTGCAGCCGCATCCACGCTTCGGTGATGATGCCGAGCGTGCCCTCGGATCCGAGGAACATTCGGTCCGGCGAGGGGCCCGCGCCCGAGCCGGGCAGGCGACGCGACTCGCTGACCCCGGTCGGCGTCACCACCCGCATCGACTCGACGAGGTCATCAATATGGGTGTACAGCGTCGCGAAATGCCCACCGGCCCTGGTGGCCAGCCAGCCGCCGAGCGTCGAGAACTCGAAGGACTGCGGAAAGTGGCGCAGGCTCAGGTCTGCGCCGCGCAGTTGATCTTCCAGCGCAGGTCCGAATACCCCGGCCTGGATTCGCGCGGCGCGGCTGGTGCGATCGATCTCCAGGACTCGGTCGAGTGCGCCGAGGTCGAGGCTGATCGCACCGGCGAAGCCGTCGCCCACACCATGGGGATCGCCATTCGCCCCGACGGAGTCGCCATGTCTGCCGACCGCGTTGCCGATTCTGGGCTCGACCCCGCCGACCACGGAAGTGCCGCCGCCGAAGGGGATTACCGCGACATTCGCCCGCGCCGCCCAGTCGAGCACATCGACGATGTCGGCCTCATTGCGTGGCCGAACCACGAGATCGGGTGGGTTCTGCACATCGCCCAAGAGATTGCGTACTACATCACGGAACGCCTGCCCGTGCGCGTGTGCCGCGCGGTCGGCCGGTTCCGTCGAGACGAGCTCGGTGAGCGAATCGGGCATCGCGACACGGGGTTCGGGAAGCCCGAGCGATTCGACCGTGGGCGGCTCGTGCGCGGTGAGATCCGCGCCGGGCAGTATGGCCGCGACCCGCGCTGTCAGCGCTTCCCGCTCCGCGCCGGTGACCGCATCCTCGACGTTGCCCCAACCCCACCACGACCGCGTCTTCGTCGACACATGCACTCCTCTCGGCGACCGAAAGCTACCACGGGGGATTCGCCCCGGCGCTGGGATTTCAGGCCGCTGTCACGACTCCGGCGGCGTGAGCTCGACGCTCATCGTCGCGCGCAGCGCGGCCAGGAAAGTATCGAACTGCCGGAGGAGTTCGGGCGGGTATTCGGCCAGGATGTCGTCCTGCCTGGAGTTCACGGGGCGGAAGAAGTCGTCGGCTTGCTGCTTGGCCTGTCGGGTGCAGCGCAGCGTGACAATCCTCCGGTCGGTGTGCTCGCGGCTGCGGACGACGTAGCCGGCCTGTTCGAGGCGATTCAGCAATGCGGTCATCGCCCCCGAGGACAGGGCGATGCGCTTGCCGAGCAGTGCCGGTGACAGGGGCGCGCCCGTCTCCTCGGCGGCGGCGATTTCCATGAGGGCGAAGGCGTCGGTGGAGTGCACGCCGAGGACTTCGGCGAAGCGGCGGCCCAATTCGGTGAAGCTCGCGCCGTAGGCCATCAGCCCTTTCGCGAGTTGTTGCCGTTGCGACGCAATGTCGCCGGACGCCTGCCCCATTCGCCTACCTCCGTTTCCCGCCGGTCCTGGATTGACAACCTACCCTCGTCAAAAGTAACTTCACCATAAAGTTACTTTATGATGGAGGTAATTTGAAAACTGAAGCCGCCACTCCTCCGCTGCGCCTGTGGTTGGGTCTGATCGCTGTATCGCTCGGCGTCGCCCTGATCGTCGTGGACCTCACGATCGTGAACGTGATCCTCGCCCCGATCATCGAAGACCTCTCGATCACCTCGATCGAGGCCCAGTGGATCCAGGAGTCCTATGCGATCGTCTTCGCCGCCCTGCTGTTGCTCACCGGACGACTTGCCGATCTGTACGGTGCCCGAAAGCTCTTTCTCATCGGCCTGCTCATATTCGGTGTGACCAGCCTGCTCGCGGCGGCTGCGCCGAATGGCGAGCTGCTCATCCTGGCCCGGTTCCTGCAGGGCATCGGCGGGGCCATGATCCTGCCGACATCACTGGCCCTGGTGAACGCCACCTTCACCGGGAAGGCGCGCGGCCAGGCCTTCGCGGTCTGGGGGTCCACCATCGGCGCGGCAGCCGCGGTCGGCCCGCTGCTGGGCGGCTGGCTCGCGGATTTCTCCTGGCGCTGGGCGTTCGGCATCAATATTCCGCTGGTATTTCTGATCATGGCGTGCGTCGTGGTGTATTTGCCTGCGTCGCAACGTATGCGTGGTCGAGTCGATTGGCCAGGCGCGGTGCTGTCGGGCGTCGGACTCGGCCTGCTCGCCTTCGCGCTGATCGAGGGCCGGGCCTATGGCTGGCTTATCGTCACCGACCCGCTGACGATCGGCGGATTCGCCTGGCGCACCGGGCCTTCCCCCGTTCTCGTTGCCTTCGTCGCCGCAGCGCTCGTGCTGTTCGCGTTCTGGCGCAGGCAGGTGGCACTCACTCGCGCGGGAGCCGAACCACTCATGCACACCGGGCTTTTCGCTATCGGCTCGTTCCGCAAGGGTAATGTGGTGACGCTGATCGTCGGGCTCGGTGAGTTCGGCATCATCGCGGTGCTGCCGTTGTGGTTGCAGTTCACCCTGAACTACAGCGCTCTGCAGGCGGGTCTCGCGCTGGTGCCGCTCGCCGTGGGCAGCTTCTGTGCGAGCGGCGCGAGTTTTTCGATGACGAACACGATTTCGGCGCTGGGACAGGTGCGGATCGGCCTGCTGCTCGAGGCCGCCGGGCTGATGCTGCTCGGGTTGTGCGCCGCCGCCGACAGCAGCTGGTGGTCGATTGCCGTCGCGCTGTTCGTCTACGGCATCGGTGTCGGATTCGCGACAGCGCAGGTCACCAATGTCGTGCTCGCCGAAGTGCCGGTCGAATTCTCCGGCCAGGGTTCGGGAATCCAGAGCGCGGCAAGGGAACTGGGTTCCGCGCTCGGTATCGCCGCACTGACCACGCTGTTCCTCAGCTCGCTCGGATCCGGGCTACGCGATCGCCTCGCCGATACCGGAGCGTCGGGCCAGGATGCCGACCGGCTCGGCGAAGCCGTGACTGAGAGCGCGGGATCGGTGATCCCCGCACTCTCGGCCGAACCGGCGACCGCGGGCGTTGCCGCAGCCGCCCGCGAGGCAATGTCGAGCGGAATCGCGATCTCGAGTTATGTCTGTGCCGGATTGCTCGTACTCGCGCTCGCGGCAACGGCATTCGTCGCTCCGAGTACCACAGCCGTCGAAGAGCAGGTACGCGAGCCTCAGGCCTAGCGTCCGGACTTCGTCATTCGGAGGACCACGCCTGTGGAGGTGCCGGGGCGCTGCCTCAGGTGTGGAGTCCGGACTTCGTTGTTGGGTGTGGCGGCTGTGGAGAAGTTGGTGTGCGTGCTTCCGGTGCGGTGTCCGCTCCGTGCGAGCATGGCGAGAGCCCGCCGCCGAGCTGTGGTGCGCCATTCGGGTCCGAACGCGCGGCGCGGAAAGTCGTTCGGGGATAGGTGGCGAATTCCGTGCCGCTCGACCGCGAGCACCTACCGCAACGCGGCGTGGGAGGCAGATCATGTGGGAACCCCGGTAGATGTCGATCGAGCCCTGGCGTCGTCACGGAAGATGCTCTGCGGCATTTATGCAGGTGAATGCTGGTGCGGCTGAGTCATATCCGTGACGTCGGACAGAGGGAGCGGATCGGGTGTTCCAGCATTCTGCTGGAGTAGGTCGAATGAGCCTCACGAACCAGTCGTGGTGGATGTCACTGTCGGTTGACCTCTAGTGCGGTTGAGTTTCTAGCGTCGTCAGGGACGAAGGGAATTCACCGTGACGATCTTGGTAACGGGCGCGACCGGAAACACCGGTCGCCATGTCGTGGCAGAGCTGGTCCGCCGTGGGCAGCGGGTCCGGGCGCTGACTCGGAATCCGGCTGCCGCAGCCGCGAAGCTCCCGCCCGGTGTGGATCTGGTGGCGGGAACACACACCGCGCCCGACACATTGGACGCCGCGCTCGCCGGTGTGAGCGGGCTGCATATCACCGTGACAGCGGGGCTGGCCGCTGTCGGCGCCGAGTTGGTGCAGCGGGCCGTCGAGGCGGGGGTGCGGCGCATGACGATCGTGTGGGGCGGTGGGGTCGGGCCGGTCGAACAGGCCGTGGCGGCCTCCGGTGTGGAATGGACGCGTCTCGAGCCGCAGGAGTTCATGTCCAACACGCTGAACTGGATCGATTCGATCCGCGTCGAGGGAGTCGTGCGCGAGCCATACGACTTTCCCAGCGCCATCGTGCACGAGGCCGACATCGCCGCCGTGGCCGTCACCGCGCTATTGGAGGACGGCCACGCCGGGCGCGCCTACAACCTGACCGGTCCACAGTCGCTGACCCCACGCGAGCGGATATCGATCCTCGCTCGAGCAGTCGGCCGCGACATCACGTTCGCCGCCATCACTCACGAGCAGGCCATCGAACGACTCATGGCCACCGGCGTTCCCCGCGCTGACGCCGAGTACGTCATTGGCTGGTACGCCGCACCGACGGCGGAGGCGACCACGGTGGTCGACACCGTCGAGAAGGTGACCGGGCGCCCCGCCCGCACCTTCGAGGAATGGGCGAACGAACACGCGGACCGCTTCTAACGCAAAGCCACCGAAGGCCATCGACACCGCGACTCGCCGGGCTGGTCCTAGCAGTCTGATAGTCCTCCCGCCATGCGTTCCCGGCTCCGGGCCGCTGCGGCGGCCTCCGGCGGTAGGTCCGATAGGGTAGCGACCGGGGATGATTCGATCATCCCGTCCGGCGTCGGCAGGCAAGGAGTTCCAGCTGTGTCCACCCCGACCCCACCCGAACCGTATCGCGGGTACGCCCAGTCGGCACCGCACGCGGAATCGCAACAACCCCAAGGCAATCCGGCGATGGGCATCCCCAACCCCTATGCTCCGTCCCCCGGTTACCCGCCGCCGAACCCGTACGCTCCGGCCGCCCCCGGCTACCCGCCGCGCAACTCGTACTCCCCGGGCCCCGGTTTCCCGCCGTCCAACCGCCCTGCGGGGTCGGGCATAGACCGGGTGGCCGGGATCCTGCTACTGATCACCGCCATCATCACCGGAGGGTGGCGGCTGCTGGCCTCATTTGGATTCCACTGGAACGACGTCCCGCTTGCGCTCATGATCGTCATCGCCATTTCCGCCGCGATCGTCATGCTCACCGGGGCAGCCGCCCGCATCCCCGCACTGCGAGCCCTTGCCGCCGCCGGCGCGGGCATGCTGCTGGCGACCAGCTCCTCCGAGCTCGCACTACGCTCGGAATTGTCGTTCCTCTTCGAGGACCATGGTTGGCTGTCCATCCCCGCGACCATCGCCGCACTGGCGGCCACGATCACGGCGGTTCTCGCAGCAAACTCGACCCACCCCCGCGCGGCACAACCGCCTCAATTCCCCACCCAGTGGCAGCAGCCGACATCCGGACCCCCGCAGGCACAGGCAAACCCCTACCCCCTCCAAACCCCTTGGCCCCCACAGTAGCCAAAGGCCCTTCGACTCCGCGCGTACCGAACACCCCGCGTCACAACCGCACACCCCGTATACGAGGTGTGCAGTTGCGACGAGGGGTGTTCGGACGGACCACTACCCTGCGCGCAGACGAAAGCCGCCCCGGTCCGATGGATCGAGGCGGCTTGGTCGCGTTTGTCAGGCTTGCGGGCGGTTGAACTCGCCGTCTTGCACACCGCCTGTGAACGCGTCCCATTCGCTGGGAGTGAAGACGAGCGCGGGGCCGGACGGGTTCTTGGAGTCGCGCACGCCAACCACACCGCCTTCGAGGAAGGCGACCTCGACGCAATCGGCTTTAGAGGCGCTGCGGCTGCTCTTGAACCATTGAGCCCGGGACAGATCAGCAGTCATGTCTCTAGTAACTCCTTGTGGTCCTACGAACCGAGGCGGCTTCTTCGCGTTTCAGGCTTGCGGGCGGTTGAACTCGCCATCTTGCACACCGCCGGTGAAGGCGTCCCACTCACCAGGGGTAAACGAGAGCCGGGCCGTCGGGTTCTTTGAGTCACGAAGGCCAACGTGGTTTCCGTCAAGGAACACGACCTCTACGCAGCCTGTGGTGGCGTCGCTACGACTGCCCTGGAACCACTTCGCCCCGGATAGGTCAACGTTCACGCTCGTACTCCCTTGCTCCGCAGAGCTGGTTCGTTCCCGTTAGGCCGTCAAATCGTCGAACTCGCCTGCCTTGCAACCTTGTAGCCAGGCGCTGAACTCGTCTCGGGTGAAGGCAATTGTCCCAGCTTCTGGCGCGTTGCTGTTGCGAATCAGCACGCCGCCGGGTGTTGCGGCGACTTCCACGCAGGTTTGGGGATCGGTAAAGCTCGACTTCCGCCAGGTTAGTTCGCTCATCACTTGTTCCATGTCTCCGCTAGCTGCTGTATGTACTGTTGGGATTCCTTCGGAGACAAGGTGATTCGACACGCATGATCGAAGGCGAGACCGAAGTATCCCACCTCATCGGCATCGGTGATGAAGTAGGCACCACCATATCCCTCGATATGCACGCGCGGGTTGCCCCACGGATGCTCCATGATGACGAAGTCGCCCAATCGCCTGGCCTCATATTGACCCGCATCGTAGGTGGTGATCCGGAGCGTCACATTCGGCAACTCCGCCAGCTCCGCCATCACCCGAAGCTGCTCAGCCATCACGGAACCATCGCCCACCTGCAGGTGGAGGGCAGATTCGGGCTGAACCAGATCGAGCACCAAGTCGCCGTTGCGAACCCGTTTCTGCCGGTGAAATCTCTGGTCGACCGTGCGTTGAAGTTGAGTGTCGGATACACCCGAAACGCCCACGCGGCCAGCCAACTGTTCGACGTAGCGAGGCGTCTGGAGCAGCCCGTAGATGGCGCGAGACTCGTGCGCGCGCAGCGAGGTCGCTGACTGTTCCATGCCCAGATACGTTGTCAGCCACTCTGGCATTTCATTTGCCGCCGTAGGGATGCTGCTGAGCATTGCGTTCAGCTCGCCCATGCCCACTCCCAGAGCCTCTGCGTATTTGGCTCGCTGATGAGGGCGAGGCGTGCTCTCGTCTCGCTCCCACTTGCCGAGCGTCGTGCGATCGACGCCGACGAACTCGGCCACCTCCTCCTGCGTCTTTCCGGCAGACTTACGCGCATCAATGAGCATTTTGCGTCGCACAAATGCATCATATCCACGCCGCAGAGTCTGTGGATCACATCACATTTCGAGAGCAAGCTGGCTACGCGTCCGGTTGAGAACCCTTTCCCTCTCGTCCCTGGCTCCACCGCAGACCGAACCAGGGCCGGGCGCACCTACTCCCCATCGATGCGACTCGAGGTTCCGCATGGACCGCATAGCTTTCGGCGACACACCCGTGTCCCGATGCCGGTACTACCGGCAGGTGTGCGACCTGCCCGCGATCGTGGATCCACCACAGCTCGGCCGGATCATCGTCAGAGCAGGACTTGTGTGGGCGTTGATGATGCCCACCGATCTCGGGCACGCCGTGCGGCTGGAACTACAACGCCGCCAACAAGATATCGGCCCGATCATGTCGCATCCCCGCTCGAGCAGATGGAGCTACCTGGTCCGCCCGGATCTTCCTAACGACGACAGCTTGTTCGCCGAGATGTTCCGGCTCAACGTCTCGATCGTGCGAGCGGGTGGCGCTATCGCGCTTCCATCCCCGAGCGATCGGTGCGCGCAGTTCCGGTGCTGGGTCGAGCCACCGCGCTGCGCATTCCGGCCTTCCGGGCTGATGGTCATCGCATCGATACGCGCGACTGCTCAGGCGCGCGAACAGTGACACTCAGTGAACCGCTGCCCGGGAAGAACCCGATGCTGGCCGCATGTCGTGGCGACGCGAACAACGACCATCCGCTACTGCGTTCGGCCAGAGAGCTGGCCGAACTACACGAACTACGACTCGGCGCCAGCCGAGAGCGAGCCGACGAGATAGACCACGAACGCACGCGCCTGGTCCGCGAAATCGACTGCTGGGTCACCGGGCAACTCCCGCCGTCCCTCGGCGCGGCACGCGTGCATACCGAAACCATCGGAGCGGTGGTCGATCGGCTCGGGCAGTTCACCGCGTGCGCCTTCGCGGCATTGGCAAGCGGTTCGAACTGGGAACTCGGCGACGCGTGGGAAAGGCTCGCGGAACTGGCGATCGGCTACGAAGATTTGAAAGATGAAGTGTCCGTTGGGCGCCGCCGCCTACCTGGCGGCCCGTAAGGCGCGGTGCGAGCAAGACACTCGGCATGACGCTGTCGACGGGTAACCGCCCACCCCTCGGATGATAGCCGCCGCAAGAACGAGAGTATGGTCCCTCGTCCGCGATACGCGCTCCTGGAGTCCCGCATCATTTCTCGGGATCCGCGCCTCTTCGGCACCCGCAGCTGGTGCGGATCCCGAGACAGGTGCGGCTCTGAGGTGACTCTGGACCGGTAGACAACTACCAACCGACGAGGTGCGGTTGCACCGCCCGTCTAGCGGCCAGTACCGTCAACGGGGAGCTGACAGGGGGCGGAGGAGCCGGTCCGGCCCCACCGACATGGCACGCCACCGGCGGTGAGGAACCGATGACAAGCAGGGGGAATGTGCTGCGCGGTCTTGCCGTCACGATCGGCACCGTGTTGGTCTTGGCCGGGTGTGAGGACTCCACCAGCCAAGTCTCGACCGCAACGGGCGTAGCGGGTACGACGTCGACGGCTGCGGTGACGACATCTGCGGATCGCGACGCGGCTCTGTGGAATCCATGCGATCTGCCAGATTCGGCGATATCGGCGACCGGGCTCGACCCAGCAAGTAAAACGAAGGACGTCGGGGGTGTGGATTTCGATGGCTGGCAGGTGTGCAGTTGGCGTGCATCCGCGCGGTGGTACGGCCTGACGATACTGTCGGGGACCGCAACGCTGGCGGAGGTCGAACAGCGTCGTGACTTCGAGGCATTCGCACCTCAAACCGTCGGGTCGCGCAAAGCGGTCGAGTTCCTCGATGTCGGGGATAAAGAGCGCCTCAAGTGCGCAATTGCGGTCGAAATGCCTTATGGCTCAGTTCTGTTCCGTGTCCTCACCCGCTATTCGGTGGGTAAGCAGGGTGAACCGTGTGTCGAGGTGCGTCGCCACGTCGACGATCTAGCCAAGTACCTTCCGGGTAGCTGAGGAGGTGACTATGGAGTTCGGTGTCGACCCGGCGGAGTGGCGCAAGGTACTCGATCTGGCCAATGCTGGCGAAGTGTCCCTGCATCCAGACGTCGGCCACGGGCTGGACAAGGTGTGCGATGACTATCTCGATCGGCTCGACCGTATTGCAGAAGTTGTCGATAACGTGAAGCTCATCACTGGGTTTGGGCCGTTCCCGTCGAGTAAGGCATTGGAAGAGAAGTTCAGTCTGAAGGCTACGGGTACCGACCAGTCGATAGACGCGGTGCTCAAGCAGCACGTTGAGACGGTCAAACTGGCGAAAGAAGTTGTCGCCAAAGCAATCTCGAACTTCGTCGAGCTCGACCAAACCCGCGCCGATCAGCTCGCCGGAACGGAAGTCCCCCAATGACCTCCTACGAGGACTACCGCAACCGGATCATCGCCGCCCAGGAGCAGTGGAACCGCGACCGGGAATCGATCTACACCAGCACGAACTCGTTGTCCGGCAACTTCGTCGGCGAGTTCGATCCGCCGAAAATCCCGGGTCCGGACAACTACGACAGCATGACGCTGGCGCAGATGGTCGAAGCCGTCGACGCGATGCGGCCGGCCGCCGCTCGGCAAGCCGGGGAAGCATGGCTGAATATCGGGGCACAGCTCACTGCTGCGACAACACTGTTCAACCTGCGCTTCGCTCGCACCGTCAACGGCGATGGCGGGCACGGTGGCTGGACAGGGCAGTCCGGTGCGGCGGCGGCCTCGGCAGTGAACAACTACGCCGAGAAGTCGGAAAACCTTTCCGGGGCAGCGGCATTGGTGAGCTACAAATTGCTCGAGCTGCAAACGGGGCTGGAGCAAACCCAAGCCCTGATGCCGCAGGCCACGCAACGCCCGGAACTACAGGGCAAGACGCTGCCGCAAGAAGGTGTGATGAAGAGCGGCGACTACACCGAGGAGGAGGCCACGCAGGAGGCGCGCAGGGTGCTGCGCACAGTCTTCGGCCAGGTGGTCAACCAGACCGACCACGGCGTACCTGTCTTGCCCGCCGCACCACCTATCGTCGACCCGACGCAGCCGCCCGTCTCACCACCCGGTGGCACATCCCCTGGTTCACAAGGGCCGACCGGTTCCGGCGAACCGGGAGAAGCGGGTGAAACCCCCGATGGCACCGAAGAACCTGGACCCGACGAGCAGGGCGTTAACCCTGGACAGCCAGCCGGTACCGATCCGGCCGCGACGACACCCCAGTCGGTAGAACCGGCGAGCGCGACCCAGCAACCCAATTCGCCTGCGAACACCCCTGGCAGCCCGGCGAACACGCCGAGCGGCACCGGCACCCCGAGTCCGACAACCCCGACTCCAACGATTCCGCCGCGCTCCACCGGCGCACCGAGTACACCCGGAAGGCCCACCAGCCCAGGCATTCCCAACACGCCGAGCACCCCAGCCCCGGGACGCAGCGTTTCCGGCGTGCCTCAGCAACCCGCCGCGAACCCACTCGCGGCATCCACAGGTACCAACAACCAGGCGAGGGGCGCTGCTGGCACGTCCGGCATGGCGCCAGGCGCGGCAGGCAAGGGCAAGGACGACGAACGTGAGACCTCCGGCGTCAAGGATTACCTGATCAACAAACAGAATGGCGAAGAGGTCACCGGCCTGGATTCGATGCCGAAATCGGTGCCGCCGGTCATCGGTGGGGACCATGGCTGATTGGCGCTTCACGGGCCAAGAGTTCGAGCTGCTCTGGGCCGCCTATGGTCGCGACAGGCTGCCCTACCCGCTCCAATTCCGGCCGGAGGAAATGGATTTCAGCGCGCTGAAACGGCAGCGGGAGGCCGCGGTAGACGCACTGCTCGGCAAGTACGCCGTTGATCTGGAACGAGCACTGGACGTGCTCTTGGAACCGGAAACCAGAATCGAGTTGAAGGGTTTCGACAACCGAGACCCCTTGGCCATCTATCGATTTCACGGTGCGGTGCGCGGCGGCGTGGGTGCCACGCTGGTCCAGTTGCCGGGCAGCGCCTCCGACACCGGCAGCGATGTGATCGTAAGCTACTGCACCGCAAGGCAAGTCGCGGAACGTGCGGTCGCCGCGCTGCCGAAGATGCCCGCCGGAACTCGCGATCCCCTAGAGGTGCGCCGCGAAGCACTCGCCGCCGATCGGGAACGCCCGGTCCGCGCCCCTTACGAAGTCGGCCTCGTCGAACAACTGGACCGCCTCTTCAAGCGCCCCCGCCTCGCTATCGGCGAGATCACCGTCTTCTCCGGCCCGGCCCTGGACGCCCGCCCCGGCTTCGGCCGCGGTTTCTGGTGGATGGACTACGAAGACGGCCGCTACTACGTCAAAACCGGCGACCCCATCATCGCCAAACCCCTTGCCGCCCCGGCCATGGCCGCCGAAATCCACCGCCTCGCCACCCTCGCCCAGCGCTACTACCGCGAAGACTTGGAACACGACGAATACCTGCGCACGCGGCGGTAAGGCTTATTGATCCCAGGGATCTGCCAGGCTGGACAATCACAAACCCGACTACACCACCGCTCAACCCGTCGCCGCATGACATCAGACGAACGTACGAGCGGGACCGCCTGGGATAAGCCCCAGCGATCCCGGCTACATGGGTGGCCAGCGGTGACCCTCGGGTGCCTATTGCGCAGCCCGACGGCGGCGCACGATTGTCCTATCAGCCCAATCGGGCCCCGAAAAACACCGGAGGCATTCCATCGTTCAAACCACCAAGACCCGTATCGCAATCGGCGCAATTGCCGCCCTCACGATCGCCATGGCCGGTGCAGCCGTCATTGTCTTTGCCAGCGGGGTAACCGATGGAACCCCGGCTCCTTCGGACAAGGGCACCACAGTGCAGGTCGTACCGGGTAGCGGTCCGATTCCCGAAGGTGGCACAAGCGGTTCCGGTTCCGGTGGCAACGGTGGTTCCGGCGTGAACTCCGGGGGCAACACGGGTGGCAAGGTGGACTCCGGCTCCAATACCCCCGATTCCGCCCCAGTGGCACCGCCAACGACCGCACCTCCGGTTGTCGAGCCTCCTGTCGTTCAGCCCCCGGTCGGCCCGAAGCCTCCTTTCGCGGGTCCGGGCAAGGTCGAACCGGGCGTTATCGGTCCGACCAGTCCCTACCCGGCCGGCGGCGGTCCGAAGACCCCGCCGAAGCCGCCTGTCGCGCCGGGCGGCGCGGTTCCCGGCGGCACCGGCGCTAGCGGTGCCGGTGCGAGCGTCGGCAAGTAGCACCGCGGCAGAAACAGGAATGCCCCCGCGCAGGCGGGGGTGTTTCCATGTGTGTGCGGAAATTCGCGGAACCCGAGTATGCCTACGGATGAGCCATTCCACGCCGGTGAGCGGTTGAACGTGCTCGCGCAGGAATGTCGGTCAGCCCGTGACTGTCGATGATCGGTATGCCGTAGCGGTGTTCGAACTTGGTCCGTTGTTCGACGTCGGCCCGCACCGCGCCGCTGATGGCGAACCGCACCGACGAGGTGTTCGGCCGTATCTGGGCGGGCAGATCGGACAGCGCTGTGTACATGGTCGGGTCCGCGGAGAAGTAGGTGGCATGGCTGCGTTCGATCCGGTCGAAGAACGACGTGGGGCTGAACCGGCCGGCCATGGTGGCGCGGCCACCGGCGAGCAGCGGCGACAAGGTGCCAACCACGATGCCGTTGATATGGAACAGCGGCATGATCAACAAGCTGTGGTCGGCGTCGGTGAGTGCGAATGCCTCGATCGCCAATCGGCACACGGCGTTGAGGTTCATGTGGTCGAGCATCACGCGGTTCGGCTTGATGGTGCCCCCGCTGGTGTGGATGATCAGCGCTAGTGCGTCGTCGCCTGGCTGCGCCGCTTCCAAGACAGCGTGGTCTGTCGCGGTGAGTTCGTCGGCAGATATGACGGCCTGGACCGGAGCGTCGAAGGCGGGCCGCTGCGCGGCAACCAGCACCTTGGCGCCCGCCTCGGCCATCTGGTTGCTGGCCTCCTTGGCGGTCAGCGACGGGTTGATCGGGGCGGCTGTGGCGCCCAAACGCCATGTGGCGAACAGGGATACGACGAGGGCGGCGGTATCGGGCAGCATGATCGCGACTACGTCGTCCGTCGAGACGCCCGCGGCGCGCAGGGAGGCGGCGGCCCGCCGCACGGCGGCCAGAAATTCGGTGTTGTTCAGGTCGATGTTGTCGTCGGTAACGGCGGGTGCGTCCGGGGCGGCGGCGGCGCGACGGTCTGGGAGGGTCGAAAGAATCAAGGGCGGTCCTCAGGAGGAGGTGTGGTGCGGGGAATGACAACAACGGTAGAAATAGCGGTGCGGCTCGACATCGTCGTGCATTGACGAAATTTGTCGCGTGCTTTGTCGCCGGAGAACAATGCCGACCTCGTATTCGTCGCCGCGGGTCACCGCGGGGTAACTACCATTGGGTGGTGACGACTTTTCGTCGCGACGGTGATGTCGATGTGAGCCGCTCTATCGCGAAGATCGCCGCCCGCATGAACGCGCGGGTGACGGATATCAACGTGAATATCTCGCGCGGAATCGAGGACGAGATACCCGAGTTGCGCGCCGACGTCCACACCGTCGAACTGCTCGGGGCCAGCGTGGGGGGCAATATCGACACACTGCTGCACGCGCTGCAGCACGACATCCCGGCGGCGCGGATCCACGCGCCCGTGGCGGCCATCGAGTACACCAGGCGCTTGGCCCAGCACGAGGTTCCGCTCAATGCCCTGGTTCGCGCTTACCACGTCGGCCAGCGGCGTTTAACCGAGCTGGTTTTCGCTGAACTGCGGGCCACTGATACCGCGCCGGTGGATCAGATCATCGTCATGGAGGCGATCACCACCAGGCTGTTCGAATACCTCGACCGGATCATCCAGCAGGTCGTCGTGGTCTACGAAGGCGAGCGCGAGCAGTGGCTGGACGACCGCAACAGCGCCCGTGCGCTTCGCGTCCGCGAAGTGCTGGCGGGGAAGGGGACCGTCGATATCGACGCCGCCACCGAATCGATCCATTACCCACTGCATTGGTTCCATCTGGCACTTATCGTTTGGTATCCGGACGCCCGCGCCTACGGTGACGAGCTGGCCGGGCTGCAACGATTCGTCCGCGAATTGGCCGAGGTGGCAGATACCGGCGCGCGCCCGCTGTTCGTCGCCGACGATCGGATGAGCGCCTGGGCGTGGCTGCCATATCGGTCGGCGCAGCCCGACGCTGTCGCCAGGGTCCGTGGGTTCGCGGCCGCGTGTCCGGATGCGCCGCGGGTGGCGATCGGCACGGTGGCCTCCGGAGTGCCGGGGTTCCGCCGGTCGCATCGGCTCGCCCAAGGTGCGCGCTCGGTCGCGCTGGCGCAGGGAGACGCGGAACCGAGCATTATCGCGGCCAGCGACCCGGGGTTGTCGGTGGCGGCCCTGCTCAGCGGCGGGATCGCGGAGGTCGGGGAATGGGTTTGCGAGGTGCTCGGCGACTTGGCCGCCGACAATGAGAACGACGCACGGCTGCGTGAGACGCTACGGGTGTTCCTGCACAGTGGGTCTAGCTACAAGGCGGCCGCCGCAGAACTCGATCTGCACTCCAATTCGGTGAAATACCGGGTCGAGCGGGCGGTATCGCGGCGCGGCAGGCCTATTACCGAGGACAGGCTCGATGTCGAGCTGGCGCTGCTGGTTTGCCACTGGTACGGGTTGCCGGTGCTGCGGCCGGATACGGCGTAACTGCCCAACCGGCCGTCCCGGGTTGAACTGGGCTCGATCGAGTGCGCCCAGGACGCGTTGGTCGGAGATGAATTCGGGGCGTCTTGTTCGCAGAGGTTGTCGCAAATCACGCAGACCAGCTTGGTGACACCCATCCGCCTGTAACTCCCGACCAGCTCCGCGTTGATCACAACTGGCGCACATTCCTGGCCTGCGATGACACGGCTGACGAGAATGGCGACGGCACGCCTCGGGTCAGGTCCGGGAATAGATCGCTGAGGGCCCAGGTTGAGCTGTTCGGCAATGTTGAGTATGACTGGCTCAAGTTTGAGTTGACTCCCGACCGCAAATCGGTGCAGGATTGAGCCGACCACGCTCAGCGTTGCTGGGACCGTGCTCCGTGAGGTGCTTGGGGCGAGGTCTCGCGGCACAGGAACAACTGGCCGCAGGGCGAGCGTTCGCCCAGCACCGACACAAGTAGTTACGTCAACTAGGAGGAAAACCATGGCTCGTGCGGTCGGAATCGACCTCGGGACCACGAACTCGGTCGTCGCCGTTCTCGAAGGCGGAGAGCCGGTCGTCGTCGCCAACTCGGAAGGATCGCGCACCACCCCCTCTGTCGTCGCATTCGCGAAAAACGGCGAGGTACTGGTCGGTCAGCCGGCCAAGAACCAGGCGGTCACGAACGTCGACCGCACCATCCGCTCGGTCAAGCGGCACATCGGCACCGACTGGTCCGTGGAGATCGACGGCAAGAAGTACACCCCGCAGGAGATCAGCGCGCGCACGCTGATGAAGCTGAAGCGCGACGCCGAGGCCTACCTCGGTGAGGAGATCACCGACGCGGTCATCACCGTCCCCGCGTACTTCGAGGACGCGCAGCGTCAGGCGACCAAGGAAGCCGGCCAGATCGCCGGTCTCAACGTGCTGCGCATCGTCAACGAGCCCACCGCGGCCGCGCTCGCGTACGGCCTGGACAAGGGCGACAAGGAACAGACCATCCTGGTCTTCGACCTCGGTGGCGGCACCTTCGACGTCTCGCTGCTGGAAATCGGCGAGGGCGTCGTCGAGGTTCGCGCCACGTCCGGCGACAACCACCTCGGTGGTGACGACTGGGACGAGCGCGTCGTCTCGTGGCTGGTCGACAAGTTCAAGGCCAGTGCGGGCATCGACCTGACCAAGGACAAGATGGCCATGCAGCGGCTGCGTGAAGCCTCCGAGAAGGCCAAGATCGAGCTGAGCTCCTCGCAGAGCACCTCGATCAACCTGCCCTACATCACTGTCGACGCGGACAAGAACCCGCTGTTCCTCGATGAGCAGCTGACTCGCGCCGAGTTCCAGAAGATCACCTCGGACCTGCTCGACCGCACCCGTGCGCCGTTCCAGTCCGTGATCAAGGACGCGGGCATCTCGGTCAAGGACATCGACCACGTCGTGCTCGTCGGCGGCTCCACCCGGATGCCGGCCGTCACCGAGCTGGTCAAGGAACTGACCGGTGGCCAGGAGCCCAACAAGGGCGTGAACCCGGACGAGGTCGTCGCCGTCGGCGCCGCCCTGCAGGCCGGTGTGCTCAAGGGCGAGGTCAAGGACGTCCTGCTGCTCGATGTCACCCCGCTGTCGCTGGGCATCGAGACCAAGGGCGGCGTGATGACCAAGCTCATCGAGCGCAACACCACCATCCCGACCAAGCGGTCGGAGACCTTCACCACGGCCGATGACAACCAGCCGTCGGTGCAGATCCAGGTGTTCCAGGGTGAGCGCGAAATCGCTTCGCACAACAAGCTGCTCGGCTCCTTCGAGCTGACCGGCATCCCGCCGGCCCCCCGTGGCGTGCCGCAGATCGAGGTCACCTTCGACATCGACGCCAACGGCATCGTGCACGTGACCGCGAAGGACAAGGGCACCGGCAAGGAAAACACGATCAAGATCCAGGACGGCTCCGGCCTGTCCAAGGAAGAGATCGACCGGATGGTCAAGGACGCCGAGGCGCACGCCGCCGAGGACAAGGCCCGCCGCGAGGAGGCCGAGACCCGCAACCAGGCCGAGTCGCTGGTGCACCAGACCGAGAAGTTCATCAAGGAGAACGAGGACAAGGTCCCCGGCGACGTCAAGGAGAAGGTCGAGGCGGCCATCGCCGAGGCCAACGAGGCGCTGAAGGGCACCGACATCGCCGCGGTCAAGTCGGCCGTCGAGAAGCTGGCTACGGAGTCGCAGGCGCTCGGCCAGGCCATCTACGAGGCGTCGGCGGCCGAGTCCGCGGCGTCGGGCAATGGCACCGGGGCTTCCAGCTCCGCCGACGACGACCAGGTCGTGGATGCCGAAGTTGTGGACGAGCCGGTCGACACGGAGAAGAAGTGACACAGGGCAACTCGGAACAAGAGCCGATCACTTTCGTCGACAACCGCAAGGTGGATCCGGAGACCGGCGAGATTCGGGAACCGGCCGCGGCAGACGCTGCCGCGGCCGGGCCGGATAAGGGCAACGGTGCGGACGCCGTGCTCGGCGCCGATGAGGGGGCTGCGATTCTGGCCGACAGCATCAGCAACGAGCTGGCCGAGCGCACTGCCGACCTGCAGCGGTTGACCGCGGAATACGCCAACTACCGGCGTCGGGTCGAGCGTGACCGCAAGGCCACCATCGATACGGCCAAGGCCTCGGTGGTCACCGAATTGCTCGGCGTGCTCGACGATCTCGATCGCGCACGGGCGCACGGTGACCTGGAGACCGGACCGCTCAAGTCGGTCGCGGACAAGCTGGCCGATGCGCTGCACAAGCAGGGCCTGGAGGAATTCGGTTCGGAGGGTGAGCCTTTCGACCCGACCCTGCACGAGGCCGTGCAGCACGAAGGATCCGGGCACGACCCGGTGATCGGTGTCGTCATGCGCAAGGGCTATCGCTTCGGCGATCGGGTGCTTCGGCACGCGCTGGTCGGGGTAACCGACGGCGTGAGCGATCTACCGGTGAGTGAAGCATCGAATGCTGGTTCTGATGCCGGCACACCCAACCAATAAGAACGCGAGAGGAGGAGATGCCCGGTGAGTCAACGGGAGTGGATCGAGAAGGACTTCTACAAGGAGCTGGGCGTTTCCTCCAGCGCCTCCCAGGACGAGATCAAGAAGGCGTATCGCAAGCTCGCTCGTGACCTGCACCCGGATGCCAATCCCGGTGACACCAAGGCCGAGGAGCGGTTCAAGACCGTCAGCGAGGCGCATGCCGTGCTGTCGGATCCGGCCAAGCGCAAGGAATACGACGAAACGCGAAAGCTGTTCGCCGGCGGCGGTGCGTATGGCCGGGGCGGGTTCACACCCGGTGCGGGCGGTGGGTTCTCCCAGGACTTCAATATCGGCGACATCTTCGGCCAGGCGAATGCGGGCGATGGTGGCCTCGGTGACCTCCTCGGTGGTCTGTTCAACCGGGGTGGCACCCGGACCGCGAGCAGTCGCCCGCGCCGTGGCGCTGATGTGGAGACCGAGACCACGCTCGGCTTCCGTGAGGCCGCACAGGGCGTCACCGTTCCGCTGCGGATGACGAGTCCGTCACCGTGTACGACGTGTCACGGCAGTGGTGCGAAGCCGGGGACAAGTCCCCGAGTGTGCCCTATCTGCAATGGAAACGGCGTCATCAGCCGTAACCAGGGCGCGTTCGGTTTCAGTGAACCCTGCGACGAATGTCGTGGCACCGGCTCGATCATCGACAACCCGTGCGTCGACTGCCACGGCAGCGGCATCCAGAACCGGACCCGCACCATCACGGTGCGTATCCCACCGGGTGTCAGTGACGGACAGAAGATTCGGCTGGCCGGTCAGGGCGAAGCGGGGCTGCGGGGCGCGCCGTCGGGCGACCTCTTCGTCACCGTGCACGTCAGCCAGGACAAGGTCTTCGGCCGCAACGGCGACGACCTGACCTTGGTGCTGCCGGTCAGTTACAGTGAATTGGTGTTGGGCACAACCGTTTCGGTGCCCACCCTGGAAGGGCGCGTCGGCGTCAAGGTGCCGCCGGGCACCGCGGACGGCCGCATCCTGCGGGTGCGTGGTCGTGGCGTGCCGAAGCGCGGCGCCGCAGGCGGTGCCGGTGATCTGCTGGTCACCGTCAAGGTCGCGGTGCCACAGAAGCTGGACGACAATGCCGCCGAGGCGCTACGGCGCTACGCGGAGGCGGAGAAGGCCAGCGGGTTCGATCCACGTGCGGGATGGGCAGGTGCGTGATGTCCGGTGATCCGAAGAATGCGTCAGGTGGGCCGAATAACGCGGGCCGCACCGAGGCTCAGGTCTTCATGATCTCGGTGGCTGCACAGTTGGCGGGCATGCACGCGCAGACACTGCGCACGTATGACCGCCTCGGACTGGTTACGCCACAACGGACTTCGGGTGGCGGTCGGCGCTACTCGGCCAGGGACGTCGAGCTGCTGCGCGAGGTGCAGCGGTTGTCCCAGGACGAGGGCGTCAATCTGGCCGGCATCAAGCGCATCATCGAACTCACCAATCAGGTTTCGGAATTGCAGCAGCACGTCGCCGAGTTGTCGGCCGAGGTGGAGCGGCTGCGAGCGGGCTATCGCCCGGATCTCTCACCGCCGCAACGCAGTACCGCATTGGTGGTGTGGAAGCCCCGGCATCGGCGCTGACACCTCCTGGCTACCATCGGGCCCCGGTGTTTCGGTTCATCACGAGTGAGCCGAAGCCCGGGGCCCGATGTCGTTGAGCCGCGACGGTAGCCAGAGATATGCCGGATCTGTCGGCGCGCCCGGCGGCCCGCCCTGCGGAGGTGGCGGCGAGTTGTCCTGCGGTTTCAGGCCGCTCGCCAGGTCGCGGGGTGCGAGACGGTTGCTGAGGTGAGGTAACTGGTTGCGGATTCGGAGTTGCCGCACGGTCGCTCCGATAGCTGGATCTGGACGAAACTTGCAAAAAGGATCATGCAAATTCAGTGAGCCTGTGACTGATTTCACCCAAATAATCGATCCCACAGTCGGTTTCTACGGCGTTTCGCATTTCGAATCCTCGTTTCAGGGGAATTACACGCTTGATGTTCCAACGGAGGATTCCGTTGCTGGCAAACCTCACCTACACTCGGTGGCATCGGCTGCTGTCGAGTGTCCCGCGGCACCTCACTCGCCGGCTCGGTTTGTGTTCGAGTGCGAAATGGGGTTGTGACACAAATGGATTCGCGGACTGTCGCTTTGATCAGAACGACGTTCAAGGCGGTTGCTGCGGAAGAAGGGGGGCCCGCGAGACTGGCCAGTTCGTTTTACGCGATCTTGTTCACCGATTACCCGCAAGCCCGCGATTTCTTCCCGGCAGCGATGGATGCGCAGCGTGACCGATTGGTCAAGGCCATCTCCTACGCGCTGGAACGGCTCGAGGAGCCGGACAAGTTACTACCGTTCCTAGCCCAGCTCGGCCGCGATCACCGCAAATACGGTGTGCAGCCTGAGCATTACACCGCGGTGGCCACCTCGCTGAAGACCGCGATGCGGGTGTTTGCCGGCACCGAGATGTGGACCGATGAGGTAGAGCGGGCCTGGGACGAAGGCCTGACCATCATCAGCGAAACCATGATCGGCGCGGCGGAAAAGGAGACCACGCCGGCTGCTTGGACCGGGACCGTGGTCGAGCGCCGCGACGTGCTGCGCAACCTGGCCGTCGTGCGGCTGCAACTGGATCAGCCCATGCAGTTCGCCGCGGGCCAGTACATCAGCGTGCAGGTCCCGTCCCGACCGAGGATGTGGCGCTACCTGTCGCCCGCCGTACCCGCAAACACCAACGGGGAGATCGAATTCCACATCCGCAGCGTGCTCGGCGGCTGGGTCAGTCCGGCCATCGTCGGCCACACGAATATCGGCGACAAGTGGCTACTCGGTTCACCCCTCGGTGGGCTGGGCATTCCACGCAACACCAAACGCAAGATGCTGATGGTCGGCTGCGGCACCGGCATCGCCCCACTGCGCGCCCAGCTCATGGCTATGGCGCAGCGGCGGGTCAATCCGCGAGTGCACCTGTTCGTCGGCGGCCACCACCCCTGCGACCTATATGACATGGCGACGCTCAGCGCGCTGGCCGTGGCCAACAAGTGGCTCACCGTGACACCGGTGACCGAGAGCGACGAAAACCCCTGGTGGTACCTGGAACCCGGCGAACCTCAACGGTCCTGGCCCGGCCTCGAGCAGCGGATGACCGGACAGATCGGCAAGGTCGTCGCCAGCTACGGGCCATGGGCCGACCGCGACGTGCAGATCGTCGGATCGCCATCCATGGTGCAGACCACCAAGTTCCGCCTGATGGCAGCGGGCACCCAGACCAAGAACATCCGCCACGACCCGCTGTTCTGAGTTCGGGTCAGATTCCTTCGAATTGGATTCTTGCGGTGGGGGTTCCGGTTGCGACGAGTCGATCTACCGTCGCGCGGGTCATGGCGGGGGAGCCGCAGACCAGGACCTGGTGGTTGGTGAACGCACCGTGCGAGCCGACCACATCGGCGAGAGTGCCGTAGAGCATTTCGTCCGGCGGGAAACCGATATCGACGCGGGAGTGCTCGTACCACTCGTCGACCCAGCCCGGATCGTCCGGGGTTTCCACCACCGGAATGACGGTGAGCCAGGGCAATTCGTCCGCCAGCAGGTAGAGCATGTCGGCCGCGTACAGGTCGCGTGGGGAACTGCCGCCGATGAACAGGTAGGTGGGTGGTGGGTCTTCGTGCCTGGCCAGGTCGAGGATCTGGGCGCGCAGCGGGGCAAGGCCGGTGCCGCCCGCGATCATCACCACCTCGTCGCCGTCGGGATCGACGGCGAAAGTGCCTGCCGGGGCGGTGATCTGCCATTCGTCGCCCGGTGCGGTGTCGGCGACGATGGAGCCGCTGCACCAGCCGCCGGGCACGGTCCGCACATGGAATTCGAGTTTGCCGTCCAGCGAGGGCGGCAAGGCGGGGGAGAACCTGCGCCGCATACTCGGCTGCTGTGGCACCCGCACCTCGACGGACTGGCCCGCCGTGAACGGCACGAATTCGCCGATCAGCCGGATCACCGCGAGATCGTGGCGCAGCCGATGGTGGCCGACGACGGTCGCTTTCCATTCAGGTGCGGTATGGATATCGGGCGCAGCACCGTTGCCGTGCAAGTCCCCCAACGGAGCCTCCTCGTTTCACACAGGGTCGGAGCTGATATTCCACTCCGGGGTGCCCACCGCTATCAGCGCGCGGCGGGTGTCGGCGATCATCCGCGCCGATCCGGCGATCTGGATCTGCCGATCCGCCCACGCACCGAAGCTGGCGACCACCGCACCGAGATTACCGATCAGCGTCCGGTGCATGCCGTAGGGCGCATCCGAAGGCGGATGCGGGTACCACCACGGGTTGGTCTTCTGTTCGCAGACCGGGACGATGGTCAGCCACGGATTGCTCTGCGAGAGCTGCCACATGTTCTCCACGTCGTACAGGTCGCAGGGGTAGCGGCCGCCGATGAAGAAGTGCACGCGCGGGTTGATGCCGCGCTGGCCCATTTCGATGAGCTGCGCGCGTAATGGGGCGATGCCGGTGCCCGCGCCGATCAACAGCACGTCGCGGCCGCTGTCGCGGTCGACGTGCAGTCCGCCGAGCGGGCTGGCGACCATCCACTTGTCGCCGACCCGGGTTTCGTTGACGATCGCGGGGCTCACCCAGCCGCCGCGGATCTTGCGGATGTGGAATTCGATCTCGCCATACGGGTTCGCCGGAATCGCGGGCGATAGGTAGCGCCACATCTTCGGTCGCTGCGGCACCGCGATCGGCACATACTGCCCGGCTTGATACGGGATCGGGCTCTCGGACTGCAGCCGCACGATCGCCAGGTCCTCCAGCACCCGGCGGTGGCCGACGACCGTCGCCTCCCAGAAGGGTCGTGACTTGTCGGAATTGGCGCCGATGGCCATGGACGCGGAGATCAGGATGGTGATGTCGCGCCAGCCCTCCTCGAGTGCCCGATTCCAGACGGCGCTGTTGTAGGTGCGGCAGGCGGCCAGCAGCGCGCGGCCCGCGGCATCGTAATGCCCGGGCAGTACGCCGTACTTGCGATGATCGCGAGCCAACTGCTCGAGAAACTTCTGCGCCCTTCCCCAGTCCTCCAGATGGTCGAGCACATACTGGATGGCCGTGACCAGCCGTTTCGCCTGCATATCCATCGCAGGCGGAAACAGCTCACGTAATTGGGGGTTTTCCGCGAAGAGGTGACCATAGAACGCACTGATCAACCGCTCGGGGCCGTTAGGTGACTCGATCACCGAACGGAAGTTGGCGCGGACCAGCGCAGCCGAACGCGCATCCACGACGTCGAGCTTCCTTTCCTTCTGTTTGCTGCCCGAGGACATACCCGTAACCGGCGGTCCTCCGCGGTCAAGTATCCCCGAAAATCCCGTGGTCGTGTGGGTAAAGCCCATCACGGTCCGGCCAACGGTAATCGGTGGGCAAACACCGGGGACCGCGGGCCTGTCTCACGGGTTGTAGCAGGCGATCAATCAGGGTTGGAAGGTGACAGTGTGGGTGCGCGTCACACGCTTCAGATGGTCAGCACGGTCTTGCCGCGTGCGCCCGCGGCGCCGATGACCGACGCGGCGTCGGCGAGTGGCACGGTCGCGGCGATCGGCACGACCACATCGCCCTCCGCCACGCGTTGCAGCAGTCGGCTCAATTCCCGCGCACCGCCAGAGGATTCGATATTGCCGCCCTTGATGCCGCGGTCGCGCAGCGCCGCCTCGTCGGCGGACCAGACGGTGGAATAGACGGTGCCGCCGCCGCGGACCAGCGTGGTCAGTTCGGCAAACGCTTCGGGCGTGCTCACCACGTCGAACAGCACATCGATGCCACCGGGATGGGCGGCCGCGACCTGACCGACTACCGGGCCCCTGGTGTAGTCCACCGTTTCGGCCGCGCCGAGGCGGGTCATCTGATCGGCGGCGTCGCCGCGCGCGGTGGCGATGACGTGTGCGCCTGCCATGTTCGCCAGTTGCACCAGGAACGAGCCCACACCGCCGGTGGCGCCGACCACCAGTACCGTCTGGCCTGGTTCGATCTTGGTGGCATCCACCATGTCCTGTGCGGTGACGCCCGCGGTCGGCAGCGCCGCGGCCGCGCCGGACGGGACCGCGTCCGGGATCCGCGTGAGCGCTCCGCTCTCGGGCAGCGCCGCGTACTCGGCGAAGCTACCGTGGCCTGCCGGCGGCGTGAGGAACTTGCCGACCACCCGGTCGCCGACGGCGAACCGGCTGACGCCGGGCCCGATCGATGACACGATGCCCGCGCCGTCGACGCCGAGGATCATCGGAAAGTCGTGCGGCATCTTCCCGTCCAGGAATCCGGTGGCCATCCGCTGGTCGAACGGGTTCACCCCGGCCGCCTCCAGCTGCACGCGGACGATGCCTGCGCCTAGTTCGGGCACCGGCATATCGGTCAACTCGGGTGTTGCTCCGAAACTCCGTACCACGATCGCGCGCATCTGTTCGCTCCTTGAAATTAGGGAGAAGAGTGACGCATCAGACGGCAACGGCCGTCGTAGGTATCCATACACCACCGACGTCGTGATTCATCGCATTCAGCGGTGTCGCGGCGTAGCGTTTGTCGAGATAGAAGACTTTCAAAGTTGAGCGGAACAGACTCAACCTTTCCAACGTTGAACAGTGAGGTACGGCACCGAGCCGCGCGGCATACCGTGCGGTCACGTGGAGTGCGATCTCTCGGTGCTGTGGAAATCGACTAGTAGGAAGGTGACCGTGGACTCGTTCAATCCCACCACCAAGACCCAGGCGGCGCTGACCGCCGCGCTGCAAGCGGCGTCCGCCGCGGGTAATCCGGAGATCCGTCCGGCGCATTTGCTGGTGGCGTTGCTGGATCAAACCGACGGCATCGCCGCCCCCCTGCTCAAGGCCGTGGCGGTAGACCCGGCGACGGTTCGTCGCGAGGCACAGGACATCGTCGACCGGCTGCCGAGGGCAACCGGCGCGACAACCACTCCGCAACTCGGCCGTGAAGCCTTGGCCGCGATCACGGCCGCCCAGCGCCTGGCCACTGAGCTGGGCGATGAATACGTCTCCACCGAACATGTCCTGGTCGGCCTGGCCAGCGGCGACTCGGACGTGACGATGTTGCTGGTCAAGTACGGCGCCACCGCCGACGCGCTGCGCGAGGCGTTCACCACGGTGCGCGGTAGCGCCCGGGTCACCAGCCCGGATCCCGAGGGCAGCTACCAGGCGCTGGAGAAGTACTCCACCGACCTCACCGAGGCGGCCCGCGCCGGCAAGCTCGATCCGGTGATCGGTCGCGACACCGAAATCCGTCGTGTCGTCCAGGTTTTGAGCCGCCGCACCAAGAACAACCCGGTGCTCATCGGCGAACCGGGCGTCGGCAAGACCGCGATCGTCGAGGGCCTTGCCCAGCGCATCGTTGCGGGTGACGTACCGGAGTCGTTGCGCGGCAAATCCGTTGTCTCGCTCGATCTCGGCGCGATGGTCGCCGGCGCGAAGTATCGCGGTGAGTTCGAAGAGCGGCTCAAGGCCGTGCTGGAGGACATCAAGAACAGCGCGGGACAGATCATCACGTTCATCGATGAGCTGCACACCATCGTCGGTGCCGGCGCGACCGGTGAATCCGCGATGGACGCGGGCAACATGATCAAGCCCATGCTCGCTCGCGGCGAGCTGCGCCTGGTCGGTGCGACCACGCTGGATGAATACCGCAAGCACATCGAAAAGGACGCCGCACTGGAGCGCCGCTTCCAGCAGGTGCTGGTCGGCGAGCCGTCGGTGGAGGACACCATCGGCATCCTGCGCGGTATCAAGGAGCGCTACGAGGTGCACCACGGTGTGCGCATCACCGACTCCGCGCTCGTCGCCGCGGCCACACTCAGCGACCGCTACATCACCTCCCGGTTCCTGCCGGACAAGGCGATCGACCTGGTCGACGAGTCGGCCTCGCGGCTGCGTATGGAAATCGACTCCCGCCCGGTGGAAATCGATGAGGTCGAGCGCGCGGTGCGGCGGCTCGAGATCGAGGAAGTCGCGCTGAGCAAGGAAACCGACGATGCCTCCAAGCAGCGTCTGGAGAAACTGCGCCAGGAGCTCGCCGACGATCGCGAGAAGCTCAACCAGCTGATGACCCGCTGGCAGAACGAGAAGAGCGCGATCGACCAGGTCCGGGTCCTCAAGGAGGAACTGGAGACCCTGCGCGGTGAATCCGAGCGCGCCGAGCGCGACGGTGACCTCGGCAAGGCGGCCGAACTGCGCTACGGCCGGATCCCGGCACTGGAGAAGCAGCTCGCCGAGGCCGAAAAGGCCTCAGCGGCGGCCGGTGACGGCGAGGTAATGCTCAAGGAAGAGGTCGGCCCCGATGACATCGCCGAGGTGGTGTCGGCGTGGACCGGCATCCCGGTCGGCAGGCTGATGGAGGGCGAAACCCAGAAGCTGCTCCGAATGGAGGACGAGCTCGGCAGACGCGTCGTCGGCCAGCTGGAGGCAGTGCAGGCAGTGTCCGACGCGGTGCGCCGGGCGCGGGCAGGCGTCGCCGATCCGAACCGCCCGACCGGCTCGTTCCTGTTCGTCGGCCCGACCGGCGTCGGTAAGACGGAGCTGGCAAAGGCGTTGGCGGACTTCCTGTTCGACGACGAACGCGCCATGGTCCGGATCGACATGAGCGAGTACAGCGAGAAGCACTCGGTGGCCCGGCTGGTCGGTGCGCCGCCCGGCTACGTCGGTTACGACCAGGGCGGCCAGCTCACCGAGGCGGTACGACGCAGGCCGTACACGGTGGTGCTGTTCGACGAGATCGAGAAGGCGCATCCGGATGTCTTCGACATCCTGCTCGCGGTGCTCGACGAGGGTCGGCTGACCGACGGCCAAGGCCGCACGGTCGACTTCCGCAACACCATCCTGATCCTCACCTCGAACCTCGGTGCGGGCGGCGATCGGGAATTCGTGATGAACGCGGTGCGCGCGGCCTTCAAGCCGGAATTCCTCAACCGCCTCGACGACGTGGTCATGTTCCACTCGCTCGACGAGGAGCAGCTGGAATCCATCGTCGACATCCAGCTCGACCAGCTGCAGAAGCGGCTGTCGCAGCGCAGGCTGAAGCTGGACGTCAGCGATTCGGCGCGGTTCTGGCTGGCGGTGCGCGGCTACGACCCGGTCTACGGTGCGCGGCCGCTGCGCAGGCTGATCCAGCAGGCCATCGGCGACACCCTGGCCAAGGAACTGCTGGCCGGTGAGATCACCGACGGCGACACGGTCGAGGTGAGCGTGACACCGAACGGTGAGAGCCTCATCGTCGGCAAATAAGCGAGGCGTCCCTCGCCGAGGATCACGCGACTCGTGCGGGTACCTCGGCGAGCGAGGCCTCGCGGCTGCGGCCGACGAGGCCACCGCCGATCGCGAGTACGAGCATGGCGCCGACCAGTGCCCACCCGGTGGTGGTGGTGCCGAGCGCGGTCAGCAGATAGCCCGCGAGCAGCGCACCGAGCGCGACGGCGCCGTCGGTCACGAGATTGCCGGCGCCGACTGCTCTGCCGAGCGTGTCTTCCGGGATGACGCGCACTCGGAAGAGTGTCAGCGCGACATTGACGACGGTGCCGACCGCACCGATGCCGCACCACGACACCGCCATGATCGCGGGGTTCGAGCTGAGCGCGATCGGCACCAATAGCGCCGTCCACGCCCACAACGATCCGCGGTACACGGCGTGGGCGCTGAATCGGGTGGTGAGTCCGGACGCCGCGAACGAGCCGAGAATGCCGCCGACACCCGCCGCGCCGAGTACGACGCCGACCGTCCACGCAGGCCGTCCGCTGGTGCCGATCTCGAAGATCAGCAGCAGGATGACGACCTGGATGACCATGTTCGACAACCCGCTGATCGCCGTCGAGGCACGCAGGAACGGCTCGGCCCATACGATCCGTACGCCCTCCCACGCGACGCTCCAGCGTCCGCCGCTGGGCCGGTCGCTTTCCGGCTTTCGCGCCGCGAAGTCGCCGCGAATCGCCGAAAGTGTCACCAGGCAGAACAGGTACGAGACGGCATTGATGACGAACGGCAGCCACCGTGCCATTCCATAGGCAGCCGCGCCGAGCGCGCGGCCGAGCACCGAGCCGATGGGCTGCTCCGCCTCGAAGAACGAGAACGCCGCAGGGCGCTGCTCGCTGTCGACGATGTCACGGATAGCGCCCAATTCGCTGAGGGTGAAGAAGACATAGGCGGTGCCCTCGACGAAGGCCGCGACGATGAGGAACGGCCCCGGGTTCGGCACCTGCAGAACGACAACCAGGGCGGCGACACAGGTCGCGGTCAATCCGGACAGTTGGCAGATCAGCAGGGTGCGCCGCCGATCCGAATAGTCCGCCGCGATGCCTGCCGGAATCTGAAAGATCAGGCTCGGCACCGTGATCACGAACCCCGCCCAGCCCATGAGCGTCACCGAACCGGTGACCGAAAGCACCAGCAGCGGGTAGGCGATGCGAATTCCGAAGAAGCCGGTCAGCGAAACAACATTGCCGGACCACAGCAATACGAACGCCCTGTTCGTGTGAATTCCCTTGCTGTTCAATCGAACACCATCATCCGACGGCCGCCGCCGTGATGTCGGCCCTGATGCGAGATTCGATGTGGCGGATCAATTTCACGAGATCGGCGCAATAGATCGAGGGATTCCGGAAGCCGGTGCCCTCGCGATAACGGTGCACGTAGTGTCCGCCGCCGCAGACATTGTGGAGGGGGCAGGCCCGGCAGGTGTCGCTCAATGCCTCGATCCCGATCTGCCGAGCGATCACATGCGGATCCCACAGCGCTTCATCGAGCGGGTTGCCGGTCACTGTCTGCTCGATCTTGGTGGCGCCCGCGAAAGCCGACTTCAACTCGTCGACCTGTTCGAGGGTCCCGTCCGTCTCGAACACCGCGAGGCGGACCGGTGCCAGACCGACTGCCTCCGTCGAGGCGTTGCCGCCGAGCAGCAGCTCGATCACCACATCGAAGAGCCGGACCCTGGTCTCCACTTCGGGGGCGTTGTACCAGCGGTCGAAGATCGGGATCAGCCAGTCGGCATACGGAGTGGTGGTGGGATCGGCGGTCTTGGCCGGTGGCGGCGTGGTCCAGTTGCCGTGGGGCAAAAGGAAATCGAGGGCGGGTGGGCCGAATTGTAGAAGCGCCTCATAGGTTTCGATCGGGTCGTTCTCGACATCGACCGTGCACAGGAGCCCGGAGTACAGATGTCGATGGTCGCCGCCGATGAGCAGCTCCAGCCCTTTCGCGACATCGTCGAAGCTGCCCGTGCCACGGCGATACTTCCGGTGGCGGTCATTGGCGTCGCGGTCGCCGTCGAGACTGACGCCGATTTGGATGCCCCAGCGGTCGCAGATCCGAAGGAACTCCTCGTCGATCAGGACGCCATTTGTCTGGATTCCCAGGCGCACCTTGGTGATCGGCTCCAGCAGCTCGCGCGCGGACCGGGCGAAGTACTCCAGCTTCTCGTGTCCGACGAGTAGCGGTTCGCCGCCGTGCATCACCAGATTCACCGCAGGCACCGCGAAGCGCCGCGCGTGCTCGGCGATTGTCTTGCAGGAGTCGGTGAATACCTGATCATCCATGTTCTTGGGTTGGTCGCGCCAGCTCTGGTCCGCCATTTCATAGACGTAGCAGTAGTCGCAGGCCAGGTTGCAGCGACTGTGGATCTTCATGACGTACTCGACGAAAGGGAGGGGCTGCCAACCGATTCGGCGCAACCCTTCGACGTCCAGTCCGACCGTAGGCCACGATGCGCCCTCGGGATTCATCTTCTTCGCCTCCTTGGAGATGTCCGGTCGACTCCTCCGGGTGGACCCCGGCGCGCCGGAAGGGACGCGCCGGGGCCACCCGGAGTTTCGGCCTGTTGCGTCGGACTACAGGTTCGGGCTGATGAAGGAGTTGAAGGCGTGGTCTTCGTTGCTGATGAAGGAGTTGAAGGCGTGGCCTTCGTTGGTGATGGCCGAGTTGAAGACGTAGCCTTCGTTGGCGATGGCCGAGTTGAAGGCGTAGTCCGCGTCGACGATGGCCGAGTTGAAGGCGAAGTCCTCGTTGGCGATGGCTGAGTTGAAGCCCTCGTTGGCGATGGCCGAGTTGAACGCGTGACCTTCGCCGTCGATGCGCGGAGTCAGATGACGCTGCAGCGCGGGATGCACAGCGGACCCGGTCGACAGCTTTCCGGCCAGCTCGGCAAGACCGATTCCGGCCGTGGCGCCGGTCGGAGCGGTGAGTGTTGTTGTCATGGCGATTCCTTACCAACAAAGGTGATCGGCCGACCTCGACTTGTAGTCGGCCGGCTTGGGGCCGAAGTCCGGATAGCGCGTGACAGCACGTTTCTCACGGACGTTCCGGCTGTTGCCGGTAGCCCCAGCAGGACGCTACGTGCGCGAAATCACTTGCGGTATCAGACAACTTTCGGACATCTGACGGATCAATGGCCGGTGGGCTCGTCAGGATTCGTCGGAACCGCCGTGCCCGAGATCGACTCGGGCGAGCCCGTTCCTGTTGGTGACACCCAGCTTGGGGAAGGCTCGATAGAGATGGTGGGCAACGGTTTTGGGGCTCAGTAGCAGCCGGGCGCCGATCTCCTTGTTCGTCGAGCCCGCGGCGGCGAGCCGCACCACCTGTAGCTCCTGTGGCGTGAGCAGCGCGGTCACATCAGACCCTTTCGACACGGTCGCCTCACCCGCCGCACGCAGCTCGGTGCGGGCCCGTTCGGCCCACGGCTCGGCATCGAGCCGCTCGAAGGTGCTCGCCGCGCCGCGCAGCACCGAACGCGCCTTGGTCTTGCACCGGTCGCGCCGCAGCCATTCGCCGTACAGCAGCGCGGTGCGGGCGTGGTCGAACCAGCGTCGCTCGGCGGCGTGCAGGTCGAGCGCGCGCGCATATGCCGCACCGTCACCGTCGAGCATCCCGCGGCAGCGCAGCAGATGCGCCTGGATCCATGGTGAATGCGTTGCCGCGAACCACTGTTCGAGCGCGGTTAACGGCTGCTGCGCGCGTTCCGGGCAGCGCAGCCGGACCGCCACCTCGACCCGGTCGCTCATGAGATGAACCCACTGGCCCAACGCCCGGTCCGGTCGTTCCCACAGCGCCTCGAACCGATCGAGCGACGCCTCGTAACGACCGTAGGCGAGGTCGAGCAGCCCGAGCGCCCACTCGGCGTGTGCGATATCAAAGGCGCTGAAATCGGTACTGGCTTGGCGCAAGCAGTGTTCGGTGAGTTCGCGACAGCGTTCTTCCTCGCCGCTGATCGCCGCGATGACGGCCAGGATCGACTCGGCTTGGCCGACCCGGTTCGGTTGGTCCACCTCGTGCGCGATCCGCAGTCCGTCGGTCAGCGCGGCCCGCGCCTCACGAAAGTGGCCGAGCAGCATCTCGACGGTTCCGAGGGCGCCGTTGACCGCGGGCAGCGAGCCGTCCATCGCCTGCTCCCGGCACATCCTGGCCAGCCCGACCAAGATGTCGCGCGCGTCATCGAGATCGCCCGCGGCGGTCGCCTGGTTTGCCACCGCGACCATTACCGACGGCTCACCGGAGTACCGCGCCCTGCTGCGCCGCACATTCGTCCGGATGAGCCGCACCCCCGCCGCGTGGTCACTGGAGTGCAGCGCGAGCGGTCCGTCCACCGCGGCGAGGAAGTTCGCTCGCTTCGGTCCGAGGTCGAGCTCGGCCATGGCCATCCGCGCGGTAGCCACCGCGCACAGCTTTCCGGTGGTCCATGCCGCGGTGGCGGCGCCGATCAGCATCTGCGCCGCACGATGTGGTTGCACGGACGCGAGGTCCGCGGCGCCATCGACCAGCAGCTGGTATCCGGCGCGCAGCGATCCACGCTCGAATTCGACACGGGCTCGGACAATGGCCAATCGGGCCCGATCGTCGGGCCCCACGTCCGTCGAACCGATCGACTCGTCGGCCAGGCCGAGAGCTCGCTGTGGTTGGCCTGCATCCATGGCGGCTTCGGTGGCGCGGACAAGGCGGCGGGTTCGGTCGGCCGGGTCGGGGCTGAGCCGGGCTGCTCGCTCCCACGCTGTTGCCGCGGTGGCGTACCCGGTGCGGGTGCATGCACGCAGCGCGACCGCCTCCAGTGCGGCGGCCGCCGGTTCGTCCGGTCCGATAGCGGCCGCGGCGAGATGCCAGGCCCGACGGTCCGGTTGATCGGTGAGTGCCGCGGCGAGCGCCGCATGCACCGCGAGCCGCTGGGTAAAAGGTGCGTTCCGGTATACGGCTGCGCGCTCGAGCGGATTCGGGAAACTTATCGACTGCTCCATCACGGTCACCACGCCGGACCTTTCGGCGGCCTCCAGCGCGTCGACCGTCAACCCGAGATCGGCGAGAACCCGCAACACCAGATCGAGGTCACCGGTTTCCTCGGTGGCCGCCACCAGCACCGCCATCCGCGCGATATCGGGCCTGTCGATGGACTGGCTCCGTCGACCGTTCCGCAGCGCACTTTCGTGCTGCTCGGTAGTCCTGACCACCGACAGGCCCCGCTGCGGCGCGGCATCCAGCGGCCGCAGGCGCACCACGGGCAAGCCGGGCGCGGTGAACTCCGTCCGCCCCGCGAACACGAGCGCGATCCGCTCGGCGCCGAGCCTTCGCGCGGTGAACAGCAGCACGTCGGCCGATGGCTGATCGAGCCATTGCGCGTCGTCGATCAGGCACAGCACCGGATGCGCGCCCGCGAGCTCCGCAAGTAGCGATACCGTGCCGACGGCGACCAGCGACTGATCAGCGACCTGTGGCCCGCCGAGCACTCCGAATACCGCCAGAAGCGCCGCACGTTGTTGCTCGGGCAGTCTGTCGATGTAGCCGAGTGCGGGCGATAACAGCACCCGCAGCGCGCCGAACGGCAGGTCCGCCGCGTCTTCGGTGCCCGCGCAGCGCAACACCAGCCAGGCAGAATCGACCATTTTTGCCGCGAGACCCAACACCGCGGACTTTCCGGCGCCCGGCTCGGCGACGATCAGCACAGCGGCACTCTGTCCCGCCGCCGCGCCGTTCAGCAGTGCCCGGATCCGTAACTGTTCTTCGACCCGGCCATATAACACGGCATCCAAAGTAGCTGGCCCGCAACCTTTCCGAACCCCCCAGCTCTGGTGGTAAACCTAAGAACGGGTAAAGGTTTCGGGTAGTGTCGCGGCTTCGACCCGACCGCCGGATGGCCACGTCCGACTGCTTGATGGGCTGACCCGGCTTACCCTGGACGCCATGACCAATCGGGACGACCCGTGGGCGCAGCGGCCGGAGGATGCTCCGACCGAGTATCTGGGTACGCCGGAGAAGTCCGGATTCGAGCAACCCGCGCACACGACGGAGTACACCGAGGCATACGGCCGCGGCACCGGTTCGGTGTACTCGTCAGAGCAACCCGAGCCGTGGACGCCGCCGCCGGTGAACGCCACCCGTGAGTTTCCGCCCTACGACAACCAGTGGGGCGCTTACGAGAGCACCCACGGTCAGCAGTGGGCCGACCCGACCGTGCAGGCCACAGGCGCTATGCCGGGCTACGGCGGCAGGGTCCCGCAGGGTCCGCACGATCAACCACCGCAACCACCCAAGCGCAATACCGGGTTGTGGGTCGCACTGACGATCGGCATCGTCGCGCTGGTCGCGATCGTCGGTGTCATCGCAGGACTTCTCCTCGGCGGCGAGGACTCGTCGTCGACGAGTGCCGCGAGTACCTCGACGCTGCCGAGCCCGGCCCGGGTGACCGGTATACCGAGGTCCGGCCAGTCCACGGCGACAATGCCGAGCATCCCCGGGCTCGGCAATATCGACGAACTCGGCGCGACCATGGGCACCATCAGCGCCAACAACGGCGGCACCCTGACCCTCGACACGATGACGGGCGGCTCGGTCACCGTGCACACCGACGCCAACACCCAGGTGATCTCGCTGAGCGCGGCCGAGGTCGCCGATCTGCCCATCGGTGACATGGTCGTGGTGCAAGGCGACAAGGCTCCGGACGGGACGATCCGGGCCAAAATCATCATCAGCACCTCGCTGCCGGGAGGACCGAGATGAGCGACCCGAATGACCTGTGCCCGGCCTTCTCTCGGCCCGGCGCGGGGCCAATGTCGGACTCCGTCCGGCCGGGACTATTAGGGTAGACGGCGATGACGGCAATGTGGTTCGGGTTGGCGGCGATCGCGCTGGTAGGTGCGATCGTGCTGCTCTATTTCGATCGGGTCCAACGACAGCGGACCGGTCATGCGCGCCAGGTCTGGGCGAAGTCCCAGGGATACACGTACGTGTCGGTGGAGCCGGCACTCGCGTCGACCTGGCGCCGCGGTGCGTTGGCCAAACTCGGCTACCTATCCGCGGTGGATGTGGTGTCCGGTATCCGCAAGGGCGAGAAGTTCGTCCTTTTCGATCTGGAGGACGCGGCGACGCTGGTCGCGGTGCGTAGGCAGATCGGCTCGGATATCGACGTCGACATGCGGCTCAAGACCGCGTCACCGCCCAAGGACGCTGATCTGGAACTACTCGGCGCCATCGGTGACCGCGTGGTCTTCGCGACCAATCCGGAGATCGCCAGGCACGCCGTCGACCAGCGGATGGTCGCCTTTATCGAGACTCTGCCCGACACGGTGCAAATGCTGTGGAGCGAGGGCAACTGGACACTCGGCATGCTGAATGTCGGTACCACCGCGCGGGATTGGGAGATCGCCATCGACGCGGTGCTGCGGCTTTCCGGTCTGCTGCACGTGTTGCCGCCGGTCAGCGATGTGCTCGGGATGGACTCGGGCGACCACGACCCGGGCCGCCCGCATCCGCGGACTCGGACGCGTCAGCACGACCCGGACGAGCACGGCGAGCCCGACGGCCCGATCGGCGCCGGTCGGACACCGCCGACCGACATGAAGAAGGACGGCGACTCTTACGGCGACTCGGGCTACGCGGCCTCTGCCTATCAGGAATCCGCGTACGAAGAATCCGCGTACGAGGAGTCCGAGTACGAAAAATCGGGCTTCGACAAATCCGGATACAAGAAGCCGCGCTACGACACCTACGACGATCCGGACTTGGACGAGGGACCCGAACAGCGTGCGCCGCTTGCGTCGGCCGCCCAGGAGCCGCCGCGCAGGCCTTCGCTCGCGGTGGTCCCCGACTCGCGTTCCCGTCCGCGCGACGAATGGCGCGAATCGAGCGACGAGTCCGACGACTGGCCCGCAAAGGATCGCCGCGACCAGTCACCGCATGTCAGCGCCGAGCCGGACGCCGAGTGGCCGCCGGTCGATGAAGCACAGGAGCCGCCAGGTGGCCCGTTCCATCCGGGATTCCGCCCGTACCAGGGACCTGTACCGCAGTGAGCGGTTGTAGAAGAATTGCGGAGACATGACCGATAGTCCTGTTCCCGCGCGCCTGCCCGGCGCAACGCGTCCGGTCGCATTGATTACCGGACCGACCTCCGGCATCGGGCACGGGTACGCCGTGCGACTTGCCTCACTCGGCTATGACCTGGTGCTCGTGGCCCGTGACGAACAGCGCCTTGCCGAGCTCGCCGCGGAGCTGGAACGGAAGTTCGCCACCCGCTCCGAGGTGCTCGCCGCCGATCTCGCCGATGCCGCCGATCGGGAGCGGGTCGCGGCGCGGGCTGCTGATGGCGTGGAATTCCTGGTCAACAACGCCGGATTCGCGTATTCGGGGGAGTTCTGGACATTGGCGCCGGAGCAACTGCAGGCGCAGCTGGATGTCAACGTCACCTCGGTGCTGCGGCTCACCAGGGCGGCGCTGCCGTCGATGGTCGCCGCGGCGAAGGGGTCGATTGTCAACGTGGCCAGCGTCGCCGGTCTGATCCCCGGACGCGGCTCGACGTATTCGGCGTCCAAGGCCTACGTCGTATCCTTCACGGAAGGGTTGGCGGGCGGACTGGCCGGAACCGGTGTTCGGGTCCAGGCCTTGTGCCCGGGTTTCGTCCGCACCGAATTCCATGAGCGAGCCGGCATCGAGATGTCTTCGCTGCCGAAACCGCTGTGGCTGAGTGTCGAGCAGGTTGTCGCCGGTTCGCTGCGTGATCTGGAGAAGGACCGGGTGCTCAGCGTGCCCGGTGTGCAGTACAAAGTGCTCACCACCGTCGCCGGAATGATCCCGCGAACCCTGGCGGCCCGAATGAATCGCGGCTTGTTCAACGCACGCGGAAGGACTTAGACATGATCGACCAGGCAACAAGCAATGACGCGGTTTCCCAGGACGCCGGGTCCGACCGAGACAGATTGGCGGCGCTGGTGCGCGAGCTGGCGGTCGTGCACGGCAGGGTGACGTTGTCTTCCGGCAAGGAGGCCGATTACTACGTCGACCTGCGTCGCGCCACACTGCACCACAGCGCGGGACCGCTGATCGGCAAGTTGCTGCGCGAGCTGGTTGCCGACTGGGACTTCGAATCCGTCGGCGGCCTGACCATGGGCGCCGACCCGGTCGCGCTGGCCGTCATGCACGCACCGGGGCGTCCGATCAACGCTTTCGTGGTGCGCAAGGCCGCCAAGACGCACGGTATGCAGCGTCAGATCGAGGGCCCGGATATCGTCGGCAAGCGGGTTCTCGTGGTCGAAGACACCACCACTACCGGAAATTCCCCGCTCACCGCCGTGCGCGCGCTGCGCGCTGCCGGTGCCACGGTGGTGGGGGTCGCGACGGTCGTCGACCGGGAGACCGGGGCCGACCAGATCATCGCCGCCGAGGGGCTGGAGTACCGGTCTATCCTCGGATTGAAGGATCTCGCCCTCGGTTAAGCTGCGTTTACGGGCCTGGGTCGGGGCCGGACTTCAGATGGGAGCGATGAGCGACCGAAACGGGAGAGCGGCGCGACCCGATATAAGGGACGTATGCCGAGCGCAGCGAGGCGGTCGGGAGACAGCGAAGGGTCGTGTGAGTTACCTGTGGTGAGCATTGCAGTCAACAAGAGCCGTGCGAACGTTGCGATGCTCGGGATCGGTGCTTATCGTCCGCAACGCCTGGTCAGTAATGAAGAGGTGTGCGAGGTCCTCGACTCCACCCCCGAGTGGATCTACGAGCGCACCGGCGTGCGCAACCGGCGCTGGATCAGCGGTGACGAGACGCTGCAGTCGATCGCGGCGGCGGCGGGCGAGCGCGCGATCGTCAACAGCGGTATCGATCGGTCGAAGATCGGCGCGCTGATCTTCGCCACCTCCAGCTGGCTGACGCTGACCCCGCACGGCGCTCCGAAGGTCGCCAACGACCTGGGGATGAACGGGATCGCGGCCTTCGACCTGACGTCCGGGTGCGGCGGTTTCGGCTACGGCCTGGGTGTCGCCGCCGACCTGATCCGCGCGGGTTCCGCCGACTACGTCCTGCTGATCGGCGCCGAGACGATGACAGTCGGACTCGATCCGACCGATCGCGGCACCGCGATGATCTTCGGTGACGGCGCGGGCGCGGTAGTGGTCGGTCCGAGCGAGGAGAACGGCATCTCCCCGACGGTGTGGGGCAGCGACGGCGAGAACGCCGCCGCGATCGCGCAGGATGTCGATTTCCTCGAGTACATGGAGCGGGCGCAGCGGCTGCAGGGCACCGACCCGGTCGTCGAGCCGGTCGGCCGGATGTCGCTGCGGATGGAGGGCCCGCGGGTATTCCGTTGGGCGGCGGTCACTTTGCCGCGTGCGCTGTCGGCCGCGTTGGAGGTGTCCGGGGTCGCCAAGGAGGACATCGAGGTGTTCATTCCGCACCAGGCCAACGCCCGCATCAACGAGCTGATGAAGAAGAACCTCGGGCTGGCCGACGACATCCCGGTGGCCAACGACATCGAGAACACGGGCAACACCTCCGCCGCGTCTATCCCGCTCGCGATGGAAGAGATGCTGGTGACAGGTAAGGCCAAGGGCGGCCAGACGGCCCTGCTGCTCGGCTTCGGCGCGGGCCTGAGCTATGCGGGTCAAGTGGTCACGCTGCCGCCCGCGCCGACCGAGCCGAGCTTCTGACCATGCGGCTGTTTCGGGCCGGGTTTCTCGTCGCGGCGGCCGTCACCGTATATGGGGCGGTCACTGGACGCGAGAAGCTCCAATGGATCGCCAAACCGCTGATGATGCCGCTGCTCGCGGCGGACGTGGTGGCCGAGGGCAAAAGGCTGGATTCCACCGACCGGACGCTGCTGCTCGGGTCGCTCGGTGCCGCGACGGTCGGGGACATCCTGTTGATCGATCCGGACGACGATCGTCGGCTGATTGCGGGCGCTTCGTCGTTCGCGGTGATGCAGACCGGGTATTCGACGCTGTGGTGGCGGCGCGGCGGGCGGCCCCGTGCCGCGGTGGCGGTGCCACGACTGGTTGCCTGGCTCGGCGCGGGTGCGCTGCTGTGGGCGAAGGCGCCCGGTGTCGCCGTACCGCTGACAGCCTATGGCGCCACATTGGGGACCGCGGCGGTGCTCGCCTCCGATCCCGGCGTGGCACCGAATGCGAAAGCTGTTGCGGGAGTGAATATCCCCGACGCCGACCCGCGCAGTCGACTCGGCGTCGGCGCGCTGCTTTTCACTGTTTCCGATGGGCTGATCGTGCTGCGCCGCCTCTTCGCGCGGGGTGAGCGATCTCGTCGTGTCACCGAGGGCGTCATCCTGTCCACCTATGCGGCCGCGCAATACCTGCTCGCGGACCCGAGGGCGCACGCGAAAGTCGCTGTCGCGGTAACGGAATGAGTCAGAGGACCAGGATGATGCGGTCCCGGTTCGCCGGATCGACCCGGATCGAGATGGTCTCGCCGACCGCGAGCCGCGGCTTGTCGGCCGGTGTCACATCGAAAACGATAGTCCCCCGGTAACTTTCGGACCCGGGCACGGTGAGTTCCAGATCGAATTCGGTCAGCTCGGTGTGGTGATCGGTGGGGCGAAGTGGGTGCGCTCCCTCGATCCTCGCCCAGCCCTCGAGGCCGTGGCGCCATAACCGCCGATCCGCCCGTGACGGGCGGACGGCCAGCATCATCCCGATACCGACACACGATCCGAACACGCCGACCAGCGCGATGATCTGATAGGGCTCCGTCCCGGGCGGGGTGTGCGGCAACAGCCACCCCAGCCACAGTCCGAGCAGGATCAGGTACGCGGCGGTCACTCCGAGCACCGTGCGGAAAATGCGCGCGTGGTCCATACCAGCCTCCACCCCGACTGTCCTGCTCTATCCAGGATAGGACGACACGATCGGATGTGAATACACCTTGACGAGACTCCAGAAGACGCCGGAATCGGTCCCGATTTCTCCGGCAATCACCCTTTCAAGCGCAATACGGCAAGTACGCGACGATGATGTGTTTCCGAAGGCGGCAGGTCGAGTTTGGTGAAGATATTGCCGATGTGCTTTTCCACGGCACGTTCGGTGACCGTCAGCGCCGCGGCGATCGCATTGTTGGACAGACCCTGCGCCATCAATTCGAGAACCTCGCGTTCCCGTGGGGTGAGCCTGGCCAGCGAATCCTGTTGCCGGGAGGCGCCCATCAACTGACTCACCACCTCCGGGTCGAGGGCGGTACCGCCGGTTGCCACCCGGTTCAGTGCGTCGATGAAGTCGCGGACGTCGGCGACCCGATCCTTGAGCAGATAGCCGACGCCGCTGGCGCCGCCGGCGAGAAGTTCGGTGGCGTACCGGGTTTCGATCCACTGGGAGAAAACGAGGACGCCGGTCATCGGATATTTCCTGCGCAGCTCGATCGCGGCGAGCAGGCCCTCGTCGGTGAAGGACGGCGGCATGCGCACATCCACCACGGCGACGTCGGGATTGTGCGTGCCGACTACGTCGCTCAGAGTGCTCGCGTCGCCGACCATGGCGACCACCTCGTGGCCGCGCTCGGTGAGCAGGCCCGCGAGTCCGTCGCGCAGGATCACGCTGTCTTCGGCGATCACGATGCGCAGTGGCGTGCTCGACGGTGGGATGGTCATTGCGGCCCGGCTTTCGGTAGCAGGATGGTCACCACGGTGGGTCCGCCCGTCGGGCTCTGCACGGTCAGGGTGCCGTCGACGGCACGCGCTCGTGCCGACAGCCCCGCGAGTCCGCTGCCCGCGAAGTGGTTACCGTCGGTGGGTGGCAGCACGCCGCCGATTCCGTTGTCGCGCACGGTGACCACGATGGTTCGGATGTCGGTCGGCACCACCGACACCCAGATACGGTCCGCATGGGCGTGTTTGACCACATTGGTGAGCAGTTCGGCGACGGAGAAGTACGCGATCGCTTCGATGGCAGGGTGCGGTCGCTCCGGCAGATGCACCCGCAGCTCCACCGGAACCGCGCAGCGTGCCGCCAGGGTCTCCAGTGCGGGCGCCAATCCGAGTTCCAGTGCGGGTGGATGGATTCCGCGCACGAGTTCGCGCAATTCGGTCAGCGCCTCCTTGGAGCTGGCGTGCGCGTCGGCGATCAGATCGCGGGGGTCGCCGCCAACGGCCAGCCGCTCCTCGGCCCGGCCGAGCGCCATGGCGATGGTGACCAGTCGTGCCTGGGTGCCGTCGTGCAGATCCCGCTCCACGCGGCGCAGTGTGTCCGCCGCATTCTCGACCGCGGCCTTTCTGCTCGCCTGCAGTTCGGCCACTTGGGTATCGCGGGCCGTTGCGGCGAGCAACGTGATCGTGAGCGCCCGGTGCAGCCAGCAGGTGCCACGCAGCAGCCACGGCAGGGCGAAGCAGCAGATGATGCCGATCGCCGAGGTGAGCAGCACCTTGGGCCAGCTGTCGATGTAGAGCGAACCGAACTGGAAAAGCGAATGATGCTCGACGCCGTTTTCGTCGACGTTCGTCGGATGCAACAGCGCCCACGGAATGGGCGAGATCGCCGTGAACAGCACCACCGCGATCGCGACGAGCACGAAATAGCCGACGACCACACCGAGCACGGCCTGAGCGAAGAGGAAGAGGATGGCCCGCCAGCTCGCCCGATCGGTGAACGCGCTCCGCAAGAATCCGAAGGGACCCGGCCTCGGCGCGAAGCGCGGCGGTGCGACCACCGGCATACCGAGCAGGTCCCGGCACAACGCCCGATAGATTCGGCCCCAGGTCCGCCCGCCCAGGATCACCAGCGCGAGCACCCACAGTCCGATGATGAAGATCGAGGCGTACAGCCCGCCGAGAAAGCCGAAGAACAGGTAGGCGATGGCGACGCAGCCGAGCGCGAAAACCGTGAAGACGTAGACGAATTCCTTCCAGGTCCGTGCCTCGATCGGCGCCCGTAGCACCGCGCGAAGTACTTCCTTGGCAGCGGATCGGCCGGGTGGTCCGGTCGGCACGTCCAGCACGAGGGTCGGATCGGCGTCTGTCTCGGTCATGAGCTCCATGGTTGTCGTGGCGGCGGCGGGATTCGATGGAGCTGTCCGCCGAATACATGGTGTAGCCAGCCACACCCACTACCATCCAGCGAATGAGCTATCCGCCTCCGCCACCGCAGTACGGCTATTCACCCTATGGGTATGGTCCGCCGCAAGATCACCCGCAAGCCACCACTGTCATGATTCTCGGCATCCTCGGTCTGGTGTTCTGCCAGATTCTCGGACCGTTCGCGTGGGTGATGGGCAAGAAGGCGCTCAACGAGATCGACGCGTCCGGCGGCACGATCGGCGGGCGCAGCAATGTCATGGTCGGCTACGTCTGCGGCATCATCAGCTCGGTGCTGATCATCGTCAGCCTGCTGTTCGTGGTGTTCTTCGTGATTCTCGGCGTCACCGGTGTCTTGGACTCGAACTCCTCCTACTGAGACGCGGCGCGAGTCCGCCTCGTGTGAGGCGGTGGCGCGACCGGAATTAGCATCATCCGAGTGAATGACCCAGTGCCCGACACCTCGGAGCAGGAGCCGACAGGACCCACCGAGTGGGGCGAGCATCCGCATGGTGTCGGTCCATGGGTTGCCGAGCACCGTGAACCGCCGCCGGACGATCCGCGGCTCGACCAGGAACTGCTGGCGGGCGGTGACCGCCGCAATGTGGTCGATGCCTACCGGTATTGGACGCGCGAGGCCATCATCGCCGACATCGATCGGCGCAGGCATCCCTTCCACGTGGCCATCGAAAACTTCGGGCACGACGCGAATATCGGCACCGTGGTGCGCACCGCGAACGCTTTCGCGGCGGCGGCCGTGCACATCGTCGGCAGGCGGCGGTGGAATCGTCGCGGCGCCATGGTCACCGACCGCTACCAGCACATCGAGCATCACACCGACCTCGCCGAGCTGCTCGCCTATGCCGCGCAGGCGGATCTCACGGTGGTCGCGGTGGACAACACCCCCGGTTCGGTACCGCTGGAAACTGTTGCGCTGCCACGCCGCTGCCTGCTGCTGTTCGGGCAGGAGGGCCCCGGTGTCACCGCGCACGCGAAGGACGCGGCGGCCATGACGGTCTCGATCGCCCAGTTCGGTTCGACCCGCAGTATCAACGCGGGCGTCGCGGCGGGTATTGCCATGCACGCGTGGATCCGTCAGCATGCCGATTTGGACTCAGCTTGGTAACGAAAACAGGCGTGTAAATCGCGGTCCAACTGGCACCATTGACCTATGACTTCGCGGAGCCCGCAAACAGGGCAGGGCACGGGTGGGGACAGGGCTGGAGCGAATTCGGCAGCGACGCCGGCCCTGTGGTCGGAGCGGGCCGATATGGCGGAGTCGGCGATCGTCTCTCGCCATCTGCGAGCGCTATGGGCTTGTCCGGGAACGGAATTGGGCGTCGTCGGCTGGCCTGCCACCAAACGCGAGCGCACCTTCGCCTCCTGGCACTACTGGTGGCAGGCACATCTGATCGACTGCGCCACCGACGCGGCCAACCGGGTGCCGACCCCGGCACGCCGTAAGCGCATCGGCGCGATCACCCGCTCACACCGCATCCGCAACATCACCGGCTGGACCAACAACTATTACGACGACATGGCCTGGCTCGCCATAGCTTTGGAACGCGCCGAGCGAACCCAGGACATTACCGAGGCGCGTAGCGCGCTGATCGCGCTGGAGAAGGAGTTGTACGGCGCGTGGGAGCCCGCGCGCGGCGGCGGAATTCCGTGGCGCAAGCGATCGGACTACTTCAATGCACCGGCCAACGGTCCTGCCGGTATCGCGCTGTTGCGACTCGGCAGGCATGCGCGCGCCCAGGAGATGGCCGACTGGCTCGACGAGACGCTGCGCGATCCGGAGACCGGCCTGATCCTCGACGGAATCCATTTGCCCTCAGGCGAAATCGAGCGCCCGGTGTTCAGCTACTGCCAGGGCGTTGTGCTCGGCTTGGAGACCGAGCTCGCGGTGCACACCGGCGAGCCGAGGCATACCGAACGGGTGCACAGACTGCTCACCGCGGTCGAGGAGCACCTGACCACCCGCGGCGTGATCAACGGCGGCGGTGGTGGCGACGGCGGACTGTTCAACGGGATTCTGGCCCGCTACCTCGCGGTGGTCGCGGTGATGCTGCCCGGCGAGGATCGCGAACAGGTCGCGGATCGGCGCAACGCTGCCGCGATCGTGCGTGCCTCGGCCACCGCGGCCTGGGCGAACCGGCTCGATGTCGAGGGCGAGCCGCTTTTCGGTCACGACTGGAGCAAACCGGCGCAGTTGCCCGGCGGCAGATCCGGCGCCGGACATTTCACCACGGGTGGTTCGGTGACCTCGTCGCGGGTTCCGGAGCGCGACCTATCGGTGCAGCTGTCGGGGTGGCTGCTGATGGAGGCCGCCTACCAGGTCAGCGCCGCCGGATTGTAGGCGCCTTCCCTCGGCCGAGCGCAGGGCTGTAGACGGACTCCGTCCGACTGCGCCGTGTGGGCGACAGCGCCGATTGGGCTCAGCCCTCGGAAGCTCAGCCCTCGGACTCGCGCATGCCAGCGGGCGTGGATTCGAGATCGAAGTCCTCGGCGGGCTTGCGCATCTCCTGACGGTAGTGACGGATACCGAGCACGGTCCCGATGATCAGCCCGATCACCAGCGTGCCGATCACGCCGGGCATCAACCATGGCACCCGCTCCAGGAAGCTGCCCGCGTAATAGCCGATGAGCAGCAGCACCGGCGCCCAGATGATCGCGCCGATCGTGCTGGCCACGGTGTATTTGCGGTGATCCATTCCGGCCGCGCCCGCGACCATCGGGCACAGCGTGCGCACCCACGGAATCCAGCGGGCGATCAGCACCGCGAGGAACCCGTGCTTCTGCAGCAGTTCGGTGACCCGTTGCAGATTGCGGGTATTGATGTACCGGCCGTTTTTCCGGGCGACCAGATGATGGCCGGTGCGGTGCCCGATGACGTAACCCACCTGGTTACCGGCGATGGCGGCGAGCATGGTGCCCACCGCCAGCGCCCACACCTGGGTCTCGCCGGTGGCGTGCCCTGCCATCACGATGCCCGCCGTGATCAGCATCGAGTCGCCGGGCAGGAACAGCCCGATGATCACTGCGCACTCGATGAAGACGAAGGTCAGCACCACCGTCCAGACGAGCGCGGGGCCCGCCGAGGTCAGCGGATCGAAATTGCCCACTGCTAGGGGCAACGGTGCAGTCGACACCACCGGCTCAGTGGGTGGGCTCGTTCGCCGAGGCGGCCAGCTCGGCCTCGGGCCGGGCAGCCTCGTTCTTGTTCGCGTTCTTGTTCAGCACCTTCTTCGCCACCGCGAAGATGCCGGGCAGCACCGAGATCAGCACGATGAGCAGGAAGATCGCCTCGACGTGGTCTTTGATGAAGGCGACATTGCCGAGGAAGTAGCCGAGCACCGTCACGCCGCCGCCCCACAGGACCGCACCGACGATGTCGAAGGCCACGAACTTGCGGTAGTTCATCTTGGAAACACCCGCGAGCACCGGCATGAAGGTGCGCACGATCGGCACGAACCGGGCCAGGATGATCGTCTTCGGTCCGTGCTTCTCGAAGAACTCGTGGGTCTCCGTGACGTAGTGCTTCTTGAAGAACCTGCTGTCTTCCTTCTGGAACAGCGCGGGACCGATCGCCCTGCCTATCCAGTAGGCGCATTGGTCGCCCGCGAACGCGACGACGACGACCGCGGGCACCAGAACCCAGATCGATACCGGATTCGGCGTCTGCGCGGCGAGCAGACCGCCGGTGAACAGCAACGAATCGCCGGGCAGGATCGGGAACAGTAGACCGGTCTCGATGAAGACGATGACCAGGATTGCCGGAAGAACCGCGTTCTTCAGCCACGTCTCGGTGAGCAGATGCATCGGATCCAACAGCTGGGTCAGCGCAACATTGCTTACCGATTCTGTCGCTGCGAGCAGAATCACGCGGCCTCCTGTCCGGGTACGGCTGGCCAACTTGCTAATCGTTACGCGGGGGGTGTGTCACCGCGTCGGTAGCTGCCAGCGCAATTACGCGGCCCACAGTACCGGGTTCAGCTGAGAATGCAGTGTTGGATTCGCAGCGCCTGCGGCGCTGCGTGTTCGCGGCCCCTTGGTTTTCGCGTCCGAGCAGCCGAGACTCGCGCCTGCGGCGCATGCGCTTCGGCTGCTCGGACGCGAAACGGGCCGCGAACGGTCGCTCGTAAGACTCGCTGCGTGGTGGGTGGGTGAGGAGGGGCGCTTGCGACTTTGTCGGATGCGCTGGGTCGCGGACGATTGGTCGTGGAGCCGTGTGAGGCATTGTCTTGCCCGTCGAACATGGCGAAAGGCCGCTGGCCTACTCTGTGGCCTGTCAGAATTGTCTATTGCCGCACAACACGGAGGTCTTCACAGTGCCCATCGCGACTCCGGAGGTCTACGCCGAGATGCTCGGTCGGGCCAAAGCGAACTCCTTTGCCTTCCCGGCCATCAACTGCACCTCCTCGGAGACCGTCAACGCGGCCATCAAGGGCTTTGCCGATGCGGGTAGTGACGGCATCATCCAGTTCTCCACCGGTGGTGCGGAATTCGCCTCCGGCCAGGGTGTCAAGGACATGGTCGTCGGCGCGGTCGCGCTGGCCGAGTTCGCGCACGTGATCGCCGCGCGTTATGACGTGACCATCGCGCTGCACACCGACCACTGCCCCAAGGACAAGCTGGACACCTTCGTGCGCCCGCTGATCGCCATCTCCCAGGAGCGGGTGAACGCCGGGCAGAACCCGCTGTTCCAGTCGCATATGTGGGACGGCTCCGCGATCCCGATCGACGAGAACCTAGAGATCGCCAAGGAACTGCTCAAGGCGTGCGCCCAGGCGAACATCATCCTCGAGGTGGAGATCGGCGTCGTCGGCGGCGAAGAGGACGGCGTCGAGGCCGAGATCAACGACAAGCTCTACACCTCGCCCGAGGACTTCCAGAAGACCATCGATGCACTCGGTGCAGGTGAGAACGGCAAGTACCTGCTCGCCGCCACCTTCGGCAACGTGCACGGTGTCTACAAGCCGGGCAACGTGGTGCTCAAGCCCGAGGTGCTGGCCGAGGGCCAGCGGGTGGCCGCCGCCAAGCTCGGTCTTGCCGCCGACGCGCAGCCCTTCGACTTCGTCTTCCACGGTGGGTCGGGCTCGCTGAAGTCGGAGATCGACGACTCGCTGCGGTTCGGCGTCGTGAAGATGAACGTCGACACCGACACCCAGTACGCCTTCACCCGCCCGGTCGCGGGCCACATGTTCACCAACTACGACGGTGTGCTCAAGATCGACGGCGAGGTCGGCAACAAGAAGGTGTACGACCCGCGCAGCTACCTGAAGAAGGCCGAGTCCGCCATGGCGGCGCGTGTCCTCGAGGCGTGCAATGATCTGAAGTCCGCGGGACGGTCGATCAGCGCCTGACCCTTTCAACCCCCCGGGGGCTCCGAGCTCATGAGTCTTGATGTGCGCGTGCTCGGGCCCGTCCGGCTGCTCGTCGGTGGTGAGCCGGTGGCGGTCGGCGGGCCCAAGCCTCGGGCCTTGCTTGCCGCGCTTACCGTGAATCGGCGGCGTGCGGTGGCTTCGGCCGCGCTGGCCGACATGGTGTGGAACGAGGATCCGCCCGATTCCTACGCCGCGAGTCTGCAGGTGTTCGTCTCGAATATTCGTAAGGCGCTGCGCAATTCGGGTGTGGATCCGGCGATGGTGCTGCGCACCGAATCATCGGGCTATCGACTCGAAATCGCTGAGGAAGCCTGCGATCTGGGCCGTTTCGAGGCGGCCCGTGATGCGGGTGCGCGCTGTGCCGAGGTCGGCGATCACCCGGGTGCCGCGCAGTTATTCGGAAATGCACTGCGCGAGTGGAGTGGTCGCGCGTTGGCCGATCTGGCCGGGTTGCAGTTCGCCGACGGCTTCGCGACCGCGATGGATGAGGAGCGGCTGCAGGCCGCCTCCGCCCGTATTGATGCTGAAATCGCCTGCGGACGCGCCCCTTCGGTGATCAGCGAGCTGGTGTCCATGACGGCCGAGCATCCGCTGCGGGAGCCGCTGTGGGGGCAGCTGATCACCGCGCTGTATCTGTCCGGCCGTCAGGCCGACGCGCTCGAAGCCTGCCGCAGGGTGCGCGCGGTGCTCGCCGATGAGCTCGGCATCGATCCCGGTCCCGTCCTCGTCGACCTCGAGCAGCGGGTGCTGCGTCAGGAACCGCTCAGCACGGTCGAACTCAAGCGCACCGAGCGGATGGCCGCGGCGATGACCGAGACAGTCACCGAGATGCCGCGTGCGGTGCGCAGCGGCCAGCTGCGGATGGCCGACGGCCGCGTGCTCGTGATCGGGCACGGCGGGCTGCGGATCGGCCGGATGACCGACAACGACCTGGTCCTCGAGGACCCCAAGGCCAGCCGGTATCACGCGCATATCATGCCGAGCCGGGCCGGCCTGCTGATCAAGGACCTGCATTCGGCCAACGGCGTCTATGTCAATGACGAGCCGATCGAGACCGGCGCCCTACTCGCCGACGGAGACGTCATCCGAATCGGTACCACCGCCCTGACCTTCCAGGCCGTTCAGTAGTCGCAGGCGACCCCGTCCCCATCCGGGTCGAGATACGGCGCGTACCCAGGCTGCCCCCGATACAACGGCAACTTGCCTTCGGCCCGCACCTGATCGCAGTTCGAATAGAACGCCGGTTCCTCCGCCGTCGGCTCCTTCGGCGGCGGCACATTATTTCCCTTCGGCCCCGGCCGGTAACTCGGTATGGGCAGCGAATCATCAGGACCGGATATTGCCGCGGCCTGTGGTGGATCGGCGGCGGCGGTCGGCATCAGCGCCGAGCCGCCCGCCATCAGACAGGCGACGCCGAGCACGGCGAGCCCGTGGCGGTGGATCAGTGAAATGTTCACGCCATCCATCCTCCGCCCAACCATGCGCGTGCGGCCACGCCGAAATCGATGTCGGCGCGGCGTAAATCGCTGCCCGCGAATCGGAAAGTCTCGCGTGCCGAATCGAGTGAGGCGGGTATGGTCGTTCGCTGGTGCGAGTACTCCGAGGGATGTCGAGGGGTTGGCTATGGCGGGGCGACTAGTGGCCGTGCTCGGTGCCGTCGTTTTCTGGTCAGGGGCGTTGGTCTGCGCCGAGCGGCCTGCCGTCGCGGTGCCCGCGGACAGTGCGGTGGGGGCCGGTCCGTGCGCGAGTGATCCGGTGGCGAAGCATGAGTCGCTGGTGCCGAAGACACTCGACGTGCCCATACCGTATCCGGTGCTGACCGTGCTTCCGCCACAGCCACCCGTATCGGAGCCGACACGGATCACGATGGAGCTGCCACCCGATCCGTGCGTCAATCCGTGTCCGGATCTCACCGACGGGCCGGTGCCGCCGCCGAGTCTGGCCAGTCGGCTGGGGATTCCGGAAGTTCTATTGAGCCCCAAGCCTTTCTACTTCGGGATTCCCGGACCAGGACCGGATCCGGGTACGGTGCCGCCGCCGCCCGCGCGGGTCGATCCGCCGACCGAACCCGCCGCGCAGTCACCGGCGCGCCGTGCCCCGCGCGTCGGTGCGGTGCGCGAGGTGGCCAAGCAGACCGGCGCGAATTCGGTCAACCGCACCGATAAGCGGTGGCAGGTGGACGGGACCGACCTCGGCATCATGTGGGAAAGCGCGCCGGGGGAGATCGCGACCGTCTTCGGTGACACCGTCGGGCGCGGCTTCCACCCTCCGGGCGGCATGGGCACCGACTGGCGCAGCAATGTGCTGGCCTTCAGCACCGATCGTGATCTCTCCGACGGGATGACCTACGACCGGATGGTGACCGACGATCGTTGCCACGCCGCGGAAGTGCTGTCCAGCCGCAAGCTCGACAATATCGAGGTGACCACGATTCCGACCTCCGGATTCGCGATCGGTGACCGGCAGTACCTCAGCTACATGGCGATTCGCACCTGGAACAGCATTCCTGGCACCTTCTTCACCAACTACGGCGGCATCGCCTACTCCGACGACCACGGCCAAACCTGGACCAAGGACCCGCACGCGCGCTGGGACAACATCTTCGGCCTCGCGAATTTCCAAGTCAGCGCGATGGTTCCGAACGGCGATTACGTCTATATGTTCGGCACCCCCAACACTCGGCTTGCCGCTGTCGGCCTGGCCAGGGTGCCGAAGGATCAGATCCTCAACACCACCGCCTATCAGTACTGGCGGGACGGACATTGGACGCCGACCGGCGGATTCGCCGCCGCGACTCCGATTGTCGACGCGCCGGCCGGTGAGTTGTCGGTCCGCTTCGACAGCGCCCGAAACGTCTGGCAGATGAGCTATCTCGACACGGCCAAGGCGGCTATCGTTGTCCGCGAGTCGGATTCACCACAGGGCGTGTGGTCCGAGGGGACGCCGACGGTGTCGGTCTTGAATTACCCAGAGCTCTACGGTGGATTCATCCACCCCTGGTCCTCGGGCTCTGACCTGTACCTCAACATCTCGACCTGGAATGACTACAACGTCTACCTGATGCACGCGACGGTGGACTGAGCCGCGCGACAACCCCTCGTTGCCGCCCGGTAGTCCATGAGCCGAGAAGTCCGGTGTCTCAGGCGAAACGGATCTCGGCGATGGCCCGACCGAAGAGCTTGCGCCCGTCCGAGGTACCCGCCATCATGACCGTCGCGATCCGTCGGGACGGATCCAACGACTTGATCTTGCCGGTGAATTCGATCGTGCTCGGCGCGTCGGTCGCCACCGGGACGAAACCGGAGAACCGCACGCTGAACTTCTCGATCGCGGTCGGATCGCCGACCCACGAGGTCAGGTAGCCGGAGGCAAGGCCCATGGTCAGCATCCCGTGCGCCACCACGGTCGGCAGTCCGGCCAGCGTCGCGGCCTGCTCGCTGAAGTGAATCGGGTTGGGATCACCCGAGACTCCCGCGTAGTTGGCCAGGTCGCCGCGGGTCACCTCGGCGGTACCGGCCGGGAGCTGTTCGCCGACCGACAGCCGGTCGAAGTCGGGCAGGCTGTGCACGAGCGGGTTCGGCTGCGGCAGTCGCGCCGATCCCGCGGCGTCGGCGTCGGTGTCGACGGCGACGAGCGCGCCCGCGGCTGCCGCGGCCTGGGCCGACGGGCGGGGGTGCATCATGATGTTCTCGACCGTGTCGGCGATATTCGCGTCGACCTCGGCGCCGCGGCGGGCGACGATCGTCGTCGAACCGGTCTGCACGACCGCACCGCGCTGGTCGGTCAGCGAGAAGCCGACCAGGATGAAATCGTTGTCGCCGAACTGCCGGATCGATTCGATCACGACCTCGGTGGTGAGCTGGTCGCCCGCGAGAATCGGCCGGACGATCTCGAAGACCTGATCGGTCTGCAGGATCTGGGACAGGTCATAGTCGGTGAGCACCGAATCCAGCAGCGCCCGCGTCGCGGTGATGCCGATGACCGAGGAGAAGGTCGGCGGCGCGATGATGCCCTCGTACCCGAGCTTGCGCGCATCGGGTTCGCGCAGATGTGCACCGTGCTGAGCTTGCACGGCGCGCGCGAACTCGCGGACCTTCTCCCGGCCTACTACGTAGTGGTCGCGGCTCCGGAATCGTCGTCCAGCCAGCGTCGGTGTCTGCACCACAGCATCCGATTCCGGCTGTGCGATTGTCTGTTCCGTGCTCATGATCCGGGCCATGCTACTGGTGAACCGGTCCGTTGACCAGGTGGATGTGACGCTCGCTACCTTATAATGCTGACCTGCTATTGCGTCGCGGTCGGCGGATCGCAGACCTTCCAGCCGTCATCGGTGTGTTCCAGATCGAAGGTCCGTGCCGATCGCTTCGACGGGTCCGCCTCGGTGTAGACGGTGGCCTGCGCGATCGCGGTATTGTCGGTGATCCGGATCGCGTCGACGCTGTCCACCACTGGAATGTTCTTGCGCTCCACCGACAATTGGTGCACGCCCGCGAACTGATCCGTTGGGATGTTCTTATAGAACTCGTGCAGCGGACCGCACGTGGAGTTGCGCAGCGTCGTCAGGTCGCCGGTCTGCAGCGCTCGGGTGTAATCGGTGATCGCGCCGCGGACCTTGGCCTCGGGCGAGTTGTCGGAACCGCCGATGAGCACCACCGCCGACGTGACGAGCGCCACGACGACCAGTGCCGCCGCGGCGAGTACCGCGGCAAGCCAGCGCTTCGAGCGCCCCGCCGATTCCCGCGGTTCGGCAGCCGCTGGAGTTTGGCTGGGTGGCGCGATGCGCTGCGGTTGGGCGATCTGCCGCGGCTGCGGTGGGCGCGGGGCCGCGGGCGGGCCCGACAGCGACTGCGCGGGGCTGGTCGCCTGCATGTCCGCAGGCGACGGCGCCGAGTTGACCTGTCGCGGTTTGGCGGGCGGACGTTGCGGCGACGGCCGGGTCTGCTCGGTCAGCGGCGTACCTGGTCCGTTCTGCGGCGGTGCGGAAGGACCTTGTGGTGCGGGCTGTTTCGGGCCGGGCGCGGGTCGAGGGGTGTTCGGCGGCCTGGTGATCGGTGCCGGACGGGCCGACGGCGAGACGACCCGATCGGTGCCGGGTTTGGTGCCGGCACCGGGGGTCCGCATCCTCTCGGTCGCGTCCCGATCAGCGGGCTTCTGGATGGGTATCGCCGTGGTTTTGGCGTCGTCGACCGGGTTCGGGACCACCCGCATCGCGACGGTCTCCGCGTCAGCGCCCGCGATATTCGGCTGCTCGTCGGGAGCGGCGTCCCGCGGTTTTTCGGGCGCGGGGGTCGCGGTCGGCAGTGAGACGGTCTTCGCGTCGGGGCTCGCGAGATCCGGGTCGGCGGCGGACGCCGCAGCGTCCTTCGCGGGTTCGGCCGCGGGACTCGCTCTTCGCATCACCACGGTCGCCGCGCTGGAATCGGCTGGTTCACTCGCGGCGGACGTGCGCTCCGCGTCGGGTGACTCGGCATCGGACCCGGATCGGTTCGCTGGGGCGTCGCGCCTGATCACGGCGGTTTCCGCGTCGGGTCCCGTGGCTTGCGCGGTCGCGGACGTGCCGGGTGCCGTCCGATTCGGTGGATTGTCGCGGCGGATGACGGTGGTTCGGGCATCAGCCGCCGCAGCGGCGGATGCGGCACTGCCTGCCGCGCCACCGGAAGCTGCGGCGTCGGAGGTGGATGTCACCTCAGCCGACTCGGTACCGTTTGCGGTCGCAGCGGAAGCCGTTGCGCCGGAAGCGGATTGAATGGTATTGCCGGGAACCGTCGCCGCGTCGGCTGCCGCTGTGTCCGCGTCGTCTGCGGCGGGAGTCGCTGTGCCGGAAGCGGATTCGCTCGCGGCGTTGCCGGACTTGATCGGTGTCGCCTCCGGAGCGGATCCGGGTTTCGCGTCGGCAGGCTTACCGGTGGTCGATTCGCTCGTGGTGTTGCCGGACTTGATGGGGGTCGTTTCCGGAGCGGATCCGGGTTTCGCGTCGGCAGAAGATTCGTTCGTGGTGTTGCCGGGTTTGATGGGAGTTGTTTCGGCAGCGGATCCCGGGTTCGCGTCGACGGGTTTGCCTGCGGCCGACGGGATAGGTGTGGTTTCTGGAGTGGTGTCAGCAGGCGTGCCGGATGCGGTCGATGTCGGGGCGTCGGATCGGCCGGATGTCGCGGCGGTCGGCACGGACGGTGTCGTCGCGCCGGAGGGGACACTGGCACCGACGTCGGCGGGTTTGTCGGATGCCGCGGCGGCAGCGCCCGGCGTTGCTCCGGAAGCCGATGGCGCTGCGTCGCCCGACTGTTTCTCGGCGGCTGCGGTGGAAAGGGGTTGGGTGGGCGCCGCGGCGGGTGCGCCGCTCTGCGCGGTATCCGAGGCGGATGTCCGTTCCGCGGGCGCGGCCTGGCGCGCGTCGTTCGCGGCCTGGTCGGCGGCACCGGCGCTACCTTGCGCCGGGTTCTTCTCGTCGTTCGGGTCGGACAACTGATACCCCTCGCTCGAGCAAACATTTGAAACTCGACGGCCAGCCTAATAGGCACAGCCGGACGTAGTCCGTCTTTACCTGTCCGGTCGCCGCTTCTGCCCGTCGGTGGTGATTCCCCCGACGCCGCGGTTCTCCTTGCCGGGTGCACAATGATCCGCATGACCTCGTTCGGTGACCTGCTCGGACCGCAACCGGTACTTCTACCCGAAAACTCCGAAGCGGAGGAGGCCTTGCTCGACAAGGTCGACCCCGTACAGGTCGCGGCCGCGCACCCCGCGGCCTCGATCGCCTGGGCTTATCTCGCGGAGGCCGCGCTGGCCCGCGGTGGCAGCGATGGCGCGGAGGCGGTGGTCAACCACGATATCGTCGCCGCCTACGCTTTCGCCCGCACCGGATACCACCGCGGGCTCGATCTCTTGCGCCGCAATGGGTGGAAGGGTTTCGGGCCGGTGCCGTGGAGCCACGAACCCAACCAGGGCTTCCTGCGTTGCGTCGGCGCGCTCGCCAAGGCGGCGCGCGCGATCGGCGAGACCGAGGAATATGCCCGCTGCCTGGATCTGCTGGAGGATTGTGACCCCCGTGCCGCATCCGAGCTCGGCCTCAACTGAGCCATAGTTGATCGCAGCATCGCGTAGCGATTCGATGAGGGGTGGTGGTCGGGTGACGGGTGGGCTCGACCTGAACTCCCGCGTGGATGTCGCGCGGACGAGCAGTATGGACCGGCTGCGCAAGTCCTGGCGGCGGTTGCGCCTGTCCGCCCTTCCGATCGTCCAGTGCGCCGTCGGCGCCGCGCTTGCCTGGTTCATCGCGCACAACATCGTCGGCCACGCACTGCCGTTCTTCGCGCCGACCGCGGCCGTGGTGTCGATCGGCATCTCCTTCGGCGCCCGGCTGCGCAGGTCGGTGGAACTGGTGGTCGGCGTCGCGATCGGCATCGGCATCGGCGATCTGTTCATCACCCGGGCGGGCACCGGGGTGTGGCAGATCGCCTTGGTGGTCGCTGTCGCCATGGCGGCCACGGTCTTCCTCGACGGTGGCTCGATCATCTCGATGCAGGCCGCCAGTTCCGCCGTGCTGGTCGCCACGCTGTTGCCGCCCTCGGCGGGTGGCGGCTTCTCCCGCATGCTCGATGCGTTGATCGGCGGGCTGGTCGGCGTGGTTGTTGTCGCATCGATCCCGTTGCATCCGGTGCGCAGGGCACGCGAGCAGGCCGCGGAAGTCCTTGCGGTGATGGGCAGGTCGCTCACCGGCTGCGCGGACGGTCTGCTCGAGCAGGACCAGGACAAGATCCGTGTGGCACTGGACGCGGCCCGCGCGACGCAGCCGCAGATCGATGGCTTGCGGTCGACGCTGGAAGGCGGCAGGGAGATCAGCAGGATCTCTCCGCTGTACTGGAATTCGCGCGACCGCCTCGAGCGCATCCGGGCTACCGCCGACCCGCTGGACAATGCGATCCGCAACACCAGGGTGCTGTTGCGCCGTTCGCTCACGCTGGTGCAGGACGACGAGATCCTCGATCCGCGGCTGATCGACGTGGTCGAACGGCTTGCGGATGCCGTCGACGTGGTGCGCAGGATGATGCTCGCCGATCCAGGCGATCAGCCCGACCAGGCCGAGGCGTCTCGGGTGCTGCGCTCGGTCGCCAAGAGCGCGCGCCCGGAACTCGTTGAGGGCGCTGGGCTTTCGGCGCACGTAGTGTTCGCGCAGGTGCGTTCCATGGTGGTCGACCTCATGCAGGTGTGCGGTATGCAGCGCATTTCCGCCATGGCGCTGCTGCCGCCGACGGTGCCGCATCCGCACGTGCCGCCGGAGGAATGACCCGACTACTCAGCGGATTTCGGACATTCGATCGAGCTGCGAGCATGTCGCCGCCGTTGCGGCTGTCCGGATGCTGACCTTGGGGTAGTCCGCTACTCGTGTCCCCGCGCCGAACCGGCCATAGCTTGTAGTGGTAGCCGCAGTGCGAGGGGTATTGCGGTGAGTCACTTCGCAGGACGGTGCACGCTCAATCGGCCATATTGGTGTGGTGGCCGGGCGGGTCGGGCGGTCGCGGTCGGCGGAGATCGGTCGCCCGGTCCTGATATTCGGACCGGGCGACCTGCGCGTTCAGTCGCCGATGCCGAGTCAGGCCCAGAAGCGGGTCAGGCCCAGAAGCGGGTCAGGAAGCTGCCGTAGCGCGACCAGTTGGACGGCACGCCGGACAAGTCGTACAGCGCGTAGACCGTGTCGAAGAACACGCTGTTGATGGCAGGCGTGAACAGCAGCGCGAACAGGATCAACATGCCGAACGGCTTGAACTGATCGAGCGAGCGTCGAGTCTGATAGCTCAGCGACGGCTCGAGCACCCCGTAGCCGTCGAGGCCGGGGATCGGCAAGATGTTCAAAAGCGCTGCGGTGACTTGCAAGAACGCCAGGAAGCTGAGTCCGAACCAGAACGCGGGGTGGGAGTCCGAGCTTCCGAGCAGCCGGACGATCACCAGCAACACGATCGCGCACACCGCGTTCACCGCGGGCCCCGCGCCGCTGATGAGCCGCTGGGTGCGCGGGCTGAAGTTGTGTGCGTGCACGTAGACCGCGCCACCGGGCAGGCCGATGCCGCCGAGCGCGATGAACACCATCGGCAGCACGATCGACAGCAGTGGGTGGCTGTACTTGAGCGGATTCAGCGTGAGGTAGCCACGCAGCTCGACCTCGTTGTCGCCAGCCCGCCATGCGGTGAAGGCGTGCGCGAACTCGTGCAGGCAGAGCGTGATGATCCAGCCGAACACCACCAACACGAACACGCCGACCTTCGCCATGGTCGAATCGAGCTCGGCGTTCCAGGCCAGTACGCCGCCGACGGCCGTGAGCGCGACGACGAGCAGGAAGATCGGGCTCGGTCGGACGGCGCCGAGGCCGGAGCGCCGGTTCTTCGGGAACGGGAGATTCATCGGACCAGCAGCCAGGGTTCGTGATGCCGATAGAACGTCGAGCGCGGCACGACGCGGTCGTTGGCGATGCCGTCGCGGGTCACCACCGCACCCGGGGTGCCGAGCTGCGCGGCGCGGCCCTCGACCCAGCGGCGCTTACGCATGATGCTCCTCTGGGCGGAGGCGCGAACGCCGGGCATCTCCAGCATCGGGGAGATCTGCATGGCGGTCACCTTGCCGGAGAACAGCAGGGTGTCGTCCACATAGGCCTCGCCTTCCAGCTTTTCGCCGCCGGGGCCGGTGATTGTCGCGCGGCCGATGAGCACGGTGCCGGTGTCGTCGCGGATGAGTGGTGTCTCCGTGGCGCGGCCCTCCAGCGCCCGTTTGGCCGCGGCATTGCCGGTACCGGTCTGGTAGGCGCGGGAACCGTAGGTCTTGTCGACTGGCACGTAACCGATCTCGACATGCAACCGTTCGGTCCGCATCAGGTGAGTCAGCACCGCGGCGAGCGCGGCGTCCGTGCCGAGCACGATCAGCCGGGGCAGGCTGTCGGCGGCGAGCACGGGCAGCAGCTCATCGATGTGGCCGGTATCCGGAATGGCAGAGGTGGGGGAGTTCGGTAACGACGCGAGGGCAATTGGTACCGGTGCGCCGTCGCAACGGAGAACATGGGTACTCAAACTGCCGTACACCCTCCTCGATCCGGCCGACGCTCGTCGGTGTCCGCGGACCCCCTGCTGGTCCGCTTCGGTGTCACCATAGCCGCGCTCGGCTCCGGTCACACGGTTGCCAAGCCTACGGGCTGAACCGGTTCGCTGCCGCTGCTGATGCTTCGGCTAGACTGTGCTTCCGGCCACCGCCTCGATACGGCAGGTAGCTGCAACACTGGGCTTAACCCGCCCCGCCGACTCCGTCGGCTGCCATCCCCCGGGGTGTTGCGCGTCGAACCGTAGGAGACGAGACAATGCCGGCAATCGTCCTGATCGGCGCCCAATGGGGCGACGAGGGTAAGGGCAAAGCAACCGATCTGCTCGGTGGCAGGTTGCAATGGGTGGTCCGCTACCAAGGCGGCAATAACGCCGGCCATACCGTGGTACTGCCCAACGGTGACAAGTTCGCGCTGCACCTGATCCCCTCCGGCATCCTCACCCCTGGCGTGACCAACGTCATCGGCAACGGCGTCGTGGTCGATCCCGGCGTGCTGCTCGCGGAGCTGGCCGGACTGGAGGAGCGCGGCGTCGATACCTCGGGTCTGCTGCTCTCGGCCGATGCGCACCTGATCATGCCGTACCACGTGGCCATCGATAAGGTCACCGAGCGCTTCCTCGGCAACAAGAAAATCGGCACAACCGGTCGTGGTATCGGCCCGTGCTACCAGGACAAAGTCGCCCGTGTCGGCGTCCGAGTCGCCGATGTGCTCGACGAGAAGATCCTCACCCAGAAGGTCGAAGCGGCCCTGGAGTTCAAGAACCAGGTTCTTGTGAAGATCTACAACCGCCGCGCGCTGGATCCGCAGCAGGTTGTCGACGAGGTGCTGGAGAAGGCCGAGAGCTTCAAACACCGCATCGCCGACACCCGATTGCAGCTGAATCTGGCCCTGGAGCGCGGCGAGACCGTGCTGCTCGAGGGTTCGCAGGGCACCCTGCTCGACGTGGACCACGGCACCTACCCGTACGTGACCTCGTCCAACCCGACCTCGGGCGGCGCGGCCGTCGGCGCGGGCGTCGGGCCCAACAAAATCAATACGGTGCTCGGCATCCTCAAGTGCTACACCACCCGCGTCGGCTCGGGCCCGTTCCCGACCGAGCTGTTCGACAACTACGGTGAATTCCTGGCCAAGCAGGGCGGCGAGGTCGGCGTGACCACCGGCCGGGCCCGGCGTTGCGGCTGGTTCGACGCGGTCATCGCCCGCTACGCCACCCGGGTCAACGGCGTCACCGACTACTTCCTCACCAAGCTCGACGTGCTCTCCAGCCTGGACACGGTGCCGATCTGTGTCGCCTACGAGATCGACGGCGAGCGGGTCGAGCAGATGCCGACCACCCAGACCGAATTCCATCATGCCAAGCCGATTTACGAAGAAATGCCCGGCTGGTGGGAAGACATCTCGCAGGCCAAAACTTTCGAAGAACTGCCCGCCAACGCACAGGCCTACGTGCTGCGGCTGGAGCAGCTCTCCGGTGCACGTATTTCGTGCATCGGTGTCGGTCCAGGCCGTGACCAGACCATTGTCCGGCACGACGTGCTCGCTTAGAAGTGCCTTCGGGCCAATCGCGGCTGTGGGCGGACTTTGTCCGGCTGCGCCCCCTAGGGGCCAAAACCGTCTGAATTGCTGTGGCAGTTCATCGTTCGTTGGCTTAGATCATGATCGGTGAAGAACTACAGTTAGAGCATGGCTCGGAATTGGCCGATGATCGAGCGCGAGACCGAGTTCGAGGCGATCCGCGCAGCGCTCAGTGGCACTCAATATGTCGGCACGGTGCTCACCGGCGACGCCGGAGTGGGCAAGACGACTCTGGCGAGACAGGCGACGGCCGCCATCGGCGGCAATATCCGGTGGGTTGCGGGCACCGAATCGGCCCGCAGCATCCCGCTGGGCGTCTTCGCGCACATGGTCGGGGTGTACACAGCCCATGATCCGGTGACGTTCATGTCCGCGGCGCGCGAAGCGCTGCTCGCGGACGGGCACACCATCATCGGTGTCGACGACGCGCACCTGCTCGACCAACTGTCGGCCACGCTGCTGCTGCAGCTGGCCATCGATAAGGCCGCCCACATCGTGGCCACGGTGCGTAGCGGAGTGCAGGTTCCCGACGCGGTCACCTCGCTGTGGAAAGACGGTCACCTGCTGCGCATCGACCTGAATCCGTTCACCCAGCGGCAGAGCGTCGACCTGGTGGAGTCGATGCTCGGCGGACAGCTCGAGGGCTTCACCGCCAACCTCATGTGGGAGTCGTCCGGCGGAAATGCGCTGTTCCTCAGGCATTTGGTGGAGGGCGCCCTGGAGGCGGGCACGCTGCGCCAGGTCAACGGCGTGTGGCAGCTGCGCGGGCGCGCGGCGGTCACCTCGGAATTGGCCGCGCTGCTGGAGGACCGGGTCGAGCAACTGCCCGAGCCGGTGCTGCGGGTGCTCGAGCTACTCACCTTCTGTGAACCGATCGACCTCGACGTGCTTGCCGAGCTGGCAGGCGAGGAAGCCGTGGAGGCCGCCGAAAACCGTGGTGTGATCAGGGTTGTCGAGAATTCACACCAGTTGATCGTGCGCTACAACCACCCGCTTTTCGGTGAGGTGATCCGGCGCAGGCTCGGTATCGCCTCGGCCCGGCGGCTGCGTGGACGGCTGTATTCCTCGCTCAAGGAGCGCCGGATCAACTCGGCGGCCGACCGCATCCGACTGGCCGAATTGGCGTTGGACAGCGACAAATCCGCTGATCTCGAGCTGTTCGAGGCGGCCGCCGCGGACGCGATCGGGCTGGCGAACCTGCCGCTCGGTGAGCGTTTCGCCAGGGCGGCGGTGGAACGTCAGGGCGGCGTCGAGGCGGCGGATCTGCTCGCGCGCGCACTGCTCTGGCAGGGCCACCGCATCGAGGCCGAACGCACCCTGGCCACTTTCGACCCCGATCAACTCAACGAAGTGCAGCTGGCGCGCTGGGGTAGTACCCGGGTCTCGAATCTGTTGTGGGCCATGGGCGATGCCGATCGCGCCGACGAGGTGCTCGCGTCGATCCGTGCCAGGGCGAAGCATCCGAAGATCGTGGCGACGCTCACCGGGCTTGCCTCGGCATGCGCGGTCAACGAGAACCGACTCGACGATGCGTTCTCCGAGGCCGAATCCGTGATGTCGGCCGAAGGATCGCCCCCGTGGGCGGTGTGGTGGGCATCGTTCGGCGGTGGACTGGCACTGGCCCTGATGGGCAAAGGTGACGCCGCTCGGCAATATGCGGCCCGCGGGCATCAGGTGGAATCCCACATCGATGGGCTCAACCGATTCATTTCGACGCACGCCGAGGTGCTCGCACTGACCTACACCGGCGATCTGGAAGCTGCCCGGCGTTGCGCCGCGGCATATTTCGGCTACTCCGCGCCCGGTCAGTATCTGGCGTGGGGCATGTCCAAGATCCTGCAGGGCACCGTCGACGTGGCCAAAGGTCAATTCGTGGACGGGATCGAGCATCTGGAGCAAGCGCTGGCCGCGCTCGCCATGGAGGGTGCGGCGGCCTGGATGATCCCCGCGAGAATCCGCTTGGCGGAAGCATATTCGGCGCTCGGGCGCACCGCCGAGGCCGCCGATACCATTGCCGAGGCCACCGCGCGCGGTGGCAGGCACAGCGCGGTATACGACCCGCAGCTGGAGATCGCCAAGGCCTGTATGGCCGCCGCCGAAGGCACCGTCACCCCGGCCATCCGCCTGGCGATGGGCGCGGCCGACGCCGCGGCCCGCTCGCACCAGCACGCCATCGAGGCAATGGCATTGCATGTGGCCGCCCGCTTCGGCGATCACTCGGTCGCGGGCAGGCTCGCCGATCTCGCGGCCAAGATCGACGGCGGCCTGGTACAGGCCCAAGCCAGGCACGCGGTCGCGCTCGCCGCCCACGACGGTCAGGGACTCGATGCGGCTTCGACCGAATTCGAGCAGATCGGCGCGCTGCTTTCGGCCGCCGACGCCGCCGCCCAAGCCGCCTCCGCGCACGAACGCGCGGGCGACCGCCGCCGACTGCTGGAGTCCGCCGCGGCGGCAAACCGACTGGCGGTCGCCTGCGGTGGGGCGAGCACCCCGGCTTTGCGCCAAGCTGCCCAGCCGCTGCCGCTGACCGCTCGGGAACGGGAAATTGCGAATCTCGTTGCGGCAGGGCTGTCCAACCGGCAAATCGCCGACCGCCTCACCGTCTCGGTTCGCACCGTGGAAGGCCATCTCTATCGCGCCTGCATCAAGATGGACGTCACCGACCGGGAGTCACTCGGTGCGTTGATGCGAGGGGAGTCGTCCTCCGGCTGACCCGCCGCGATGGCGGTGCCGTCGGCCGAGGTGACAGTCTCTATGGTCGGTGGGGATTCAGAACAGGGTCGGCTCGCCGAAGCCAGGGGTGCGTTCGATCTCCAGCAGATGCTGCTTGGTGGTGATCCCGCCGGGGGCCGAGAAACCGGTCAGCGCATTGTCGGCGGCCAGCACGCGGTGGCAGGGGATGATGAGCGGAATCGGGTTGCGGCCAAGGGCTTGTCCGACGGCCTGGGCCGCGCCGGGGGCATTGATGCGGTCGGCCACCTGTCCATAGGTGAGGGTGTGGCCCGGGTCGATGGCGCGGGTCACCTCATACACGGCGCGATGAAAGCTGGGAATCGTGCTGGTGTCCAAGGGGATCCAGCGCAGGTCGTCGAGTCCGCCGTCGAGATGGGCGCGAATGCCTGCGATCGCTTCGGCGATCGGGCCGGTCGGTGTTTGCTCGAGAATCTCCGCGCTGTCGGCAATGCCGCTGCGGCGCCGGGTGATGCGTGCTCGGGTTGCCGCCGGACTCGACTCCGGCAGTTGGAACCGGATGACGGCGCCCTCGCTCCAGGCGATCGCGCATATCCCGATCGCGGTGTCGAAGAGCGCCGCCCCGGTGGACGCGCGAGCGGATTCACTCATCCCGCCAGTGTGCCTCCCGCGGCCGACAAGTTTCCGCAGCCAAGTCCAGTTTTGCGCAACTGGACTGGACCGGCCGCACGGGTCGGACCGGATTCCGCTCGCTGCGAGGTAACAGGTGGCAGGGTGGCGCCGCGCAGGTCAGGATCCGGCACGTCGCTGCGCCCGTAGATCGCCGCGAGATCCGAGTATCTGCGCTGGTCTTCGTAGTAGGTCAGCGAGCGGTCGGCCAGTAGGCCCGGCGCGTGGAAGCGTTCGAGCCGAAAGATCTCCTCCGACCGCTTCGGCGCATAGTGATGCACGAGGTAAGTCAAAAATGCGATGGCGAGCACCGTCACGATTGCGGTCATAACGGACAGCGTGCGCCGACTGGCCTTGCCAACAAATATCCACTTGGTCGATACTGGACTTTATGTCGACGAGAGTGATCGGTGCTGCCAGCTTGGCTCGGGACCTGGGCCACTGGCGCAGTGCGGACGAAAACGGGGAAACAGGTGAGTCCCGCAGGTCCGCGCGCCCGGCGTATCTGGCCCTTGCCGAGGGCATCCGGCTGCTCATCCACGACGGCAGGGCGCCACTGGGTGTCGCGCTGCCGAGCGAACGCGACCTCGCCGCCACCATCGGCGTCAGTCGCACGACCATCACGTCCACCTATGCGCTGTTGCGCGAGCACGGCTACCTGATCAGCCGCCAGGGCTCACGCAGCACCGTGGCCCTGCCGCCCGCCATCCAGCACGACGGCACCAAACCGGCGCGGAGCATTCTGGCGCTGATGGCGCCGCCGGAGCTGCCGACCATCGACATGACCTACGCCGCGATGGCCGCGCCGCTGGAAATGCAGGAGGCGTATTCGGTCGCGCTGCACGGCATCCCGGCCTACTTGAATACGCACGGCATGGATCCGATCGGGGTGCTCGGGTTGCGCGAGGCACTGGCCCGCCGCTACACCGAGCGTGGCCTGCCCACCGATCCCGACCAGATCCTGGTGACGCTCGGCGCTCAGCACGGCTTGCGGCTGCTGCTCAACGTCCTTACCGCGCCCGCGGCCCGGGTGCTGATCGATCACCCGACCTATCCGAACGCCATCGAGGCGATTCGGGACGTCGGCGCCCGCCCGGTGCCGGTGCCGCTGCGCCCCGAAACCCCGGAGGCAGGCTGGGATCTGGATGGGCTCCGCAGTGCCGCAAGGCAAACCGCGGCAACCCTGGCCTACCTGGTGCCGGACTACAACAATCCGACCGGCCTGCTGCTCGATGCCGAAGGACGCGCCGAACTGGCCGCCATCGCCCGCGAGACCCGGATGACCGTGGTGATCGACGAATCGATGGTCGACCTCAATCTGACCGAGGATGCCGCGCCTGCGCCCGTCGCAGCGTTCGCCAAGGGCACCGAGATCGTCAGCATCGGCTCGGCTTCGAAGTCCTTCTGGGGCGGCCTGCGCGTCGGCTGGATCCGCACCAACCAGACGCTGATCACCAAGCTGCTCGGCATCCGCTCCACCGTCGACCTCGGTACCCCCGTCATGGACCAGCTGGCCACCATCCACCTGCTGGAAAACGCTGACACCATCCTCGCCCGCCGCCGTGGCCAACTCCGCTCCCAACGCGCCGCCCTGCTCGATGCGTTGGCCGAGGAACTGCCGGACTGGCGGGTCTCGCTCGGCGCGGGCGGCATGTCGCTCTGGGCTCAGCTGCCTGCCCCCGTCTCAACCGCCCTCGCCGCCACCGCCCCCAACCAGGGCGTATTACTGGCCGCAGGACCGAGATTCGGCGTCCAGGGCGCGTTCGAACGCTTCCTCCGCCTGCCCTTCACTCACCAGGAACCCGAACTCCGTCTCGCGGTCAAGTCGATCGCCGCCGCCTATCAGGCCTTGACGCCCCGCGCCGCCGACCCGCTCCAGCCACTCACCTGCTACTGAGCCCCCGCTACCGAGACCACCTTTGCCCGAGCGGGTTTCGGGGTCGAGCAGCCACCCACACGACAGGGTCCTCCCGTGTAGCGTCTGGTCCCCGCAGAAGATCTTCGGTTTATCGTTCGACTACCAGGGCCGTTCGGTTCAAGATCACCCAGTACCGGTCGTCCATATTCAGCATTGAGCCATGTGTTGGGTACGCATCGTAGCCCTGGGCGGCGGCGAATCGACCCTTGTCGATATATACGTGCCAGGCATCCCGCAACTCCTGAATCCGTGCGGCGATCTCTGGTGTCTGGTCCATTTGCCGCAGCCGCGGCAGCTCGTCCGAGATGAAGCCGATTGCGTGCTGGTTTTCCAGAAATAGCTGGTCGAAATCGATGATCCGCGCGTCGGGTCGCAGCGCCATCCGAATGACGCCTTCGGGGTTTCCACCTGCGTAGTGCAGCGCCGATTCTCGCATGGTTGTCGCATAGGTCCCGTTTCCTGTTGCCCTACCTTCAGCCGCCAGGCCCGGAAAATGGCGTCGTCCTGTCCTGAATTCCTGGGCATGGCGCGGGTCGGTCACACCTCGAAATAACTCACGACCGCCCGCGGCAATGACCTCGTCCACACCTCTGGAGCCGGTCAGGGTCGGAAGTCCATCGAAACCCTGGAGGAGATAGATCTCGCCGAGCGCCGGATCGCCGGGACCATCGACGGAAGAAGGCAGCCTACTGCGGATAAACCCCATGTCTAGATCGTCGAGCAGATTGCGACCTCTTGTCACGTGTGCGGGTGACAACTGCGGGAGTGTGTTCGGCTCGTGTCCTGACAGTCTGTCCGATAAATTCAGGTCCGCTGCGAAGTCGCCATCATTCGAGACGATATTGCGGTCCACCGCTCGTACCACGTCGGTGAACGTCCAAATATCTTCGGCGGAATTATCAGAGGCTGTTCCCAATGAATTGACCAGGCGCGCCTTGATCGACTGCGCAACGTTGGAGACCAAACGACTGAACAAAGAGATCCACTATTTCGACTCGAACTGCTTCAGGCTGTAACCGTTTTTCCGGTGCCCGTTGCAACGCATCGCGGCACCTGGGCAGAAAGTCTCTGCAAGCTCGGACCTGCCATCGTCGATGACCTCCATTTCTTTCTGACCAGCCTTGTGGACAACTCCCCGGATCCTACGGCCAATGTCTTCGCTGCGCGCAGCGTCCGGTAAGGCTGCTGACCGGCGATACGGCCCCCTCCAGCCACTCGCTCGCTACTGAAACCGGACCAGCTGGAACAGGGCGCGGAGTCGCCGGAATTGATGCGGATGCTCCGCCCGCATGGCGGCTGGGGCGCGTCGTGTGGGAGTCGGCCACACGCGGCTTTCGGTTGCTAGCGACCGCGTCCGGCCGCGACGCCGCCGAGGAGAGTGTCGATGACGCGGCTCGCGAGGGTGTCGGGGTCGGTGGTTGTGTCCAATTCGGTGGCGCCGTGCACGGTTTCGGTGATCAGCGCAAGGTAGACGCGGCGCACCCAGGTCAGGTCGGCATCGGGTGCGATGACGCCTTCGGTTTGGGCGCGGACAAGTACCGCATCGCATTTCGCGAAGACATCGGCCTGGATCCCGGCGACTTCGGCGTCGGTCACATCGATGCGATCGAGGGCGTACGCGGCGCCATACTTGATCTGGATGACGTTGGCCGTTGCCTGATGCAGCGCGACCAGCGGCGGTGCGGTCTGTGGCCGGGCCGCGTCGACGGCCGCGTCCATCCGCCGCCATGCGGCGACCGCCATGGTGCGCACCAGATCCTCGCGGTTGGCGAAGCGTCGGTGCACCGTGGTCCGCGCGACTCCGGCGGCTTCCGCGATCTGTTCCAGTGTCGCGTTCGGGTTGTCGCTCAGCACTCGCTCGGCCGCGTCGAGGATGGTGCGCACAGTGCGTTCGGCATCGGCGCGCAGTGGTCGTGCGGAGGTGGACGGCATGGGCTCCTCTTCGCTGATATCTGCTGAACATAGTACATCCGGAGAGCTGTTCCAGATTTATGTGCAACATTGATGTTGCAGTTTCTGGAAATATGGCTACTGTTGTGTTGCATCCGATCGAAGGAGTCAAACATGACCCGCTCTGGAAAAACCGCTCTCGTCACCGGCGCTTCCTCCGGCATCGGCGCCGAGTTCGCCGCCGCCCTTGCCGCCCGCGGCGACGATCTCGTCCTGGTCGCCCGTTCGGTGGACCGCCTGGAATCCCTTGCCGCCGAACTCCGCGACCGCCACGGCGTCCGAATCGAGGTCATCGGCCAGGACCTCGCCGAGCCGGACGCCGCCACCCGCATCGCGAACGAGCTTGCCGCCCGGCGGCTTTCGATCGACACCCTCGTCAACAACGCGGGCTTCGGTAGCGCGGGCCGCTTCGAGGAGCTCTCCACCGACCGCGAACACGACCAGCTGATGGTCAATGTCGTAGCGCTGGCCGGCCTCACCCGCCGCCTGATCCCCGGCATGCTCGAACGTGGCAAGGGCGAAATCGTCAATGTCGCATCGACCGCCGCCTTCCAGCCTGCGCCCTACTTCGCCACCTACGCCTCGGGCAAGGCCTTCGTCCTCAACTTCAGCCTGTCGCTGTGGAGCGAATACAGCGACCGTGGCATCAAAGTCCTCGCCGTCTGCCCCGGCCCGACGGAGACCCCGTTCTTCGACGTAGTCGGTACCCGAAAGGCCGCCATCGGCGCCCCGATCGGCAGCACGACCCAGGTCGTGCGCTCCGCTCTGCGCGCACTCGAGCGCAACAAGGGCTACGTCGTCCCCGGCGCCCAGAACTTCGCCTCGGCCCACCTCATGCCCCGCCGCCCACGCACTTTCGTCGCCCGCATCGCAAAGCTGGTCACCCGTGGCGTAGCCGACGCCGCAAGCCAAGCGAGTGTGACGCGTGCTGCCGTCTGACCCCGGAATGGCATGCCTGCCGGGCGTGTTGCGCGCTGTCGTCTGACGCCGGAATTATCCGCGGTGGCATGGGCCGCCCAGAAGCCGAGAGCGCTCGCGAACGAAACATGGCTGCGTCGAACGCCTGATCTGCCCGAGCAGCTCCTCCGTCGTGTCCCGTTCGTCGGGAGTGTGGCTGGGTGGGCTGCCGGGCGGGGCGGGTGGCGTCGGGTAGGCCGGGGGAGATGAATGCCGCTGGCGGAGAGGTGGTGCAGTATCGACAGTATGGGCCCCACCACGGGACCGCGTGTCCCCGAGAGCATCGACGACTTCCGTGCGTCGGCCGGCACCAGGCTGCGCCGATTCCCGCACATCGAGGTCCCGGATGCACCGGACATCCGCCGCGCCGCAGTCCTGCTCTGCGTCGTCGAGCAGCCTGCGCTGTCGGTGATTGTCATCAAACGCGCCTACCGCGGCCGCAACGCGGGACAGTGGGGCCTGCCCGGCGGCCGTGTCGACGCAGGCGAGACCATCGAGCAGGCCGCAATCCGCGAACTCCACGAGGAACTCGGCCTCACCGCAACCCCCGCCGATCTCCTCGGCCGCCTCGACGACTTCCCGGCCGCCTCCGGATTCGTCATCACCCCCATCGTCGCCGCCCTCCCGGACGCCTCCGCGCTCGATCCGAGTCCCGATGAGGTCCACTCCGTGCACCTCGTGGACCTCGCCAGGCTGGCCGAAGACGATGTGCCGCACTGGGTTCACCCGAACGAGGCCCTGCGACAAAGCGCCCTCACCGACAACGGGCTATCGGCAACTCCCGAAGGTCCCGGCCTACTCCAAATGCGCCTCGCGGCGAACATGACCATCCATGCCCCGACGGGCGCAATGCTCTGGCAGTTCCGCGAAGTCGTCTTACTCGGCCGCGACCCCGACGCCGCCCGAATCGCCCACTTCGCCCAACCGGATTGGACCCGCCACTAGCGGTGCCGGGAACCGTGGCCACCGCGCTGAGACATTCCGCCAGAACGGGAATGGCCCGGCAGGTAGCCGAATGCCGCATCGGGACCGGAAGCTCCCGACTCGGCATTCGGCTCAACGGTGAGAAATCAATCCGCCCAAACGGATTCGATCGGCGTCGCCTCCGTGGGCGGCGGGGTGGGGGTGGCACTCGGGGTGCGGGAGAAACGCGGGGCCGGTGCGTGCTGGACGACGCCGTCGAGCTCGATCAGACCGGTGCGGGCGACGATGTGTGGGTTCTGCTCGGCCTCGGTGAAGGTGAGGACGGGGGTGGTGCAGGCATCCGTGCCGTCGAAGATCTCGGCCCACTCGTCGCGGGTCTTGGTCTTGAACTTCTCGGTGAACAGCTTCTTCAGCTGGTCCTGCCCGTTGGGGTCGATCTGCATCGGCAGGCCGTCGGGATCGATCTCGAGGCCCTTCAGCAGCTCGGCGTAGAACTGCGGCTCGATCGCGCCGACCGCCATGTACTTGCCGTCGGAGGTCTCGTAGGTGTCGTAGAAGGCCATACCGGTATCGAGCAGGTTGGTGCCGCGCTCGTCCGACCACAGGCCCATGCCGCGCATGCCCCAGATCATGTGCGAAAGGGCAAGGGCGCCATCGATCATCGCCGCGTCGATCACCTGGCCCTTGCCGGAGTTCTGCCGCTCCACGAGCGCGGCGAGGATGCCGAACACCAGGAACATCGAGCCGCCACCGAAGTCGCCGACCATATTCAGCGGCGGCACCGGCCGCTCACCCTTGCGGCCGATCGCGTTGAGCACACCGGTCAGCGAGATGTAGTTGATGTCGTGGCCCGCGCGGTCGGCCAGCGGGCCGTCCTGGCCCCAGCCGGTCATCCGGCCGTAGACCAGCCGAGGGTTGCGCGCCAGCGTGGCATCCGGTCCGAGACCCATGCGCTCGGTGACGCCGGGGCGGAAGCCCTCGATCAGCACATCGGCCTTCTCGACCAGTCCGAGCACCTTCTCGATATCGGCCGGATCCTTCAGATTCGCCTCGACAATGGTGCGCCCACGCCACTGCGGCCGTTCCATGAAGCCGGGCAGCAGGTTGGGCCGCTGCACCCGCACCACGTCGGCGCCGAGGTCGGCCAGCAGCAGCGCCGCGTGCGGACCCGGTCCGATACCGGCCAGCTCGATGACCTTGATGCCCGCGAGCGGGCCCTGCTCACGGGGATGGCGGCCGGCGGAGCCGGCGGGGTGGGTAAACCCTGTGGCGATGGATGGTGTGCTCACGCCCTACCTCGGTTCGTCGTTGATCCTGTGCACCGGCGAAGCGGTGCGTCCGCCCGGGAGCGGCCCGGGGTGTATTGACAGTATGACAATAACGTCGGATCGCCCGTTCGGACCCTCGCTGTGCTCAGATCCAGCCGAATCGGTTGACCACGACGAGCCTATGGAGCGCGGTCTCCAGCCATGTCGACCGTCGGTCCACGATGGCGAGCGCAACTCGTAGCCGACAGCTCCTCTCAGCGGTTCGGGTCGAACGGTTCGGTGCCGAGGACCAGCGAGAGTCCCGAGATGCCGGAATGTGCTCGGGCGTAAGCAAGTTCGTGGCTCATGTCACCGATGCTGTTGACGATCGGCAAACCGATGCCAAGAGTCGACAGTGTGCCGAGGGCATAGCCGTTGCGGTCGAGGAAGGCGCTGCCGCTGTCGCCGGGTATCCCTGGCATGGTCACGGTCAGCGCGTGTGTCCAACCGGTGGTAACAAGCCCGTCGGCCTTGCTCTGGCCGGTCCGAGGGGACAGTTCGGCGATTCCGAACCGCAGGCCGGAGTTGCCGTAACCGTAAACGCGGTCACCGATGCCGGTTCCGGTGGTGTTGAGGCCGACGGGACCACCCCAGTACGGCACGCTCGGGTTGACCTTGCGGATGTCCTCGGGGGCGACCTTCACCAACGCGAAATCGTTGTAGGCGCAGGTATTGTGGTCCTGCTCGCCGTTCTGCTGCATGGCCAGCCAGCTGCTATAGACCAGATGACCGGTACCGACGACCTCACCCGGGAACGTCAGTAGGCTGCCACGGTTGAAGGTTACCGCGGTGCCGAGGGGGAGACTGTCAGCGATGCAGCCGTCGGGGTCTATCAGGTTCCCGATACCCGTACCCGCGCAGTGTGCGGCCTGACCGAGGTACACGTTGCCGGCATTGTCGACGAAGGTGTAGTTCGCTGTGCACTGTCTCGCACCCTGGGTGTTGGTCTGCACCCCGGGCGTTACGGTGGCGGACGCGGCGGACGCCCATCGGTGCCCCGACTTATCTGCGGCAAGGGTGAACTGCTCGGCGCTACCGCTACCGGGCCACGGCTGTGACGACGCAGTGCCGCATCCGGCAATGAGAATCGCGCCGGTGGCTGCGACGACGGCGGTCACGGTGACCGCGAGCGCACGGTAGAGAGTGGATCGCTGCATGAATATTTCCCTTTCACTGTGATGTTCGACCGCTCTACTGCGCCGTGGCCTCCTGGCGTGGCACCCATGGCGATATTAGTAGCTGATGCTTAGCTGAACGTCGGATAGGGTCGCGAGAACGCGGACCCGCTGTCGGCTGGCAACAGGTTTCGGCGCATGCTGCGTGGACCCGAAATAGAGCCGGGGCAGGCCGCGCAAGACCGGCACCAATACCTTTGCGCCCAAGCGCTCGGCCTCGGCAACGGTGGTGCTCACGTCGGCCACCTCCACGCGGAACCAGCCGATACGCCAGAATTCAGGCAGCGTGACACGACGCCACTACCGGAGGGACCAGCAGTGAGTATGTGGGGTGAGGTCGTTGTCGGCCTGGTAATTCTGGTGGGACTGTTGGGGATAATCGTCCCGATACTCCCCGGTGTCATCCTGATCTTCGGCGCGATCGCGGTCTGGGCGTTCGTCGAGGGCGGCGCTACCGCGTGGACCGTTTTCGCCGTCAGCACCGCGTTCCTTGTGCTGTCCGGGATCATCAAATACACCTGGCCCGGCCGAAAGATGAAGGACGCGGGTGTCTCCAACCGGGCCCTCTTCCTCGGGGCGGTCCTGGGCATCGTCGGGTTCTTCGTGATCCCGGTGGTCGGTCTGTTCGTGGGTTTCGTTCTCGGCGTCTACCTTTCGGAACTCCAGCGCCTCCGCGAAAACCAACAGGCATGGCAGGCAACAGTTCACGCGCTCAAAGGTGTCGGCCTGTCCATGATGATCGAACTGTTGGGCGCGCTGCTGGCGACAGGAGTCTGGGTCATCGGCGCGATAGTGACGTAGCCGAATTCACCTGGCCCGCAGTATCGGCGGGGTCAGGGGTGACGCAGTCCGCGGCCGGATCCATGTTCTGGACGCGGTTCATCTTCGCGAGGCCCGCGACGCGGGGACTATTCGATCGCCGGAAACGGGATGGTGTCGGCCACTGTTTCGAGTTTCGGAAGTTGGTCGCGGCGCAACGGCAAAGTCGGCTGCTCCGCGCGGAACAGGGGAGTGGTCGGGTTGACATCGGCGGGGATTTCGCGTGCGCGTGCCGGGAGCCGGTAGAAGGCGCGGGCGTTGTCTTCGAGGACCTTGAACATATCGGTGCCGACGACGTCGCAGATCAGGTCGACGTCGGAGTCCTCGAAGGGGCGACCCGCGCGAGTGCCGGGGAGGTCGGTGCCGAACATGAGGGCTTCGGGGTTGACGGCGTGAATGCGGCGCAGTGTGTCGGCGACGTTCATGGCGACGCGGCCGAAACCTGTTGCCTTCACGCGGGCGCCGCGGTCGACCAGGTCGAGCAGGTACGGCAGGCCCTCATCGGACATGCCGAGGTGGTCGATGGAGAGGGCGGGGAGTTTGGAGATGACGGGCTGTAGCGAGCCGAGCATCTGACCGTCGATGTACACCTCGACGTGCCAGCCGACCAGTTCGTGTGCGCGCAGTGCCTGCAGGGTCATCCCGGTGATGTCGGCGGCGGCGCGCTTGAGGTTGAAGCGCAGCGCGCGAACGCCGATCCGGTCCAGTTCGATGATCTCGTCGTCGGTGGCGTCGAGATCGAGGCGGGTCACGCCGACCCAGCCTTCGCCTAACTCGGCGAGTGCGGCCTTCAGATAAGTCTGGTCGTTGCCTTGGAAGGAGCCGCTGACCACGGCACCACCGCCGATATCGAAGCGCGACATGCGCTTTCGGTAGTCGGCGATGGTGAACGGGTCGGGCAGGTAACCCTCGTTCTCGGCCAGCGGGAACCGCGGGTCGAAGATGTGGAGATGGGCATCGAACACTTGTACAGAATGCCTCAGTGTCGGAGTTTTCGCTGCCGCAGACGTGACAGTTATTCCGCTCCCCGCAGGGATTGATCCTGTGCGATCAGACCTTGCGGCCGCTCAGACCTTGTTCGGCTCGCTGGCGCGCAGCATGTCTTCGCGCTCGACGACCTTGACCCGCTCGCGGCCTTCGGGCTCGCCGAGGGCGCGCTCGTGCGCGTCGAGGCGGTACCAGCCCTGCCAGGTGGTGAACGGGATGCCCTTGCCCTCGAGGAACTCGGTCACCGCGTCCAGCTCCGGCTGCGCCGCCGGGGTGAAGTTCGTGCTGTCGTCCAGCAGGCAGGCCACGGTCTCGTTGGCGTCGCCCTTGGTGTGGCCGATGAGGCCGACGGGGCCGCGCTTGATCCAGCCGGTGACGTAGGTGGCGGGCAGGTAGCGCTCGGCGCCGTCCGCGTTCTCGTCGCCGATCACGCGACCCGCCTCGTTGGGCACGGTGCCAGCCTGGTCGTCGAACGGCAGGTTGGTGAGGTTCTGCGACAGGTAGCCGACCGCGCGGTACACGGCCTGGACGTCCCACTCCCGGTACACGCCGGTGCCCTTGACGTTTCCGGTGCCATCGAGCTGGGTTCGCTCGGTGCGCAGGCCGACGACCTGGCCGTTCTCGCCGATGATCTCCGATGGGGACTCGAAGAAGTGCAGGAACAGCTTGTGCGGCCGGTTGCCCGCGTCGCGGATGGCCCACTGCTCGAGGGTGTTGGCGATCATGTCGACCTGCTTGGAGTGCCTGCGCGCGGCCTCGGAGCCCTCGTCGTAGTCGATGTCTTCGGGATCGACGATGACCTCGATGGTCGGCGAGTGGTCCAGCTCGCGTAGCTCCAGCGGGGTGAACTTCGCCTGGGCGGGACCGCGGCGGCCGAATACGTGGACCTCGATCGCCTTGTTGGCCTTGAGGCCCTCGTAGACGTTCGGCGGGATCTCGGTGGGCAGCAGTTCGTCGCCGGTCTTGGCGAGCACCCGCGCCACGTCCAGCGCGACGTTGCCGACACCGAGGACGGCGACCTTCTCGGCCTCCAGCGGCCAGGTGCGCGGGACATCGGGGTGCCCGTCGTACCAGGACACGAAGTCCGCCGCGCCGTAGCTGCCGTCGAGACCGATGCCGGGGATGTCCAGGGCGCGGTCGGCGTTGGCGCCGGTGGAGAAGATGACCGCGTCATAGAAGGTGCGCAGGTCGTCGAGGGTGATGTCGGTGCCGTAGTCGATGTTGCCGAGCAGGCGCACCTGCGGCTTGTCGAGCACCTTGTGCAGGGCGGTGATGATGCCCTTGATACGCGGATGGTCGGGCGCGACGCCGTAGCGGATCAGCCCGAACGGGGCAGGCATGCGCTCGAACAAGTCGATCGACACTTCCGCATCGGATTTCATCAATGCGTCGGCGGCGTAGATACCGGCCGGTCCTGCGCCCACGATCGCGATGCGGAGCGGGCGGGTCGCTGCACTCTGTTCGGTCATCTCTTACGCGCACCCTTATGGTCGAAAACAATTAATGGCGTCGGTCTTAGCCTAGGCTAACTCGACGCGCCGCTGTGGTTGCCCCTGGTATGCGGACACTGGCGCTGGCTCGCTGGCATATCGGCTATGACAGCAGGCCGCAATCTCGCGATTCTATCGGTGGCCCGGAGGGCCGCCCGCGCCGGTGCGGTGACCTTCGGGATGTCACAGCGGCCTCCGCTTCACTGCGTACCCACGGCGCGCCCCGACATACACAGTAGCGACGCCGATCGTCCGCGACGTGTCGCCGAGTTCGGGGGCGGGCGCCGGATACCCCCGCGGACCAGGGATCATCGTGGACATGACCGATCAGCGAGACACCGACGGCGACCAAGTAATCGAGGTCGATCAGACCGACTCCCGCTCCGCGTGGCCGTTCATCGCGGCCGCGGTGGTCGCGGCGGTCGTGGTCGTCGCGATCGTGCTCGGCGGACTGCTGTCACCGGCTGAGAAAAATGTCACAGAAGCCGACCGGATCGCGGCCGCGGTCCGCAACTACGCCGACGCACGCGGCCGTTCGGATATCACGCCGCCGCCAGGTGTGGCCTGCGACGGATTCGACGAGGGCAAGTCATCGCTGGCGCCCCAACTCGGCGGCATCGAAACCGGAAAGTCGGTCGAGATAACCAAAATCGAGAATCCGATGGTCAACGGGAATCGGGCGAAGGCGACGGTGACGACGAAGGTCGACGGCAAGGAGACGCCCGCGACCTGGAATCTGACGCGATCCGGCGACCGTTGGCTCATCTGCGGTTGACTCGTCCTGCGTCGTGAACTGGGGTTTGACAGGGTGACCCCCGCCCAGGCAATCTCAGAACCAGGTCATGAGAACCAGCGTCAAGCCCCGGCTTGCTGGTCGGCAACCCTCCTCCGCGGCGGGGTGCTCCGGGTGACGACCTGGCCGCGCACCGAAACCCAGGTGCGGCAAGAGCGGATTCACAGGAGGTCCACATGAGTTATGCCGGTGACATCACCCCACAGCAAGCGTGGGAACTATTGCGGGACAACCCCGAAGCCGTCCTGGTGGACGTGCGTACCGAAGCCGAATGGCGCTTCGTCGGAGTTCCCGACACCACCTCGATCGAGCGCCCGACGGTGCTGATCGAGTGGGTCGACGGAACCGGCACCCGCAACAGTGCCTTTGTGGAGCAACTGACCGAGGCACTCGACGGCCGCGACCCGGAGGCCCCCGTGGTGTTCCTGTGTCGCTCCGGCCAGCGTTCCGCGCATGCCGCCGACATCGCGACCAGCCTCGGGATCGGCCCGTCCTACAACGTGCTGGAGGGCTTCGAGGGCGGCCTCGACGCGACCGGCCATCGTGGCGGTTCCGGCTGGCGGGCCATCGGACTTCCGTGGCGGCAGTCGTGATCACCGGCGGTTCCTTCGACAAGCCGCTGCCCGAGGGCGTCGGTCCGGCGACCCTCGGCGTGCGAGGTGGCTTGCGGCGCTCCGGTTTCGAGGAGACGGCCGAAGCGCTGTACCTGACCTCCGGCTTCGTCTACGAGAGCGCCGAGGCCGCCGAGGCCGCGTTCACCGGCGACGTCGAGCATTTCGTCTACTCCCGCTACGGCAACCCGACGGTCGCCATGTTCGAGGAGCGGCTGCGCCTGATGGACGGCGCCGAAGCCTGCTTCGCCACGGCCAGCGGTATGTCCGCGGTCTTCACCGCGCTTGGCGCGCTGCTTGGCGCCGGTGATCGACTCGTGGCCGCGCGCAGCCTGTTCGGCTCCTGCTTCGTGGTGTGCAACGAGATTCTGCCGCGCTGGGGCATCGAGACCGTCTTCGTCGACGGCGACGACCTCGACCAGTGGGAGCAAGCGCTGTCGGTGCCAACCCAGGCGGTGTTCTTCGAGACACCGGCCAACCCCATGCAGACGCTTGTCGACGTGCGCCGGGTCACCGAACTCGCACACGCGGCGGGCGCGAAGGTGGTGCTGGACAACGTTTTCGCCACACCGCTGCTGCAGCGCGGCTTCGAACTCGGCGCCGACGTTCTCGTGTATTCCGGCACCAAGCACATCGACGGCCAGGGTCGGGTGCTCGGCGGCGCGATTCTCGGCGAGCACGATTACATCGACGGCCCGGTGAAAAACCTGATGCGCCACACCGGCCCCGCGCTGAGCCCGTTCAATGCGTGGACTCTGCTCAAGGGCCTGGAGACCATGCCGCTTCGGGTGCGTCATTCGACCGCATCCGCGCTGCGCATCGCCGAGTTCCTCGAGGGCAACAAGTCCGTTGGCTGGGTGAAATATCCCTTCCTGGAATCACATCCGCAGCACGCGCTGGCCACCAGCCAGATGAGCGGCGGCGGGACCGTGGTCACTTTCGAGTTGAACGCACCCGCTGACGAGGGCAAGAAGCGCGCCTTCGAGGTGCTCAACCGGTTGCGCATCGTGGACATCTCCAACAACCTCGGTGACTCCAAGACCCTGATCACCCACCCGGCCACCACCACCCACCGCGCCATGGGCCCGGAGGGTCGCGCCACCATCGGCCTGACCGACGGCGTCGTCCGCATCTCGGTAGGCCTCGAAGACGTGGAGGACCTCCTCGACGACCTGGACCACGCCCTCAGCTGAGTCCTGAACGGCGAGCGGGACATGGTCGTGGCGAACGTCGGGTAGCGAACATGTCATGTCCCGTTCGGCGACCCTCCTGTGGCGGGACCGGTTGGTGCCTACCCTGGAGGTATGCGGATATCGGTGGCTGCGGACGAGTTCGTCGGGGTGGCTGAAGAGCTGATCGAGGAGCTGCATCGGCGTGGGCTCGAGACGGTCGCGCATGGAGCGCTTTCCGAGGTGGAGCGCGACGACTGGGCCTGGGCCAGTGAGGCGGCGGCGCGCGATGTTGCCGACGGGCGAGCCGAGCAGGGCATCGTTTGCTGCTGGACCGGAACCGGTGCGTCGATAGCGGCGAACAAGGTGGCCGGTATTCGGGCCGCGCTGTGTGGCGACGCCGCCACCGCGGCCGGTGCGCGCAAGTGGAACGACGCGAATGTCCTTGCGCTGAGCCTGCGTACGACCTCGAAGGCCGTGTTGACGGAGATCCTCGACGCGTGGTTCGAGGCGACGCCGAGCCACGAGTCCGACGATCGGGCCAATATCGCCCACCTGTCGAAGATCGAGCGCACGCGCTGAGCGGCTCCGCAGGGCGTGCGCCCGAAGTATTGACAGCATGTTGTCAAACATGACAGGATACTGTCATGCCTACGCAAACAGTTCACATGGCCGTTTACGACACCCTCGCCGACTGGGAGGTCGGTGCCGCCACCGCGCACATCAACAAGCAGAGCTGGCACAGGGAACCCGGCAAGTTCCAGGTCAAGACCGTCGGGCTGACCTTGGATCCGATCACCACGATGGGCGGGATGCGGATCGTGCCGGATGTGGTGCTCGCCGATCTCACACCCGCGGACAGTGCGATGCTGATCCTGCCCGGCGCGGAAACCTGGGAGACCGGCGAACTCGACCCGTTCGCTCGTAAGGCCGCGGAGTTCCTCGATGCGGGCGTTCCGGTCGCGGGTATCTGCGGTGCGACCTTCGGACTGGCGAAGCAGGGTCTGCTCGACACTCGCGCACACACCAGCAATGTCGCGGAATACCTTGCCTACAGCGGATATTCGGGTGGCGATCGCTACCTGGACGAGCCCGCGGTGACGGACGGTGATCTGATCACCGCGGGCGCGACCGCGCCATTCGACTTCGCTCGCGAGGTGCTGCGCAGGCTCGGTGTGTACGAGCCGCACGTACTGGATGGCTGGTACCGGCTCTTTGCGCACAGCGATCCGGCAGGCTACGCCGTGCTCGCCGAGTACGAGGCGCAGCTCGCCGGAGCATCCCACTGAGGGACAATTCCACGGCGATCCGATCGGACGGTCGGATCGCCGACGATCCGCACCGAGGAGATGGCATGGCCGGTACCGAAATCCGCGCGGGGCAGTTCCGGCACGAGGCGGCCTGCTCGGCATGAGCGATACGCCCGAACAGGAGCTCTTCAGCACCGCCGCGATCATCTCGTTCCAGCTGAACGGCCAATTCCTCACGATCGCAGAGGAACTGGCGCGGCCCGCGGGCTTGACCGCCGCCTGGTGGCAAGTGATCGGGGCGGTGCTGCACGAACCGCTTCCGGTGGCGGGCATTGCCAGGGCAATGGGCATTACTCGCCAGAGTGTGCAGCGCATCGCGGACTTGTTGGTGGACAAGGGACTTGCCGAATACCGCCCGAACCCCGCGCATCGTCGCGCGAAGCTGGTCGCGATCACCGACGCGGGCCGCAATGCCATAGCCCGCATCAACCCACAGCACGCCGTCATCGCCCAGCGCCTTACCGCCGAACTAGGTCCCGAACAGCTCGCCCTGACCGTGGACGCCCTGACCAAACTGTCGGCCGCCCTCGACGCCATCGCCGACACCGAATCCTGATCGACAGGCCGAACACCCCTTGTTGTGGCTGAGCACCCTGTGTACCGGGTGTTCGGCTGGGATGGGGGGTGTTCGGACGCGGATCTATTCGAACGGGGTGCTGGTGCGGCCGACCAGGTCGGCGACCGAGTCGACTACCAGGGTTGGGCGGTAGGGGTACTGCTCTACCGACGCGCGGGTGGAGATACCGGTGGTGACCAGAATGGTCCGCATGCCCGCCTCCAGGCCGGAAACGATGTCGGTGTCCATACGGTCGCCGATCATCACGGTGGACTGCGAATGCGCACCGATCCGGCGCAGTGCCGAACGCATCATCAGCGGGTTCGGCTTGCCGACATAGTACGGCTCCTTGCCGGTCGCGCGGGTGATCAGCGCGGCGACCGAGCCGGTCGCGGGCAGTAGGCCGTCGCGGGACGGGCCGGTGGCGTCCGGGTTGGTCGCGATGAAGCGCGCGCCCCGCTCGACCAGGCGGATCGCGGTGGTGATCGCCTCGAAGGAGTAGGTGCGGGTCTCGCCGAGCACCACATAGTCGGGTTCGCTGTCGGTCAGCACGTAGCCGATTTCGTGCAGTGCTGTGGTGAGCCCGGATTCGCCCACCACGTAAGCGGTTCCGTTCGGGCGTTGGTCGTTGAGGAAGGTGGCGGTGGCCAGGGCGGAGGTCCAGATGGCCTCCTCCGGGATGTCCAGACCGGTGTGCCGCAGCCGGGCCTGGAGGTCGCGCGGGGTGCGGATCGAGTTGTTGGTGAGTACCAGGAACGGGATCTCGTTGGACCGCAGCTCCGCCAGGAACTTGTCGGCGCCGGGGATCATGTGGTCCTCGTGCACCAGCACGCCGTCCATGTCGGTGAGGAAGGACAGGATGGGCTCATCGTTTGCGGTCACCAGACAATTGTCCGCTATGGCGCAGCCGGACGAAGTCCGCCTTCGGTTCGCGCCGGGCGGAGCGAAGGCGAAGCAGCCGCCTGATGCGCGCGATCGTGGGGAAGGACCGCTCGGTGCGACCCTCCACCCATCGCCGACTGTCACTGACTATGGTCGAGGGCGGTCGTGAAAACTTGTGCGCAAATGCGGCCGTCGGCCCGGCGGGAGGTCCGCACGGCAATGGCGGCCGGGTGAGGCACCGTCGTGCGGCGCTGATCCGCGCAAGCGGACTACAGCGACACGATGCAGCGTTGATACGGCCGGAAACGGAGTGCGGGAACGCCCGCACACGAACCGTGGCAGCTAAGCGACAGGAGTGGCGCACATGGGTGAGCTCAAGCTCGGGTACAAGGCATCAGCAGAGCAGTTCGGACCTCGGGAGCTGGTCGAGATCGCGGTGCTCGCCGAGGAACACGGGCTCGACAGCGCCACCGTCAGCGACCACTTCCAGCCGTGGCGGCACAAGGGCGGGCACGCGCCGTTCTCGCTGGCCTGGATGGCCGCGGTCGGCGAACGCACCAAGCGCATCCAGCTCGGCACCTCCGTGCTCACCCCGACCTTCCGCTACAACCCCGCGGTGATCGCGCAGGCCTTCGCGACCATGGGTTGTCTGTATCCGGACCGGATCATGCTCGGTGTCGGCTCCGGTGAGGCGCTCAACGAGATCGCTACCGGATTCACCGGCGAATGGCCGGAATTCAAGGAACGTTTCGCCCGCCTGCGCGAATCGGTGGACCTGATGCGCGCCCTGTGGACCGGCGAGCGCACCGACTTCGAGGGCCAGTACTACCGCACCGTCGGCGCCTCGATCTACGACGTCCCGAAGGACGGCATCCCCGTGTACATCGCCGCGGGCGGCCCCCTGGTTGCCCGCTACGCGGGCCGCGCCGGCGACGGTTTCATCTGCACCTCCGGCAAGGGCATGGATCTCTACACCGAGAAGCTGATGCCCTCCGTCGCCGAGGGCGCCGCGAAGGCGGGACGCACCGTCGACGACATCGACCGGATGATCGAGATCAAGATCTCCTACGACACCGATCCCGAACTGGCCCTGGAGAACACCCGCTTCTGGGCCCCGCTGAGCCTGACCCCCGAACAGAAGCACAGCATCACCGACCCCATCGAAATGGAAGCGGCCGCCGACGCCCTCCCGATCGACCAGATCGCCAAGCGCTGGATCGTCGCCAGCGACCCCGACCAGGCCGTCGACCTCATCAAGCCCTACCTCGACGCAGGCCTCAACCATCTGGTCTTCCACGCCCCCGGCCACGATCAGCGCCGCTTCCTGGACCTCTTCCAGCGCGACCTGGCCCCTCGCCTGCGCATGCTCGGCTGAGCAACGAACGACGGACAGGCGCATGGCCGTACCTTCGGCGGTTGCCGCGGCCATGCGCACAGCGCGCGGTGCATTTCCGAGCCACCTGCGGGCCCCCAGTTCTGGGGCGTCGGATTTTGTTGTGCTGGAAGCTGTTCCAGGGAATGATCCGGTCATGTGATGAACAGACGAATTAATGGAGCTATCCTCCTGGCCGCGTCCGCTGTGGCCGTAGTGTTTGCGCCCGTGACCGCGGGCGCCGCGACACCGTTCAATGCGCCTGAGGTCACCTTCGCGGGCACTGGAACAGGGACAGTGACGGCGACGCTGCGCAATCCGAACGACCGGGGTCAGTGCTGGGCGGAGGCCGGAGTCGGCCCCGAGAACAACCACGTGTTCTTCGGTGGCTCCCGCCCGGAGTCGCTGGCCAACCCCGGCCAGACGATCAAGACGTCGTTGGAAGGTCTCGAGCCCGGGACGACGATCACGGCAAGGGGCGGCTGCGTGAACGGCGCGGAGTTCGAATTGTCGGAGCTGGTCACTGTCACCGTCCCCGCCGGCAAGCCCGCAACCGGTAGCTTCGGGGGCTAGCGGCATCGAAGGTGTGGTGGCGGCAATCTCATAGCCGCCACCACGCCACCAAGTCCTTCGAGGGACCAGGACCGGCGAAAACCCGTGGGCCGGAGAATCTCAGGCGCGGGTGAGAGTGAAGATGCGCAGGTCGCGGGTGGTGCGCGAGCGGTAGGCCTCGTAGGCGCCGGTGATTTCCACGAAGCGCGCGAAGACCGCGTCCTTGTCCTGGTCTTCGACGGGGGTGGCATGGACCTGGATGCGCTCGCCCGCGATGGCGACCGTGGCCTCCGGGTTCGCCAGTAGGTTGTTGGTCCAGGCCGGGTGCTTGGCCTGCCCGAAGTTGCTGCCGATCACGTACAGCTTGTCGCCGTCGTGCACATAGAGCAGCGGCTGGGTGCGGGGCTGGCCGGACTTGCGGCCGATGGTCGTCAGCAGGATGACCGGCGCGCCGATCGGGCCGAGCACGGTGTACTTGGCGTCGGTGCGTTCGAGGAGCGCCCGATCCAGCGGCGTGATGGCGCGGATGAACCAGGACCCGGGCTTGGTTGCGGCGAACTTGTTCGCTACGCGGGAAAGGACATTGGTGCGCGAACCCCACTGCTGGTTCGGGAACTGCTCAGCCATGTCCGGACTATAGGTGACGTTCTCGCCTCCGCTTGCCCGGGCACGTCTATGGACGGACTTCGTCGGCTGTGCCGCGGACTTCATCGGGCTTGGCTCTACCGCGTCCATGACCTGATCGGAGCTCAGCGCGGCGGACCACCCGGTCGTATCGGCGCCCGAGATTTCGCCCGTGATGAGGGTCTCGCCGGCCGGTTATGGTTGCCACGCGTTCACTAAGCTTTCGAATATGGCCGATTCTGCTCTATCCGCTGTGTACATCGCGTCTCCGGAGGGTGACACCGGAAAATCGACGGTGGCGCTCGGGGTACTTCAGATGCTGTGTGCGACCACCGCCCGGGTCGGGGTGTTCCGGCCGATCACTCGATCGACCACCGAGCCGGACTACATCCTGGAGCTGCTGCTCGAACACAGCACCGCCGATATCGACTATGTGCAGGCCACCGGGGTCACCTACGACCAGGTGCACGCCGATCCCGACGCCGCCATCAGCGATATCGTGATGCGCTTCCACGAGGTTGCCAAGGTGTGCGACGCGGTGGTGGTGGTCGGCAGCGACTACACCGATGTGGCCAGTCCGAGTGAGCTCCGTTTCAACGCCAGGATCGCGGTGAACCTGGGCGCCCCGGTGCTGCTTGTGGTCCGCGGCTCCGGCCGCACCCCGGAGGAGGTGCGGCATCTGACCGAGCTGTGCGCGAGCGAACTGGCTCTCGAACACGCACAGCTGGTCGCGATCATCGCCAACCGCTGCGATCCGACCCAACTCGACAAGGTGTGCACAGCACTGCGTGGCTTCGATGTGCCGTCCTGGACATTGCCCGAAGTGCCGCTGCTGATTTCGCCGACCATGGCCGAGCTGTGTACCGCGATCGACGGCGAAATGTACAGCGGCGACCCGGAATTGCTGCAGCGTGAGGCGCTGCAAATCATGGTCGGCGGCATGACGGCCGAACATATTCTGGAGCGACTTGTCGACGGCGTGGTGGTCATCGCGCCGGGCGACCGCTCGGACGTGCTGCTCAGCGTGGTGAATGCGCATGAGGCTGAGGGTTTTCCTTCGCTGTCGGGCATCATCATGAACGGCGGCATGTTGCCGCATCCCGCGGTCGCGCGACTGATGACCGGTCTCAAACCGAAGCTACCGATCCTCACCACCGAGCTCGGTACCTACGACACTGCCAGCGCCGCCTACCGCACCCGCGGCCGGATGGCTGCGGGCAGCCCGCGCAAGGTCGACACCGCCCTTGCTCTGATGGAGCAGCGGGTCGATGCCGCGGATTTGTTGCGGCGCATCGACGTTCCGCGTAGCTCGGTCATGACGCCGCAGATGTTCGAGTACCAGCTGATCGAGCGGGCGCGCGCGGACCGCAAGCGCATCGTGCTGCCCGAGGGCGATGACGACCGCATCCTGCGCGCCGCGGGGCGGGTGCTGCAACGCAAGATCGCGGACCTGGTCATTCTCGGCAACGAGGGTTCGATCCGCGCCCGCGCCGCCGAACTGGGCGTCGACATCGATGCCGCGCAGGTGCTCGATCCGGCTACCTCGGGATATCTGGACGATTTCGCCGAGGAGTACACCGAGCTGCGCGCACACAAGGGTATGACCGTCGAGCGGGCCCGCGAAACCATGACCGACATTTCGTATTTCGGCACCATGATGGTCCACAAGGGCATCGCCGATGGCATGGTGTCCGGCGCCGCGCACACGACGGCACACACCATCCGGCCGTCGTTCGAGATCATCAAGACCACGCCCGGCGTCGCTACGGTGTCCAGCGTGTTCCTGATGTGCCTGGCCGACCGGGTACTCGCCTACGGCGACTGCGCGGTGGTCCCAGATCCGACCTCCGAGCAACTGGCCGATATCGCGATCTCCTCGGCGGGCACCGCCGCCCGGTTCGGCATCGAGCAACGGGTGGCGATGCTGTCGTACTCGACCGGCGAATCCGGTAGCGGCGCGGATGTGGACAAGGTGCGGGTGGCGACCAAGCTGGTCCGCGAACGCGCGCCGGAACTGTTGGTGGAGGGCCCGATTCAATACGACGCGGCGATCGAGCCGACCGTCGCCACCACGAAGCTGCCGGATTCCGAGGTGGCGGGCCGCGCAACGGTGTTCGTGTTTCCCGACCTCAACACCGGCAACAACACCTACAAGGCGGTCCAGCGCAGTGCGGGCGCGGTCGCGATCGGCCCGGTGCTGCAGGGCCTGCGCAAGCCGGTCAACGATCTATCGCGCGGAGCCTTGGTCGCCGACATCGTCAACACCGTCGCGATCACGGCGATTCAGGCGCAGAAGGAGTGAATGGGCGTGTCCCGTGGCACAGGGAAGGCGCAATGCGGAACATCCATGCCGTGATCATGGTTGCTGACCGTGTGCGAGAGCACCGCGGGACACAGGAGGCATCATGAGCAGCGCGAGTGCCGATGATCTGGTGCTGGTGATCAATTCCGGCTCGTCATCGATCAAATATCAACTGCTGGACCCGGAGACGGGTTTCGTCGCGGCCTCCGGCATGGTCGAGCGGATCGGCGAGCAGAACGCGGGGATCGAGCATCATGCCGACGGGAAGACCGTCGAGCATCACGGGCCGATCGCCGATCACACCGCAGGGTTGCAACTGGTCTTCGACATGTTCTCCCGGAGCGGACGCGACCTGGCGAGCCAGGGGGTGCGCGCGATAGGCCATCGGGTGGTGCACGGCGGCGAGGTGTTCTACCGGCCGACGCTGATCGATGATGCCGTGGTCGCGGCGATCTCGGACCTGTCTTCGCTTGCGCCGCTGCACAACCCGGCGAACGTGGCAGGCATCGAGAGTGCCAGGAAACTACTGCCGGGCGTACCGCAGGTCGCGGTATTCGACACGGCGTTCTTTCACGGCCTGCCCGATGCCGCCAAGACCTACGCCATCGATGCGAAGGTGGCTGCCGCACAGGGTATTCGGAAGTACGGTTTCCACGGCACCTCGCACGAGTACGTCTCGGGGCGGGTCGCGGAGCTGCTCGATCGCGATCCCGCTGAGCTGAATCAGATTGTCTTCCACCTGGGTAACGGCGCTTCGGCATCGGCGATCAGGGGCTCTCGTCCGGTCGATACGACGATGGGTCTGACGCCGCTCGAGGGTTTGGTGATGGGCACCAGGTCCGGCGATCTCGACCCCGGCATCGTGCCACACCTGATGCGCTCGGCTCACCTGGATATCGACCAGGTCGACGAGCTGCTGAACCGTAACTCGGGCCTCAAGGGACTGTCGGGTGTCAACGATTTCCGCGAGCTGCAACGGCTGATCGACGAGGGCGACGCCGCGGCGAAGCTCGCCTATGACGTGTACATCCACCGGCTGCGCCGCTACCTCGGCGCGTACCTGGTCGAACTGGGTGGCGTCGACGCCATCACCTTCACCGCGGGCGTCGGGGAGAACAGCCCACAGGTTCGCGCCGACGCCCTTGCCGAGCTCGCCCGCTTCGGTATCGCCGTGGACCCTGTGCTCAACAGCGCGAAAGACCGTGCGGCCCGGCATATTTCGGCACCGGGAGCCGAGGTGGCCGTGCTGGTCGTCCCGACTAACGAGGAACTGGCCATCGCCCGCGCCGCGCAGCGCGTGGTGGCAGCCGGGCAGGTCTAGAAACCTTCACGAAATCCTCATGGTCGGTACGCCACCATTGGTATCGGATCAAGTTCGCCGGCCCACCGAGATCCCGGGCGACCCGATCCGCGTGCTATCGGGTTCGCGATGCCCTCGCCCCTCCCGAACTGCCCGCTCCGGCTGCCCCCGGAGCTCGCTGGATGTGCGCGGATCCTGGGTTCTCGGTGTGCCACCGCTAGCGACTGCTTGCAGGTCGCTCGAAATCACACAGCGACAGCGATCCGACCCGGCCGGTCTTCCCTCCCGGCCGGGTTTTTTCTCAGATCCAGGTCTTGGCTCGGATGGCGTTGGCCAGATCGACCAAGGCGTAGCGATGGTTTCGGCCCGGTGCGCTTCTGGCCAAAGCGCGCAGGTTTGTTTCGGTGCCTTCGCGCAGGTCGCGGTCGGTGAAGGGGGCGCCGAACAGCGTGGCGTCCTGCCGCTTCGGCGTATTTCCCGCTTGCAGCCAGGCCAGCGCCGCGCCGAGTACCAGGACGCGCATCTGGACGGCGCGGCTCTCGCCCTTCGGGATGGCAAGTATGCGGGAGGCGGCGATGTGCAGTGTCGTTTCCTCGAGGTCGGCCACCGGTGCCGCGGTGAGCAGGAGCAGTACGGAGGTCATTCGAGCGGTGGTGTAGTGCCGCGACGCGGCGGGAACCTCGTCGAGCGCCTGCACCGCATCGGCGACCCGGCCCGCCGCGGCCAGCTGCCTGGCCAGGCCGAATGCGGCGCTCACCACCGCGCGATCGGTGCGCCATACGGTGTCGTAGAACTTCTCGGCATAAACCCGCCATTGCTCCGGATCGTCGGAATCCCAGTGCTGCAGTATCAGTTCCGCCGTGGCAGCCAGCGCCAGCTTCGGCGCGATCTCCCCCGGCAGCACCTGCAGCACCGCGTCGAAACTGGCGAAAGCCTTCTCGTAGTCCAGCTCCAGCAACTGGGCCTGGCCGATATGCCAATCGATACGCCAGTCATGATCGGCGGGTATCCGCGACAGCATGCCCAGCACGGTGGCCGACTCGCCGAGGTCGAGTCGCACCCGCGCCTCGGCGATTGTCAGCTCCAGATCCATTGTCTCCGGTGCGTTGTCGGGATCGGACTCGGCGCGCTCCCGCGCTTCGCGCAGTGCTTCCAGTGCCTGCTGTGGGTCCGGGTGCACCGCGGCGGCGAGCAGTGGTGCGGATGGATCCATCGGATCGATGAGCGGAACAGGAAGCGCCGCGGCGACATCGCGCGCCCGGAGCTGACTGCTGCGGCCGATTCCGTCGGCGTAGGCATCGGTCTGACTGATCAGCTCGTCGGTGCCGAAACTGGCGCGCTGCGGGCTGAACACCGTGGACAGCTGCGGATGTTCGGTCCCGGTCTCGCCGGCCAGAATTTCCCGCAACACCCCCGCCAGCTGTGCGGACATGGCGCGAGCGGAGGGGAAGCGGTGCTCGGGATCGGGATCGGTCGCCGACAACAGCAACCGGTGGAAGAACTCGTGGCGCTCGAGCACGGGATATCCCGCGGCGTCGGGAATTCCGTCGAGATAGCGGCCCTGCTCCATCGGCATGCTCAATGTAAGCACGGCAAGCGTCCGCCCGACGGTGTAGATGTCCGACGCCACAGTCGGTCCGGTCCTTGCGATTTCGGGAGCCTGGAAACCCCTGGTGCCGTATAGGTTTCCGTACGCTTCGAGCGTGGCGACAGCACCCAGATCGATCAGCTTCACCTGATCCTCGGTGACCATGATGTTGTCGGGCTTGAGGTCGTTGTAGGTCAATCCGATCGAGTGCAGGTAGTCGAGCGCGGGCAGGATCTCCAGCAGATAGGCAATGGCCTCGGCGACCGGCATCCGCTGGTGCCGCGGATAGGTGTCGAGGATGTCGCGCAGCGATTTGCCGCCGACGTATTCCATGACGATGTAGCCGACCGTCTCCCCGTCCTGGCCGGTGTGCTCGACGAAGTTGTGGATCTTGACGATGCTGGGATGCGCTACCTCGGCAAGGAATTGGCGCTCGGCAACGGCAACGGCCTGGGCCTCGCCGTCACCCGCGTGCAGCAGGCCTTTGAGTACCACCCAGCGGTCGCTCACATTGCGGTCGATCGCCAGATAGATCCAGCCGAGCCCGCCGTGGGCGATGCAGCCCTGGATCTCGTATTGGTTCGACACCAGGTCACCAGGGTGCAGTGAGGGCCGGAAGTCGTAGGGCGCGCCGCAGGTTCCGCACGTTCCCTCGGTCGTTGAGGGCCGGATCGCGGTAGCCCGGCCGACCGGACTGCCGCAGCGCCAGCAGAAGCGTCTGCCTTCGGAGACAACGGGATCGGTGAGCATCGCATCGAGCGGATCGGCGGGCACGATGGTCGGGATCGACACCAATCCAGCGCCGAGCCTGCGGACCGTCGGGCGCGAGCGGACGGTGCGCACGCTGCGGCCGGAGGTCCGCATCGTGGCATTCGAATTCGGCTCCGACTGCGGCCGCCGAGTGTCGACCGAGAAATCGGCCGCCGTGCAGCCGGCGGCTGCGGATTCGGCCATGGTGCCCGACCCGCTGTTCTGGTCGGCCGCCGGTCGAGCCGCTTGGGTGCCTGCTAGGTCGCTGTCGGCCGCATCCGCCTGCTGGGCAGGCGATTCATCCCCGCCGGAACCGGCGGAATTGTCCGGGGCAGCACCATGCTTCGTCGTCATCGGCGGTCAGTCCAGATAGGTTGGCTCGGGTGGCGCGGGCGCGGGGCCCAGCACCGAAAGCCACTGCCGATAGATTCTGGTCCAGGTGCCGTCGGCCCGGATCCGCTCCAGCGTCCCGTTGACGGAACGCACCAGATCGTTGTTGCCCTTGGGGATGCCGAGGCCGTACGGCTCGACGCTGATGCTGCCGCCGACCAGATGAGTGTAGGGATCCTGCGCGGCCAGCCCGGCCAGGATGGCGTCGTCGGTGCTCACCGCGTCGACCTGGCGCTGCTGCAGAACCACCAGGCAATCCGCCCAGGTCGGCACCGAGAGGATGGTGGCGCCGGGCTGTTCTTGGCGGATCCGGTCCAGCGAGGTGGTGCCGCGCACCACGCACACTCGCCTGCCCGCGAGGTCGCTGAGGCCGTTGATGCCCGAGTTCTTCACCGCGAGCACTCGCTGGTTGGCGCGCAGGTACACGGTGGAGAACGAAACCTTCTGCCACCGTTCACAAGTGATCGTCATGGTCTTGGCGACCAGGTCGACGGTGTGATCCTGCAGGGCCTGCTCCCGGTCGGCGGAACCGAGACTGCGGTATTCGATCAGATCCGGGCTGCCGAGCAGATCGCGCGCGACCTCCTTGGCGATATCGGCGTCGAAGCCGACGACGGCACCACTGACCGGATCGCGGAAGCTGAACAGGTTGCTGCCCGTGTCCAGTCCGACCACCAGCCTGCCGCGGGCGCGGATGGCGTCGATGGTCGGCCCGCTGGCCCCCGAGGTCGGCCGCAGGCTGGCGGTCGGATCACCGCACTGTGATGTGGCCTGCGGTGTGATCGGCGTATTCGGTAGCACGGGAATGGCTTTGGCGGGCAGCGGCGGTTCGTTGTAGCGGACCGTCTTGGCCGGTGCGGACGAGATCGAGTCGCTGGCACAGCCGCCGATAAAGGCGACGGCGACGAGGGCGGCGGCCAGGATGCCGCGGGTCGTGGTCATCGGTACTCCCGCAGTCGAGGCCAGAGGCCGAGGCCGACCCAGCCCGCGGCAAGAATGCCGAGCACCATGGCGCCGGTAGCCAGGAAGTCGAGTACTCGGGCACCCTGGGAGATCTTGCCGCGCAAGGTGTCCCTGGTATCGGCAAGTGCCTGGCCGAGCGACGCGTCCAGTGCCTCCACTTGCGCGGCGGCATCCGCGGTGCCGGGGCCGGTGGCGACGGCCGCGGCGCCGTTGAAGTCGCCGTGGGCAAGGGTTTCGTTCATCCGTTGATGCGCGGCGCGCCAACGCGCGAGTGCGGTACGGGCAGTCGCGACGTCCCCGGCCGCGGGCGCGCGCGTCGGGTAGCCGTCGAGCAGTTCGGTGAGCCGGGCGATGCTGTAATCGTAGGTGCGGTCGTAGTCGCCGGTCGCGTCGCGCCGTACCAGCTTCAGTGTTTCGGCGGAACGCGCCTGCTGGGTCAGGATTCGACTCTCGGTCAACCGGGAGGCGGGCACCGCGGCGCCGTCGCGGCCGCTGATCATCGATCCGGCCGAGATCGACCCGGCAACCACGGTCCACACCAACAGGATCAGCATCGCGCCCGAGGCGAGCAGCAGTCCCGGATTGATCACGCGATGCCAGCGCTTGGCCAGCTCGACCTGTGCCCAGATCAAGAATCCCAATGCGAGTATCAGCAGCACGATGGCGGGCCATGGCGGCCGCACATGATGGCGTTGGGCCGCGTCGACGGCGCCCGACCGGTGGTCCTGCAGTTCCTGAGCCATCGGCAGCAGTATCGTCTGCATCTGATTCGATGCCTCGCTCAAATACGCCGCGCCGACCGGGTATCCGCTGCGATTGTTCGCGCGGGCCGTCTCGATCAAACCCGAATACACGGGCAGGCCGGTGCCGATGCCGGTCCGTAGTCGGGCGTCGGGGTCTGCAGCTTCTACGGGGGCGTGTCCCGACAGGGTCACCAGCTCCTCGGACGCCTCGCCGAGTGCCTGGCTGTATCGGTCGCGCACGGCTGCCGGTTCCAGGCCGCCCGAGATGAACGCGGTACTCGCCGCGGCGTCCGCGATGGACAGCGTGGTGTAGAGGCGCTGGGCGGATTGCGCGTCCGGTTCTGTGTCGTTCAGCAGGATGTCGAGCGCCTGCTGCCGATCGCTCACCGTCGCCGCCGTCACGATGCCTGCCGCCAGGCATAGGCCGATGAGGACCAGGGCGATCGCGATCAGCCGCCCCGGTGAGGACTGCGCGAACGATCGCAGATTGGCCGGGTCGAGATGCTCTCGCACCGCCGAGCTGCGCGCCGCACCGAGATGCTTGCGCGCGGGCTCGGTAACGACCGACGGCGGCTGCGCAGCCGTCGCCTGCTCGGTGCGAGCCATCTCCACCTCCCCGGTTTTGTGGCGCACGTACGCGCCGTGTCGGAGTTTATTGTGGTCTTACCGGTGCCGTGGCGTGTGAAACACCCCTGCCACGGCTGGATGAGGATGGGTTTGCAGATGCGTGGTGACGGTGACGGTTGGTCGCGCGACCCGGACGGCTTGCGACACTGGGGCCGCTTCGGCGCCGCTGGGCTGCTGCTTCGCGCTCCGCTCGCTGGCGGTGGTTCTGCCGTGTTGTTGCAGCATCGCGCGCTGTGGAGTCATCAGGGCGGCACCTGGGCGCTGCCCGGCGGCGCCCGCGACAGCCACGAAACTTCTGTGCACGCGGCGGTGCGCGAGGCATGGGAGGAGGCGGGGATCAATCCGGCCGATGTCCGGGTGCGCGGGGAGCGCGTCACCGCGTCCTCGTCGAGCGGCTGGACTTACACAACCGTGGTCGCCGATGCCGTCATGACCCTGCCGACCAGTCGCAACCGCGAGAGCACCGCGTTGGCCTGGGTGCCGGAGGACGAGGTCGAGGCCCGGCCGCTGCACCCCGGCTTCGCCGCTTCCTGGCCGTCGCTGCGTGCGGCCCCGGCCCGCGTCTTCCTCACCGATGTCCCGGATGCTCCCGCCATCACGGCCGCGTTGCCCCGCACGGTCGACCTGGCCGACGAAGGTTTTGTCTGGCTGCACTCCGACCCCGAAGGCCCCGGCGGCTACGCCCGCATCATCGATCCGATGGTGGTGGACGCGGTTGCCACGGACATACCGCCGGATCAGGACTCGGCCCCGGTCGCCGTTGCGGTCGATCCGATCCTCTCGCTCACCCGTGTTCAGGTGCTGTCCTGACCGCTAGGCATTTTCGAGTAGCACGGCCTTGAGCTCCCGCGCTGCGGCCTCCGGATCGCGGGCTTCGGTGATGGCCCGCACCACGACAATGCGATCGGCCCCCGCCTCGAGCAGTTCCGGCAATCGCGGGCCGTCGACACCGCCGATCGCGAACCAGGGCCGGGTGGGGTGGGCGTCGGCGGTGGAGCGCACCAGATCCAGCCCGGCGGCCTGACGGCCCGGTTTGGTCGGCGTCGTCCACACCGGGCCGGTGCAGAAGTAATCGATGTGCTCGTCGACAGCGGCGAGTCCGGCCTGTGCGCGATTGTGGGTAGAGCGGCCGATCACCACGTCGGGTCCGAGGATGCGCCGGGCGTACCAGGGCGGCAGGTCACCCTGGCCGAGGTGCAGCACATCGGCGCCTGCCGCCAGCGCGATATCGGCGCGGTCGTTCACCGCGATCAGCGCACCGTGCCTGCGGGCTGCCGCCTTGAGTTCGGCAAGCGCGCCGAGCTCAGCCTTGGCCTCCAGCGGGCCGAACTTCGCCTCACCGGGCGAGCCCTTGTCCCTGAGCTGAATGATGTCGACGCCGCCCGCGAGCGCCGCTTCGGCGAACTTGGCCAGATCGCCCTTATCCCGACGAGCGTCGGTGCAGAGATAGAGCCGTGCGGTTGCCAGACGCTCCCTGGGCGGTAGGAGCCGGTACGGGTGGGAGGGTTGCACGCCCTCGACCGTAGCCGCGCTAACGTGGGGATGCGAATAGAAGGCAGGTGAAACGGATGCGGACTTTGGCTGTCGTCGGTGGCGGCGCCATCGGACTCGCGGTGGCCTGGCGGACCGCGCAGGCGGGCTGGACGGTCACCCTTTTCGACCCCGCCGTCGGGTCCGGCGCTTCCTGGGTTGCCGGTGGCATGCTCGCACCGCTGTCGGAAGGCTGGCCGGGGGAGGACCGCGTCCTCGAATTCGGTGCCGCCTCGCTGGCCCGCTGGCCGGATTTCGCCGAGCGTATTCAGGCCGCGACCGAGGTATCGGTATTCGTCGCCGACGAAACACTGACCGTTGCGCTGGACGGTGCCGATGCCGCTGACCTGCGCACCGTGGCCGACTGGGTCGGCAGTCGCGGCTACGAGCTGCGACTGTTGGATCGGGCAGGCGTGCGTGCGCTGGAGCCCGCGCTGGCCCGCACCGTGCGCGCCGGTCTGCTCGCACCCGCCGAGCCCGCCATCGACAACAGGCGTCTGCTGGATGCGCTGCGGCGGGCCTGCGTGGCCGCGGGAGTCGAGTTCCGCGGCGAATCGGTCACCGATCTCGATGCGCTGCCGCACGATCAGATCGTGCTCGCGGCGGGCGCCGCCTCCGCCGGGCTGTGGCCCCAGCTACCGGTTCGCCCCGTCAAGGGGGAGATCCTGCGCCTGCGGCATCGGCCGGGCGCGACGCCGCCGCCGACGCGGGTGATCCGGGCCCGCGTGCACGGCAGGCCGGTCTACCTGGTGCCGCGGGCGGACGGAATCGTGGTCGGCGCAACGCAATACGAGGCAGGCTTCGACACCGCGGTGACCGTGGCAGGTGTTCGCGACCTGATCGCGGATGCCGAGGCGGTGCTGCCCGGTATCGGCGAATACGAATTGGCCGAGGCCAGTGCGGGTTCGCGGCCGGGGACCCCGGACAATCTGCCGCTGATCGGCAGGCTCGCCGACCGGATCGTCGCGGCGACCGGCCACGGCCGCAACGGCATGCTCGCCGTACCGCTCACTGTCGACGCGGTGCTGAGCCTGCTCGGTGGAGCGGTGCTCGCCGAGGCGGAAGCCGCCGATCCGCAACGCTTTTCGGCGCCGGACGCGCCGTCCTTATCGTCGTCCGCAGGAGGAATTCGATGACCGCGACCTCATTCCCCATCGGTGTCACCGTGAACGGTCAGGACCACGAGTTCGCCGAAGCACTCACGGTGCGTGAACTGCTCGACCGTCTCGGGCTGCCGAACCAGGGCGTCGCGCTCGCGGTGGACGGTGCGGTGTTCCCGAAGTCCCGCTGGGGCGAGCCGGTCGGCCGCGGCTGGCAGATCGAGGTGCTCACGGCGGTCCAGGGTGGCTGACGCACTGGAGAGCGGGGGCGCGCTGGAGATCGCGGGCAAGCGGTTCGGCTCCCGGCTGATCATGGGTACCGGCGGCGCGGATAACCTCGCCGTACTCGAGGAGGCGCTGATTGCCTCTGGCACCGAACTCACCACGGTCGCGATGCGCCGAGTCGACGCGGTCGGCGGCACCGGTGTGCTCGATCTGCTGAAGCGCCTGGACATTACGGCCCTGCCCAACACTGCGGGCTGTCGTACCGCCGCCGAAGCGGTGCTCACCGCGCAGCTGGCGGCCGAGGCGCTCGACACCAACTGGGTGAAGCTGGAGGTGATCGCCGACGAGCGCACCCTGCTGCCCGACCCCATCGAATTGCTCACCGCCGCAGAACAATTGGTCGACGCCGGTTTCGTAGTGCTGCCCTACACCACCGATGACCCCATTCTGGCCCGCAGGCTGGAGGACGCCGGCTGCGCCGCGGTGATGCCGCTAGGCGCCCCGATCGGCACCGGCCTCGGCATCGGTAACCCGCACAATATCGAGATGATCGTCGCCGCCGCGGGCGTCCCCGTCATCCTCGATGCGGGCATCGGCACCGCGAGCGACGCCGCATTGGCGATGGAACTCGGCTGCTCGGCCGTCCTGCTGGCCACTGCGGTGACAAGGGCCAAGCGTCCCGCGCTGATGGCCGCCGCCATGGCCGACGCCGTCCGCGCGGGTCATCTCGCCCGCCAGGCCGGCCGCATCCCCAAGCGCTTCTGGGCGCAGGCGTCATCCCCTGCACTCGCTGATCAGTAGGGGACATCCGCAGGCCCCTCGGGGTCGAGGTCATCCTCGAGGATGATCCGACTCGACACTTTCTATTGACGCGCCCGGCTCGTTTTTACGGAATGCTGGTGGTCATGATCGAACTGAGGGGCCTGACCAAGCACTTCGGGCAGACCGTAGCGGTTCAGGATCTGTCTTTCACCGTTCGACCCGGACAGGTGACAGGCTTCCTTGGACCCAACGGCGCCGGTAAATCGACCACTATGCGGATGATCCTCGGGCTGGACAAGCCCACTGCGGGCACCGCACTGATCAACGGCAAGCCTTACCACGAGCTCGACCACCCGCTGCGAGCCGTCGGCGCGCTGCTGGACGCGAAATGGGTGCATCCCAATCGCTCGGCGCGTGCCCACCTGCAGTGGATGGCCGCATCCAACGACATCGCATCCTCGCGCGTCGACGAGGTGTTGCGACTGGTCGGCCTGTCCGAGGTGGCGGGCAAGACCGCGGGTGGTTTCTCGCTCGGCATGTCGCAGCGGCTCGGCCTGGCGGGCGCACTGCTCGGTGATCCACAGGTGCTGCTGTTCGACGAGCCGGTCAACGGCCTCGACCCCGAGGGCATCCTCTGGATCCGGCGGTTCATGCAGCGGCTGGCCACCGAGGGCCGCACCGTGCTGGTGTCGAGCCATCTGCTCTCGGAGATGGCGCAGACCGCCGAGCACCTGGTCGTGATCGGCAAGGGGCAGTTGATCTCCGATACGACCACTCAGGAATTCATCGAACGCGCCTCGGAAGCGTCGGTGCGGGTCCGCAGCCCGCAGCTCGAACAGCTGCGCAGCGTGCTCACTTCCAACGGCATGACCGTGCGTGAGGACGGTGAGGGCACCGACGGCCCAGCACTCGTCGTGGCGGGTGTGACCAGCGATGACGTCGGCAAGCTCGCGGGCGCGAACGACATCACGCTGTTCGAGCTCACGCCGCAGCGGGCCTCGCTGGAAGAGGCATTCATGCGGATGACCGGCGGCGCGGTGCAGTACCACGGCGAAGGCTTCGATCAGGTGATGGGAGGTGCGCTCTGATGGGCGTGCTGGCAGCAGAACGAATCAAGCTCACCTCGACCAGGTCGCCCTGGTGGTGCTCGGCCATCATCGTGGTGCTCGGCATCGGATTGTCGGCGCTGTTCGCGCTGGTCGTGCGTTCCGCGGGTGACAACCCCGCCGAAGGGACGCCGACGCTGGACATCGGCACCGCGACCGCGGGTGTGACCGGCTTCGGCATCATGGTCCTGATGATCATGTCCGCGCTGACGGTGACCAGCGAATACCGCTTCGGCGTGATCCGGACGACGTTCCAGGCGGTACCGAACCGGACGAAGGTCCTCGCGACCAAGACCGCTCTGGTCGGCGGCTTCGGTGCGGTGCTCACCACCATCATCGCGCTGATCGCCATTGCCGTCGCCAAGGTGGTCGGTGGTTCGAAGGCGGCCGCCGATATTGTCCTCGAGGATCATTGGCGCTCGGTGTACGGCATCCCGATCTACGCGTTCCTTGCCGTCGCACTCGCCATCGGAATCGGTGTGCTCGTTCGGCAGTCGGCCGCGGCGATCTCCCTGGTTGTGTTGTGGTCCTTGCTGATCGAGCCGCTGCTGAGCGCATTCGGCAGCTTCGGTCGCAATGTGGCGCCGTTCCTGCCCTTCCAGAACATCACTCGCTTCGTGAGCTCTTCGGAGTCCACCGCGAACTGGCACTGGGGCGTGTGGGGCAGCCTGGCCTACTTCACCGCCTTCGTGGTGATCGTCTTCGGTGCGGCGCTGGTGGCAGTCAACCAGCGCGACGCCTGATCCGAGAACTACCCGAGTAGCCCTACCTCGCCACTCGGGTGTGGGGCGCGTGACCTTGTCGGGAGGACTCGCGCGCCCTTCTCACCGCCTGCCACTGCCCGGTGGACGGTGTGACCGCCGGTCCGGTGTGTGAATCCCCTTCCACACCGGGCCGGCGGTCTCGTTTCAGGACAATTGGGACCGCTTGTGAACATCCCGGAAACTGTGAAATAGGACGCTTCCCTCTGGAATCCGTGCTAGGTAGCATCGGTCCCAGCAACCATCACGTTATCCATCGGCGGACCCAATGTAGTGCCCGCTCCGTCCGATCGAGAGGTTGCCGGTGACGACAATAAGTAACCCGCCGACGGTAGGTCGGCTGAGATACGCTCGGGGCGTGAGCGAAACACCTTCCGGCGGTGCTGAGCCCGGGTCGGGGCCGGAGGAGACCGGCGGCGTGCCGCCGGAGGTAGTCATCCCGCTGGTACCTGCCGACGAGGACGATTCTCCGCGTCGTCCGGCTCCAAAACTTCGCAGGGGGCAGCTTTCCGCACTGATGAACGCGGCCAATCAGCGACCGGATCTGATCGGCGCACTGCGCAAGGCGCGCGAGCAGCTTCCAGGTGATCCGGCTTTCGGTGACCCACTGTCGGTTTCGGGTCCTGGCGGCGCTCGCGCGGTCGCCCGCGCTGCGGACAAACTGGTCGGTGACACACCTAGCGCGGCCCGCGAGATCGGCTTCGGCGCGCTGCAGGTCTGGCAGGCCATGCTGGAGCGAGTCGGTCGCGGCAGAGGTAGCCAAGAGATAACTGTGATGTTCACCGATCTGGTGGCGTTCTCCGGTTGGTCGCTGTCGGCGGGCGATGAGGCGACCCTTGAACTATTGCGGGTGGTTGCGAAGGCCATCGAGCCGCCGATCGCCGATCGCGGCGGTCATGTCGTCAAGCGCATGGGCGACGGCGTGATGGCCGTATTCACCTCGGCCGATCGCGCGGTCCGCGCCGCGGAGCACGCCAAGCGCAACCTGGCCGGCGTCGAGGTCCGCGGCTATCGCCCGCAGATGCGCGTCGGGCTGCACACCGGTTCCCCGCGTGAGATCGGTGGCGACTGGCTCGGTGTCGACGTCACCATCGCGGCCCGGGTGATGGAGGCGGGTGGCAACGGCAACACGATGTTGTCCGAGGCGACGCTGGAGTCACTGCATCCCGAGACGCTGGAGGAACTGGGGTACACGGTGAAGCCGTATCGGCGCAGTTTCTTCGCCGCCCCGCTCAGTGGCGTCCCGGAGGATTTGCGGATCTTCCGGTTGTCGTCGAACTGACGGGTGGTCGCGTGGCCGCCTACGTCATCCAGGCGATTGCGCCTGCCGCAGCGAGTACCGCACACACGGCCAGCGCGATCGACAGTGGGCGGACGGTCTTCCAGGTGGAGTAGGCGCCGCCGAGGAGGAATCCGGCGAGGGCGAGCAGGAGGATGGAGGACACGCCGGGGAGCTTACTCCCAGCGTGTGGGGGCAAAGGGAAGCGTGTGCAATTAACAAGCACGCGTGCTTGCTTTTTTCTCGCTCGGATGTGATGCTGGTCTCCGGTACGCGGACTTCACTGGTGCGGCAACGCGGCTGCGCCGGGACGGTTCGCCGCACAGGAGGGCTTCCAGCCGATGAGTGGGCATTACCCGTCCCGGGTCCACCCGTCTCGAGCCGTCGATAGGACTGCTTCGACGAAAGAGGAGTCGCGTCCGGAGGTGATGGGGCTGTGAGTGGGCATTACCCGTCCCGGGTCCACCCGTCTCGAGCCGTCGATCGATCGGTTCGACGAAGGCGGAGTTGCGTCTCGAGGGGATCGGTATGAGTATGCTGGCCGCCGATCCGGAGGTGATCCGGATCGGCAACTGTTCCGGGTTCTACGGCGATCGGCTCAGTGCGATGCGCGAGATGCTCGAGGGCGGGCAGCTCGATGTGCTCACCGGCGACTATCTCGCCGAGCTGACCATGCTGATTCTTGGCCGGGATCGAATGAAGGATCCCAGCCTCGGCTACGCCAAGACTTTCGTGCGCCAGATCGAGGACTGTCTCGGGCTCGCGCTCGAGCGCAACGTCCAGATCGTCACGAACGCGGGCGGTCTCAATCCCGCCGGGCTGGCGCAGAAGCTGCGCAAGGTCGCCGCGGATCTGGGCCTGGACGCGAAGGTCGCCCATGTCGAGGGTGACGACTTGCTCGGCAGAGCAGGCGAACTCGGCCTCGGCGCACCGCTGACCGCCAATGCCTACCTCGGTGCCTGGGGCATTGTCGAATGCTTGAACGCGGGCGCGGACATCGTGGTCACCGGTCGCGTCACCGACGCCTCGGTGATCGTCGGCCCGGCCGCCGCCCACTTCGGTTGGGGCCGAGCCGATTACGACCAGCTGGCCGGTGCGGTGGTCGCGGGGCACGTCATCGAATGCAGCACCCAGGCCACCGGTGGCAACTTCGCCTTCTTCAAGGAGCTGGCCGATCTCGGCCGCCCCGGCTTCCCGATCGCCGAAGTGCGCAGCGACGGCAGCAGCGTCATCACCAAGCATCAGGGCACCGGCGGCGCGGTCACCGTGGACACCGTCGAAGCGCAGCTGATGTACGAAATCCAGGGCGCGCGCTACGCCGGACCGGATGTCACCGCGCGGCTGGACACCATCCGGCTCGGTCAGGACGGCCCCGACCGCGTGCGGATCAGCGGTGTGACCGGCGAGGCACCACCGCCGCAGCTCAAGGTTTCGCTGAATACACTCGGCGGTTTTCGCAACGAGATGGAGTTCATCCTCACCGGATTGGATATCGAGGCGAAAGCCGAACTGGCGCAACGTCAGCTGGAGTCCTGGCTGCCCGTGCGGCCCGCGGAGCTGACCTGGACGCTGGCTCGTCTCGATCGACCGGACGCCGAAACCGAGGAGCAGGCCAGCGCGCTATTGCGCTGTGTGGTTCGCGATCCCGACCCCAACAAGGTCGGCCGCGCATTCTCCAATGTGGCGGTCGAACTGGCCTTGGCCAGCTACCCGGGCACCAGCTTCACCAGCCTGCCCGGCAACGGCTCGCCATACGGTGTGTACACACCCGGATTCGTCGATGCCACCGAGGTTCCGCACGCGGCAGTGCTCCCGGAGGGCACCCGGGTCGACATCGCGCCCGCATCCGATACCGAGGAACTCGCCGAACTCGCCGAACCAGAACTTCCGGAACCGTTGGCCACCAGCGAGACTCGCCGGGTACCGCTCGGCACGATCGCGCTGGCGCGCAGTGGCGACAAGGGTGGCAACGCCAATATCGGCGTCTGGGTACGCACCGATGACCAGTGGCGCTGGCTCGCGCACACGCTCACCGTCGAACGGATCAAAGAGCTACTGCCCGAAGCCGCTTCACTGACCGTCACCCGGCATGTGCTGCCGAATCTGCGTGCCGTGAACTTCATCATCGAAGGCATGCTCGGGAAGGGCGTGGCCTACCAGGCCCGATTCGACCCGCAAGCCAAGGGGCTCGGCGAATGGCTGCGCTCGCGTCACATCGACATCCCATCGGAGCTGTTGCAATGAGTGAGCACTACCCGCCAAGCGCCCACCCGTATCGAGCCGTCGACACGACTGCCTCGACGCAAGGGGAGTCGCGTCCGGAGGTGATGGGGCTGTGAGTATTGCGGTGAGTCCCTGGAACACCCCCGAGCGCCGCGAATTGCGCGCCACCGTACGAGGTTTCGCCGTACGGGAGGTGCTCCCGTACCTGGACGACTGGGAGCGCGACGGCGAGATTCCGCGCGAACTGCACAAGAAGGCGGGTGCGCTCGGCCTGCTCGGCATCCAATTCCCGGAATCCGCCGGCGGTTCCGGCGGTGACGGCATCGACGCCATGATCGTCTGCGAGGAACTGCACCAGGCAGGTGGCTCCGGCGGCCTGTTCGCCTCGCTGTTCACCTGCGGTATCGCGGTGCCGCACATCATCGCCTCCGGCAACGAAGACCTGATCGAGCGCTTCGCGCGCCCGACCCTGGCCGGTGACAAGATCGGCTCACTCGCCATCACCGAGCCGGGCGGCGGCTCCGACGTCGGCCACCTCACCACCACCGCGCGCCGCGACGGCGACCACTACATCGTCAACGGCGCCAAGACTTACATCACCTCGGGCGTCCGCGCCGACTTCGTCGTCACCGCGGTGCGCACGGGCGGCCCTGGTGCCGGCGGTATTTCGCTGCTCGTCGTGGAGAAGGGCACGCCGGGTTTCACGGTGAGCCGCAAGCTCGAGAAGATGGGCTGGCTTGCCTCCGACACCGCCGAGCTGTCCTACGTGGATGTCCGTGTCCCGGCGCAGAACCTGGTCGGCGCGGAGAACTCCGGCTTCTATCAGATCGCTGGCGCATTCGTCAGTGAACGCGTTGGCCTTGCGGTGCAGGCATATTCGCAGGCCCAGCGCTGCCTGGACCTGACCCTGGAGTGGGTTCGCAACCGCGAGACCTTCGGCCGCCCGCTGATCAGCAGGCAGTCCGTGCAGAACACGGTGACCGAAATGGCTCGTCGCATCGATGTGGCCCGGGTCTACACCCGCGACGTAGCCCAGCGCAGCGCGAACGGCGAAACCGATCTGATCGCCGAGGTGTGCTTCGCCAAGAACACCGCCGTCGAGGCGGGCGAATGGGTGGCCAACCAGGCCGTGCAGCTGTTCGGCGGCCTCGGCTACATGCGCGAATCCGAGGTGGAACGGCAGTACCGCGATATCCGCATCATCGGCATCGGCGGCGGCACCACCGAAATCCTGACCGGCCTGGCGGCGAAACGATTGGGGTACCAGTCTTGACGACACTACGCACGACGCTCGATACCGGATCGCCGGAGTACACGGCGGCCGCCGAGGCCATGACCACCAAGCTCGCCGAGGTGGAGGCCGAGTTCGCCAAGGCGATCGCCGGTGGCGGCCCGGACAAGCTGGCCCGACATCGCAAGCGCGGCAAGCTGACCGCGCGCGAACGCATCGAGCTGCTCATCGATGAGGATTCCCCGTTTCTGGAGCTGTGCGCGCTCGCCGGATGGGGCAGCGAATTCCACGTCGGCGCGAGCACTATCGCCGGAATCGGCATCGTCGAGGGCGTCGAGTGCATGATCGTCGCGCCCGACCCGACGGTGCGCGGCGGCACATCCAATCCGTGGACGCTGCGAAAGACCTTGCGCATCAACGATATCGTGCGAGAGAACCGGCTGCCGGTGATCTCGTTGGTCGAATCCGGTGGCGCGGACCTGCCGACGCAGAAGGAAGTCTTCGTTCCCGGCGGTCGGATGTTCCGCGACCTCACGCAGGCCTCCGCGGCGGGCATCCCGACCATCGCGCTGGTTTTCGGCAACTCGACCGCCGGTGGCGCCTACATCCCCGGCATGTCCGACCACGTGGTGATGATCAAGGAACGCTCCAAGGTGTTCCTCGGCGGCCCGCCCCTGGTCAAGATGGCCACCGGTGAGGAGTCCGACGACGAATCGCTCGGCGGCGCCGACATGCACGCGCGGGTCTCGGGTCTCGCGGACTACTACGCGCTCGACGAGCAGGACGCGATCCGCATCGGACGCGCCATCGTCAAGCGGCTCAACTGGAAAAAGCAGGGGCCCGCGCCACGCACCGAGGTGATCGAGCCGCTGTACGACCCGGCCGATCTGCTCGGCATCGTCCCGCCGGATCTGAAGATTCCGTTCGATCCGCGCGAGGTGATCGCCCGCATTGTCGACGGCTCCGATTTCGACGAGTTCAAGCCGCTCTACGGCAGCAGCCTGGTCACCGGATGGGCCGAACTGCACGGGTATCCGGTCGGCATTCTGGCCAACGCGCGCGGCATCCTGTTCTCCGAGGAGTCGCAGAAGGCCACCCAGTTCATCCAGCTGGCCAACAAGTCGAACACCCCACTGTTGTTCCTGCACAACACGACCGGATACATGGTCGGCAAGGAGTACGAGCAGAAGGGCATCATCAAGCACGGCGCGATGATGATCAACGCCGTCTCCAACTCGAAGGTGCCGCACATCTCGGTGCTGATGGGCTCCTCCTACGGTGCCGGGCACTACGGCATGTGCGGGCGCGCCTATGACCCGCGCTTCGTCTTCGCCTGGCCCAGTGCGAAGTCCGCCGTCATGGGCGGTGCGCAGCTGGCCGGTGTCATCTCCATCGTCGGGCGCGCGGCCGCCGAGGCGAAGGGTCTGCCCTTCGACGAGAACGCCGATGCCGGAATGCGCGCCATGATCGAGGCCCAGATCGAGGCCGAGTCACTGGCCATGTTCATGTCCGGACGGCTGTACGACGACGGCGTGATCGACCCCCGCGATACCCGCACCGTATTGGGAATGTCCTTGTCGGCCATTCACAATTCCCCGATCAAGGGCGCCGATGGCTTCGGCGTCTTCCGAATGTGAGGGCAAACATGACAGCATCGCGAAGCGATTCGATGAGGGGTGGTGGCCGGGCGACGGGTGGGCTCACGAACGTCCTGGTCGCCAACCGCGGCGAAATCGCCCGCCGGGTATTCGCCACCTGCCGCCGCATGGGCCTGGGCACCGTCGCTGTCTATTCCGACGCGGATGCCGCCGCACCGCACGTCGGTGAAGCCGACGCCGCAGTTCGTCTTCCTGGCAATACCCCCGCGGAGACCTACCTGCGCAGCGAGCTGATCATCGAGGCCGCGCTGGCCACCGGTGCCGATGCCATCCACCCCGGTTACGGATTCCTCTCCGAGAATGCCGATTTCGCGCGTGCGGTGCTCGCCGCGGGTCTGGTATGGATCGGCCCGCCGGTCGAGGCCATCGAGCAGATGGGCTCGAAGGTCGCCGCCAAGAAGATGATGGACGCCGCCGGTGTGCCCGTGCTCGCCGAACTCGATCCGGCCGAGGTCACCGAGGCGCATCTGCCCGTGCTGATCAAGGCCTCCGCGGGTGGTGGTGGTCGCGGCATGCGTGTGGTGCGCAGCCTCGGCGACCTGGAACCCCAGATCGCCGCCGCACGGAGGGAAGCCGAATCCGCGTTCGGCGATCCGACCGTATTCTGCGAGCGCTATCTGGAGACCGGCCGCCACATCGAGGTCCAGATCATGGCGGACACCCACGGCGCCATCTGGGCGGTCGGCGAACGTGAATGCTCCATTCAGCGCCGCCATCAGAAGGTGATCGAGGAAGCGCCCTCGCCGCTGGTCGAGCGCACTGAGGGCATGCGCGAGCGCCTGTTCGAGGCGGCGCGGCTGGCCGCCGGTGCTATCGGCTACACCGGCGCGGGCACCGTGGAATTCCTCGCCGACGAGCAAGGCGAGTTCTTCTTCCTGGAGATGAACACCCGCTTGCAGGTGGAACATCCGGTGACCGAATGCACCACCGGACTCGATCTCGTTCGGCTGCAACTGGATGTCGCGGCCGGGGTCGCGCTGCCGTTGTCGGCACCCGCGATGCGAGGGTATTCCATCGAGGTCCGGTTGTATGCCGAAGATCCCGCACACGACTGGCAGCCACAGAGCGGCACCGTCCATCGGATCGACATCCCCTCGGTAATCACCGAATTCGATGTGCTCGACAAACCGGGAGTGCGACTGGACACCGGCGTCGTCGACGGCTCGGTGGTCGGCGTGCACTACGACCCGATGCTCGCCAAGGTCATCTCCTACGCCGAGACCCGCGCCGAAGCGGCTCGCCTGTTGGCGACCGCCTTGCGGCGCGCGAAGATTCACGGCCTGGTCACCAACCGGGACCTGCTGGTCCGAGTGCTGCGGCACCCGGCGTTCCTGGCGGGCGACACCGACACGGCGTTCTTCACCACCCACGGATTGGATACGCTGTCCGCGCCCTTGATGTCCGAAGCCGATGAGGCACTCTCGATCGTCGCGGCCGCACTCGCGGACGCGGCGGCGAATCGCAAGGCGGCCAGGGTCGGTGGCGGTCTGCCGGCAGGCTGGCGGAATCTGCCCTCCGAGGCGCAGCGCAAGTCGTACGAGAGCCGGACAACCGGCACCCACGACATCGCCTACCGTCCCACCCGCGCCGGCGTAACCGTCGATGGATATGACGGCCTTGCCCTGGTCGAATCGACGCCCGATCGGGTGGTGCTCGCGGTCCCCGGCGAACGCGGTGCGGTCCGAAGGTATTTCGATATCGCCCGCTACGACGATCTGGTCTGCGTGGACTCGCCACTGGGACCGGTCGCCGTGCGCAGGCTGCCGCGCTTCAGGGACCCGGCCGACCAGGTCGCCACCGGCTCGTTGCTCGCGCCCATGCCAGGCAGCGTGATTCGGCTCGGCGCCGAGGTCGGCAGCCGGGTCGAACAGGGCCAGCCCATCCTCTGGCTGGAGGCGATGAAGATGGAGCACACCATCGCCGCACCCGCCGACGGCGTGCTCAGCGCCCTCAACGTCACCGTCGGCCAGCAGGTCGAGGTCGGTGCCGTTCTCGCAGTCGTGGATCCAGTCGACGAAGACAACCAGGAGAAGGACTCATGAGTTTTATCGAAACCGAGGAGCAGAAGGCGCTACGGGCCGCGGTCGCCGCCCTCGCGTCGAAGTACAGCTACCGCGACTACGTGCTGCCGAAGGCGCGCAAGAACGAACCGCTCACCGAATTGTGGGACGAGGCAGGCAAACTCGGCTTCCTCGGCGTGAACCTGCCCGAGGAGTATGGCGGCGGTGGCGCGGGCATGTACGAGCTGTCGCTGGTGATGGAGGAGCTCTCCGCGCAGGGCGCCGGTCTGCTGCTGATGGTGGTCTCCCCGGCCATCTGCGGCACCATCATCAGCAAGTACGGCACCGAAGAGCAGAAGCGGGAATGGCTCGGCAAGCTCGCCGACGGCACCGGCAAGATGGTCTTCGGCATCACTGAGCCGGACGCCGGGTCGAACTCGCACCAGATCACCACCACCGCGCGCCGCGACGGCGACGACTGGATCCTCAACGGCCGGAAGATCTTCATCTCCGGTGTGGACCAGGCCGAGGCCGTGCTCATCGTGTCCCGCACCGAGGACCACAAGACCGGCAAGCTCAAGCCCGCACTGTTCATCGTGCCGACCGATGCCCCCGGGTTCGTCAAGACGCCCCAGGAAATGGATATCATCGAGCCGGACCACCAATTCACGCTGTTCCTCGACGACGTGCGGCTGCCGTCGGATGCCTTGGTCGGCAAGGAAGATGCCGCGCTGATGCAATTGTTCTCAGGTCTGAACCCCGAGCGCATCATGGGTGCGGCCATGGCCGTCGGTCTCGGCAGGTACGCCATCGATCGCGCCGTCGAATACGCCAAGGAGCGCACGGTGTGGAAGACGCCGATCGGTGCGCACCAAGGTATATCGCATCCGCTTGCCCAGGTGAAAATCGAGGTGGAGCTGGCCAAGCTGATGATGCAGAAGGCAGCGACGCTGTACGACGCAGGTGACGAGATGGGCGCGGCCGAGGCCGCGAATATGGCGAAATACGCTGCGGCGGAGGCGAGTATCAAGGCGCTCGATCAAGCCATCCAGACCCATGGTGGCGCGGGCCTGACCAAGGAGTACGGCCTCGCCGCTATGCTCGCCGCCTCGCGGATCGGCCGCATCGCGCCGGTCAGTCGTGAAATGGTCCTGAATTTCGTCGCCCAGTACTCCCTCGGCCTGCCCAAGTCGTACTGATATCGCAGAGGAGGCTCGATGACCGAGACATCCACAGCGCCGTACGTGCGCTACGAGGTCCGTGACGGGTTCGCGGTACTCACGCTCGATTCACCGCACAACCGCAACGCGCTGTCCTCCAAGCTGGTCGCCGAGCTGCTGAAGGGCCTCGACGACGCGGCGACCGATCCGGCGGTGCGGGGAATCGTGCTCGCCCACACCGGCAATACCTTCTGCGCGGGTGCCGACCTGACCGAGGCGAGCAACGCCGATCCGGCCGTGGCCGCCGACGAGCGCACCCGTGTGATGATCGGTGTGCTGCGCGGAATCGTCGAAGTTCCGAAGCCGGTGATCGCGCAGATCGACGGCAATGTGCGTGCCGGTGGTATGGGCATCGTCGCCGCCTGCGACATCGTGGTCGCCGGGCCCGGCAGTAGTTTCGCCCTCACCGAGGTGCGAATCGGTTTGGCGCCGTTCATGATTTCGCTGACGCTGCTGCCGAGGCTCAGCCCACGCGCGGCAAGCCGCTACTACCTCACCGGGGAGAAGTTCGGCGCCGACGTCGCCGAGCAGATCGGTTTGGTCACCATCACCGCCGAGGATCCGGCGGCCGAGGTGGCGCGGCTGACCGCGGAACTGCGCAAGGGGTCCCCGCAGGGCCTCGCCGAGGCCAAGCGGCTGGTGAATGCGGCCATCCTGGCCGAGTTCGATGTGTCGGCCGAGGAGCTCGCCAAACGTTCCGCGAGCTTCTTCGGAACCCCCGAGGTGCACGAGGGCATGACGGCCTTCCTGCAGCGCCGCCCACCGAGCTGGGCAGAATAAGCCCATGGCGACACCCCACGGACCCAAGCAGGACCGCAGCCGGGCAACCCGGCAACGGCTGCTCGAGGCGACCATCGACTGCCTTGCTGAAAAGGGCTGGGCGTCGGCGACGGTGTCGGTGGTCGCCGAACGGGCCGGGGTGTCGCGTGGTGCGGCGCAGCATCACTTCCCGACACGGGAAGATCTGATCACCGCGGCATTGGAGTACATGTTCGATACGCGGACCGATCAGGCGAGGGCAGAGGCCGACACGGTCGCCGCCGTCGCCGACGGTGTCGCGCGCACCGAGGCGGTGGTGGCCGGACTGGTCGAGTCCTACACCGGCCCGCTGTTCAAAGCGGCACTCCAGGTGTGGACCCATGCCGCCGCCGATCCGGCCTTGCGCGAGCGGATCGTCCCACTCGAAGCCAAGTTCGGCCGCGTCTCGCACCGGCGCGCGGTGGCCGCATTGGGTGTCGACGACTCCGATCCGGTGACCCACCACCTCGTCCAGGCCACCCTCGACCTGGCTCGCGGTCTCGGTCTCGCCGACGTCCTCACCGACGACTCCGCCCGGCGCAAGGAAATCGTTCAGCAATGGGCGGCCACCCTGCACGCCGCCCTGAATGCGCCCCGCTGACCCAAGCCGACTAGCCAGCGGGTCGAACTTCGCTTGTCGACCTGCGCAAAGCTGGCGTTACGCACAGTATTTCGGTGACTCCGCGGCGCAGGCAACCAGGCCGACGCTGATTACGGGCGGTGTCGTCTCGGTCGGTGTTCGGGGTGATGTCACACTCGCCTCGGCTGTGTCGTCCTCTCTGTGAACGCGGAACACCGCAGCCGAACACAGGAGGAATCATGTCGAACACCAAGAAGATCGCAGTGGCCGGAGCGACCGGACGGCTGGGCCGCCACGTGGTGGATGTGCTGAACGAGCAGGGCCACGAGGTTGTCGCGTTCTCCCGGAAGAATGGGGTTGATATCGAGACCGGCGCGGGGCTGGTCGAGGCGCTCGACGGGGTCGAGGTGGTCATCGACGCGTCCAGCACGCCGTCCCCCGACAAGGACATCGCGACAGAGTTCTTCCGTGCCGCTGCCAAGAACCTGCACGAGGCGGGGCAGAAGGCAGGCGTCGAGCGGTTGGTTGTGGTGTCCATCATCGGCATCGATGGTTCGGTCGCGGGCTACAACGCCGCGAAGCTCGCCCATGAGGCGGCGTTGCTGGAGGGGCCGCTGCCGGTGCAGATCCTGCGGGCCGCGCAGTTCCATGAGCTGGTCGAGGTCATGACCCAATGGGGAACCCAGGGTGACGTGGCGTACCTGCCGAACATGCGCACCCAGCTGGTTGCCGCTCGCACGGTCGCGGAGACGTTGGTCGAGCTGGCCGTCAATCCGGTTCCGGAGTCGACCGACGGACCGTTCCCCGAGGTCGCGGGCCCGCAGCCGGAGACGATGGCGGGCGCCGCCGCGACGCTGGCGGCCCGCGTCGGCCACCCGGCTCAGATCCAGGAGAGCAGCGACCAGGCCAACCCGGACCGCGAGCAGTTCGAAAACGGCGGCCTGCTGCCCGGTGCGCACGCCAAGCTGGCGGGACCCAGCTTCGCCGAATGGGTCGAGGCCAACTACGCCGCGGTCAACTGACGGCCGTAATACTTTCCACCCGAACACAATTCGCCCGGCGACGAGTCGCCGGGCGAATTGCGTTCCTGCTCATTTACATCACGCATCAAGCCTGCGGCACGACACTTTTCACAAGATTGTCCGGGAGCTGCACGTGACTCAGTCTCTACTGTGGGTTAGCAGAGTCCTTGTTGCTGGAGGTGTGCGGCATCGATCGCGTAAGACGTGGAACCGATGAATACGCCGAGGAGCCCGCCGATGATCGCTCCGGGGATGGCGCCGATGAAAAAGAGGGGCAGGCCCACGATTCCACCGAGGACGGCGCCTATCGCCGCGCCTACCGCCGTTCTGATCTCGATGGTGTCACCCAGCAACAAGCACTTTTCGATCTCGGTCGCACGCGGAGTCGGTTCGGATGCGGCGGCGATCGGATCGGGCGATTCCGCTGGTGCGGCTGATGCGGTGGACGCGAATCCGACGGCGAGTGCGATCGCGACCAGTGCGCCGACAACAGTTACGACGAGTCTCGTAATGGTTCTCACGATTTCCCTGATTGTTCGGTGTTGACACGTGACCTGATGGTGGCTGCGGCCCCGACTGGCGTCGTCACGCGCGGTCCAATCATCGCTGGAGTCCGCAGTCCGCGAGGGTTTTCGGATGAAAGCCTCAAAAATAGGAATGCGCCAATAGCGAGGGCACCCTGATCGCCCGTATCCGATGCACCACCGGACACACCTTCTTCGAACCGAGCACCCGCTACACGGGGTGTCCGGCTATGGCACGGGGTGTCCGGTGGTGAGCTCGCTAGGCGGCTGGCGCGCCCGCGCCGATTCGATGAGACGGAATCGACGCGGGTCGGGGCAGGTCAGTGCGCGACCGTCAGGTTGTACATCGTGACGCCGTCTACCTCGGTGGCGGTGAAGTTTTCCTGCACCCACTGCGTGATCTCGGCGCTGGTCGAGGTTCCGGAGGAACCGGGGCCGCGGCCGCCGCCGATGAAGTAGTGGATTTTCCCTTCGGCTACATACTGTTTGAACTGCTCGAGGGTGGGCGAGGGGTCGCTGCCGTTGAAGCCGCCGATCGGCATTACCGGCAACTCGGTGGCCAGCTGGAACCCGGCCGCACTGTTGGAGCCGACCGCGGCCGCCACCCAGGTGTAGTCGCCGCTGTTCTGTTGCAGCTTCGCGGATACCTGATCGCTCGGTTTGCTTGCCATGAGCATATTGCCGGGGCCACCATCCGCGCCGCTTGTCTGGGTGCCGGATGCGCCGGTCTGGGTGCCGGGCGTGGTGTTGTTGTTGGGCGATGGCACACCGGGTGCGCCTGTCTGGCCGCCACTTGGTGCAGCGCCGGTACCGCCTGGCGGCACACCCGGTGCAGCGTTCGTACCGCTGGCAGATCCGGGGCTGCCATCAGTCGGTCTTGCTCCGTCACCGGGAATCCGGCTGTTGGACTGTGGGTTTCGCCCATCCGCGCCACGGGGTCCGCCATCTGGGCCGTTCGGTCCGAACCCGCCCGGTCCATGCCCACCGCGCCCGACATTCGGCCCGGCGGACGGAATCGATCCCGTATGTGCCGTCCCGATCGTGTGCACGGAGTAGGCGACCGGCCCGGCCAGCCCGACCAGCGCGACAGCCAATGCCGTGACGATGGAAAGCTTCCGCGGCATGGGGAACGCCACGGCCACGGTCGCCATCACCCCGACAACCAGCACGGCCCATCGCAACCACGGCACGAAACTCGCACTGCGCGACAACAACATCCATGCGGTCGCCGTGGTGAGTCCGACGGCGAGCGCCAGCGTCAACCGAACCCACAGGCGGTTGCGACCCCGCCACAGCAGCACCGCTCCCGCACCGACCAGCGCGGCGACGGCCGGAGCCAAGGCCACCGTGTAGTACTGGTGGAAGATCCCCGCCATAAAGCTGAAGACCAGTCCGGTCACGAGCAGCCAGCCACCCCAGAGGATCAGCGCCGCGCGTTGGGTGTCGGTGCGAGCAGCTTTGCCGCGCAGCAGGATTCCGGCAACCAGCGCGACCAGCGCAGCCGGAATGAGCCAGGCGATCTGACCGCCCTGGGCGGGCTCGAACATGCGGGTGATGCCGGTGCTGCCCCACATCCCGTTGCCACCGGCCGGAAGTTCGCCGCCGGGCCCGACGCTGCCGGTCTCATCGCCGTTCAATCGGCCGAGTCCGTTGTAGCCGAGGGTCAGTTCGAGGATCGAATTATGCTGCGAGCCACCGATCCATGGCCGTGATGAGGCAGGCCAGAGTTCCACGATCAGCAGCCACCATCCGGCTCCGGCGATCATCGCCGCACCCGCCGCGAGCAACTGCGATATCCGCTTGCCGAGCTTCGGCGGACCGGCGCTCGAGTAGGTCAGTGCCAGCGCGGGCACCACGAGCAGCACCTGCAATTGCTTGGTGAGGAAACCGAACCCGATGAGCAGACCGGTCAGCACCAGCCAGCGGGTGCGGCCGTCCGCTACCGCCCGTGTCATCGCCCATGCCGCCGCGATCATCAGGAATACCAGCAGCGCGTCCGGGTTGTTGAACCGGAACATCAGCGCCGCGACCGGAGTCACCGCCAGCACCAGCCCGGCAAGCAGTCCGGCGGCCGGGCCGAACGGCCTGCGCACTGTGGCCCACAGCACTGCCACCGAGGCAACGCCGAGTAGTACCTGCGGAACCAGAATGCTCCAGCTGTTGAGCCCGAAGGCCCGTACCGACAACTCCATCAACCACAGCGAGGCAGGCGGCTTGTCGACGGTGATCGAGTTGGCCGCGTCCGACGAGCCGAAGAAGAATGCCTGCCACGACACCGAACCGGCCTGCACCGCAGCGGAATAAAAGGAATTGGCCCAGCCGCTCGCACTGAGATTGCACAGGTAGGCGACCGCGGTACCGATCAGCAGCAAGACCAATGCGAGGTATTGCCAGCGGGTATCGCGCTTGCGCGACGGTTCGGCAACCGCCGAGGTCGGCGGCGGATTGATCAGCGTGGTAGTCATCGGTGATCTCCTTCGCCGAGGTAGTCCTTGGTAGCCATCGCCGGTCGGTCGCCCGGGTTCCGGAAGACCCACCTGAGGCCGACGAATCGGGTCAGCGTGGCGATCAAGTTGGCCATCACCAGCACGAACAACTCGAGATGGACCGTCGCGCCGGGTGCCCAACGGTGCAGTGTGAACAGCGATCCGCTGGTCAGCGCCAAGCCGATCCCGAAGATCACCAAGCCTTGGAACTGGTGCGACACCGCGCCGCGCGACCCGCGCACCCCGAAGGTGAAGGCGCGATTGGCGGCAGTATTGCCCACCGCGGTGATCAACAGTGCCAGGAAATTGGCGGGCTGCGCGCCGAGGAACGATTGCAGGACAACGTAAAGCAGCAGGTAGGCCAGGGTGCTCAACACCCCGACAATGGCGAAGCGCACCAGCTGCCCGACCATGCCGAGCGGCACGCCCGCCACCAGCGGCTCCCGCCCGATCGCCTGACGCAACTCCTCCAGCGGCAGCGCACCGGTGGCCAGCGCACGGCCGAGCCGCCCGATGCCGCGCAAGTCCTTGCGCGCGGTGTCGACGATGTCGACGCGGCTGTCGGGGTCATCGATCCAGTCGACCGGCACCTCGTGAATGCGCAACCCGGCCCGCTCCGCCAGCACGAGCAGCTCGGTATCGAAGAACCACTCGCCGTCGCGCACCAGCGGCAGCAGCCTGCGCGCCACCTCGGTGCGCATTGCCTTGAATCCGCACTGTGCGTCCGAAAAATGTGCCTGTAGTGAGGCTTTCAGCAGCAGGTTGTAGCAGCGGGAGATGATCTCGCGCTTGGGTCCGCGCACCACCCGCGACGATGCGCTCAGGCGGGTGCCGATCGCCAGGTCGGAATGGCCGGAGATGAGCGGAGCAACCAGCGGGAGCAGCGCATTGAGGTCGGTGGACAGATCGACGTCCATGTAGGCGACCACTTGGGCGTCGGAATGCTCCCACACGGCCCGCAAGGCCCGGCCTCGCCCTTTGGCGTCCAGATGCACTACGCGCACATCGTCGAGTTCGTCCGTGAGCAGCCGCGCGACCTGCATGGTGTCGTCGGTGCTCGCATTGTCGGCAATGGTGATGCGCGCCGGGAACGGAAACCCGTCGCGCAGGTACTCGTGTAGCCGACGCACGCATACTCCGAGGTCGGTCTCCTCGTTGTAGACGGGGATCACCACATCCAGCACTGGTGTGATCACCGCTTCGGTCGGTTCCGCCAGGTGCACGGCGGTCGCGGTTTCGGTCATGTCGACTACCTTCGACACCCGCGCTGGCGTGCACCTGGGTCCCAGCTGTGAGGTTGCTGGGGAGTGGTTCTATCGGCGGCGCCGAATGCGCACGACACTGTCCGTGCGCCGCCCGACCTGGCCATCCGGTCCGGTCACGTCGCGCTCGACTTCGTCCGCCGTCTCGACCTGCCACGTCTCCTTGTCGAGGCCGAGACCGTCGACGACCTCCGCAATGGTCGGGAAGTGCACGTCGAACGGCGCCTCGTGCTCGTGCACGAACGACGGCCACCCCGCATGCCCCGCGATCAGCAGCACCCCGCCCGGCGTTACCGCCGCCGCGGACCGTCGCAGCACCTCGGTCCGCTCGTCGGCCTGCGCGACGGGCGAGTGGAAGAACTGCGCGGACACCAGATCGAAGGACCCGCCAGGGAACGACTGCGTCAGATCGTGTTCCGCCCAGACGATCCGGTCTTCGACCCCCGCATCCCGCGCGTGCCCGGCAGCTCGCCGCAAGGCGGTCGCGGACACATCGACCGCGGTGACCCGCCACCCCTGCCCGGCCAGCCAGATGGCGTCGCCACCTTCTCCGCAGCCGAGGTCGAGCGCGCTTCCTGGTGTCAGTGCGGCAACTTCACGTACCAGCAGCGGGTTGGGATTGCCGGACCAGACCTGGTCGCGGTCTCGGTAGAACTCCTCCCAGAACTGCTGGGTGGCGCTCGATTCAGAGGTCTCGGTCATGGGTTGGGCTCCTGTCGCGGTCGCAGGCGAGTGGTTGTCCACCGCCATCGAATGATGGACGCGCCGTCCTGCGCAGGGCCACTTTTCTTGCTGTTTCGGCAAAGCGCGTCAACTGTGGCCCAGTGCACTCCTGCTCTGATGTCACACATCGGGGGGCTACTCAGTCATCTAGACAGAACACCGAATACCAACGAAGCGATTGGGCTGACCCCAGTCGGAAATGATCGGAGAGACCAATGACGTCGACCATCCTGCTCACCGGCGGCACCGGCACCCTGGGCGGCCATGTCACGCCGCTGCTGCGGGAGGCCGGCTACCCGATTCGCCTGCTGAGCCGCGGCAACCGCGAGGCTACCGAGGGCATCGAATACGTGACCGGTGACCTGCTGAAAGGCGAGGGCATCGAGGCCGCGGTCGCCGGGATCGACACCATCGTGCACCTCGCGGGCGGCCCGAAGGGCGATGACGTCGCGACGCGGAATCTGGTGACGGCCGCGGCGGCGGCTGGAGTGAAGCACTTCGTGCACATCTCGGTCATCGGCGCGGACACCATCCCGCTGGGGTACTTCCAGGCCAAGCTCGGCGCGGAGCGCGCCATCATCGAGTCGGGATTGCCGTACACGATCCTGCGTGCCGCCCAGTTCCACGACCTGGCGCTGAAGACGGTGCGGGCGATGGCGAAGATGCCGATCGTCCCGGCTCCGAACGCGATCCGGTGGCAGCCCGTCGATTCGCGTGAGGTCGCCGCTCGACTGGTGGAGTTGGCGAACGGCACCCCGGCGGGTCTGGTGACCGATCTGGCGGGCCCGACGGTGTACACGTTGCCGGACCTGATCCGCAGCTACCTGAAGGCCGCGGGCCAGCGCCGCCCGTTCCTGCCGATCCGCGTGCCGGGTAAGGCGGGCAAGGCCTACCGCGCGGGCATCAACCTGAACCTCGACAGCGCCCAGATCGGCAAGCGCACGTGGGAAGACTTCCTCGCCGAACAGCTGGGCTGAAATCCCGCTCTCCAGCGGAAAGCCGGCATCCGAGCCACCCGCCGTAGCGTACGGTCAGGGGAACGGGACCGTTCAGGTCTCCAATCGAAGGACTCCGATGTCCGATAAATCTCCGCGCAGTGGCATGACGAAGAAGTCCGGCAAGTCTCTCAAGGAAAAGCGAGCGGAGAAGAAGGCCAAGTCGGCAGGGGATGCGGCCACCGAGTCCACTTTCCTGCCCAAGAAGCGCTGACTCCCGAATATTTTTGGTCCTGCTAGTCGAAGTCGATCTCGACATGGTCGGTCAGCGGTACCGACTGGCAAGCGAGGGTGAGGCCGAGGGCGAGGTCGGCGTCGACGAGGGTCTCGTTGCGCAGCATTCTGACCTTGCCCGCGCGCACCGTGCAGGCGCATGCGCTGCATTCGCCCGCACGGCAGGAGTAGGGCGCGTCGTAGCCGTTGGCGAGCAGGGTATCCAGCAGCGTGGACGTTCGTGGCCATGGCAGTTCGATCGTCCGGCCGTCCAGCTGCACGGTGGCGGTCGCGACGGCGTCTGCCTGCCACCGGCTCGGCGCGGCCGCGGCCGCCACCTCGATATCGGCGAAGGGGTCGCCGGTGAGTGACTGGAATTTCTCGTGGTGAATGTGCTTGTCCGGCATATTGATCGCGTGCAGTGCGGCCGTGCAGGCGGTCATGAAGGGGCCCGGTCCACAGAGGAAGGCCTCGTAGGCCGGGTAGGGGACGAGCAGATCGCGCAGGTCGTCGGCCGACGGCAGTCCCCGTTCGGATTCCAGCCAGTGCAGCACGGTGCAGCGGTCGGGGAATTCGGTGGCGATATCGTCGAGTTCCGCGCCGAAGATCACCGAATGCGCGTCGTCGTTGGCATAGACCAGTAGTACTGTGCCGGAGCCCGCGATCAGCGCGGATTTGGCGATCGACATGATCGGCGTGATCCCGCTGCCCGCGGCCAGCAGCAGCAGATCCGCGTCGAGCGACTTCGGGACGAAGACGCCCGAGGGCGCGAGCACACGCAGCCGCATACCGACCGAGGCGTTGTCGCACAACCAGTTCGACGCATATCCACCGATCGTGCGCTTCACCGTCACGATGGCGTCGTCGTCGAGATAGGGCGAGCTCGACAGCGAGTAGCAGCGCGCTACCGACCCGGATTGTTCGCTCGGCACCTCGAGGGTGAGGAATTGCCCTGGGTGATAACGGAATCGAGACACCAGCTCGTCGGGGATCTCGAAGACCAGCGAGACCGCGGCGTCGGTCTCCTTGATCACTTCGACGATCTCCAGCGTGTGTACGTGTGAATTCGCCATGGCGGGCGCCTACAGCTCGATGCCGAAACGTGCCGCCGCACGGCGGCCGAGCCGATACAGCGGCACACCGAGATCCTCGTAGCTCGGGCCGAGAACCCGTGGGATGAGGTCGAAGCCCCGTGCGTCGGCGCCGATCAGCACCCGGGCCTTGTTTCGCCGCACGCCGCGTAGAATGATCTTGGCCGCCGAGCTCGGGCGCGTCATCGTGATCGACTCGAATCCTTTACGCACCGCCTCGATGTCGGTGCCTTCGGGGATGCCGCGCGCGCTCACCGCGATATTCGTCTTTACCCCACCGGGGTGCACACATGTCACGCCGACCGGATGCCCGGCGAGCCGCATCTCCTGTCGCAGCGCTTCGGTAAAGCCGCGTACCGCGAATTTCGCCGCATTATAGGCACTTTGGGTGGGCACCCCGATGAGCCCGAACACCGATGACACATTGACGATGTGCCCGTCTCCCGACGCGATGACATCCGGCAGGAAAGCCTTGGTGCCGTGCGCGACACCCCAGAAGTTGATGTTCATCAACCAGTCGAAGTCGTCCCACTCCATGTCCTCGACATCGGCGCTCAACGCCACGCCCGCATTGTTGATCACCAGATTCACGCCGCCGAACTCGCCGCGCACATCGTCGGCATGGGCGTATACCGCCGCCCGGCGCGCGACATCGAGCTCGTAGGGAATCGCTGTCGCACCGAGCTTTTCGCAGCGACCGGCGGTATCGGCCACCGCGCCGGTATCGATATCGGACAGCGCAAGCCGGGCACCATGCCGCGCCAACTCCAGCGCGAGGGCGCGGCCGATCCCGGACCCCGCACCGGTGATGACGGCAACTTTGTTCTCGAAGCTCTTCATGACCTCTCCTCGCGCTATGACGTGATCGAAGTGGGGAAGGACTGGGCGGGAACGTCTTCCAGCACGATGGTCGGCCGAACCACCGGACTCGACCGAGAGCCGAAGAATTCGTACTCGGCGGGGTTCACGCGCCTGGTCTGCCGCCAGTACTCCCAGGTGAAGCCCGACCACAGCGTCCGGTTGTTGCCGTGCTCGTCCAGATACCAGCTCTTGCAGCCACCGGTGTTCCACACCGAACCGGCCAGCCGGTGCTGCAGCCGCGCGTTGAACCTGTCCTGGGCGGTGCGATGGGGTGCCAGCGCCACCGCGCCCTGCTCCCGCAACTGCCGAATCGCCTGCAATACGTAGTGGATCTGCGATTCGATCATGAAGATGATCGAGTTGTGGCCGAGCCCGGTGTTGGGGCCGAGCAGGAAAAAGGCATTGGGCATGTCGGCCACCGTGATGCCGCGATGCGCCTGCACGCCTTCCTCGGTCCATCGCCGCGTCAGGTCGACGCCGTCGCGTCCGGTGATCGAGAGGTTCATGAACGAATCGATGACGTGGAATCCGGTGCCATAGATAATCACATCGACCGCGCGCTCGACACCGTCGGCCGTGACGACGCCGCCGGCGGTGAGGTGGTCGATCCGCCCGGTCACCAGCTCCGTCTTCGGATCGGCGAGCGCCGGATAGTAGGTGTCGGAGCCGAGCAGCCGTTTGCAGCCGGCCCGATAGTCCGGCGTCACCTGTGCACGCAACACCGGGTCGGCGATCTGGCGGTTGATGTGTCGCTTGCCGACCCACTCCACCGCTCGCAATAGATCGGGCCGACGATTCATGGCATAGGCGCCGACCTCGGCGGTCCAGTAGATCCCGTTGCGCACCGCGAAACGCAGCCAAGGCACCCGGCGCAACGCGCGCCGGAACCCCTCGGAGAAGACCACGTCCGCCCGCGGCAGTACCCACGGTGGCGTGCGCTGGAACACCATCAGCTCGGCAACCTCGTCGACGATCTCGGGCACGAATTGGATTGCGCTCGCACCGGTTCCGATCACCGCGACCCGCTTCCCCGCGAGCGTGACACCGTGATCCCACCGCGCGGAATGGAAGGCCGCACCGGTGAATTCCGCGCTGCCCGCGAACTCCGGAACGCTCGGCACGTGCAGCGCGCCGATCGCGGAGACGATGAACTGTGCGACGTACTCCTGTCCATCGATGCTGAACGCGTGCCACCGCTGCTCGGCATCGTCCCAGTAGCCGCGGTTCATGTGCTGGTGGAACCGAATGTGTTCGCGCAGGCGGTATTTATCGGTGACCTCCTTCAGATAGTCGAAGATCTCCGGCTGCTGGGAGAACAGCCGCTGCCAGTTCGTCCGTGGTTCGAACGAGTAGGAGTACAGGTGGGTGGGCACATCACAGGCACACCCCGGATAGGTGTTGTCCCGCCAGGTTCCGCCGATCTCGCCCGCCTTCTCCACGATCAAGTAGTCGCCGATCCCGGCCTTGTCCAAGGCGATGGCCATGCCGAGCCCGGAGAATCCGCTGCCGATGATCAGCACTCTGGTGCGAACCGGTGCCATAGTCATGCCGCTTTTCGGTCGAATTCGTCGAGTACGTCCTGCGGTACCGTGCGCGAGAGCTTGTAGAGCAGCCGTGTCACCGCGCCGTCGAGCATCCCGACCTCGTGGGCGAACCGGAGCAACGGCTCACCGGCGAAGGTCGCGTTCACCCGATAGTTCGGCGAGGTGAAAGCCGCGAGAAAGCCATGCAGCGGGCTGATGCCGACAGACCGATACACCTTGGGATTCACCAGCACCGGATAGACGCCGAGCACCATGACCGCAAACAGCAAGCGGTGAAAGGCATTCGACACCGGACCACGTGCCTCGATGGCCCTGACCAATTCCTCGCGCGCATAGGTGATGTGCCGCGCTTCCTCCAGCACATGAATCTTCATCAGCTGGCGCACGTGCGGTTGTACATCGGTGTCGTTCAGCGCCTCCCGCTGCAGTCGATCGAGAATCTCTTCGATCAACAGCGTGCCCGCGTACGCCGACGGCCCGAGCGGGATCATGCTGGTGAACCGGAGCAGCCTGCGGCCGAGGCCGGGCGGCACGTACGGTGGCAGCCCGGTGAGGTTCACCAGCCTGCTGAACATGGTGGAATGCCTTGTCTCCTCACCAATTTCGGCGAGCGCGTAGCGGGTGTGGTCGTCGGCGAGCCCGTCGCCTTCCAGCACCGTCCGCAACAGCATGGTGCTCAGTCCGGCTTCGGCGACGATTCCGAAGCTCAGCACGCTCACCAGTTCGTGCAGGCCGAGTTCGGTGCGCTGTTCGGGCGTCAGCCGATCCCACAGTTTCGTGCCGTACAGCGACTGTCGATGCTCGGGCACCCAGCGCTTGTCCGGTGCGATCGGTGCGTCCCAATCGATGTCGAGCTCGCCGTCGTAGGCACGCTCCGCCGATGAGCGCAACAGTCGCTGTGCGGTCTTCTGCCGGTCGCCGACGGTCTTGCGCCGCACGGATGACGCGCCGGCGGTGGTGACGATCGAATGTGGTGTATCGGTGGGCATTTCACCGCTCTCCTGCCTGTGACCGGCGGCCACTCGTTGCGTGTATCGGGGATCCGTCGAGCACGCCTTCCGTGCGGAGGAAGCGACGGAAGGTCGAGGTGGCGTTGCGGGCATTGCGGCGGTAGGTGCCGCCGGTCACCGCGGCGGCCACGCCGATGATCGGGTGGATCCGCACCGCGCGGTACACGTCGGGATGGATCAGCACCGCGTAGGCGAGCGTTGTCATCGTGGCCAGCACCCATCGATGCAGTGCGGTGCCGATGGGACCGCGAGAAGCGATGGTGCGCAGCAATTCCTCGCGAGCGAGCTCGATGTGCCCGGCGCTGGTCGCCGCGTGCATCACGGTCAGCTGGCGCAGATGTGGTTGCACCCTGCCGTCCGCGGCGAGCTCGCGCAGAATCTGTGCGGACATTTCCTCGATGAGCAGCCGGAAGCCGAGTTCGCCCGGCCCCTTCGGAATCCAGAGGGTGAACTTCGTCAGCAGCCGCAATGGTTCGGGCAGCCGATAGGGCGGCAGTCCGGTGGCATTCACCAGCCTGCTGTACATGGTGGAGTTGCGGCTCTCGTCCTGGATGCACGCGAGGGTGAACCGGGTGTGGTCGTCGACGAGTTCGCGGCGCTCGACGACGTCGCGGAACATCAGCATCGACAGCATGGACTGGGCGTAGATGCCCACGCTCAACATGCTTACCAGCTCGTGTTTTCCGAGTTCCCTGCGCTGATCGGCGCTGAGTCGCCGCCAGAGCCGGGTGCCGTACAGCGATATCCGCTCTTCGGGCAGCCAGTTCTTGTCCGGGTCCGGCGCGGCGTCCCAGTCGATATCGAGGTCCGGGTCGTAGGCGCTCTCCGCGGTTCCGGCGAACAGCAACCGCCGCGCGGTGGCCTGCCGGTCGCCGATGTGGCGGCGTCGGCGTACGGCAGCGCCGGACGGCGTGGTGGCGGGCCGGAAACCGTAGTTGTGGCTGGACGTCATTGTCCCCACCAGCTCTCTCTGCTGATTTGCGCTCTAGCTATTCTACGAAACCCGCAATATCCAATACCCGAGGTACCTAATACCGACGGTTCCGTGTACATTTACGAGTGTGTCGCACGTCTCATGCGATGTCAACGCGGGAGTGTGCGTTAGGTTTTCACCGCTTCGGCGGCAGCCGGGAGGAGTCGAGATGAGCAGCGGTTTCGCCGACAATCCACATGACGGATCCGACTACATCGGGCCCGCGACCATCGTCGTGCACGACATGGAGATCCCGGTACGGGTGGAGCTACGCGGCTACCGCGAGCCGATCGACGGCATCTTCCGCTGGTTCGGCCGCATTCAGCCGAGCGACGACCTCGAGGCCGCGCTCGGTGACGAAAAGCGGACCCGGGTGACCATCCGCACCGAACACAGCGCGCGCGAGGGTTTTGTCGGTGATCCCGATCCTTGGCGCCGCTTGCGGATCATGGGCAAGAGCACGCCGCCGTTCCATGTTCCTACCGAGTTGTCCGAGGTGGAGTAAGTGGTTGGTACGGTCAATTTTGTGACGCAACGCGGCCGGGACAAAGACGAGGCGCCGCCCAAGCGCGTCGACGCTCGCACCGAGCGGTGGCGCGAGCATCGCAGGAAGGTGCGCGACGAGTTCGTCGACGCGGCGTTCCGTGCCCTGGACAAGTTCGGCCCCGAAGTGAGTATGGGTGACATCGCCAAGGAGGCAGGCGCGGCGAAACCCAAGCTGTACCGGCATTTCGAGGACAAGACCGATCTCTACAACGCCATCGTCGACCGGGTGCGCGACATGCTGTGGGAACGGATCATTTCCAGCATCGACCTGACCCACGATTCGGCCCGCGAACTGGTACGCCGTGGCGCGGCCGAGTACGTGCTCGTGGTGACCGAGCATCCGAATGTCTTCCGCTTCATGGTGCACAGCCACTTCACGCAGCAAGCCGATGAATCCGAGCGCGCGTTGCAGTCCGCCCGCCAATCGGCCAAGCGCGCCGCCGCTCTGTTCACCGGAATGCTGGAAGACAAATCGGTCGACGTGGCCAGCGTCGAACTGGTCAACTACTCGATCTTCGGTGCCGTCGCCTCGGCCACCGATTGGTGGCTGGGCGCGGACCGCCTGCAGGCACACACGATGCCGATCGAGAAATTCGTCGCCTACTTGGCCGAGATCATCTCCGCCCTCGCCGAGGCCAACGCCCGCCTGAACGGGATCGTCATCGACGCCGATCTGCCATTACATCAAGCATTTTCGAGTGTGTAAGCCGTACTGAACCACCGGTGGCGCCGACCGCGAGTGCGCGCTCTTAGCGGTCGGCTGCCGCATCCACACGAACCACGTTGTTCCTGTCGGGCCGCGTCATCGAGGCCAACTGTGTTTGCGACATGCTCAGTATGAACCGACCCACCGACAAGAAACGGCCGTCGGATCCGGTGGCAAAAGGCTGCCCTCCGTTGGGAGGGCAGCCTTTGTTGTCGTCGTGCCGGTTCATTCGGTTTTCATGGTGGCGATTCAGTTGTCGAGGGCTGCGTTGATCTTGCGGATCAGTTCGGATCCGGCCGCGCGCGGCCGAGCACCCTGGGACTGTTCGGCGGCGAGAACCGCGGTGTCGATGGTCCTGCGGAAGTTATCGATCTCCTCGGGCGCCTTGGAGTTGAGGATCTCGATCGAGGAGGTGAGAGCCGGGAAAACGATGTCGGCGATGTCGGCGAGGGTGCGGCCCTTCAGTGGCAGGCCGCGAGGCTTGTCGTTGAGTACGTGCCCGACCAGGCCGGTGGCTGTGCGCAGCGCGTTGCCCGCGGCAGTGCTGGCTTTGGTGGAGGCGATCACTGTGGGATCGCCTGCGGCGAGCAGGGTGACGACGCCGTAGGCGGCGGTCTGCAGGGTGCGGCGGTCGTCGGTGGTCAGGGTGGCGTTCATGATGTTCTCCCTTTTTCGGTTTCTGGGTGCCGTTCGTTCGGCGTGAAAATGACAATGCCCGCCGCCGCTGACATCGCGCTGACACGAACCCGGTCCCCGGACGTGGTCATGGAACCCGACCAAAACCCGTCGTCACGGGATTGCGGCCGACCGTGTCCATCGACCCGCGGCGATAGGATCACCTACTCGTGGACGTGGATACGGAAAACGGGATGGTTGCCATCCCCGCCGGGCGGGTGACGCTGTCGGATCGGCGGACCGAGCGCAGCTGGTCGGTCGAGCTCGGGCCGTATTCGATGTCGCGATTTCCGGTCACCCAGTCTCAGTACGAGCAGGTCACCGGTCAGCGGCCGAGTTCCGCGCACGGCGACCGGTTGCCTGTCGAGACTGTCTCGTGGTGGGACGCGGTCCGATTCTGCAACGCACTGTCCCGAACCGAGGGGTTGTCACCGGCGTATCGCCTCGACGCCGACGCCATCGAGTGGCTCACTTCCACGGACGGGTATCGGTTGCCGACCGAGGCCGAGTGGGAACACGCCTGCCGTGCGGGGACCACGGGTCCCCGGTATGGCGATCTCGACGAGATCGCTTGGTACCGCGGCAATTCGGATGGCCACATGCACGATGTGGGCGGCAAGCGGCCCAATGCGTTCGGCCTGTACGACATGCTCGGCAACGCCTGGGACTGGTGCTGGGACATCTACGATGCCGAGGTGTACGGCGACTATCGGGTGCTCCGCGGCGGCGGATGGTTCGACGAGCACTGGAGCTGCCGTGCTTCAGTGCGGCGTCGCAGCCACCCGAGCTTTCAGCCCGACGACGTGGGATTCCGCGTCGTCCGTTCGGTATTGACCTGATCGCGGCTTACGAGTGGCTCAAACGCCATAGCGGCGACACCGGACCGTGCCCGGCGCCGAGGTCGTAGGACGCGGCGAGGCAGCGGTAGGTCCACTCCTTGGCGAAGGCGACCGCGTCGGGGACCGAATAGCCGTTGGCGAGAGCGCAGGCAATGGCGGCCGCCAGGGTGTCGCCGCCGCCGTGGTCGTTGCCGGTGCTGATGCGTGGCGCGGAGAATTCCAGGAACTGCTCGCCGTCGAAAAGTAGATCTGTACTGAATTCGGACGAGCGCAGATGCCCACCCTTGACGATCGCCCACTGCGCACCGAGGGCGTGCAGCGCTTCGGCGGCGCGGCGCGCGCTCGGGTCGTCGGTGACCTCGATGCCGGTGATCAGCCGGACCTCGTCGAGATTCGGCGTCACCACGGTCGCGAGCGGAATGAGGGTGTGCCGCACCGCGTCCAGCGCCTCCTCGTGCAGCAGCGGATCGCCGTGCATGGACGCGGCAACGGGGTCGACCACCAGTGGAATCGTCCCGTCGCGTCCGATGCCGACCTCCCGGCTGACCGCGGCGACGGCCTCGATGATGGCGGTCGAGGCCAGCATTCCGGTCTTGGCCGCGCTGATCCCGATATCGCCGACCACCGTGCGCACCTGATCGGCCACGATCTGCGGCGGAATCTCATGAAAGCCGCTGACGCCCACCGAATTCTGCACCGTCACCGCCGCTACCGCGACGCACGCGTGCACCCCGCACAGCGTCATGGTGCGCGAGTCGGCCTGGATTCCGGCACCGCCACCCGAGTCCGTGCCCGCGATGGTGAGTGCGCGGACCGGGGTCTGTCCCTCGGATGGAAGAGGCAGCAATTTCACACCCAAGACCCTACGACCTGCCACTCCGAGAGGGGGCCCCGGAATCCCTGAAGTAAATGAAAACCATTATCATTAGCTGGTGACCACTTCATCGACCACCGACCTGCTGCCCGTCACCGTGCTGTCCGGCTTCCTCGGCGCGGGCAAGACCACGCTGCTCAACCACATCCTGGCCAACCGGGAGGGCCGCCGCGTCGCGGTCATCGTCAACGACATGAGCGAGGTCAATATCGACGCCGCGCTCGTCGCGGGTCAGGGACATCTAGACCGCACCGAGGAGAAGCTGGTCGAACTCACCAACGGCTGCATCTGCTGCACGCTGCGCGAGGACCTGATCGAAGCGGTCGGTCGCCTGGCCCGCGCGGGCCGGTTCGATCAGCTGGTCATCGAATCCACCGGCATCTCCGAACCCATGCCGGTGGCCGCCACCTTCGACTGGGAATTCGAGGACGGTTTCAAGCTCGGCGACGTCGCGCGGCTGGACACCATGGTGACGGTGGTCGATGCGTCGACCTTCCTCAACGAGGTGGCCCGCGGGCAGGCTCTTGCCGAGCGGAATCTGCAAGCGGGCGAGGGGGACGCGCGCACGATCGCCGACCTGCTCGTGGATCAGGTGGAATTCGCCGACGTCCTGCTCGTCAACAAGACCGATCTGGTGAGCGACGCCGTCGCCGGGGCGGTGGAAGCCACTGTGCGCAGACTGAATCCGCGTGCCGAGGTATTGCGCACGGAGCAGGGCATTGTGGACCTGACCGAGGTGCTCGGCACCGGACGCTACAACCCACTCGTTGCCGCCGAGGCCGCTGGATGGGACGAAGAACTGGCGGGCGGACACCTCCCCGAGACCGAGGAATACGGCATCCGCAGCCTGACCTACACCGCCGACCGGCCCTTCCACCCGGCCCGCCTCTCCGACGCGCTCGATCAGATGCGAGGCCTGTTGCGCAGCAAGGGTTTCTGCTGGATCGCCAGCCGGGCGGGGTTGGCGGCGGTCTGGTCGCAGGCTGGCCCGAACCTGGTATTCGAACCGGCCGCCTGGTGGACTTCACTGGAGGTGCCGCCGGGGCAGGAGATCGTCTTCATCGGCGTAAAACTCGACCGGGACCGGGTGCGCGAAATGTTGGACGCCGCATTGCTCACCGACGCCGAACTCGCTGCGGGACCACTGGATTGGGCCGGCTACCCTGATCCGTTCCCCGCTTGGGGTGAGCTGCACGAACACGCGTGAGCGGTGAGTGCCGCCATAGCGCCGTCGTCCGTGACAGCCGTCAGCGCGTCAGTAGTTCCCGCAGCGCGTTATCGATGAATACCGCTCCCTCGGGGTCGCTCCCGCCGCCGGTGAGATGTCCCCAGATACCGGGTACCACAATCAGTTTCGCGTCCCGCATGTGACCGACGGCCCACGCCTCGTCCTCCGGAGGGAAGTACAGATCCTTCAGGGCGGGCAGGGCTACGGTCTTAGCCGTGATGGCGGCCAATGCCGCCTCGGTGTCGCCGTCGAAACCCGGTGTCAGGCCGATGTCGGCGTGCTTCCACGTCCAGATCTGGGCGAGTAGATCGTTGGCGTCCGCCGTCGCGAAGATCGGCTCCCATAGGTTGGTGAGGAAGTCGTCGAGGGTAGCGAAGCCGACTTTCTCGTACACCCGCTCCCAATAGAACGCCTGCGACAGCGCCCAACCCGCGAGCACGCGGGCGAACGCGCGCAGGCCGAGGCGCGGCGGTTCCAGGTAGTCGCCGTCGGCGAAGGCCGCATCGGCGGTCAGGGCGTATCGCAGGCCGTCGAGGAAGACCTTGTTGTGCGGGCTGGTGTGTGACGAGCCGGTGATCGGCGCCAGCCGTTCCACCATGTCCGGGTAGCTGACCGCCCACTGGTAGGCCTGCGCCGCGCCCATCGAGGCGCCGGTGACAAGGGGCAGCCGGGTGATGCCGAAATGTTCGGTGATCAATTGGTGTTGGGCGGTGACATTGTCGAGGATGGTGACATTCGGGAACCGCGCGCGGTCGTATGGCGCTGGGGTATTGCTCGGCGAGCTGGAAAGCCCGTTGCCGAACAGATTCGGCACGATCACGAAGTAGCGGGTGGTATCCAGCGCCTTGCCAGGGCCGATCAACCACTCGTTGTGGATGTGGGTCCCCGCGAACCAGGTCGGGAAGAGAATGGCGTTCGACTTGTCGTCCGCGAGCTCGCCGTAGGTCCGGTATACCAGCCGGGCGTCGGGCACGGTTCCACCGGCGAAGGCGAAATCGCCGAGCTCGAAGATTTCGTGATCGGTCACACTCATGTCAAGCGACTATGACGCCGAGGTATTCCACGGCCGCGACCCACACATCCCAGGTCGGAGTGTGGGTCGCGGCCGGGCGGGCCGGTGGACACGAGCCCGGTCCAACGCCGCGGCACGGCTCCTGCCTCAGTTCGAGATGCCGGGAGCCTGCCGGAGGTAGGACGTGTCGGTCAGCTGCTCGAGCATGAACTCCGCGATGTCGGCGCGGGCGATCTTCAGCGCGAGTCCGGTCTCGTCGGAGGGGAATCCGCGGCGGTAGCTGCCGGTGCGCGGGCCGTCGGTGAAAGCGCTCGGGCGCACGATGGTCCAATCCAGATCGCTGGCGCGGACGTACTCCTCCTGCTGCACGTGATCGGCGTAAGCCTGGCGCAGCAGCATGCCGAACATGACGTACTTCCACAGGAAGTTCAGGTTGCCGCGGCTGTCGCCGACACCGAGGGTGGTCTGCGCGATGAGCCGCTTCACCCCGGTCCGGTTCATCGCCTCGATCACCGCGCGGGTGCCCCCGGCCCGGATGACGCCCTTGCGGCCTGCGCCGAGCGAGATCAGCACCGCGTCCTGGCCTACGACGGCCCGTTCCACCGATGCCGTGTCGAGTACGTCACCCTCGATGATGTGCAGGCGCTCGTGCTGCTGCCCGACTCCGGCCGCACTGCGGGTGAAGGCCGTCACCTCGTGACCCTGCGCGAGCGCCTGCTCGACGACCTGACGACCGACGGTGCTGGTTGCTCCGAAGACTGCGATTTTCATGATGTTCTCCTTGTTCTCGAAAGCTGGTGTGCTGTTGATGAATCCAGTACAACAGCGACGAGTCCGGTGAACCATGGCCGCGCGTCTCGATGACATACGAGACTGTCTCGGGTCTGGAAACGCACCACGGCCCGCGCTCCGCAGGCGGGGCGCGGGCCGTCGTGTGGCGACGAATGCTCAGCTGAGCTGGGCGAAGAAACCCCGAATGTCGGCGACCAACACCTCAGGCGCCTCATGTGCGGCGTAGTGCCCCGCCGCGTCGTTGGCGCCACCCTGGACAGACGCGACGTCATAGGAGTTCCAGCTGACGATATTGCTGTGATCGCGCTCGGCGAACCGGCGGATCGACTGGAAGTCGCCCTTGAACATCGCCAGCGCGGTCGGGGTCTTGGTCGGCGCGGTCGGCTGCTGCGCGGCGTGCGCGTCCTCGTAGTAGAACCGGATGGACGAGCCCGCGGTGCCGGTGAGCCAATAGATGGCCACGTTGCCGATCACGAAGTCTTCGTCCAGGCTCTCGCCGAACAGCTGCGCGTTCCAGCCGAGCAGGCCGATCGGCGAATCGCTCAGCGCGAATGCCAGGGTCTGCGGCTGCTGGCTGTGCAGGGTGTTGAAGGCCATCTTGTTCTCGTGGAACCACTGCAGGTGCCCAAGCGCGGCCATGTCGTCCTCGGACAGGCCCTCGAATTCCGACGGGTCGCCGGACGGGAACGAAAACAATTGGGTGACATGAACTCCGACGACACGCTCTGGATCGATGCGGCCGATCTCGGGCGAGATCATCGAGCCGCCGTCGTTGCCGATGGCGCCGTAACGCTCGTAGCCGAGTCGGCTCATCAGCTGCACCCACGCCTTGGCGGTGCGGTCGCGGCCCCAGCCGGTGCTGCGGGTCGGTCCGGAGAAGCCGAATCCGGGCAGCGACGGGATGACCAGGTGGAAGGCAGGGGCGTCCGCCGATTCCGGCTCGGTGAGCGGGGCGATGACGTCGAGGTATTCCAGGATCGAGCCCGGCCAGCCGTGGCTGAGGATCACCGGGAGGGCGTCGGCCCGCGAGGACTTGATGTGCAGGAAGTGGATGTCCTCGCCCTCGATCTCGGTGACGAACTGCGGGTAGGAGTTCAGCTTCGCCTCCAGCGCCCGCCAGTCGAAACGATCCAGCCAGTACTCGGCGAGGGCGCGCACCCGCTCGTTCGGAACGCCGTAGGAGTCGGCGACGCCGCTCAGCTCGTTCGGCCAGATCGCCCGCTGCAGCCGGTTGGCCAGGTCGTCGAGCTGGGTCTGCGGGATGTCGATGGTGAAGGGGCGGATGTCGTTCATGATCTTCTCCTTGTGAAACGGAATGCTTCGTTCTGTTTAAGACTCTAGCAGAACGGATCATTCCGTTTCAAGTGCTACGCTGAAGTCATGCCGAAAACATCCGAGCCCCCGGTTTCGAAGGCCCTGCCCGGCCGTAAGGCGCAGGCGGCCCGCAATGACGGGCTGATCCTGGAGGCCGCGAGGGCGGTGTTCCTCGCCGATCCCAACGCCCCGATCGCCGCCGTCGCCGAACGCGCGGGGGTCGGGATCAGCGCTCTGTATCGCCGCTATCCGAGCAAAGAGGACCTCTTGCGCACCCTCTGCCACGAGGGCCTGCGCCGCTACAACGTGGAAGCCGATGCCGCACTGGAGGACGAGGACGGCTGGCACGGCCTCATCGGATTCCTGGAGCGGGTGGTCGACGCCGACGTGCACTCGCTGGCGGTCCATCTGGCGGGCACCTTCACACCGGACGAGTCGATACTGCCCGACGTCATACATTCGGGGGAGGTGGCCGAGGAGTTGGTGCGTCGCGCCCACGCTTCCGGGCGACTGCGTCCCGAGGTGACTACCCTTGACCTCGGCCTCATCCTGGAAGCCTGCGCCGCCATCTCGATGCCCGACCCGAAGCGCACCGCCCAGCTGCGCCGACGCGTTCTCGCACTACTCATCGCGGGTCTGACGGTGGACGGCGAACTGCCGGGTCCGCCGCCGGAGGCAGGCGAATTCGCATGGCGCTGGCAGCGGCGTCAGTGACTGGCGCCCGGATAGCCGATGATTTTGCGTTCGATCGACCGTCTGCACTGATACGGACATCCATGTCCACAGATGCGAAAGGGCTCGCAATGAACTGGACACTCGAGGTCGTGATCGTGCCGGTGTCGGACATCGATCGCGCCAAGGACTTCTACTCGCAGCGACTGGGTTTCGTGGTCGACCACGACACCAAGATCGGTGACGGCATCCGCATCGTGCAGTTGACCCCACCGGGCTCCGGCTGCTCGATTGTCATCGGCGAGGGCGCAGTCCCGAAGATGGAACCCGGCTCACAGCAAGGCCTGCAGCTGGTGGTCCCCGACATCCGAAAAGCCCACGCCGAGTTGGCCGCTCGCGGCGTCGAGGTCAGCGACATCCAAATCCTCGGCCAAAGCCCAACCCCAATGCCCGACCCCCTGGACAACGTGGGCTTCCTCTTCTTCACCGACCCCGACGGCAACGGCTGGGCCGTCCAACAAATCTCCACCCGCCCCTAGCCCCTCCACCCCCGCGACCGTGGGCACCCGGTCGCCCCACACCCCCTCCCCAGCCGTACACCCAATACACGGGGTGCGCGGTTGCTACACGGGGTGTTCGGTTCTCGGGTGGCGTCGCTGGCGAGGCACCCACAGTCAGACGGCCACGTTGGCAGCTGGTGCTGCGCATCCTGACACCCCGCGTCGTAACCGTGCACCCAGTACACCGGGTGCGCGGTTACGACGCGGGGTGTTCGGTGCTTCAATCACGCCGCGTGCGGGGGCGGGGAGGAGGTTGTCAGGCGGTGAGCGGCGGGTTGTTTGCGTCGGAACGATGGGTTGCGCTGTTGTCTATGGATTGTGCTCGAGGCGTAACCACAGCCAGATGACCACGTTGGGGCGCGGGGTGTCCGGTCGGACGCGGGGTGTCCGGTCCCTCGATCACACCGCGCGTGGGGGGGCGTGTGTGGGCGATGGGGGCGGGTTGTTTGCGTCGGTGCGACGGGTTGCGTTGTTGTCTATGGATCGTGCTCGAGACGTAACCACAGCCAGATGACCACGCTGGAACTCGACGTCGCGCACCTGGCTGCGGGAGGTAAGCCGGGTACGGCACTCGTCGTGCCCAGCACTGCCCCCGGTAATTCTTGGGCGGGCGAGCCTCTCGTGGGGGGCCTTCGTGGTGGGGTTTGTTCCCGGAACGCGCCCCGCTCCGGTTGCGGTGCGGGAGAACAGGTTGCGTTGGGGTGGTTTTCAGGGCAGTGCTGGGCGCGTCGTGTGGGGTACCCGGCTTACCTTCCGCAGTCAGGTGCGCGGTGTCGGGTTCCGGCGTGAGGACTGGCTGTGGTGGCGTTGTAGAGATTTTCGAGACCAAAGACGGCTGGTGTGCGGTGGCGGGTTCTGGTGTGGGGCTGGTTGTGGTGGCGTTGTGGGGATTTCGAGACCAGAGACGGCTGGTGCTGCGGCCTGACTCTCGAAGCAGGCCGGGCTGCTTGTGGTTGCCCGGCTAGGGGGACATGGCTGTGGCGGACGTCGAGAGCGTCCACCACCATGTCCGTTCGGCGCTATCCGCGATTGGCGAGTAGGAGGGTTTGGGTGCCGCGGCCGAGGGGGCCTTTTTCGTCGAAGAGGGCGGATTCGGCCAGGCCGATGCCGTGCGGTTGGGGGTAGGTGACGGCGTCGAGGCAGACCCATTCGCCTGCGGGCTGGCGGTGCAGGGTGACGGTGAGGTCGGTGTTGATGAAGAGGTAGCGGGACCAGTCCAGGACCGAGCTGACGCCGTTACCGGAGTCGGCGGCGGCGAGGGTGCGTTCCAGTGGGCTCGGGGTGGCGCCCGCGACGATCGGGTACTTGATCCGGATCCAGCAGATCGCCGGGCCGGGTTCGGCGAATGATCCTGTGATGAAACGGTATTCGATGCCGGTGTGGAAGCCGACCGGCTGGGTCGACGGGAACACCGACGGCACGGCCTGATCGGGCCCGGGGCGGATGCCGGAGGGGAGGATCTGCGTGGGCAGGTCCAATTCGGGCTCGGCGAGTTTGAAGCGCCAGGCATTGGCCTTCATGACCGGGCCGCGATCGCTGGACAGCGTCGCCTCGATGAGCTCGACGCTGCGGCCGGGGCGTGCGACGTGCGCTTCGACGGTCAACGGCTCCAGCGGGACCGGGCCGAGGATTTCCACGGCCACCCGGCCGACCTGGAATCCCTCCCGTGGTGCGCAGCGTTCGATCGCGTAGCCGAGCAGCGCGGACGGCGGCCCGGCATGTTGGGCGTCCGGCGACCAGGGGCCGCGGGTGAGTTCGGTCGAGACGAACCGATTCGGGTCCGCCGGATCCGGGAGGTAGAAGGCGTCGGCCACGTCGTTGTCCATCCATCGGGGCCGGCATCGTTGCCGGTCGGCGAGATTTTGTGCGGTTGACGATTCTCTTGGGACGGTACTCCGGGGGCAGCGGCGGTCGGGTCTAGGCCCGGCCGAACGCGAGGGCGACGTTGTGGCCGCCGAAACCGAACGAGTTGTTGAGCGCGTAGTCGATCCGTTGGGTGCGCGGCGCGCCCGCGACGATATCGAGGTCGATATCCGGATCGCGATTGTCGAGATTCAGTGTGGGCGGGACGATCTGGTCGCGCAGGGTCAGCATGGTCAGGATCGATTCGAGCGCGCCGACCGCGCCGATCGAATGTCCGAGCGCGGATTTCGGCGCGTAGACCGACGCATCGGGCACGACGGCCGCGATCGCATTGGCTTCCGATGCGTCACCGATCGACGTCGACGTAGCGTGCGCATTGACGTGTTGAATATCCGAAACCTGCAGTCCTGCAGTACTTATCGCCTTGAGCATCGCCCGGGCGGCGCCGATTCCCTCCGGATCCGATGCGACGATGTGATAGGCGTCCGAGGTGATTCCGGCGCCGAGTACCCGGCCGTGGATGCGCGCGCCCCGAGCCCGCGCATGGCGCTCGGATTCGAGCACGACCAGGGCTCCGGCCTCGCCGAAGACGAAGCCGTCGCGGTCCCGGTCGAACGGCCGCGACGCCCGCTGCGGTTCATCGTTGCGTGTGCTCATCGCGCGCATCATGGCGAAGCTCGCGATCGGCACCGCATCGATGTGGCCCTCGACGCCGCCCGCGACGACGATGTCGGCCTCGCCGGTACTAATCAGCCGCCAGGCGTGCGCGATCGCCTCGGAACCGGAAGAGCATGCCGACACCGGCGCGAAAACACCTGCCTGTGCACCGATTTCGAGTCCGACGGTAGCGGCGGGTCCATTGGGCATCACCATCGGCACCGACATCGGCGACACCTTCCGGTAGCCGCCGACGCGCATCGCGTCGACCGCGTTGATCAGCGCGTCGCCGCCGCCGAGGCCGGTGCCGATCGCGACGGCCAGCCGCTCGCGGTCCACCGCGGGCGCGCCCGCATTGCTCCAGACGCGGCGTCCGAGCACCAGCGCCATCTGCTCGACATAGGACAGTCGCCGCTGCTCGATCCGCGTCAACTGGGCGCCGGGTTGTGACGTCAGCTTGCCGCCGATCCGCACCGGCAGGTCGTATTCGGAGACGAAATCGTCCCCGAGCATTCCGATGCCGCTGTGTCCGGCCAGCAGCGCGGACCAGGTCGCGTCCGCGTCGTCGGCGAGCGATGTGGTCGCGGCATACGCGGTGACCACGACCGCGTCGCGAGCAGTACCGGGAGTTTCTGAAGCGATTGTTACAGTCACGGGAACATGGATACCTGTACCACTCGCTACAGTCAACCCATGGCCCGTCCACTCGACCAAGCAAAACGCGCCGAACTCCTCGCCGACGTCGTGCGATACATCGCCGATCACGGCCTCGCGGACCTGTCGCTACGCCCGCTCGCCGCCGAACTCGGCACCAGCTCCCGCATGCTGATCTACTACTTCGACACCAAGGAGGAGATGCTCGTCCAGGCGCTCACCACCCAGCGCCCCGATATCACGGCCCTGTTCGTGGACGTCTCCGACGCGGCCGAACTCCGTCGGCGATTGAGCGACTTCTATACGGCGAGCCTGTCGGGCGCGGGCGCCACCAGCGTGCGAGTCCTGCTACAAGTGCTCGGTGCGGCCTGCGCTCCACACAGCCCATACGCCGCCTACGCGAACGCCGCGATCGCCACCTTCGTCGCGGCCCTCACCGATGCCCTGCGTCGCATCGCATCGATCGAAGACCCGGAAGCCGTTGCCACACTACTGATTTCTGGCCTGCGTGGCGTCATACAAGACCGTTTGATCACCGGTGACATCGACCGCGCCGACCGCGCCGCCCATCGCCTTATCGAGCAGAACCTGCGCTGACGGTTCTCTGGATAGTGAATTCGACTCTTACCGACGAGCCGACCAGGCATCGCGAATCATGGATTCGATGTCGGAAGTCGGTGCGGTCCAGCCGAGTTCGTTGCGAGCCCGGCTGCTGTCGCTGACGAGTCGTGGTGGTTCCGCGACCGCAGGGCGGTGCTCGATCGGGATGTCGCGTCCCGTCACCTGTGAGGCGACGTCGATCAATTGCCGCACGCTGGTGCCGACTCCGCTGCCGATGTTGTAGCGCACGCACGTTCCATGGTCCGGCATCGTGGCGAGCGCCGCGCCGAAAGCCTTTGCGGCATCGGCGATGTACACGTAGTCGCGGACGGAGCTGCCGTCGCCGTTGAGTGTCAGGGTAGGGCTGTCACCGGCGGCCGCCGCGAGGATGCGCGGCAGGATTCGAGTGCTGTCCGGGTCCGGTCCGCCCGCAATGTTGAACAGCCGCAGGATCACTGCGGTGAGTCGCCCGGTGCGGGATTCGGCTTCGATGGCCTGTTCGGCGGCTTGTTTGCTCGCGGCATACGGATGGGGTGGGTTGTCGGGCAGGTCTTCGGTCATCGGCTGCCGTTCAGGTGCGCCGTAGATCGCGGCGGTGGACGCGAAAACCATGGCGCCGACACCCTCCGACGCCATGGCTCGAAGCAATGCCACTGTCCCTGCGGCATTGACATCGAAATACCGCTCGGGATCGGTGAAAGACTCACGAACGCGCGTGAGCCCGGCGAGATGGCACACCACATCGATGCCATGTACCGCCGCACACAGTGAGCTCGGGTCGAGGAGATCGGCAGACCGAACGGGCACCCCGTCCGGTACCCGCGAACGGTTGTTGTGGATAAGTCCGACAACCTCGTATCCGCTGTCGCGCAACGTCTCCGTGACTGCTGCTCCGAGGTAGCCGTTCGCTCCAGTCACGAGTATCCGCACGGCGCACCTCTCCTGGCCCAGTTCTCCGCATCACCGGTACCGCCGGGTTCGAGGCCGAACCCGGCAGTACCGGGATGAGGCTACGAAACCACCGGCAAGTAGACCTTGCCGCCCGCGTCGGCGAACTCGGCGGACTTCTCCGCCATGCCCGCTTCCAGCGCCGCATTCTCGTCGAGCCCCTGACGAGCCGCATACTCCCGGACATCGGCCGAGATGCGCATCGAGCAGAACTTCGGGCCGCACATGGAGCAGAAGTGGGCGGTCTTGGCAGGCTCGGCGGGCAGGGTTTCGTCGTGGTACTCGCGGGCGGTATCGGGATCCAGCGAGAGGGCGAACTGGTCGCGCCAGCGGAATTCGAAACGGGCCTTGGACAACTCGTTGTCCCGGTCCTGGGCGTGCGGATGGCCCTTGGCGAGGTCGGCGGCGTGGGCGGCGATCTTGTAGGTGATCACGCCGACCTTGACGTCGTCGCGGTTGGGCAGGCCGAGGTGCTCCTTGGGAGTGACATAGCAGAGCATCGCGGTGCCTGCCTGCGCGATGATCGCGGCGCCGATGGCCGAGGTGATGTGGTCATATGCGGGCGCGATATCGGTGGCGAGCGGGCCGAGGGTGTAGAACGGCGCCTCCTCGCACAGCTCCTCTTCGAGCTTCACGTTCTCCACGATCTTGTGCATCGGCACGTGGCCTGGGCCTTCGATCATCACCTGCACGCCATAGGATTTCGCGATCTTCGTGAGCTCGCCGAGGGTGCGCAGCTCGGCGAACTGGGCCTCGTCGTTGGCGTCGGCGATGGAACCGGGTCGCAGGCCGTCACCGAGGGAGAAGGTCACGTCGTACTTCGCCAGGATCTCGCAGAGCTCGCCGAAGTTGGTGTACAGGAACGATTCCTGGTGATGGGCCAGACACCAGGCGGCCATGATGGAGCCGCCGCGCGAGACGATGCCGGTGACCCGCTTGGCGGTCAACGGCACGTAGCGCAGCAGCACGCCCGCGTGCACGGTCATGTAGTCGACGCCCTGCTCGCACTGCTCGATCACGGTGTCGCGGTAGATCTCCCAGGTGAGTGCGGTCGGATCGCCGTTCACCTTTTCCAGCGCCTGATAGATCGGCACGGTGCCGACCGGCACCGGGGAGTTGCGCAGGATCCACTCGCGCGTCTCGTGGATGTTCTTGCCGGTGGACAAGTCCATGATGGTGTCGGCGCCCCAGCGGGTGGCCCACACCATTTTCTCGACTTCCTCCGCGATGGACGAGGACACGGCCGAGTTGCCGATATTGGCGTTGATCTTCACCAGGAACTTCTTGCCGATGATCGTCGGCTCGAGCTCTGGGTGCTTGTGATTGGCGGGGATCACCGCGCGGCCGATGGCCACCTCATCGCGCACCAGCTCCGGCGCGACACCCTCGCGGGCCGCGATGAACCGCATCTCGGGGGTGATGATGCCCTGCCGCGCCCAGGCGAGCTGGGTGGGCGGACCGGCGACCTCCGGCTTGCTCCAGCCGTCGCGCAGCTTCGGTAGCCCCGCCTCGACGTCGATGGTGGCCGCGTCGTCGGTGTACGGACCGGAGGTGTCGTAGACGTCGAAGTGTTCGCCGTTGGTCAGGTTGATGCGACGCACCGGAATGCGCAGGTCATCGACCTCGTGATAGTGCTTGACGCTGCCCTCGATGGGGCCCGTGGTTACGGTTTCGACAGGTGTAGTCGTCATGGAATTCCTCCCTACGCCGGCATTACCCGGTCAGGTTCATACGGTCGACAGCCCTAGCTGTCCTCTCAGCCCGCTGGTGCGAGCCCCCGTTGGCGATGTGAAATTTTCCCGGCCGACCATACCCGGTCACCTAGATGCTCCGCCCGATGATCGGACGAACATCCAGCCGCCGCTCCCGCTGCCCTCTCCCGCCCCGGTAGATTCGACAAGGTGAAATTCACCCTGGAAGTGGACCTGGACGTGCTGCCCGACGGCGTGGAAGCCCCCGCCGATCTCGCCGACGAACTAGGCCGAATCCTGCGCTACTGGGGCGGAAACATGAAGCACTACCAACTGGTCGAAGGCGACGCCTCCGACATCTACAACTCCGCCTACCGCCAAGTCGGCGCCTGGCGCATCGACTGACCCGCCGCATTCTTGCTTGGTGCAGGTCATGGGCGTGATGCGCTAGCGGTCAGGTGCGGGCATGGTCAGGCGGAGGTGTTGTTGTAGGCGTCGCGCATTGCTTGGACGTCGATTTTCTTCATGCCGAGCATGGCGGTCATTGCGCGATTGACGGCAGCGGGGTCGGGGCCGGTCAGGAGCTGGTCGGCTTCCGAGGGCCAGATCTGCCAGGGGACGCCGTATTTGTCATTGAGCCAACCGCACTCGATTTCCTGGCCGCCGTCGGCGAGCAGGGTCGTCCACAGCCGGTCGACCTCTTCTTGGCTGTCGCAATTGACCAGCAGGGACATGGCGTGGGTGTAGTGGTAGTCGCCGCCGCCGTTGATGGCGGTGAACTTCTGGCCGTTGAGTTCGAAGTCGACGAGCATGGTCGTGCCGGCCTCGCGCGGGCCTGCTTCGCCGTAGGGCACGACGTTGGTGATCTTCGAGTCCTCGAACAGTGAACAGTAGAACTCGGCTGCCGGCTCGGCCTCGGTGTCGTACCAGAGGTTAGTGACGATTTTCTGCATGACGATCCTCCCGAGTGAAGTTGCGTGCATCAATGCAGACGCTACGGGGGACCGGAATTCATCGCGGGCAGACGAAAAAAACTCGTCCCCGACCAGTCCGGTATCCGGTCGGGGACGAGCGGTTAGGCGGTACTTTCGATCAGCGCTCGCGCGGGCCGATGGGGAACCCGAGTGCCCCGAAGGTGGCGTTGAGGTTGATCTCGATCTGGGACAGCAGCGCGTTGGTGTCGGCCAGCATGGACACGACGTTGTCGGTGCGGCAGCCAACCTGCTCGGGTGCGTTCGGCGCGAGGCGCGACTTCAGCCAGTTGAAGGTCTGTCCCATGCCGAGCGACGGCAGCGTCAAATGCTCGCTCAAATGGTCGCGTGTGTAGACGACGGATGCGCCGCCCGCGCAATACTGCTGGGCCAGGCGGTCGTTGGTCCACCACGGGACCGCCTCGTCGAAGACCCCCTGGTAGAGGAATATCGGCGCGGTGGGGATATTGCGACCGAGCACCGTGGCGTCGAAGACCTCTTTGATTTCGGGAACCGCGAGGAAGTCCGCGATCGGAATTGTCAGCAGCCGTTGGTAATCGATGAACATCATGGTCAGTGCGTTGCGTGGCAGGCACTGTCGCTCGGTCCGGTCCATCAGCGCCCGCCCCTCAGGGGTCAGGTACCGGTCGGCGGCTTCCTTGAACTTCGGGTAGGCCTTGCGCAGCGAGGAGATGCCGATGCCGACGAGGCTGGAGAACATTGATCCGTTGACATGCAGCAGCGAAACCACATCCGACGTCGGCGCACCGAGCGCGACGCCCTTGACGTTCAGCTCGGGCGCATAGGTCGGCTGCATTTCAGCCGCCCATCCGCTGCCCATGCCGCCGCCGGAGTATCCCCACATGGCCACCGGGGTGTTCGTGCCATCCAGGCCGAGCGGCTCGAATCGTTCGGCCGCGCGAATCCCGTCGAGGGTCATGTAGCCGGGTTCTTCGGCCACCGTGAGGTGGCCGTCGAGGCCCTCGTAGTCCGGGATCGAGATAGCCCAGCCCTGGCTGATCAACGCGGCGAGCGCGATCAGCTCGCTCTGCGAATGAATGCCCTCCGCACCCGCCAGCCCGCTGCCTTGCTGTAGTACGAACGACGGCGCGCAGTCAGGGCTGGCGCTGTCGTAGTAGAACTGCAGCGACACCAGCGGCCTTGCCCGGTTCGGGTCGGCGCCCGCGGGCAGCACCACGGTCGTGACGGCCGCTGTGGGCTTCCCGAACAGATCGGTGGTGCGGTACAGCAGCTGCCACGAGCGCACATTCAGCGGCAGCAGCGTCATGACCGCGAGCTTCACCTCCCGCGACCGCAGGATGGTCCCCGGCTCATGGGATTCGAATCCCTCGGTCGGTTGGTAGAACGAATCATGTTGCGGCAGGGGCGGTGCCGCGACTGCCGGGGCGGTGAGCCCGCCGGCCAGCAACGCGGTCGTCAGCACGACGGCCATGGTCACCGCTGTCGCCACGGCGCGTACCGCGGTCCGGCGTCTGCTGTCGGTCCGATCTCCATTGATCACTGACACGTCAGTCCTTCCCTCATCAACGTGACAGTGATTACAACATGAACTCCTGTTACCAACAAGAGCTCTTGTTGAAATTGCTCCGGCTATGGTCGAGAGATGACCCGCAGCAAATCCGCCGCGCGGCCCGAACCGGAATCGGTGCGGCGCCGGATCCGCGGCCTCGACGCCGCACAGCGCAGCGCGCAGCGACGCAATCAGCTGCTGGACGCCGCCACCGAACTGTTTGCCGAACAGAGCTTTTCGGGGACGTCGATCGAGCAGATCTGCCAGCACGCTTATGTCGGAACCAAGGGGTTCTACGACCATTTCGATAGCAAGGAAGCGTGCTACATCGCGCTGTTGGTGAAGCTCACCGAGCAGATCCAGCAACGGGTCATCGAGGGCGCGGCCGACGCCGCCGGGCTGGATTGGCCGCAGCGCGCCGCCGCCATCGTCGCCGCCTTCGTGCATGCGATCGCCGATGATCCGCGGCTGGCTCGGGTGACCTTCGGTGAGTCGGGCGGCATTTCGACTGCGGTGGAAAAGCAACGGCGGATCAATCGGCGCTGGGCGGCAGCCTTCCTGGACAATCAGTGGTCCACGGAGCCCGCGGCGGACGCCGACGATGAGCATCGTCGGCTCGCGCTGGCACTCGCCACCATCGGCGGCATGTTCGAGCTGGTCACAGACTGGCTACACCACCACGACGACGGCGGTGCGCCCGATGCGGTCGACACCCTGATCGCCGATCTCACCCGTTTCCTCAACGCGGTGGACGCGGGCCGGGCGGCCGTCGGTCAGATCGGATGATGCCGGGCTGCGCTGCGGCCGTGGATATTTCGCGAGCGATCAGCTCCGGAACGATCAGCCGGCGCCCACCCCGTCGGTGAGCGGGCGCTCCGACCCGAACGCTACCGACCGGAATTGCCGCGCCGTAGCCCTCGATTCCAGGGGGGTCAACGCGGCGCGGCAGGAAGGACGCGGCCCCGGACCTCGCCGAGTCCGAGGCGCGTGCCCGCTGGGCCGGGGGCGGTCGCGGTGATGACCGCTTCGTCGCCGTCTTCCAGGAAGGTGCGCAGTTGCCCGTTGACCGGCACCGGTTCTATACCACCCCAGGACAATTCGATGAACGAGCCGCGCTGTTGCTGTGCTGGTCCGGAAATGGTGCCCGACGCGTAGAGGTCGCCCGTGTGGGTGGCGGCGCCGTTCGCCGTGAGATGGGCCAGCATCTGCGCCGGGGACCAATACATCCGGGAATAGGGCGGATGCGAGACCACATCGCCGTTCCAGCTCACCGCCAGGTCGATGTCGAGTCCCCACGGTTGTTCGTCACGCAGGTAGGGCAACGGCTGCGGGGTCTGCTCCGGCAGTGGGATGCGCGCTGTCTGCAGCGCCGCCAGCGGGGTCACCCACGCCGACAGTGAGGTGGCGAACGATTTGCCGAGGAACGGACCCAGTGGCTGATACTCCCAGGCCTGGATGTCACGCGCGGACCAGTCGTTGACCAGCGCGACACCGAAGACGTGCTCGGCGAACTCGTCCGTGCCGATCGGCGTGCCCAGCTCAGAGCCGACCCCGACGAGGAAGCCGAGCTCGGCCTCGATATCCAGCCGTCGCGTCGGGCCGAAATCCGGTGTGCCCGAATCGGTTCGACGCTGACCGCAGGGGCGGGTGATGTCGGTGCCGGACACGACGACGGTGCCGGACCGGCCGTGGTACCCGACCGGCAGGTGCCGCCAATTGGGCAGTAGCGGTTCGGAATCCGGGCGGAACAGGCGGCCGAGGTTCGTGGCGTGATCGATGCTGGCGTAGAAGTCGACGTAGTCGCCGATCTGTACCGGCAGCGCCAAGGTCACCTCGGCCAGCGGATGCACTGCCTCGGCGAGGATTTCGCCCTCGGCCAGCGTGCGGAGCCGATCGCGCGCCACACGCCAGCGCCGCGGGCCCTGCGCCATGAACGCATTGAGACTCGGCTGCGCGAAGACCGGATCATCGAGTGCCACGGCGAGATCGATGACCGAATCGGCCAGTCGAGCGCCGACGCGATAGTCGCCATGGGCGGGCGCGAACACGCAGTAGGGCAGGTTGTCGGGTCCGTAGAGCGAGTCGGGGCGGACCTCGATGCGCTTCATCACTGCTGTGGACCCCGATTCGACCAAGTCCAGGCGTAGCCGGGATCTTCACACGCCAGCGCGCCCTCGCCGAGTTCCAGCGGCCGGAAGGTGTCGACCATGACGGCCAGTTCGTCGAAGAACTCGATGCCGATGCTGCGCTCGTAGGCGCCGGGCTGCGGGCCGTGCGCGTAGCCGCCGGGATGCACCGATACCGATCCCTGGCCGATCCCGGAACCCTTGCGCGCCTCATAGTTTCCGCCGCAATAGAACATGATCTCGTCGGAGTCGACATTGGAGTGGTAGTACGGCACCGGGATCGACAGCGGGTGGTAGTCGACCTTGCGTGGCACGAAATTGCACACCACGAAGTTGATGCCCTCGAACACCTGATGGGCGGGCGGCGGTTGGTGCACACGTCCGGTGATCGGCTCGAAGTCGGCGATATTGAAGGTGAACGGATACAAATAACCGTCCCAGCCGACCACGTCGAACGGGTGGGTCGCGTACAGCATTCTGGTGCCGACCACGCGCCCGCCCGGCCGGTGCTTCACCAGGACCTCGACATCGGTTCCGGTCGTGGTCAACGGCTCGACGGGTCCGTGCAGATCACGCTCGCAGTACGGCGAATGTTCCAACAGCTGGCCGAACTTCGACAAATAGCGCTTCGGCGGTGTGATGTGACTGGATGCCTCGATCACATACGCGCGCAGCGGTTCGGGCCCACTAGGCAGCCAGCGATGCGTGGTCGCCCTTGGAATGAGCACCTGATCGCCCTGCCGCACGGGGATCGCTCCGAAGACCGTCTCCAGCACCGCCGCACCGGATTCCGCGTACACCAGCTCGTCGCCGATGGCATTTCGATACAGCGGCGAGCCGCCCTTGGCCACCACGTAGGAGATCCGAACATCGGCATTGCCGAGCAGCAGTCGCCGCCCGGTGACGGGATCGGTCTCCGCGGGAGTATCGCCGGGAAACAGATCATGCAGCCGTAGATGTCGATGGCGCAGTGGGTGATTCGGTGTAGTGGACTGGTCGGGCAGCTCCCACACCGTCGAGTCGACGATCGCGGGCGGCAGGCCGCGGTGATATAGCAGCGACGAATCGCCGGAGAAGCCTTCCTCTCCCATCAGCTCTTCGTAGTAGAGCTGGCCCTGCTCGTCGCGATGCTGCGTGTGCCGCTTCGGTGGCACCGCTCCCACCTGCCGATAGAACGCCATGACCGCACCTCCGGCTGCGCCGCTGGTCGGATATTTGATTCCCATCGTAGTGAGAGTTGTTGCCGAGTGGCGGGAAAAACGGCCGGATCAGTGCACATTTTGCCGGGACAACACCGCACTGCGCGGCATTTCGCCTAGTCATGAGGGCAACAGCTGAACAATTTTCAGACCTGCTCGCTGAATCCCCTCGTTGGCCGGGCAATCATCGGCTTGCGTTCAGGCCTGGCGCAACGCCCGGTATACCGCTGCGCCGACAAACGCTCCGAGGCTCTCCGGATCCCATCCGCCCTCGCCCGTGAGCAGCGTGCGCACCGCGCCCTCGCCCGCCGACACCCACAGCTCCACCAGCGCCGGCAACTTCCGCTCGGCGTCCTCGGTGCCCCACGCCCGCAGGGTCGGGCGCAACAGGGTGGTGCAGCGCTCGACGGCCAGCCTGCGGCCGCGGCCGAACGAATCCGCAACGGCCGGATCGGGATTGCCGTAGAGCAGCCGCCACGCATCGGGTCGTCCGGCCGCCTGCTCCAACAGGGCGCGGAAGCCCTCGATGAACACCGTCTCGCCCGCATCGACATCGCGCGGCGGCAGTACCTGCTGCAGGCCACCGACGAGGTAGCTCTCCTCGCGCTGGATGAGCGCCTCGATCAGCTCGACGCGATCGGCGAAGCAGGCGTACACCACCGGCCTCGTCACATTCATGCGATCGGCGATGGCGGCCATGGTGACCGCGGCGATCCCGTTCTCGACAGCGATCGCCAGCGCCGTGTCGAGTACCTGCGGCCTGCGGCGCTCGGGCCCGAGATGCTGTGCCCGTTGACGCGGCTGCACGGCCGACTCGCTACCCATGGACACCAACGATATCAGCGTAGTTGCGAAGTTCCCGCTGGTCTCGCGCGCCGAAGGTAAACTTCCTACGTGCTCGAACAATAATGCTACAGTCGCGAATGAAGTCGGCCGGATCGCGCCGGTCGGCTGACCTTTTCGAGCGACCTGCAAGCAGTCGCTACCGATGCCTTTTCGAGCGACCTGCAAGCAGTCGCTACCGATGCCCTTTCGAGCGACAGACCAGTCGCTACCGATGTCCTTTTCGAGCGACAGAGCAGTCGCTACCGATAGGCCGCACCCGAGGAGCCTGGAGATGTCGAAGCAGACCGAAACCCTGTTCAACCCGAAGACCAGCGAGTTCGCCGAGTTCGACGCGGAGACCCGCCGACTGCTGCGCGCGGTGGTCGACTGGTTCGAGGCCCGCGGCAAGGCGGTGCTGAAGCAGGAGGATCGGGACCGGATCTGGTATTCGGAATTCCTCGGCTTCGTCAAGCGTGAACGGGTGTTCGCGACTTTCCTCACCCCCGCCGCCGAGGCGAACGGCGATCCGAACAAGCGCTGGGACACCGCGCGCATCGCGATGCTGAGCAAGATCCTCGGCTTCTACTCCATGCAGTACTGGTACGTCTGGCAGGTCACCATCCTCGGGCTCGGCCCGATCTGGCAGAGCGACAACGCCGCAGCCAAGCGGCGGGCCGCCGCGCTGCTGGATTCGGGGGAGATCTTCGCTTTCGGTCTCTCCGAGAAGGAGCACGGCGCCGACGTCTACTCCACCGACATGGTGCTAGAGCCCGAGCTCGGCGGCGGTTTCACCGCCAGCGGCGGCAAGCACTACATCGGGAACGGCAATCAGGCCGCGATGGTTTCGGTATTCGGCCGCCGCGCCGACAAGCCGATCATCGATAGCTCGAAGGCGCTGGAAAGCAAGCCGACGCAGGAAGATTACGAGGGGTATCTGTTCTTCGTCGCGGACAGCAAGCACAAGAACTACAAGCTGCGTGGCAATGTCGTCGACAGCCAGATGTACGTGGCCGCCTTCGATCTGGAGAAGTACCCGGTGGCCGAGGAGGACATCCTGCACCGCGGTGAGGAGGCCTTCCATGCCGCGATGAACACTGTCAATGTCGGCAAGTTCAATCTCGGCTTCGGCGCGGTCGGTGCCTGCGAACATGCCTACTACGAGGCGATTACGCATGCGGAGAACCGAATCCTGTTCGGGCACCGGGTGACCGAGTTCCCGCAGGTGCAGTCGCTGATGACCGATTCGTTCGCGCGGCTGATGGCGATGAAGCTCTACAGTGAGCGCGCCATCGACTACATGCGCTCCGCGTCGCCGGAGGACCGGCGCTACCTGCTGTTCAACGCCATCGAGAAGATGACCGTCACTCGACAGGGGCAGCGGATCGTCGAGGACCTCGCGGACGTGATCGCGGCCCGTGGCTTCGAGAAGGACATGTTCTTCCCGATGGCGATGCTCGGCCTGTTCGGGCTGCCGCGCCTGGAGGGCACGGTGCACGTGAACATGGCGCTGTCGCTGAAGTTCATGGCCAACTACATGTTCCATCCGGCCGATGCCGGATTGGTCGCGCTGCGTTATCTTCCCGGCGCGGGCGTCGCACCGAAGAGCGCGGTACGGGCGGTGTCCGGTGCGCTGAGCTGGTCGAGCAGGCATCTCGCGCCGCGTGCCGGTGCGGCGGTTCCCAAGCTGCGCAAAGAGATTGCCGGTGCCAGCTACGCGCCGGTGCCGACCCGGCGGGACCCGGCCGACGACGAGTTCCTGTTCCGGCAGGGGCCGAGCAGTGGTCTCGGCCGGATCCGGTTCAGTGATTGGCGGCCGGTCTTCGACGCGTTCGCGCACGTGCCGAATGTCGCGGTATTCCTGGAACAGGCGCTCGCGCTGCAGACCTTGCTCGCGGCGGCGGAGCCGACCGCGACCCAGCAGCGCGACGTGGACTTCCTGTTCGCGATCGGTGAGCTGTTCACCGCCGTTCCGTATGCGCAGCTCATTCTCGAGCAGGCGCAGATCGACGGCACCAGCCCGGCGCTGCTGGACCAGATCTTCGACATCTTCGTGCGCGAGCTCTCCAAGCACGCGCTGACACTGCACGCCAAGCCTGCCGCGACCAAGGCGCAGCAGACTCGAGCGCTGGACCTCGTGCGTCGTCCGATCGCCGATCGGGCCCGGTTCGACGCGGTGCTCGCGCAGGCTCGGGCACACGCCGGCGAGTACGAGATGAATCCGTAGACCCCCAAAGCAGTTGAGATCAAGCCGGACACCGAACCGCTGAAGAACTGGGTGCGCTGATCCTCAGTCGGTGAATTCGGCGATCACTGGTGCGTGGTCGCTGGCGCCCTTGCCTTTTCGCTCCTCGCGGTCGACCACGGCGTCTTTCGCGTGGGCCGCGAGGGTGGGGGAGGCGAGGATGAAATCTATGCGCATGCCTTCTTTGCGTGGGAAGCGCAGCTGGGTGTAGTCCCAGTAGGTGTAGACGCCGGGGCCGGGGGCGAAGGGGCGCATGACGTCGGCGAAGCCGGTGTCGACGATGGCGTTGAAGGCGTCGCGTTCCGGCTGGGAGATATGGGTCTTGTCGGCGAAGTATTCGACGGACCAGACGTCGTCGTCGGTCGGTGCGATGTTCCAGTCGCCGACCAGGGCGATCTTGGCCTCCGGATTGTCGGCGAGCCACTTCGCGCCGTTGTCGCGCAGGGCCGCAAGCCATTCCAGCTTGTATGTGTAGTGCGGGTCGGTCAGAGTGCGGCCGTTCGGGACGTACAGGCTCCATACCCGCACGCCGGCGCAGGTGGCGCCGAGGGCGCGCGACTCCACGACGGGGGTGCTGATCAGCGATTCACCCGCGTCCTTGTCGAAGCCGGGCTGTTCGGGAAAGGCGAGTTCCACGTTTTCCAGGCCGACACGGGAGGCGATCGCGACGCCGTTCCACTGGTTCAATCCGACGTGGGCGACCTCGTAGCCGAGTTCATCGAAGCGCTCGAACGGGAACTGGTCGTCGCGACACTTGGTTTCCTGCATCGCGAGCACATCGATGTCCTGGCGGTCGAGGAAGTCCGCGACCCGATCGAGGCGGGAGCGGATCGAATTGACGTTCCAGGTCGCGAGACGCACGGATGCCTTCCTTCACAATGGGGTATAGGACCGTTCTACCGGAGGCCGATCCGTTCAGCGAGTGCCCTCCGGCGCGGCGTATCGGTACGCGTGGTGCTCGACGAAGCCCATCTCCTGATACATCGCCATGGCCGCGGCGTTGTCGGCCTCGACCTGAATGTAGGCGTGGGTGGCGCCGCGGGTGTGCCCCCAGCGCATCAGCTCGGCGCACACCAGCGAACCGAGCCCGTGCCTGCGATGGGCCGTGGCGACCGCGACACAGGTGAGCCCGACCCAGTGGCGGCCGTCCGGCGCGGTGGTGAGCGCGCCGCGGCCGATCGCGATCGGCCGCGGCAGGCCGAGCGACGCGAAGCCCACCTCGCCGTCCTGCACCGCGGTCAGCACCTCCTGCACCGGAACCGGTCTCGAAACGTGCTGTGCTGTTGGATCTTCACCCTTGAACCGGTGCATCTCCAGCCAGGCCGCGTCGGGTGTCTGTGTCACCCGAACCATCGGCGGCCCCTGCGGGAGGACGACGGTGTCGATGTCGATACCGAGCACGGCGGTCTCGCTCCAGGTGCGCCAGCCCGGCGGCACGGGAGCGAGACGATCGGGCAGCTGCAGCAACAGCGGCAGCCCGTGTGCGGTGAACCACTCGCCGATGCGGTGCATGGTCTCCGCGCCCAGCGCTGCGGGTCCGTCGGAATTGCCGAGCGGGACAGCTGAATTGGCGCGTCCGGTGTACCCCTTTCCGGCGCGCACCAGCCAGCCGTCGATCCAGGCGTGCTCGAGCCCCGGCCAGCCATTGGCCGCGGCGGCCTCGAGTGCCCGGATCTCCTTGGTGCGAATAGGTCTCGGCCCCAATGCTTTCAGCGCGACGACCCGGTCCGCTGCGACGGATACGACCTGCCCGTCGGCGGAGCGCACCGTCGGCGGATCCAGCGAGACGAGCTCGCCGATCACATCTGTGAGCGGTTGTGGATAACCGGCGGGCAGCTGATAACGCAGCACCACTCGGCGACCGAGCGGAAGATCGGGCAGCGCAGGGTCAGTCATCGTGTCCGAACGGATCGGGAACGGTGCCGGGAATCCAGCTCAATCCGGGCACGCCCCAGCCATTTCGCTTGATCGCCTTCTTCGCGGCGCGGGCATTGCGCCCGACCAGCACGTCGACGTAGAGGAAACCATCGAGATGGCCGACCTCATGCTGCAGCATGCGCGCGAAGAAGTCCTTGCCTACGATATCCACCGGCTCGCCGTGCTCATCGATACCGGTGACCCGAGCCCACTCGGCCCGACCGGTGGGGAACTGCTCGCCGGGTACCGACAGGCAGCCCTCTTCGTCGTCATCGGGATCGGGCATGCCCTCGGGGATTTCCGAGGTCTCGAGCACCGGGTTGATCACCGCGCCCTTGCGACGTGTCATCTTGCCGTCCGCGCCGATATCGGGGCAGTCGTAAATGAACAGCCGCAGCGGCACGCCCACCTGGTTGGCGGCCAGGCCGACGCCGTTGGCGGCGTCCAGGGTCTCGTACATGTCCGCGATCAGCTCCGCGAGCTCCTCCGGCGTCTGGCCGACCCGTTCCGTCGGGTTGTGCAGAACGGGGTCGCCGACGATCACGATGGGGAGGATTGCCATGGGGCAATTATTGCGGGGCGAGCCGGGCGACGGGGCGTGAGGGTGCGTACACATCGTTGACAGGTGTTACCGGGGAGTAGTGAACACGCCGAGACGAGGATGCGGCATTCCCATCGGCCCGTGGTTGAATGATCCGCGACCTACAAGCATCATTTTTCGTCTGGTGGTTACTCGGCGAGGGAGCGAGATGGACGGCGCAGCGGCACGGAATCTTTCCGCGATCCAAGACAGCCCTTCTGCGAGCGAAGATGTCACGGTAGAGGTCTCGACACAGACCGACGACGGTGACAGCGACGGTTTGAGCCGTCGCGAACGCGAAATTCTGGACTTCGAACGTAAGTGGTGGAAGTACGCGGGGGCCAAGGAAGAGGCCATCCGCGAACTGTTCGGCCTGTCGCCGACCAGGTATTACCAGGTCCTCAACGCGGTCGTGGACCGCCAGGAGGCGCTTGCCGCCGACCCGATGCTGGTGAAGCGACTGCGCAGGCTGCGGGCGAGCAGGCAGAAGGCCAGAGCCGCACGGCGGCTCGGCTTCCAGGTATGACCCGTTGCTGTGAATAGAGACTAGGGTCGAGCAGGTGAGCTACCCGAATCCCACCTCCGGGGGACCGCCGCTGCGTGCGCTGGCGATGGTGTTGATCGCGTTGGCCATCGTTTTCGCGGGCCTCGGTGCGATGTCGCTGTCGAATTCCGACACCGACACCTCGGGCGCAGGCGAGTCGGAGGCCGCGACGCCCGCGTCACAGGTTCAGGCAACGTCCGCTGTGGTCCGGACTACAGCCGCCGCGCCGACGTCGGTGGCGGCCACCACCACCACCGCGACATCGACGACGACAACGCCACCGGCGACAACGGCCGCCCTGAATCGTGCGGTGCCGGTGCGGGTGCTGAACAACAGCCTGGTCGTCGGATTGGCGTCGCGCACCGCGAGCCAACTCAGCGCCAGTGGCTGGAATGTCGCCGAAGTCGGGAACTATCCCGGTGAGAATGTCGCGAAAACGACTGTGTTCTATGGAAATACGCCCGGCGAGCGGGAAGCGGCCGCGGCGATCGCCGCGGAACTCGGCGCCAGCGCCGTACCGCGCAGTACCGGAACCGGTGACTCGGGTTCGGGTGTGACCGTCGTTGTCACGGGTAACTGAGGTCTGAGGCCCGCCGCGACACGGCCCGGTCACTCGTGCGACACGACGGGCGTGGCATCATCTTGTCCGGAACGAACGTGTCCACCCAGCTTTACTCGTAAACTCGGTACTCGTAAAGGAGTTCCCCCAATGGCCCCGTCCACAACTCGTCGCCCGTCCTGGCGGACTGTGACCCCGGTGCTTGCGGTCGCAGTCTTCGGCCTCGCTGCCTGTTCCAACAGTCAGGAGTCGAGTGACGTCAAGGGAACCACGCCCCCGGTGTGGACCGGCGAGTCCGCTCCGGCAGCCGGAACCGGTACCGAGCACGGCAGCGCCGACGCCAACAGCGGTGTGAAGGTCGAGCTGAAGGACCCCGCGGGCGCCGCTGTCGGCACCGCGAACTTCACCAAGGACGGTCACCACCTGCAGGTCGCGGTCGAGGCTCACGGTTTGCGGCCCGGATTCCACGGGATGCACATCCACCAGGTCGGCAAGTGCGAGGCCAACTCGGTCGCGCCCACCGGCGGACCGGCGGGTGCCTTCCTCTCGGCAGGCGGCCACCTGCAGGTCGGCAGCGCCAACGCACACCCGGCCAGCGGCGACCTGACCTCGCTCGAGGTCCGGGAAGACGGCATGGCGAAGCTGGTCACCACCACCGACGCGGTGACCCTGGAGGAGATCAAGGGCAAGGCCCTGATCATCCACGCCGACGCCGACAACTTCGGCAACATACCCAACCGTTATGTCCGAGCCGACGGCGTTGCCGGCCCGGACGACACCACTCTGGCAACCGGCGACGCGGGTGGCCGTGTCGCCTGCGGCGTCATCCAGTAGCAAGGTTCGATATGGCCGGGGCAGGAATCGAGCGGGTTCCCTTCCAAGGTTCGCCCCGGCCGACGATCGGTGTCGAATGGGAGATCGCGCTGGTCGACAAGGTCACCCGTGATCTGTCGAATACGGCTGCGGCAGTCTTCGATTCGGTGGGCGACCTCCGGGCGCACGACGGCACACCGCAGGTCACCAAGGAGTTGCTGCGCAATACTGTCGAGCTGGTCACCGGGGTGCACAACACCGTCGGTGAGGTGGTCGACGATCTGAGCGCCACCATGGAAACCGTGCGCCGCGCCGCCGACCCACTCGGTGTCGATCTGTTCTGCGCGGGCACCCATCCGTTCGCCCAGTGGACGGCGCAGCAGCTCACCCGTTCAGCGCATTACGACGAGCTGATCGAGCGCACCCAGTGGTGGGGTCGCCAGATGATGATCTGGGGCGTGCACGTGCACGTCGGGGTTTCCCACCGGGACAAGGTCTTTCCGATCCTGAACTCGATGCTGCTCTCGTATCCGCATCTACTCGCGCTATCGGCGTCCTCGCCGATGTGGGCGGGTTCGGACACCGGATACGCGAGCAATCGGACGCTGATGTTCCAGCAGCTGCCCACCGCCGGATTGCCGTTCCAGTTCGAAAACTGGACGGAGTTCGAGCATTTCGTGCACGACCAGATGAAGACCGGGGTGTTCGAGCAGCTCGGCGGCATGCACTGGGACATCCGGCCCGCGCCCAAGTGGGGCACGATCGAGGTGCGCATTTGCGACGGCATCTCGACCCGCGCGGAATTGGCGGCGATGGCCTCGTTCATCCACTGCTTGATCGTGGATCTCGACCAGCGGGTCGAGAACGGCGAACGGCTGCCGACGTTGCAGCCGTGGCACGTACAGGAGAACAAGTGGCGGGCCGCCCGCTACGGCCTGGACGCGATCGTCATCGTGGACGCCGACAGCAACGAGCGGTTGGTCACCGATGACCTGATTGATCTGCTGAACCGGTTGGAGCCGACGGCCAAGCGGCTCGGGTGCGCGGACGAGCTGCGACTGGTCGCCGAGATTCCGGAGCGTGGCGCGTCGTATCAGCGGCAGCGCAAAGTCGCCGCGGCCGCCCAGGGCGATCTGATCGCGGTGGTCGACGCCCTGGTCAAAGAGTTGGACCAGTAAGTTTTCACACCGTTTCGGTCGACTGTCGTTCAGTTGGCCAGTGGGGTGGCGTTCATCCCCCGTTTACTATGGTCGACGTGCTTGTCGAAGATCCGGGTTCCAGAGTTGGAAGTGCGAAGGCACGGATGCGTGTACCGCATGCCCGGGTGTGGGTGGCGGCTGCTGTGGCCGCCGTGCCGATCCTGCTGATCGCCCTGCAAATCGTGGCCATCGAGCAGGGCTTCGAAGGGCCGCTGGAGAGCCTCTGGCACGACTACGTCGGCACACCCAAGTCCATGTCGGTGCCATGGGCCGGGCTGTTGCTCGCCCTGGTCGGTATCTCGATGCGGCGCCGAATCATCGCGCTCGGCGCGGCCGTTGCCATCGACCTGGTGTGTGCCGGAGGGCGGCTGCTGGCAGGCGATCCGGTAACCGTCGGCAACGGCCCGGTGATCGTGCTCACCGGGCTCGCGGTGCTCGCCTGGCTGCGCTGGAGCGGCATCGAGCGGCGCAACGCGCTGCATGCCGCGGCGCTCGGCGCATTGCTGATCCTCGCCACCAAGGTGGGTGATGTCTGGCTGCACGTCACGGTGATCACCAGGCCGACGGTGCTCGACGAATACGTAATGCTGGCCGACCATGCCCTCGGCGATCCGTCGTGGGTGATGGGCCGGGTAGTCGACGCGCTCGGCCCCGCGGTCTACGCGGTGCTGCACTGGGTGTACATCGAGCTGCCGGTCGCGGCGATCGTCGTCGCGGTGTGGCAGCTGCGCCGGGTGGTCCCCACCGGGCAGTGGCCGACTCACTATCTGGTGCGGACGTTTCTGGTGCTGGGGCTGCTCGGCCCGGTCATCTACGTGATCTTCCCGGTGGTGGGTCCGATGTTCGCGTTCGGACCCGACGGCAACGGGCTGCAGGTCGGCAATTTCTGGCCGGGCGTGCTGCCGCCGATCGATCGCAGCCCCGCGCCACTTCCGTTCGACGCCGCGACGCCGCGCAACTGCATGCCGTCCATGCATACGGCCTGGGCGCTGTCGGTATTCCTGCACACCCGCCGCGACACCAACGGCGAGCGGGCCCCGCTCTGGCTGCGCTGGGGCGGCGCCTTCTGGCTGCTCGGCACCCTGACCGCGACACTCGGCTTCGGCTACCACTACGGCGTCGACCTGGTCGCAGGCGCGGTGCTCTGCCTGACCGTCGAGTCGGTGCTGCGTGAACCCGAACGCGGCTGGGGCCTGTTCCGCGTCCGGCTGGTCGGCTTCGGCGCCGCGATCCTCACCACACTGTTGCTCTCCTACCGCTACCTGGCCGTCCCGATGGCCGAATACCCGGTGCTGGCAGGCACGGTCGTACTTGCGCTGCTGGCGGCGATGGCCGCTGCCTTCCATGCCACCTGGTTCGCCGGGCGTCCTGGGGTCGCGTCGACGGATCAGGAGCTCGCCGCGTCCTCGGTGGGGTGATCCCGCGGTCGGGTACCGGTCCGGGCTTTCGCCGAGACGATGGGCGCCGGGCCTGACGAGGCTGAGGCTCAGCGAGATCGGTGCTCGGCGAGTCAGGGGCCGTCGATGTCGTCGCCGAGCTCGTTGACCCGGAGCAAGCCGTCGCGGTGGCGCTGTTCGCGGTACGCGGTGCGGCCGATCAAGTGCGCGATGACCGGGGCCGTGAGCAGGGTGAACAAGCCGACCAGGACCAGCAACCAGACGTTGCCGTGGCCGCGCAGTGGGATCGCCGCGCCCCCCAGTACCAGGATCAGCCCGATCACCTGCGGTTTGGTGGCGGCGTGCATGCGTGCGAGGGTGTCGCGGAAGCGCACGATCGCGATCGCCGCGGTCAGTGCCAAGACGGCGCCGGACAGGATCAGCACGGCGGAAACCCAGTGCCACAGTGTCATCGGGTGTTTGGCGCGGATACTCCCTCGTTCACGAGGGAGAGGAAGCGCCATCCTCCTTTCAGAGGTTGGGTCGCGGGGATTTGTCGGTGGTGTCGGTTACATTGCCGGGTGTGGATGAGGTGGTGCGGTACAGCTATCGTCTGCGCCCTGGCGTGCGGGCGGAGCGGGCGCTGGTCTCGGAGTGGCATCGGTGCCGGTTTCTGTGGAATGAGGCTGTGCACCAACAAAAGTCGGGTGGTCGTCTGTCCTTCGGCAAGCTCGGGAAGCTGCTCACCGAAGCGCGTGGCCGCAACGAGTGGTTGCGGGAGGGGTCGCAGGTCGCTCAGCAGCAGACGCTGCGTACTTACGCGCAAGCCCTGGACCATTCGTTCCAGGTGAAAGGGCGTGGCCGGCCGAGGTTCAAACCACGTAAGAAGGCGCTGCCGTCGCTGGAATACACCGTGCGCGGGTTCACTATCCGCGCTGGCAGGCTGCTCCTGCCGAAAGGGGTTTCCATCCCGGTCGTGTGGTCGCGGGAATCGCCGTCGGATCCGTCGTCTGTTCGTATCACCCGGGACAGTCTGGGGCATTGGTATGCCTCGTTCGTCGTCCGCCGTGCGGTGGAATCCGTGCCGGTAGCAGAGGGTGGTGTCGGTATCGACTGGGGTGTGACTACCACGGCCACGACCACCGACACCGAGTTCGATCTGCCGTTTCTGGGGCATCGGAAGCGGTGCGCCGCGGAACTGGCGAAAGCGCAACGGCGTATGGCGCGTCGGCACAGTGGTACACGCGGCCCCCAGTCCGCCGGTTACCAGCGGGCCACCCGGCAGGTGGCGAAGTTGCACAAGAAAGCGGCCCGTCGAACCCGGCATGATTCGCGGGTGTGGGCGAAACGTGTTGTCGCCAGTCATGGGTTGATCGCTGTGGAGGATTTCAGGCCGAAGTTTCTGGCGAAGTCGACGATGGCGCGTAAGGCTGCGGACGCGGCGATCGGTGGGGCGACGCGGGAGTTGATCGAGCGTGGTGTGCGGGCTGGCCGGAGGGTGGTGTTGGTTCAGCCCGCCTTTACGACGATGACGTGCAGTGACTGTTTTGCGAGAGCCAAGCGACTGGAACTGCGCGAACGAACTTTCCGATGCCCCGATTGCGGTTATACCGCTGGTCGGGACCGGAACGCTGCCGGAGTGATTCTGGTTGTGGCAGAACGCGGCCACATCAGCGTTGACGATGTGAGACAAGCGGATCACCTCCTTCGGGTGGGTGGTTCGGTTGCGGTCTGAGCTGAGAATCTCCTGCCTTCAGGCAGGGGAAGCGTTAACGGTCGTCCCTGACTCGGAATCGGGAAACGGCGGCCGAGCCGAGGAACCCGACGAGCGCCAACGCGACGATCGCGGGAAGCACGGTGGTGTCGTCGCTGTAGGCCGCCCAGACCGCGAGCCCGGAGGCGGCGATCGCCATCAGCGAGTCGATGCCGACGACCCGGTCCAGGGTGCTCGGCCCGGCCAGCACTCGGTAGCTGGTGATCACGGCCGCTGCCGTCAACAGCACGGCGGCGACAATGGCGACGACGGTCATTTGTTCACCTCCGGTGGCTCGGTGAGCTGCCATTCGGCGGGACGCTCGAACGAGTCGATCAGCAATCGCTCCAGCCGCCGGGTGGTCCGATAGAACTTGTCCACGGCCCCCTCGCTGCCCACATCGAGCACGTGGACGAAGACGACGCGGCGTTGTTTCTCGATCTCCAGCACCATCGTTCCCGGAATCAGATTCAGCAGATCCGTGCACAAGGCGAGCACCAGATCGGATTTGATCTCCATGCGCAGCCGCAGCACGCCGGAGACCGGCGGCCGGGCCGGCCGGATCGCGAACCAGGCCACCTGGAGACTGGATTCGAGCGCGTAGTACACGCTCACCACAATGAGTTCGGCCAGCGACAGCGGGTGCAGTCGCCCGGCGACCGGCACCCGCGGCAGTGGCAGTGTCACCATGATCAGCGCGGCGACGGCGAGCCCGGCCAGCAGGTTGGCGACGCTGAGGTCACCCCACAGCGCCATGTAGACGGCGGTCAGCCAGAGCAGGATGCCGACTCGGACGGCCCGCTCCCGATTCACCGCCGCGCGACCGAGGCTCATCGGACCGCTCCCGGCTCGTCTGTTCCCGAATTACCGAGCACCGCACGGATATACACCACGGGATTGCGCAGATCCGTCGCGGCGCGGTCGGCGATGCCGAGGATAGGCCCGGCCAGCACGGTGAGGCTGAGACCGACCGCGACCAGTGCCGTCGTCGAGAGCACCATCAGCACCGGCATGCGGCCCGGGTCGGTGCGTTCGTCGTAGAGCACATCGGTCGAATCCTCGATCAGGGTCGGCGGTTTCGCGGCCGTGAGATGGCCCTCCGGCGCCTCCGACCTCGGCCGCCAGAATGCCTTGCTCCACACTCGCGCGACGACATACAGCGTCAGCAGGCTGGTGACCACCGAGCCCGCCACCAACACCAAGGCCAGCACGCTGCCGTCCGCCGCGCCCGCTTGCAACAGCGTGACTTTGCCGATGAAACCTGAGAACGGCGGTATCCCAGCGAGATTGAGCGCGGGGATCAGGAAGAGCACGGCAAGCAGTGGACTCGCGGCGGCCAGCCCGCCGAGCCTGCGCAGCGTCACCGATCCGGCCTGCCGTTCGATCAGCCCGACCACCAGGAACAATGTGGTCTGTACCAGGATGTGGTGCGCCACATAGAAAACCGAGCCCGCCAGCCCGGCCGTGGTGGCGAGCCCGACACCGAACACCATGTAGCCGATATGGCTGACCAGTGTGAACGACAGCAGGCGGCGGATATCGTTCTGCGCGATCGCGCCGAAGATGCCGACCAACATGGTGAGCAGTCCGCAGACCAGCAGCACCGAATCGAAGCCGCCGTCGGGAAACAGCAGCGTGTGTGTCCGAATGATCGCGTACACGCCGACCTTCGTGAGCAGCCCGGCGAAGACGGCGGTCACCGGCGCGGGAGCGGTGGGGTAGGAGTCCGGCAGCCAGTTCGACAGCGGGAAGACCGCCGCCTTGATGCCGAACGCCACAAGCAGCACCGCGTAGATGGCGGTGCGAGTGCCATGGGGCACCTCGCCCATTCGGATGGCCAACTGCGCCAGGTTCAGCGTTCCGGTGGCCGCGTAGGCCAGCCCGATGCCGGTCAGGAAGATCAGCGACGACAGCATCGAGACCATCACGTACGCCACACCCGCGCGTATCCGGTCGGCGGTGGCGCCGACGGTCAGCAGCACGAACGACGCGGCAAGCAGGATCTCGAAACCGACGAACAGATTGAACAGATCACCGGCGAGGAATGCCGCCGAAACACCGGCTGTCAGCACCAGATACGTGGGCCGGTAGATCGAGGTCGGCTGGCGGGCGTCGCCGTCACGGATGTTCTGGCCCGCACCGTAGAGGGCGACGACCAGCAGCACGATGGACGAGACGAGCAGCATCGCGGCGGAGAGCCGATCCACCACCAAGGTGATCCCGATCGGCGTTTCCCAGCCGCCGACCTGCACGGCGGTCGTCCCGTCCCGATCGGCCAGGTACAGCAGCAGCCCGCAGATCACGACAACGGAGGTCAGCGCGAACAGCATGAGCGAACGCTGGCTACGTGGCTTGCGTCCCAACACCAGGGTGGCGGCGGCACCGAGCAACGGGACCAGCACGGGCAGCGGTGCCAGCACGGGCAGCAGATCCGGCGACAGGCTCAATCCTCCGGGTCCTCTCGCTCGCGCCGCGCGGCGATATCGACGTCTTCCCGGTCGTTCTGGACATCCTCCGTGGTGGTGAGGCTGTAGGACCGGTAGGCGAGCGCGAGGACGAATGCGGCGAGGCCCATGGTGATCACGATCGCGGTGAGCACCATCGCCTGGGCCAGCGGATCGGCCATCCGCTCGTGCGCGTTGTCGGCGTCGCCGCGAATCGGGGGTCTGCCGCTCGGTCCGCCGACGGTCAGGATCAGCAGATTCACCGCATTGCCGAACAGGATCATGCCGAGCAGCATCTTCGACACGGCGCGTTCGAGGATCAGGTATACCCCGCAGGCCACCAGTACGCCGACGAGGACCAGCAGGGTCAGATTTGCCGTCACGACCGGAAACCGCCGTTCGCCGACGCGGTTTCGTCGGTCGACAATTCCTTGTCCAGCCGCGCGCCGAGGCTGCGCAGCACGTCGAGCACCAGGCCGACCACGATCAGATAGACGCCGAGATCGAAGAACGAGGCGGTGACCAGTTTGATGTGCCCGAGCACCGGCAGCGTCACCTCCAGCATCGCCGAGGACAGCGGCGGCGCCCCGAACAGCAGTGAGCCGGCCGCGGTTCCCGCGGCCAGTGTCAGCCCGGCGCCGAGCACGTGACCCGCGTCGACGGGTAGTGCCTCACCGAGTTCGTACCGTCCGCCCGCGAGATAGCGCAGGGTCAACGCGAGTCCGGCGGTGAGCCCGCCCGCGAAACCGCCGCCGGGCGCATTGTGGCCGGAGAAGAAGAAGTACACCGACAGCACCATGATGGTCGGGAAGACCAGGCGGGTGGTGATCTGCAGGACCATCGATCGCTCCCGGCGATCGACGAGCCGACCGGCGGGCAACCAGCTCACCAGGTCCGGGTCGTAGTTCGGGGCGTCGACGGCGCGCGGCGCGCTGCCGAAACGGCGGCTGCGGAACACCAGCGAGGCGACACCGGTCGCGGCGACAACGAGCACGGAGATCTCGCCGAGGGTGTCCCACGCGCGGATATCCACGAGCAGTACGTTGACCGCGTTCTTGCCGCCACCGAATGTGTAGGCGGCGTCAGGGATCAGGCGCCAGATCGGTTCGGTGCTGCGTGCGGCGGTGGCGAACGCGGCGAGCGCCGCCACCGTCGCGCCGACCCCGGCGGCGAGCACCGCCCTTCGCATCTTGAAGGCGGCCGTGCGGCTGTCTTCGATCTCCGCGGGGAAGGCGCGCAACACCAACACGAAGATCACCAATGTCAGTGTCTCGACCAGGAATTGGGTGAGTGCGAGATCCGGGGCGCCGTGCAGCGCGAAGATCACACCGCACCCGTAGCCGGTGCCGCCGACGACCAGGACGCTGGCCAACCGATTGCGCAGCAGCGTCGCGCTGAGCGCCATGGCCGCCATGATCGACCCGACGGCCAGTTGCAGCGGCGAATCCCACAGGCGCAGCTCGACTCCAGTGCGGGTGCCGATCGCGAGCAACACCGGCGGCAGGACGATCAGCGTGCCGAGGATGGTCGCCTGGCTCAACGGTAGCGAACCCCGCTGCACCGCACCGGTCATCCGCAGTGACAGCCGGTCCATCGCCGCGAGGGTGGCGTCGTAGGCGCGGTCGGCGTTGCCGAATCTGGGCCGCGCGGATTCTCCGATGCGGGCGCGTACTCCGAACAGCGCGATGCCCGCGGCGATGATGAGAATCGTCAGCGCGAGCGGGGCATTGAATCCGTGCCACAGCGCCAGATGTGAATCCAGGATCCCTGGAAGGGTTTTCGCGTACGGGCTCAGCAGCTCGTCTACCCATGGTGCGGCCAGGCCCGCGGCCGAGCCCGCCACCGCGAGTACCGCGGGCGCTGCCAGGAAGAGCGCACCGGGCGCATGCCAGTGTCCGTTCCCCTGGCCGTCCGGAGTCCGATCCGCCGCGCCATGCAAGTCCGCGTCGTCCGCGCCGTGCCGAGCGGTCCCTGGCTTGTCCGCGAACGCTCCCCATACGAAGCGGATGCTGTAGCCGACCGTCAGCATGGATCCGAGCACCACTCCGGTGGCAAGGGCGGCCCTGGCCGGCCCGGCGAGCGATTCGGTGTCCAGGATGGCGGTCAGCGCACTTTCCTTGCCGACAAAGCCGAGCAGCGGCGGTATCCCGGCCATGCTGAGCGCGGCGAGAACCGCGACCGCGCACAGCACCGGTGCGCGGCGGCCGAGGCCGGACAGTCGCCGTAGATCCCGCGTGCCCGCCCCGTGGTCGATGATGCCGACCACCATGAACAGACACCCCTTGAAGAACGCGTGCGCGACGATCAGTGTGACGCCGGCGAGGGCAGCGTCCGGGGTGCCGAGGCCGACCAGCAGCATCAGGAAGCCGAGCTGGCTCACCGTGCCGAATGCCAGCACCAGTTTGAGGTCGGACACCTGTAGTGACCGGAACCCGGCCAGCAGCATCGACGCCACCCCGAGGGTCAGGATCAACGGATGCCATGCCGGGCTGCTCGCGAACACCGGCGCAAGCCGGGCCACCAGATACACGCCCGCCTTCACCATGGCGGCGGCGTGCAGATACGCACTGACCGGGGTCGGCGCGGCCATCGCACCGGGCAACCAGAAGTGCAACGGCACGATCGCCGATTTGCTCAACGCCCCGATGAGCAGCAGCACCACAGCGACATTCACCGCGTTGCCGTCCGGCGGCCGCGCCCGTGCGAGCAGGTCCGACAGCAGATAGCTGTCGCTCGCCTCGCCGAGGATGATGATGCCGACGAGCATCGCGAGCCCACCCGCGCCGGTCACCAGCAGCGCCTGGATCGCCGCCCTGCGGCTGACCGCCTGCTCGGCGTTGTGGCCGACCAGCAGGAACGACAACACCGTCGTGGCTTCCCAGAAGACGAAAAGCAGCAGCATGTTGTCGCTGGTGACCAGGCCGAACATGGCACCGGCAAAGGCGACCATCTCGGCAGCGAAAATCCCGAGCTGCGGCTCGTCGTCCTCGAAATACCTGGCGCAGTAGATCAGGATCAGCGTGCCGATGCCGAGGACGAGTGCCGACATGACGGCGGCGAGGGAATCGAAACGCAGATCGATGTTCATCTCGATACTCGGCGCCCACGCGATCCGAACCTGCTGTGTGCTACCCCAATTCGCGATCACCCATCCCAGGCCGCCGAGCGGGACGAGCGCGAGAACATAGAACGCATTGCGGCCCAACGCCCGCACACACAACGGTGCCGCGAGCGCGGCTGTGGCATGCGCGAGCAGGATTGCGAGCAAACTGCACTCCGTCGGGTCGGGGCGGCGGGGTGATGCGGGTAAATCCTACGCGGAGCGCGTGTTTTCGGTGGTTCGAGCGAGTATGGCGTCGGCCATGTCGGAGCGGATCGGCTATATATCCGCTAATTTTTCGTCGTCGGTGGATTCGTCCGGTTGCGGTCGGCTGCGCGGCCGGAAGCGGTGCAGCGCGGCCAACCCGACGGCCGAACAAATCGCGATCGCGAGCGCGGTCCGACCCGGTATCGATGAGCCGGTGGAGGCGCCGTGCATCGGCCCCACGTTGTGCTGGAGCCCTACCGCGGTGACGATCGAGGGCAGGTACAGGGCCGCGATCGCCAGCACACCGCTCGGGGCGTAGCGTGGCCACGCCGCGCCGCAGCAATAGCCCGCCGTCAGCGCGAGGGCGGTGCTGCCTGCCGCGAGTACGACGGCACCATCGTTGCTCGCGGTGACGATGGCGTACCCGGCAAGCCCGGCGATCAGCGTGATCGCGAGCGCCTTCGAGGGCAGCCGGATCCCGATGAACAGTCCGACGGCCGTCAGCGCGAGCACCACAAGCACGCTCCAGCCCGGGCGAGGGGCGTAGCCGATGGCGTCGGCGGCGGGAACCAGACTCGCCGCGAGGTAGACGCCTGCGCCATCGCGGCCGGGCAGCAGCATGGCCGCGGCCGTGGCGGCGAGTGTGGTCGCGGTGACCGCGAGTCCGATATCGACCGCGTGACTGACATCGGGTGCGTCCTCGTACTGGCGGGCCAGCCATTCGGTGACGGCGAGAACGACGAGCGAAAGCACCATGGCCGCGAGGATCGGCGTCACCGGGAGTTCGACGGCAATCCGTGGTGGCCGCTCTTGCTGCGGCCGGGAACGGTTCCGGTAGGCGCTGATCACCAGTAACCAAACCGCCGCCGCGATCAGCCATCGTGGCGGAGTTTCCAGCACCCGCAACGGGTCGCGATCGGTGATTTCGAGCAATTGGGCGAGGTCGCCGAATACGAAGAAGCCCGCGCCACCCAGTGCGAATCCGACCGCGGGCGCCGGCCTGCGCAGCACCGCCGCACCGAGCGCGCCGAGCAGGACACCCGCGCACACCGCGTCCAGATAGTTCTGCGTGGTCAGCATGTCGGGTGAGGAAACGTGGCGTCCGGCAAAGTGATTGATATACATGCCGAGCGCGCCACCGAGTGCTGTCGCCCACGCCGTCAGCGGGCGGGTGAAGGTGGTCACCACCACGGCGACCGCGACCGCGACGATCACGCCGATAGCGGCGCCGCGTGGCACGCTGTTGATGAGACTGGTCATCCGATACGGCGTGCTCTCGCCCGTCCACGTGAAGGTGATCGGCAGAAACAGCGCCACGCCGGCGACCGCGGCCCCCAGAAAGGCCGTGATCGTGTCGACCGCATCGCCGATCCTGCGCACGATGCGAACATACCTGTGTGCGGTCGTTGAATTTGTGGTTACCGATACATTGCCCGGCTATGTCCGACCTGCGGAAAGGCCAGTAAGACGCCGACTATGGTGAGTTTGCCCGGTATCGGCGACACCCCCGCGCCGCACTAGCCGCGGGTGTCGGCGTAGCGGCGTAGCGACTCCACCTGGTCCGGATCGAGCGAGGGCCGCACCACTGCCCTGGCCGCCGCGACATCGGCCGCGGTGACGTCGGCGGCGTCCATATTCCGCCGCATCGCGGTAAGCGCGGCCTCGCGCAGCAGGGCGGCACAGTCGGCCGCGGAGTACCCGTCCAGGTCGGCGGCGAGCGCGGCGAGATCGACATCGTCGGCCAGCGGTACCGCCCGGCCCGCCGTGCGCAGGATCTCCAGGCGGGCGTCGCTGTCCGGCGGCGGTACGAACACCAGTCGCTCCAGCCTGCCGGGGCGCAGCAATGCGGGATCGATCAGCTCCGGCCGGTTCGTCGCACCGAGCACCACCACATCGCGCAGCGGTTCCACCCCGTCGAGTTCGGTGAGCAGGGCCGCGACCACGCGGTCGCCGACGCCGGAGTCACCGCTCTGGCCGCGCCGCGGCGCCAATGCGTCCACCTCGTCGAGGAAGATCAGTGAGGGCGCGGAATCGCGTGCGCGCTGAAACAATTCGCGCACGGCCCGCTCAGAGGCACCGACCCATTTGTCCATCAGCTCTGCGCCCTTCACCGCGTGCACGCTGAGCTGGCCGGTGCCCGCCAGCGCGCGAACCAGGAAGGTCTTGCCGCAGCCGGGCGGGCCGTAGAGCAGCAGGCCGCGCGGCGGATCGATACCGAGGCGGGCGAAGGAATCCGGATGGCGCAGCGGCCAGAGCACGGTTTCGGTCAGCGCCTGTTTGGTCTCGACCATGTCGCCGACATCGTCGAGGTCGAGGCTGCCGATCGCGAGTTCGTCGACACCGGAACGCGATAGCGGCCGGATCACCTCGAGCGCACCGAGTAGATCGTCCTGGGTCAGCATAGGGTCCGAATGTTGTTTGCTTGCACGGGATGCCGCGCGCAGCGCCGCTTCCCGACACAGCGCCGCGAGATCGGACACCACGAAACCAGGTGTCCTTGCCGCGATTTCGTCCAGTTGCAGTTCCTCCGTCGGAACCTTGCGCAGCAGCTGCTCCAGCAGTGCCTTGCGTACCGCGGCCGTCGGCAGCGCCAGTGCGAGTTCGCGATCGCACAGGTCGGGAGCTCGCAGCCGGGTATCGATATCGGCCGGATGCGCGGTGGTCGCGAGGAATGCGACGCAGGGTTCGGCGACCGCCGCCCGCAGTTGGTCGAGAATGAGGGTGGCGACCGGTTCGGCCTGCGCGGGCAGCAGCGCGTCGATGTCGGTGATGAGCAGGATCCCGCCCTGTCCGGAACCGCTCTCGGCGACCGCCGCGGCGACCTCGCGCAACCGGATGCCGCTCTCGGCCGCGCCGATTGTCGGGCCGTCCAGCTCGATGACGCGGCGCGGTGTGCTCACCGAGCGGGCCAGAGTGGCCTTGCCCGCACCGGCGGGGCCGGTGATCAGCACCCCGAGATGCGGTGTGGCGCCGAGGGTTTTCAGCAATTCCGGCTCATCGAGCGCGAGGCTGAGCCACTCGGCGAGTTTCGCGGCCTGTCCGTGCGCACCCGCCAGATCCTCGACCGGGACCGCCGCTCGGCCGGTGCCCGCGCCCAACCCCGACAGCGCCCCGTTCGTCGCGGCCATGGCGGCCAGTTCGCCCGCCGCGGCCGCCGCGTGCGAGGCCTCGCCCACCGGGATCGGCACCCCGGCCGCCGCGCGATCGGCGGCCTCGCGCGCGGCGACCACGCCCGCACCCCAGACGACAGCGGTATTCGGCTGCACGCTCACCGGTGCGCGCCCTGGATCGGTGGCGGTCACGGTGAGCAGCTCGGTGGTCCACGCGATGCCGAAGGTGCGTGAAAGCGCCTGGGTGGCAGCCGAAGAACTGATATCGGGACCGAGGTCGCGTGGCAGCAGCGACACCGCGTCACCGACCGTCACGACCTTGCCGAGCAGCGCCTGACGCAGTGTCGCCGCCGGAATGGTCCGGGTGGCGTGCACCGACCCGCTCACCGAGATCTGTTTTGCGCCGTACACGGTCACGGGCGACACCACCACGGTGGCATCCTCGCGCAGCCCCGCGTTGGACAGCGTGACGTCGTCGAGCAGCGCCACCCCCGCGGGTGTGTTCGCGGGCGCGACCCCGACGACGGCGGCGGTCCGCCGCGACCCGACCAGCGCGATGCCGTCCCACTCACGCAGCCCGAGCGCGGTCAGCACCTCCGGATGCAGCCGGACCACGCCGCGGCGGGCATCGGCGGCGGACGGATTCAAGCGAGCGGTGAGAGCCAGTTCTGCCACCGTGCCATTCTGCCCGGGCGCGGGCGCGCCCGCCGAAAAATCCCCAGCGCGAGCGCCTCGATCCGCAATTCGCATCCCGTAAACGGAATTGTGAATGTTTTCACGGAACCGGGCGTCGCCTTGTTTCGTCGTCGGCCGCGCTGTGGTCGCAAGACTGCGTGGCGACCCGGTCGTCCGCCGATCGAATCGCGACTACAGCAATCGATAAATCGTGGCGATCCACGGTGGCGTGCGAAGGTCTAGCGCACTGTTTATCGCGAATATTTGCGATTTGTTGGGCGCAGATGTGCTGCGGTAGTCGTATTTCAGTTATGCCCTGGCGAACGAACTGTTTCGTGGTACGACAGCCCGCCGAGTCCGCCTCCGATGCTGGGAATCCCTTGTGGCCCAGCCGCTTGCGGACGCTGTAACGTCCCCGACGGTCGATCCGATCGGGTCGGCAGTCTTTTGGAGGGGATTCAAAGAATGAAGTTCGGAAAGTTCAGCGCGACCGCATTCCTGGCCATCGCCGCGGTGGGAATTACCGCGGGCACCGCTGACGCGCAACCGGCGGCCGTCGAGCAGACCGTGTCCACCTCGGGGGTCGAGCAGGGAATCGGCTACAACACCGCGCTGTCCCGTGATGCCAAGGTCGTGACCACCACCCTCGACGCGGGCAAATTCGCGCTCAGCGGGAATGGCGCCGCGGTGGCGGTGCAGGCCGAAAACGGCGCGGTCGTCGCCGAGGTGCCGCTGACGTTCGAGGTCGCCGGGCACGCCATCCCGGTGTCCTACAAGATCGACGACAGTGGTCGAAGCCTCACGCTGACACCGGAAGTGAGCCCGAAGGACATCGCCGATTTGAAGGACATCAGCGCCTTCGACAACTTCGTGCAGCAAGCCAGCCAGAACATTGTCGGCATGATCCTCGGCGGCATGCTCGGCGGATTCATCGGCGGTCTGCTCGGGTTCGGCATCTTCAGCCTCATCACCGGGCCGACCGGCATCGTCGTCGGTGCGCTCGCGGGCGGCGCGGCAACGGGCGGTCAGCCGTTCATCGACGCCTTGACCGCGCTGGCCACCGGCCAGCCCTGAGCAGTCACAGCATGAAAAACGCGCGTGCGCAGCCAGAGTGCTGCGCACGCGCGTTGTGTTCGGTCCTACTTTTTGACGATTCCCGCGGCAACGGCGACCGGGGTTTCGGCATTGCTCGGTGCCAGGCAGACCAGCTTGGCGGTACCGAGAGCGACATTCGGGCTCCCCGCGAAGGAGCTGTCCGGGTGCTCCGCGAGTATCTGCTCGATCAATGCTTTCTCCGCCGCGCCGTCGAGCGCCCTGAATTCGGCGCAGGTGGTGCGCGAGGCCGGGCCGAGCGACGAGTAGTCGGTCTTGGCAGGCGTTGTCGGAGCGCCCGCGCCGGTGGTCGCAGCGCCCGCGCCGGTGGTCGGCGCGCCCGCGGTCCCCGCTCCGGACTGGGACGGTGCCGAGGTGCTGGTGCCGGTCGTACCCTTGCGCAGGCCGTTGGCCTCGGCGGATTCATCCGACCCGCCGCAGCCTGCCAGCAGCAGAGCCACCGCCCCTGCGGCGAGGGCGATGGCGGAAGTTCGCTTCATAACGTGCATTTCCCGGTGACTAGAGGCGCCGGAGCCTCCAGCGCGTTCGGTGCAGCGTACCGGGTGCGATCGGGTCGTGGTCATGGGAGGCTCCGCAGCGGATCGGGCGCCGGTTCTCACCTACCGGCGCTGTCGCTCCACTGTGCGATGGGCGCCTTATGATCGCCCAAACGATCACTGAAAGTCAGTGAATGTGGGCCTGCCAGTCGGCGGGCACGCGCCCACGCGGGCCAGGTACCGGCTGGTCGGCCGGATGACTGGTCGGTGCGGCCAACTCCGGTCCGCTGCCGTACATCTCCTCGGAGCGGAAGTCCCAGAACCAATCCTCGCCGGGTTCGAAGCTCTGGATGAACGGGTGGCTGGTTTCTTTGGCGTGCTTGGATGCGTGCTGAGCGGGCGAGCTGTCGCAGCAGCCGACGTGCCCGCACTGGGCGCAGCGGCGCAGATGCACCCACCAGCCCTGTGCCGCTTCGCATTCGGCGCAGCCCGGTCCGCTCGGCGCGACGGTCGGGTCGATCCCCTCTAGCTCTTGCGTCATCGGTGACCTCCTGCGTTGGATTCCGGTTCGCCATGATTGTCGTCGGCCGGGTTCGCCTCGGCCTGATTCTCCTCGGAGCGGTGCAGCGGGAGCCAGACGGTGAATCGCGTATTGCCCGGCTCCGAGTCGAGCTGGATATCGCCGTTGTGCTTGTTCACCACGATCCTGAACGAGATGTCCAGGCCGAGCCCGGTGCCCTCGCCGACCGGTTTGGTGGTGAAGAACGGTTCGAAGATGCGGCTGCGCGCCTCGGCCGGGACGCCGGGCCCAGTGTCGCCGATTTCGACAACGGCGCAGTCGTTTTCGTGCCTGGTGCGAATCGTCAGGGTGCCCTGGCCGTTCATCGCGTACACCGCGTTGTCGATCAGGTTGGTCCACACCTGGTTCAGTTCTGCCGCATAGCAGGGCACCTGCGGCAGCGTGCGGTCGTACTCCTTGACCACCTGCACCCCGTCGCCGACCTTGCGACTGAGCATGACCAGTGTGCTGTCGAGCAGCTCGTGGATGTCGATCACCTGGAACGGCGCGCGGTCCATCTGCGAATACTGTTTGGCCGCACCGACGAGCGAGGAGATGCGGGTGGTCGAGTCGGCGATCTCGTTCATCAGCAGCTCGGTCTCGATGGTGTAGTTCAGCCACCGGATTGCGCCCTGGAAGACCTGGTCCGGGCATCCGTCGAGGGTCGCGGCCACGCGCTCGAGCCAGTCGACGTCGAAGCCGGCCTGCACGAAATTCGGCGCCAGATTCCAGGCGTCGCCGATACCGTGCTCCTCCAGCCATTCGCCGAGCAGGTCCTCGCGGTCGGCCGCTTCCATCGGCGTCAGCTCCGGCGCCTTGGCAACCTGCGCCGCCGCCTCCTCCTGCAAGCGCACGAGTGAGGCAAGGGATTCCGTGTCGAACTTGCCCTCGGCCATCATCGCCAGCTTGTGCCGCATCCCGGCGATCCGCTCACGCAATCCGGAGGTGGCGCGCACCGCGGCAGCCGCGGGGTTGTTCAGCTCGTGGGTCAGGCCCGCCGAGAGCGACCCGAGTGCGAGCAGCCGCTCGCGCTGGGCGATGCGTTCATTGGAGTTGCGGTTGCCGAAGAACGCGCCCTCCAGCATGTGCACCGCCATCGGGAACCACTCGTGCATCATTCTGGCGAAAGTGCCCGCGTCCAGCACGAAGAACCGTGATGGCCGCGGCACGGACATGGATCCGTTGTAGGTCTGGTCGACCTTGTCGCCCATGTAGGCCATCCAGGCGCCCGCGTACGCGCCTTTGTGGTCGGTGCGGACCATTTCGATCTCGGTGCCGCTGGAGAGTTTGGTGAGTACCACTTCGCCGTCCATCAGCACGTAGAAGCAAGTCGCCGGATCGCCCTCGCGAAAGACCAGGCCGGGTTCGATGGTCTCAACCCGTCCGTCCGCGCACAGCCAGTCGAGCTGTTGGTCGTCGAGCTTCTCGAACAGGAAAAGGGTGCGCAACTCCGCGGGATCGCAGACGAGTCGGCTGCTGCGCGCGGCAGTATCTTTCGAATTCATCTTCAGCCTCCTGATTACGCCAGATACCGGTGCACGAGCATGACCGCCATCGCGCCCTCGCCGACTGCCGATGCCACGCGTTTGGCCGAGTCGGCGTGTACGTCTCCGGCCACGAAGACCCCAGGCACACTTGTTTCCAAGTGATGTGGCGGCCGCGGCAATTCCCAGCCTGCTGGTCTGACACCGTCGACGAGCAGATCGGGCCCGGCCAGCACATATCCGGCTTGATCCCGCTTGATCACCCCATCGAGCCAGTCGGTCTGCGGTGCGGCGCCGATGAAGAGGAAAAGCCGCTCGGCCTCGGCCTTCTCCTCGACGCCGGTTTCGTTATTGCGCAGCACGATCTGTTGCAGGTGGTCGTCGCCGTCGGCGGAGATCACCTCGGTGCGGGTGTGCACCCTGATGTTCGCTATCTGCCCGATCTGCTGAATCAGGTAATGCGACATGGACTTGTCCAGTGAGTCCGCACGGATCACCAGGTGCACGGTGCGGGCATTGCGGGAGAGGAATACCGCGGCCTGGCCCGCCGAATTCGCCCCGCCGACGATGTAGACGTCATGGTCGGAGCACTCGGATGCCTCGGTCATGGCGGAGCCGTAATAGACCCCGCGCCCGGTGAAGTCGTCGACGCCAGGAGCGGAGTGGCGGCGATAGTCGACGCCGGTCGCGATGATCACGGTGTGCGCGCAGAGGCGTCCGCCGTCGGCGAACCGCACGGTGCGCGCGGATCCGTTCACCTCGAGGCCGACCACCTCGCGTGTCGTGATCACCTCCGCACCGAACTTGGCCGCCTGTCGCCTGGCCCGGTCGGCCAGCTGCGATCCGGACACGCCATCCGGGAAGCCCAGGTAATTCTCGATGCGCGAACTCTGCCCGGCCTGGCCGCCGGTTGCGGTGCGCTCGACGAGCACTGTGCGCAGGCCCTCGGACGCGCCGTACACGGCGGCGCCGAGACCGGCCGGGCCACCACCGACCACGATGAGGTCGTAGAAGTCACCGGTCGGGTTCGTGCTGAGACCGACGCTCTCGGCCAGCTCGCCGTCGCTCGGCTGTACCAGTGTCTGTCCGGCTTCGGTGATGACGACGGGACATCGTTCCGGATCGGCGCCCGCTGCCTCCAGCAGCCGCGCGCCTTCGGGTTCGTCGGCGAGGTACCAGCGGTAGGGCAGCTGATTGCGGGCCAGGAACTCGCGCACCTCCGACGACCGCGGCGACCACCGGTTGCCGACCACCTTGGTCTCGGTCACCGGCCGCTGCTCGCTGCTGCGCCAGGCCTCCAGCAACCCGTCGAGCACCGGATACAGCTTCTCCTCCGGCGGATCCCACGGCTTGAGCAGATAGTGGTCGAGATCGATGACATTGATCGCGTCGATCGCTGCGCTGGTATCGGCGTAGGCGGTCAACAGCACGCGGCGCGCGTAGGGGTGCAGGTCCATCGCCTGCTCGAGGAATTCGATGCCGTCCATGCCAGGCATCCGGTAATCGGCGATCAATACCGCGACCGGCTGGCCGCGCAGTTTCATCTCACGAAGCGCGTCGAGCGCGGTGGCGCCCGATTCCGCGCGCAGAATCCGGTAATCGGCGCCGTAGCGGCGACGCAGGTCGCGGACGACCGCGCGGGAGACCCCTGGATCGTCGTCGACGCTGAGGATGGCCGGCTTCGTAGCAGCGGGTGAAGTCACCTAACGAGTATGGAGCCTCGGGCTGGCCGTTGTCGTCGGCGTTTGCTCGCGGTCACACCCGATGCTTTCGCACCAAGTCGAGTTCGACTGGCGTGAGCAGGCGTTCGAGCAGCTCTTCTCGGGCGATCTTCTGGTTTGTGCTCGGAGGAGGCGAGCCACGGGCCATGGATCCGTCGGTGGGTTCGATAGCGGGAAGCAACGGAAGTTGTTCCGCGTGCCGACGATGTAAGAGAGAGCGCAGTTTCACGGCCGATCACCTCACGCTGGACGGGAAAGCTGGTGGCAGTGGCTGATGCTTCGTCTATCCGTTATTGTGCGCCGGCCATTACACGGGCAGGTAAATAAATCTCGAAAATGTGACGCGTTTGTCTTCCAACTGCCGCCGACTAGGATGTGGGTAATCGTCAAATCGTGCCGACGGACCGAAATATGTCCGGTCGCCGCAGTTCTCCCGGAGGCAGTGTTGCCGAAAAATCTCGAAGTCACGATCGATATCTCCGCACCCCCGGAGCAGGTGTGGGCCGCCATCGGCGACCTGAAGCGGATGCCGGAATTCAGCCCGCAGTGCGTTCGGATGTTCGCGCTCGGCACGCCGAAGGCGGGTACCTGGACGTTCAACCTCAACCGCGATGGCAAGAAGTACTGGCCGACCACCGCGCGGATCGTCCGCTATGAACCCAACCAGGCCTTCGCGTTCCGCATCAACGAGAACCGCAGCGTCTGGAGCTACACGTTGGAGCCGACCGCGACCGGCACCAGGCTGATCGAGCGCCGCGACGTCCCCAACGGCACCACCTGGTTTTCCCGCAAGGCGATCAATGCCGCGCTCGGCGGCGAGCAGCCGTTCGAAGAGCAACTCATGCGCGGCATGAACGAGACGCTCGGCAAGATCAAGACGGCGGTCGAAGCGCAGGTGTAGTGCGTAACTTCGCTCGCGAACCCGATGCCCCGACGGTGACTTACATAGTGAAAGTCACCGTCGGGGCATCGGCTGAATTATCGGGTGACTACTGCCAATTCGGCAGTGTCACCACCTGTGCGGCGTAGGAAAGGCCCGCGCCGAAGGCGATGAGCAGCGCGGTATCGCCCGGCTTCGACTCGCCGTTGCGTAGCAGCGCCTCCATGGCAAGCGGTATCGAGGCGGCCGATGTATTGCCGGTCTCTTCGATGTCGTTGGCCAGCGCGCAGTTCTCCGGCAGCTTCAGTACGCGGGCCATGATCTCGATGATCCGGCCGTTGGCCTGGTGCGGAATCATCGCGTCCAGATCGTCGGTGGACAGGCCGGCCCGATCGATGGCGTCGCGGCAGACCTTCTCCAAGGAGTGCGCCGCCCAGCGGAACACCGCGGTGCCCTCCATCGCCATGTAGGGGCGGACCGCGTCGAGCCCCTTCTCCTCGATCTCGGCGAAGAACTCCATCCAGTCCTTGTCCTGCCGGATCGCGTGATGCTGGGTGCCGTCCGAACCCCACACCGTCGGACCGATCCCGACGGTGTCCGACGGCCCGACCACCACGGCGCCCGCACCGTCGGCGAACAGGAATGCGGTGGAGCGGTCGGTCGGATTGACGGTGTTGGTCAGCTTCTCGACACCGATCACCAGCACGTGGTTCGCGGTGCCGCCGCGCACCAGATCCGAGGCGAGCGCCAGCGCGTGACAGAAGCCCGCACAACCGGCGGAGATGTCGAAGGCCGCCGCGCCGTTCATGCCGAGCTCGGTGGCGATGCGCGGTGCCGCCGCCGGGGTGAGCAGCAGATGGGTGGACGTAGCAACGATCACGCAATCGACATGGTCGACTGCGACCCCTGCGGATTCGAGCGCGTCGCGGGCCGCCGCGACGCTCATGCTCTGGATCGTTTCCGTTTCCGAAGCGAACCGTCGAGTCTTGATGCCCGACCTGGTCCTGATCCACTCGTCGCTCGAGTCGATCGGGCCCGCCACCTCATCGTTCGTGACGACCCGGGCGGGGCGGTATACGCCGAGCCCGAGGATCGCCGTGTGCTCTGCCCCGGTGTACTGGGCGATTCGAGCAGCCATTATGCGTCTCCTATGTACCTGCGGCGGCGCCGCCGGGTTGTACCCCGAAGCATGTAAATGAGTTCCTCATCCGCCCTCCTCCTACGTCGCCGTAGACATGAGGCCCCCTCATATTAGCCCCAAGATCGCCGAGTGGGCGTGCGTATTCTCACATTCGGCGGGTATACCCTCGGAGCACGCCTTTTCCTGTTGGCGGCATGCACCGACTAGTGATTCGAGGACAACATGCTGGGACTCGGGATTATCGGCTGGATCATCATCGGCGGGCTCGCCGGCTGGATCGCCAGCAAGTTCATGAAGACGGATGCTCAGCAGGGCATTCTCCTCAACATTGTCGTCGGCGTTGTCGGAGGTCTACTCGGCGGATTTCTGCTGAAGCTGCTCGGCGTCGATGTCGAGGGCGGCGGCCTCTGGTTCAGTTTCTTCACCTGCCTCGGCGGTGCTGCGATTCTGTTGTTCCTGGTGAAGCTGGTCACCAGTCGCAGGGCCTGAACTGACAGCACGTGCCACAGGCTCCGTTCCCGTAAGGTGTGATCGCTTGCGCTCGACCTATTGTTGAGGGGCGCAATCCATCTACACTGAGCACGAAAGAGGAGCCTGTGGCACGCCGTCCCACCCCGCCCGGCACGCCCGAAACCACTGGAGTCGGCCATGTCGTCGATCTGGTTCGGGCGGCGATTCCCCCGCTGCATCCCGCGGGTCTGCCGTTTGTCGCGGCGCCGCTCGCGATCGCGGTCATCGGTGGTCGCCGCAAATGGGTGCGCCGGAGCGGACTGCTTGCCGCGGCGGCCTGCGCGACGTTCTTCCGGCACCCGAACCGGGTACCGCCGAATCGGGCAGGCGTCGTGGTCGCGCCCGCGGACGGCGAGGTCGCCCTGGTCGACACTGCCTCTCCGCCACCGGAATTGGGCCTCGGCGACCAGCCGCTGCCGCGGGTGAGCATCTTCCTCTCGGTACTCGACGTGCACGTGCAGCGCACGCCGGTCTCCGGCACCGTGCGTGCCGTTTCGCATCAGCCGGGCCACTTCCGCTCGGCCGATCTGCCCGAGGCCAGTTCCGCGAACGAACGCAACAGCATGGTCCTGGAGACCCCGAACGGGCAGCAGCTCGTCGTCGTCCAGATCGCCGGGCTGCTTGCCCGCCGCATCGTCTGCGACGCGAAGGTCGGTGACGTGCTGACCATCGGCGACACCTACGGGCTCATCCGCTTCGGCTCCCGCGTCGACACCTACTTCCCGCTCGGCACCGAACTGCTTGTCGAGCCGGGGCAACGCACCATCGGGGCCGAGACTGTCCTGGCGGTGTTGGGCTCATCACCCGCCGAGTCATGATGGAACATGCCGTGTCCAAGCCTCGGCGCAGCCGGTCGATCCGGCTGTTGCCGAGCATCGTGACGATCCTGGCGCTGTGCGCCGGACTGTCCGCGGTGAAATTCGCGTTGGACGGCAAACTCGCTATCTCGCTCGCGATGGTCGGCGCCGCGGCCGTGCTGGACACCCTCGACGGGCGGCTGGCTCGCATGCTGGACGCCACCAGCAAGATGGGCGCCGAGCTCGATTCGCTCTCGGACGCCATCTCCTTCGGTGTCGCGCCCGCGCTCGTGCTCTACATCACCCTGCTGGACAGCAATAGCGCGGGCTGGATCATCGCGCTGATGTACGCGGTGAGCATCGTGCTGCGGCTGGCCCGGTTCAACACCCTGATGGACGACGACACCCGTCCGGACTGGTCGCGCGAGTACTTCGTCGGCGTGCCCGCTCCGGCGGGCGCGCTCATCGCGCTGGTGCCGATCGCGCTGTTCGTACAGTTCGGTGACGGCTGGTGGGTCGGCTTCTACGAGGTCGCGTTGTGGACCTTGTTCGCCGCCGCACTGTCGGTGAGCACCATCCCGACGCTGGCGATGAAGTCGGTGTCGGTGGCCCCGCAGGCCGCCGCCGGTCTGCTTGTGCTTGTCGCGGTCGGCGCGGCGGCACTGGTGACCTACCCGATCGTGCTGCTGCTGGTGCTGGTCGCGCTCTACCTCGGCCACATTCCGTTCGCCTGGCACTCGCAACGCTGGGTCGCCGCGCGCCCGGAAACCTGGCAGCACAAGCCCGCCGAACGTCGAGCTCAGCGCCGCGCCCAGCGGCGGATGCCCGCCATCCGTCGTCCGGCGATCCGCGCATCGAGCGCCCGCCTACGCCTGCGCCGCCCCGGTGGTCGGCAGCGTCAGGACGACCTGCCACGCTGATCGCCTCCGGCTCTCCTGGTTTCCCTTAAGGATTCGTCAAGCCTCGGCGCGCAGGCTGCTGAGGTATGAGCACTCTTGCGGCGCTCGGGGGTTTCCGGCGGTGGGGTTTCGATATCGGCGCTACCGGTAATCACCCTCGAGTCGGGTCGGGCACGAACGGTAGCGTCTTCTCGGGCGGCAGAGCGCGGAAGAAGGTGTGGGTGGAACCGGATGGATTGCGTCAATTCCAGGCGCATCGACCGCGGCTGTTCGCGCTCGCCTATCGGATGCTCGGATCCGCCGGCGAGGCCGAGGACGCGGTGCAGGAGATCTACCTGCGCTGGGATGGCGCCGACCGCACCGTCATTCGGTCCGCAGAGGCATGGTTGACCACCGCGGTCGTGAATCTGTGCCGCAGCTGGCTGCTTTCGGCGCGGGCTCGTCGGGAAAGCTATGTCGGGCCGTGGCTGCCGGAGCCGGTGCCGACGGCCGCAGGTGAGCTCGGGCCGCTGGAATCGGTGGAGGAGCGCGAGCTGGTTTCGCTGGCGTTGCTGACTGCGATGGAGCGATTGAGCCCGGTCGAGCGGGCCGTGTTCGTCCTGCGCGAGGCGTTCGGATACGCCCACCGGGAAATCGCCGACATGCTCACGCTGACCGAGGCCAATTCGCAGCAGATCTTCCGGCGTGCCGGTCTGCGGGTGCGAGAAAAGCGGGCGCGCTTCGATGTTCCCTCCGACCACGCCCGCGAGTTGATCGAGCGATTCTTGAAGGCGGCACGCAACGGTGACATCGAGGCGTTGGAGCGGATGCTCGCCGCCGACGTCACCTCGACGGCTGACGGCGGCGGCTTGGTCAATACGGCACGGCGTCCGATCGTCGGCGCGAACAAGGTCGCGCGCTACCTGGCCGGTCTGTTCCGCTGGGAGGTACCCGGCATGGAGATCGCGTTGCAGGAACTCAACGGTTCGCTCGCCGTCGTCGCCTGGGTGGCGGGGAATCCGTTGCTGGTTGTCGATGTGGCGACGACCGGCGACACGGTGACCGCGCTGCGGTTGATCGTGAATCCCGACAAGCTCGCCTATCTCGGCCGCGTCGCAGGTTCGCCCGCCTGAAGCCCGGGGACGATGGGGTGTGACACGGGCCATGCCCGGCGACTGTCATGGATCGGAGTGCTGTCTGGTCTGAAGGGTGTCGGCCTGTCGAAAAAGGAGCCACACCATGACCGGACAGCATCGGATTGTCGTACTCGGCGCCGGATACGCGGGGCTCGCCGCGGCCCGCCGATTTGCGAGCAAGGCGCCCGGTGCGCAGATCACCGTTGTCGACGGACTCGCGCAGTACGTCGAGCGAGTGCGGCTGCACCAACAAGCCGTCGGGCAGCGGATTTCGCAATGGGATCTACGAGAGTTGTTGGAGAGTAAGGGGATCCAGTTCGTCCAAGCGTGGGCAACGGAGATCGACACCGACGCCGCGCGGGTGATACTCGACGGCGCACCGGCTCTCGACTACGACTCGCTGGTCTATGCGCTCGGTAGCAAGGCGGACCCGGCCGGCGTGCCCGGTGTGGCCGAGCATGCCTTCTCGGTGGCCACCCCGGAGGACGCGCTCCAGCTACTGGAGCAGGCAGCGACCGATCGGATGATCGTGGTCGGCGGCGGCGCCACCGGCATCGAGATGGCCGCGGAAGCGGCGGAATCCCGGCCGGATTCGCGAGTGCTGCTGCTCAGTTCGGAGGAGCCGGGTGCCTGGATGTCGCAGCGCGCGCGGGCCCACGTGCGGCGGGTGCTGGAGCGGCTCGGGGTCGAAATTCGTTCGGATGCCAAGGTGATCGAAGTATCGGCCGAGGGCGTCCGGTTGGCCGATGGCGAACTGATCGAGTCCGCGACGACGGTGTGGACCACCGGGTTCGGCGTGCCGGATCTCGCGCGCAGGTCCGGTCTCTCGGTGGACGCCGACGGTCGGGTGCTGACCGACGCGACGCTGCGCTCGGTATCGCATCCGGATGTCTACGCGGCGGGCGACAGTGCGGTGGTCGACGGCCCCGGCGATCGTGAGCTGCGGATGGCCTGCGCGACCGCGCTGCCGACCGGGAAGTACGCGGCGGATGCCGTTGTCGCGAGGATGCGGGGTCGTGAGCCGCGAAAGTTGCGGTTCCGGTATGTGTTCCAGTGCCTCAGCCTCGGCCGACGCGACGGCGTCATCCAGTTCCTGCGCGCCGATGATGCACCGGGACGCACGGTGTTGACCGGCCGTACGGGCGCGTGGTTCAAGGAGCAGGTCGTGCGGGGCGCCGGGCGGGCCGCGCGTCCCTGAACATCGGTGGAGCCCTGCATATTCCGGCGCGGTGCGGATGCTTTGCCCGCGCCGGGCGGGGGTACGGCAAATCGTCAACTAATGGTTGACGCTCTCCGATCGTCAACCTATGGTTGACGCATGGCAACCAACATACGGCTCGACGATCTGATCGACGGCATAAAGAAAGCGCGTCCGGACGACGTGCTGGAACAACTCTCCGACGCAGTGGTAGCCGCAGGACACCTCGGCGAAGTAGCCGACCACCTGATCGGCCACTTCGTAGACCAGGCCCGCCGCTCCGGCGCGTCATGGACCGACATCGGCGCCAGCATGGGCGTCACCAAGCAGGCCGCCCAGAAGCGGTTCGTGCCCAAGGCGCCAGGGGACGCCGCGGCCATGGACCCCAACGCGGGCTTCGCGAAATTCACCCCGAGGGCGCGGGCGGTCGTGATGGCCTCGCAGGAGGCCGCGCGCACGGCGGGCAACGCCGAGATCGGCATCGAACACCTGGTCCTCGGGTTGCTGTCCGAACCGGAAGGGCTCGGTGCGCAGGCGATTGTCGTGCAGGGCTGTTCGCTCGAGACCGTACGCGAGCTCGCGACGGCGGGTCTCCCAGCTCGGGTGGACGAGGTACCCCCGTTGATCCCGTTCGGACCGGAGGCGAAGAAGGTGCTCGAGCTGACCTTCCGTGAAGCACTTCGTCTCGGCCACAACTACATCGGTACCGAACATGTCCTGCTCGCACTGTTGGAGCAGGAGAACGGCCTCGGCTTCTTCGCCGGTGTCGGCGTCTACAAGCCACAGGTGGAGACCCACCTGGTCGAACTGCTTTCGCTGATCGCCACCCAGCAGCCATGACCGGGAGATGGGCGCCGACATCGGAGGCGGCCAGATGATGGTCCGCCCGGCGCAGGTTCGGTGTCGCAGCCGAATCAGGCAGGTGCTGACGGGATTTCGTGCCGCCTACGCCGCCCGTGCCAGGCAGGCGCGGGTCCGGCGCAGGTCGTCGGCTCGACGGCGTCGAGCGGCCGTCCTCGGCGAACTAGCACAGCAGGGGCGGTCGAACGGATTACCGAACGTCCCTCAGCGCAGCATCGTCGGCACGCATCTGCGGGCCGGCTGAGATATCACCGGTCGGGCACGTTGCGGGCGAGTTCGTCGAGCCAGGCGGCGGCCGAGGCGTCGCTGGGGGCGCGCCAGTCGCCGCGTGGCGAAAGTGAGCCGCCGGAGCCGACTTTGGGGGCGTTCGGCAGTGTCGAGCGTTTGAACTGGCTGGTTTGGATGAAGCGGCGCAGGAATTCCGCCAGCCAGTGCTTGATCGTCGGCAGGTCGTATGCGTTGCGCTGGTCGGCGGGGATCAGGTCGGGCCAGCTGCCGCGCGTCCGGTCCGACCAGGCCTGCCATGCCAAGTAGGCGATGCGGCTCGGGCGGTAGCCGAAGCGAAGCAGGTTGTACAGGTGGAGATCCTGTAGCTCGTACGGGCCGACGGTGGCCTCGGAACTCTGGCCGGGGCCGGTGGCGTCGGAGTCGGTGGTGGGGATCAATTCCGGCGAGATTTCGGTCTGCAGGATCGAGGTGAGCACCTCGCCTGCCGCCGCGCCGAACTGATCGGTGTCCACGGCCCATGCGATCAGGTATTTGATCAGCGTTTTCGGTACCGAGGCATTCACGCTGTAGTGCGCCATATGATCGCCGACGCCGAAAGTGCACCAGCCCAAGGCGAGTTCGCTGAGATCGCCGGTGCCGACTACGAGCGCGTTGTGCTGATTGGCCAGCCGGAACAGGTGTGAGGTCCGCTCACCGGCTTGCACATTCTCGTAGGTGATGTCGTACTGCGGAACATCTTCGGCGGCGGGATGGTTCAGGTCACGCAGCATCTGCGTAGCGGACGGGCGGATATCGATCTCCTGTGCGCTGACCCCGAGCGCCCGCATCAGCCGGTGTGCGTCGGTGCGGGTGCGCGCGCCGGTCGCGAAGCCGGGCATGGTGTAGGCAAGTACGTTCGTCCGCGGCAGCCCGAGCCGGTCCATTGTCTTGGCCGCCACGATCAGCGCCTGGGTGGAGTCGAGCCCGCCCGAGACCCCGATGACGACTCGCTGGATTCCGGTCGCCCGCAACCGGGTGCTCAGGCCCTCCACCTGAATGTGGTGCACCTCGGCGCAGCGTTCGTTGCGCGCCATGGGATCGCTGGGAACGTAAGGGAAACGTGGAATTTCGCGTCGCAGCTCGACGGTGGCGGTCGGCACCGGCAGCTCGATCTCGATGCGCCGCAGCCGGACCAGCCGGTCCCGGTGGTCGTGCACATTGTCGGCGAAGCTGGTGGTGCGCAGCCGATCCGCGGCAAGCCGGGGCAGGTCGAGGTCTGCGGTGATCAGCTGTGGATGATCGGCGAACCGCTCGCCCTCTGCGAGCAGGTCGCCGTTCTCGCAGACCAGCGCCTGACCGTCCCACGCCATATCGGTCGTCGATTCACCATGCCCCGCGGCCGAATACAGGTAGGCGGCCAGATAGCGCGCCGAATGCGAGGTGCACAGCGCCCGCCGATAGTCGGCCTTGCCGATGACGATATTGCTCGCCGACAGGTTGACCAGCACGGTCGCGCCGGCGAGTGCGGCAAAACCGCTGGGTGGCAATGGAACCCAGCCGTCCTCGCAGATCTCCAGGTGGAAGACGAACCCGTCGAGATTGGTCGCGCTGAACAGCAGGTCTGCTCCGAACGGCGCCCGCTGCCCCGCGATCGTGATGCGGTCTTCCAGGTTCTCCCGTGCCGCCGCGAACTGGCGCTTCTCATAGAACTCGCGATAGTTCGGCAGATAGCTCTTGGGCGCCGCGCCGAGCACCACGCCACGGCTCACCGCGATCGCGCAGTTGAACAGCCTGCCCTGTGCCCGGACCGGCGCCCCGACCACCAGCACCGTGTCGATGTCCAGGCTCGCCGCCACCAAGCGCTGCAGCGCCGCGCCCACCGCATCGTTCAGCGCGTCCTGGTGAAAGAGATCGTCCGCGGTGTAGGAGGACAGCCCGAGCTCGGGAAATACCGTGAGCACCGCGCCCGCCTCGGCCGCCTGCCGCGCCAGCAGCAGCGTTTCCTCGACGTTGTAGGCAGGGTCGGCGACCCGGACCCGCGGCACCGCGACCGCCACCCGCGCGAACCCGTGCCGATAGAGCGATTCGAACGCCAGGTCGGGCATCGCCGTCCCCTTTCGGGATCGAGTCGAACGTGATCATGCTATTCCCGGCCACGCAGGCCGCCGCCCCAGCGCGGCCAATCGGCCTTCGGTGGCGGCTCGACGATCAGTGGTTCGCGTTCGATATCGGTCACGAACAGCGGTAGTCGAGGTGCCAGCTCGGCAAGGAGGGTGAGCAGGTTTCCGCCATGTGCGGCCCGGTACTCGGGCATGGTCAGGCCGACGATCTGTAGGAACCGCAGGCGGCCGTTCGGGGTGTCGATGGCGCCGAGTTCGGGGTCGACGGCGAATCCGACGGCGTGGACGGTCGAGTCCGCGTGGTCGGCGGCGATCGGCCCGTTCGCCTTGATGGTGTGTCCCGGCTCGAACCATTTGCCGGACTGGAAGACGTAGCGGGCGAGGTTCTGCATGAAGTCGGCAGGCCATATCGGCGGCTCGGTATCGGTGGGCAGGCGCACCAGTCGGAAGGTGAACTCGAATCCCCAACCGGATTCGGCCGGGTTGTCCCACTCCTTCTCGTACAGCTCGCTCATCCCATAGCTGAGGTAGTGCCAGTGCGGGACCGGGTCGGTGCGCGGATATACGCTGATTCCGTCGAGTGGATCGGGCCCGCCGAGCGACCAGTAGAGTTCCGGCGCCCAGTGGGCAGGTTCGACGCCGTCGTACAACTGTGCGAGGGCGCCGTCGATGGCGTCCCAGCCTGGTGCTTCACTCACGTCGCCACTCTAGTTCCGTGTCGCCGGCCCGGCGCGTCGCGCGGAATCGGAAGACGTTGGCGGACAGCGGTTTGCGGATTACCTGCGGGCGGGTCGTGCCGCTCGTTCCCCGCGACCTAGACTTCCGCCCTTTCGAGCGACCTGCAAGCAGTCGCTAGCGGTGCTGTTTCGAGCGACCTGCAAGCGTCGCTAGCGGTGCTGTTTCGAGCGACCTGCAAGCGTCGCTAGCGGTGCGACAGCCATGCGAAAGGCGAGGCGCGCCGACGCACGATCTGGACGGCGGTCAAGATCGCCGACCGGTAAGCTATAGCAATGGCGGATGACACGGATTCCGACCTAGTGGCAGGAGAGCGGCGCTCTGACCTGATACACGCGCTGTCATATGTGTCCACAGAGTCGGGCCCGGACGGCGAGTACATCGTCAACGGCGACCTTCCCCCGGAGGTGGCACCGCCATTCATCCGAGCTGTCATGCGGGTCGAGGCAGAGTTGCTGTTGCACGATGCCGAGCTCGTCACGGTCGAGGGCGGGGAGCCGCGCACGCCCGAGGAGCGTCGTACCGACGCCTTCGTGGCATTGGTGCTGCGTGTCGACGACAGAGACTGAGCGGGTGCGGTTTCGTCGTACCTTGCACTCGGCACCACTGAGTGCTAAAAATGGCTTTGGCACTCTCTACCTGTGAGTGCCAGGTCGGGACGGTGAGACCGGGTTCCATCGACACCCCCGGTCGTCCGTCGCGGGCACCGAACCTGGCCAGCGTAAATGGGGCGATCCGACAAGCGGTCGTCCTGCGTGTCAGCCTCATTACTTGGAGGATCACTTCGCAATGGCCAAGATGATTGCGTTCGACGAAGAGGCCCGCCGCGGTCTCGAGCGGGGCCTCAACGCCCTCGCCGACGCGGTAAAGGTGACGCTGGGCCCCAAGGGTCGCAACGTCGTTCTGGAGAAGAAGTGGGGCGCCCCCACGATCACCAACGATGGTGTTTCCATCGCCAAGGAGATCGAGCTGGAGGACCCGTACGAGAAGATCGGCGCTGAGCTGGTCAAGGAAGTCGCCAAGAAGACCGATGACGTCGCCGGCGACGGCACCACCACCGCCACCGTGCTCGCCCAGGCGCTGGTGCGCGAGGGCCTGCGCAACGTCGCGGCCGGTGCCAACCCCCTCGGTCTGAAGCGCGGCATCGAGAAGGCCGTCGAGGCCGTCACGGTGCGCCTGCTCGACACCGCCAAGGAGATCGACACCAAGGAGCAGATCGCTGCTACCGCTGGTATCTCCGCAGGCGACTCGTCCATCGGTGAGCTGATCGCCGAGGCCATGGACAAGGTCGGCAAGGAAGGCGTCATCACCGTCGAGGAGAGCAACACCTTCGGGCTCCAGCTGGAGCTCACCGAGGGCATGCGCTTCGACAAGGGCTACATCTCGGGTTACTTCGTCACCGACCCGGAGCGTCAGGAAGCGGTCCTCGAGGATCCGTACATCCTGCTGGTCGGCTCGAAGATCTCGACCGTCAAGGACCTGCTGCCGCTGCTGGAGAAGGTCATCCAGGCCGGCAAGCCGCTGCTGATCATCGCCGAGGATGTCGAGGGCGAAGCCCTGTCGACCCTGGTGGTCAACAAGATCCGTGGCACCTTCAAGTCCGTCGCCGTCAAGGCGCCGGGCTTCGGTGACCGCCGCAAGGCTCAGCTCGCCGATATCGCCATCCTGACCGGTGGCGAGGTTGTCAGCGAAGAGGTCGGCCTCTCCCTGGAGACCGCGGGCGTCGAGCTGCTCGGCCAGGCGCGCAAGGTTGTCATCACCAAGGACGAGACCACCATCGTCGAGGGCGCCGGCGACGCGGAGGCCATCAAGGGCCGCGTTGCGCAGATCCGTGCCGAGATCGAGAACTCGGACTCGGACTACGACCGTGAGAAGCTGCAGGAGCGTCTGGCCAAGCTGGCCGGCGGTGTTGCGGTGATCAAGGCCGGTGCCGCGACCGAGGTCGAGCTCAAGGAGCGCAAGCACCGCATCGAAGATGCCGTGCGCAACGCCAAGGCTGCCGTCGAAGAGGGCATCGTCGCCGGTGGTGGCGTGGCCCTGCTGCAGTCGGCTCCGGCTCTTGACGACCTGAAGCTCGAGGGTGACGAGGCGACCGGCGCGAACATCGTGCGTGTCGCGCTGTCGGCTCCGCTGAAGCAGATCGCCTTCAACGCGGGCCTCGAGCCCGGCGTTGTCGCCGAGAAGGTTTCCAACCTGCCTGCCGGCCACGGCCTCAACGCCGATTCCGGCGTGTACGAGGACCTGCTGGCTGCCGGTGTCGCCGACCCGGTGAAGGTCACCCGCTCCGCGCTGCAGAACGCGGCGTCTATCGCGGCTCTGTTCCTCACCACCGAGGCCGTTGTCGCCGACAAGCCGGAGAAGGCCGCCGCTCCCGCCGGCGACCCGACCGGTGGCATGGGCGGCATGGACTTCTGAGTCCAGCCACTCGGCAACACCTTTAGAAACCGAAGGCCGGTCCACCATCAGGTGGACCGGCCTTCGGCCTTGCTACGGCTGACGATCGTTGGTCACTTCGTCGCGGTACTCATGTCCGCCGGGTTCACGCTGTCGCGTGAGCTGTTCGGTCCCGCCTTATCCTGCGGCTTGTCGACCGCACCGGTCGCTTCGACGGTGCGTGGCTCGTCGGGCTCGATAACCGGTGTGCCGGAGGCGGGCGGTTCGGCCTTGGCGGCGGCTGGCTCGACCTCCGTACCTGCGGCCGGTCGCTCGAGCTCCGCGGTTTCCGATACTTCGGGCCCCTCGCTCGGGGCCGGTGCAGCGGCTATCTCCGGCGAAGGTTGTGCGCTCGTAGTCTCGGCTGCCGATAGTTCGGCGGCGGCGGTGAGGCGTAGCCGTTCGGCGAGTTCGTTGAAGATGTAGAAGTTCGGGATCCTGCCGACCGGGGTGAGCGATACCCAGTTGCCGTCGACTTTCATGCGGACCAATCCGCTGCGGGCGTCGATCAACTGGATGTGCTCCCACGCGAAGGTCTTACCTCGGAAGGTGAGTGCTTCCAGGTTCAACGCGATCTCGCCGAAATCCACGGTCGCACCGTCATCGATCGCGGCGACCGCGCGGGGCAACTGGGTCGCGGTGACCGCGGACTGGATCGCCCTGCCCCAATCTCGCGCATCGCCGAACAGCGTGTCGTCGAATGCGGCCTCGGCACCGCCGGGACCGTACATCGCGAGCGAGTAGTCGGAGGGTGCGGAGTTCTGGAACGGAATCACCTGCTGGCGTACTTCGGCACTGTCCCAGCGAAATCCGGCGATCTTCTCGCCCGAGCGATACACGGTCATGCCGAATTCGAATAGGTCGAGGCGTGCGGCACGGTTATGCCGGTTGCGCCGCCCCCAGAACAACGCCGATGACGCTGGGAGTAGCGCGAGCAGACCGACCGCGATGGCGCCCGGGTACGCGCCGACCACGGCACAGATGGCGCCGACCGTGACAAACCCGCCCGCGACGATCCCGCAGCCGCGCACAAAAGTATCGCTCGCAGGCGCCGGGAGAAATGTCTGACGGTGCGTGCCGAGCTTTTGGTATTCGGCCATCAAGTGGATCAGCTGCGACGGCGGAACCTTTTGCGGCACGCCGGTTCCGATTTCGCCTTGCTTCACCGTGCTCGGAGTGGTCAATTGTCCCTCCATGAGGCGGTTTTCCTCCGCGGCGAAGCGTATGCCACTCGACCGAAGGTCGCCACCCCAGTGCCGCTTGCCGCAGTCGGTCGATCTTATGCCACTGATGCGGGTCGATCGGGGAGGGTGCGGGCGTTTCGTCCAGTTCGGCGTTTGACCAGCCAGGTCGATATGCCGGTGATAGCGAGGGCCGATGGTGTCAGGCCGAGCAACAGCCAGAGAATTCGCCACCAGCCATTGACCAGCCAGCCGAAGTGCGCGGGGCGGAAGACCTTGTCGTAGAAGGTGTTTGCCACCGGTCGGTCGTGACTCGAGTCGACGACTTTGATATCGGAGTCGTCCCTGGCGTTGATGTAGACCAGGACATCGCCGCTGTAGAAGGCACGGTTTTCGTAGGGCGAGTACCCGCCGGCCACCGCGGCTCGGTAGTAGTCGGTTTTTTCGCTCGGCAGCATCAGGTAGGCGAGTCGCCCCGGGACCCGCTGTAGCGCAATGGTGCTCGCCTCGCTGATGGATACCGGTGAGTTCCGTGGCGACGTCGGCCGGGGAACGAAGGCGTCCTGCGGCATCTCGGTGACGGCTTCGCCGCAGGTGACGGCGAGCCAGGCCCGTTCCACCGCGGGGAATTCGAATGCGACGCCGGTGATACCCCACATGAGCAGGAAGGGGACGCTGATGATGCCGATGACATTGTGCAGGTCACGGTCCCGAGCGAAGCGGCCCTTGTTCGTCCGGACTCGAAAGCCGTGGCGCCAGCGCTTCAGCGACGGCCACCACACCACCGCGCCGGACACCGCGAGCAGTACCAGGAGCAGTCCCAGTATGCCGAGGATCAGGTAGGCCCAGGTGACGTCGAGAACCGGCGCCTTGCCGTTTACGGCGGGGACCGCGCCCGCGAAGCGTGGGCAGCCGAATGCGCAGTCGTGCAGGTTGACCAGCCAGCCGAGCACGCCGTCGGTCAGTCCGGCGTGCGCGTTGATCCGGCCGGTGCCGGGGTCCACCGAATACGCGGTGGTGAAGCCGCTGTCGCCGACGGCGATGACGCCGCCGTCCGCGCCGACCCAGCCGATGTCGAAGTCGGGGTCCGCGGCGCGCACGATGCCGACGGCCTGCTCGGTGCTGACCGTCGGCGCGGCTTCGGACTGCTGATAGAAGGAGCGGTGCCCGGCCCGGAAGAGTTCGCCGTGATAGAGCAGGACCGCACCGGTCGTACATTGGATGACCAGCAGCAGGCCGAGCGTCAGTGCGGACCAGCGGTGGGTGACGATCAGCGCGCGCCGGATCGGCTTGCGTTTGCGGCGTCGTGGGCGGTTCGCGGGTGCTGCGCGAGCGGACAACGGTGGCGTCGGAACACGCGTATCCACTCCTGTCATGCAGGGCAGGCTAACCTAAATCACGATGCCTGGGTAAGCCCGTGGTGTTCCTGGCGATGGTGAGTGCGGCCGCCGAAGGCCGGTCGGCGCTGTGGCGGTCCGGCCCCTGGCGCGCGGGGTGATCAGATTCCGTCGACACTCAGCACGGCGAACGGGGTTGTGGGTGTTCCCGGTCCCATCGGCCCGCCCTTGTCGAATTGAGAGGCGACGACCAGGGTCCGGTCGCCGACGCGAACCAATGTGGTTGGGATGCGCAGGGATTCGTCGGTGATGGAGTGCTCCAGGGTCGCCGTGGCTCCGTCGTCGGTGATCTTCCAGCGGGTGATGGTGTTGGTGGTGTTCTGGGCGGCCCACAGGGTGGCGCCATGGATTTCCAGGCCGTCGCCGTTTTTCAGGTCGGCGCCGTGCATGGCGATCTTGCGAATCGGGTCGGGTGAATTCGGTGCTGTCGCAACGCGATACAGGTCGCCCCCGTTCATGTCGACGATCAGCAGGTAACGGCCCGCGTCTTCGGACACGATGCCGTTCAGGGTGAAGCCGCCGGGGGTGTGCGGTGCGATGCTCGAGTTCAGGTCGAATTGAGTTGTCAGGTCGGCGCGTCCGCCGTGCGCCGCCGTGTCGGTCAGCTGCTCCACGGTGATGCGGTAGACGACGCCGCGGATGCTGTCGGTCAAATATGCGGTGCCGTCCGGTGTGATCGCCAGGTCGTTGACGAAGTGGGGGTCGGTGCCGGTGATGTCGAAGCGGGCGATCATGGCGCGACTGCCGGTGTCGTAGACGGCGACTCCCATGGTCGAGTCGATCACCCACAGGCGTCCGGCCTGATCGACTTTCAGGCCATTGGCGGTCTTGCGGCCGTCGGCTCCCTCGGCCAGGAAGGTCTCGGCCCGGTGGGCGCCCGGCGTGGCGCGGTAGATCGCGCCGTTGGCGTAGGAGCCGACATAGATGTCGCCGCTGCGAGGATCGACCGCGATGCCCTCCGGGTAGACGCGGTCGCTCGGCAGTTCGTACGCGGTGTCGATCCGAGCGGCGGCATGGTCGGTGGACTCGGTGGCATCCGTTGTCGTGCCGCAGGCGGCGACGGTGGTCAGCGCGACGGCGGTGGCAATGGTTGAAAAGTGGCGGCGGCGGATCGTGCGGGACATGGTCGTGCCTCTCATCGGGTCTATCAATCAGATGTAGTCACATCTAAGAGCGAGCACGAATGTATATTAGAGCTCGAATAATCGTCAAGATACTAATGATGGAATGGGCGGATACGATGCACCCATGACGTCGATGCCCGTGTCGGAGCGGATTGGATCCGCGATCAAGCGGGCTGAGCAGGCACTCGGCGGGGCCAAAAACGCCGCGTTGAAGCCCGCGGGTGTGACAGTCCCGCAGTACGCGGCCTTGATGTTCCTCAGCGAAAATCCCGGTATCTCGGCCGCCGCACTGGCCCGCCTGTGCGGCGTCACCCCGCCGACGATGAATACGGTGCTGACCAATCTGCAGGACCGGGGCCTCGTCGAGCGGACGCCACACGAATGGCACAAGAACGTCTTGGAGACCCGCCTCACCGAAAAGGGTGAGGCGGTCATGCGAGACGCGGACGCCCGGGCAGTCCGGGCGGAGCGCGCACTCGCCGCGGGCTTCACCGAAACCGAACGGGCGACACTGATGGAGTTGCTCACCCGCTGCGCGGATCTACTCGATTCCATCCGCCCCGAAGCCGTCCCCGAGAAGTAACGCCGAACGCCCCCGAACCGGGCTTGCCGATCGCATCAGCGCGATCCGAACTCCAGCGCGTGCCACCCGACGCGCGGGATACTGCCTGCTATGCAGGCTGCGTTCGTCGGTCGCCACCGCGAGCTCGCCAGGCTGCGGGCCACGGTGTTGTCCGCGGCGGGCGGCGCGGGCCGGTTGGTGTTGATCGACGGTCCCGCCGGGATCGGCAAGTCTCGGCTGGCGGATCGAACCGTGGAACTGGCCGCCGAATGCGGCATGCGCGTCGGGCGGGCATTCGCGGTGGACGACGCGGGGATGCCGCCGTTGTGGCCGTGGCACCAGCTGATCCGCGACATCCCGGAACTCGCCGAACCGCTGTCGGCCGATCTCTCGGATGGCCCGGTCCTGGATGCGGCCGCCCGGCGGTTCCGGATGTTCACCGCGGTCGCGGACACCCTCGAGCAGCTGACCGAGACCGCCGCGCTCGCGCTGTTCCTCGAGGACCTGCACTGGGCCGATCGGACCTCACTGCTGCTATTGCGGCATCTCGCGGCCGAGTTGCCCCGGCTGCGGCTCCTGGTCGTGGCCACCGCGCGAGATCCCGCGACCGCGACCTACCTGGAGCAAATGCCGTGGTTGCTTCGGATGCCGCACACCCAGTCGATGGCGCTGTCCGGATTGTCGGTCGAAGAGATCCGCTATTGGCTGGATCGGACCTGTCCGACGCTCGGCCACGACGACGTGGATCGGCTGCACGCCCGAACCGGCGGGAATCCGCTGTTTGTCCGGCTGGTCGTCGAATCACTGTCCGACACAGCCGATTCCGATGTCGCACCACTGGATCCGATGTCACCTACCGGCTTTCGTCGACTCGCGCTTGTCCAGATGGATCGGCTGGATCCGGCGAGCCGATCGATGCTGGGTGCGGCCAGCGTGCTCGGCGAGCGGATCGAACCCGAACTACTTCAGCTCGTCGTCGGCACCGGTATCGATGCGGCCTTGGATGCGGCCATCAGCGCGGGCGTGGTCCGACGACTCGACGATGGCGGGTTCGCGTTCGTGCACGCACTGATCCGTGACGCCGTCTACGCCGAGCTGGCCCCGTCGGAGCGCATGGCACTGCACCGCGCCGCCGCCGAACTGCTCGCCGTGCGCGCTGACGGCAATCCCGCGGCGGCGGGAACGATCGCGAGCCACTGGCGCAAGGCGAGCGGTCGGGATGCCGGTGCCAACTGTGCGTACTGGGCCGGGATAGCCGCGGCGGACGCGCGCGCAAGCGCGGCCTACGACGAGGCAATTCGATTCCAGCAGTGGGTTATCGACGCGATCGGACCGACGACCGCAGCGGCAGCGCTTGCCGAATTATGGCTCGACCTCGCGCGCGGCGAGTTCGCGGCCGGGCGGATCGACGACAGCGCGGCGCATTCCGCGCGCGCTGGCGAACTCGCCGACCAGGCGGACCGCCCGGATCTTATCGCCGCGGCCGGCCTCGTGGTCCACGGCATCACTACGCCACAGGTGATGGCAAGTGTAGATCGGCTGTGTGTCAACGCATTACGGCAACTATCGCCTGCGGCCGACAGCGAATTGCGTGTTCGGCTGCTGGCGCAGCGCGCCATGTCCGCCGCCGATATGTCCGAATGTATACGGGCAAGGGAACTTTCCGCGGCGGCCATGGCGGAAGCCGAGCGCGGCGGCGACCCCGATGCGCTGCTGGAGGCGATCCACGCCAGGCACCTGTCCCTGTCGGCGCCGCCCTACCTTGCCGAACGCCGCATCCTCGCGGACCGTGCCATCGAAATCGGCTCCCGCGCACAGCAACCCCTTGCCCGACTATGGGGGCACCTGTGGACCGCCGACGCCGGGTTCCAACTCGGTGATCTCGGCATGGTCGACAGATCAATGGACCAGATCGAACAGGTGGCGGACACCCGACTGCTACCGGTGGCACGCTGGCACCTGTATCGACTCCGCGCGACCCGCGCGGTCCTGGTAGGCGACCTGGCCGCCGCCGCGGACAGTGACGCGGCGGCCCACGCGCTCGCCCTGCGTATCGGTGATAATTCGTTGATCGGCTCGCATTACGCCTTCCGCGGCCAATTCTGCGTGATGCAGGGATATGCCGACGCGGCCGAGATTGCCGAGTATCTCGACGCGTTCCGCTTCGCGCCGAAAACCACACTGTCCCAGGTGTATTCGCCGATGATGCACGCACTGGCCGGGGACATGGCCGAGGCGCGGGCCGGATTCGAGGAGTTCCGCACACTGCCCGACACGCTCGAGGTCGGGCCTCGATGGCTCGGTCTGCTGTACATGATCGGCGTTGTCGCGGTGCTGCTGGGGGATGGGGACACCGCCGACCGCGTGTACCGGGTGCTCGGAGTGTCGGACGACTACTACATGGGCGACGGTAGCTGCGCGGTGTTCTGTGCCGGTTCGATCGCTCGTCCGATCGCCGACTTCGCCCGCACCGCAGGTCGGTTCGACGTGGCGATCGACCACTATCGGCACGCGATCGACATGGATGCCCGCCTCGGGGCGCGCCCCTTCCTTGCCCTCGGCCGGCTCGGCCTGGCAGGCGCCCTCCTCGACCGCGGCAGGCAGACCGACCTGCGCGAGGCTCGCGCAGTGGCAAACCAAGCGGCACAGGAGTTCCGACGGCTCGGCCTGACGCATCGGCTGCAATCGGCGGACGCGCTGCTGGTCGATATCGATCGCGCGGGCCGCAGCGCGAACCACTGACCGCGAGACCGAGCTCGCCGATTTACGCGGGCGCGGCACCCAATCCATTACACGGCTCGAGTCGCGGCACACGCCTCCCAATGGCCGCACATGTATACCCGCCACCGCCACACCGGACCGCACTGATCCGGGCTCGAAAATTTGCCCGCGAACCGCCGGAAAACATTCTAGAAAATTCCTTCAAAACTCTTCCTGCGGCTCGGTGCGCTCGGTATCGCCCGTTTCGGCAAACAGTCAGTGACAGCACCGTCACGTCAGTCGGATCGGGGTAACACCTTGAGCGGGTTCCCATTCGGCGTCCATGTGGGCGTGGTTGCTGAGTTGGCAGCAGGCGGTTCGGCGGGCTTGCCGACGCATTGGCAACCAAGCCGCCAACTTTCGGCAAACGCGCGTTCGGCCGAAGGTTTTCCCGAAGGGGCCGATCCATGACGAGGGGATCGAGCCCTTCGGTATTGTCTGCCCCAATGTCACAGGATGCGAATACGGGACGAATGTATGCCGGGCAACCCGTAGAGGACCGGCAACGTCAGCGGCGTGCGCGTTTTCTGGAATCGGGCCTCACGGTCTTTGCGCGCGACGGCTACGCCAATAGTTCGGTCGGCGCTATCTGTAAGGACGCCGGGCTCTCGTCGCGGCAGTTCTACGAGGAGTTCACCGGCCGCGAATCTCTCCTACTCGAGCTCTACGAGCAGATCGATAAGGAGTCGCGCGAGGCGGTCTCCGCCGCCTTGGACAAGAAGTCCGACGCGACCGCACTCGAGATCATCGACGCGTCCGTACGCGCCTATGTCGAGGCTATCGGGGCCGATCCGCGCAAGGCGCGCGTGGCGCTGGTCGAAGTGGTCGGCGCGGGGCCGAAGGTAGAGAAGTTCAGACTCGAGTTGCGCAGAGTCTGGGGTTCGCTGCTGGCGAGTGCCGCGGAGGATGCGGCCATGCACGGCGAAATCCCCACCGGCGACTACGAGATGCGCGTGCTGGCGATCATCGGCGCGGTCAACTATGTCGTCGACTCATGGAGCGGCGCGGACCCGCGTCCGCCGCTCGACGATGTGATCAGAGTGCTCAGCCGGGTGATCATGGGTGCGGTCGGCGCCTAAACGCCTGGTCGGAATCGGCGCTGCGCCCCGTGGCGCGGTAGCGTCGCGGCATGGAGACAGTTCCGATCCAGATGCCGGACGGCAGTGTCGTTCCGGTGCGGCTGATTCCGGCGAGCGGTGCGCACAGCCATCCGGTGACCCCGGACGCGCCGCGCCCGGTCGTGGTGATGATCCCGGGGCTCGGTGTCCCGGCCGGATACTACGAACTGTTCGCCGCCGGATTGGCTGAGCGCGGGTTCGATGTGGCGATCGGGGAGTTGCGCGGCCAGGGCGACAGTAAGCCGCGGCCGAGCTCCTCGAGTGCGTACGGCTACCACGAGCTGGCATCGGTCGACTTCCCGGCGATCTTCGAGGTCGTGCGCGACCGCTTCCCGGCCAGCACGCCGTACCTGCTCGGTCACAGCATGGGCGGCCAGCTGGCCGTGCTGTACGCCTCGCGGATCCGAGGCAGGCTCGGCGGGCTGATCCTGGTCGCGTCCGGATCTCCGTATTACCGCGGCTTCCGCGGCCTTTCGGGGCCCGGCATGCTGATGGGTACCACGGCGATCTCGCTGACCGCCAACATCGCGGGCTTCTGGCCCGGCGACCGGATCTCGCTGGCAGGCTTCGGCAGACAGTCGAGGGTGTTGATCTCCGACTGGGCGCGCCTGTCGCGCACCGGCCGATTCGTGCCGGTCGGCGCGGACATCGACTACGAGGAGCGGATCGGCAGACTGAAGCTGCCGATCCTGTCCATTACGATGACCGACGACGATCTCGCGCCGCCGAGTTCCGCGGAGCACCTGCTCGGCAAGATGCCCAAGGCCGACGTGACGACCTGGCACCAACCGGAACCATTGGGCCACAACGGCTGGATTCGCCAGTACCGCAGCACCGTCGATCAGATCGAGAAGTGGCTGCGCGACCGCTAGCCCGCGGCGTCGCCGTTGGCCGGGGTGAGTGCGAGGACCGGAATCTCCCACGGCACCGCGTCCTGGAAGTTGGCCAAGAAGGGCGCGACCACCAACTCGCTGTCCCACAACCGCTTCCGCTCCTCGCCCTCGACAATCGAGGCGACCACCGGCCATGAGTCGGTGCCGACCTCGACGGTGGCCTCGGGGTGTGCCACGAGATTGTGATACCAGCCTGGCTTGTTCGGCCGACCGCCGTTCGCGGCGAAAACCACCACCCGATCGCCGTCGCGCAGATAGCCGAGCGGCCAGGTGCGCTGCTCGCCCGTGCGCGCGCCGGTCGTAGTCAGAAGAAGCAAGCTCATGTTCGCGAACTGACCGCCGACGGCTCCACCGTTGGCGCGGAACTCCGCGATAATTTCCCGATTCAGTTGCTGCCGTTGCTCATTGGACACGCCTCATGCTATCCGCGGCCATCCGTTTCGGCGCGCCGATCGCTGCCCGCTGCCGCGTCGTATCGGAGGCGGGCGGTGGCCATGTACTCGCGGTGCCCCTCTGCCCAGTCGATGAGCGCGTCGACCTGGTTCGAGAGCGTGGCGCCGACGGGAGTCAACGCATAGTCCACTCGTGGCGGCGAGGTCGGAGTCACCGTACGCGCGACCATGCCGTCGCGTTCGAGGCTGCGCAGTGTGAGGGTGAGCATCCGCTGCGAGATGCCCTCGATCGAGCGCTGCAATTGTGAGTAGCGCTTGGGCCCGTCGGCCAGCAGCGCCATCACCAGGACGCTCCACTTGTCGCCCACTCGATCCAGCACCTCGCGCAGCTGACAGCTCGCGGTCTCGGCGCCGATCGGCGGCGCGGCATCGACCGGGTTACGCACATCGGTGTGCGGTAGGCGGGGCAAAGTGCCTTCTTCCATCACCGTGTCATTGTCGGCCAGACTCGAAGTCACGCACAAGAAGTAATCAACGAACAGAAAGTGCGGTACACCGTGACAGTGCAGCACCAGACGGTCGATCTCCACACTCCGCCACGCCGCCGCGGACCTCGGCCGACGACCACCGGGCGCGAGATTCCGCACGACCAGCTCGATCAGTTCTCGCCGCCGCAGCTCCGCGCCGCGCTCGTCGGGCACGCCACGGCATTGCCGGGTGTGTTCACCGGTCCGAGCCAGGTGTCCGAGCCGGCTTCGCTGGCGCTTCGACTACACGATCCACGCGGGCCGTGGGAGGCGTTCCTGTACCCGAGCCCGGACGAGTTCGGGCACATTCACCGCACCGGGTTCATGCATCTGACCGTGCCACGGCCGATCATCGCACCGCTGATCGGTGCCGGTTGGGTCGAGCCGCATCCGATCACGTTGCGCCCGCAATGGCCGGACACGATCGTGATGCTCTACGCGCCCCGTGATGTGGACGAACTTGCCTTGGCGACAGCTGTTTTGGATGCTTCGTGGCGGCAGGCAACCGAAGGCTGAGCTACGCCGGTATTTCAGTCGAGGTGGGTGCCGAATCCGTCGAGCATGGCGGTCAGCCCGATCTCGAAGTGATCGCTGTCGGCGGTTGCGGCGCGCGCTGGTTTCTCGCTGGTCAGCGGGCTTTGCCACCCTCCATCAGCATCTGGGTGAAGAACTCGTAGATGAGTCCGGCCTGGAACGCCGACTGCTTGTTGTCGGCCGCACCGCCGTGGCCGCCCTCGATGTTCTCGTGGTACCAGAACGTGTGGCCCTGCTCCTCGAGCAGCGCGGCCATCTTGCGGGCATGACCGGGGTGCACACGGTCGTCGCGGGTGGAGGTGGTGAGCAGGATCGGCGGATAGGCGATATCGGCGCTGGCGTTCTGGTAAGGCGAGTACTTGCTGATGTACTCCCATTCCTCCGGCTTGTCCGGGTCGCCGTACTCGGCCATCCACGAAGCTCCGGCCAGCAGCAGGTGATAGCGCTTCATGTCCAGCAGCGGCACCTGACAGACGATGGCGCCGAACAGTTCCGGGTAGCGGGTCAGCATCACGCCCATGAGCAGGCCGCCGTTGCTGCCGCCCACCGCGCCGAGCTGGTCGGCGGTGGTGATGCCGCGCGCCACCAGGTCCTTGGCGATGGAGGAGAAGTCCTCGTACACCTTGTGCCGATTGGCCTTCTGCACGGAGGTGTGCCACTCGGGGCCGTATTCGCCGCCGCCGCGGATATTGGTCATCACCCAGGTGCCGCCGCGCTCCAGCCAGCCCATACCGGAGGCGCCGCTGTAGGCGGGGGTGCGCGACACCTCGAAGCCGCCGTAGCCCGACATCACCGTCGGTCCCGGGCTGCCCTTGCGGTCACGATGGCGGATCACGAAGTACGGCACCATGGTTCCGTCGTCGGACTCGGCGAAGAACTGCTCGGTCTCGATGCCGGCTGCATCGAAGAAGCCCGGTTCCTGCTTGAGCTGTTCGGTCTGGCCACCGACCGCGCTGGCGAGCAGCGTCGCGGGATTGGTGAATCCGCTTGTGGTCAGCATGAACTCGTCGCCGCCCTCGAGCGGGTCCAGATTCATCACGCTGGTGGTGGCCATGGGCGGGGTGTCGGCCAGCGGCTCCTCGGTCCAGCCGTCGGGCCCCGGAGTCAGGACGTACAGCTTGGTTTGCACGTCCTCGAGGGTGATCAGCAGCAGATGGTTCTCGGTCCAGCCGTAGCCGTGCAGCGAGGTGTGCGCGTCCGGCGTGAAAATCACCTCGAATTCCCTTGCGCCGGAAAGAAATTTCTCGAAGTCGATGGCAAGCAGCGCGCCCGCGGGGTAGCGCGTTCCGCCTACCTCCCACGGCGACTTCAGCCGGATCAGCAGCCAATCCTTGTACCAGGATTCGCTGGCATCGGTGGGCACGTCGAGATGCCGCAGGCTGCCGTCGTCTTCGAGCAGGTACACCTCTTCGTTGAAGAAGTCGGTGGCACGTCCGACGAAATGCCGTTCATATCCGGGCGTGCGGTCGTAGCCTGCCGAGACCGCGACGTCGCCCGCTTCACCTTCGAATACCGTCTCCGCTTCGGTGAGCGGGGTGCCGCGCCGCCAGCGCTTGGCGATCCGCGGGTAACCGGAATCGGTCAGTGAGCCCGGACCGAAATCGGTACCGACATACACCGAATCGATATCGATCCAGCGCAATTCCGATTTCGCCTCCGGCAGGTGGAAACCACCGTCGGCCGGATCGATGAATTCCAGCTTCTCGATATCGAATTCGCGCACGACTTTCGCGTCGGCCCCACCGCGCGACAGGCTGATGAGTGCGCGGGACTGCTCCGGTCGCAGCACCGCGGCGCCACCCCACACCCAGTTCTCGTCCTCGGCGGTAGCCAGTGCGTCCACGTCGATCAGCACGTCCCAGTCGGGTGCGTCCTTGGCGTACTCGGCGAAAGTGGTACGCCGCCACAGCCCGCGCGGGTGTTCGGCGTCACGCCAGTAGTTGTAGAGCCACTGACCGCGCCGTCCCGGGTAGGCGATCTTGGTGTCGGTGTCGAGCATGTCGAGAATGCGGCGCTCGAGCTCGGTGAACCGCTCGGACGCGGCAAAACGCGCCACGACCACATCGTTGTGCGCGCGGGCCCAGTCCAGGGCCCGCTCATCGGTCACTTCTTCGAGCCACAGATACGGATCGTTCACACTCTGCTCAACACCGCTCATGCCCACATTGTTGCCGAGCGGCGCCGAGGAGGGTGGCCCGGTCACCAGAAGTGCGCGACGTCCAGGATGACCCGCGACCCGTTACCTGGGCCTTCGAGGGTGAAGACCCGGAAAGGGAGCCGATCACGGACGCCGAGTCCGACTGTTGTCTGCCCCTCGAACGAGCCTGCCCATGCCGCCTGGCGGAAGGTGCGGTAGCCCGTCACGTCGACCAGTTCGTTCCGATTCGACGGGCGGTAGGTGCCGTTGCCCGCATTGTCGTAGGCGGGCGCGAGCACGACAATGGTCAGGAATGCGCCGCCGCGCAAGGGAACCGGCGCGCCCGACGCGTCCATCACGACTTCGTCGACATAGCCGACTCGGTAGCCCGCGACCGAACCCGCGAGATCGAATACCAGTCGGTCGTAGCAGTCGTGGCGACCGGAACGGATGTTGATGATCGGGGCGGTGGACATGGCTGGGGTCCCTTTATCGAGCGAACCCCAGACGAATCCGCAATAGGGAGTCGCGGCGGCCGGTCCCGGGATGATCCAGAGGCCTACGCAAGTCGCGATCGAGGCAATCAAGAGCACTATGCGACGCATGGCCGCACCGCCTTCGGCAGAGGGGTGAAATATTCCGATAAATCGGTCGAATCGGACATGTTGTTACGCGGTGCTCGGCCGACGGGTATTCACAAGATCAGGCTCCGTAGTATCGGCATTTCCGTCCGAGCGAACAGGAGCCCAGCTTGTCTCCATTTCTGTGGGAACAGCATTGCTGTCTGCCGCTGCTGCCATCGGCGCGAATCGAGGAGTTGGCGCGGTATCCGCTCGGGTCCTACCTGTCGGTGAATATCGGATACAGCAGGCAATCGACCGCGGATTCGCTGGCGCTTGCACGGCAGTTCCGTCGGGATGCGTTGGCGGATAGACGATTTCGTTTGGTGCAGGGCTACGACGATGTCGTGGCCGACGCGGAAACCATTGCGCTGGCCTTCGACCTGGAAGACGCCGGTCCGCTCGGCGGGAAGCTCGACAACGTCGAAGTGTTCTACGACCTCGGCGTTCGCTCGCTGCTGCCCGCCTACAACCACGCCAACGAAGCGGGCGGCGGCTGCCTCGATACCGAGGACACCGGACTCACCGCCTACGGCCGTGACCTGGTGCGCACACTCAACGAGATCGGCATGTTCGTCGACGGCGCGCACTGCTCCCGGCGCACCGGCCTCGACCTGGCTTCGTGCACCGAGGTCCCGATGATCTACAGCCACGCCAACTTCGACACGCTGTGGAAGCACCCGCGCAATATCACCGACGGGCAGGCAGTGGCATGTGCGGGCACCGGCGGTGTAATCGGCATCAACGGTGTGGGAATCTTCCTGGGGCACAACGAACCCGATGAACGCGCCGAACGCGTGGAAGCGATGGCCAGGCATATCGAATACGGCGTCGAACTGGTCGGCGTCGAACATATCGGCATCGGCTCGGATTATTCGTTCGATGCCGCGGACTTCAACCATGAACTGCTGAGCAACCCGGCGGCGTTCTCCGATGCCTACACCAAATGGGGTCCACTGCAATGGGTTCCGCCCGAGGACCTACTCGGACTGAGTGAACTACCCGGCCTCGACGAGATCTTGGCGCGCCGAGGTTTCAGCGCCACCGATCGCGCTGCGGTATTCGGCGGAAACTTCGCCCGAATCGCACGACAGGTCTGGCGCGACTGACCCGCAGACGGGTGTGGCGCGACCGCTGAACGGTCGCGCCACACATCCCAGCGGCTCCTATTCGGCCTGGTCAGCCGAGGCGGACGAGCATCTTGCCGGTGTTGGCACCGGACAGGACACCGAGGAAGGCGGCGGGGGCCTGCTCGAGTCCTTCGTAGACCGTCTCCCTGGTGCGGATGGTGCCATCGGCCAGCCAGCCCGCTGCCTTGCCGATGTACTCGCCGAAGATCGGGAAGTAACTGTTCACCAGCATGCCGCGTAGCGAAAGCTCCTTGGTGGCGGCCTTGTACAGATCGGGCTGTACCTCGGCGGCTTCACCGTTATAGCCGCTGATGGCGCCGACGAGCGCGATCCGGCCCTTGGGCCGCATGGCCTCCACCGCGACGCGCAGCTGCTCGCCGCCCACGCTGTCGAGGTATACATCGATGCCGCCGGGCGCCGCCGTCGCGAGCTGCCCGGCCAGGTCGCCCGCTCGGTAATCGATGGCGGCGTCGTAGCCGAATTCGTCGAGCAGCAGCTTGGTCTTGGCCGGTCCGCCCGCGGAGCCGATGACACGGCCGGCGCCGAGCGCCTTGGCGATCTGTCCCGCGACGCTGCCCACCGCGCCTGCCGCGGCGGAAATGAAGACGGTGTCGCCGGGCTGGATCGGCGCCACGTCGGTCAGCGCCGCGTACGCGGTGAGGCCGGTGGTGCCGAGTGCGCCCAAGAAGTGATGCGCCGCGGCAAGTTCCGGCGCGATCGGGGTGGCGGTCGCGGCATCGAGCACCGCGTACTCGCGCCAGCCCGCGAAATGCGAGACCGTCGTGCCGACGGGGATGTCCAGGCTGCGTGAGGCGATCACCTCGCCGAGCGCCGAACCCTCCAGCGCGGTGTCGAGCTGGAACGGCGGGATGTAGGAGGGGCGGTCGTCCATCCGGCCACGCATATACGGGTCGACCGACATCCAAGTGTTGCGAACCAGGATCTGCCCGTCGGCCAGCTCCGGAATCGGCCGCTGCACCAGCGCGAAGTGTTCGGCTGTCGGAGCGCCGGTCGGCCGCGCGGCCAACCGGATCTCCCGCGAGGTGCGTGGGAGGGTCTGGACGTCGTTCTGGGTGGTGACGGTCTGCATGACACTGCCTTTTCTTCGGTCGATCCGAACCGTGTCGATCCGGTACCGAAGACGTTATGGACTCGCGGACCCGGTTCCCAGGTCCTCCGATGCCACCGACCGGTCCAAACGTGCCACCTTTGTGACCTGGTGAAACAGCCCGGTTCGGCGGCTAATGGACGCCCGCGGCCCGCAGCCGTGACGGCGATGAACCGCTCCATCGCTGGACCGCCTTGCGCAGGGCGCGATCGTCGGTGAACCCGAGCCGCCCCGCGATGGCCGCGGTGGTCAAACGGCCTTCTCCCAGTAGGGTTTTCGCTTGTTCGTAGCGAACGAGGTCGAACTCGTGCCGCCAGGTGGTGCCCTGCTCGGACAGTTGGCGTTGCAGGGTGCGCGGGCTGACCGCCAGCCTGCGGGCGACCGCGGCGAGCGACGGGTCGCCGTCGGCGATCGCGGCGGCCACCGCGATGCGGAACGCGTCGAGCGGACCGGAGATCGGGCGCGCCGTGGCCAGCACCAGATCGGCATGGCTGCGCAGCAGGTCCGCCAGCATCGGGTCGTTGCGCGGCAGCGGGGCGGTGGCGTCCGCGGCTGTGAAGGTGATGGTGTCGGCGGGTGCGTCGAATTCGATGCGGTCGGTACCGAAGGCGTCGGTGAGTGCCGTGTGATCGCGTGGCGCGGCATGACCGAAGGTGACCTGGGTCGGGATCACACTGCGGCCGGTGGCCTCTCGGGCCCGCCGCAGGTAGTAGGCGAGCACGTATTCGTTGACAACGGCCGCGACCGCCGGATCACCCGCGGTGGTGCGAAATCCGACGGTGAGGTCGCCGTCGTGATGCAGGTCGAAGCCTTCGGCTGCTGCGGTCACCAGGCGGTGATACGGCTGGGCCGCGCGCAGCGAATCGGCCAGTGTCGGCCCGGTGGTGACGAGATAGTCCCAGGTGGTGAGGGTGCCGAGCGGCGCGGCATCGGCTACCGCGACACCGGCGCCCGGACCCGGCCTCGCACCGGCGAGCAACTCCCACAGCCGAACCAGCGAACGCAGCGGAATCCGGTTGAGCTCCCCGGCCAGTGCCGCGTCGTCGATGCCGTGCACGGCCGCGAGTTGTTCGGCGCCGACACCCGCGCGCCGAGCCTCAGCGAGGACCAACCGGATCAGATGGGTCGATGCGGTCTCGTCCAACGGGTCGAGAGCCAGTGGCACCGATCGCTGTGCGGTGCGCGGATCATCGAAACCCACTCCGCGATCTGCCACGAGTCCACAGTAGTGAGCGGGCCGGGGTCGGTCACACCGCCGCCGCGACCGACAGCTTCCGACCGCCACGGGATCCGTTCATTTTGTTCACGCCGAAGATCTGCCAGGTCGATGTGCCGTGCTTCTCACCGTTGCGGGGGACCGGTGAGTGAAGTCCTGGCGGCGGAGTTAGGCTCGGTGGCGTGACTTCCCATTACGACGTTGTCGTTCTCGGTGCCGGTCCTGGCGGTTATGTCGCCGCCATCCGTGCGGCACAACTTGGCCTCCGTACCGCGATCGTCGAGCAGAAGTATTGGGGCGGCGTCTGCCTCAACGTCGGCTGTATCCCCTCCAAGGCATTGTTGCGCAACGCAGAACTGGCGCACATCTTCACCAAGGAAGCCAAGACCTTCGGCATCTCCGGTGAGGTGAGCTTCGACTTCGGCGTCGCGTTCGACCGCAGCCGCAAGGTCGCCGACGGCCGCGTCAAGGGCGTTCACTTCCTGATGAAGAAGAACAAGATCGACGAGTTCGACGGTAAGGGCACCTTCACCGACGCGAACACCCTCTCGGTCGCGCTGTCCAACGGCGGCACCGAGACGATCACCTTCGGCAACGCGATCATCGCCACGGGCACCGTCACCAAGCTGCTGCCCGGCACCTCGCTGAGCGCGAACGTCGTCACCTACGAGGAGCAGATCCTCACCAAGGACCTGCCCGGTTCGATCCTGATCGTCGGCGCGGGCGCGATCGGTATGGAGTTCGGCTACGTCCTGAAGAACTACGGCGTCGACGTGCGCATCGTGGAGTTCCTCGACCGCGCCCTGCCGAACGAGGACGTGGACGTCTCCAAGGAGATCACCAAGCAGTACAAGAAGCTCGGCGTCACCATCACCACCGGTGCGGCCGTGCAGTCCATCGACGACGACGGCGCCAAGGTGACCGTCAGCATCAAGGACAACAAGAGCGGCTCGGTCGAGACCGTCACCGTCGACAAGGTGCTGCAGGCCGTCGGCTTCGCGCCCCGGGTCGAGGGCTACGGCCTGGAGAACACCGGAGTCGCGCTCGACCGTGGCGCCATCGCCATCGACGACAACATGCGCACCAACGTGCCGCACATCTACGCCATCGGTGACGTGACCGCGAAGCTTCAGCTCGCCCACGTCGCGGAGGCCCAGGGCGTCGTCGCCGCCGAAACCATCGCGGGCGCACCGACCCTCACCCTCGGTGACTACCGCATGATGCCGCGCGCCACCTTCTGCCAGCCGCAGGTCGCCAGCTTCGGCCTCACCGAGCAGCAGGCCCGCGACGAAGGTTACGACGTGAAGGTCGCGACCTTCCCGTTCACCGCCAATGGCAAGGCGCACGGCCTCGGTGACCCGACCGGTTTCGTCAAGCTGGTCTCCGACGCCGAGTACGGCGAACTCCTCGGCGGCCACCTCATCGGCCCGGACGTCTCCGAGCTGCTGCCGGAACTCACCCTCGCCCAGAAGTGGGACCTGACGGTCAACGAGCTGACCCGCAACGTCCACACCCACCCGACCCTGAGCGAGGCGCTGCAGGAAGCCTTCCACGGCCTCGGCGGCCACATGATCAACTTCTGATCGGTTCACGCCGCGCCGTGACGGTGGCCGGTTCGCTTCGGCGGACCGGCCACCGCCGTTTCAGCGCAGCCGCGGTCGCTGGTAGCGCGGCTACCCGGCTGCTATACAGGTCGGATGCGTAGGTGGTTGATCGGTGGCGCACTGGTACTCGTCGTGGTGGTGACGCTGGCGATCGGCGGCTACTTCCTGATGAATTCGCGGACGCACCAACTCGCGGGTCGATTGGTGAACCGGGTCGATACCACCGAGAAGGTGGTGGCGCTGACCCTGGACGACGGCCCGACCGCCAAGACCCCCGACGTATTGAAAGTCCTTGCGGAGGCTACAGTTCCGGCCACCTTCTACCTGGTCGGCGGCGACCTGGCCGCTAACCCGCAGCACGGCAAGGCAATCGCCCAGGCAGGGCACGAGATCGGCAACCATACCTACAGTCACCGCCGAATGGTCCTGGTCTCCTCCGGCACCGTCCGCGACGAGCTGGAACGCACCGACACCGAAATCGCGAAAACCGGCTACCAGGGCCCGATTACATTCCGCCCGCCCTACGGCAAGAAGCTCTGGACACTACCCAAGTACCTGTCCGACCAAGACCGCACCACGGTCACCTGGGACGTCGAACCCGATTCCGGCAAAGACGCGAGCACCGACGACATTGTCGCCGAGACCGTCCGCCAGGTCCGCCCAGGATCCATCATCCTGCTCCATGTCATGCACGAATACGCCGCCACCGCCCTGGCCGCCATCCCCCGAATCGTGTCCGAACTCCGCTCTGCCGGATACCGTTTCGTCACCGTCTCGGACCTACTGACCCGCTGAGACTCGATACCTACCTCGGCTGTCGAGGTCAGCGAATGGGTTACGTGCTGGCGATCAGAGCATGCCGTAGGCGTGGGTTGGGGTGAGGCGGACCAGGGCGCGGCGGTCGGTGACCATGGCTTTGCGGTAGTCGTCCCAGTCGGGGTGTTCGCCGGAGCCCGCCCGGTAGTAGGCGACCAGTTCGTCGACGGTGGGGTCGTCGGGGGCGGCCGCTACGGGGGTGAGTTCGACGGTGCCTTCGATGACGGCGTAGGCGAAGAAGTCGGGGCGGGTTACGTGAATCGCGGCCCATGGGTCGCGGACGAGGTTGTGATACTTCGCGCGGTCGGCGGTGATGGAGATGCGGATGATGCCGTCGTCGCCGATGACGTGCAGGACGTTGGACAGCTGGGGACGGCCGTTGCGGCGGATCGTGGTGAGCACGGACCGGGGGATGGTGCGGGCGAAATCGATTGCGGCAGTGAGTTCCATGACTGTATTCAACCGATCGCCCGGCATGGTCGTTCCCGGCTGCCGCGCGACACGCCGTTCGAGCGCCAGCGGCTCGGTGCCGTCCTCATTCCCGGTGGTAGGCGGCCTGGGCGTCGCGGACTCGTGGCATGTTCGTTTCGAGCACTTGGATCAAGGACTCCAAGTGTGCGGCAACGTCTGCGCCGAGGTCGGTGAGGGTGTATTCGACGCGGGGCGGAATGGTTTCGTGGACCTCGCGGTGCACCATGCCGTCGCGCTCGAGGGCCTGCAGGGTCTGCGACAGCATGCGCTCGCTGACGCCGTCGACGCGCCTGCGCAGCGCGCTGAATCGGTACGAACCCTCGCGCAACGCGACGAGGGCCAGGATGCCCCAGCGGCTGGCCACGTTCTGCAAAACCGGTCGTGACGTGCAGTTTCTGGCGAAAACGTCGGCTTCCAGCGCGGGATCGTCGGTGTCCACCGACTGGAGGCGCTGTGTACTCATGAATCCGATGGTACCCAACTTGACCAAAGTAGTGTAGAAATGCATAGTACTTACTATTAGTTAGTGCTTGCAGATCGGTACACACTCTTGGAGGTAGTCATGACCGTCGCAGTAACAGGAGCAAGCGGGCACCTGGGTCGTCTCGTGGTGGAGGCGCTGTTGCGTGAGGGGTCGACGCCGGTTGTCGCGATCGTGCGTGATCCGCAGAAGGTCGCCGATCTGGCCGAGCGGGGCGTCGAGGTCCGGCAGGCCGGTTACGACGACGCGGCCGCGCTGGACCGCGCCCTCGACGGCGTCGATCGCGTGCTGCTCATCTCCGGCAACCAGTTCGGCCAACGAGTAGCCCAGCACACCAATGTCATTCGGGCCGCTGAGCGGGCCGGTGTGAAACTTCTTGCCTACACCAGCATTCCGCGTGCCACCGAGAACTCGCTGATCCTGGCGCAGGAGCACAGGGGAACCGAGGCCGTGCTCGCGGAATCGGCTGTCCCGCATGCCGTACTACGCAATGGCTGGTATTGGGAGAACTACTTCGGCGGGCTCGGGCACGCGGTCGACACCGGCGTGTTGCACGGTGCGGCGGGCGAGGGCCGGGTGGCGGGAGCCGCGCGCGCCGACTACGCCGAGGCGGCCGCGCGCGTGCTCACCACCGACGGGCACGAGGGCAAGGTCTATGAACTGGGCGGCGACGAGCGTCTCACCTATGCCGAACTGGCGCAGGTGATCTCGGAGGCGTCGGGTAAGCCGGTGCGCTACCGGAACCTGTCGCAGGCGGACTACAGCGCCGCGCTCGAGCAGGCGGGTCTCGACGCGGGCTACGCCGCGGCGCTGGCCGACGCGGACGCCGGAATCGCCTCGGGGATTCTCGACGTGGACAGCGGCGACCTGCAGAAACTGATCGGCCGCGCCTCGACGCCCGCGGTCGAGGTGTTCCGCACCGCTCTCGCCTGACCGGCCCCGGCGGACACTGTCGCGGCTCGCTCGCGGCAGTGTCCGCCGAATGGACCGGTCACACCCACTGCACGAGCTGCAGAATGATCCCGTTCGGATCGCTCATCTGGAAGTAGCGTTCGCCCCATTCCTCGGTTTCGATGGGCGTCACGATCGGCACCCCCTCGGCTTGTAGCCGCGCGTACTCCGTGTCGATGTCGTCCACGACGAATACGACGAGCAGGCCGTCACTGGCGCTGCCCGCCGCGCTCATGGGCTTGAAGGTCTCCAGCCCGGTCCGCAGAAAAATCAGGTTCAGGCCTGCGTCCGGCCGATCCAGCGACACGAATCCGTCGGCCGACATCCGCTCGGTGAACCCGAGGTGGTCGATGGCGAACTGTGCCGACGCCTGTGGGTCGGCGACATTGAGCGAGATGGCGGAAGCGGTGATGTTCATAGGCCCTCCTCTGGGCTGCGCTTTATCTCTATACTAAGTACGTTATACTTTGTAGAGAATTCCCCGCCTTGCTGCACTATGACCTGTGTCACATCGATACCATCGAAGGCTCGGGCAGTACGTCCGCAGAACTGAGGAGGCGGTGTGGCCGACGGCCTGGACAAGCAGCCGAAGGAGCGCAGCGGCGCGGGCGATCCCGTGCGGACTCTGGAGCTACTCTGGCGAGTTCCTGGGAACCAGGGCGCCGTGCGTGGCCCGAAGCAGCGCAGCAGCGTGGACGCCGTGGTCGTCGCCGCGATCGGGATCGCCGACGCGGACGGGATCGGCGCACTCACCATGCGCGCCGTCGCCAACCGGCTCGGCCTGACGCCCATGGCCACCTACACCTATGTGCCGGGCAAGGCGGAGCTGATCGACCTGATGCTGGACACGGTCTATCGCGACATGTCTCGCGCGGACCTGACCGATCTGCCGTGGCGCGACCGGGTCACGATGATTGCCGCGGAGAACCGTGCGCTGCTGGCGCTGCACCCGTGGGTGGCGTACCTGCCGACCACTCGTCCGCCGCTCGGCCCCGGTCTGGCCGCCAAGTACGACCACGAACTGCGTGCCTTCGACGGCCTCGGGCTCGGCGATGTCGAGATGGATGCCGCGCTCACCTTCGTGCTCGGCTTTGTCACCTCGGTCGCCCGCATAGCCATCGACACCGCCCGAGCAGCCTCCGACAGCACGATGACCGACCTCGAATGGTGGGAGCGTGCCGCGCCGGTGCTGGAGCGGGTGTTCGACGCCGATCGCTACCCGCTGGCCGCCCGCGTGGGCGTCGCGGCAGGCCAGGCACACGACTCCGCTTACAGCGCCGACCACGCCTACGAATTCGGGTTGATCCGGGTCCTGGACGGTTTGGCGAAATTGATCGAAAACCGTTGAACGGCAGCGTCCCCGTCAGACCCCGTCGCGCTGGATGCGCAGGGCGGTGATGGTCGAGGCGAGGCCCTCGTATTGGTTGACGAGCAGGACGATTTCGATGAGGCTGCGGTCGTCGTAATGCTTGGCCAGGGTCGACCAGACGGTGTCGTCGATGTCGCGAGACTCCACCAACTGGTCGACGGCGGCAAGCAGGGTGTGGTGTTTGTCCGACCATTCGGGTGCGGACGGTCCGCTGCGGAGGCGATCCAGGATTTCGGGAGTGACACCCGCTCGTTTGCCGAGGCGAATGTGGTGGTCCATCTCGTATGCGCAGTTGCGCAGGTGCGCGACGCGCAGGATCACGAGTTCCGACTCATGCCTCGGCAGCCTGCCGCCCGGCATGAGCTTGCCCGAATAGTGTAGCCAGCCGCGGAACAGGCCCTTAGTGCGTCCGAGGGTACTGAATAGATGGGCATCGTCGGTCCCGGCGGCGCGTGAGAGCACCTGCCAGACAACCCAATTGACGGGACCCAACTCCCGGAGCCGACCAGGTGAAACCCGTGGTTGCAACGCCGAAACCATGCTTGCGCCTCCTCCTCCGAGATCTCCACATAGGCAGCGCACCGGCGCGCTGCCGGAGATCTTGGTTGCGGGGCCCGCGGTGGGGACGGGCCCATTCGAAGCGTACTAAAGCGTGTGTCCCAAACCGGTGGGGTTGGTCGACACCGATCCGGAAAAACAACGCGACCATCCGGTCTGCATCGGCGTGTTCTTCCTGGCGCTCTTCGGTTTCCGGTGGTTTTCGGGGTGATAGCGCGTCATCATCAGTACCGGCGCGGTCGTGCGGCGGGAGGTCCGCGTCGATCCGATATAGGCGGGCAGGGAAAACGCGATGCTGGTGAAGATCAAGACCGGAGCGACTCTTTCCGGGGCCGAACAGGAGTTCGTCGAGAGTCTGCGGTTGTTTCCGACGACCTGCCTCGCGGTGATCGATCTGGAGGTGGGCGACAACGGGGCCCGGCAGGTCGACGCGGTGCTTTTCACCGCACGCGGGATCACGGTGATCGAGGTCAGGGGCTTCCGGCGGCGCCAGAGCGGCATCCTCAATGTTCCTGGCGACGGGCCGTGGACGATCAGCGACGCGCCGGTCGACCTGGACGACGAGGGCACGGTCAGCCCATCGGACCAGCTGGAGCACGCGGTGTACGCGGTGAAGAGCAGGCTGGAGCGGGCGTTGCTCGACCCCGGCCATGTGTGCGGTGCGGTGGTGCTGGTTCCCTTCCGTGGCGTCGTGGTGCGTCCGGCGCGCACCAACCTGCGTCCCGGCATCGACATTCTCGCCGCCAATGCTCGCGATGCGACAGAACTGCGCATATACCTGGAAAGCTTCTCTGCCGGGCCGCGCGACTGGACCGCCGACCGTGTCTTCTCCGCGTGCCGAGCGCTTGGTGCCGACAGTGGCCCCTCACGCGCCGAGCTCATCGCCGACGGTTTCGACGCGGTGGCGCCCGAGGCGAACCCGCTCGGGTTGCCTGAGGCCAAACCGCCGCGCGTCGCGGCGATCCCCGGCGAACCGACGCGACGTCAGAGCATTGCCTCCTGGGTCGTCGTCGCCCTTGCGGTCATCGGACTACTCGTCGTACTCGGAGCCGTCATCAGCGGTATCGCACACGACTCCGGTCGCGCGCACCCCGACCCTGGCAGCGGGTCGTCATCGAGCTCGGAGCCCTCACCACCGCCGTATCGCCCGGTCGAATGCTGGCCCCTCCAGCCGGATTGCTGATCACTCGAATCCGCTTCGGCTGTCCCGGGTCGGCAGGTGATCCTGGAGGCAGCAGCGCGCTGGTCGCATAGCCGAGAGCCCTCGGCCAGGTCGACCGGATGGTTGACGAACCGGTTCGGCGAGGCGTCAATCGCGCACGGCGCGGGCGAGTTTGGTGAGGTCGAGGGCCTGTTGGGCGCGAGAAAGGACGTGGGCTCGTGAGCTGTCGATGTGGGCGGTGAGTGTGCCGAGGGCGGTGTCGGGGTTGCCGGACAGGAGTTGTTCGGCAATGGCGATGTGTTCGGCGGTCATGGTGGCAATGCGGTCGGGGGTTGGCAGATCCAAGGTGCGGACCGGGCGCACCCGGACGTAGACGCCGGTAAGCGCGTCGGCAAGCGCCGTATTGCCGGCTGCGGCAAGCAGAGTCGTGTGGAACTGCTCGTCGTCGGCAACCAGTGCCGGGCCGGGTTCGGGTGGCTCGTCGAGCATCCCGCGCCACTTGTCGAGTTCTGCGCGCACCAGTGACAGATCGTGTGCGGGCGGGGGGTCGAAGCTGCGCTCCACCCGTTCGGTGGCGTGGACGACATCGAGGATGCGCTGAATGCCCCTGGTTTCCAACACTGTCCGCAGCTCGTAGAGGTTGTCCAGCTCCTCGATCCGCGGCCGGTACGGGTAAAGGCCGTCGGCGTGCCGCTCGACAAGGCCGTCGGCTTGCAGTCGGGCGAGCGCCTCCCGCACCGGAGTGCGCGACACACCGTAGATCTCGGCGAGCCTCTCCTCGCCGAGCCGTTCGGTAGGCACGATCGCTCCCGTGGCAAAGTCTCGCCGCAGCGAGTGATACACCCTCTCGCTCAGCGGGACTCGCCCCCTGCGCGTCACGGCGGCCAGCTCAGATCGCCATCGCCGAGCGGACCGCGGTCTCCGCACTCGCACCGCCCGCGCCATCGGAGGTCACGCGTCCGGATTGCAGGACGTAATAGTGCTGCGCAGCCTGCAGCGCGAAGCCGATGTGCTGTTCGACAAGCAGCACGCTCAAGCCACCACGCTGGGTGAGATCGATGATGGTGCGCTCGATTTCGGCGACAACCGAGGGCTGGATGCCCTCGGTGGGCTCGTCGAGGATGAGCAGCTTCGGCTCGGTGATCAGTGCCCGCGCGATCGCCAGTTGCTGGCGCTGGCCACCGGAAAGCAGCCCCGCCTTGCGGGTCAGCAACTCGCGCAGCGCCGGAAACAGGTCGAGCGACTCATCGATCAGCGCCTTGCCGCGCTTGCGGCCGTCGGCGACAACCTGGAGGTTCTCCGCGGTGGTCAACTGCGGGAAACTCTGTTGTCCCTGCGGCACATACGCGATGCCGCGCTTCACCCGCCGCGACGGCGACATCTTGGTGATCGCCTCGCCGTCGAACTTGATCTGACCCGACTTGGTACCGATCAAACCGACAGCGGTGCGCAACAGAGTGGTCTTGCCCGCGCCGTTGTGTCCCATGATCGCGACGACGCTGTCGTCCGGAACGGCCACCGAGACTCCGTGGATCACCTCGGTCCGGCCGTAACCGGAGTGGATATCGACGAGTTCAAGCATCGGCGGACTCCTTGTTCGCTTCGGTGGAGCTCTCTTCGATGGCTTCGTCCATGCCGATGGCCGCCGCCGTTCCGAGGTAGACCTCCTGCACCTTCGGATCGGCCTGAACCTGCTCGACCGTGCCTTCGCTGAGCACCTTGCCCGCGGCAAGCACCGTTACCGAGGTGGCAAACGCGCGCATGAAATCCATGTCGTGCTCGACCACGATGACGATGCGTTCGCCACCGATGCGGCGCAACAGGTTTCCGGTCTCCGCACGCTCCTCGGCACTCATACCCGCGACCGGCTCGTCGAGCAGCAGCACCGACGCGTTCTGCACCAGCAGCATGCCGATCTCCAGCCACTGCTTCTGCCCGTGCGCGAGCACGCCCGCCGGTTTGTCGCGCAGCTCGCCGAGGCCGGTGATCTCCAGCGCCTCTTCGATACTCGGCAGCACCGACTTGCGCCGCCGCAGCATGGTCAGCGCCGAGCGGCCTGCGCCCGCGGCGATATCGAGGTTCTGCAGCACGCTGAGCTGTTCGAAAACGCTTGCCGTCTGGAAGGTTCGGCCGATGCCGAGCCGCGCGATCTGGTGCACTTTCTTGCCGAGCAGTTCGACGCCGGACTTCTGCGCCGATCCGGTGGCGGGCACCAGCCCGGTGATCGCATCGATGAGCGTGGTCTTCCCCGCGCCGTTCGGACCGATGAGAAAGCGCAGATCACCTTGCAGCACAGTGAGATCCACGTCCGTCACGGCCTTGAAGCCGTCGAAGGCGACCGAGAGGCCGCGGATTTCGAGGTACTCGCTCGACATTCCGGCATTGCCGCCGAGCTTCGGTTCGTGTGTTGTCTCGGTCATCAGGACTTCACCTTCTCCTCGACCAGTGCCGCGTCGACGTCGGGCAGCGCGGTACTCGCCGTCACCGGAACCGGTTCGGCGGGCGCCTTCGGCGTGGTTCGGCGGAATCTGCCGTCCAGCGCGCCCTTCACCATCGGCCACACACCGGCAAGACCGGCCGGGATGAAACCGACCACCACGATGAACAGCACGCCCTGCAGGTAGGTCCAGCTGGACGGGAACTCCTCCGAAAGCGCGGTCTGCGCCCACGCGACGCCGATCGCACCGAGCACCGGGCCGAGCAGGGTGGTGCGGCCGCCGATCGCGACGCCGATGATGAACGCGATGGACGGCACGACACCGATGTCGGCGGGGGAGATGATGCCGACGATGGGGGTGAACAGCGCGCCGGCGATACCGGCGAAGAAGGCCGCGACGACATAGGCGACGATCTTGACGTTGGCCGGGTCGTAGCCGAGGAAGCGCACGCGCTCCTCCTGATCACGCACGGCCACAAGCAATTCGCCGTAGCGGCTGCGCATCAGCTGGCGAACCAGCGCGACAACCACGAGCAGCGTGCCCGCCGCGATGAAGAACAGCATCTGCCGGTTGGCCGGATCGGAGAGCTTGAACCCGAAGAAGGCGCGGAAGTCCGAGAGGCCGGTGAAGCCGCCGATCTTCTGCTGGCCGGTGAGCAGGATCGCCAGCGCGGCGGCGAGCGCCTGGCTCAGGATGGCGAAGTAGGTGCCCTTGACCCGGCGCTTGAATACGCCGTACCCGAGCGCGGCCGCGACCAGCGCGGGCAGCACCAGGATGCCGATCAGCGCGACCGGGCCGGAGGCGAAAGGCTTCCAGAACGAGGGCAATTCGCGAATGCCCGCGATCTCCATGAACTCCGGCACGTCATTGTGCAGCCTGGCCGCGTCGGCCATCTGCAGGTGCATCGCCATGATGTAGGCGCCGATGCCGAAGAACACGCCCTGACCCAGGGTGAGCATTCCGCCACGGCCCCACGCCAATCCGATCCCCGCCGCGACGATGGCGAAGCACAGGAACTTGGCGAGCAGGTTCAGCCGGAAGTCGCTGAGCATGGCGGGTGCGACCGCGAACAGCAGGATCGCGGCGACGGCGAAGCCGCCGAGCGCGGTCAGCGAGGAGTGTGCGCGCCACCGTTGTGCGAGTGTGGTCATGCCAGACTCCTTGTCCGGACGGTGAACAGGCCCTGCGGCCGGACCTGCAGGAAGATCACGATGATGACGAAGACGATCACCTTGGCGATGGACGCGGTGGTCGAGTATTCGATGTAGGAATTGAGCAGACCGAGCGCGAACGCCGCGATGACGGTGCCCTTGATCTGGCCGAGACCGCCGATCACCACCACGAGGAAGGCGTCGATCAGATAGCTCTGTCCGATGGTGGGGCTGGTCGAGCCGATCAAGGTGAGCGCGACGCCCGCGACACCGGCCAGACCGGAGCCGATGAAGAACGTGCTGATATCGGTCACGCGGCTGGAAACGCCACTGGTCTCGGCCAATCCGCGGTTCTGCACGACCGCGCGGACGCGGCGGCCGAGCGGGGTCGTCTTGAGTACCGTGGCCAGCGTGGTCACCGCGACTATCGCGAGGACGAGGATGAAGATGCGGGTCTTCGGTACCACCGCGCCCATGATGGTGATGCCGCCGCCGAGCCATTCGGGGACGAGCACGTTCTTGGCCGGTGCGCCGAAGATATCGCGGGCCAGCTGTTGCAGCACCAAGCCGACACCGAAGGTGACGAGCAGGGTGTCCAGCGGCCGGTCGTACATCCAGCGGATCAGGCCCATCTCGAGCGCGGCGCCGAGCAGGCCGCCGACGAGGAAGCCGATCAGCAGCGACACGACGAGCGATACGCCTGCCGACGAGAACACCTTCTGCACAACATAAGTCGTGTAGCAGCCGGCCATGATGAACTCGCCGTGCGCCATGTTGATCACGCCCATCTGACCGAAGGTCAGCGAAAGGCCGAGCGCGGCGAGCAACAGAATTGATCCCAGACTCAGCCCGGTGAAGAGCTGGCCGATCAGCACGTCCATAGAGGTTCCTAACGGTGTCTGCCGGTGCGGGTCGCGTCCCCTCGACGAAACCCGCACCGGCGCTGACCATTTCGAGCGACCTGCAAGCAATCGCTACGGACTCGACTACTTCAGGCCCTTGGCCCAGTCGTAGGACTTCAGGTAGGGGTCCGGGGTGACGGCCTTGCCCGAGTCCCACACCGTGTAGATGAGTCCGTCCGGCCGGATTTCACCGATGCGGGCGGTCTTGGTGATGTGATGGTTGGAGCCGTCGAGGGTGACAAGACCCTCGGGGGCCTCGAAGCTCACACCGTCGGCCGCGGCCTGAATATCGGCCACCCCGAACGACTTCGCCTTCTCGACGGTGTTCTTCCAGAGGTAGACCGAGGCGTAGGCGGCCTCCATCGGGTCCGAGGTCGGCTTGTCGGCGCCGAACGCGGCCTTGTAGTCCGCGACGAACTTCTTGTTCACCGGAGTGTCGACGGTCTGGTAGTAGTTCCACGCCGTCAGCTGGCCCGCGATGTTCTGCGCGCCGATGCCCGCGACCTCTTCTTCGGCGATGGACACCGAAACAACCGGCATCTCGGCGGCTTTCAGGCCGGCGTTGGTGTACTCGCGGAAGAACGCGACGTTGGAGTCACCGTTGAGGGTGTTGAACACCGCGCCTGCCTTGGCGGTGCGCACCTTGTTCACGATGGTGGAGAAGTCGGTCGAGCCGAGCGGGGTGTAGTCCTCGCCCTTGATCTCGATGCCGTTGGCCTTCGCGTATTCCTTGATCTCGCGGTTGGCGGTCTGCGGGAAGACGTAGTCGCTACCGACCAGGTAGAGGGACGTGATGCCCTTCTGCTTCAGGTAGTCCAGTGCGGGGATGATTTGCTGGTTGGTGGTCGCACCGGTGTAGAAGATGTTCTTACTGTCTTCCAGGCCCTCGTATTGGACGGGGTAATAGAGCAGCGAGTTCAGGCTCTCGAACTTCGGCTTCATGGCCTTGCGGCTCGACGAGGTCCAGCCGCCGAACACCGCCGCGACGCAGTCGGAGCTGATCAGCTTTTCGGCTTTCTCGGCGAAGGTCTTCGGGTCGGAGGCGCCGTCCTCGAGCACCAGTTCGATCTTCTTGCCCATGACGCCGCCCGCAGCGTTGATCTGGTCGACCGCCAGCTTGGTGGAATTGGCAACGGTGACCTCGGAAATGGCCATCGTGCCCGACAGCGAGTGCAGTGAACCGACCTTGATCGAATCCTTCGACGTGTCGACGCAGGACGCGGCGTTGGAGCCGCTGGTCGAGTCGTCGTCCTTGGCGCCACAGGCGGTCAGCAACAGACCGGCGAGTACGACGGCCGTCGGAGCGACCAGCGCTTTTGCCGCGCGACGCGAGCGCGGCCGATGGATGTCACGGGAATCTGGCATGGGGCGCGACCCTTCTCACTTCATCAGGTGTTCGGCGGCGCTGCGTGCGCCGCGGGCGAATACGCCCGCCTTTGCACCGGTCAACGCCGTAGCGACTGCTTGCAGGTCGCTCGAAACGGTCAGTAGCGACTGCTTGTAGGTCTGTCGACCGGGATGTATACAGCGGCTGTATTCGTGGTGCGAACACTAGACAGAAGTTGTTGCGCCGGAATGACTCCCGGTGACGAGTCCGTTGCCTGTGTTTCCGCCGTGTGAACCTTTGTGGTAAACGTCCAGTGAACGACTGTGAGGCTTCCCAGTGGCTACGGTTGCGTAGCGTCGCTGCGGTACGGCAGGCTTCGTTTGTACATCGTCAGAAAGCCGATCCCGTGGCGCGCCTGGCCGCGGAGTTGTCAGTCGAGGAGGACCACGGTGGGTCACTACAAGGCGAACGTCCGCGATATCGAATTCAATCTGTTCGAGGTACTGGAGCTGGACAAGCTGCTGGATACGGGTGCCTACGGTGATCTCGACTCCGACACCGTGCGTGAGATCCTGGCCGAGGTGAAGCGCCTTGCCGAGGGGCCGGTGGCGGAATCGTTCGCCGCGGCGGATCGCGATCCAGTGGTGTACGACCCGACCACCTTCTCCATCTCCGTGCCGGAGCCGCTGCGCAAGACCATCACGGCCGTGCGCGAGGCGGACTGGAGCAGGCTCGGCATGCCGGAGGGCATGGGCGGCACGCCCGCGCCCGCGGCCGTGGTCTGGGCGGTCAACGAGATGATCACCTGCGCCAACCCGTCGGCGAGCTTCTTCAATATGGGCCCGGTGATGGCCTCGGTGCTTTACAACGTCGGCACCGATGAGCAGAAGGAATGGGCCACCAAGGGTTACGACCGCGGCTGGCAGGGCACCATGGTGCTGACCGAGCCGGACGCGGGCTCCGATGTCGGCGCGGGTCGCACCAAGGCGATAAAGCAGGAAGACGGTACCTGGCACATCGAGGGCGTCAAGCGCTTCATTTCCGGCGGCGATGTCGGTGATACCGCCGAGAACGTCTTCCATCTGGTGCTGGCTCGCCCTGAGGGCGCCGGTCCCGGCACCAAGGGCCTTTCGCTGTTCTATGTGCCCAAGTTCCTTTTCGATCACCAGACGCTCGAGCTGGGTGATCGCAATGGTGTGTACGTGACCGGTGTCGAGCACAAGATGGGCCTGAAGTCCTCGCCCACCTGCGAGGTGACCTTCGGCGGCGGGGACGTTCCCGCCAAGGGCTGGCTGGTCGGTGAGGTGCACAACGGCATCGCACAGATGTTCCAGGTGATCGAGAACGCGCGCATGGTGGTCGGCATCAAGTCCACCGGCACGCTGTCCACCGGGTACCTGAACGCGCTCGACTATGCCAAGCAGCGGGTGCAGGGCGCTGACCTGACTCAGATGTCGGACAAGGCCGCACCGCGCGTCACCATCACCCAGCACCCGGATGTGCGGCGCAGCCTTGCCATGCAGAAGGCGTATGCCGAAGGTCTGCGTGCGGTGTATCTGTACACTGCGGCGCATCAGAATCCTGATGTGGCGCAGCTGGTTTCGGGTGCGGATGCCGATTTGGCGCACCGGGTGGACGATTTGCTGTTGCCGATCGTCAAGGGTGTCGGTTCCGAGCGCGCCTACCAGTACCTCACCGAATCGCTGCAGACGCTGGGTGGTTCGGGATACCTGCAGGACTACCCGATCGAGCAGTACATTCGCGACGCGAAGATCGACTCGCTGTACGAGGGCACTACGGCCATCCAGGCGCAGGACTTTTTCTTCCGCAAGATCATTCGCGACAAGGGCGTTGCCATCGGGCACGTCACCGGCCAGATCTCCGCGTTCCTCGACGTGAAGACCGGTCGCTTCGAGACCGAAAGGGCGCTGCTCGCCACGGCGCTGGCCGACGTGCAGGCGATGGCGGCGACGCTGACCGGATACCTGATGGCGGCGCAGCAGGATCAGGCCGAGTTGTACAAGGTCGGTCTCGGCTCGGTGCGTTTCCTGTTCGCCGTCGGTGACCTGCTGATCGCCTGGCGGCTGCTGGTGCAGGCCGAGATCGCCGCTGCCGCACTTGCTTCCGAGACGTCGGAGAAGGACCGGCCGTTCTATGCCGGAAAGGTCGCTGTCGCAAGCTTCTTCGCGAAGTACGCACTACCGGAGTTGACCGCGGTCAAGAGTATTATCGCCGCGATCGACAACGACATCATGGAGATGGACGAGGCCGCGTTCTAGCCGGATCGCCGGCGTCCTCGCGCAGTTCGACCGGGCCGCAATCGTTGGATTCGTGCTGCTGCCGCGGGATCGAGAAGACGTGGGCTACTTGAGGACGTACGGGGATACCGAGCTGCGATGCTCGCTGATATCCAGCACTTTGCCGAGTGGCGGAAACGCGCGCTGCGGGCAATTGGCCCGCTCGCAGACGCGACAGCCCGCGCCGATGGGGGTGGCTTTGGCTTCGTCGAGATCTATGCCGTCGGCGTAGACGACGCGGCCCGCGTGCCGCAATTCGCAACCGAGGCCGATGGCGAAGGTCTTGCTCGGCTGGCCGTATCGGGTGGCGCGGCGCTCCACGGTGCGGGCGACCCACAGGTATTTGCGGCCGTCGGGCATCTGGGCGATCTGGGTCATGATCTTGCCGGGGTAGGCGAAGGTCTCGTAGACGTTCCAGAGCGGGCAGGTGCCGCCGCTGGCGGAGAAGTGGAAACCGGTGGCGGACTGGCGTTTCGACATATTGCCCGCCCGGTCGACCCGGACGAACGAGAACGGCACACCGCGCAACTTGGGGCGTTGCAGCGTCGAAAGCCGGTGGCAGACCGTTTCGTAGCTCTGGGTGAAGAAGGCCGACAGACGCTCGATGTCGTAGCGGAAGTCCTCGGCGACCTCTAGGAAATGGGTGTAGGGCAGCACGGTTGCCGCGGCGAAGTAATTCGCCAGGCCGAGCATGGCCAGCTTGCGGGTGTCTTCTGAGGCGAAATTGCCCTCCTCGACCAGCTTTTCGAGCAGCTCGCCGCATTCGAAATAGGCCAATTCAGCGGCGAGTTTGAAGGTGCGCTGTCCGCCGGACAGGTGCGGCGCTATCTCGAGTCGCTGGGTGTCCGGGTCGTACCGGTGCAGCACCCCTTCGCCGAGGTCGATGCGTTCGACGATCCGCACGTCTTGCGCCCGCAGTCGGCGCGCGATCTCGTTGTTTATGTCACCGCCGTGGAAGCGGATGCGTGCGGTGAGTTCTTCTGCGGCGGTATCCAATTCGTGGATGTAGTTCTGCCGCTGATAGAAGAAGTCGCGCACCTCCTCGTGCGGCTTGCTGATCGTGGCGCTGCCGGAACCGTCGGCGAATCGGTCCTCGGTGGCGGCGGCGAGCTGCGCGGAGGTATTGCGGTAGCGGTTGTGCATATTCACCAGTGCGCGCGCCATGCTCGGGTGCGCGGAGACCATGTCGGCGATCTCCTGGGTGTCGGCCTCGATACCGAGCTCCTGGTCCATCACGACCTCTTGGAGTTCGGCGATGAGCCTGGTGTCGTCCTGGGAGGAGAAGAAGGTGGCGTCGACGCCGAATACTTCGCTGATCCGCAGCAGCACCGGCACGGTGAGCGGGCGCACATCGTGTTCGATCTGATTGAGGTAACTCGCCGAGATCTCCAGCTTCTGGGCGAGTGAGACCTGGCTCAGCCCTCGTTCGGTCCGCAGCTGACGAAGCCGCGCCCCGACGTAAGTCTTGGCCATGCGTCCAGTTTATTGGCGCTTTCACAGCCCTGCCAATGGTGAATTAGCAGCAGAGCTGAGCGATATGTCACACCCTGGGGTTACCGTCAGGTGATGCTGATCTCGGATGTCGTACTGGCCTCGGAGACCGTCCGCGCGACGCGGTCCCGGAAGACGAAGATCGCCGCGTTGGCCGGACTGCTGTCCGAGGCCGCGCCCGACGAGCTCGTCCCGGTGGTCGCCTGGGTCTCCGGTGAGCTGCGGCAGGGGCGCATCGGTACCGGCTGGCGCACGCTCACCGCGATGGATGGTGCGCCGAGCGATGTTGCCACACTGACGGTTTCGGGTGTCGACGGTGCACTGAGCGAGTTGGCGACGATCTCGGGCGCCGGCTCGGCGAACCGGCGTAAGGAGCTGCTGACGGCGCTGTGGACCGCGGCGACCGCGGACGAGCAGGTTTTCCTACTCCGCCTGCTGACCGGTGAGCTGCGCCAAGGCGCGCTGACCGCGATCGTCAGCGAGGCGGTCGCCGCGGCGGCGGCGGTGCCGGTGGATTTGGTTCGCCGGGCCTACATGCTGTCCGGGCAGCTGCATGTCACCGCTGTTGCCGCGATGACCGGCGGGGTGGACGCGCTGACCGAGTTCCGGCTTGAGCTCGGTCGCCCCATCCAGCCGATGCTCGCCTCGCCGGGCGCCTCGCTGGAGGAGGCGATGGCCGAGTTCGGCGGCGAGGTGACCGTCGAGCACAAAATGGACGGCGCCCGGATTCAAGTACATCGCGACGGGTCACGAGTGTGGGTGTTCACCAGGACGCTGCGCGATATCACCGCGAGCGTGCCCGAGCTGGTCGAGCTGGTTTCCGGGCTGCATTGCACCAGCGTGGTGCTGGACGGGGAAACGCTCGCGCTGACCGATTCGGGGCGGCCGCGCCCGTTCCAGGAGACGATGAGCCGCTTCGCCGAGGTGAGCTCGACCAGGGAACTGCTGCTGCACCCGTACTTCTTCGACTGCCTGCACCTGGACGGCCAGGACCTGCTGGACTCCCCGCTGCACGAACGTCGCACGGCACTGACGAAAGTCGCTGTCGAACACAGTATTCCGGCGCTGCTGCGGCCCGATCCGGAGGCGGCCGCCGAGTACTTCGACGGTGCGCTTGCCTGCGGGCACGAGGGCGTGATGATCAAATCGTTGAACGCACCGTACGCGGCCGGCCGCCGCGGGCGGGCCTGGCAGAAGATCAAGCCGACTCACACCCTCGACCTGCTGGTGCTTGGCGCCGAATGGGGATACGGCCGCCGTACCGGCTACCTGTCGAACCTGCATCTCGGCGCCCGCGATCCGGAAACCGGCGACCCGGTGATGGTCGGCAAGACCTTCAAGGGCCTCACCGACGCGTTGCTGCAATGGCAGACCGCCGAATTTCCGCGCCACCAGCGGGCCCGCGACGATCAGACTGTGTACCTCTGGCCGGCACTCGTCGTCGAGATCGCCCTCGACGGTGTCCAGGTGAGTTCCCGGTATCCGGGCGGCGTGGCCCTGCGCTTCGCACGTGTCGTTCGCTATCGCCCGGACAAGGAGCCCTCGGACGCCGACACCATCGACACAGTCCGCGCTCTCTTGCCCTGAGTGAGCTCGGACAACCGGGCTGTCCGCGCCCGCGCCCGATCTCCGTTACCTGGGTACGGCCATGCTCGGCACGACCGCCGCTGTCGACATGCTCGGTGCCGTGCCCAACCCGGTCCAGAGAGCCGATTCCTGGACCGATGATCGCTTCGCGAGACGCCCGCCCCGAGGGTTGCACGAGCGTCGGCGGGTAGAGGCCAGGGCTACCGTAGCCGATCAGTATGGAGTCCCGGCAGACGGCAACCGCATCGCAATCGAGATGGCCGGTACTTCACACTGGAGGGGTGACCGTCGAATTATTGGTTCTGCTGATCGTCATCGTCACGGCACTCGCATTCGATTTCACCAATGGCTTTCACGACACCGCGAACGCGATGGCGACCTCGATCGCCACCGGCGCGTTGCGGCCGCGGGTCGCGGTCGCACTGTCTGCGGTGCTCAACCTCATCGGTGCGTTCCTGTCGGTGGCTGTCGCCGCGACGGTGGCCAAGGGCATCGTCCGGCTCGATGGCGTCGACGGCCAAGACCTGTTGATCATCGTGTTCGCCGGTCTGGTCGGCGGCATTCTGTGGAACTTGCTGACCTGGCTGTTCGGCCTGCCGTCGAGTTCCTCACACGCACTGTTCGGCGGCCTGATCGGGGCGACTATCGCCGCGCTCGGCTGGAGCGGCGTGATCTGGGCATCGGGCTCGGACGGTGTGCTCACCAAGATCGTGCTGCCCGCCGTGCTCGCCCCGATCGTGGCGGCGCTGGTTTCGGCCATCGGCACCTGGGGCGTTTACCGGATCACCAGGAACTCGGATCCGAATAAGGTCGACGAAGGATTTCGCTGGGGCCAGATCGGTTCGGCCTCGCTGGTTTCGTTAGCACACGGCACCAATGACGCGCAGAAGACGATGGGCGTCATCTTCCTGGCACTCGTCGCGCACGGCACGCTCACCAAGAACGACGAGATGCCGTTGTGGGTGATGGCGGCCTGTGCCGTCGCTATCGCGGCGGGCACGTATCTGGGTGGTTGGCGCATCATCCGCACCCTCGGCAAGGGCCTCGTCGAGATCGACTCCCCGCAGGGGCTTGCCGCCGAATCCTCGTCGGCCGCGATCATTCTCACCTCGGCCCACTTCGGTCTGCCGCTCTCGACCACGCAGACCGCGACCGGCTCGATCCTCGGCACCGGGTTGGGTAAGGGCGCGGAGGTGCGCTGGAGTGTGATGGGCCGGATGACCGTGGCGTGGTTGCTGACGCTGCCGCTCGCCGGCGTGGCAGGTGCCGTCTGCTGGGCCATCGCGCACATCATCGGCGGGCTCGCCGGGGTGCTCGTGGTCTTCGCGATCCTGATCGCGCTGTCGGCGGTCATGTACCTGCGCTCCCGGCGTGACCCGGTCGACACCAGCAACGTCAACGAATGGCCAGGCGAGACATCGGACGTGCCCGACACTCCGGACACCGTCGCCAACGGAGTCGGCGGCGAGACATCGGACGCGGCCGACACGCCGGAGGCCGTTTCCGATATTGCGAAGGAGGCTTCGACGACGGCTGAGAAGCTGCCGGGAGGTGTGGCCGCCGACGGGTTGTCGCCACCCGCCGACGCGTCGTCGCCGCAGGGACCCGGTACCAAATCCACCCGTTCCGCCCAGGTTTGAAGCGTGTCGAACAACCTGCTCGATCCCACCCCTCACGGGCGCTCCCGAGAGCCGGTGGATCGTTCCCGACCCGTGGCTCACAGTAGGCATTAGGAGGCGCACCGTGCACACGCTCATCACGAATTTGAACTCGCTGTGGAAGGTGACCGCGGCAGGCCTGGTGCTCGGCGCGGGGTTGCCGATCATCTTCGCGGTCGGGGTGCGGTTCTGGTCGGCGGCCGATTCGGTCACCGCGGATGGCCGTGCCGCCCAACGCAATTACCCGGCGCTGGCCGGTGCGCTGGTGTGCTTCGGGCTGATCATCGCCGCGATCATCACCGGGATCCTGTACACCGCCAAGGCATTCCTCGCCGCCCAATTCGGCATTCACCTGTTCGGACAGTCCTGAAGGGCATACCGTGACCGATCAACCGAAAACGCCGCACGCGCGACCGAATGTGCTCAGCCGGGTCATCGGCTGGCTGCGCGCCGGATATCCGCAAGGGATCCCCAGCTCCGACTATGTCGCCCTGTTCGCGGTGCTGCACCGGCATCTGACCGATTTCGAGGTCGTCGAGGTCGCCGAGGAATTGGTGAGATCGAATCCTGACACCGAAATCAGTCAGTCCGATATCGAGTCGGCGATCGCCCGTATTGCGATGGAGCACCCGGACGCGCACGATATCGCCAGAGTGACCTCACACCTCGCGGCAGGCGGCTGGCCACTCGCCACCCCCTTGTCCGACGCCGACTGAAACCTCCCGATGCCACCGTTCCTGAACGCGATCATCGACTGGCTGCGAGCCGGATATCCGGACGGTGTCCCGGAATCCGACTACATCCCGCTGCTCGCCCTACTGCGCCGCCGCCTGTCCGACGACGACGTCCGCCAACTGGCCGCCGAACTGACGGCCACCGGCGACCTCCCCGCCGACAAGACCGACATCCAGGTCATGATCACCAAGACCACCAATGAAATGCCCTCGGAAACAGACGTCGCCCGAGTCCGATCCCGCCTCGAGGCCCACGCCTGGCCAGACCCCGACCCCCCGGCACCCGCCGCCGACGAATAACCAAGGCCACGCCGAACATCCCGGCACGCTGTCGAGTCTTGCTCGGATAGGGGGTTTAGGTATTGCCAGGATGGGGAACTGGTTAGGGTCGGCGGGGTGATGGATGCGGCGTTGCGGGTGGAGACGGCGAGCGGGCAGGCTCGGGAGAACCCTTCCGCGGACTTGTTGTTCGATCTGCTGAGTGAGATGAATCTGCGGCACAGGTTCGTGGTCGTGGATCGGTTGGATGTCGAGCCCGTCGGGCAGCACTACATGCAGGTCTATCTCAACGACAATATGAGTTGTCAGATCGAGTTCCGCGAGGGTGGCTCCGACCGACATTTCGCGGCGCGAGTGGCCGGGCCGTTCGAGATGTCCGGGCACGAGACCGTGGCAAAGGTGTTGCAGGGCTGGGCTTTCGGAGACCCGGGATGGCGGGAAGCGCTACCGTGGTCTCGGGTGGAGATTCAGAGCCAGCCCTGATCGGAATCGTAGGGTCGGTTGCCGCCGAGGTCGGGGATGCGGCGGATGCCCGCGGAGACTTCGAAGGCGAGGTCTTGGTAGCCGAGGGCCAGTTCGGCCAAGCGCTGCCAAGCGTCGTGGACGATCCAGTCCGGTGCGGTGCGCAGGGCCGCATGCGCGCAGGTGGAGAATTGGGCCATTCTGTCGACTACGGTGCCGACCGTTTCCGTGTGCATGTGGGCGCCACCGTGTGGGAGCGGGACTTCTGAGGCGATCCAACGGTCGATCGCGAGCACGAGATGTGCTCGGCGCTGGTCGATTTCGGTCGTCGAACCCGGCGCGCAGTGCGTGCGCCGCTGATGCAATCCCGCCAGTCGGTGCGCGGATTCCAAGATCGGGTGATCGCCGCGCGGCAACACGCGGCAGGCTTCCAAGATCAGTTCCTTCGGTGGCAGCGGTTCCATCCCGGTTCCCCCTCATTCGAATGATGTTGCTGGACAACGACCTATCTGCACAGCTGACCGACAATGCTCAACGCCGGTGCCGTCCACCGATCTTGGAAATCCGGTGCCGATGCCTGGACGGCGGTGTATCCCAAGGGGTTTCGTTGACGGCAAGCCCCAGTGCCTCCAGCGCGGTAAGCCCCATCCGCGCCGCGAGCTCATCCATCACCGCAACAAACTCCGCCGCCTGTATGGCGGCCACCGCCTGCTCGGTAGTAAGCATCCGCCCCCGCAAATACGAAACCACCCACGCGCCATCACTGACCCGCCGCGCCTGATGCGCAGTCCGATCCCCAATCATCCACACCCGATCGACAACATGCACAGCCATGCGCCCCCCTCGATCCCGCGCCGTGCGGGCCCGGCTGGAACGCTCCCGCCTGTGATGTGTAGCACACGGAGCGTAGAGTTTTGTCTATCGATAAGTCAAGTGGACCTGTCGACAACGCCGAGATCGGTTGGGCCTGCTGGGGAGTACGGTCATCTCCACGCATCGCTGAGCTGGAAGGACACCATCCGTCGATGGCACCACTCTCGCCAACAGTCGCCCGCTGGGAGCTCATGCTCCGAATCAAGCGCAGGCGCAGCGAATTCGACGTCAGCGCATCGGTCATCGCCAAGGAACTCGGCTTCACGCTGTCGTACTGGTCGAAGGTCGAGAAGGAACGCGTCCTGGCCGAGGACAAGCTGAAGAAGCTGATGTCGCTGCTCGAGTTCGACGCGGCCGAACGCGACGAGATGCTGCGGTTGCGGGAGATCGCGAAGCAGCGTGGCTGGTGGTCGAGCTATGCGGGATTGTTGGCGGGCGATGTGGCAAGGCTGTTCGGACTCGAGTTCGGGGCGCGGCGCATCGAGACCTATGAAAGTGTGCTTGTCCCTGGGCTTTTGCAGACCGCAGACTACGCGCGGGCATTGTTCACCAACGACCTCGCGCGGGTCCGGCGGGTCGAAATCGACCGTTGGGTGGAAGTGCGCATGCGCAGGCAAGAACGGTTGACCGAGGAAGATCCCTTGGAGTTGACGGCGATTATCGGCGAAGCGGCCCTCGCTCACCGGACTGGCGGATCTGATGTGTTGAAAGGCCAGCTTCGGCACCTGATTTCGATGAGCGAAGATCACCCGGAGACTGTGGACATTCGAGTCATTCCGTTCGGAGCTCCGGGAGGTGTCCTGCTCGGCGGTGCGACGTTTCATCTGATCAGCTTCGACAGTCCGCTGCTGCCTGATGTGGCATGGAGTGAGACCCTGGTTCACTACGGGCTGATCGAAGACATGGAGCCGGTCCGCCATCTCAGCGCGATGTTCGACAGCGCAATTGATGATCATGCGCTGCCACGTGCGGAATCGCTCGCGTTGATCGAACGCAGAATCGACGCTTTGTAGACTGACGATGTGGATAGCCGAATGTCCTCTTCGGGAGGTTGGTTCAAGTCGTCCTACTCGAGCGACAGCCAGGCATGTGTCGAGGTTCGATTCGAAGGCGAACGGACTCTCGTCCGTGACAGCAAGTATCAAGGTCTGCCTGACGCCCAACCAATCCTCGAGTTCAGCCGAGCGGAGTGGTCTGCCTTCACAGCAACCATCCGAGCTGTCCATCATGGGGGTGGTTGGTGAGTGGCACATGGTTGTGGGGAAGTGTGAGACGTGGTCTCCGTGGTGTGCCACTCGTCAGAGGTTTGCGCCGTGGGCTCGGAGGGCGCGGTGGGTTCGGTCGATGATTGTGTGGGGGCGGGTGGTCAGGAGGGTGGCGCTTACTCGGATCAGGGTCCAGCCTTGGGATTCCAGGAGTGCGGTGCGGTCGATGTCCCAAGCTCGCTGTGAGCCGGTGGTCCAGTGATGTGCGCCGTCGTATTCGACGGCGACTTTCCAACGGCGCCAACCCATGTCGAGGCGGGCAATGGTCATGCCGTCGGGACCGTGCACTCTTATCTGGGTTTCCGGTGTCGGTAGTCCGGCCTGTCGGAGTAGTAGGCGGGTGCGGGTCTCTTGGAGGGATTCGGCGCCACCGTCGACGTAGGGCAGAAGGTGGCGCAACCTAGCGCAGCCGCGCATGCCGGGATAGCGTCCGGCGAGGTGCTCGACTTCTTCCGCTTCGAGCTTCGTGGCGTGGCAGAGGGCATCGAGCACTTCGACGGCATCGTCGAACGGGAGGCGTCGTCCGAGGTCGAACGCGGTGCGGGCGGGTGTGGTGCAGCGGAAACCGGCCAGCGTACACACCTGGTCGTCGGGTATTACGTCGCGGTACACCAGGACTTTTCGTGGCGGCCGGGCGCGACGGGGTAACGCGATCTCAGCAGGCTTGTCGTCCAGCCAGCTGGTGCCGTGCATGACAGCAGCCGAATACCCGACCAGAACGCCGTCGCCCTTTGCCCAGTGGCCGACCGCTTGCGCCCGCACCCGCGCATCCAACTCGACGCCCTTGCGGATGTATACGTCCGGATGGATCCGGTCGAAGTATTTGCGCAACTCCCACGCGCTCAGCTGTCTGCCATGGACGGCCCAGCTCCCCGGAAACGGCTCATCGATTCCCCCCATCCCACGATCCTGCCCGCCTTCTACCGGCGAAAACCGTCTGTCCCCAGAAAATGTCGCCATTCACAATTGCTCGAATTGGTGAGTGGCACATGACTGCGGCGAAGCGCGAGTGCGCCTCTCCATGGTGTGCCACTCACCATTCGATCGCCTCGCAGTTCCCGGCCGGCGGCGCCGGACCCTCGCCCGCGCCGCCGGTCAGCATCGGAGGTTACGTCGGACGATCCGTGTATTGGGCGAAAACTGTTCTGGCCCTGATGGTTCAGATTGTCACAACGCTACGAGATCGGAACCGGCCCGAATCTCACTCCTTGCTGTCGTCCGACTTTTCCTCGTCGTACGGCTGGTTCATGGTGTTCTGGAACTTGATCGCAGCGGCAATGCCCACCGGGACACCGAGCACTCCGGCGCCGACGATGGCGCCCAATCCGCCGAGCACGCCGGCACCGGCAAGGCAGCCTGCGATAATGGTGAGGCCTCCGGCATCGAGGATGGGCGCGCCGAAGACCGCGCCGGCCACGGCACCGACACCGCAGCCGATGGCCGCACCGATCAGGCCACCAGCCAGGGTTCCCATTCCGACAGCCAAATCGAACTCGTTGATAGCAGCCTGAATTGCCGTGTCGAACCGCTCGGTCCGCGGATCACCGCTGATCTCGTCGAGGTGCATGTCCGGCGTCGCCGCTTGCACGGCCGCCTTCACTTCCGCCGGAGCCTCGACGGCCTCGAGGGCTTTCGGCTTGACCGCGAAAGACGCAACGCCGGCCACCGTGTTGCCGGTCGCGTCCTTCACCTGAAACTGCCCGCCCTGGGTGATGAGGGTGGACATCCCGGTCTCGATGACCACGGACTGGTCCAGAGAGTTACTGGTGTACTGCACCCCTGGCACGATCTCGGTACTCAGTGTGCGCCGGTCCGGCATCACGGGCGCGGCGGTCGCCGTAGCGGACCCAATTCCTACGGCACTCGCAACCGTCACAGCAAGGACGGTCGCGCGGGTGATCTTGTTCATGTAGCCCTTATCTCTGATATCCACTGACTGAGCTCTCGACTCCGGAGGGCTAACTTAACGGAAACGATTTTCGTTGTCCATCGGCGCATCATTTGTGAGCGCTGGTGTGGACGACTGCCGCGCAGGTGTTATTCCAGTGGGGCTCAAGGGAATTGAAGCTGTGCACCCATCTCTGAACTGACTCTTCTTCAGAGTTCCGCGACTTCCCATCAGTGAAAACGACAGGCGCCACATCGCCACCGGCTCGATCGGACTGCTGCCGACCGTCGGGGCGGGCGCGGCGTCGATCCCGGACCGTGGCGCCGCGCACCGACCGCTGCCTGCGCCCCGCATCCCCCCGGGATATAGCGGGCATGGGCGGACGGCGGCTACGGCCTCACTCGCGCCCGACCGGCACATCCGTTGCGGGGCGGGCGATGTCAGGGTGGTGTCTATCGAGACGTTCTTGGGCTTCGGGGGAGCAGGTAGACGATTGCCGCTAGCAGGGCGGCGGTGGCCAGGAGGGTGTAGGAGTTGCCGAGGAGGAATTGGGGGAGGGTCCAGTGGAATTCGCGGCCGGTGGTTTGGGGGACCATCCAGATCAGGCCCTGGGGGAGGAGGGGGAGGTCTGGGTCCCAGGATCCGATTCGATCTATCTGTAGCGGCCACGCGAAGGTGAACAGGTAGATGGTTGTGGGGATGGCGATTCGGATGGTGCGTGAGTGGTGGCGCAGCGCGTGGAACAGCCACATCAGGGCAGGGGCGATCCAAACCCAGTAGTGGGTCCAGGATATCGGTGAGGCGAGCAGCATTACGGTGGCTGCGAGGAGGGCGCCGAGTAGTTCGTCGCCGCGCAGGTATGCGATGCGGGCCGCTGCTATTCCGGCGATCGCGAGGAGTCCGGCGCCGACGAGCCAGGCCCCGCTGTTGCCCCAAGTCGTCCATTGCAGGCGACCGAACAGGCCATTGATCGACTGATTCTGTACGTAGGCGAAGCCGATTCGGTTCTGCGACGACATGGTGGTGGTCCAGAACTCGAGCGCCTGGGTCGGGCGATACCAGAAGCCGATCGCGACGGTAGTGGCGAAAGTTCCGCTGGCCACGGCGGCGGCTCTGAACTGGCGCGTAATGAGCAGATAGACAATGAAAACCGCGGGGGTCAGCTTGAGTCCGGTGGCGATGCCGATGAGGATGCCTCGATACCGGCGGTCCTTGGGGATGGCCAGGTCCGCGAGTACCAACGCCATGAGAATTACGCTGAGTTGCCCGAACTGAAACGCCTGCTGAACCGGCTCCAGCCAGATCGCGGCGGCGCTGACGGCGATAGTCATCGCGATCATGCCGATTCCGCGCCGGTGCCGTTGCAGCACACCGGCACTCCACACGCTCACATACAGCGACGCCATGGTGAGGACCACGATGCCGGTCCCGATGTAGTTGATCGGGAATCGGGCCAATTCGGCGCAGATCCACGCGGCGAAGACGGGATAGAGGAACGGGAGGTTCATGGGTCCGCGGCCGTCGTACAGCAGCTCCGGGTGCATTGCCGCGGTCGAACCGCCCCACATATAAACCTGTAGGTCGATCTGGTGCCAGTACATCTCCCAGTTCGGCCGCAGGAACTCGAGCCAGATGCCGACGGAGAGACTGGCGAATGCGATGGCGGCTACGAGTGCCGTCAACTTCTGCGGGGCCCGGGGCTGTTCGACAGTACCGGCGACGCGCTGTTCTCCCATTTGCAGGATGGCAGCCATGTAGTTGTTTTTCCTTCATCAGGTGAGACAGCACAGGCGAGCGAGCAAATACTTAGCTAAACTAAGGGCTATTTACCCTATCATTCACTCTCGCGTATGCGGTGCCCATGCTTTCCCTGGCATGGGGACGCTTTCAGCGCCGATGTCTCGAGTGGACATGCCATCTGACCTGGGGCGACGCGTCGCCCCAACGGTATTGGTCTGCGGAGGCGGTCGCCGATACTCCTTGTTGCGGCCCCGATGGCGAACGCGGTTCCGGTTGCTTGATGCTTGCCGTATGACGGCTTCCGGCTAGGTGGCGAGCAGGCAACGAAGGTGTTCGACCCCTGGTCGCTCGACGGCCAGGGCGAGTGCCGGTATCTACGCGGACGGGCGAGCGGGTGCGGACTGCGCGTCGAGTAGCCGCAAGAGGTATTCGACCTCTGACTGGACGGCGGCGCGCGCGGGCGTCAGGTACTTGCGGGGATCGGAAATATCGGGACTGCCTGCGAGAGTGGTCCGGATCGCCTCGGTGGCAAGGACATTCAGCCGGGTGGCGATGTTGATCTTTGTCATGCCGTGTTCGACGGCAGCGCGTAGGCCTTCGTCGGGCACGCCGGAGGAGCCGTGCAGGACAAGGGGGACAGGCACTTTCGCGGCCAGGCCAGCGATGAGGTCGTTGTCGAGTTCGGCGGTGCGGGTGTGCATGGCGTGGGAGGAGCCGACTGCTACGGCCAATGCGTCCACGCCCGTTGTCGCGACGAACTCGACTGCTGCATCGGGGTCGGTGCGGACGCCAGGGGTGTGGGCGCCGTCTTTGCCGCCGACTTCGCCCAGTTCGGCCTCGACGAAGACATCGTGATCATGGCACCAGCGGGTGATCTCGGCGGTGGCGGCGACGTTGGCGGTGTAGTCGAGGGTGGAGCCGTCGTACATGATCGAGCGGATGCCGAGATCGACGGCGGCTCGGATGAGGTCGAACGAGGTCGCGTGGTCGAGATGGACGGCGATGTCGGCGGTGCTGTCCGCAGCAATGCGCAGGCACGCAAGCGCGATCGGGGCTATGCTGCCGTGATAGGCGACGGTGTTCTCCGAAAGTTGCAACACCACAGGACGTTTCGTCGATTCGGCTGCTGCCGCAATGGCCTCGGCGTGTTCCAGGGTTATCACATTGAACGCACCGAGACCGCCCGGGCGAGCGGTGGTGATCAGTTCGGAGACGGGCGTCAAGGGCATTGTCGGGTCTCCTGGAGCTCGGTGCGGTCGGCCGTCGGGCGAGGATCAACAATCGGGTTGTCCCGGCGCCGCGGGTGACCGGCTCTTCGTTGAGCACAGTCGGGGCGATGAGTAGGTCGGTGGTTGACGTGGTTCGGGCTCACGGTGAGCCCGAGGGGCTCGGTTCGGCCAATTTCTCGATGCGGACGGCGGGGGCGATTCGGGTGCGGGCGCAGCGGTCGATTTCGCCTGCTACCGGGATCAGTACGGCGGCGGCGGCGGTGGCCACCGCGTCGACGAGGATGGCGGGCCAATCCGGGCCGGTGCCTTCCGAGAGGGCCGAGATGACGGCGGCGGCCGCGGAATCGCCTGCGCCGGTGGGGTTTCCGGACATCGGTTCGGGCAGGGTCGCGTACCAGGCTCCGGTCGCGGTGATCGCAACCATACCGTCGGCGCCACGGGTGGCGATGATGGCGCCCACTCCTCGATCGATGAGTGGGCGCGCGGCGATGGCGACCTCGTCGGGGGTGAGCGGGACTCGGCCGGTTAGTCGTTCGAGCTCTTCGGTGTTCGGCATGAGGATCACGCCGGGGACCTGGGCGGCCAGACGTAGCGACTCGCCGTCGACATCGCAGATGGTCGGCACGTTGGCCGCGATGGCGGTGCGGGCGAGTTCGGCGGGGAGGCTGGGGGAGACGCCGCCTGGCAGTGAGCCGGAGATCACGAGGCCGTTGATGTCGGGGAGCAGGCCGGCCACCCGCACGGCGAGCTGTTCGACGGCATGTGGATTCGATATGCGCGCACCGGGTTCCCACAATGCGGTGGCGGTGCCGTCCTCGGACTCACTGATCACAACGGTGCGCCGGACCCAGGGCAGCGCGTGCACGAAATCGACCGGCATCTCCAGTTCGGCGGCGGCGGCGAACGCATGGTCGGAGAAACCCGTTGCCCGGGCGTACTTTCCGAGCTGGTTCAGCACCCGCGTCACATTGATGCCCTTGCCGCCGATGCGCTGCTCGACCGACCGGACCCGATGCGCCTGGCCGCGCTCGAATCGCTCGACGCGATAGGTCATGTCATAAGCGGGATTCATTGTCACGGTGAGGATCACGTCAACCACTGTCCATGTCTGAGCACCCGGCGCAACTGTAGATTGTCATCGACTATCAACAGGTCGGCGAACTGGTCGGTCGAGATATCGCCCACATCGGCCAATCCGGCTGCCAGGGCCGGAATGGAAGTGGCGGCAATCACAGCGTCGCGAAGCGGCACTCCGCAATCGCGCACGGCCCAGGCCAGGCACCGTAGAAGGTGGGCGGTACCCCCTGCGATGGATCCGCTTGCCACTCTTGCCACGCCATCGGTGACCCGGACCGCCTGTGGACCGAGCTGGTAGTCGCCGTCCGGCATGCCCGCCGCCTGCATGGCATCGGTGATCAGCGCGACCCGCCCCGGCGCGGTCGCGAAAGCCAGGGCGGCGAAGCCGGAGTCGACATGTACCCCATCGCCGATCAGTTCGACGACCACATCCCCGTTGGCCGCGGCGACCAATGCGGCGGCGACCGGTCCTGGCTCGCGATGGTGCAGCGGGGGCATACCATTCGCCAAATGAGTGACCAGGCTTCCGAACCCATTGGGTCGCAATGCCTCCCGGAATTCGGCGAAGGCAGAGTCGCTGTGCCCCAAGGACACCACCACATCGCTGTCGGAAAGCCGTTCGGCGACTGACTCATACCCGGGAAGTTCCGGCGCGATCGTCATCACGCGCAGGTGCCCGCCCGCGGCGGCCAGCAGCTGATCGGTCAGCTCGAGGTCGGGATCACGCAGGTAGCGCGGATCCTGGGCGCCGCAGCGTGCCGACGACAAGAACGGCCCCTCAGCATGTATTCCGCCGATCACCCCGGCCTCGGCCAGCTCCCGCAGCATCGCTGTCTGCGCCACCATATCCGCCGCGGCTCCGGTGACAATGCTCGCCAACACGGTGGTCGACCCGCGCGAATGATGAAACTCCGCCGCCGCCCGCGCCTCGGCGGCATCGACCGTATCGAACCGATGCCCGAACCCACCGTGATTATGGATATCCACCAGCCCGGGCAACACCGTGCCGCTGAATGCCGGAACCTCCGAATCCGGATGCGCCGCAGCCCACTCCGCCACCGACCGCACCGCCAGGATTCGCTCGCCGCGAATCGAAACCACGCCATCATCGAGCACGCGCGCCGCCGAGACAATCCGTCCGCGAACGTCTCGTTCGGCCGCCCCGGCCTGGCGGGTCATGCGCAGGCTCCGTTCCGGATGGCGGCGCAGCCACCGGATAGCACGTGACGCCTGTGGACTGGTCTCACTCTCGGATGTGGCGACGTGGTACCGGCTAGCTGCTGTCGCACAGCCCGAAGCGTCATCGATGCGTTGGTGTGCTTCATTCCAACGCTCCACGGCGGGCGAAGAGGGCGGCACCCGCCAGGCCTGCTCTGGCGCCGAATTCGCCGAGGACAACCCGGGGAGCGGGGACTAATCGGAGTCGTTCGGCGATGGTGCGGTGCAGGGGTTCGGTCAGGGCGGCGCCTGCTCCGGCTAAGCCGCCGCCGAGGACGATGAGTTGGGGGCAGGCCGCGTGGACGATGCCGAGCAGGCCGTCGGCCAAGGCGCTGATGGCGTCGTCGACTACGGCCTTGGCGTCGGGGTCGGTGTCCAGTAGGGCGAAAACATCTGCCGCACTGTCTATTTCGGTCCCCGTGCGACGAGAGTAGGCGCGGGCGATAGCGGCGCCGGAGGCTACCGTTTCGACACAGCCGATGTTGCCGCACGGGCAGCGCAGTCCATCCGCGTGGCGAACGGGGATGTGACCGTATTCGCCGGTCTGGCCGTATTCGCTGCGGACGAGTCGGCCGCCGACCGACAGGGTTCCGCTGATGCCGGTGCCGAGAATGACCACGCACACGCTGTCGTGGTCGCGCCCGGCTCCGTACCGCCACTCGGCCCAACCGGCCACCGCGACATCGTGTTCGATCAGCACCGGCATGTTCCAGCGCTTGATGAACCGATCGCCGATGTGCACATCCCGCCAGCCGACATTGCTGCTGAACACCGCAATCGAACGGATGTGGTCGACGATCCCCGGCAGCACCACTGCCGCCCGCGCCACCCTGCCGCGCTGTTCATCGGTGAGCTCGGCCAGCAGTCGATCCCCCAATGCGCCCATCGCCTCGAAGGCCGCCTCGCCATGTGGGGTGGCCGTAGCGCCCGAGGCCAGCACTACACCGGCCGCGTCGGTGATCTCACCCTTCATGGTTGTGCCGCCGACATCCATGCCGAGCACCAGGGCATCATCAGGAAGTACGGCATCCAGCATCGTGCCCGCGTGCGGCTGCTCCGCCTCCGCGATGCGCCCGACAGCTTCTGAGCCGGGCCGGGCCTGCTCGGTGTTCGGCCGTGCGGTGCGGTCGTCGGGCCAGGTGGCCGTTGGTTGGGCCGGATCGCCGTCGCGCAGGTTCGGGCTGTTCGAGTGTGCGGCGTCGAGGTGTAACGCAGCGCTCGGCTGTGTCGCCGAATCGAGCTGTCCGGCTCCCGGCGCGTGGCCATCACGCGTGGATGGACTCTTCGACCGCAGCCAGGTAGCAGGGTGAACCGCAGTGTTCCTCGGGCTGGCGGCCGAGCCGGGCGCGACCACGTGCGGGCCGGGCCGGGGTGATCCGGCGTCCGGTCGCGTTGCTCCTGCTGCGGGCTGCGCCGTTCCCATCTCGGTCAGGGTAACCACTTGTGGTGGTGTGAGCAGCGCAGATCCGCGAGACGGTATCGGGGAGTCGGTCATGGTGGTGCCAGGGTCATTGCTCGAGGACCACCGAGCGGTTCAGGTTGCGGGGATGGTCGGGGTCGAGGCCTCGGTCGGCGGAGCGCAGGACGCAGAGTTGGTGGACTCGGACCAGGTCGGCCATCGGGTCGATATCGCGGTGTTCGAAATGGGCGCCGGTGACCGACACATCGGCTTCGAAATTGGCCACCAGTGGGCCTAAGGCCCAGACGGCGCGGCCGGGGGTGGAGATGCTGATGGGGCCGTGGCGATATTCGGTCTGCAGGTAGGCCTCGGTCCAGGACTGGCAGGACTCGCGCAGTTTCAGGCCCGCCTCATCCGCGATGGCGGCGGCGAAGCCCATGCCGACGAAGCTGATCTGTTCGGCGTGGCGGACCTCGGCCAGCGATACCGCGGGATCCTCGGCGAGGATGGCGCGGGCCTGTGCAATCGCGGGGTTCAAGTCTTCGCCGAGATGCCAGCGCAGGATGGCCAGCGTGGTGGTGGCGAAGCGGGTCTGCACCACGGATTGCTCGTCGACCTCGTCGATCAGGATCGGGTCGCCCAGCTCGAGCACAGGGGTGCCCGGGCTGCTGCAGATGACGGTGCGCGGAATGTGTGTTGGGATCTCCCGCATGGCGTTCACCACCTCGGTGGTGGTGCCGGAGCGGCAGATGACGAGGTAGCGGTCGTATTCGCGACCGCCGCGCACCTCGCTGGCCGGCCAGGCGTCGGTGACGCCCTGGCCCGCGCCCTCGCGCAGTGCGGCAATGGCCCGGGACATGAACAGTGAAGTGCCGCAGCCGATGACGGCGACGCGTTCGCCCGGTTGGGGCAATACGGCGCGGTGTTCGGCAGCGATGGTTTCGGCGCGCGCCCAGTCGTCCGGCTGGGTGGCGACCTCGGTGGCCAGATGGGTCACGGGGGTGGGGTGAGCGGAGATCGGCACCACAACAGAATCGACCTGATGATCGTTCATGTCAAATTTACGAGCGAAACAGTCACATATGATCATCCTAGGGTTTAGATTTGTCGCTAGTGACTGCTTGCTGGTCGCTCGAAAGGATCGGCACAGTCGATACGTTCGCTCCAATCATCGGCGGTCCGCTGGCGCCGGGTGTGAAAATTGAAAGGTTCTGCTCGTGAAAAGACCACTCCACGGCGTGCTCGCGGGGATTGCGATGGCCACCGGCCTCGCCCTCGCAGTCTCGTCCTGTGGGTTCGGCTCGAAAGACTCCGCCGACTCCGACTCCACGATCAACTTCCTGGCTCCCGTCTACAGCGACGGCGCTACCGGTACAAAGGCGCTGTGGGACGGCATCATCGCCGACTTCGAGAAGGCCAACCCTGGTCTCGAGGTGAACCTGCAGATGGAGTCGTGGAACTCGATCAACGACGTGGTGCGGACCAAGCTGCAGTCCGAGTCCACCACGCCGGACATCCTCAATATCGACGCCTACGCGAGCTTCGCCGGTGACGGCATGCTCTATGCGGCGTCCGAGGTCGTCTCCCCGAACGTGCTGTCGGACATCCAGCCCGGCTTCGCCGAGAACGCCTCGCTGAACGGTCAGCAGTTCGCGCTGCCGCTGTTCGCCTCGACGCGCACCCTCTTCTATAACACCGACCTGTTCGCCAAGGCGGGCGTCGCGACGCCGCCGAAGACCTGGACCGAACTCACCGACGCGGCCAAGAAGATCCAAGCGCTCGGCGGCGGCGTCTCCGGCTACGGTCTCCCCCTCGGCAGTGAGGAGGCCCAGGGCGAGACCTCCATCTGGACCTTCGGCGCGGGCGGCAACTGGGCCGATGGCGACAAGGTCACCGTGGATACCCCGCAGAACCTCGAGGGTGTCCGGGCGATGCGCGAGCTCATCGATGCCGGTGCGACCCAGCCCAATCCCGGTGCCACCGATCGCAAGGACGTCATCAACGCCTTCATCCAGGGCAAGATCGGCATGATCGAGGGTCTGCCGCCCACCATCGGCCAGATCGCGTCGAAGAATTCGGGCCTGCAGTACGCGACCGCGCCCTCGCCGACCAAGTCCGGTGCTCCGGTCACCCTCGGCGTGGCCGACCATCTGATGGCATTCAAGAAGGACGGCAAGAAGACCGAGTCGATCAAGAAGTTCCTCGACTTCTTCTACGGCGCCGACACCTACTCGAATTTCGTGCAGCACGAGGGCTTCATCCCGATCACCAATAGCGCGGCCGCCAAGCTCGCCGGTGACCCGGTGACGAAGGCGTTCGCCGCGACGCTGCCGGTCGCCAAGTTCTACCCGAGCAACAACCCGAAATGGGCTGCGGCGCAGGGTGCCATCCGTCAGCAGATGGGCACCATCGCGCAGGGCACGGACCCGGCGCAGGTGTTGCAGCGCATTCAAGAAGCCGCGAAATAACGTGGGGCGCACAGGAACCCGGGTATCGCCGGGACGGGAAAGCGTGCTGCGGGCGATCCCGTGGCTCGGGCCGTCTCTGGTGCTGATCGCGGCCATCGTCGCTTTCCCGGTCGGCTACATGGTCTGGACCAGCACCCGGGACCTGAGCGCCTACGGCCAGGATCGCGGCTCCGCCGGGTTGGCCAACTACCGCAACCTGTTCGACATCAGCGAACTGGGATCGGTGCTGCTGCATACGGTGATCTGGGTGGTCTGCGTTGTGCTGATCACCCTGCTCCTCTCGGCGGCGCTGGCCCAGTTCCTGAACAAGGACTTTCCCGGACGCACCGCGGTGCGGATGGCGATCCTGGTGCCGTGGGCGGCCTCGGTGGTGATGACGACGACGATCTTCTACTACATGCTCGATCCCGACGTCGGCATCGCCAACCGGTTCCTCGTCGATATCGGACTGCTCGACCGCGGTTACGGCTTCACCAAGCAGCCGATCCCCGCCTTTCTGGTGGCGATGGGGGTCGCGGTGTTCGTCTCGATTCCGTTCACCACCTACACGATTCTGGCGGGGCTGCAAGGGATTCCGGCCGAGATCGGGGAGGCGGGCCGGGTCGACGGCGCCAGCCCGTGGCAGCGCTATCGGTATCTCACACTGCCGCAATTGCGTCCGGCGATCGCGGTGGCCACCATCATCAACATCATCAACGTGTTCAATTCGCTGCCGATCCTGCAGGTGATCACCGGCAGCATTGCGGGCTTCTCCGCCGATACGACAACCACGTTGACGTTCAAGCTGATTCGACAGAACCAGCAGATCGACACCGCGGCCGCCATGAGCGTGCTCAACTTCGCCCTGATCGTGGTGATCATCGCGATATACGTGAAGGTCATCAAGCCCACACAGCAGGTCGATGGATGAGCGTGGATACACCCCGAGGGAAAGGGGGACCGATGACGACACGGGCCGATAGCCGCGTCGACGGCGTCGAAATCCTGCCCGCCGCGGCGATTCGGGAGGCAACCGGTGGACGCGGCAGGCGGCGACGCTGGGAGCTCACGGCGGTCGGCGTGCTGGTGGCCGCGATCTTCCTGATCCCGTTCATCGTCATGGTGCTCGGTTCGCTGAAGAGCAGGGCCGAAATCCTGCGCATCCCACCGACCTACCTGCCGGAGTCCTGGCGTCCGGACAACTACGCCACGATGTGGGACACGCCGGAAACGCCGCTGCCGTTCAACATGGTCAGCACGATCGTCATCTCGGTGTTCGCCACCGTGCTGGTGCTCATCGTCGCTGTTCCGGCCGCGTATTACACCGCGCGCCACCGATTTCCGGGCCGGGCGGTGTTCCTCGGGTTGGTGCTCGTCACCCAGATGCTGCAGCCGACCGTGCTGGTGACCGGCTTGATCCGGCAGTTCTTCACCCTCGGCATCAACGACACCTGGCTGGCGATGATCCTGGTGAATGCCGCGTTCAACCTGTCGTTCGCGGTGTGGATTCTGCACAGCTTCTTCGCCGCGATTCCGGTGGAGATCGAGGAGGCCGCGCAACTCGACGGTCTCAACCGCTGGCAGATTCTGACCAAGGTGAGTCTGCCACTGGTGTGGCCTGGCATCGTCACCGCGACAATCTTCACCGTGGTCGCCTGCTGGAACGAGTTCGCGGCCAGCCTGGTCGTGCTCACCACCCCGGAGAATCAGCCGCTGTCGGTGGCGCTGACGAAGTTCGTCGGGCAGTACGACACGGCATGGCAGTACGTTTTCGCCATCTCGACCGTCGGCATCATCCCGGTGGTCATCTTGTTTGCGTTCATTGAAAAGCGGCTGGTGGCAGGCCTGACCGCAGGCAGCGTCAAGTAGCGGAGCTGTCTGGGTCAGGGTATGGACTTCCGTGAAGAACAACAGCCACGGCGAGGCCATCGCGACCGTCACCACGATCCTGCGGCCACGCGGTGCGGCGCCGGAGGGTGGGCGCAAGCTGCTGTCGTATCAGATCGCCGAGGACAGCGGGGCACAGTATTGCGCGCCGTCGTACGTGATCCAATCCGGTGCCATTCCAGTCGATTACGTCAACGCGGCCGAAACCTTGATTCCGATCGCCGCTGGGCTCGGCCGGGGCTGGTACCCGAGATCAAGGAAAGCTATGCGCCGGAACTGAATATCGTCGGCGTCGCGGTAGGCGGCGTCGCACCCGGTGACTACGCGGCCGTGGTTCGGCACAACAACAGTGGCGTGTACGCCGGATTGATCTCGGCGTCGTTCGTCGGACTGGCAACCGAATACCCGGAGGTGCAGCGGGTGATGCGCGAGCGGGTGGATCTGCTCGGGCAATTCGTGATGGCGTCGAAGAAGGTGCTGTGCCATCCGCAGGGCGCGATACTGTTCCCCGGATTCAACTACCTCGGCACTTTCCGGGGCGGCGCCCCGCTGTCCCTGCCCGAGGTGCGGAATGCAATCGCGGACAATTCTCTCGGCCAGCAGACGCCGTCGGTGCCGATCTACTTCTACCACGCGCAGAATGACGAACTGATTCCTATCGGTGGCACCGACGCCGCTGTGGAGAAGTATTGCCGCGAAGGCGCGCCGAGCGTCACCTACGTTCGGGAATTCGCGGCCGAACATATCTCGGGTGTCATCTCGCACCTGCCCGGCGCGTTCTATTGGCTGAAGGACCGGCTCGACGGTGTCACCGCGACCGCCGGATGCACGATCACCAGTCCGGTGAGCACGCTGACCGAACCGCAGTTCGCACAGGGTCTCTCAGATCTGTTGCCGCCCATGGCCCAAGCCCTCGTCGGGCAGGCCATCGGACAGCAGCGTTAGTCAGTCCCCGCCCCGGCGTCGACCCGGTCATCCTGATGTCCGCGCCGGGGTGCGGCCGTGTTCGCCCGGTAGCATCGAAGCGTGGCACGGCAGGGTGACGAACCAAGGGACGGTCGCAGTTACGGCGGCCTATCCAAGGAGCAGCGGGTAGCGCAGCGGCAGACGCGGCTGGTCGATGCCGCGCTGGAGTTGTTCGGCACCCATGGCTATGCCGCGACCTCGATCGAGCGGCTGTGTACCACCGCCAATGTTTCCACCCGCAGCTTCTACGAAGATATGGGCAGCCGTGAGGCGCTATTGATCGCGCTGGTAAATCGCATTACCTCGCACGCCGTGGAACGAGCGTTGGAAGTATTGGATGAGACGAAGGGTGAGCCGCTGTCGAAAAGGGTCGTCGACGGTTTTCGCGCCTATCTTGATGTGACCTGTCACGACCAGCGGTCCGCGCGGGTCTGCTATGTCGAGGTGGTCGGTGTCAGCCCGGCGGTGGAGGACTGGCGCAGACAGCAGCGGCGGCTGCTTTCGGCGCTGTTGATGAGCGAGGCGCAACGCGCGGTCGAACGTGGCGAAACCAAGCCGCGGCGTTTCGATCTGTTCGCGCTCGCGGTGATCGGCGCGGTGAATTCGCTTGCGCAGGAACTGGTGCAGAACACGCTGCCCGATTCGGTGATCTCGCTCGATGAAATATGCGATGAGATCGCATATTTCGTGAATTCTGGGCTCGCGTTGAACTGATCCGGGATTCACTTCTCCGGCGTCCGTCATGCCGCAGGCCGAAGCAGACTCCGGATTGCGTTGACCGCAGGCACTACTCGGGTGGCCGCATTGCGTACCGCGATCCCGGATCTGGTCGCGGGGATCAGCAGTGCCGCCGCGGCCGTAACGCCATTGAGCTTGGGTTCCACCAACACGCGATGTCGCTTCTCGTAGCGCCGGAACGCCGACTCGTGATCTCCTGGCTCGGCAGCAAGCTCTTCCGCCAAGGTGTACGCCCCGGCGATGGCGAGCGTGGAACCATCGCCGAACAGCGATACACAGGAGGCGGCGTCCCCGAGCAGGGCGATGCGACCGTCCGACCACCTCGGCAGCTCACCCTTGCTGACGGAGTCGAAGAACAGGTCGTCGGTGCTGCGTACCTGATCGAGCAGTTCGGGCAGTCGCCAGCCCTGATCGGTGAATGCGTCGATGACCATCCGCTTGTGCAGCGCGGTATCGCGGTGGTCGTAGCCGGGTACGCCCTTGTGGCGGAACATGAATGCCGCAATCGCCTTGCCGCGCGTCGGATGCACCGCCAGCGCGCGCCCCGGCGTGTTGTAGATGAGGACTTCCCTGTCATCGCCGAAGGGTTGGTCGATTCGCAGCGTCGCGACGTAGATCCCCTGGTGCTCGATGAACTCGTTATCGTCGCCGAAGGCCAAGCGCCGCACCGCCGAATGCAGTCCGTCCGCGCCGATGACCAGGTCGAATCGGCGTGGCCGCGCGGTGGCGAAGGTGGCATCCACTCCGTCGGGACCTTGGGTGAGGCTGGTAATGGTGTCGTTCCAGAGGAACTCGGCCTGTTCACCTCCGGCATCCAGCAGGATGTTCGCCAGATCGGCTCTGGGCACCTCGACTTCGCGCGCACCCGCTGACCCCCGGAAGGCCTTCAGGTCGACATGCGCGACCTGCCGGCCGCGGCCGTCGACAAAGCTCATTCGGGAGACATCGGACCCGGCCGCGCGCAGTTGCGGCATGACGCCCATCTGTTCGACTACGTCGACCGCGGGGCCTTTGACGTCGACGGGATTGCCGCTGGAGCGCGCTCCGGCGGCCCGTTCGACCACTGTGACCTCGAAGCCCCCGCGGGCCAGCCAGAACGCGAGCGTCGAGCCGCCGATGCCTGCGCCCGAGATCAGAACCGTCTTGTTCATGGCAGCGCCTTCCACGTAAGTGGACGAATTTCGTCCACTTAGGAGAGGGTACAGTAAGCGGAAGGATTTCGTCCACTTAATGTGGGAGGTGAGTGCCACGACCCCGGCACAGCGGGCAGATGCCAGGAACAATCGCGACCAGATCATCGCGGCGACCCTGGTGACATTCCGTGAACAAGGCATCGACGTACCCATGAAAGAGATCGCCGACCGCGCCGGCGTCGGCGTCGGCACGCTGTATCGGCACTTCCCGGACCGCGACGCGCTGATCGCCGCGACCGCCCACTCCTACCTCGCCGACCTGGCGCGGACCGCCGCAACTTGCTGGCAGGAGGAGGTCGACGCGTGGCCCGCGCTGCGCCGATTCCTGCACGAATGCGCCGAACGAAAGGTGGGCGGACTTGCCGCGGCCATCGAGCCGTCGCTGCACGCGGAGATTCAGGCCGACCCGGGACTGCGCGAAGTGCGCGGCAAGATCGTCGACCTCGTCGCGCGAATGACCGAGCAGGCCAAGGCGTCCGGAGTCGTGCGCGCGGATATTCGGACAGAGGACGTGGCCGCCCTGATGACGTTGCAGATCTACACCCGATCGAACGAGTCGTATGCCGAGGCCGTCCACCGTGTCGTCGAGATCGTGCTGGACGGGCTCCGGGCACCGCCGGGAAAGAGGTGAGTGTGGCCGAGTGGTTGTCGCCAGGCTTGGCAAGACCCGTCTGGAATCTCTACGGTCTGCAGCGTGCCTGTGGTCAGATTGTTCGCGTGCATCGAAAAACGGCAGGTCGCCGGATCGACCGGGATGGGGTGAGATGACCGGACCGACGGACCGGCCGCAGCGGTGGAACCGGCTGCTCGAACTGCTCGCCGACTCGGGGCGGCTATCGGTGGAGGAAGCCGCCGAACGCCTCGGCGTATCACCGGCGACGGTGCGCCGCGACTTCACCGCGCTTGCCGAACAGCAGCTGGCCACCAGGACGCACGGCGGGGTCGTGGCAACCACCGTGGCCTACGACCTGCCCGCCCGCTATCGGCAGACCGGCGGCGAAGCCAAGCAGCGGATCGCCGAACATGCTGCGACACTTGTCAATCCGAGTGCGGTGATCGGCATGAACGGTGGCACCACCACTACGGCGGTGGCGCGGGCGTTGGCCGGGCGCGCCGATCTGGCGAACGCCGGTGGTGATCAGCTGACGATAGTCACCAACGCGCTGAATATCGCGGGCGAGATGGTGCTGCGCCCGCATCTGCGCACCATCTGTCTCGGCGGGGTGGCGCGCCGGGAGTCCTATGAGCTGCACGGGCCGTTGGCCGAGCGTGCGTTGGCCGAGCTGCGCTTGGATTCGCTGATCCTCGGGGTGAATGCGATCTCCGCCGAGGGTGGCGCGCAATGCAGGCACATCGACGAGGCCGGGGTGACGACCGAGATGGTGCGCCGTTCCGGTTACGTCATGGTGGTCGCCACCGCCGACAAGTTGGAGCGGTCCGCGCTGGCCAGGATCTGCGGCATCGAGCAGATCGATGTGCTCGTCACCGATTCCGATGCTGATCCCGCGGCCGTCGCGACGATCCGTGCCGCGGGCGTCCGGGTCGACATCGTGTAAGTCCATTCCGTGCAGTGCGGCCCGGCGGCCATTCGGCTCGCCGGGCTGTTTTGTCGTTGCCGGGTGATCGCCGATTCGTAGTCGCAGACCATTGACCGAGTCACCGTGTCTCACTAGCGTTAGTGGGACATCACGTCTCATTGAGAACGTCAAAGGGAGCCGGGCTATGGCCGACGGTGTCGATTCCACAATGCATCCGCCCAGGTGGGCGCCGACCTTTATTCGCTGGCACAACACGCCCATCACCTGGTGGGAGTCGGTGCGGCTGTCGCTGCGCATCCTGCCGCGCGTCCGCGATCACACCGTCCTCGACTATGTGACCAGCCTGCCCGGGCAGGACGACATCCTGGTGGCGCGGGTGCCGTTCGCGAAGTTCGTCATCGTGCGCAGCCCGGAACTGGCGCGGCACGTGCTGGTCACCAACCAGAACAACTATATGAAGAGCCCCGAATACGACATGCTCGCAGTCGCTTTCGGTCGCGGGCTGGTGACCGATCTGAATGATGCGAATTGGCAACGCAATCGGCGGCTGGTGCAGCCGATCTTCGCCAAGCGCAATGTCGACGGTTTCGCGCCGGTGATGGTCAGGGCCGCGCGGGATGCGGTCGCCCGCATTCGCGAACTTTCCGCGTTCGGCGACCCGGTCGACATCGGCGCCGAAATGAACCGTCTCACCCTGGACATCACCTCGCGCACCATGTTCGGCACCGATATCACCGGGCCGATGTCCGAGGTGGTGCTCGCCCGGCTGTTGCGGTTCTTCGGGCGCGGTTTCATGACAAACCTCAGCCGCCCGACGCACAACATCGGAATCTGGCTGCACAAGCGCAGCCACCGCGGCGGCGATGCCGCGAACTCCCGGCTCCCGATGCGCATCATGCGAGCCTCCGGTTGGCTGGTCGAGCCCAAGGCCATGCGCGATCTGAAGCATGCCGAAGGTGTGGTGGACGGGTTGATCGCCGACCATCGCAGCGGACGCATCGACCACAAGGACAATCTGCTGGCCCTGCTGATGGACGCGTCGGATCCCGAAACCGGTTACCAGTACACCGATCAGGAGATCCACGACGAGCTGATGACCTTCATCGGTGCGGGCATGGAGACCACCGCGACCGCGCTGAGCTGGGTGTGGCAGCTGTTGTCCGAGCATCCGCAGGTGCGGCAGCGGCTGCACGATGAGGTGCGCTCGGTGCTCGGTTCGCGTCCCGCGACCGCCGCCGACCTCGATAACCTGCCGTGGACGCAGGCCGTCGTCTCCGAAACCATGCGGCTGCTGCCGCCGGTGATCGGCCTGGCCAGGACCGCGAAGGAGCACGACGCGCTCGCCGGCTACCCGATAAAGCCGGGGACCACGGTAGCGATCGTGGTGCACGGGGTACACCACCACCAGCGGGTCTGGGACCGGCCGGAGGAATTCGACCCGAGCCGGTACCTGCCGGAAAACCTGGAGCGCGAACAGAAGCGGGCCTCACTGCCCTTCGGTGCGGGTAAAAGGATGTGTGTCGCATCGGGATTCGCGAGTATGGAGGCGGCGCTGGTCGTCGCGACCTTTGCCCAGCACATGCGGTTGGACGCGGTCTCGCCGCAGCGGGTGCGCAGACAGATCTCCTTCACCGGTGGTCCGGACGGCCCGCTGCCGATGCGGCCGCGATTCCTGCCGCAGTCGGAGCCCGCCGACACGGCCGTATAGTCGGCACCGTGAAACCGTCCGCCGACATGCGGCACCATCGCAGGCGCTCGGGTGGGCAGCGCTGGAAGGAACACAACTCCGCGCGACAGACCTTGATCCTGGAAACGGCCGTGGCGTTGATCGAGGAGAACGCGCCCGGCACCGAGGTTTCCATCCAGCAGATCGCCGAGCGGGCAGGTTTGGCGCGCTCGGTGATCTACCGGCAGTTCGAGAATCGGGAAGATCTCGACGCCCAGGTGCGCGAATTCATCCTCGGGCGCTATCTGGCGGAGTTCGAATCGATGCTGGTGCTCGATCCGGGCAAGAGCGCCGAGGAGATCATTCTCGAGGTCATGCGCGCGGTCGTCTCCTGGGCGGCGGAGCATCCGAATCTGTACCGGTTCGGTTGGACCGGCGACGTGCACGGCAACGAACCGGGAGAGACCGGCCTCGCGACCGCCAGGCATCGGATCGCCGACGCACTGTGGCACCGGTTTTCGTCCTGGACAGCGGTGCTCGGCATCGATGTGACGGGCTTCCGCCCGCTGGTCGTTGGGCTGGTCGGCATGGTGGAGGGCGTTGTCACCCAATACATCTGCGTGCCGCCAGACGCCGAACAGCCGGACCAGGAAGCGATCGCCACCCTGCTGACCTCATCGACCTGGTACATGTTCGCAGGCCACGCGGCCGACCTCGGCTACCACTTCGACCGCTCCGCCAACGTCGCCGCCGTCCTCGGCGAACTCTTCGCCGACGCCGCCGCTCACCACCCCGACCACTGACTGGTGGTCAGTGGGTTGGGGGGAGGCCGAAATGAGGGAAGAGGGTGGGGTCTACGAAGACGGTGATTCGATGGATCGCCGATTTCTTCAGGGTGAAGGTATGGATGGAATGCGCACGGTAGGTGCCGGTTTCGTCGCGAAGGTAGTAGGCGATGGCGGGTTCGGTGTTTGCCGCGGTCGGGATGGGGCGCCACTGGGTCGGGTCTGTGGCGCACTTGTCGGCGAAGAATTCGAGGACATGGGCGCGGCCTGCGAACCAGAGCAGAGCGGGTGGCATTTCGAGGGTCACGTCGTCGCGCAGTAGTTTGGCGAATTCGTCCATGTCGGCGTTGCCGAAGGTGGATGCGTAGCGGTCGATCATCGCGCGTTCGTCCGGACTCAGGGATTCCGATATTCGATCGAGCATCGGGGCGTCTTTCTCGAGTTGGGCGCGGGCGCGCTGTAGCGCGCTATTGACTGCGGCGGGGGAGGTTTCGAGCAGGTCGGCGACTTCGGCGGCGGACCAGGCGAGCACGTCACGAAGGATCAGCACCGCACGCTGCCGGGCCGGCAGATACTGCAGTGCCGCGATGAAGGCGAGCCGGATCCCGCTGCGCGCGGCCACGACGGTCGCGGGGTCGTCGGCCGAAGTGCCGAGCAGCGCATCGGGAATCGGCTCCAGCCACGAGAGCTCGGGGTGCTTCTCGGGGCGGGTCCGCATTTCCGTGCTCGGTCCGCCGAGCCCGGTGGGTAGTGCCCGCCTGCCGCGCTGCTCGAGCGCGGTCAGGCAGGCATTTGTCGCGATCCGATAGAGCCAGGTGCGCATCGAGGCGCGCTGCTCGTCGAAGCGGTCCGCGGCCCGCCAGGCGCGCAACATGGTCTCCTGCACCAGATCCTCGGCGTCGTGGATCGAGCCGAGCATGCGATAGCAGTGCGCCAGCAGCTCCGGGCGATGCTGCGTCGTTCGCGCCTCGAAATCGGCATCTACGGTCATGGATCAGAACCTATCGACTCGGCGCGGGCCGCACAGTCACCAGCGCGGATGGTTCGGTGCGGACTGGCGCACCTGCTTCGGCGGGAACCGGCGCACCCGCGGGGATCAGCAGACCGATGGCCGCGCCCGCCAGCGCGAGAACCATCGCTGTCCCGATCGCCGCCGCGAATCCGTCACTGAACGCCCGCGCCGAGTCGAAACCGCCGACCGCCGCGAAAACCGCTGCGGGCAAAGCGATCCCGAAGGCCGCGCCGAGCTGGCGCATGGTGTTGAAGGTGCCGGACGCGGCACCGACGGCGGCCATCGGCACCGCACGCAGGACGGCGCTCTGGGCGGCCGGGATGGCCATCGACACCCCGATCCCGGAGATCACGAACGGCGCGATCATGGCCGGATAGGACAGGTCGGGGTCGGCGATGAGCGCGATCCAGCCGTAGCCGGTGGCCTGCATCAGCAATCCGGCGACGATCAGCGGCCGCTCACCGAACCTGTTGACCTGCTTGCCCGCGATCGTCGCGACCAGGAACAGCGTCACCGTCCACGGCGCCAAGCGCAGACCGGCGCCCAACGGTCCCTCGTGCTGAACCTGCTGCAGGAACTGGGCGAAGAAGAACGCGCCGCTGAAGATCGATGCGAACAGCAAGAACCCGGCGGCATTACCGGCGGAGAAGGCCCGCGAGGCGAAGAAACGCATCGGAATCAGCGGGGACGGCGTCCGCAGCTCCCAGCGCACGAATCCGAACAACGACACCGCGCCGACAACGAACGCACCGATGACTTCGGTACTGGCCCAACCGGATTCATTGCCGCGAACCAGCCCCCACACCAGACCGAACGCCGCGGCGCTCACCAGGCCGATGCCGAGGAAGTCCAGCTTGCGCGCCACGCCGGAACTCTCGTCGAGCCGAGCGACGATCAGCGGAACCAGAGCGGCCCCGATCGGCACGTTCAGCCAGAAGATCCACTGCCAGGCCAAGCCTTGCACCACCGCGCCGCCGACGAGCGGACCACCCAGCGTGGCCAAACCGGTGATGCCCGCGAATAATCCGAGCGCCCGCGTCCGCTGCTGCGGCCCGAACGCGGCCGACAGCAAGGCCATCGTCACCGGCATCACCGCGGCCGCGCCGACGCCTTGCACCGCCCGCGCCGCAATCAACCATCCGAGACTCGGGGCCAGCGCGCACCCGGCGGACGCCGCGCAAAACACGACGAGCCCAACGACGAGCACTCGCTTTCGGCCGTATCGGTCGCCGAGCGCCGCGCCCGCCATCAAAAGCACCGCGAAACTCAGGGTGTAGGCGTTGATCGTCCATTCCAGCTCGGCGATCGTCGCATGCAGGTCCAGCTGGATCGCATGCAGCGCCGTGGTGACGACCAACGCGTCCAGCATGATCATCACCGCCGCCAACGATGTCAGCGCAAGCACCCAGCGCTGACCGACAGTCATCTTCATTGCGATGCACTCCTCCGATGGGTTTGTGAGTACATACCTGCGCCGCGGCGCAGACTCATCGGAGGAGGAGAAAATTCGTCCGGACGATCCGGCTACTGCTCTACGGCAACGACCTCGGGACGTGTGGCAACCGGATTCCGCGGGCGAAGCGTTCGTGTCCAGACGACGAATCCCCACGCGACGAAGCCCGCATAGACCAGGTAGAGCGTGGCGGACGGGTAGTAGCCCGCCTTCAGCAGCAGTGGCACGCCGACCAGATCGACGGCGATCCAGATGAGCCAGAATTCGGCGAGGCCACGGGCCATGCCGTAGGTGGCGAGGACCGAGCCGGTGAAGATCCAGGCTTCGGCCCACGGCCCGTAGGAGCCGATCACGGCGAAAAGCTGGGCGAAGGCGGCGGTGCCGATCACCATGGCGGCAACAAGGAGCCACCGTTCCCTCGGGCTCGCCGAGCGCGGATCGACACCGCGATGCTCGAGCCCGGTTTCGATCCGGGCATGGCGGTACCAGCTCCACCAGCCGTAGACGCTGACCGCGACGAACATCAGTTGGCGGCCCGCCTGGCCGGCCATATTCAGCTGCTGTGGTGTGTTGAAGATGCCGCCGACGAAGACCGTGAACAGCAAAAGGTTGCCCGCGATCCCGATCGGCCACGCCCAGACCCGCCGGCGCATGCCGCCGATCGCGGACGCGAGCCCGAAGCCGTTGCCGATCACCTCGCGCCACAGGATCTCCGAGCCCGCGATATGCAGCTTGGCGTCGAGCAGCGCGTAAAACGGGTTCACGACCGGTGTAACCGTGAGCGGGCGATTTCTCATCCGCGACGCGGGATTCGGGTCAGCGGGATTCGAACGAATGGCCGTCCTAACGTGCCGAGCGTAACGATTGCGCAATCTGGGGTGGCGATTCGCAATATCCGTGCAACGACCTGCTCCTAGGGTTTGTTTCATGAGCACGGCAAGCGAGACCGGCGAGCAGGAGCCCATCGGCGGGACGGGCATCCACATCAGCGGGTTGACGAAGACGTTCCGCGTCGGCAGGCGCACGGTACAGGCGTTGGATTCGGTGGATCTGCATACCGAGCAGGGTGCCTTCCTTTCGCTGCTCGGGCCGTCGGGATGCGGCAAGTCGACGGTGCTGCGCATCCTGGCCGGATTGGAGACGCCGACGGCGGGCAAGGCGCTCATCGATGGTGAGACACCCGCCGAGTTGCGTGGTCACCACGAGCTCGGCATCGCCTTCCAAGATTCGGCGCTGCTGCCGTGGCGCTCGGTGGAATCCAATATCAAGCTGCCCTTGCAGGTCGCGGGGCTCAAGTCCGATCCGGAGCAGATCGCCGACCTGGTGCGGCTGGTCGGGCTGGAGGGCTTCGAGAAGGCGAAGCCCGCCCAGTTGTCCGGCGGTATGCGGCAACGAGTCTCGATCGCGCGGGCGCTGGTGGTGAAGCCGACGGTGCTGCTGCTCGACGAGCCGTTCGGCGCGCTGGACGACATGACCCGGCAGCGGCTCAATCTCGAACTGCTGCGGATCTGGACCGAGAAGCCCGCGACCACACTGATGGTCACGCACGGCATCGCGGAGGCGGTGTTCCTCTCCGATGTGGTCGCGGTGATGAGCCCGCGGCCAGGGCGGGTGCTCGAGCTGGTGAAGATCGATCTGCCGCGCCCGCGTACGCCCGAGATGATGCGGACGCCCGAGTTCCACAAGCTGCACGATTACCTCTCGGAGCTGTTGTTCGGGAAGTCGGGCAAGGGCGGCGTCGCATGAAACGGATAGGCGGGCTGCTCGGCATCGCCGGGCTGATCGCGATCTGGTGGTTGCTTGCGGCGCTCGGTGTCGCCGGCGGCACGATCCCGAGCCCGTGGCGCGTGCTGGACACCATGTTCACCGACGGCTGGGAGCTCTACGGCCCCAACTTCCGGATCACCGCACTTGGCGCGCTGAAGGGCTTCGTGTGGGGCAATGCGCTTGCCATCGGGCTGGCGATCCTGATCATGCTGATTCCGCCGATCGAACCGCTGGCCACCCAGTTGGCCATCCTCAGCTACTGCACACCGCTGCTTGCGCTCGGCCCGATCATCCTGGTGGTCTTCGGCGGCCGCACCCCGACGGTGTTCCTCGCCGCGATGTACTGCTTCTTCACCACGATGGTCGGGACGGTGACCGGCCTGCGCTCGGCCGACCGGACCAGCCTCGATCTGGTGCGAGCCTACGGTGGCGGCCGCTGGCAGCAGCTGTACCGGGTGCAGGCGATCGCCGCACTGCCGAATACGTTCGCGGCGTTGAAGATCGCCGCGCCCTCCGCGGTGCTCGGCGCGATCATCGGTGAATACCTCGGTGGCGTGGACAGCGGCATCGGCGTTGCGCTGACCGCCGCCCAAACCGCGTACAACGTGCCACGCACCTGGGGCATGGCACTCGCCGCCGCCGCACTGGCCGGACTCGGCTATGCGATCGTCGCGTTGGCCGCCAGGCTGGTCGCGCCGTGGACGACACAGGAGGCCCGATGAGTGACCGAGCCGAAGGCCAGGACCTGACCAAGGCCGCGGTCGGCGACGCCCCTGCGGTCACCGGGGCGGACACCCAGGCGTCACGGCCGAGCGCGGCCGCTGGGACCGTGGACGTCCTGCGCCGGATCGGGCGTTTCCTGTTCCCGCTGTTCACCTCGCTCTTGCTGATGCTTGCCATCTGGTACGCCTTCTTGAAGGCGTACCCGCAGGTCGGGCCGCGAGTGGGCAAGACGCCGAGCGATATCTGGAAGTACCTCGTCACCTCGGAGAACGCCGGTACCGCGCGGCAGGCCATCTTCGACGATCTCCAGATCACGTTGCGGGACGCGGCGATCGGGTTCGGGCTCGGGATGGGTGCGGCGCTGGTGGTTGCCGCGCTGTTCGTATCGTTCGCGGCGGTCGAGCAGACCTTCCTGCCGGTCGCCATGCTGCTGCGGTCGGTGCCGCTGGTCGCGCTGACGCCGATCATCGTGCTGGTGTTCGGGCGTGGGCTCGCCGGTGTCACGGTGATGGCCGCGATCGTGGTGTTCTTCCCGGCGCTGGTGATGATCATGGCGGGATTGCGCAACGCACCACAGCAGGCGATAGACCTGGTGACGGCTTACGGTGGCTCGCGCTGGACCGGGTTGCGGATGGTCGCCGTCCCGGCCGCGCTGCCCTCGGTGTTCGCCGCGGCCCGAATCTCGGTGCCGGGGGCACTGATCGGGGCCCTGCTCGGTGAATGGCTCGGTAGTGGCACCGGCCTCGGCGCGAGCCTGATCCGGGCCATCCCGACGTTCCAGTACAACAAGCTGTGGGCGACGATCGTCATCGTCACCATCGTGTCGGTGATCCTGTACGCGATCGTCGGTGTGATCGAAAATCTCGTGCTCGCCCGATTCGGCCCCGAAGCCGGTCGCCGTTGAGACCGAATTCGCGCAAATCAATGCTCGGAACGTCAAAGTAAAGAAATCGAAACGGAATCGACCTAGATTCGGCGCATGACACCCGCACAACGCTCTTCGTTCGGGCCGCACCTGGACCGCCGTTCGTTCCTCCGATACTCCGCGCTGGCAGGCGCCGTCCTGGGCGGCACCGGGCTGCTCGCCGCTTGTGGCTCCGATTCCAGCAGCTCATCGGGCGGCTCGATCGACGACGGTTCCAAGTACGGCACCGTCGCGATCCAGCTCTCCTGGTTGAAGAACATCGAATTCGCAGGCGAGTACTTCGCCGATTCGCGGGGCTATTTCAGGGAGGCGGGTTTCGGCTCGGTCAACCTGATCGCGGGCGGCGCAGGGAGCACCTCGACGGAGGCCGGGCTCGACACCGGAAAGGTGTGGCTCGGTACCTCGGCCCCGCAAACCACCGCACGCGCGGTCCTGGAGGGCCTGCCCGCGAAGATCGTCGCAACCACGTATCAGAAGAACCCCTTCGCGATCGTCAGCTCCGCCGCCAAGCCGATCAAGACGCCGCAGGACATGAAGGGCCGCAAGATCGGCGTGCAGGACACCAACCAGGTGATCTTCGGTGCGTTGCTGACCGCCAACGGCATGACGCCGAGCGATGTCACCATCGTGCCCGCACAATTCGATCCGACCCCGCTGGCCAACGGTGAGGTCGACGGCTGGGTCAGCTATGTGACCAACGAACCGATCACCTTGGCCGCCAAGGGATTCGAGAACAACCACTTCTTGTTCGCCGACTACAACCTGCCGCTGGTCGCCGAGACGCTGACCGTCAAGCAGTCCACCATCGACAAGGAGCGCGACAAGCTCAAGGCCTTCCTGATCGCCGAGATCAGGGGCTGGAAGGACGCCATCGGCGACCCCGCGGAATCGGCCAGGTTGGCCGTCGAGGTGTACGGCAAGGACCAGAAGCTCGATCTGGATGAGCAGACCAAAGAGGCGATCGCGCAGAACGGCCTCGTGGTTTCCCAGGACACGACGGCCAACGGACTGCTGAGCATGACCGATCAGCTGATCGAGCAGAACATCGCCGCATTGCGCAAAGCCCAGATCGACATCAAGGCCGATCAGCTGTTCGACCTGTCCGTGCTACGCGAGGTGTACGCCGAGAATCCCGGACTGAAATAGCGGCTAAGCGAACGCCTGCTCGGCGTGGAAGGTGTCGCTGCCCTCGGATAAGTGCCGTCCGGTCCGACCGGACCGGGCGGCAAGCAGTTGAGCGGCGATCGAGACCGCGAATTCGGCCGCGGTCCGTGCGCCGACATCCAGCCCGGCGGGCGAGTGCAGGCGGGAGAGTGTCGCGTCGTCGAAGCCACCCGCCTGGAGGTCTTCGACGCGCCTGACATGGGCGGCCCTGGAGCCGATCGCACCGAGATAGCCGAGCTCGGGTAGTCGCAATGCCACTGTCAGCAGTGGGATCTCGAACTTCGGATCGTGCGAGAGCACGACAATCCCGGTGCTGCTGTCGATTTCACCCGCCGCGGACAGGGTGTTGAGGTAGCGGTGCGGCCAGTCGACGACCACCTCGGCGCCGGGGAAAGCGTCGGGAGTGGCGGCGGTGTCACGTGAGTCGCAGATGGTGACGCGATAGCCGAGCAGCTTCGCCTGCACGGTGAGGGCCGCCGCGAAGGCGTTGGCGCCGAAGATGAGCAGCCGCGGTGGCGGCGGGAACGAGGCGACGAACAGATCCGATTCGGGCAGCGCGACCAATTCGGTGGCGTGCCGCTTGTCGGTGACCAGGTGCTGGCCGATGAGGTCCGCATCCGGATTCCACACCACGGTGAACACGGTGACGCGCCGGTGCGCCGCGATTTCGGCTGCGACAGTGGGGAATTCGGGGAAGTCTCGGCGGGAGAACGGTTCGATGAACACGTCGATCATGCCGCCGGAATCGAGGCCTGCCTCGCCGATGGGAACGCCGAAACGGTGCAGTCCGCGCCGACCCGTTCGGGCGGCCTCGACGGCGGCGTCGTAGATGGTCGACTCGACGGACCCGCCGAGCACCGAGCCATAGATGGAGCCGTTCGCGTCGACCAGGATCGTCGAACCCACCGGTAGCGAACCGGAACCGATGGTGCGCACGATGGTTGCCAGCCCTCCGGTACGCCCGGAATGCCATAGTCGCAGTAAGTCCTCGACGATGTCGCGCATCAGTTAGCTCCGATCACCGTGCGGCCGAGGCCGGGTAATCACGATCGTTCCCCGTCGCCAAATCGTCGCACGTGACGCACACCATATCGTTCTTACCGGACAAATAGGTGCGGGCGCCCGAATCTCCTACGGCTTCTGTACATGCCGAGGTCCAATGCTTGTGTGCGAGCACAACGGGGTGCCCCGGTGTGTTGTGGAACACAGCGCGGGCGAGGCCGCTCGGTGCGGCGAAGGCGGCGGCGGTCACCCTGGCGACGACATCGGCTCCGACATCGGGGGTATCCACCGGCATGATCGCCGCGTAGCTCGCGGAGGTGCTCGCCGCGGCGATCAGTCCCGCCCGGAACGAGGCGCCGAGCCCCGTGGCCCAGTCCGCCGCCCACACGTGGCGCACGCCCGCAGGCAGGTCGACGATCTCCGGTGACGGGCCCGTGGCGCCGAGCACCACGATGATCGGATCGCAGCCGCCACCGCGCAGTGCCGCCACCGCGGCATGCAGCCAGGCGCCGCCTTCGGCAAGTACCTTCGGCTTCCCGTAACGCGTCCCCGCCCCCGCGGCGAGCACGATGCCGACACACTCGGGACCACCGGTGCGGCCTGCTCCACGTGCTGGATCGGCGCCGTGTTCGGTGCCGGCGCCGTGGTTGGGAACACCCATGGTGAGAACGGTAGTCCGAAAGCGTTGCCAGCAGGTTTCCCACAGGTGGTGTGGATGCGACGAGCACTCCCGGCGGGTCTACGCGACACGCCGGAAGTGATCTATCGCGTTCGAGTGGCAACCCGGCTGTTGGTATTCGATGCTGGACCGATGACACTCGACGGGGTGGGCATCGCGCCGTTCAACGCGCTGCCCGAGACGGAAGCCGTCGCGGCGTTGCTTGCCTGTTGCTCGGCGCCCGCCTTGGCTCGTGCGGTGGCTGCCGGGCGGCCGTACGCCAACGTCGAGGACTTACTGGAAACGGCCGACGCGGTGCTGGCCGAGCTGCCCGAATCGGAGATCGATCGCGCACTCGACGGGCACCCGCGCATCGGCGACCGGCCGGACACCGCGTCGTCCGCGCGCGAGCAGGCCACCGTGGCCAGCGCGGCTGACTCGATACGGGCCGCACTCGCCGAGGGCAACCGCAGCTACGAGGAGCGATTCGGTCACATCTACCTGGTGTGCGCGACCGGTAAATCCGGGGCCGAGCTGCTCGAGCTGCTGTACGCCAGGCTCGGCAACGATCCACAGACCGAAAGGCGAGTGATGCGAACAGAATTGGCGAAGATCAATCGAATCCGGTTGCGCCGCATGCTCGGAGCTACCGGATGAGCACGCTGAGCACACATGTGCTCGACGCGGTCCGTGGTGCGCCGGCGGCGGGCATCGCGGTGACGTTGTACGGCGAGGAGCAACTCGATGCGGGAGAGACCGATGCCGACGGCCGGATCGGCGCACTCGGGGCCACCCTGGCCGCGGGCACCTATCGGCTGGTGTTCGACACCGGGTCTTATTTCGCCGGGCTGGGGGTCGACTCGTTCTTTCCCGAGGTTTCCGTCGCGTTCGTCGTCACCGAGGAGCGGCATTATCACGTCCCGTTGTTGCTGTCGCCCTTCGCTTTTTCCACCTACCGAGGGAGCTGATCCATTCATGGAGCTGACCGGGCCGATCGTGCTGTCGGACAACCGTTACGGCAAGGCCGAGAACCGGATCGTCCGCATCTACCGGGACGAGGCACGACACGAGATCCGCGACCTGAATGTATCCACGGTGCTGCGCGGCGATTTCGCCGAGGCCTACATCAGCGGTGACCAGTCGAAAGTGCTGCCAACCGACACTCAGAAGCACACCGCGTACGCGTATGCGAAAAAGCCGGGGGTGCAGACCATCGAGGACTACGCGCTCGCACTGGCAAGGCACTTCGTCGACGAGGTGGAGCCGGTCGACAGCGCACGCATCGAGGTCGAAGAGTATGCCTGGCAGCGGGTTTCGGTCGGCGGTAGCGAACACGACCACACCTGGACCCGCTCGGGTCCCGAGGTGCGCACGGCAACGGTCACGGTGACGGGCAAGGGTAGCGACCAGCAGGCCTGGGTTATCGGCGGCGTGCGGGATCTGGTGATCCTGAAGTCGACGGGTTCCGAGTTCGCCGGCTTCCTCACCGACGAATTCACCGTGCTCGCACCGACGCACGATCGAATGCTGGCGACCTCGCTCGTCGCGCAGTGGCGCTTCGCGACCACCACCGGCGTCGAGTGGGACGAGGTATACGCCGGTGTACGAGCCCGTTTGGTCGAGACGTTCGCGACACTGCATTCGAAGGCGTTGCAGCAGACGCTGTTCGCGATGGGCACGGCCGCGCTGGAGGCGTATCCGGTGCTGGCCGAGGTCCGGCTTGCCGCGCCGAACAAACATCACTTCGACTACGACCTCGGCAGATTCGGGATCGACAATCGTGGCGAGGTGTACCACGCCGACGATCGGCCCTACGGGCTGATCCACGCGACGGTGTCGAGGGAAGATGCGCCTGAGGCGGGGTCGGCATGGCGACAGTGACCGAACCTACGCTGGTCATCGACGGATGCGCCGTCGCGACCGTCGATGCGGCGGGCACCGAGTTCCGGCGCGGTTATGTGACGGTGCACGGCAATAGGATCGGCGCCGTCGGCGCGGGTGACGCCCCCGATTTCGGTGGCGTGCCGCGCATCGACGGCCGTGGCTGCCTGCTGACCCCCGGCCTGGTGAACACCCATCACCACCTCTATCAGTGGATTACCAGAGGTCTGGCGGCGGACAACACCCTGTTCGAGTGGCTCACCACGCTCTATCCGATCTGGGCAGGCATCGACGAGCAGGCGGTGCGCGTCGCGGCGACCGGAGCGCTGTCCGCGCTGGCGCGCACCGGTTGCACCACCACGGCCGACCACCACTACGTCTTCCCGCGTGCCGGCGGCGACCTGCTCGGCGCCGAGATCGCGGCCGCCGCGGAGGTTGGACTGCGCTTCCACCCGTGTCGTGGCTCGATGGACCTGGGTGCGAGTTCCGGTGGGCTGCCGCCGGATCACGTGGTGGAATCGCTGGACACCGTGCTGTCCGCGAGCGCGGATGCGATCACCCGCTGGCACGATCCGTCGTTCGATTCGATGCTGCGCATCGCCCTGGCACCGTGCTCACCGTTCTCGGTCACCGCGGACCTGATGCGTGAATCCGCCGTGCTTGCCCGCGACGCCGGGGTGCGACTGCACACCCATCTCGCCGAGACCGCCGACGAGCTGGATTTCTGTGCGGCCCAGTTCGGTTGCACACCAGCGGAATACATGGAGCAGCTCGGCTGGATCGGCTCCGACGTCTGGTTCGCGCACGCCGTACACCTGGACGACGCGGCCGTCACCGCGATCGCGCGGTCCGGTACCGGAATCGCACACTGCCCCACCTCCAACGGCCGTCTCGGCGCAGGCATCGCCCGCACCGCGGACCTGGTCGCCGCGGGTGCGGTGGTCGGGCTCGGCGTGGACGGCGCGGCGAGCAACGAGTCCAGCTCGATGATCGAGGAACCACGCAATGCGCTGCTCTACGCCCGCGCCAAGGGCGGACCGCGCGCACTGAGCGTGCGAACAGCGTTGGCGCTGGCCACGATCGGCGGCGCACGGGTACTCGGCCGCGATGCGGAGATCGGCTCGATCGAACCGGGCAAGCTCGCCGACCTGGCCCTCTGGCGACTCGACACCCCAGCCCACGCGGGCATCGACGACCCGGTGACCGCACTGATCCTCGGCTCGGCCCCGCCACTGGCGGCCTTGATCGTGAACGGACGCGAGGTCGTTCGCGACGGCGAGGTTCGCACCGTCGACGAGCGGACCGTCGGGGCGCAGGTAGCCCGAGCGCAGGCCGCACTCGTCGCGAAGGCGGGCTGAGGCCAGCCCGGCCCGCGTGCGGGAGGGTTATAGACATTCACGTCGGAGCAACTCGATGCGGGCCTGGGCTGGAGCTGAGGCATCGGTCCTGGGTGGGAGCGACGAGGGCGGTCGCGTCCGGTGTTGATTCAGCGTGGACGTGGAGCGCAGCATCGGCCCTGGATGGGATCGACGACGGTGGTCGCGTCGCGGTGTGATTCGGCGTGGACGTGGAGCGCAGCCATCGATCCTGGGGGACCGACGAGGGTGGTCGTGTCGCGGTGTGATCCGGCGTCGACGCGGAGCGCAGCCATCGGCCCTGGATGGGACCGACTAGAGCGGTCGCGTCGCGGTGTGATTCGGCGTGGACGGCGAGCGCAGCCATCGATCCTGGGGGACCGACGAAGGGCGGTCGTGTCGCGGTGTGATTCGGTGTGGACGCGGAGCGCAGCCATCGGCCGTGGGTGGGACTGACGAGGGTGGTCGTGTCGCGGTGTGATTCGGCGTAGACGTGAAGCGCAGCCATCGATCCTGGGGGACCGACGAGGGCGGTCGCGTCGGGTGCGATTCGGTGTGGACGCGGGAGCGCAGCCATGGGCCGTGGGTGGGACCGACGAGGGCGATCGCGTCGGCGTCAGGATGCGATTCGGCATGGGCGTGGGGCGGATCGGAGCTATCAGCGGGCTGAGTCCGGCAAAGCGACCATGTCGTTCAACCGAACGTATACACAACGGACACGACAGGTGCGGGGCGGGATGGGAGGCTGGATTGTGCCGGGCGGCCCGGCCGGTCGGGGCGGGCCTGCGATGCGGTGATCCGGTTCGCTAGGACCATCGAAAGGGGTATAGCGGGCCGGACAGCAGGGTGGCTGGCGGCTGGACGGTGCTGGTCGGGAAGGGTGCCGGTGGTGGCGCGGTAACGGTGGCGCAATGTGGCGCAGGTGTCGTGCAACATTGCGGCAACTCTCGGCTTCTACTGTGGCGGCAGAGGTAGTGGAGCGAGGTGAGACGTGGACCTGGACACGATCCGGGAGGTGGTAGTGGCGCGGGAGCGAGCTGACCTGGGGGTCCTGGGTGGCTCGTGCGGGGTTCTCGCCGGGGGCACCTTCCTGTTCTCCGAGCCGCAGGAGCGGTTGGAGCGGCTGGTCGACATCACCACACTCGGCTGGCCCGCATTGTCGGAGACGCATGACGGGCTGGAGATCGCCGCGACCTGCACATTGGCCGAGTTCGCCGGTGCGGGGCCCGGCCGTGAGCTCGGTACGCCGGTGCTGCGTGCGCAGTGGCCGGGGACGGCGCTGTTCGCGCAGGGCTGCCGGGCACTGCTCGCCTCGCACAAGATCTGGCGGACCGCGACTGTCGGCGGCAACGTGTGCTTGTCGTTGCCCGCGGGCGGGGTGCTCGCCGCGGTGATCGCACTCGACGGGGTCGCGCTGGTGTGGTCGCCGGACGGAACCGATCGACGTATCCCCTTGCGGGAGTTCGCTATCGGCCCGGGGATCAATCTGCTGCTGCCCGGCGAGGTGCTGCGATCGATCACCATCCCCACGCGAAGCCTGCTCGCGCGCACTGCTTTCCGGAAAATCGCATTGTCGCCGCTCGGCCGTTCCGGGGCGGTGGTGATGGGTCGCCGTGAGCGCGACGATCGGTGCGCGCTCACCATCACCGCCGCGACCAGCAGGCCGATTGTGCTGGATTTCGCCGAGCCGCCGAGCGCTGCCGAGGTGCGGGCGGGCATCGAATCGATCGATCCGTCGACCTGGTTCGACGATCCACACGGCGCGCCGGACTGGCGCTGCCATGTCACCGAACTCCTTGCCCAGCAAGTGTCCGCCGAGCTACATGTCGAAGCGGGTGCGCAGCAATGAAATTCGAGGTCGACGGCAAGCCCGTACTGGCCGATCCGCGCCCGGGTCAATGCCTGCGTACCTTACTGCGTGAAACCGGCCACCTGGCGGTGAAGAAAGGCTGCGACGCGGGCGACTGCGGTGCCTGTTCGGTGCAACTCGACGGAATGACCGTGCACTCCTGCATCATTCCCGCCTACCGCGCCGCCGACCGCGCCATCACCACAGCCTCCGGCCTCGGCACCACCGACGACCCACACCCGGTGCAACAGCAATTCGTCGCCGCGGCAGCCTTCCAATGCGGCTTCTGCACCGCGGGCATGGTGGTCACCGCCGCGGGCCTCGGCTGCGACAGTCGATCGACAGCCCCCGACACGGCCGAACTACCGGAGCTGATGAAGGGAAACCTCTGCCGCTGCACGGGATATCGCGCCATCACCGACGCGCTGACCGCCACACCTCCCAGCCCTGAACCGGGCACGGCATCAGAAACCGCGCCGGTGGCACGTGGAGCCAACGCTCCCATCACGCGCCGGTTCGACACCGGTACGGCCTCCGATCTCGGTACGGTCTCCGGCACAGGGGCTACCGATCGCGGCACGGCTACCGACACCGGCCAGGTCACTGACCGCGGCGCGGCTTCTGGCATCGGCAGGGCGGCAGGCTTCGGCGCGGGTTCTGGCACCGGTTCGGTCTCCGGCGTTGGCGCGGGTTCTGGCACCGGCCAGGTCACTGACCGCGGCGCGGCTTCTGACACCGGCAGGACCGCGGGCTTCGGCTTGGGGCAGATCGGCAGTGGAACCGGTGCACCCGCGGGGGCTCGTGTCGTAACCGGCACGGAGCCTTTTACTTTCGATGTCCGTGCCCGCGATGTCGACCCCACCGCCGATGCGTCGATGGCCCCGCCGACCGCACCATTGCATATCGCGGTGCTGCCGAGTCCCCATCCGCATGCGCGGATCGTTTCGATAGATTCGTCGGCCGCCGAGGCGATTCCCGGGGTGCATGCGGTGCTCACCTGGGCCGATGCGCCGGATGTCGCGTTTACGACGGCGCGCCACGAATTTCGGATGGACGATCCTGATGACACGTATGTGCTGGATCGGACGGTGCGGTTCGTCGGGCAGCGGGTGGCCGCTGTCGTCGCCGAGAGCTTGGCTGTTGCCAGGGCCGGGTGTCGGGCGTTGCGGGTGGAGTACGAGGTGCTTCCCGCCGTGTTCGATCCGGCACAGGCGCTGAGTCCGGAGGCGCCGAAACTGCATGGCGGTAAACCGAATTCGGCTCGCATCGCGGACGCGGAGCGGAATCTGGTTGCCGAGGCGCATGGCGAGGTGGGTGATGTGGCCGCCGGGCTGGACGCGGCAGCCCATGTGGTGCGAGGGGTTTGGCATTCGCCGCGCGGGCAGCATGTGCATCTGGAAACGCACGGCGGGATCGGCTGGTTGGACGAGCGGAGCAGGCTCGTGATCCGGTGCAGCACGCAGGTGCCGTTCCTGGTGCGTGACGAACTGTGCGTGGTGTTCGGGCTGCCTCGGGAACGGGTGCGGGTGTTCGCGACCAGGGTCGGCGGGGGTTTCGGCGCCAAGCAGGAGATGCTCGTCGAGGATCTCATCGCGCTGGCGGTGCTGCGGACCGGGCGACCGGTGCAGTACGAGTTCACCAGGTCCGACGAATTCACCGCGGCTACCAGCAGGCATCCGATGCGGGTCGAGGTGACAGCGGGCGCCGATGCCGACGGCATACTGACCGCGCTGGCGATCGACGTGCTCGCCGATGCGGGCGCTTACGGCAATCACAGTGTGGGGGTGATGTTCCATGGTGTCGGTGAATCGGTGGAGGTCTACCGCTGCGCCAACAAGCGGGTCGACGCGCAGTCGGTGTACACCAACAACATTCCCTCCGGCGCGTTCCGTGGGTACGGTCTCGGGCAGATCATCTTCGGGGTGGAGTCGGCGCTGGACGAGCTGGCCCGTGCCGTCGGCATCGACCCGTTCGAGTTCCGGCGACGCAATGTGGTGGTGCCGGGGGATCGGTTCGTCGGTGTGGAAGTCGACGACGGCGACCTGGTTTTCGGCAGCTATGGCTTGGACCAATGCATCGACATAGCCGAGCGAGCGCTATTGCGTGGCAACGGTATTGCTTCACCGGGCCCGGACTGGCAGGTGGGCGAAGGCATGGCCCTGTCCATGATCGCCACTATCCCGCCGCGCGGTCACCGCTCCGACGCGACGGCCAGCCTGCTCGCCGACGGACGCTACGAGATCCTGGTCGGCACAGCGGAATTCGGCAACGGCACCACAACGGTGCACGCCCAGCTCGCGGCCACGGCGCTGAATGCCGATGTGCGGCAAGTGGTGATCCGGCAGTCCGATACCGACCTGGTCGGACACGACACCGGTGCGTTCGGGTCGACCGGAATCACGGTGGCGGGCAAAGCCTCCTACGCCGCCGCCCTGTCGCTGCGTGATCGGATGCTGGCCAGGGCGTCCGAACTGACCGGGACAGCCGAGTCGGAATGCGAACTACGACCCGACGGTGTCCGCTGCGGCGATCGGCTGCTCGTCGCGGCCGAACTGCTTGCCGATGGTGAGCTGTCCGCCCGCGGCGATCATGACGGCAGCCCCCGCTCGGTCAGCTTCAACGTGCACGCCTTCCGGGTCGCGGTTCACCCGGAAACCGGATCCGTGCGCATCCTCCAGTCCATCCAGGCCGCCGACGCCGGCACGGTGCTCAACCCGGTGCAGTGTCGCGGGCAAGTGGAGGGCGGTGCGGCGCAGGCCATCGGCACCGCGCTGTACGAGGACATGCGCACCGACCACGGCGTAGTGACCACACAGACACTGCGGCATTACCACATTCCGCAGTTCGCGGATGTGCCGCGCACCGAGGTGTACTTCGCCGAAACGGCCGACGACCTCGGCCCGCTCGGCGCCAAGTCGATGAGCGAATCGCCGTACAACCCGGTCGCCCCTGCCCTGGCAAACGCCATCCGCGATGCTGTCGGGGTACGACTGGACCGGTTGCCGATGACAGCCGACCGGATCTGGCATGTCATTCAGAAAGGAGAGCAGGGGTGACCCGGCTACCCGAGGACGTTCGTGCCCGAATCGATGCGATGCTCGACACGGTTGATACCGAACTGCGCACGCGTTATCCAGGCCCCGACGGCCGGGCGCAGCCGATTCACACGGCGTACGTGTCCGCCGATCGTGTCAACGCCGAGACGCCCGGCGAATGGGGAGCCGCGGCAACGCAGCTGCTCGACCGCCACCACGATCTGCTCGCCGAGCTCGACAGCACCCAGGCCCTGCCTGTCGTGCGCGAACGCCTCCAGCGCAACCCGATCCAGGATCTGCGCATCGACTTCGAGGACGGCTACGGATTCCGTTCCGACGACGAGGAAGACAAGGCCGCCATCACGGCGGGCACGGTGCTGTCCGCCTGGGCGGGGCAAGCGGGCGGCCCGGCAAGTTTCGGCATCCGGACCAAAGGTCTCGCGGGCCCCGAACGCGGCAGGGCGCTGCGCACTCTCGAACTGGTGCTGGACGCGGCGGGCGGCGTGCCGGACGGCTTCGTTTTCACCGTGCCCAAGATTCGCGCGGCAGCACAGGTGTCGGCACTCGTCGCACTGTCCGAAGGTTTCGAACGCGGCTACGGTCTGGCCGAGGGAACGCTGCGTTTCGAGCTGCAGATCGAAAGCCCGCAGGCCATCATTGCCGCCGACGGCACCGCGCCGATAGCGAGGATGATCGGGCTGGCCGATGGGCGCTGCAGCGGATTGCATTTCGGCACTTACGATTACACGGCGGCATGCGGTATCGCCGCGCCTGACCAGGCACTCGATCACCCGGCCGCGGACTACGCGAAGGCGGTCATGCAGGTTGCCGCGGCGCAAACCGGCGTGTGGATCTGCGACGGCTCCACCCAGATCGTGCCCGACACCGACCCGGAAGCCGCACTGCGCAATCATCATCGGCTGGTCACCAGGTCGCTGCGCCGCGGTTACTACCAGGGCTGGGACATGCACCCCGGACATTTGGTCACTCGCTGGCTGGCGACCTACGAGTTCTTCCGGCAGGCCACCGCCATTGCGGTCCCGCGCTTGCAGGCCTATCTCGAACGCCGATCCGGCGGTGTCATGGACGAGCCAGCCACCGCGGAAGCCCTGGCGGCCACCGTCTTACGCGGCGTGAACTGCGGCGCGCGCACCGCGGCCGAGCTGAGCGAGCTGACACCCGCACTGACCACGGAGGTCTTGCGAGCGCTGGTCTCGCGCGCGCCGATCCCGCAGGAGGCGTAGATGGACAACAATGGCGTAGTGAACGGCGACGAGGACTTCGCGCTGCTGCCCGATCTGGCGGTTCGCCCCCTCGGCGGGTCGGTGATCTGGGTCAATGACGAATTCTTCGCGGAAAAGGAGAATTTGATCAATCCAGGCCCGTCCGAATATCGCCCCTCGACCTTCGGGCACAAGGGCCAGATCTACGACGGGTGGGAAACCCGCAGGCATCGCGGCAGGCCCGGTGACGACTCCGCCATCGTGCGGCTCGGCGTGCCAGGTGTCATCCGTGGCATCGTGGTGGACACCGCCTGGTTCAAGGGCAACTATCCGCCCGCGGTGTCGGTGGCCGCCCTGGAGATCGAAGGCTATCCGGACGCCGAGACCATCGCCGAACGCGACGACTGGGTGACCCTGGTCGACCGGGCTCCCGTCTCGGGCGACAGCCGCAACCCGTTCTCGATCGAGAGCGAAAAGCGTTGGACCCATGTGAAACTCACCATGCATCCGGATGGCGGCGTGGCTCGGCTGCGGGTGTACGGGGAGGGGCGTCCTGATCCGAGGCTGCTCGGTCTCGGTCCGCTGGATCTGGCCGCGCTGGAGAACGGCGCGCTGGTGATCGACTGCTCCAACCGCTTCTACAGCTCGCCCAACCAGCTGCTCTATCCCGGCCTGGCCGGGAAGATGGGCGACGGCTGGGAGACCGCCCGACGCCGCGACAACGGCAACGACTGGGTGCACATCCGGCTCGCCGGACCTGGACTGATCCGGCTCGCCGAGATCGATACGTCGTACTTCCTCGGCAACAGCCCCGGCGCGGCCCGGCTCACCGGCCGCACCACCGACGGCACCGAGCTGGAGCTGCTGCCGCGCACCGCACTGCTGCCCGATACCCGGCACCGATTCGCGATCGCGCCGATGGCAGCGTCGGTCGAGGAGGTTCGCCTGGATATCTATCCGGATGGCGGGCTCGCGCGGCTGCGATTGTTCGGAGAGTTGGGCGAATGAGCGGGCGGGACTTTCGCGGGTACGGGGCAACACCGCCGGATCCGAGGTGGCCTGGGGGCGCGAAGATCGCGGTCCAGTTCGTGCTCAATTACGAAGAGGGCGCCGAAAACAATGTCCTCGACGGCGACCCGCACTCGGAGACCTTCCTCTCGGAAATGACTCCGGCGGAAGCCTTTCCGAACCGGCACATGAGCATGGAATCCCTGTACGAATACGGCTCCCGCGTCGGTCTGTGGCGGGTGCTTCGCGTATTCGAGCGACGCGGCCTGCCGCTAACCATCTTCGCGGTGGCCAGGGCCATGCAGCGAAATCCCGAGGCGGTAGCGGCCTTTCGTGAGCTCGGCCACGAGATCGCCAGCCACGGCCTGCGCTGGAAGTCCTACCAGCTCGCCGATCGCGAGACCGAGCGGGCGCACATGGCCGAGGCGGTCCGCATCCTCACCGAATTGACCGGCGCCCCACCACTGGGTTGGTACACCGGGCGCGACTCCCCGAACACCAGGCAACTGGTGGTCGAGCACGGCGGATTCGTCTACGACTCCGACTCCTACGCCGACGACCTGCCCTACTGGGTCACCGTCCACAACCGCAATCACCTGGTAATCCCGTACACGCTGGACACCAACGACATGCGTTTCGCGTCGCCCGCCGGTTTCCCCAGCGGCGAGCAGTTCTTCGCCCACCTGCGCGACGCCTTCGACGTCCTCTACCGCGAAGGCGCGGAAGGCAGCCCGAAAATGCTCTCGGTCGGCCTGCACTGCCGCATCGTCGGCCGCCCCGCCCGCACCGCCGCCCTCGAACGCTTCCTGGACCACGTCCAATCCCACCCCGACGTGTGGATCACCCGCCGCATCGACATAGCCACCCACTGGCGCCGAACCCATCCCCCGCTGCCGCGCTGAGCAGAGGCCGCACTCCCGACAAGGAGTGCGGCCGCGGGGGCCCGGTCAGGCGAACAGGCCCGCGACGAACGGCAGTGAGTCGGGGAGCGATGCGTTGACCGTTCCGCTGTGGTCGGTGGGGTAGGTGTGCAGGGTGATCGGCTGGCCGTTCGCTTTCAGTACGGCTGCGAAGCGGAGGGATTCCGGTGTGATGACGTCGGTGTCGCGCAGGCCCTGTCCGATGAAGATGGGCTTGTCGTAGCCGGATTCGGGCAGGCCCATGTATCGGGCGAGGAACCTGTGCAAGTCGGGGATCTGTAGCAGCGGCCGGGAGAACAGGTCACCGAGCACAACGTCGCGGGCGGCGAGCTCGTCGCCGAGCGGACCGATGCACGCATCCCGTGCCCGAGTCAGCCATTCGCGGCCGGAGTCGGTGAGGAAAGACTCGATATCCACCGTCGGGTAGGTGGTGCGCAGGCCATTGAGGATGTACAGCACGTAGGCAGTGGGGTGCGGGCTGAGCTCGATCGGCGGCATGTGCGGAGCGAGCGGCAGCAGGACGTCCTCGATATAGGCGGGCACACCGGTGTTGACCCCGCCGCGATAGTCCAACTCGGGACCACCGAATTCGGTCGCGTAGCGCGCGGTATAGATGGCCGCGCCCGCGCCCTGGGACTGTCCGACGACAACCCACTTCTTCGCAAGCGAGGAGTACTGCCTGGTCGCGGCCTGTACGGCGTCGACGACGTTGTGCGCCATGACCATCCCATTGAGGTAGGGATGCTCGCCCGGCGTGCCGAGCCCGGCGTAGTCGGCGGCCACGATGGCGTAACCCTGCTGCAGCCAGGTGCCCAGGTAAGCCCAGTCGCGTTCGGCGGCGCTGGGTCCGGCGATGCTGTATGCGCAGTTGTCGCCCAGTCCGACGGTGCCGTGCGCCCAGGCGATCACCGGCCAACCGCCCGCGGGCGGTTGGCCCTGCGGGAAGTAAACGGCGGCGCTCGCCTCGGTGGGCACGTCGTTGGCGGTGATGGTGCGGTAGAGGATGCGGGTGGGGTTCACCGCTCCTGGCGGGGTCGCGACCGTGGCGAGTGGGGCGGTGGAAGTGACGGTGCCCGGTCCGTCTGCCGGGTTCGCTGTGGCGGCGGGAAAGGTCAGCAGGCTTGCGGCACAAGCGCAGGCGACTGCCGTGGTGAACCACAGTTTCCGCATGGTGCTCCTGTCGGGTCGATCGAGCGCCCGATGCCCGTCACGGATCGCCGAGGCAGTTGGACGCGTGTCCTGGAATAGATCCGACCAAGTGTGCCCGACGGCACCCTCGCCGTCCCACTCGAAGGTGGCCGGGCACACACCGACGGCACCTGCCTGAAGCTGTGAAGGTCCTCACAGCGCGGAATGTCTGCGCGGGTCTATGGCAGCTCACCCGGAGATCGCTAACAGTACGAGCGTTACGCTAAAACCCCACGTCAGAGCTACCCGCCGGTAGGTTGCACGCTTGCAATTCGCCCGCAAATTTCGCAAAGTTAGCAAAGGCCTGCGGAAACCTAGCTGAGATTCACACTAGCAACAGGTAGACGGCTATTTCCTGGTGTGCCATCGTGTGGAAGTACACCCCATGGGCCTAGCAAGCCTGCAAATTGCCGCTCCAGCAGTTCGAGTGAAACTCGACCGTGGGGCACACGTCGCCAGCGACTGCTTGCAGGTCGCTCGAAATACACCGACCAAACGAGGAAGTGGAGTCAGAGATGACCACCGGCACCCCGAAGACAGCCGCGGAAATCCAGCAGGATTGGGACACCAACCCCCGCTGGAAGGGCGTCACCCGTAACTTCACCGCGGAGCAGGTGTCGAAGCTCCAGGGCACCGTCGTCGAAGAGGCCACTCTCGCCCGTCGCGGTTCGGAGATCCTCTGGGATCTCGTGAACAACGAGGACTACATCAACTCCCTGGGCGCCCTGACGGGCAACATGGCCGTGCAGCAGGTGCGCGCCGGCCTCCAGGCCATCTACCTGTCCGGTTGGCAGGTCGCCGGTGATGCGAACCTCTCCGGCCACACCTACCCGGACCAGAGCCTCTACCCGGCCAACTCGGTCCCGGCCGTCGTGCGTCGCATCAACAACGCGCTGCTGCGTGCCGACGAGATCGCCAAGGTCGAGGGTGACACCGCGGTCAAGAACTGGCTCGCCCCGATCGTCGCCGACGCCGAGGCCGGCTTCGGTGGCGCGCTGAACGCCTACGAGCTGCAGAAGGCCATGATCCAGGCCGGCGCCGCTGGCGTGCACTGGGAAGACCAGCTCGCCTCGGAGAAGAAGTGTGGCCACCTCGGTGGCAAGGTGCTGATCCCGACCCAGCAGCACATCCGCACCCTGACCTCCGCGCGTCTCGCGTCCGATGTCGCCGACGTGCCGTCGGTGATCATCGCCCGCACCGATGCCGAGGCCGCCACCTTGATCACCACCGATGTGGACGACCGCGACAAGCCGTTCCTCGACGGCACCCGCACCGCCGAAGGTTTCTTCGGTGTGAAGAACGGCATCGAGCCCTGCATCGCCCGCGCCAAGGCCTACGCCCCGTACGCGGACCTGATCTGGATGGAGACCGGCAAGCCCGATCTCGAGCTGGCCAAGCAGTTCTCCGAGGCCGTGCGCAGCGAGTTCCCGGACCAGCTGCTTGCCTACAACTGCTCCCCTTCCTTCAACTGGAAGGCGCACCTGGACGACGCGACCATCGCGAAGTTCCAGAAGGAGCTCGGCGCGATGGGCTTCAAGTTCCAGTTCATCACCCTGGCCGGCTTCCACTCGCTGAACTACGGCATGTTCGACCTGGCCTACGGCTACGCCCGCGAGGGCATGACCGCCTACGTCGACCTGCAGGAGCGCGAGTTCGCCGCCGAGGAGCGCGGTTACACCGCCACCAAGCACCAGCGTGAGGTCGGCGCGGGTTACTTCGACCTGATCGCCACCACCGTGGACCCGAACACCTCGACGGCTGCCCTGAAGGGCTCCACCGAAGAGGGTCAGTTCCACTGATCTGAATGATCGCGCTGTGCTCGATCGCCGCGCCTGAGGCACGGCAGGTTCACGGTCCCGCACGGAGCCGTGAACCGCACGGCGCGCTCGCAATACTTCACCCTGTGGGGTGTACCGCCCTTCCCGCTGAACAGCCCCAGCGGGGAGGGCATCCCTATACCTTGATCCACAGCCAATACAGCCACCCGATTGCCAGACAAAACAGCAGGAGCGGGACGTGAGCAGCGAGAAGATTCAACGCGTCGGCATTATCGGCGCCGGACAGATGGGTGCCGGAATCGCGGAGGTGTGCGCCCGCGCGCATATCGACGTGCTCGTCTTCGAACAGACTCGGGAACTAGCCGCCGCGGGCCGCTCCCGCATCCTGCGGTCGCTGGACCGCGGCGTAAGCAGCGGCAAGATCACCGAGCGTGAGCGCGAGCAGGCCGCTTGGCGACTGCGATTCACCTCCGACCTCGGCGACTTCGCCGACCGCCAGCTGGTGGTCGAGGCGGTGCTCGAGGACGAGAAGGTGAAGACCTCGATCTTCAGCGAGCTCGACAAGGTCGTCACCGACCCTGATGCCGTGCTTGCCTCCAACACCTCGTCCATCCCGATCATGAAGATCGCGGTCGCCACGGCGAACCCCGAGCGTGTGGTCGGCATGCACTTCTTCAACCCGGTTCCGGTGCTGCCGCTGGTCGAGCTGGTCACCACGCTCAAGACGAGCGAGTCGGTGTCCAAGCGCGCCGAGGCCTTCGCGGGCGATGTGCTCGGCAAGCAGGTCGTGCGCTCGGCCGACCGCTCCGGCTTCGTCGTGAACGCGCTGCTGGTGCCGTACCTGCTGTCCTCGATCCGCATGGTGGAGTCCGGCTTCGCCACCAAGGAAGACGTCGACAAGGCGATGGTGCTCGGGTGTGCCCACCCGATGGGCCCGCTGGCGCTGACCGACCTGGTCGGCCTCGACACCGTCAAGTCGATCGCCGACTCCATGTACGCAGAGTTCAAGGAGCCGCTGTACTCGGCCCCGCCGCTGCTCATGCGCATGGTCGAGGCCGGCCTGCTCGGCAAGAAGACCGGCGCGGGTTTCTACCAGTACAAGGTCTGAATTCAATTTGCAGCGCCTGCGGCGCTGCGTGTTCGCGGCCCCCAAGGCTCGCGTCCGAGCGGCCGAGACTCGCGACTTCGTCGCATCGCTTCGGCCACTCGGACGCGAGCCGGCCGCGAACGGTCGCTCGTAAAACTCGCTCCGTTGTGGGTGGGTTCAGCTGAACATCATTCGGTCTCAGGTATGGCCGGGTGGATGGGGTTATCGGCATAAGCTGCATGAAGGGCCGAGTGGATTCTCGGTCGCACATCGAGAGCGCAGCGTTGCGTGGCGTCCACCATTTCGGGTAGGCGCCGCGCAGGTGATCGAAAGGGAGCATCCCGCGCATGGTCAACGTCACCGATGGTTACGGGTCGAGCATCCTCGGCTACCCGAGAATCGGGCCGCACCGGGAACTCAAGCGGGCCCTCGAGGCCTATTGGCGCGGCGGGGTATCTCGCGACGAGCTGCTCGCTGTCGGGCGCGACATCCAGGAGCGGCAGTTCAACGAGCTGGCCGCCACCGGGCTGACCCAGGTGCCAGGCAATACCTTCTCCTTCTACGATCATGTGCTCGACAACGCGCTGCTGTTCGGCGCGGTGCCGACCAGGTTCAAGCCGCTCCAGGACGAACTGGACCCGCTGGACTTCTATTTCCTGATGGCCCGCGGCCGTCCCGATCTGCCGCCGCTGGAGCTGGTGCGGTTATTCGGAACCGCCTACCACTACCGCCAGCCCGAGCTCGACGAATCCACCGAGTTCTCACTGCATCCCGAGGCGCTGCTCGACGAATTCGACCGGGCCAAGGAACGCGATATCGAGCTGCGCCCGGTGGTGCTCGGTCCGCTGTCGCTGCTGCTGCTGTCCAAGGCCGGACACGTCCCCGGTGAGGCGGAATTCGACACCCTCAGCCTGCTCGACAAGCTGCTTCCGGTGTACGAGCAGCTGTTCGAGATCCTCGCCAAGCGCGGCGCCACCTGTGTGCAGCTGGACGAGCCCTGCTTCACCGGTGAGCGCGGCCCGGCCGAACTTGCCGCGTTCGAGAAGGCCTACCAACGGCTTTCGAAGGCGCCGCTGCGTCCGCGCATCCTGGTCACCGGTCAGTACGGCGACTTCGGTGAGGCGCTGACCATTCTGGCGGGCACCAATGTCGAGGCCATCGGCCTTGACCTGGCGAGCTTCCGGATCGACCCGGAGGAACTCGCGAAGGTTCCCGGCATTCGTCGTAAGCGCTTGTACGCGGGCGTGATCAGCGGGCTCAATGTGTGGCGCGCGGACCGCGTCGTCACGCTGTCCTACCTCAACGAGCTGGCCGAGGTCTGCCCCGACCTGGTCGTCTCCACAGGTACCACACTGCTGCACGTGCCCTACGACGTGCTTGCCGAATACGACATCGAGGGCAATGTCGCCGATCGCCTCGCCTTCGCGAAACAGAAGGTGGGCGAGGTGGTTTCGCTTGCGAAGGCGCTCACCGAGGGGCCGTCGGACAAGTGGCGCAAACGGCCGACCGAGGTGCACTTCAAGCAGAAGCACGCGGTGCGCCAGCGCGTTTACTCGGTCACGCCGGACATGCGTGAGCGTGAGCCGTACGAGGTGCGGCGAGAAGCCCAGCAGCGCAAGCTGAATCTGCCTCCGGTCCCCGCGACCACGCTGGGATCATTTCCGCAGACCACGCGAATGCGGCAGGCGCGCTACGACCTCGGCGAGGGCCGGCTGTCCTACGAGGAGTACCGCAAGAAGATCGAGGCCGAGATCGAGGCCACGATTCGCTTGCAGGAGGACATCGGTCTCGACGTGCTCGTGCACGGCGAGCACGAGCGCAACGACATGATCCAGTACTTCGCGGAGCTGCTCGACGGCTTCGCGACCACCCGCTTCGGCTGGGTGCAGGTGTACGGATCCCGTTGTGTCCGACCGCCGATCATCTACGGCGATGTGTCGCGCCCGGCTCCGATGTCGGTCGACTGGATCACCTACGCGCAGTCGCTGACCGACAAGCCGGTCAAGGGCATGGTCACCGGCCCGGTCACGATGATCGCGCGCTCGTTCGTCCGCCAGGACCTGCCGCTGTACGAAACCGCCGACCAGGTGGCGCTGGCGATCCGTGACGAGGTCGTCGATCTGGAGCGCGCGGGTATCTCGATCATCCAGGTCGACGAGCCCGCCATCCGCGAAATGTTGCCGCCGCGTCCCACCGGCCGCGCCGAGTACCTGCGCTGGGCTGTCGGCGCGTTCCGTCTGGCCACCTCCGGTGTGCGGCCGGAAACCCAAATCCACACGCATATCAACTATTCCGGTCGCGCCGAGGTGGTGGAGGCGATCAACCAGCTGGATGCCGATGTCACCGCGCTGGTCGCCACCCGCTCCATCGAATGGGTGCTCAAGGCGCTCAAGGACGACTGTGCCTCGGGCCACGGCCTCAATCACGGTGTTGGGCCCGGTGTCTACGAGAGCCGTTCGGCGCGTATCCCGGACATCGACGAGCTCGACGAATTACTGACGGCCGCAGCCGAAGCCGTCACCCCGGAACGACTGTGGGCAAATCCGGACGGCGGTCTGAAGACGCGTCACTCCTGGCAGCTCGAGCCGTCGCTGCGCAATATGGTCGCAGCCGCGCGCCGAGTTCGTCGGCGGGCAACGCCGACCGATTAGGCAAACCCAAAGAAACCCCACCCCCCAAAAAAACCGCCTGCCCATCGACAACCAGCAGTCCGAACGCCCCGTGTGTCAGCCGAACACCCTGTACACGGGGTGTTCCGCTGTAACAAGGGGTGCCCGGATACCACAATTCCCGGCTTGGCTGCTGGATGATCGGCTAGTTCAGTCCGGTTCATTCGGGGGCGGTGATGGTGCCGCGCAGAGGTCGACCATGCGGCGGAGCATCCCCGGCGCCAGTGCGAACTCGAATTCGCTTCCGCCACTCTCAAAGACGAAAGTGAGGTAATCGTCTCGTTGCATGGGCGCGCGACGGACAGAGCAATGCTCCCCCACGACGACCCAGCTACCGATGGTCAGCTGATCGGACATCGAACCCTCCCACCCATTGGCCTATGCCACTCCCGGACAACTGGACTATGCCAGTTGTGCCGGACGGCTGTCAATGGCGGAAACAGGCTATGAGCTGGTGGAATACTCCTGCTCGAATTCCCAGCGGTCCGGCGGGTAGACCACTTCGTCGAACTGGACGACTGTGTCGTCGGCTTCGTGCAGTGTCAACCGGTAAACCAGCACCGCGGACGGGCGGGCCAGATCGAGGTGGCGGCGCTCGTCGGCCGTGGCGAGACGAGCGCTCACCCGGTCGCGGGCATACGACACGCGGCGGTCGGTGACAGACTCGACGTATCCGACGGTTCCACCTGCCAGCCGCTCGGCGTCCAGCAGCCGCGGCGCGGCCTCGGCCAACGCGGCGGGAAACCACGATGTCGCAAGCTCGCTGACACCGGAATCGTTGGACACCAACCGCTTCCGAACGAGAACGGAGCTGCCGACCGACACCGCGAGGCCTTTTCGAACCCATGCGGGTCCATCGACCATCCCCGCCTGCAATACGGTCACCGACTCGTTTTCGGAGTACGCCGGGCCGTAATTCCGTGCCCGATCACCCCGTTCCCGCGCCGCGGGCAGCGCACTGCGATCGACAACATACGTGCCGGATCCGCGCCGCGACTCCACAAACCCCTGCTGCCGCAACTCATTCAGCGCCCGCGATGCCGTCGGCCGTGCGACGTGCCAGCTCGCGGCGAGCTCCCGCTCGGACGGCACCTCGGCGCCGGGAGCGAGTTCGCCGCGCTCGATCTGATTGCGGATATATCCCGAGATCTGCAGATATTTCGGGAGTACTTCTTCGATTTCGGGCACCGGACGCCTTCCCCTTCGAAAACCTCCCTGGACCAGCGGCCAGTGTAACCGGCAGGCGTGCCCCACATCACAGGGCGCCGCGGGGACGGCCTGCGGCAAGGGGGCCACCTCGCGCCTTACCGACCGGTAGAGTACGAAACCAGTACGTGCGGTGGGTGTGGACCGACAGGTGCGGTGGGTGAGGACCGAACAGAAGGGGGCGACCCAGATGGCGGTACCGGATACCGGGCAGCGGATGGCCAGGCAACTCTATGCGGCGGCCACCGGTGGCAGCGGCGAGCAGTTCGAGCTCGCCGAAGACGTCGCCGAAAATCTTGCGGCAGCCTGCGACAGACTCGTCGACGACCTGCAAAAGGCCATGGCCACCGGACATCTCGTCACCGAGGTCTCCGGATTCCCGAATCTGCCGACAGGGCAGGGCCTTACACGAGGGTTCGGCAACAAGGGCAGCCAATACCTGGACACCGTCACCGCCCTGCAGGAAACGGCGCTGCTGTATAAAGCCGCATACCTGGCGGCTGGCAAGAAGTTCGAGGACGCCGACGCCGCGAACAAGGCCGCCCTCGCGCTGGTCAACGAATACCTGGAGCCCCGATGACCGCGCCACGGGATGCCAGAGCAGCCGCCGACGACATCCGTATCCGACAGCAGCGGCTGACGAGCGATGCCGCAACAGCAAGCGGCGGAACCGATCCCGCGTTCGCCCAGGAGCGGGAGCGATTCGGCGCCTACACCCATCGGGAGATCTGGGATCTCGTACACGAGACCCTGGATCCGGGCGCACTTGGCGAGGTGGCCGCCGGATGGGAGTCGAACGCCGTCGCGCTCGCCGAGGCTTTCCAGATCTTCTCCGACACCACGAACCGCGAATTCGCGCGCTGGTCAGGCCGATCCGCCGACGCCGCACTGCAGGCCACCCGCGCTTTCGTGCGCGCGGGTACGGAAGCACACGAGGTCTGCCGGACGGTGCAGCGCCTGATGGAGTTGAATTGCGAAGCTGCGCAGACTATTCGAGCTGCCATACCGCCGCCGAAGGAGTACCGTCCGCTGGACGACCCGGCCGCCGAGGCCGTGCACGGGGGTCAGCGCAGAATGGAACACGACATCGCGGCCGCCGCGACCCAGGCCGATGTCCAGGACACGATGACCTACGTCTACACCCCGACCATGCCCGCCTCCGGCGACCATGTCCCCCGCTTCACGCCCCCATCCGAGGCGTCGGTGGGCGGCCAGGCTCCGCTGACGGCACCCCCGCCCGGCCCACCTCAGTCGGCGGGGGCGGCGCGCGGTGAAATGGATTCTCACGCCGGACGAATTCACCCACGTCTGGGAAAACGAAACAAGCCTGGACCGGCGGCCCTACCCGGTCAACATGATGCCAGCGGCCACCACTCGCACCGAAACCGAATACGCCGCACTGCGATTGCCGCAGCGCTTCGCCCGCCAGGCCGACCCCGACCTGGCGGCTGCCCTCATGATGTGCGCGCGCACCGACGCGACCACCATCACGATCTCCGGCGAACGCACCGTTCCCGCACACAACGGTAACTCCAGTGACGCCGATCCGATCCTCGCCTTCGCTGCGGTGGTGCACAACCACGCGGGCATCCTGGTCGCCACCCCTGACAACGTGATCGTGCAGATGTGCCACGCCCGCACCCTCGGCCAGCGCCTGGTCCAGATCATCGGCCCGGCGCCTGCGGGCAGGCTCGGCCCGATGCGGGAGCCGCAGGACGCGGTGCTGAGCCCGGATCGCACCGAGCCCTTCGTCACCAACGGTCACCGCGGCGCCGCACGCTTCCGCCAGACGCTCCGAAAACCGGTCGATGGCCGCGGCTTCATCACCGTGACCGTGGAACCCGATCACCCGATGTCTCCGCCGACCCGCCACCGCAGTTGGCTCGACTTCACCGGCGACGGACGCTACCTGCTCGCCTCCTCGAACGACCTGGTGCTCACCCCTGTCTCCGACGAGGATTTCGCCGCGCAAATCCTGCGCCTCGCGCAGATCCGCTGAGCGCCGCTAGCGACTGCTTGTGCCAACGGCCCGTCGTCGTGAGCTCGCCGTGGTTAGCTGGAGCGATGGCGAAGAACTGGTCTCTTCCGCCCACCGACGCCCTGCGGGCCGATGGATTGCGGATCGCTGATCTGGCCACCTCCGGCACACCCGGATTCAAAGGTGACAAGAAGACTGCCCAGCAATTCCAGGCCGAACGCGCCGAGGTGCTGTCGGGTCTGCAGGAAAAACTGTATGCCAACGGCCGTTCCGGCGATCTCCGCAGCATCCTGCTGGTATTGCAGGGCATGGACACCGCGGGCAAGGGCGGCATCGTCCGGCACGTCATCGGCTCGGTGGACCCGCAGGGCGTCGATCACGCCTCGTTCGGGGTGCCGACCGAGGAGGAGAAGCAGCACCACTTCCTGTGGCGTATCCGCAAGGCGCTGCCGCGCGGCGGGCAGATCGGGGTGTTCGACCGGTCGCACTACGAGGACGTGCTTGTCGTGCGGGTACACAATCTGGTGCCGCCGGAGGTCTGGGAACCACGCTACGAGGAGATCAACGCCTTCGAGCAGGAGCTGGTCGACCAGGGCACCACGCTGGTGAAGGTGGCCATGTTCGTGTCGCTCGACGAGCAGAAGCGGCGGCTCATGGACCGCCTCGTGCGACCGGACAAATACTGGAAGTTCAACCCCTCCGACATCGACGAGCGCGCCTACTGGCCCGCCTACCAAGAGGCCTACCAGGTGATGTTGGACCGGACCTCGACCGAATCCGCGCCATGGCATGTGGTTCCCGCCGACCGCAAATGGTTCTCCCGCCTCGCGGTGACCGAGCTGCTCATAGACGCCCTCGACCGGCTGAAGCTGGACTGGCCGCCGGCCGAGTTCGATGTCGAGGAGCAGAAGCGCCGCCTGGAACAAGCCTGACCGCAGTCACCGCTCGAAACAGCCCGCCGCTAGCGACTGCTTGCAGGTCGCTCGAAACAGCCCGCACGAAATTTCGGAATCTCTCAGGTTCACCCAGGATGATGTGGGCCGTGCCAGACCACGCCGGGGTGAGCTCCGGAACTACCATCGTGGCGGCAGGAAAACCGGCAGGCTAGCGAAAGGCGTGGTGAACGCACGGTGAGCAACAACCCTGGTGGCAAGAAGAATCCGCTGGCGGCGGCAGAGCGCGCGGACCGCAACCGCAAGATCTTCATTCAGGTCGGCGTTGCTGTCGTGCTGATCGGCCTCGTCGCGGCCATCGGAATCGGCATTGCGGTGAAGAACAACCGCAAGAACGAGCCCGGCGCCACCCCTGCCATCGCGGCCTCGGGCCAGAACTCCGGCGCGGTCCAGGGCTCCATCACCGACAACGGCGCGATCCGCATCGGCAAGCCGGACGCGAAGGTCACCGTCCGGGTCGTCGCCGACCTGCAGTGCCCGGCCTGCAAGGGCTTCGAGGCGGCCAACGCCAAGGTGCTGGAGGACGCTGTCGACAACGGCACCGCCGTCGTCGAATACAACGTGATTTCCTTCTTGGACAAGGCCTCCACCACCCAGTACTCCTCGCGGGCTGCGAACGCGTCGTACTGCGTCGCCGAGTCCGATCCGACGAAGTACCTGCCCTGGCTGGCCACCATGTTCGCCCAGCAGCCCCCCGAGGGCGGCACCGGCCTGACCGACGACAAATTGATCCAGATCGCCAAGGACGCCGGCTACACCGATCCCGCTGTGGCCCAGTGCATTACCGATCGCAAGTACGACAAGTACATCCAGGACAAGACCAAGGACGTGCTCAACAGCGGTATCAAGTCCACCCCGTCGGTATTCGTCAACGGTAAGCAGATCGACTCCAGCCAGGAGATCTTCGGACCCGGCGGACTCGCACCCGCGATCGCCGCAGCCGCGGGTCAGTGAACGACGCGGCAGCGGCACGGTCCGCATGGGTGCTGCTGATCGGCGGGCTCGCCGGTTGGCTCGCCTCGGTGACGCTGACCATCGAGCGCTTCAAGCTGTTCACCGATCCCGGGTACGTGCCTTCCTGCAGCATCAACCCGATCCTGTCCTGTGGGTCGGTGATGGCGACCGATCAGGCCGCCGCGTTCGGGTTCCCGAATCCGATCATCGGCATCGTCGGGTTCTCGGTGGTGGTGACCCTCGGCGTCCTCGCGGTCGCCGGGGTGCGGTTTCCGCGCTGGATCTGGGGCGGGCTGTGGCTCGGCACTGTGCTCGGCGTCGGTTTCATCGGCTGGCTGATCTTCCAGAGCCTGTACCGGATCAACGCGCTGTGCCCGTACTGCCTGGTGGTGTGGGCGATCATCACGCCGTTGCTCGCGGTCGTCACCGACCTACTGTGGGGTCGCTCGCGCGGACCACTCGGCATCGTCGCGGAGTGGCGGTGGACGTTTGTCGCGGTGTTCTACGCGGTGGTGCTGCTGCTGGTGTTCCTGCGCTTCCAGGACTACTGGCTGTCATTGGTCTGAATTCGGTAGTCCGGCAAGTCGATTCGACGCACCGACAGTGCACGTCACCGTCGGTGCGTTGCCGTCCTCGCCTGCGGGGCATGGCGTGATCAGTTCGGCGGCCCGACGGTCAGCACCACGGGTACCGTGCGCTGGGCGTGGCCCGCTCCGGTAACGGCAAGTCCCACGGTGTCGTTCGGTCGGCGGGTGTTCAGTGCCGCACGCAGCGACTGGGCGGTGGTGACGGCGCGCCCGTCGATCGCGGTGATCACATCGCCCGCGACGATGCCCGCGGTGTAGGCGGGCATTCCGTAGATCGCGACGTCGACGCGGGCGCCGGTGCCCGCGGGCTCCGCATTCGAGATGAGGACGCCGAGAGTGGCGGTCGGGCCGATATGCACGGTGTCGGTGGGCGTACCGGATCGGATCTGCTGCACCACCCCCATCGCGGTGTCGATCGGCACCGCATAGCCGTTCGCGGTGCGCCCGACATCGGGCGGGGGTTCGCCCGACGCCGCGGTGATCACGCCGACCACCGCGCCGTTCCGATCGGCGAGCGCGCCGCCGGACTGCCCTGAACTGACCGCCGCCGCGACCTCGAGCATGCCGGAGAGCGCCTTGCGCGACAGGTCGGCCGAATTGAGCGCGACGATCGTGCTGTTCAGGTTGGTGATGGTGCCCGCGATCGCGGTCGGAGGCCCACCGGTGCCGCCCGCATTGCCGATCGCGAGCACCTCCTCGCGCATCCGCAGGTTCGACGAGCTGCCGATATTCGCGATTACCAGGTCGGCCGCATTGCCGAGTTCCAGCAACGCGATATCGGCGCCGGAGTCGTAGCCGAGCACTGTTGCGTCGTATACGAGGCCGTTGCCGATGTCGGTGACAGTGACGGTTTCCGCGCCCTTCACCACATGATGGCTGGTCAACACCTGTCCGTCGGTGGTGAGCACGATTCCCGACCCGGCGGCCCCGACCCCGAAGGCGCGGCTGGAGGTGCTGATGTTCACCAGTGCCGGTTCGACGATATGCGCGACCGCCACCGGGTCCAGCGGCGGCGCGGGTTCGTATATCGCCGGCGCGGCGGTATCGGTTCCGCCGGACGACCAATCAGGCAGTTCGCCACGGAAGCCGAGGAAGGCGGCAACGGCAAGCAGCGCGGCGACGACCAGCGCAAGCGCGCGCCCGCCGCCGGGCACCCGATCCCGCTCGGGCACGCGATGCCATTCGTCGTCCATCGTCTCCCGCCTCGGCTAGACCTGATGAATTCCATTGTGGCCGGAGATCATCATCTCGCCGGGTATATTCCGCGAACGCCGTAGGCACCTCGGGCGTATCCGGCGAGGCGGTTGGCAAACATGCCCATGCAGCGGTAGGCATGTAAGCATGAGCTCCGCTGCCGCTTACGCCATGCCCGCGCCCGATGGCGCCTTCGAGAAGGTCACCATCGAGCGCCGTGAACTGGGGCCGCGCGATGTGCTGATCGACGTCAAATACGCGGGCATCTGTCACTCCGACATCCACACCGCGCGCGATGAGTGGGGCGGTGCCAAGTACCCCTGCGTGCCCGGGCACGAGATCGCGGGCATCGTCGCCGCGGTCGGCTCCGCGGTGACCAAGCACCAGGTCGGGGACCGGGTGGGCGTCGGCTGCATGGTCGACTCGTGCGGCGTCTGCGGACCCTGCCTCGCCGATGAGGAGCAGTACTGCGAGGCCGGCGCCACGATGACCTACAACACCCCGGTCGATCCGGCCGTCCAGCCCGGCGGCCACACGATGGGGGGCTACTCGACTCAGATCGTGGTGACCGAGCATTTCGTGCTCACCATCCCCGAGGGTATCGGGCTGGATGTGGCCGCACCGCTGCTGTGTGCGGGCATCACACTGTTCTCCCCGCTGCGGCACTGGCAGGCCGGACCCGGCAAGCAGGTCGCGATCATCGGGATGGGCGGCCTCGGGCACGTCGGGGTGAAGATCGCGGCGGCGATGGGTGCGGAGGTCACCGTGCTCAGCCATTCGCTGAGCAAGCAGGACGACGGGAAGCTCTTCGGCGCCAACCACTACTACGCGACCAGCGACAAACAGGCCTTCCGTGAACTGCGCAACCGCTTCGACCTCATCCTCAACACCGTCTCGGCCGACCTGCCGATCGACAGCTACCTGCGTCTGCTCGCGGTGAACGGGACGCTGGTACAGCTCGGTGTGCCCGAGAACCCCATGAGCGTCAAGACATTCAGCCTTGCCGCCTACCGTCGCTCGCTGTCCGGCTCGATGATCGGCGGCATCGCGCAGACCCAGGAGATGCTGAACTTCTGCGCGGAGCACGGGATCGGGGCGGAGATCGAGCTGATCTCCGCCGACGAGATCGATGGCGCATATGACAGTGTCGTCGCCAGCGACGTCCGCTACCGGTTCGTCATCGACGCCGCGACGATCTAGCGGTCCGGAGGAGAGTTGTGCCCGGGGATGAAGACAGCTCGCCTACCGACAAGGTCTCGACCTCCGGCGACGCAGCGGCCAGTACCGACAACGCGGTGGTCACGGCCGATGTGACGGCCGAGCCGCCGCCCTGGTTGTTGCGCGCGTTCCTGCTCGCCGCGGCGACGGTGGCTGGTCTCGTCGGCGGCTTCTGGCTGCTGACACGGCTGCAGGGGCTGCTGACGGTGCTGTTGATCTCGTTGTTCCTCGCCTTCGCCATCGAGCCCGCGGTGAACTGGCTCGCGGCCCGTGGCATGCGCCGCGGACCCGCGACCGGGCTGGTGTTCCTCGCATTGACCGGGCTCACCGTCGCGTTTGTGTGGACGCTCGGCGCGCTGCTCATCGATCAGGTCACCACGCTGGTCAAGAACGCGCCCCATTACGCCGACCAAGCCGTCGACTGGATCAACCGCACCTTCAAGACCGACCTGTCCGGCACGGATATCGGGAAGATCGCCAAGGACCGCAGCGCCACCATCGAGGGCTACCTGGACGGTTTGGCAGGCAATGTGTGGGGCATCGGCACCACTGCGGTCGGCGTGCTCTTCCAAGCCCTCGGCGTGCTGCTGTTCACCTACTACTTCGCCGCGGACGGGCCGCGCTTCCGCAACGCCGTCTGCTCGCTACTGCCGCCGCACCGCCAGCGACATGTGTTGCGCGCCTGGGATATCGCCGTCGAGAAGACCGGCGGCTACATCTATTCACGGGGGCTGCTCGCGCTCTGCTCGACCATCGCCCACTATGTGGCGCTGCGAGTGCTCGACGTGCCGTCGGCGTTCGCGCTCGCGCTGTGGGTCGGCGTTGTCTCGCAGTTCATTCCGACCGTTGGTACCTATCTCGCGGGTGCGCTGCCGGTGATCGTCGGGCTGGTGCACAGCCCGAGCACGGCGTTGTGGATTCTGGGCTTCATCATCGTGTATCAGCAGTTCGAAAACTATGTGCTGCAGCCGAGAATCACCGCAACCACCCTGGATATGCATCCGGCCGTCGCCTTCGGCGCGGTGCTGGCCGGAGCCGCGATACTCGGCGCAACCGGTGCGCTGCTCGCCATTCCGGTGACGGCCACCGTCCAAGCCTTCGCGGGCGCTTACGTTCGCCGCTACGAGGTCGAGACCGATGGCGGCGCCGACGAGCCGAATGCACCTGTGAAGCGGCGCCGAAAGTGGGCCCGGCAGTTGACTATTCGGCTCAGCCGGAGCGGACGACCGCCGACGGAATGAGCTCCGGCGCACCGGAGTGGTCGGCCCAGGCCTCCTGATCCAGCGCCTGACGGACCCGACCACGCCCCGCTGCGCCGACATCACCACCGGCCGCCGCACGCTGGCGACCCTCACCCAGCCGACGAGCAAGACATTGCTACTGCATTCGCCGAGTAGCACCTCCCTCATGTCCTCTCGACGGGCGCGGCAGTCGGTTCCTGGCGGACTCGCCGGGCGGAGGTGGGGGTGGGGTGAGTGCTGGTGGCACATGCTCGAGCGATGGCGATCTTGCTGGCTCTGGCGTCTATGTGCTCTACGCTGATCGGCGGGCTGGTGGCGGTGCGGATCGGGGACCGCAAGCATCTGGTGCTCGGGTTGGCGGCGGGGGTGCTGCTCGGCGTGGTTTTCTTCGACCTGCTGCCCGAGGCACTGGAGCAATCCGGACAGGCCGTACTCGGCGTGCCCGCCGCGCTGCTTGCCACCGTGTTCGGCTTCCTCACCATCCACATCATCGAGCGCGCGGTTGCCATTCACACCGGTCACGAAGGCGAATTCGGCGCGCACAAACACGGTTTCCAGTCGGTCGGCTTACTCGCTGCCGCCGGGCTGATTTTCCACAGCATGCTCGACGGACTCGGGATCGGACTCGGCTTCCAAGCCGGAGCCACCGTCGGCATTGCCGTGGCAATCGCGGTGATCAGCCACGACTTCGCCGACGGCTTCAACACTTTCACCATCACCACCCTCTACGGCAACGCCCGCAAACGAGCCCTCACCCTGCTCGCTCTGGATGCCATCGCCCCGGTAATCGGCGCAATAATCGGCACTCTCATCCGCGTCCCCGCCGAAACAGTCGGCCTCTACCTCGGCTACTTCGCCGGCTTCCTGCTCTACCTGGCCACCGCCGACATCCTCCCCGAAGCCCACGCCGAACACCCTTCCCGTCTTACCCTCGCCTGCACAGTCACAGGCGCCACCTTCATGCTGGCCGTCTCCGCACTGAGCCACTGACAGCTGCCGGGACCTCGACGCCCGCGACCGGGCAGCGGAACTCCTTGCCGCACTTGTCGAAATCATCCTGGCGGCCGCCCGAGCCCATCGGCGGCACCGACCCCCACCTGCCGATCCTGCGGACCGCAGGCAGCAGCAAACCACGCAGCCGAGCAACTCCACCACCGGTCGACAGCCGAACGGCCCCTGCGAGCAAAGGCTCGAGGGGCCGTTCGGTTGTGCCAGAAGGCAATTCGTTCAGTTGATCGGCCGGGGTCGGCCGGTGATGTCTATCGGGTGATCAGCGACGGCCCGCGCGGGGCGGCGCAGCCTGATCGCGGGAGGCGGTGCGGGTGTGCGACGCGCCGGTGCGGGCGGGGCGACCCTGGGACCGGGCGGCTGCGGAATCGGTGCCACGGGCAACGGCGACGCCTGCGCCGCGGCCGTTTCGACTGCGCTGACCACCGGCTGCGGCGCCGTGGTCGGCGCGGCCACGCGACTGTCCGTCGAATCCGGCACCACGCCCGTCACCATTGCGCGACGGACCGGCTGCACGCTCAGCAGAGCCACGTGAACGGCCATCGAATCCGGCACCACGCTCGGTGCGGCCGCTCGGCCGACCATCGAAGCCGGTACCACGCCCGTCGCTGCTGCGCGACGGTCCGGCAGCACGCTCTGAGCGGCCGCTTGACCGGCCGTCGAAGCCGGTACCACGGCCACCGGCCACGGTGTCGTTGTCGCGGCGACGCGGCTGTCCGCCGCCAGCGCCTTGCCCGGCACGCGTACGCGACCCACCGGTCGCGGCACCGCGCGCACGCGACGGCCCACCACGCCCGGCGTCACCGCTCGGACGGCTGTTCCTGTTGCGAGCCTGTCCGCCGGTGTGTGTGGAGGCGGTCGGGTTGTATGTCGGTGCGACGAGCGGCGCGATCTCGCCGACCAGATCCGTCACGGGTGTCGAATCCGCCGTCACGCGCTGCGGGCTGACCTGGATGCCTGCCTTGCGCAGCAGCCCGGCGACGTCCCTGCGCTGTTCCGGCAGCACGACGGTGACCACGTCACCGGCACTGCCCGCGCGGGCGGTCCGCCCGGAGCGATGCAGGTATGCCTTGTGCTCGGCGGGCGGGTCGACGTGGACGACAAGCTCGACATCGTCGACGTGCACGCCGCGGGCGGCGATATCGGTGGCGACGAGGACGCGCGCCGTGCCTTCGGTGAACGCGGCCAGGTTGCGGTCGCGTGCGACCTGCGAAAGGTTGCCGTGCAGATCGGTCGCGGGAATGCCCGCCGTGGTCAGCTGCTTGGCGAGCTTGCGCGCCTGATGTTTGGTGCGCATGAACAGGATTCGGCGGCCGCCGCCGGAGGCGAGGGTGCGTACGAGCGCGTTCTTGGCGTCGACACCACCGACCTCGAAGACGTGGTGGGTCATCGCGGCCACCGGCGAATTGGCCTCGTCGACCGAGTGCGACGCGGGATTGCGCATGAATCGTTTGACGAGCTTGTCCACGCCGTTGTCCAGGGTGGCGGAGAACAGCAGTCGCTGACCGGTCGACTGGGTGGCCGCGAGGATCCGGGTCACCGCAGGCAAGAAACCGAGGTCAGCCATGTGATCGGCCTCGTCGAGCACGGTGACCTGCACCTCGTTGAGGTGCACGACGCGCTGACGCATCAGATCTTCCAACCGGCCGGGGCAGGCGACGACGATATCGACGCCCGCGGCCAGGGCTCGGCTCTGACGCACCTGGGAGACACCACCGATGATCGTGGTCACCGTCAACCCGCAGGCCACGGCCATGGGCTCCAGGGTCGCGGTGATCTGGGTCGCCAGCTCACGAGTCGGGGCAAGGATCAGGCCGGAGGGCCGACCGGGCTTGCGCACGCCGCCCGCGAGCCGGTCGACCATGGGGATGGAAAAGGCCAGCGTCTTACCGCTGCCGGTCTTGCCGCGGCCGAGCACGTCACGCCCGGCGAGCGAGTCGGGCAGGGTGGCGGCCTGGATCGGGAACGGTGCGGTGATGCCATTCGACGCGAGCGCGTCGACCAGCTTCTTGCGCACGCCGAGCGCGGCAAAAGAGGTAACAGGGGCAGGGCTCGAGGAACGAGTCGTCATAAGTGGTACGGGTGCCTTTCCGGCATCGGGTGTTGTACCGCAGCGGCGCGCAGGATGGGGTGTCCATACCTGCGTTCGGTGTTATGACACCCAGCTGCGGGGCCGACGCGAAAGAAAGACATCCACGACGGACATAGGGCGACCGTGCAAGATCAACAATCGCCGACTAGCAACCATAGCGCAGATCCTGTCCGTACGCGGCAGAGGCGTCGTACGTCACTATCGGCCCGAACACTCACGCAATTCACACCACTCCCATCAACGACCCCTCAGCTGCCGCACGACCTCCTGCGCGACCCAAGCCATTGCGTCGGCGAATGCGGCTGTCGGCACCGGCAGCCATAGCGAGCAGGCGCTCAGTCCGGCTTCCCGCAGCGCGCCGAGTTCATCGACAATGCTTCCGGCCGACGCCTCTGGCCCGCCGAGCAGTCGCCCCAGATCCCGGCCGATCGCGGTGAATCCCGGCGGCACCACGAACGCCACCGAGTTCGTCTGTAGCGGTTCGCGTTCGATGCCGGACGTCTCGAGCAGCTCGGCCAACCGGCCGCGGATCCGGCCGAGTTCCGCTGGCCCGGAAACAGATCCGTACCATGCTGCCCCGAACCGCACCGCTCGACGCAATGCGGCATCGCTTTGCCCGCCGACCCACACCGGCGGGCCGCCGAGCGTGCGTGGCGCGACACCGATTCGGATGTCGGACGACTCGCCCCACCACAGCGTGCCGAGTGCCTCCAAATGCTCGTCCGTGCGCTTCCCGCGTGCTTCGAACGGCGCGCCGACACCCTCGAATTCGTTTCGGTCCCAGCCGGTCCCGACACCCAACGTGAACCGTCCACGCGACAGCCGGTCGAGCGTCGCGGTCTGGTGCGCGAGCACGATCGGGTTGTACAGCGGCAGGATCAGCACGCTGGTCACGATGCCGATCCGCGATGTCGCCCCCGCAATCGCCGACAGCATGACCACCGGATCGAGCGTGACCCCCAACTCCCCGGCCAGCACGTGGCTGCCCGCGATCACATGGTCGAACCCCAATTGCTCGGCGGTACGGGCAGTTTCCACCACGTCGTCGAGCTCGGCGTCCACATCCGTCCACAACCGGTGCGGCGCGATACCGAGCCGCAGTCCGTCGCTCGCGCCAACGGACTCGTCCACATGCATTCTGTCGGCCTTCCTGTCGTGACTACGGTCACCAGGCCAACACCGACCGACAGCAGATCCATCCTGCCGCGCGCGACCTCGCCTGCGGCGTGAACCACCGCCGCCCGGCGAGGGTCGGTCAACGAGACGGGGCGACCACACGCAATGCGGCGGCGACGGACTGGTCGGCGAGGGCGTCGGTCAACGAGACGGGGCGACCACACGCAATGCGGCGGCGACGGACTGGTCGGCGAGGGCGTCGGTCAACGAGACGGGGCGACGACACGCAATGCGGCGGCGACGGACTGGTCGGCGAGGGCGTCGGTCAACGAGACGGGGCGACGACACGCAATGCGGCGGCGACGGACTGGTCGGCGAGGGCGTCGGTCAATGGCAGGTGACCGAAGAGTGCTCGGTAGTAGATCGGGGCGGCGATGGCGTCCAGGACGAAGTCCATGTCCAGGTCCGGGTCGATCTCGCCGCGGTTGATCGCCGATTGCAGCGCGGTGGCCGTGGTTTGCCTGCGTGGCTCGAAGACAGTGGCCAGGAAATGGTCTCGTAGGGCGGGCTCGTTGGCCAGGTCGGCTACCAGGGCCGGCAGGACTCGATGTAGCGAGGTATCGCGTAGTGCGGCAACCAGATTGCGCATCGCGACGGTCAGGTCGGCGCGCAGGTCGCCGGTGTCGCGTGTCGGGTGACGACCGAGCAGGTCGGCGACCACGTCGACAACGAGATGCCGCTTCGATGGCCAGCGGCGGTAGATCGCCGGTCGATGGACACCGGCCCTGGTGGCAACCTGACCGATGGACAGATCGGCATACCCGGTTTCGTCGAGCAGTTCCCGCGCCGCCGTCAACACCGCAGCATCGATCCGGTCCTCCCGCGCCCTACCCGCCATCAGAAGACCGGGCGCGGCATCAACACAACCCGCCAACCGTCCGGATCCGGAAATGTCAGCCCACCGTTCTCGGCCCAATACGGATTCTCCGCATCCACCGGTTCCACGCCGAACTCACCGAGTCGCCACGCCACGTCGTACATCTGCGCTTCGCCCGAGAAGTACAGCACCAGAAGGTTTTCCGCACTGGGGGCATCGCCAGGACTGCCGTCCACATGAGTGGTGAACTCCAAGTGGTATCCGGCCCCGGGCAATCCGAGCATCACCCCGTCGTACCCGGCGTGGTTCTCGAACCGATACAGCTCCCGTAACCCCACCCCCTCGACATAGAACCGCACCACCTCTGCCAACCGATCGGTAGGCCGCGCAATCCGAACCTGCGCCACCTGCAACGACTCCGGCCACACCTCGCTATCAACTGCCACACTCCAACAATACAGTACGACCCGTACCGAATTACCCAACCCATTTCACTCGCGCGACAGAGAAAAGCCCGGAACCCATCCACAGCCAGTCCCACACCGGAAGCTATGCGCCTGCCTCGCAAAGCTGCGAAAGATCAACTGTCGTCCGAACACCCTGCGCCACAACCGAACACCCCGTATGCGGGGTGTGCAGTCACAACAAATGGTGTGAGGACGCTGTACGGGGGGTGTGCAGCCACGACACGCGGTGTGAGGACGGAATTTCTCTACCACCCGGGAACGCAACCACAGCCAGCCCTCACGCTGGAAGCCGTGGGCATGCCTCGCAAAGCTGTGGAAGACCAAACTGTCGTCCGAACACCTAGCGTCACAGCCGAACACCCCGTATACCGGGTGTGCAGTCACAACACAGGGTGTGAGGACGCTGTACGGGGGGTGTCAGCTACGACACGGGGTGTGAGGACGGATTTCTTTACCGCCGGGAACGCAACCACAGCCAGTCTTCACGCTGGAAGCCGTGGGCGTGCCTCGAAGAGCTGTGGAAGATCAAACCTGTCGTACCGAACACCCCGTATCCCAGCCGCACACTGCGTATACGGGGTGTGCGGCTGGGACGCGGGGTGTGAGGACGGATTTCTACCGTCCGGGAACGCAGCCACAGCCAGTCTTCACGCTGGAAGCCGTGGGCATGCCTCGAAGAGCTGCGGAAGGCCAAACTGTCGTCCGAACACCCAGCGCCGCAACCGAACACCCCGTAGACCGGGTGTGCGGTTACAGCACGGGGTGTGAGGACGGATTTCTTTACCGCTGGAGAACGCAACCACAGCCAGTCTTCACGCTGGAAGCTGTGTGCCTGCCTCGAAGAGCTGCGGAAGACCAGGTTGGGTACGGCACCCGACGTGCCCAGCACTGCCCCCGGCAAAACCACGGGGAGGCAACCAAAACTGGGGTGCGCGCCTTGGGTTCAGTAAACCGAGCTGACCGCCCTGACGCACTCCGCTGGAACTCGCCGAGGACAGCCGGAGCGTTTGGGAGCGTGCCCTGGATTGGTGGACCGAGCTCGCCTGCCTGAGGTTGCCTTGCTGGAACTCACCGGGGTAGGCCAGAGCTGTAGGGAGCGTGCCAGGTTTGGTAGACCGAGTTGACTGCCCTGAGGTGCCCCGGTGGAACTCACCGGGGTAAGCCAGAGCTGTAGGGAGCGTGCCCCGGTTTGGTAGACCGAGGTCACCTTCCAGCGGTGTTCCGGGCAGTGCTGGGCACGTCGTGTGCCGTACCCGACCTGGTCTTCCGCAGCCTGGGTAGGCAGGCACGCGGCTTCCGGCGTGAGGACTGGCTGTGGTTGCGTTTCAGGCGCTTTAGGTGGTGAGGGCAGCCGGTGCTGGGGAGTGCGTCCTGGGGTGTGTGGGCCGAGCTCACTTCCCTGAGGTTGCCCCGGTGGAACTCACCGGGGTAGGCCAGAGCTGTGGGTAGCGTGCCCTGGTTTGGTAGACCGAGCTCACGTCCCGGCGGTGTTGCGGGCAGTGCTGGGCACGTCGTGTGCCGTACCCGACTTGGTCTTCCGCGACCTGGGTAGGCAGGCGCACGGTTTCCGGCGTGAGGACTGGCTGTGGTTGCGTTTCAGGCGTTTTAGGTGGTGAGGGCGGTCGGTGTTGGGGTGTGCGCCCTGGGTTCAGTAAACCGAGCTCACTTGCTCGAGGTTGCCCCGGTGGAACTCACTGGAGTAGGCCAGAGCTGTGGGTAGCGTGCCCCGGTTTGGTAGACAGAGCTCACGTCCCGGCGGTGTTCGGGGCAGTGCTGGGCACGTCGTGTGCCGTACCCGGCTTGGTCTTCCGCAGCCTGGGTAGGCAGGCACGCGGCTTCCGGCGTGAGGACTGGCTGTGGTTGCGTTTCAGGCGCTTTAGGTGGTGAGGGCAGCCAGTACGGGGGAGGTGGCTGGTTGGTCGAGCTCACTTCCTGGCGATGTTCGGGGCAGTACGGGGTGGCGTCGTGTGCGGTACCCGGCTTTGTCTTCCGCAACCTGGTTAGGCAGGCACACTGGTTCCGGCGTGAGGACTGGCTGTGGTTACGTTCCAAGCACTTTCGGTAATGACGGTGAAACGGTGATTCTGGCTTCGCCTGTGAACCCCACCAACGACTTGGCGGCGGCAACATGCTGTGGGCCACCATCCCCGCTCCCTCGGACCATCCCAGGCCGGGCGCACTCGGTGGATCTCGCCGAGGGTCCTTGGCCCGAAGCTGGGACCTCGGATCATTCACTACCGCCATCCGAGTGAATATCTTGTACTCCAACACCATTCATCTGATGGTGAATCCAGTTAGCGGCTCGCGCTCATTTCGCGCGGCGAAACATGCACCAGCGCAGTATGTGTCGGCCCGGCTTCTTATGCATGGGGTTCCCATTCTGGTCGCTTTTCAGGTGACGTCCGGGAGAGGAGCGGGAGGACGGGCACCCTGGGCGGCGCCCGTGCTGCCAACTGGCGGGGTATTTGTCTTGAATGTCAGCCTTGCGGGTCGCCAGTCTCTCCGGCGGGCGGAGATTGTGGGCTGCTGGTCAGCTTCGGGCCGCAGCCGAATTTGCTACTGCCGCCATGAGTTACGTACCCGACGCGGCCAAGAAGTACACCATGTGCCACAGGCCCGGACGGGCAATCCGCGTATCGACCTTCGAACATCGGCATCGTTGTTCACCCTCTCGGGCATTCGCTGGATGGACGGTTCGGGCATCTCCTCCTCCTTCTTCTTCGGAAGGTGACGCGTCATCGACGACGCTTCGTTCGCCACGCCGGAGCCACTCCGGTTTCGTTCGGACGCGAGATGAATTGTCGGACAATATCTTTACCGCTCAGGTCGGGTAACGGCGTCGATTGGCGGGGGCGTGGGACCGGGATCGCCACAGGCGCATCGTGCTCGCACGGCGACGACTCGAAATGTATTTCCCCATGGGCTTCGGTGTACATCGCGACGTACACGCTACGCTCCCCATCATGACGACGATCACACCTGCGATGGCGGAGGAATTCGACGAACCGCCCGCATCAATGCTCGGTGCGTCCTTGGCGAACTGGCGGCGCTGGCTCAAGCCGCGTCCGGCGCATGCGTCGCTGATTGTTACTGCTGTCGTGGCGGTCAAGGCATTCGAGATGTCCTTTGTCGCTTTGCACGGCCTGGCCATCACGAACCTAGTCCTACCTGACCTCGCCTCGAATGTGCCGATCGCGATCGACGGTTTGGTGATCGGTTCCATGATTGCCACTGCCTCATTCAAGAAATTCAGTGCCGGTTGGTGGTACGCGACGGGGCTGTTCGTCCTGTCGACGCTGGTGTCGGTCGCCGGGAATGTCGAGTACGCACTCGAGATCGGCGGTAGCACAGTGTCAGTGGCCATTTATGCCGGGATGCCGCTTGCACTGCTGTTCGCAGTGCATCTCACGCTGATGCTATGGCAGCAGGGACGCACGACCGGACGCGCCGAAGTCCCTGCCGTGCCGCAGCATGCCAGCGCATCGGCGCCGACCAAGCCCGATCCCGAAGCCCACACTGCGCCGATGCGGCTCGACCCGATCGACATCGTCGCGAAGACGGAACTGGCCGCCGTGCCGTTCATCGCCGAGCAGCCGGTGCAAGCTAAGATCAGCCCGATCAAGGTGACCGACGGCCGTCAGGTGGTCCCGGCAGCGGTCCGCGTGTAATCGCACGAGTCCGAATACTTCAGTCATGCTCGAATACTTCGATGGAGTAGCCATGCCTTTTATCGTCTGGCAGGACCAGGGTATTGACCAGTTCCGTGAAATAGGAGGCCGATTGGCGGCCGTCATCCTGAGTACCGTTGACAGATCCACAGCCTTGAATCAGCTCACCGAAGCGGCGGACAGCGCGGAAGCGTTCACCGATCTGTTGATCGAATATTCCGGCCGATGGTTCCACGAGAGCGGCGGGCAATCGATTCTGATCGGACCCGAGCTTTTCTGGATGCTGTCGGAGCCCACCCCGCGACAGGGGGGCAACGGCATGATCCGAAGCCACGAATCGCACCCGTCCCTCGAATACACGGTGAGCCGGCGTGGCCGCAAGTTGCTGGTGACCTGCGTTCTCGAGGCACTGGCACAAAGCCAGTGGCTACCGGTAAACATCAACGAGAACGGTGACTTCAGCATGTCCGGATGACGGACTGGCACATCACCTTTCGGAGAAGACGGAGCGAGACAAAGGCTATTCGAGCGAATCGCCGGTTCCGGACGATTTCTCGCCTTTCATTGCTCACGCCGAAATACTCACCGGCGCAATCGGTGTCGGCCAGTTTTCGTCGGCGCAACGAGCCGGCAGGTGACAACAGGTCATTCGGCGTGGTAATGCTGTCTTCGCAGAGTAGTGCCCGTTTCGGGAGGCGATATGCCAAATGTCCTCGAGCAGAGCCGACAACGGGCCGAGCAAGCGCATGAGATTCTCGCTCGACTGAAGCTCTTCGAGCGCTGGCGGGCCTTCGGAACGCCAGTGCTCGTGGGCGCAGTCGCCTACGACTTGGCGATGGCGCCCGATATCGACATGGAGATCTATTGCGATGAACCACGTATCGAGGACGGGCTGGTGAGCACGAATCGCACGATCACGGCACCCGACGTTCCCGCCATTGGAGCTCGTACCAATGTCTCGAGCAGTGCGAGCCGCGAACTCACTCTGGGCGGCTTGCGCTCACATACTGCAACAGCCGGTGGACCTGCTGGTCGACGTTGACCAATCCGTTCTCGGCGAAGAGCTTCGGGAAGATGTCGGTGTCGAAGACTCGTAGTCCACTCCAGCCGCCGACTATGCGGCTGGCGTGACCGAAGGGGCTGTCGGCGCGGTGGCTGGTGGTGATGGCGATGCGGCCGCCGGGTGCTAGGACGCGGATCATTTCGCGGGTGGCGGCGATGGGGTCGGGGATGAGGTAGAGGGCGCCGAAGCAGCAGACGGCGTCGAAGGTGCGGTCGGCGAAGGGGAGTCGGCGGGCATCGCCGCGGAGGTAGCCGACCCGGGGGCCCGCATTGTCGGTGACGGCGCGGGCAAGCATCGGCTCGGAGTAATCCAGGCCGATCGCGTAGCCGTCGTCGGTGAGTGCGTTGCTCAGGTGCTTGGTGAAATTGCCTGGGCCACAAGCGATATCGAGGACCTTCTTGGCGCCGTCGAGGTGCAGTGCGGTAACGGCGTCGCGCCGGTCGGCGGCTGTGGTGCGTCCGCTGGCGAGATAGAACAGCGTTGGTCGCCAGGCCTTTTCGTATACCGCCGCGAGCGCGGGCGCGTTCATCGTGCGTCGGGCGAGGTTCACGAGCTCATCCTCGGTTCGGCCGCTATCGATGCGGTGTCGGGGCGGCGACGGCCGCGTGGACCGGCTGGCAATTCCATTGGGCTCCTCGTCATTGGGGAGTCGGATGGCGCGGATCGGGCGGTGACCGCGTATCGATCACCGCCCTCCGCAGGTCAACTCAGGTCCGGTCGACCTCGATGGTGATCCCCGCAGCCCGCAGCCGGTCGGTGAGTGCGTCACCCATCGCCGATGCCGGAGTGAGGATGCCAGCCAGTTCCGGCTGCTTGTCGCCGTCGAAGGCCAGGCACAGGCCGCTCTCGCCCAACATCACCGCAGTCGCCTGGTAGCCGGGGTCGCCGGTGCCTGCGAAGGTCGCGACATACTTGGCGCCCGAAGTGGTCCGCGCGAACGTCTTCATCGTGAACCAGCCACTGGTGCGGGCCTTTTCGCTCGGACCGGTGCCCGGCTTCGGCAGCATCTTGTCCAACAGCTTGCGGCCCGCCGACACCCGTGACAGCACCGCGCCCGCCGCCATGGTGGCCACGATGCCGCCCGCCATACCTGCCGCGACCAGCGGTGCCACCGGCGACTTGCCCGCGCTCATCACCTCGCGGTAGCGGAAGTTCTTGCCGTACACCCAGCCGAGCAGGCCATTGGTACGCCGCACGATTTTGGTGTTGTGCGCGCCCATGATGAACGTGGCAACCCAGCCGTCCAGGCTCGGGTCGATACTGCTTGCCCGCTGCAGCGCCTGATCGGACTGCCGACCCACATCCGGGTCCATCGACTTGTCGGGGCTCAGTGAGTACGGGTGTGACAGCACCGAACCCTTGGACGGGTCTGCGGCGATCGCCTCCATCATCGCGCGGCCGGAGTCGATGGTGCCGCCGCTTGCGCCGCCCTTGAGCCAGGCGATCAGCGTGGTCTCCTCCAGTTCGCCGGTGTTGTCCGCGACCGAGCGCTTGTAGAGCTGGTAAACGCTGATGTCCGACGGAATCGAGTCGTAGCCACAGGAATTCACGATCTTCGCGCCGGTTTCGGCGGCCTGGTCGTGGAATTGGTCGATCGCGTCCCTGATGAACAGCGGCTCGCCGGTGAGGTCGGCGTAGTGGGTGCCCGCCTTCGCACAGGCGGCCACCAGCGGCAGGCCGTAGCGCAGGTACGGTCCCACGGTGGTGACCACGACCGTGGTTCGCGCGGCCAGCGCGTCGAGTGCGGCCTGATCGGTGGAATCGGCGACCACCAATTCCCAGTTCGCCGCGGCCGGTCCCAGTTCCTCGCGCACCTTGGTCAGCTTGTCCAGCGAACGTCCGGCCAGCGCGATGCGCGCCGACTCGGGTGCGGCGCCCGCCAGGTACTGCGCGGTGAGCTTGCCGACGAAACCCGTTGCGCCGAAAAGCGTTAGGTCGAATTCTCGTTTGTCTGCCATCGTTACCTGCTCCCGATCAATGCGGTGAAATGCCTTGTGTCATGCCTTGTCCCGCACGGGCTTCTTTGCCCGTGCCCGTGACTTTTTCGGCGGTACCGGCGAACGCTCGGCGAGCCATTGGTGATGAAGCTTTCCGAGTTCGGTGACCGGAGGTTCGTCGTAGAGCCATTCGCGGGAGATGCGATGCCAGTTCGTGGTGCACTCCAGCTGGCCGAGCATGCCGAAGGTCAGGAAGTCGGCGCGGCGCGAGAAGAGGTGCTCCGGCGGCAGATTCTGCTGTTTCATCCCGGCGAATTCGCTGGCCCTCGGGTCGACCGCCAGCAGGAACGCGCCGCTGGCCAGCTCGGGGGTGATAGTCAGCTCTTCGTCGAGCAGACACCATTCCGACGCGGCGAGCACGTAATCCAGGCACTCCTCGGCGCCGATCTCCTCGGGTGAGTCGATCACGCCGCGCTCGATCATCAACTCCCGCAGGTCTTCCGCGCGATCCTCGGCGGCCGCGCGCAGACAGATCGTCTCGAATCGCACGTGCTCCGGATCCATCCGGTTGAACAGGCCGAAGTCCAGGAAGGCGACCCGGCCGTCGGTGGCAAGCAGCACGTTGCCGGGATGCGGATCGCCGCAGAACTCGTGGAAGGTGAACAGCGAGCCCACATAGAAGCGGTAGATGATCTCGCCGATCCGGTTGCGCTCGGCATCGGGCAGCTGGCGGATCGCCTCGAAGCCCATGCCCTCTATGTACTCGCTGACCAGCACTCTGGTGGTGCTGAGTTCCGGCAGTGAGCGCGGCACCACGATGAACGGATGCCCTGCGTAGAGTTCGGCGATCTGCAGCTGGGTGTTGGCCTCGGCCTGGTAGTCGAGCTCGCTCTCCATGTTCAGACGCAACTCGTCGAGTACGGCAGGGGTCACCCATGGCATCGCCGACTGCAGCACCCGGCGGAACATGGCGAGGTTCTTCAGGTCCGCGCGCACCGCCGCGTCGATGCCGGGGTACTGCACCTTCACCGCGACCTGCCGCCCGTCGTGCAGCGTGCCTCGATACACCTGGCCGATCGAGGCCGCCGCGATCGGCGTCGCCTCGAACTCGGCGAACACCCGATCGAGCGGTTGCCCGAAATCCTCCTCGATCACCTGGCGCATCGACTCGAACGAGACTGTCGGTGCGGCATTGCGCAGCACGGCAAGCCGCTTCTGGAAGCGTTCGCGGTGGTTTTCGGGCACCAGGTCAAGATCGAGCACCGACATCATCTGGCCGAGCTTCATGGCCACGCCCTTCATGGTCCCCAGGACCATGACCACCTGCTCGGTGGTGCGGATCATGGACTCCTCGGCCATCTTCGCCCGCACGGCATCGGACCTACCCCGCATCGATAACCGCGTGCGCTGCGTCCGGATGACCGAGCTGGCTGCGACCGCACCCAGCTTGGTGCCACGAGCAAGCCGAGAAGTCGGCACTTGCTTCGCCATCGAGGTACCTCCATTGGTGCCAACGCGCGGGGCGGTGACGCAGCCCACTCGGCGCACCGCTCGGGTTCAGACTAGCCAACGTTCCCGCAAAGTCGAGCGGCCTGGTGAACTTCAGCTAGCAGCCCAGCTAGCACCCGGTGGGTGTGCCCGAAGTCGGGCGATTGTTCAGTTTCCCGAGTCGGTATCGAGAGTCGGCAGCACATGCGACTGCGCGTTGAACACTTCGCGCGACCCGTTGGCCCGCGCCATCCCCTCGATCGCGCTCCACGCCATCATCGTGAGGTAGTCGATGACTTCTTCGCGGGACATGGACTTATTGGTGGTCCACCAGTGCGTGGCCAGCTGAATGCCGCCGACCAGCACATAGGACCACAGCAGGGCGCCTTCGGTTTCGATGCCCTTCTCGCCCGCGCGATCGGTGATCACCACGGAAACGACCTCGGCGAAGAGTTTCTCGAACTCCGCGAGCGAGGACTGGTCGGCCGAGCCGTTGCCCATGATGAAGCGGTAGACCTCGGGGTCCTCGTCGACGGTGCCGACGTAGGCCGAAAGGGCCGAGCGCACCAGCTGGTATTCGTCGGCGTCGAGGCTGATCGCGTCGTAGACCCGCGGCATCAGCGTGGTTTCGATGAACCGTTGCATGGTCGCGTGGACCAGATCGTTCTTATCGGAGAAGTACCGGTAGAGGACGGTTTTGGAGACGCCGATCTCGGCCGCGATCTCGTCCATGCCCGCATTGCTGCCCCGGGTGCGGATCGCCGCGAGGGTGCCGTCGACCAGCTCTTCACGCCGGTCGATCTTGTGCTGCCGCCACCGGCGCTTGCGTCCGTCCGTCCGGCCGGTGCGCACCGCCGCCGGTCGCTCGGCGCGCTCGCCGACGTCGACAAGGTCTTCGGTGGACAGCGTGAGCTCCCTCGTTCGTAGGGTTTCGGGCTTCGAGCCGTTGGGCTCCGTCGCCCCAAGCTTAGGTCCAGGCAACCGGTGAGATGTGCGTTTGGGTCGCTGATGCGGCAGGAACCACATATTTGCCGACCAGGACCGGGGAGTTGGGCGGGGTGTCGACACACGCCGCCCGCGCCACGCCGAGTCGGGCCGCGCGTCGGGCACAGCAGAATGGAGGCATGGAGAAAGCTCCCGGCAACATCGCGGTTCTCGATACGCGCAGCCAGCCTGCCGCAGCGGCACCCAGTTCCTTCGCGGCCTTCGTGGACGATGAAGGCAAACGGCGGGACCTGTTCCGGATGAAGGCGCTGGCCACCGGGCTGTTGGCCTTTGCGACGGTGATCTATCTGCTCTGCCGCTGGCTGGAATCGCGCGGTTCGGGCGGCGATTGGGTCGGCTATGTGCGCGCGGCTTCGGAGGCGGGCATGGTCGGTGCGCTTGCCGACTGGTTCGCGGTGACCGCGCTGTTCCGGCATCCGCTGGGTCTGCCGATTCCGCACACCGCGATCATCCGCAAGAAGAAGGATCAGCTCGGCGCCAGTCTCGGCTCCTTCGTCGGCTCGAATTTCCTTGCTCCGGACGTGGTTTCGGCGAAGGTGACCTCGGCGCAGGTCTCCTGGCGGGTCGGGCGCTGGATGGCCGACCCCGGCCATGCCGCCCGGGTGGCCGAGGAGAGTTCGACCATCCTGCGTGCGGTGGTCGGGGTGCTGCGCGACGAGGACGTCGAGCAGATCATCGACAACACGATCGTCAAACGGATCGCCGAGCCGCTGTGGGGTCCGCCGATCGGCAGAGTGCTCGCCGAACTGCTTGCCGATAACCGGCAGCTGCCGCTGCTGGACATGCTTGCCGAGCGCGCGCATCAGTGGGCTTTGGGTAGCCAGGAGACGATCGACCGGATCGTTTTGCGTGACGCACCGCAATGGGCCCCGAAATTCGTAAACATTCTGCTTTCAGAAAAGATCTACCGGGAACTCGTCGAGTTCACCTGGAAGGTCCGTTCGAACCCCGAACACGAGGTACGCCTAGCGGCGAATCGATTCCTCGAGGAATTCGCCTATGACCTTCAACACGACGACGCGATGATCAAGAAGGCCGAGCGGATCAAGGCGCAGGTCATGGGTCGCGAGGAAATCACCGGCATGGCCGAGGCGACCTGGCGTGCGGCCAAGCGGCTGATATTGGAATCGGCGGATGATCCCAGCAGTACGCTGCGTAGGAAGGTGGCCGAGAACGTGCAGCAGCTCGGCGAGCGGCTGCGCGACGACGACGAGATGCGCGCAAAAGTAGATGGATGGATCGACCGAGGCGCACGGTATCTGGTGGGAAACTATGCGGGGGAGATCGCGACCCTGGTCACCGACACGGTAGCCAGGTGGGATGCTGAGGAAGCTAGCAAGAAGATCGAATTGCAGGTTGGGCGCGATCTGCAATTCATTCGCATCAACGGAACGGTGGTCGGATCGCTGGCAGGGCTCGCGATCTACACAATTTCTCAGCTGCTGTTCCACGGCTGAGCGTAGAGCGCCGAATGTTTGCTGGAAGAGTGCTTACAGAGTGCTTGCAATAGCTAGCACCCTCGCTTAGAATTGAACCGTACAACCGCCAGAAGGTGAGTGATGGCAGACCAGCCCGAGGTTTCCGCCAAGTACAACGACAGTTCGGCCGAGCAATCGGCAGGGGTCGGAGAAAAGGCGGCCCGCGTCGTGAACGCGGCGCACGACATCGGAGGCTTCATCAGGGCACAGCGAGAGGCCGCGCAAGTCTCGCTGCGTCAACTCGCCACCCTTGCGGGAGTGAGCAATCCGTACCTCAGTCAGATCGAGCGCGGATTGCGCAATCCGTCCGCCGAGGTACTCGCGCAGATCGCCAAGGCACTGCGAGTGTCTTCGGAGGTGTTGTACGTACGGGCTGGCTATCTCGAGCAGCGGCCGCACAGTCCGGTCCGGGATGCCCTGCTTGCCGATACGTGGATCAGCGAACGGCAAAAGCAGGTCCTGCTGGAAATCTATGAATCGTTTCGCCGCGAAAACGGAGGGGACGAGTCAGGGGGGGATCAATGGGACAGCGAAGTTCCGCGCACGACAACCGACACTCCGCCACGCCAGGAGACTGAAGAATGACCGATAAGAACCAGTCCACCAAACCACTGTTCGCCACCGTCGGCGCTGGTGACGCGGTCTATGCCGCCGTTATCGACGCTGTCACCCAGGTGCGTGAGCGTGCCGCCACCGCCGATGTGACCGGCCGTGTCGAAGAGGCCCGTGAGCGCTTCGCCAACGTGCCCGCCGATGTGCAGGCCCAGTTCGAGACGCTGCGCGAGCGGCTGGCCGGGCTGCCCTCGGAGCTGCCGGAGGACCTCGCCGAGCTGCGCGAGAAGTTCACCCCCGAGGAGCTGCGCACGCTCGCCGAGAAGTACTACGCCAAGGTCATCGACCTGTACTCGGACCTGGCCGTTCGCGGCGAGGAGACCGTCGAGCGGCTGCGCGCCAACCACCTGGTCGAGGATCAGATCGAGCGCGTGGAATCCCTCTATACCGACGCTGTCACCCGCGCGGAGGACGTGCTCGGCAAGGTCAACGACCTGCTCGGCCGCCCGGTCAAGGACGAGGAAGAGGTCGCGGCCGAGCCGGTCGTCGAGGCCGAGGTGCTGACGGTGACCACCGAGTCCGAGCCCGCCCCTGCCGAGGAGACTGTTGTCGCGAAGGCTCCCGCCAAGAAGGCTCCCGCCAAGAAGGCGCCGGCCAAGAAGGCTGCTCCCAAGAAGGTCTAATCGCTTGACCCGCACGACCAACGGCCCCGCACACCTCTCGTGTGTGGGGTCGTTGCTCCTATGATGGGTGGGGTGAATATGGCGCACGATTTGACCGGCATGATCTTGTTCGTGCTGCGGCTGGTGGCACTCGGCGCGACGATCTTCGCGTTGATTCACGCTATTCGTCAGCGTCCCGACGCGTTCACCGCTGTGGACAAGCTAACCAAGCCGATCTGGACCGCCATCCTCGCCGCGGCATTGTTGTTCCTGCTGCTCTCGCTGACGGTCACCAGTCTGCTCGCGCTCATCGCGATCATCGCGACCGGCATCTATCTGGCCGATGTGCGGCCGAAGGTAGATGAGATTCAGCGCGGTCCGCGCTGGTAGGGCGGAATCCGGCATAACATTCTGAGTGCTAGCTCTAGCTAGCAGCGCGCATCGGGGTTACTGTATCGAGCAGTAACACAAAGGAGTGTCCGATGCGTGCAATGTTGCCGTCTGCGTTGGCGAGCCTCCCGGAACAGGTCCGGGGCCTGCTAGACGTTCACCGTGCGAACCTGCGGAACCGTACCTATGCGACCGCGGCGCTGAACCCGCCGACCGTCCCGCATCAGGTCGTCCCCGTGACTACCGCCGATGGCGCCCGGCTGCGTGTGCACGCATACGGACCGGCCGACGGCCAGGTGATCGTGCTCGTGCACGGCTGGACCTGCGCCATCGAATACTGGAACGCCCAGATCAACGCGTTCGCAGGCGAATATCGCGTGATCGCATACGACCAGCGCGGGCACGGTGAAAGCGAGTTCGGCTCCAGCCCGCTGACCACTGACCTGCTCGCCGACGATCTGGCCGCTGTCCTCGCGGCCACCCTGCGTCCCGGTCAACAGGCCGTGCTCGTCGGGCACAGCCTCGGCGGGATGACACTGCAGGCTTGGGCCGGACGTTACCCAGAGCGGGTCGCCGAGCAGGCACTCGCGGTGCTGCTGACCAACACCGCCCCCGGTCAGCTGATCGCGGAGACCACCGTCGTGCCGCTGTTCAACCGCCCGCTGCCGCTGCTGAAGCTGCGAATCCCGTTGCCGTTCTTCATCGGTCGACGCGGGCTCGGCACACCCATCGGGTTCCCGCCGCTGGCTCCGGTGCGCTGGGGCTTCGCCAGGCAGATCATGAGCCTCGCCGCCACCGACGACGAAATCGCATTCAGCATGGCCATCGTGCGATCCTGCCCAGCGCGGGTCCGCGCCGAATTCGGCATCCTGCTGGCCGAGATGAACCTGGGCGAATCGGCGCGGAACCTGGTGGTGCCGACGACGGTGCTCGCGGGCTCACTCGATGACATGACCCCACCGGTGCACTCCGAACGGATCGTCCAAATGCTCAGCGAGACCGGCAGTCTGGCCCGCTACGAGGTACTGAAGACCGGCCATCTCGGCAACGCCGAGGCCTACGAGCGCTTCAACCAGGAACTCACCCGAGTCCTGGAATCGGTACGCCAGCCAGTAGAAGCCGTCGGCTGACCCGCCACCAACACCCACGGCAGTGAAATGGCGGCCACGTTCCAGCGGGGCGTGGTCAGGAGAAGACGACTGTGCGGCGGCCGTGGACTAGGACTCGGCCTTCTAGATGCCAGCGGAGGCCTCGGGCCAGGACTACGCGTTCGATGTCGCGGCCTTGTCTGACCATGTCGCGGACCTCGTCGACGTGGTCGATGCGGATTACGTCCTGTTCGATGATCGGGCCCGCGTCCAGTTCTGCTGTCACGTAGTGGCAGGTTGCGCCGATCAGTTTGACGCCGCGGGCGAAGGCTTGGTGGTAGGGGCGGGCGCCGACGAACGACGGTAGGAAGCTGTGGTGGATATTGATCGCCCGGCCCGCCCAGTGCTCGGTCAGCTCGGGCGGAAGGACCTGCATGAACCGGGCGAGCACAACCGCGTGCGGGTCGTGCGAGTCGACCAGCGCCCGCACCTCCTCGAATGCCGGGCCGCGCTCGGCCGGATCCTTCGGGAACGGCACGTAGTGGAACTTGACCCCGTGTGCCGCGGTCATGCCTGCCAGATCGGGATGGTTGCCGATCACCGCCTCGATGGTGGCGGGCAGCTCACCGCTCGCGGCCCGGCCGAGCAGATCGTGCAGGCAGTGCCCGTCCTTGCTGACCAGCAGCACCGCGCGCCGCCGCTCCCCGGAATCGAGCAGCTGCCATTCCGTCTCCGGCCCAAGCTCGGCGGCCACACCCGCGAAGCGATCCCGCAGTTCCGCGATCCCGAACGGCACCGTCGAAGCCTTGATCGCCTGCCGGGTGAAAAACCACCCGGTGTCGACGTCCGAGTGGTAACCGGCCTCCACGATCGACCCGCCGAACTCGGCGATGAACGAGGTGATTCGGGCGATGATGCCCGGACGGTCCGGGCAGCCGAGGCTGAGCACGAAACGGCGGTCGTCGAGAGCGGATGGAGCGGAACTCATCGGTACATCCTCCCAGGTCGGCTGTGCCTGATTTGCCGCACCTATGGGTGACGGGATCGCGCTCCCCGGTCCGGGTTCGTCTCAGAGTTCATAAAACGGCTCGGCGTAATGGAATTCGCCGACTATCTGAGATTCGTACGCGGTCAGCGGGCGGACCTGGAAGTGGGAAACCCAGGTCGGTTCGTCGGGCGTGATACCGAGACGGGCGGCGGGGGTGAAGCCGAATTGGGGGTAGTAGTCGAGGCTGCCGAGCAGGGCGACCAGGGGTTCGTCGAGGGCATCGGCCGCGCCGAGTGCGGCGTGCATGAGGGCCGCGCCGACGCCGTTGCCCTGATGTTCGGGGACGACGCCGATCGGGCCGAGGGCGAGGACCGGAAATGGGCCGACGGCCGCGCGGGTGAGGCAGACGTGGCCGATGACCCTGTCGTGCTCGATCGCCACGAAGGACAGGGTGGGGATCCAGCCTTCATCGCTGCGGAGGCGGGCGACCAGATCGACCTCGGGCGGCTCCACAGCGCCGTCGTCGGCGGTTTTGCCGGTCATCTCGAGAATGTCGGCATCGGCGAGGGTGTACCGCGCATCGCCGTTCGCGTACTGCGGTCCGAACGCACTGCGATGGACCGCCGCGATGGCAGCGGCATCATCGGCGTGTTCGCGTCGGATCAGCACGGTGTCTTCTCCTCCTGAACGAGTAGGGCCATCCGTACATGCTCCTGCGACGGTGGCCGACTCGTGCACAGCCACCGACACTAACGAGTGTGCGCGAAGGTCCCGAGGCTCGCAATGTAATTCGCCACCGGTGTGCCAGACTCTCACCCCATGGCAAATTCCACGTCGCTGACCCGGGCCGAAGTGGCCGCCATGATCGACCACACCCTGCTGGCGCCCGAGGCGACGACCGCCGATGTCGACGCGCTCATCGTCGAGGCGCGTACGCTCGGCGTATACGCGGTCTGCGTGTCGCCGTCCATGCTGCCGGTGCGCGCACCCGGCGTGGTGATCGCGACGGTTGCCGGATTCCCTTCCGGCAAACATCATTCGCTGGTCAAGGGCGCGGAGGCGCGCCTTGCCGTCGAGCACGGCGCGGCCGAGGTGGACATGGTCATCGATGTCGGTGCGGCGCTGGCCGGCGACTACAACGCGGTACTGACCGACATCGTCACGGTACGTGAGGCGATGGGCGATCGCGCGGTCCTCAAGGTGATCATCGAGTCGGCGGCGTTGCCCGATGCCGCGATCGTCGAGGTCTGCCGGGCCGCCGAGCGCGCGGGCGCGAACTTTGTGAAGACCTCCACCGGATTCCACGCTGCGGGCGGGGCGAGCGTGCACGCGGTCGCGCTGATGGCAGACACCGTGGGTGGGCGGCTCGGCGTCAAAGCGAGCGGTGGGATTCGTAGCTCCGAAGCCGCCGCGGAACTCATCGCCGCGGGCGCGACCCGTCTCGGTTTGTCCAAATCCCGTGCGGTGCTCGAGGGTTTCCCCGCCTGAGGATCAGCAGCGGGTAGCGTTGGGGTCGGCCGTCAGCTCGGTACGTCCGCCCGCGAGCTTTACCACGATGCCGTCGTCGGTCACCTTGATGTCGGTCGGCTTCAGGCCGAGTGGGTAGCTCTGCAGGCTCTGGCTGAAGACATCGACGATCCCTTGCACCAGATCCGTGGGCAGGCCCATGCCGAGCAGCTCTGCCGACATCGTGTTCACCTCCACCACCCCGTTGCGCACCTGCGGTTGCACCTGCAGCTGCGCGAGACCGCCGAGCACGTCCAGGGTCAGCATCCCGCTGCTCGTCGAGGAGCGAACACCGCTGACCAAGCCGCCCAGCGTCTGCTCGATGCCATCGTTGTTCCAGGTGACATCGGCCGACGAGCTGTCGACGCTACCGCCGCCCTGGCCGCCGTCCTCGAGCTCGATGCCGTTGAAGCGCGCGTGCACCACCATGCCGACGGCCGGACCGAACTTGGAGTCGTCGCTGTCCACCGTCACCTCGGAGACCTTGCCGTCGATCCAGGTGATCAGCATCGGCTTCCAGCCGAAGCCGACATCGATCTTCGAGCCCATCTCTTTCTCGAATTGCGAGCTGATGCAGCTCGAGACCTTATGTCTGGCATATGCCTCACCGCCGACCAGCGCACCGATGAGCAGCGTCGCGACCACGACGAGGGCGATCACCAGGGTGCGCCGGTTCGTCGTCACAGTGGCAGGAGGCTTCTGACTCATGACGCCGATTCTTCCCGACTTTTCTGTGTTCGCTCTGAGGGCGCGGTGAGGGCTTCGATTGTGACATGTGACACAAGTTTCGAGCGTAGCCTGGTGGCCATGGCTGGCGATGCGGCGGCCCGCGCACTGAATTCCGCGGAGCATGGATGGCGGGTGTTGCGGCGCCTGGCCGGTCGCCATGCCGGATTCTTCACCACAAGGCAGGTGCTGCGCACCGGTTGTGAGGCGCGCGTGCGGGCGGCGCTCGCCGACGGGTCGGTGACGCGCGCCGGGGTCGGTTTGCTGCGGCTGACCGATTGTCGAGCGGGACCGCTCGACGAATACGCCATGTGGGCGGCCTGGTTCGACGGTGCTGCCGCGGTGTCGCATCAGAGCGCGGCGGAACTGCACGGGCTCGGTCGACTGCGGCCACGATTCCTGCATCTGTCGGTCGCCGCCGGGCGTCCGCCGGTGACGCCGCGCCTGGTGGTGCTGCGCCGTCCCTTGATCGCCGCCGATGTCGAATCGGCGGGCTCGTTCCTGGTGACGACGCCGGTTCGGACAGTGCTGGATCTGGCGGAGGCGGATATCGGACAGACCGCCTTGGACGAGGTGGTCGGCGACGCGGTCGCTATCCATCGATGTGCGCGCGACGAAATCCGTTCGGCCAGTGTGCGTCTGCCGCCGCGTGCGGCCGCCCGGCTGTATCGGGCCCTCACCGGCGTGTGAGTCACGCGGTGCGCGGGTTCGATGTGATTCGGTCCGGCTATGAATTCCCCCGTCGTCCGGTTTTGCCCGGCGCGCAATCGTGGCAGGGTGACTGATCATGGGGACGGTAGGTCAGAGTAAATGGGATCTCGTCTTCCCCTCCGGCGCTCCCGAGCGGATCGGCGACATGTTCGCCACCGCCGTGGTAGCCGACGCGGTCCGCGGGTATGACGCGGATCTCGCACAATCGGTGGAGACCTGCCGGGACTGGCATTGCTCGTACCGCACGATGTTTCGCGGGCTGACCGCGCTAGCTGCCAGCTCGCCCGCGGCTTCGGTGGGCATCGCGACCGAGGGGCTGCGTTCCGCGCGCAATCTGCTGCGCTTCGTCACCGGATCTACCGTCGCGCCGCTACGCAGCGTCGATGTGGAAACGGTCGCCGAGCCCGGCACGCTCGATACCGTCCGGGTCGAGGGCACTGCGAAACCGTCTGCTCGACTCGAAGTCCCGTATCGCGAGACCGTGTTGACCGAGGAGTCGTTGCAGCGCCAGCTGACGGAATGGCGTCGTGGCGGCATCGTGGAACCGGGTTTCGCCGCTGCGGTGGAGCGGGTGATCGACCATCCTGAATGGTTGTCCCTGCCTGGCTTTCGGGTCATCGTCGCCGGGGCGGCGGCCGAACTCGGCCCGCTGCGCCCGCTGTTGCGGTGGGGCGCTGACGTGCTCGCCATCGATCTGCCGGGACCGGAACGCTGGCAGGAACTTTCGCGGATCGCCGAGGCAAGCGCCGGGCTGCTGCGGTATCCGATCACCATCGGTCCCGGCGCCGACATCACCAGGCAGTTCCCGGCGCTGGTGCACTGGATCCGGGCGCACCTCGGTGCGGATGCGCGGCCGGTGTTCGGCCTGTACGCGAATGCCAGCGGGCCCTCCGGAGTGCGGCTCGTCACCGCGATGGATGTGCTGGTCGAGGACCTGCTCGACCACAGGCCGGACGCGGCCCTCGCGGTTCTCGGGTCGCCTAACGACTGCTACGCCGTACCCGAGGAGGTTGTCGCGCAGGCGCATGCGAGACTGCGCGGCACGGGGCAGAATCTGCTGCGCCTGCTGTCCGCGTCGACGCTGTATCGGCCGAACTATCGCACCACGATCACCGACCATCTCGGCGCGATCTGGAGCGTCGCGGATGCGCTCATTCCAGCCGATGGCCCGAATCATGTACTGGCCCAGCGGATCCTGCGTTGGCGCGCGGTGCTCGCGCACACCGCGGGCCGGACGGTCTCCTACACCGTGGCGCCACCGGCTTTGACCGGTGCGGTACGGGCCCAGCCTTCGCTGGCGGCGGCATATCGCAGCGCGCACCGATTCGGCATCGAGGTCTTCGAACCCGGTACGGCGCGTGCCCTGCTCGCGGCGAAGCTGGTTGCCGACCTGATGGCACCGCCTGCCGCACCGGACAACGTGAATCCGGAGAGTCTGTTCGCGGTGGGCGCCGCACACGGCGGCCTCTGGCGTCAGCCCTTCGAGCCGCATTCGATCCTGCCGATGGCGGCGGTAGAGGGCTCGGTCGCGACGGCGGTGGATTCGGTCGCAGCGGCGGTGGATTCGGTCGCAGCGGCGACGGGCTACGTTCGCTCGCTGTTCGGCGCAACAGCCGACCACGGCACCGAGAGCACGCAGTCGCGCATGCGGCGGCGGTAGGGCCGCACCGGGAAACCCTCCTGCCGCAACGACTCTGCCGCGGCCCGCCAGCGGACCCGCGGCCCGAACGGTGCGTGCGGCGCGGCGCGGGCCCAGGCACGGTCGGCGGCGGTGAGCAGGGCGTGGATCGGTTCGCCGGGAATGTTGCGGTGGATCAAGGCCTTCGGGAGTCGCTCGGCGATGTCGGAGGGGCGCTCGACGGTGAACGGGTCCCACGCCAGGGTGAGCGACAGCGGTCCGGTCCGATCGAGCAGCACCCAGGCGCAGCGGCGGCCGAGTTCATCGCAGGTGCCGTCGACAAGCAAGCCATCCGGAGCGATGCCCGACAGGATGGTCGTCCACGCGTCGGGTACCGCCGATTCCGGGTATTGCCGCAGTACGTTGAACGCGCGCACCAAAACCGGCCGCAGCCCGGCCAATTCGAAGCCGCCACGGGCGAAGGTGACGCCGTCGCGGCCGGGCACCACGCGTTCCGGATCGATCTCCAGACCGACCACCCGCACGTCGGCGCGAACGGTCCGCAGCCGACTCGCCAACTCCAGCGTGGTCCATGGGCTCGCACCGTAACCGAGGTCGACGACGAGCGGATCCGTGGCGGCCCGCAGGCGCCCACGGACCAGGTCATCGTGGATCAGCCGGCGGTCACTGCGCCGCAACCGGTTGACGCCGGTGGTACCGCGGGTGATGGTGCCGACCGGTTTGGTCAGCTGGTCGGATTCTGTTCTTCGAGCCACCGCACGGTCTCTTCGGCCTCGGCACGGAACAGGTCCACCAGGTTCACCAGCATGAGCTGTTCGAGCCGTGGACCGACCATGGGAATGAACACTTTTGCCTCCGAGGAGAACCGCGTGGTGCAGCCGGTGTCGGTGGGGAACAGGCGGATGGTGCCGCCGAGGCTGCCGGGGCCCGCGGGGATGGACGCCGAGTACTTGCCGACGACCTCATCCTCGTTGAAAGGGCCGTAGCTCTCTTTGCGGGTGATCACCATGTCCTTGCGCATCACCGCCTGGGCAATCTCCGGCAGCATCTCGCGCGGCAGGATGTGGTGCAGCACGATCTCGATCCCCGAGTCGCTCACCTCGTGGCGCACGACTTCGTTCTCCGAGTACTTTCGCATCTCGGTGACCCGCGCCTCCCAGTAGTCGCGGTTCGACAGTGCCGCGTACAGCTCTTTGGTGGTGTGCAGCGGGTAGCGGGCTGAATAGTCCAGTCGGCGAGCCATGAGGGGTTACGTTACCGGGACCTGTTGTCACGCCATCGCTCGGCGGTAAGTGTGGAGAGCCGCCACAATCGGCACGCCACCGTACCCGGACGTTGCCCAGTTCGCGCTGGTGGCCGCTCGCTCACGGCCGAGATCGAAGTCTTCGGTAAGACTTGCGAAGTGAGTGGGACGTGGCAGGCGTGGGGCGGGGTTGTCGTGGCGGCGCTTGCCGTACTACCGGTCGCGGGCCTGGTCGCCTGGTGGCTGGCACGGCGGCGCGGTTTCTGGCGCACTGCGCTCTGTGATGTCGGCATGGTGGTCGGCACGGTGCCGTGGCTGTGGATGATTCTCACGCCTGTCGGTTCGGGTCGCTCGGTGAACCCGGTGCCGTTGCATGACTTGGCCGAGCAGATCACCGACGACCGCGTTATCGAGCAACTCGGCGGAAACCTGCTTGTCTTCGCGGCTCTCGGGTTCTTGCTACCGGTGCGCTTTGCCTGGTTCGCTGATCCGTGGCGACTGCTGATGGTTGGCGCGATCCTGTCGGGCGTCGTGGAGATTCTGCAGTTCGCTCTAGGGATCGGTCGTCATTCCTCGATCGACGACGTACTCGTCAACGCGGTCGGCGCGCTGCTGGCCGGACTGCTGTCGCACCGCTGGTGGCAGCCGAGCAGAATCAGCGCTGGGCGAGCCAGTTGTTGGTGAACTCTTCTTCCGAGGCCAACAGCTCGGTGAGGCGCTCGGCGATCGCGGCCTCGATCTTGCTGCCGAACAGCGGGATCTTCACCTCGATGCTGCCGGTGACCGTGCCGACCGAGCCGGTGCCGTCGGCGGCGAGGGCGATATTGCCGCGGACCTCGGCGGGGGCGCCGTCGACGCGGGCCTCGAAGGTCGCGGAATCGCCGGTCCAGTTTTCGACGCGCGGGATGATCAGATCGCCGGGGCGCACCGCGGTGATGGCGGCGGGCAGCAGCTCGGCGGCGATTGCCTGCACCATTTCGGCGCGGACCTGGTCACCTTCGACGGTGACCGAATCGAGCCGGGCATTCGGGCCACCCACCTCGGCGATGCGGTCCTTCCAGTACTGCTCGTCAGCGATCGCCGCGCGCACGGCCGCGACCGGATGCGAATAGCGGGCCGTGTACGCCAGGGGTGTAGCCATGTTCGAACACGCTACCGTCTGGCTGTGCGAACTTCACGGGTGGTGTCGTCGGATCAGCTGCGCGAGCTGCTGGCCGACACCGGTGCGCTGCTGCGCGAATCGGTCCGGCTTGCGGAACTGACCACGCTGCGGGTCGGCGGGCCCGCGACGGTCGCCGAATGCGTGACGACCGAGTCGCTGGTGGCGACGGTGCGCGCGCTGGACACGGCCGAAATTCCGGTGCTGCTGCTCGCCGGCGGCTCCAATCTGCTGATCGGTGATGACGGCTTCGACGGCGTCGTGGTCCGGGTGTCGACCGAGGATGTCGAGATCGGTGAGGACGGTGTGATCGCCGAGGCGGGCGCGAACTGGGACGCGGTGGTCGCGGCGACGGTGGCGGCCGGGCTGGGCGGTCTGGAGTGCCTTTCCGGCATTCCGGGTTCGGCGGGCGCGACCCCGGTGCAGAACGTCGGCGCCTACGGCGTCGAGGTAGAGCGCCTGCTGCGCCGGGTGCGGCTGATGGATCGCGCCACCGGTGAGATCCGCTGGGTCGAGCCGGGTGAGCTCGGTTTCGGATACCGGACCAGCGTGCTCAAACACCGTGACGACGCGATGGTGCTCGCTGTCGATTACGCGCTCGACCCCGATGGCTCCAGCGCGCCACTGCGCTACGGCGAACTGGCGGTCGCGCTCGGCGCCACCAACGGTGAATCCCGGCCAGCGGCCGAGGTGCGGGCGGCGGTGCTGCGGCTGCGGGCGGGCAAGGGCATGGTGCTCGACCCGGCCGATCACGACACCTGGAGCGCGGGTTCCTTCTTCACCAACCCGGTCGTTTCCGAGGCCAGGGTGGGAGAGGTGCGGGCCGCCATCACCGCCCATGTGGGAGAGATCACGATCCCGACCTATCCGGCGCCGGGCGGGGTCAAATTCTCCGCGGGCTGGCTCATCGAGCGGGCCGGCTTCGCCAAGGGCTTCCCCGGCCCGGCCGCCCCGGCGCGGCTGTCCACAAAACACACGCTCGCACTGACAAACCGCGGCGACGCCACGGCCGCGGACCTGGTCTCGCTGGCCCGTACGGTTCGTGACGGAGTGGCGGAGCGATTCGGGATCCGACTGGAGCCGGAACCGGTCACCGTGGGGGTCACGCTCTAACAGGATGAAATGGACACCACATTCTTCGCTAGCCGATCGAGCGATTCCTCCGGCGTAAATTCGAAGAAGTGAGCAACCGTCCAGTCATCCGAAGACCGGCCGCTGCCGTGTCGGCAGTGCTTCTCGTCGTGGTCGCCCTGGTGGCCGGATGTGGCGGCAAGAGCGACTCCGCGCGCGACTCCGGTCCCGTCGCGAAAGTCACCCTGGCCCCGGCCGCCGATACCGACAACGTCAACCCGACCGCGCCGATCTCGGTCACCGTCGCCGACGGCATCATCGACCAGATCGCGCTGACCAATGCCAAGGGCAAGCAGGTCACCGGCGAACTCGCGGCCGACAAGCGCAGCTACCGGATCACCGAGGCGCTCGGCTACGACGCGAGCTACACCTGGTCGGGCACGGCGATCGGTACGGATCACAAGCCGGTCCCCATCGACGGAACCTTCAGCACGCTTGTGCCGAAAAGCACTGTCCCGGCGACTCTCAACATCGCCGACAACCAGGAAGTCGGCATCGCCGCGCCGATCATCTTGCAGTTCAAGGCTTCCGTGCAGAACAAGGCCGCGGTGGAGAAGGCGCTCACTGTCACCACCAATCCGCCCACCGAGGGCGCCTGGGCCTGGTTCCCCGACGACAACGGCGGCTCGCGCCTACATTGGCGGCCGAAGAACTACTGGGCGCCCGGCACCACCGTGCACGTCGCGGCCAAGCTCTACGGACTCGACCTCGGCGGCGGCAACTACGGATATACCGATCTCACTTCGGATTTCCGCATCGGCCGCAGTCAGATCGTGAAGGCCAACGCGCCGAGCCACCGCATGCAGGTGGTGCGAGACGGCCAAGTGATCTTCGACTTCCCGGTCAGCTACGGCGAGGGCAATGAGCCACGCAACGTTACTCGCTCCGGTGTGCACGTGGTCACCGAGAAATACGAAGACTTCATGATGTCGAATCCGCCGTTCTACACCAACGTTCGCGAACGCTGGGCGGTACGCATTTCCAATAACGGCGAATTCATCCACGCGAACCCGGAATCGCTCTCGGCGCAGGGATTGTCGAACGTCACCAACGGCTGCATCAATCTTTCTCCGAGTGACGCGCAGGCGTACTTCCCGACCGCGCTCTACGGCGATCCGGTCGAGGTTACCGGTACGTCGATCCAGATGTCCGCCGCCGATGGCGATCTCTACGACTGGACGATCGACTGGAATACCTGGAAGGGCTTGTCCGCGTTGGACGACTCCGATGCGCCCGGCATCTCCGCCACCCCGGTCGCACCCGGGCCGCCGCGCTAGTCCGCGACAGGCGATCTCGGACAGATCCGCCCCCGTTCGGAAACCGAACGGGGGCGGATCGTGTTGGGCGCCAGGTGGTTACCGGTTCGCATCGGCTTTCTCGGGTTCCACATTCGCCTTCTCGAGCGCGATGGCCTCCTCGACGGTGTCGAGGTTGCGCTTGGCGAGCAGGTCGCGGATTTCGATGAGCAGTTCGGTCTCGGTCGGCTCGGCCGCCTTGGTGGTGCCGAAGCGGTTCGTGAGCGTCTTCATCGGCACCATCAGTACGAAGTACAGCACCGCGGCGACCATCATGAAATCGATGAGCGCGGTGATGATCGGTCCGACCGCGATGAAGGTGGCCGGCTTGCCCGGCCACCAATTGGACACCGAGTCCGAGCTCGTTGGTCTTTCCGAAAACGGCAAGCAAGGGATTGATGATGCCCTTGGTCACCGCTGTCACCACCGCGGTGAACGCGGTGCCCATGACCACCGCGACAGCAAGGTCGATGACATTCCCGCGCATCAGGAAATCTTTGAAACCCTTGAGCATGAGCCGAGCAACTCCGATCTGGTGTATTCGAATTTCAAATCCCAGATGCTAGCCGCCCGCGCAGGTTGGAGCGAATCTTCAGCAACCACTGCGGCGGCGGTCCGGCCAGCCCTGACTCGGGCCACGATAGACCGGAGAACGCGGCCCTGCGACCCGAGCCGCCGGGGCTGAATTCAGCCGCGGCGCGCGAAGCGGCCGGGGACCACCTGGTCGCGCGGCGCGACGATGATCTGGTCCAGGTTGACATGCGACGGTCGCGAGGCCACGAAGCCGACAATCTCCGCGATGTCCTGGGCCACCAGCGGGTCGATGCCTTCGTACACCTTGGCGGCACGTTCCGCGTCGCCGTCGAAGCGGACCAGGGAGAACTCGGTTTCCACCGCGCCGGGCGCGATCTCGGTGAGGCGGACCGGCTGACCGAGCAGCTCGCCGCGCAGCGTGCGGTGCAGCACCGCCTGGGCGTGCTTGGCGGAGGTGTAGCCGGAGCCGTTGTCGTAGGCATGGAAGGCGGCGACCGAGGTGATGGTGACGATGAGGCCATCGCCGGAGGCGATCAGCTTCGGCAGCAGCGCCTTGGTGATGCGCAGCGTGCCGAGCACGTTTGTCTCCCACATCCAGCGCCAGTCGTCGAGATCGGCCTCGGCGACCGGGGCAAGACCCTTCGCGCCACCCGCATTGTTGACGAGCACGTCGGCGCCCTCGATCGCCTCGGTGAAGGCCCGCACCGATTCGTCGGAGGTCACGTCGAGCTCCAGCGCGGTGCCACCGATTTCGTCGGCGAGTGTCTGCAGCCGATCGAGCCTGCGGGCACCGACGCAGACGTGGTAGCCCTGCTTGGCGAGTTCCCGGGCGGTGGCTTCCCCGATTCCCGAGCTGGCTCCGGTGACGACGGCAGTGCGGATACTCATAGCGTCGATCTTATGTGCCGGCGGTTTGCCGAAGGCCGCGGTTGTTGCCCGGATCACGGTCGGCCCGCGCCGCACCGTTAGCCTCGGTGGCATGGCTATTCGGGATGCGGTCAGTGCCGACGGAACCACCATCGTCTATCAGGTGACCGGGCCCGCCGACGGGCGACCGTTGGTGCTGCTGCACGGTTGGTCGGCGAACCTGCGGTGCTGGGGTGCGGCCGCCGACGAACTGGCCGAACGGTTCCGTGTCATCGCCGTCGATCTGCGTGGGCACGGTTACTCCGACGCTCCGGAGGCTGGATACGACGATCCCAAGAACTGGGCCGCCGATGTCGCGGCGGTGCTGGCGGGGGAGGGCATCGAGTCCGGCGCGGTGCTGCTCGGCTGGTCCTACGGCGGGATCGTGCTCAGCGACTATCTGACCGCATACGGCACCGGCGCGATCGCGGGCATTGTCTACACGGGTTCGATGGCGAATATCGGCCGCGCACCCGGTGCGGAGACCGGTTCGGCCATGAAGGACGCCATTCCGGGTGTCTTCGAGGAGAGCGCCGGTCGTGCGGTGCGCGCCTTCGGCGCTTTCGGCAATGCCAACACCGGGCCGGGCCAGGACAAGGGAGTCGACGCGCAGCGGTTGTTCGGGGCGAGCCTGGCCACGCCGCCGAGGGTGCGCAAGGCGCTGTTCTATCGGACCGTCGACAACACCGAGACGCTGCGTGCGCTGGATGTTCCGGTGCTGGTTCTGCACGGCACCAGCGATCCGGTCGTCCCGATCGAGAACGGCCGCTACATCCTCGACACGGTGCCCGGCGCTCGCGCCTCGTTCTGGGAGGGCGCGCAGCACGGCCTTTTCATCGAGGACCGTGCCAGGTTTGTCGCCGAGGTCAGTGCGTTCGCAGACGGTCTGTAGCGCGACCGCGCTGCCTGGCGTGGCGATCTCGATCGCACCGAATCAGCCGTCCGAAACCCGCCGGTACGTATGGCTTGTGTCGAGCAGACTTGTCGTGTTCGGCAGCGCCGACCGAGTCGGCCGTGCATGGTGCCGGTATTGGTGCGTGTCCTCACGAACACCCTGTGATGGCTGTCACTTGCTTCGGTAGCGGCGTCTGAGTTCGCCGATGCAACGTGCACTATGGATAGTGTGAGTCAACGCCCGGACCTACGGCCCAATCGGATTGCCGTGCTATCGGTGCACACCTCACCACTTGCTCAACCGGGCACTGGCGACGCGGGCGGCATGAACGTGTACGTGTTGCAGACCGCCGTTCAGCTGGCTCTTCGCGGTACCGAGGTGGAGATTTTCACCCGGGCCACCTCCTCGAATGTCCCGCCCGTCCAAGAGGCGGCGCCGGGGGTGCTCGTACGCAATGTGGTGGCGGGTCCGTTCGAGGGGCTGGACAAGCACGACCTGCCGACCCAGCTGTGCCCGTTCACCGCCGAGGTATTACGGCAGGAGGCCAGGCACCAGCCCGGTTACTACGACCTCGTGCACTCGCACTACTGGCTGTCCGGTCAGGTCGGCTGGCTGGCCCGTGACCGCTGGCGGATACCGCTGGTGCACACCGCGCACACGTTGGCCGCGGTGAAGAACGCCGCGCTCGCCGATGGCGACTGTCCCGAGCCCGTCACCCGCGAGATCGGTGAGAAGCAGGTGATCGCCGAGGCGGATCGGATGGTCGCCAATACCGCCGAGGAGGCGCGTCAGCTCATCGAGCTCTACGGCGCCCAGCCCGAACGTATCGACGTGGTGCCGCCCGGCGCCGATCTGACCCGCTACCTACCCGGCGAAAAGGCCGCAGCCCGAGCCGAATTGGGGCTGGCCGCCGACGAGCAGATTGTCGCGTTCGTCGGCCGGATACAGCCGCTGAAGGCGCCCGACGTACTGGTGCGCGCCGCCTCCGAGGTGCTGCGGAGGCAGCCTGAGCGGAAGCTGCGGGTGCTCATCGTCGGCGGCCCATCCGGAACAGGACTCGAGCGTCCCGATGCGCTGATCGAGCTGGCGGCCGACCTCGGCATCGCCGACCGCGTGACCTTCCTGCCACCGCAGCCGCCGGACCGCCTGGTTCAGGTGTATCGCGCCGCCGACCTGGTCGCGGTGCCCAGCTACAACGAATCGTTCGGACTGGTTGCCATCGAAGCGCAGGCCAGTGGCACCCCGGTGCTCGCCGCGGACGTGGGCGGTCTCGGCACCGCGGTGCGCCACGGCGAGACCGGCCTGCTGGTGCCCGGCCACACCACCATCGATTGGGCAGGCGCCCTCGGCCACCTGCTCGATGACCCGGAACGGCTGCGCCGCATGAGCACTCGCGCCGTGGAGCATGCCGCGAACTTCTCCTGGGAACACACCGCGGAGGGTCTGCTCGCGAGCTACTCCGCGGCGCTGACCGATTTCCGTGCCGCCCGCACCACCCTCGGTGGCGGGCGCGGTGTGGCAGACCACGCACAACTGCTCAGCGGCGGCAGCGAGTTCGACGGGGCACGGCTCGCGGCGCCCGGTGAACGCGCTAGCCTCGCCATGGAACGCGCTGCGGCGCTCCTCGGCGAGAGCAGCCAGGCCAGATCGCGGGCGCTGTGGCGGCGCCGGACGGGAGCACGCCGGTGAGTAGTGAGGCACACGCGACCGCGCGGCTGATCGACGAGACGCTGCGTGAGCGGGAGATCGAATACACCCACCCCAGCGCGGATGTCTTCGTCGTCATCCTGCCCGGTGAGCGCAAGCTGAAGACCACCGTCCTGCTCACCGTCGGCAAGCACGGCGTGCGGATCGAATCGTTCGTCTGCCGCAAGCCCGACGAAAACTTCGAGGGCGTCTACAAATTCCTGCTGCGGCGCAACCGCCGCCTTTACGGCGTGGCCTACACCCTCGACCGCGTCGGCGACGTCTACCTCGTCGGCCGCATCGCCACCCACGCCGTCACCGCCGACGAACTGGACAGGGTGTTCGGCCAGGTCCTCGAGGCTGTCGACGCCGACTTCAATACCCTGCTCGAACTCGGCTTCGCCGAATCCATTCGGAAAGAATGGAAGTGGCGCGTCTCGCGCGGCGAGTCGCTCACGAACCTGCGCGCCTTCGAGCATCTGGTGGACGCGGCCGACAAGGCCTGAACGGGCCAGACTCCATGGATCCTGGCCGAGCCGGCGTCGAAACCATGAGGCGCGGGCGAAGCATATTCTCGAGTGGTCGCGAGGTATGAGGAGGTCGCACGCGATGATGGTTCTTGCTCTCGATATCGGTGCGACGAAATTTGCCGCCGGGGTGGTGCACGCCGGTCGGAAGGTGCGCGATGTGCGCCAGGTCGAGGTGCCGCGCGAGTCGGTGTGGGAGGCGTGCCGCGACCTGCTGCTGGAGGTGGCTGGCGAGGGCACCGTCACGGCGGTCGGGATCGGCTCGGCCGGGCCCATCGATGTGCGATCGGGTGTCACCGGCCCGCTGAATATCCCCGAATGGAAGTCCGGGTTTCCGATCGTCGCCGAGGTGCAGCAGCTCTTTCCCAGCGCCGCAATACGATTCGCGATGGACGGAGCATGCCTCGCGCTTGCCGAACATCACGTCGGCGCGTTGCGCGGTGTGCCGAACGGGTTGGCGATGACGGTGTCCTCGGGCATCGGCGGCGGGATCATCGCGGATGGCCGGGTGCTGCTCGGCCGCACCGGCAATGCCGGGCATATCGGTCACATTGTGGTGCCGGGCTGGGATGTGCCGTGCGAATGCGGCGGTGTCGGGTGCGTCGAGGCGATCGCGAGTGGCATGTCCTCGGTGCGCTGGGCGCGCGAGCAGGGGTGGGGCGGAGAAACCGGCGCGAGTCTGGCCAAGGCGGCGCACGCCGGTGACGAGATCGCGCTCGCCGCGCTGCACCGTTCGGGCACCGCGCTCGGGACGGCGATCGCTTCGGCCGCGGCACTGCACGATATTGATCTCGTGGTGATCGGCGGCGGCTTCGCGCAATCGGGTGAGCCGCTCTGGAAACCGCTTCGCGCGGCGGTAGCCCGGCACGCTCGATTGGACTTCCTCCGCGACCTCCATGTCGTGCCGTCGCGAATTACCAACGGCGCCACCCTCGTCGGTGCCGGCGTGCTGGCGGCCGGTCATGCAGCGGCCGACACCATCGGATGAACGATTCCCGACATGCCAGAATGGCCTGCATGACGTACACCCTCGTACTGCTGCGCCACGGCGAGAGCGAATGGAATGCCCTGAATCTGTTCACCGGCTGGGTGGACGTGCACCTGACCGACAAGGGCATCGCCGAGGGCAAGCGGGCCGGGGAACTGCTGGCCGAACACGGCATCCTGCCGGATCTCGTCTACACCTCGCTGCTGCGCCGCGCGATCAGCACCGCGAACATCGCGCTGGACGCGGCCGATCGGCACTGGATCCCGGTGGTCCGCGACTGGCGGCTCAACGAGCGGCACTACGGCGAGCTGCAGGGCAAGAACAAGGCACAGATCCGCGACAAGTACGGCGACGAGCAGTTCATGCTGTGGCGTCGCAGCTACGACACGCCGCCGCCGCCGATCGACCCGGCCAACGAGTACAGCCAGGAGGGCGACCCGCGCTATGCGGGCATCGAGGTGCCGAAAACGGAGTGCCTCCTTGACGTGGTGAACCGGATGGTCCCGTACTGGGAGTCGACCATCTCGAGGGAGTTGCTCACCGGCAAGACCGTGCTCGTTGCCGCGCACGGCAATTCGCTGCGTGCCCTCGTGAAGCATCTCGATCAGATATCCGACGACGACATCGCGGAGCTGAACATCCCGACCGGCATCCCGCTGCGCTACGAGCTCGACGAGAACCTGCGCCCGGTCCGCCCGCGCGAGTACCTGGACCCGGAGGCCGCCGCCGCCGGCGCCGCCGCGGTGGCAGGCCAGGGCGGCAAGTAGCCCGTCGGACATTCTGCACGCGGCTGCGCCGCGGTCGAGCAATCGGCCGCGGCGCATTGCCGTTTCGTGCTGGAAACCGTGCCTTGTGGTGAGCGTTAATTCTGATCTTCGGGCAGGGCTTCAGCGGTAACACGCATGCGCTATGGCATGCTGTCGGCTGTATGTGAATCGGTATTCGGGTCAGAAGTGCGCGTAACCGAAAGTTCGAACTTACTCGTCGGTATGTACACTTCGGTCGTTCGATCAGTCCGAGAGGTGGATCACGTCCGATGAAGCACGCGTTGCGGGTCACGGTGGGGGCAGTTGCCACCGCGGTGCTCGTTCCCTTCCTCACTTCCGGCGCCGGCGCCGATCCTGTTACCCCGGGTGCTGACGGCGGCGCCGCGGGAGCCGCCTGGGTAGCGGCCGAAGACGGCCCCCAGCAGTTCCCGAACGTGAACATCCAGTGGGATGTGCCGATCACGATGAGCGACGGCACCGTCCTCAAGGGCAACGTGTACCGCCCCGCGGACGCGGCGGGCCGTCCGATCGACACCCCGACGCCGACCGTCGTCAACATGACGCCCTACACCAAGCTGGTGTCGAACCTCGCCGACAGCGCGATGTCCATCCCCGGCCTGTCCGACGCGCTGATCGAGCTGTTCCGTCAGATCGACATGAGCGGCACTCCGCTGTCCGGCGTCACCGACCTCACCAAGGCCTTCGGCGGCGGCGAGCTACGCAACTTCACCGTCGATCGCCAGCTCATCAAGGGCGGCTACACCCAGGTCGTCGTCGATGTGCGCGGCACCGGTTTCTCGCAGGGCGTGTGGGACATGCTGCGTCAGCGCGAGCAGCAGGACACCGTCGAGGTGATCGACTGGGCGTCACGCCAGCCGTGGTCCAACGGCCGCATCGGCATGAACGGCATCTCGTACTCCGGCATCAACCAGGTGCAGGTCGCCGAGAAGCAGCCGCCCGCGCTGAAGGCGATCTTCCCGGTCGTGCCGGGCAGCGACCTTGTCAACGACGTGCTCGCGCCGGGCGGCGGCTTCGGCTTCAATTTCATCCCGCTGTGGCTCACCGCCATCAACGGCCTCAAGCTGCTCCCGGATCTGGCGTCGGTGGTCAACGGCCAGTTCGATACGAAGTGGCTCGCCGACCGGGCGAAGGATCCGCTGACCTTCATGGACGTGCTGCTCAACGTCTACACCACCGCCCGCGTCGAGGATCTCGACCCGCGTGCCAAGGAACTGCTGACCGGCACCTCGACGGCGCGGGCAGACTGGCTGGGCGATCCGAGCAAGATCCAGGTGCCGACCTTCGTGACCGGCGGCTGGCACGACCTGTTCACTTACTCGGAATCCAAGATCTACAACGCGATTCCGCTGCCCGCGGGCCAGAAGCAGCTGCTGATGGGCAACACCTATCACGTCAACTCCGGCAACGAATACGGCAAGCCCGGCCTCCCGCCGCGGCTGGATGTGCTGCAGCGCGCCTGGTTCGACAAGTGGCTCAAGGGCATCGACAACGGCATCGATGAATACGGCCCCATCACGCTGCGCCAACAGGGCGGCGGCTGGATCACCACCGACTCGTTCGCCGATCCGGACGCGGCCACGTCGGCGCAGGTCGCGGCGCATCGCCGAATGTACTTGTCCGCCAACCGCAGTGGCACCACGAACAGTCTGTACGACGGATCGCTGCTGCCCGAGGCAAGCCCCGACTCGGCGCGGCTGACGGTCGCGCCCGGCCTGACTACCCTGTGCTCCAACGACGCAGCGCAGGGTAGCGCGGGCGTGCTCTCGATCATCGATGGCTGCGCCAAGGACTCTCGGATCGCGGAGACGAACGGCCTGACATTCACCAGCGCCCCGGTCGCCGACACCACGACGATCTCCGGCCGGATCGCGGTGCGGCTCAATACCGTTCAGGATGGCACCGACGGTTACTGGGTGGCCACCGTGAACGACGTCGCGCCGGACGGGCGGTCGACCGTGCTCTCCTCCGGGCAGATCATGGCGTCGCTGCGCGAGATCGACGACGCCAACAGTTCCAAGTCCGCCAACGGCGACTACACCGACCCGCGGCCGTACACCTCGCTGGATCGGCGCCAGCCAACGGTGCCGGGGCAGGAGACGACCTTGGACATCACGCTGCCCGCCACCGAGGCGATCCTGAAGCCGGGCCACCGCCTGCGCGTCGATGTGTTCGCGGGCAACTTCCCGAAGGGCCTGCCGGTGCTACCTATGCTGCTCGACACCGGTTTGAAGCCGCAGCATGTGCAGCTGGATCCGAACCGCCCGAGCTTCGTCAATATCCCGGTCCGAGGTAACTCCGGTTGGTGATATCGGCGTCGGCGTGCTGACGAGGGCGTCTTTCTTCGATTCTTTCGGAGGAAGGCGCCCTTCTTCTTTGGCGCGCGGCGATTGGGCACTGTGACGGTCCGGTGAATGTCGCTTTGTGAACTCACACGAATCGTGTTCGTTTTCACCGGATTCGCGTACAGACCGTCCGGCACGACCTAATTTAGGGAGCGCTTACTCCCTGAGAAAGTGGGTCGCATTCACATGCGGTACGTACTCCGCGCTGCCGTGCTGATCATCGCCGCAGGCGTGCTGACGCCGTTCCTCTCCCCGGTCGCGTTGTCCGCGGTGGTCGACCGGCGACATCGGGATGAGCGGCGTGTCGTACTCGGGTCTCAACCAACTCCAGGTCGCGGCGAAGAACCCGCCTGCGTTGAAGGCGATCTTCCCGGTCGTGCCGAGCCGGAATCCGTTCCGCGACTTGGTCGCTCCCGGCGGAGCCGTCGGCGTCACCTTCATGCCCGCCTGGCTCGCCGCCGTCAACGGCGGAAAGCTGGTGCCGGATATGACGGCGCTGCTGAGCGGGAAATTCGACATGAAGTGGCTGATGGATCGATTGGCCGATCCCTTCACCTTCATCGATGCCTTTTTGAATATCATGCTCACCCCGCAGATCTCGGATCTCAGCCCGAAGGTCCAGGAGTTGCTCGACGGCGACAGCCCAGGGCGGCTGGCCTGGGAGACCGACCCGACCGCGATCACCGTGCCGACCTTCGTGACCGGCGGCTGGCACGACGTATTCGTCAATTCCCAGACCGATGTCTACGAGCGAATCCCCGTGCCGCCCGGCCGGAAACAACTGCTGATGGGCGATGGATACCACATCAGCAACGGCAACGAGTCCGGTCGCCCCGGCCTGCCGCCGCGCATGGACGTGTTGCAGCGCGCCTGGTTCGACAAGTGGCTCAAGGGCATCGACAACGGGATCGACCAATACGGCCCGGTGACCATGAAACAACAGGGCGGCGGTTGGATCACCGCGCCGTCCTTCGGACAGCCCGACACGGTGTACCGGCGGATGTATCTGTCCGCGGCCTCGAGTCGCACCTCGGCGAGCAGCGTGCATGACGGATCGCTTTTCACCGCACCGAGTCCGGGCGTCGACCGGCTCAGCGTCGCGCCCGGACTGACCGGACTGTGCTCGCGTGACGCGGCACAGCAGACCATCGGCATCGTGTCCATCATCGACGCCTGTGGCAAGGACTCGCGTATCCAGGAAATCGGCGGGCTGACCTTCACCAGCGCACCGGTCGGCGAGCCGACCACGATCTCCGGGGCGATCGCGGTGCGGCTCAACACGATCCACGACGCCACCGACGGGTACTGGGTCGCGACCGTGAACGATGTCGCGCCCGACGGACAGTCGCGGGTGCTGTCGTCCGGTCAGCTGGTCGCCTCGTTGCGCGCCATCGACGAGGACCGCAGCACCAGGCTGCCCAACGGTGACTACATCGAACCGGTGCCCGCTCTGTCACTCGACGAGCGTCAGCCGACGGTGCCCGGTCAGCCGACGACCCTCGATATCGCGGTGCCCGGCGTCGACGCCGTTCTCCAGCCGGGCCACCGCCTGCGGGTCGACGTCTACGCGGGCAACTTTCCGAAGGGCCTGCCACCGATGCCGCTGATGTTCGAAAGCGGCATACGCCCCCAGCACCTGCCGCTCGACCCGAATGAGCCGAGCTTCGCGAACATTCCGGTGCAGGGCAATCCCGGATGGTGAGGGATTAGTCCTCGACGGCGAAGGCGGCGTCCAGCGGCGGGAAGACGGCCCTGGCGTCCTGGCCGCTGAACCAGAGGCCGACGGTGAAGACGGATGTCGCTTCCAGGTACTTGGCGCGGTGCAGGCCGCCCGACGAAACCGGTTGCAGGTTCAGGTCTTCGGCCAGTTCGGCGACCTGCCGCACGGCGGTCGGGTCGTCGCCGCAGATCGGGACGCCCAGCCGGCGGCCCTCGAATTCCCGTGCGTCCGAAGCCCATACCTCGGCGGCACACACGTTGAACGCCTTCACCACATGCGCGCCCGGTGCGGTCGCCGCGACGCGCTCGGCGACCGCGTCCTCCGCGAGCACGAACGCGGTTGCCCCGGCGGGTGCGGCCTCGTCCGGCATGAACGCGTTGGTGCAGTCGATCACTGTGCGTCCCACCAGTTTTTCGCCGACCGCACCCAACACTTCGTCAAGGGCGCTTACCGGTAAGGCAAGCAGGACAACGTCGCCGAACTCGGCGGCGTCCACGATGTCGCCCGCTCGTGCGCCGTGGCCGATCGAGGCGGCCAAGCCGTCCGCGGCGGCTCGCGATCGCGCGCCGATGACGATCTCGTGCCCGGCCTCGGCCCAACCCCCGCCGAGCGCCTGCGCCATCTGCCCGGCACCGATGATTCCGATTCGCATCTCAACTCCTAGCTCTGGATGTCTTCGGAAATAACGCTAGGAACTTCGATAGGCACCTCGAGGTGCGTATCAGCGGTGGCAGGCTTGATCCATGACAGTCGAACCTGCCGAGCCGATCGTCGCCGGACCCGCGGAGTTCGCGCCGTACGGCGATTTCGAAGCCGACTGCCCGGCCAGGATGGCGGTGGACCTCTTCGGCAACTCGTGGCTACCGGTGATCGTGTACATGCTGCGCGAGGGTCCGATGCGTCCTGGCGACCTGCGCGCCACCATCGGCGGCATCAGCCAGAAGATGCTCACCCAGACACTGCGCCGGATGGAACAGATGACCCTGATCGTGCGCCACCGCTATGCCGAGGCCCCGCCACGGGTGGAGTACGAGTTGACGGCGGCGGGGCGTGATCTGCTGATCCCGATCTACGCTCTCGGCGAGTGGGTCGACAGGCACGGCAGCGCGGTCCGCGCGGCCATGTCATGTGCCGATGACGAGGACTGATCGCACCAGGTAGAACCGCTTATATGCCGATTGGGTATGACCGAATACCGCTCGTCGCTCGTTTCGCCCTCCGGATGTCTAACAACGCGTAAACGCGCGGCTAACAGGGCTGGAAGTGCCCATGACCTGCGCGAAACTTCGCGTACCCAGAGTTGGGTTGTCGGTTGGCGACCGTACGATTCAAGTGTGAGTGTTCCGCAGGCCGTACTGTTGGCAGTCCTCGCGGCTGTCGTCGGGCTGGCAGTCGGCGGGCTACTGATCCCGTTCATGAATGCCAGGCAAGCCGCGCGCAGGCAGGCCGATTCCGGGCTCACGATGTCGCAGGTGCTCGACCTGATCGTGCTCGCCTCCGAGAGCGGCATCGCGGTGGTCGACGAGTATCGCGACGTGGTGCTGGTGAACCCGCGTGCCGAGGAACTCGGGCTCGTCCGCAACCGACTGCTCGACGAACGCGCATGGGCCGCGGTGGAGAAGGTCCTCGCGACCGGTGAGTCCGCCGAATTCGACCTCACCGCGAAGAACCCGATGCCCGGCCGCAGTCGGATCGCGGTGCGCGGCGTGGCCAGGCAGCTGTCTCGCGAGGAAACCAGCTTCACCGTGCTATTCGCCGACGACGACTCCGAGCAAGCCCGGATGGAAGCCACGCGCCGCGATTTCGTCGCCAACGTCAGCCACGAGCTCAAGACTCCGGTCGGCGCCATGAGCCTGCTGGCCGAGGCCATGCTGGAATCCGCGGACGACCCCGAAGCCGTGCGCCACTTCGGCCAGCGCGTGCTCGGCGAATCCAGGCGGCTCGGCAAGATGGTGACCGAATTGATCGCGCTGTCGCGGCTTCAGGGCGCGGAAAAGCTGCCCGAGCTCGAAGTGGTGGATGTGGACACGGTGGTGACGCAGGCGGTCGACCGCTCGCGCACCGCGGCCGAGGCGGCAGGCATCACCGTCAGCACCGACCGGCCCAGCGGGCTCGAGGTGCTCGGCGACGAGACTCTGCTGGTCACGGCCCTGTCCAACCTGGTTGAGAACGCGATCGCCTACTCGCCCGCCGGCTCGCACGTCTCGGTGAGTCGTTCGCTGCGCGGCGATCACGTCGCGATGGCCGTGACCGATCGCGGCATCGGCATCGCCAAGGAAGACCAAGAGCGGGTGTTCGAACGGTTCTTCCGATCCGACAAGGCGCGCTCGCGCGCCACCGGCGGCACCGGTCTCGGGCTGGCTATCGTCAAGCACGTGGCCGCCAACCACAACGGTGAGATCACCCTGTGGAGCAAGCTGGGCACCGGTTCGACGTTCACCTTGCGAATACCCGCACATCTCGAGGCCGACAGCGACGACGAGGTCGACGGTTCCGTGGTGAGCATGAGAGAAATCAGCCCGCGCCTCTCGGGGCCGGGCAGACCCAACGGTGTGGAGGCACGCAGATGACGAGTGTTTTGATCGTCGAGGATGAGGATTCGCTGGCCGATCCGCTCGCGTTCCTGCTGCGCAAGGAGGGTTTCGAGGTCACCGTTGTCGGTGACGGACCGTCCGCGCTCGCCGAATTCGACCGGTCCGGCGCCGACATCGTGCTGTTGGATCTCATGCTGCCGGGCATGAGCGGCACCGACGTGTGCAAGCAGCTGCGCACTCGCAGCGGAGTCCCGGTGATCATGGTGACCGCGCGCGACAGCGAGATCGACAAGGTGGTCGGGCTGGAGCTCGGCGCCGACGACTACGTGACCAAGCCGTACTCGGCACGCGAACTCATCGCGCGCATCCGGGCCGTGCTGCGGCGCGGCGCGGGCGACGAACTCGACGGCAGCAACGAGAGCGGCGTGCTGGAAGCCGGTCCGGTCAGGATGGACGTCGATCGGCATACCGTGCACGTGAACGGCAAGCAGGTCACCCTGCCGTTGAAGGAATTCGACCTGCTCGAATATCTACTGCGCAATTCCGGTCGCGTGCTGACCCGTGGCCAGCTGATCGACCGGGTGTGGGGCGCCGACTACGTCGGTGACACCAAGACTCTCGACGTCCACGTCAAGCGGCTGCGTTCGAAGATCGAGGGCGACCCGGCCAAGCCGGAACATCTGGTGACAGTGCGCGGCCTCGGCTACAAGCTCGAGGCCTGACGGGCCGGTCCGCGGCGGGGTCGGCCGAGGCCCCGACAACCTCGGCGTCGCCGCAACCTCAGGGCAGGTAGAGCCAGGTGGGGCCGACCGGGGTGTCGGTCCTGCGCAGGCTGATCCAGCCGAGCGCGTCTTCCTGCATGCAGTCGTAGACATCCGCGGCGCTGGTGCCGCGGCACGCGATGGTGTGCGTGACCCCGTACGGGCTCATGATCAGGTTCTTGCCCTCCTTCGTCGCGTTCATCGCCTCCGGGCTGTTGGCGGGCACGAAGTCGGCGGTGAAATCGGCGTATTTGGCCGGATCACCATTGGGTTCCGCGTGCGCGGCGCCGCTCATGGCGAGGGTGGCTCCGACCGCGATGGTTGTCAGGGTGACAGCTTTCTTCAACATGACCGCACATCAAACCCCATACCGATGACGCTCATGTGGCGCGCAGGTGAACCACCCGCTATGCAAACCTCACGCCGATTGGTCGGAAACCTGTGCGTGCGCGTTCATTCGGTCGGCATGGACGGTCGCCGGATGAATTGCAATCAGGCCGAGTCCTTCGCGGCGCTTGCAATGCCTGGCCAGTTCCTCGTAGGCCGGTTTGCTGAGCAGTTCTGTGAGCTCGGGCCCGTAGGACTGCCACACCGGGCGAGCGCCGACGTGTGCGTCGGGGGAGCCGGAGCAGTACCAATCCAGGTCCATGCCGCCGGGGCCCCAACCGCGGCGGTCGTATTCGGTGATGGTGGTGCGCAGGATCTGAACGCCGTCGGGACGGTCGACCCAGTCCTGAGTGCGCCGGATAGGCAATTGCCAGCACACATCCGGCTTCACTTCCAGCGGCTCGATGCCTTTGCGCAGCGCCATGCTGTGCAGTGCGCAGCCGACGCCGCCCTCGAAGCCGGGCCGGTTGAGGAAGATGCACGCACCGTCGAAGCGTCGGGTGCGAAGCGCAGGCTCGTCTTCCAGCTCGTCGAGCTCGAGAAAGCCCTTCTTGACGACCTTGCCGTCCGCATTCCTGGCATGGTCCATCAGCTGCCAGTCGCCGGGTGTGAGCATTTTCACAGCACCCTCGAGGCGCTTGCGGTCGTCCTTGTCGGACAGGAAAGCGCCGTGCGAGCAGCAGCCGTCGTCCGGACGGTCGCTGAGGATTCCCTGGCAGGCCGGCGTGCCGAAGACACACGTCCAGCGCGACAGCAGCCACGTCAGATCCGCGACGATCAGATGCTCATCATTTGCTGGATCGACGAACTCGATCCATTCACGCGGGAAGTCCAGATCGACCTCGGGACTCGGATCGATCTTCTCCGCTGGTCGGGGCCTGGTCGGGCCGCTCGCGGATGCGCCTACCGTCACACATCGAGACGCTAACAGTTCGGTCGCCTGGTCTAAAGTCCCGGTTCACCCAGTACCGTGTTCATGTGCGGCTTGGGGTACTCGATGTCGGAAGCAATACCGTCCATCTGCTCGTGGTGGACGCCCATCGTGGTGGTCACCCGATGCCGATGAGCTCGACAAAGGCGACACTACGGCTGTCGGAAAACATGGACGGCGCAGGTCGGATCACCGTCCAGGGGGCCGAACGACTTATCGCGACCGTCGCCGAATTCGCCAGCATCGCCGAGACTTCCAAGTGTGTCGAGCTGATGCCCTTCGCGACCTCGGCGCTGCGCGAGGCGACCAACTCCGACGAGGTGCTCGCCAGTGTGCGGGCCGAGACGGGCGTCGATCTACGGGTGCTCTCCGGCGTCGATGAGGCCAGGTCTACCTTCCTCGCGGTGCGCCGGTGGTATGGCTGGAGCGCGGGCCGCATCCTCAACCTCGATATCGGTGGCGGTTCGCTGGAAATGACCAACGGCGGCGACGAGGAACCCGATGTCGCGCTGTCGCTGCAACTCGGCGCCGGTCGGCTGACCAGGGAGTGGCTGCGCGAGGATCCGCCGGGCAAGCGCCGGGTCGCGGTGCTGCGCGACTGGCTCGACGCGGAGCTGGTGCTACCGACGAAACAGCTGCTCGACGTGGGTAAGCCGGATCTCGCCGTCGGTACTTCGAAGACCTTTCGCTCACTGGCTCGGCTGACCGGAGCGGCACCCTCTTCTGCGGGTCTGCGGGTGCGCCGTACACTCACCAGCTCAGGTCTGCGCCAACTGATTGCTTTCATCTCGAGAATGACAGCGTCGGACCGTGCAGAATTGGAAGGCGTAAGTTCCGATCGGTCACAGCAATTGGTGGCTGGCGCATTGGTCGCGGAGGCGAGTATGCGGGCACTATCGCTGGATACCCTCGAGATTTGTCCGTGGGCACTGCGTGAGGGGCTCATCCTGCGCAAACTGGATACCGACATGAACGGCGGACCCCGAGCGACGAGCTCACCGGGACCGGCTGCCGATATCGGCAGGCCCGCACCCGGTGGTGGCGCCGCGCTTTCCGGCCCGATCGAAACGGTGTCGCAATGAGTGACGACTCGAAACAGCTATCGGTCGCCGAGCTGTTGGCCCGCAACGGTCAACAGGGTTCGGCCTCCTCCACTGGCGGTGGCGGTGGCAGGCGAAGGCGCAGCGGCCGTGGGATCTCGGTCGCCGAGCTGACGGGCGACCTGCCGGTCATCCCGGCCAACGGTGGGCGCTCTTCGCACGCCGCGCCCGACGAACCGGCGCTCGATGCGCCTTCGTATGAGCCCACCTCGTATGACTCGTATGAACCGTCGGCGTACCAGCCCGCGGCACGCGAGCCTGCGGCATACGAACCTGCCGGATACGAGCCTGCGGCATACGAACCTGCGGCATACGAGCCTGCCGGATACGAACCTGCCGCTTATCAGCCTTCGGCGTTCGAATTGCCTGCGCCGGAACCGGTTTCGTATTCGCCGCCGCCGCCCGCGCCGGAGCTGCCGAGCTACTCGCCGATGTCGGGGCCGATCACGCGCTACGACCCGCTCTCGGACTACGCGGCGCCGGAACGGCAGCCCGACCCGATGCCCGGCCGCTCGAATCGGGTCATGCCAGGTCGGGACATGCCCTCGTCGCGACATGCCGCGCCTGCCGACCCGCTGTCCTCGCACGCCGCGGCGCCCGATCCCTATGCGCCCGTCGATCCCTATGCGCCTGTCGATCGTTATGCGGCCGATCCACTGTCCAGCGACAGTTCGCTCTCGTCGCCGCCGCTCGGCTCCGGACGCACCGGGCGCCGGCGAAGGCACGAGCCCGACGAGGAAACAACCGAAGTACGTCCGCTGCGCGACACCGGCCGAGCCGAGCCGCTGCCAGATCGTGGATCGCCCAACGGTCATGCGGGGAATAGCGGATCGAGAACCGGCAGAGCGGCCCGGCGCCGCGCGGAGGAGGCCCTCGAAGTCGGGCCCTCGACCGCGGCCTGGTCCCCGACGACCAACGGGTTCGTACCGGAATCGCCGCCGCCGCCGTCGCCGTTGCCGGACACCACGTCGAGAACCAATGCGCCCGGCCGAGCCCCGAGCCCGGAGCCGCGTCCCGAGCCGCCACGAAGATCATCGCGCCGCGGCCAGGCCGATGGTGGTCTGCCCGCCTGGTCGGCACGAAGACGTCACACACCGACCCAGAAGAACGACGATCTCGCGCCCGAATCCGGTGGCATTCCGACCGCGGCGTGGTCGCTGGCAAGCCAGGATCAGCAGCTCGTTTCCGGCCAGACGGTGGCGGGCGACCTGCTGCGGGACGGTGTCGAGCGAGCCGAACGCGAGGATGCCGAGCGAGCAGGCAGGCGCGAGGGCGGTCGAAGCAAGCGCGGACGCTCGAAACGCGAAGCGGACAGGCCGCTCGATGTCGTCGATCTGGACGATATGGACGGCCGCACCGATGTGTACCCGGCGTTCGGGGTTGGCGCCGCCGCGGTCGACGACGACGAGGACGACCTCGACGAGCATCCCGATTCGGAGCGGGCTGGCGCGGGGATCATGTCGTCGCGCCGTTCCCGGGTCGCGCGTAAGGCGGAATACGACGCCAATCGGCGGCAGTGGATGATCCTCGGCGGACAGAGCACCGGCGCGGCGGTCGCCGGAATGTTGCTGTTCAAGGGTTTCGAGCGGATGTGGGAGATGCTCCCGTGGGTGGCGCTTGCCCTGGCGATGATCGTGATTCTCGGGCTGGTGGCGCTGGTACGGATTCTGCGCCGGACCGATGACATCCTCAGCACGGTGATTGCCGTTGTCGTTGGCATCTTTGTCACCCTGGGCCCGCTAGCCTTTCTTCTCAGTACGAACTGAGTAGGAGCTGCTGTGGGGAACATCGGGCAGGCGGACGACACACGGGTGGGAAGTGCGGTCGGCGAAGGCGTACTCGATACGGGCGTGCGATCGGAACCTCGCTCGCCCGGCGAACTGGCGCGTGCGGATGGTCAGCAGATATTGGTCGGCCTGTCGACGGCGTCGGTGTATCCACAGAACACCGAGGCGGCCTTCCGCTACGCGGCCGAACTCGGTTACGACGGCATCGAATTGATGGTCTGGGCCGAACCGGCCAGCCAGAGTATCGCCACCGTGCAGGGATACGCCCGGAAGTACTCGGTGCCCGTGATCGCGGTGCACGCACCGTGCCTGCTGATCTCGCAGCGGGTATGGGGTTCGGATCCGATCGCCAAACTCGAACGCAGCGTGCACACCGCCGAGGCGCTCGGCGCGAGCACCGTTGTTGTGCATCCGCCCTTCCGCTGGCAGCGCCGCTACGCGGAGGGTTTCGCAGACCAGGTCGGTGAGCTGGAGGAGCACAGCCCCGTCATCGTCGCGGTGGAGAACATGTTTCCGATGCGCGCGGACACCTTGTTCGGCCGAGGTGCGGGCTCGGCCAAGCGGCTGGAGCGTCGCGGCGGGCCAGGGCTCGGTGTGACCGCGTTCAGCCAGTCCTATGACCCGACCGACATCGGATTCCGGCACTACACCCTCGACCTCTCACATACCGCGACGGCGGGTGCGGATCCGCTCGCGCTGGCCGGGCGGATGGGCCACGGCCTCGCGCACCTGCATCTCGCCGACGGCCGCGGTGCTGCACACGACGAGCACCTGGTGCCGGGCGAGGGCACCCAGCCCTGCGTGGAACTGTGCGCGGCGCTGGTGCACGCCGGTTTCTCCGGGCACGCGGTCGCCGAGATCAATACCCAGAGCGCACGCACCACCCAGGATCGTGCGGCGATGCTGCACCGCACGCTCGCCTTCGCCAGGCAGCATCTCAACGGCATGGCACCCGCTCCCGCTCCCGCGCCTACCCACGCCAACCAGGTGTGACGGGGTCGTTCGCCGAAACTCCTCCAAGGGGAATGCGGACGCTGAATCCGGTCGTTCTACGCTGTACGAACGTCGGGTAGCGGATAAGTGCCGCAGCTCGGTAGCCGCCGCAGACCGCCGACGCGGCGCATGGACGACAGGAGTGACGATGCCGGAGCTGACCGTGGACCTCGAGCGGGACACCGAGACCGATGCCCCGTTCAGCCGCGTATGCGCGCTGACCGAACTGTCCGCGCCCACCCCCGACACCGGCCGCTACCTGGGCAGCATCGACAAGATCTGGACGATCGGCAAGAAGGTGCACGGCGGCACCATGGTCGCGGCCAGCGCCGCGGCGGCCACCAACTGGCTGCGCGCCTCCGATCCGACACTGGCCGCGATGGCCCCCATCGCGGCGAGCTCCGACTTCCTCGGCGCCCCGGTGCCCGGCGACGTCGAGTACGAGGTGCGTATCCGCAAAGTGGGCCGACAGATCTGCCTGGCCGACACGACCCTGATCCAGGACGGGCGCAGCCTGGTGCGGACCGCCTTCACCTTCGGGCACCTCGACGACGCCGATCCCCTGTACGCGCCGCAGCACGGCGATATGCCCGCCGAGCCGCCCGCCGACGCCGTCGGCTACGAATCCGGCTCGCCGATGGGCAGCATCGTCCACGTCGGCCAAGGCGCGGAGCTGTACATCGACCGCGAGTGGGCCCGGTTCCTGGATGGCGAGCAAGCCGAACCGCGGCTGCGGCTGTGGATGCGCCCGCGCGCGGGCGATCAGCGGGATCCCGACGTCTCGATGTACTTCGCGATCATGTCCGCCGACATGAGCCCGCCGGTCCCGATGAACCTCGGCCACTTCGGCTGGGCGCCGACGGTCCAGATGACCACCTACCTGCGGCGCAGGCCGGCCCCCGGCTGGCTGCGGATCATCGCGACCACCCACGAGGTCGGTGGCCGCATGTTCGACGAGGATCAGCTCATCCTGGATTCCACCGGCGCGGTCGTCGCGCAAAGCCGCCAGCTGGCGCTGATTCCGCAGCGTTGAGCGCGGTCTAATCTTTACCCCCATGACGAGAATTGCGGTGATCGGTGGAGGTCGCATCGGGGAGGCGTTGGTCGCCGGGTTGCTCGAGTCGGGCCGAGCGGGCAGGGACCTGGTCATCGTCGAGACGCATGCGGATCGGGCCGCGCTGATCGCCGATCGGTTCGGCGTGCGGGTTACCGGCTCGGTGGCCGATGCGGTCGTCGGCGCGGATCTGCTTGTCATCGCGGTCAAGCCCGGTGACGTCGATACCGTGCTGACCCAACTCGGCAAGGCCGAACTCGACGCCGACCGGGATCAGGTGCTGGTCTCGCTCGCCGCGGGCGTGCCGACGGCGCGGCTGGAGGCGAAGCTGCCCGCGGGGTTCCCGGTGGTGCGGGTGATGCCGAATACACCGATGCTGGTCGGTCAGGGCATGAGCGTGCTCGCGCCGGGCCGCTACGCCAGGCCGGAGCAGTTGGCCGAGGTGACCGAGCTGCTCGCCGCGGTCGGCAAAGTGGTGACCGTCGCCGAATCGCAGATGGACGCGGTCACCGCGGTCTCGGGTTCCGGACCCGCGTATTTCTTCCTGGTCGTGGAGGCGATGGTGGACGCGGCCGTCGGGCTCGGCCTGACGAGGGACGTCGCGACCCAGCTCGTGGTGCAGACCATGGTCGGTTCCGCGGCGCTGCTCGACGACGCGGGCCAGAGCGCGGTGGAGCTGCGTGCCGCGGTGACGTCTCCGGCGGGCACCACTGCTGCGGCGCTGCGCGAGCTGGAGCGGGGTGGGGTCCGTTCGGCATTCCTGGAGGCGCTGCACGCGGCCAAGCAACGGTCGGCGGAACAGGGCAGGTCTGCGGAGTGACCGGTCGGTTCCCTGTAGGCAAACCTTATTTCTCACACCCGTCGCAGTAATCCCACTGGTCCCGCTAAGCTTCAAGGAGCACGTGCGTGTCTGTTCCGCCGGTGGGGAAGCCGGCGGCGCGGACGTGCCGGAGGTCAATGGTGCAATGATGTCTAACAAGATGTCTGCAAATAGCTCAGGGACGTCGCCAGGCGGCTCCGGACCATCTAGCAGCCGGGCAGGTTCCCGGTCGCAAGGCAGTCCGGGATCTCCAGCGCAACCCGTGCTCGGTGGCGGCACCCAGTTCCTCACCGTCGCCGAGGTAGCGAATTTGATGCGGGTGTCCAAAATGACGGTCTATCGGCTTGTGCACTCGGGTGAGTTGCCCGCCGTGCGAGTCGGTCGTTCGTTCCGGGTGCATGCCAAAGCGGTACACGACTACCTGGAGACGTCCTACTTCGACGCTGGATGAGGCGATTTCATTCGCCTATGAGTGTCCCGGTAGGATGAGCCCTCGGTTCGTGTTCGCCTGCCGGTGGCACCGTTTCGTGGTGTCCGGTGGCCGTCGGCGGCGCGGATGCTGAGTACGGCGTACGTGATTGACGTGCGCGCCGAGTAGAGAGAACGCGAGGAACAACCCTATGGGTTCTGTGATCAAGAAGCGTCGCAAGCGCATGTCGAAGAAGAAGCACCGCAAGCTGCTTCGCCGCACCCGCGTTCAGCGGCGCAAACTCGGCAAGTAAGCCGCTGCGCGTTAGCTGAGGGCCCGTCACCGATCAGGTGGCGGGCCTTTCGTTTTGAAACGCTCAAGTTTGAAAACGATTTGTGTCTGCGTGACTGAAGTCATCGTTAGCACCTGGTTAATACTCTCGAATACTCTCGGCGCGTCGTTGTGCAACGGTTACGCTGGAACCGCATTAAATGAAATGGGGGGCTGTCGAGTTGGGATCCGGTGCAGATGGGATCTGAGGTTAGAGACGGACACACGCCCAAGGTTGCGCTGGTTACCGGCGCCAGCCGGTACTTCGGCGGCAATGTGGTGGCTCGGCTCGCGCAGGATCCCGGCATCGAACGCATCATCGCCGTCGACACCATGACCCCGAGTCGCGAGCTATCCCGCCGCATGGGCCGCGCCGAATTCATTCGCGCCGACATTCGAAATCCGTTGATTCGCAAGGTAATCGATGTCAGCGAAGTAGACACTGTCGTGCATGCCGCGCTGTTGGCGCGCCCGCCGGCCGGTGGCAGCAGGGCGGTGATGAAGGACCTCAACGTCCTCGGCGCCATGCAACTGCTCGCGGTGTGTCAGAAGTCGCCGTCGGTGCGGCGGGTGGTGGTGCGCTCGACTTCCGCGGTGTACGGATGCAGCGCGAAGGATCCCGCGAAATTCACCGAAGAAATGAGTGCGCACACACCGCCACGCGGCGGATTCGCGCGCGACATGATCGAAATCGAAGGATTCGTTCGCGGGCTTGCACGGCGTCGCCCCGATATGGCAACCGCGATTCTGCGTTTTGCGCCGATCGTCGGTCCGCGGCTGGCCAGCCGCGGCGTGCAATATTTGCGTTCGCCGGTTGCGCCGACCGTGTTCGGGCGCGATGCCAGGATGCAGCTGGTGCACGAGGAGGACGCCGTTGCCGCGCTGGCGCATGCGGCGCAGGTGGCGGCCGTCGGCGCCTACAACATCGCGGGTGAAGGCGCGCTTGCCCTTTCCCAGGCGGTGCGGCGGGCAGGCCGCATCGAGCTGCCGATCCCGTTCGTGCTGTTCCGTACCGCGGGGCGCGCGCTGATGGGCCCGGTGATGCGTGAATTCAGTAGCGAGCAACTCGATTATTTCCACTTCGGCTGTGGTCTGGACACCACGCGCATGCGCACTGAACTCGGGTTCGTGCCGCGCTGGACGACGGTACAGGCGTTCGACGACTTCATCGGGGGCGCAGCGTCGCGGCCCGTCTTCGATCCCGCGTGGATCGATGTCGCAGAAAAGAAACTGCTCGGCCTGCTCGGGGCCGGTACGGGAGCACAACAATGAACGATGTAGCGAAAGTCATCCAACTCCACGACGTGAACATCGAGGCGCGCCCGCGCCCGACCACGCGCCGCTGGCCGGAACTTACGGTCGGTGAATCGCCGTCGAGCCAGGTGACCTCGCTGACCGAACGGCTGGCGGCCACCGAACCCCCAGTGCCGCAATCATTGTCGGAGATGCTGCGGGGTGCCCTCGGCAAGCAGATCGGCAAGACCGCGGATTTCGCGCGGCGCAGACTCAGCGGCGACTATCAGGTCGACGAATTCGGCTTTGACGAGCACCTGCTCGAGTCACTGCTCCTGCCCATGCTGCGTCCGATGTCGGATTTCTGGTTCCGGGTGCAGGTCAGCGGGATGCAGAACATTCCTGAGGTGGGTGGCGCGCTGATCGTCGCCAACCATGCGGGCACGGTCCCGCTGGACGGACTGATGCTGCAGCTGGCGATCCACGACAAGCATCCGAAGCAGCGGGCCCTGCGGCTGCTGGCCGCCGACCGCATCTTCGAGACGCCGGTCCTCGGCTCGCTTGCTCGCAAGGCCGGCCACACCCTGGCCTGCCGCCCCGACGCCGAACGACTGCTGCGCGCCGGCGAGCTGACCGGCGTGTTCCCCGAGGGTTTCAAGGGCGTCGGCAAGCAGTACACCGACCGCTACAAGCTGCAGCGTTTCGGCAGAGGCGGATTCGTGGCCGCCGCGGTGCGCACCGGCACGCCGATCATCCCGTGCTCGATCGTCGGTTCCGAGGAGATCTACCCGAAGCTGGCCGACATCAAGCCGCTGGCCCGGCTGCTCAATCTCCCGTACTTCCCGGTGACCCCGACATTCCCGCACCTCGGCCTGCTCGGCGCGGTGCCGCTGCCGTCCAAGTGGTACATCGAGTTCGGGACGCCCATCCCGACCACCGGCTACGAGGCGGAGGCCGCGGACGATCCGATGACCATGTTCGAGGTCACCGACCAGGTCCGCGAAACCATCCAGCAGACCCTCTACAAACTGCTCACCAAGCGCCGCAACGTTTTTACGGGTTAGTGCTCGCGGCGGCGGGTGACCGCCGCCGCGACGGCTCCACCGGCGGCGCCGAGCGCTAGTGCGGTCGGCACGCCGATCTTGGCGGCCTTGCGTCCGGTGCGGAAGTCACGGATTTCCCAGCCGCGATTCTTGGCGACCTCACGCAGATCCGAATCCGGGTTGATCGCCACCGCGGTACCGACCAGCGACAGCATCGGCACATCATTGTGGCTGTCGGAGTAGGCGGTACACCGCTTGAGGTTCAGGCCTTCCCGGACCGCGAGGGTGCGCACCGCGTGCGCCTTACCGAGACCGTGCAGGATGTCGCCGACCAGCCGCCCGGTGAATTTCCCGTCCACACTTTCGGCGACGGTGCCGAGAGCGCCGGTCAGCCCGAGCCGCTTGGCGATCACCTGGGCCAGCTCGACCGGCGTCGCGGTGACCAGCCACACCTGCTGGCCCGCGTCGAGGTGCATCTGCGCGAGAGCCCTTGTTCCTGGCCAGATCTTGTCGGCGATGATTTCGTCGTAGATCTCCTCACCCAGTGCGGCGAGCTCGGCGGTCGGGCGTCCGGCGATGAAAGCCAGCGCCTTCTCCCGGCCACTGGCCATGTCGGTGCTGTTCTCCTTGCCGGTGACGCGGAACTTGACCTGTTTCCAGGCGACGTCGACCAGGTCGGAGGTCTTGAAGTATTTGCGTGCGGCAAGACCACGGGCGAAATGCACGATCGACGCGCCCTGCACCATGGTGTTGTCGACATCGAAGAACGCGGCCGCGGTGAGGTCGCGCGGCACCTCGGGCCCCGTTGCCTCCTGGTCGGCCGCCGCTAGGTCGGCGTCGTGCAGCGTCAGCGCGGCATCCGCGCTTGCCTCGCCCGCAAGATTGGCCCGTAGCTCTTCTTCGCTCGGGCCGAAAGGGCTGCGGGAGATGCGCGCGAGCTGGTCCTGGAGACCCTGGCCGAGTCGGCCCTGATTCCATCGCACCGGAAATTCGCCGAATCGTCCCGCGATGAATCCGGCTTTCAGCCCTGAACTACGCACCTTCGATTGTTCCGGCACCAGTACCTCCGCCCGTCGCGCGAACCACGTCCACAGTAGCTGGAAGCGGTGACAGTCACGGCCTTACCGCGCGCAGCGAACAGGGCGTGGCGAGGCGATTTAATATCCGTCATGACCAATCCCACACATTCGGTGACTTTGCTGACGAGATCCGGTTGCGGCCTGTGTGTCATCGCGTTGGAACAGCTGCGGGTGATCTGCGCCGACTTCGGGATCGATCCGGCGACGGTGGATGTCGACGCTGCCGCCGATACCGACCCTGGCCTGCGCGCGGAGTACGGAGACCGCCTCCCGGTCGTGCTGCTGGACGGCCGTGAGCACAGCTATTTCGATGTCGACGAGCCCCGATTGCGGGCCGACTTGACCCGCTGAGGGAAAGCTGATCCTGTCCGTTTCCGCCGCGCTGCTGGTCGCGGCGGAAAATGAGGCCAAATTCACCGACTTTGTGCAGGGCTTCACAAGCGGTTACGGTGGTGGCACGCGACCCGCATGCCGAGGCTGCGGACCCACCGCGTAATGACACCCAGCATTCCGATACTTCGACCATGGCACCGGACCGCCCCGGGCACGAGGTCGAACAGCGACCGGACCCGAGCAGGCCGGAACGAGGAGCCGACGACGTGACAGAGCAGCATGAGGCGCCAGGCGGCGTCTCCGGCAGGGCTCTGCAGAAGGACATCCCGCAGGCCACTGTTGCGCGGCTGGCCACCTATCTCCGGGTCCTCGCCATGTTGGCCGACGACAGTGTTGCCATCGTATCGAGTGAGGAACTGGCTGTCGCGGCGGGTGTCAATTCCGCCAAGTTGCGCAAGGACCTTTCCTTCCTCGGACCGAACGGCGTCCGGGGTGTCGGCTATGACGTAGCCAAGTTGCGCAGCAGGATCGAAGATGTGCTCGGTCTGTCGCAGGGACATCGGGTGGTACTGGTCGGCGCCGGAAATCTGGGGCGGGCCCTGGTCGGCTACGGCGGTTTCCAGCGCCGCGGGTTCACCGTTGTCGGCATGTTCGACAGTCATCCAGAAGTGATCGGCCTGCAGGTCGCCGGTCTCGTGGTGCGTGATGTGGCCGGCCTCGCCGAGGCGGTCACCGTGCTGCAGCCGACCATCGCGGTGATCACCGTCCCCGACGACGCGGCACAGGCGGTGTGCGACTGCCTGGTCGGTTCCGGGCTGCAGTCGATTCTGAGCTTTGCCCCCTGCGAGCTGACCGCGCCCGACGGCGTGGAGGTCCGACGGGTGGATCTGGCTGTCGAGATGCAGATGCTTTCCTTCGACGCTTCGCGCAACGCGCCGCCGCTGCCCGAAGTGTCCCGCGCGGTGTCCGGCCGCATCGCCCATCGCGTGCACCCGGCACTCAAGCATTCGACAACCCCGCATTCGGCAACGGAGCCAAGCAGCAAGGGATCGGTGGTTACACCATGAGTGTTCTTTTGGTCGGGATTTCGCATCGGAGCGCTCCCGTCTCGGTGTTGGAGAAGGTTGCCATCACCGATGCCGACCGCCCGAAGCTGGTCGACCGAATGCTCACTTCCAGCCACGTGTCCGAAGCGATGATCGTCTCCACCTGCAACCGGGTCGAGGTCTACGCGGTAGTCGACGCCTTCCACGGCGGTCTCGCCGAGGTCGGCGATCTGCTGACCAAACATTCCGGGCTGCCGCTGCCGGACCTGACCAAGCACGCTTACGTCCGCTACAGCGAGGCCGCCGCCGAGCATCTGTTCGCGGTGGCCAGCGGCCTCGATTCGATGGTGATCGGCGAGCAGCAGGTGCTCAGCCAGATCCGCGGCGCCTACGCCTCCGCCGACGCGCAGCAGGCCGTCGGCCGGACCATGCACGAACTGGCCCAGCACGCGTTGCGGGTCGGCAAGCGGGTGCATTCGGAGACCGGAATCGACCGGGCGGGCGCCTCGGTGGTTTCGGTCGCGCTGGATCGGGCCCAGCAGGTGCTCCGGGCGGCAACGAAGGGCCCGGAGGCGGCAGGCCGCGTAACCACGGAGGGCACCGCTGCCGCCCCATCAGATACAGCGCTCGCCGGTCGAACCGCCGTCGTGGTCGGCGCCGGTGCGATGGGCGGCCTTGCGGTAGCCCATCTTTCGCGTGCCGGAATCGGCCGCATCATCGTGGTGAACCGCACCATCGAGCGGGCCGCCCGGTTGGCGGAGACCGCGGGTTCCTACGGGGTCGAGTCGGCGGCGATGGAGCTGTCGCGGCTGACCGAGGCGATGGCCGCCGCCGATATCGTCATTACCTGTACCGGCGCGGTCGGCGCCGTGGTGACGCTGGCCGACACCCACCGTGCTCTCTCCGATCGCGAGCGCGGTACCGAATCTTCTTCGCCCGAACGGCCCTTGGTCTTCTGCGACCTCGGCCTGCCCCGTGATGTCGAGCATGCGGTGGCCGGCCTGCCCGGCATTACTGTTATCGACATCGAGACGCTGCAGCGCGACCCCGCGGCGGGCGCCGCCGCCGACGATACCGCCGCGGCACGCGCGATCGTCGCCGAGGAACTCGCGAAATACCTTGCTGGCCAGCGGATGGCCGAGGTGACGCCGACCGTGGCCGCACTGCGGCAGCGCGCGGCCGAGGTGGTCGAGGCCGAACTGCTTCGGCTCGATTCGCGGCTGCCGAGCCTGGCCGACCCGGAGCGCGACGAAGTGGCGCGGACCGTGCGCAGAGTGGTCGACAAGCTGCTGCACGCGCCGACGGTGCGGGTCAAGCAGTTGGCCTCGACGCCGGGCGGCGACAGCTACGCCGAGGCGCTGCGGGAATTGTTCGAGCTCAAACCGGGTGCGGCGCAAGCGGTTGCCGCGCCGATGGAGATCAATGCGATCGGCGGCGAGGACGGATCCATCCGATTCGCCGGCGACGGCGAAATTGTGCTGGCCGATGACTTCACGGCAGGCCACCTCGGCGAAGAACGGGGGCAGTCCGCATGACAATCGTGCAGGAAGAGGACAACGTGACCGCAGGCAGCATTCATGCGCCATGGCGGATCGGCACGCGCGGCAGTCTGCTCGCGCTCACCCAGTCGGGCACCATTCGTGACGCGCTGATCGCGGCCGGGCACGCGGCAGAGCTGGTCGTGATCAAAACCGCGGGCGACAACAACGCGACGGACCCGGTGGCGCAGATCGGCGTCGGGGTCTTCACCTCCGCGTTGCGTGACGAACTGGCCGCCGGATCAATCGACATCGCGGTGCACTCCTATAAGGACCTGCCGACCGCACCGGACCCGCGCTTCACCATCGCCGCGATCCCGGTGCGCGAGGATCCGCGTGACGCGCTCGTCGCGCGCGACGGACTCGTGCTCGGTGAGCTGCCCGCCGGCTCCCGAATCGGCACCTCGGCGCCGCGGCGCGCGGCGCAGCTGCGTGCCCTCGGACTCGGTCTGGAAATCGTGCCGCTGCGCGGCAACCTCGACACCCGGCTGCGCAAGGTCGCCGACGGCGAGCTCGACGCGGTCGTCGTCGCCAGAGCCGGGCTCGCCAGAATCGACCGCCTCGACGCGGTCACCGAGTCGCTGGAGCCGGTGCAGATGTTGCCCGCTCCGGCCCAGGGTGCGCTCGCGGTCGAATGTCGCAGCGACGACACCGCATTGCTCGCGGTGCTGACCGGACTCGACGATGCCGCCACGCGTGTGGCCATCATCGCGGAGCGAGCGTTGCTCGCCGAGTTGGAGGCGGGCTGCACCGCGCCGATCGGCGCGCTCGCCGAGGTCGTCGAATCGCTCGACGACGACGGCCGGGTAGTCGACGAACTCTCGCTACGCGGATGCGCGGCGGCCGTCGACGGTTCCGAGGTGCTGCGGGCTTCCGTGGTCGGCGCCCCGGAGCGTGCGGCCGAATTGGGCCGAGCACTGGCCCGTGAGCTGTTGGAGCTCGGCGCGCGTGAGCTGCTCAGCAGTACGGAACCGGATGCGCCCGGTTCCGCCACACAGGCGGTGAATCCGCCCGCCACAGACTTTGTCGATCCCAGCCCAATGGAGAACAGCCGATGAGCAGCCGAGCTACCAAGAAGCATCCCGGTCGGATCCTTTTCGTCGGGTCGGGTCCCGGCGACCCGGCACTGCTGACAGTGCGGGCCCGTGATGTGCTCGGCCGGGCGACACTGGCGTTCACCGATCCCGATGTGGACAAGGGCGTGCTCGCCTTGATCGGTGCCGACGTCGCGGCGGATCCGGATGGCGAGCGCCCCGTCGACGTGCGACCGGCGCTCGGCGAACCCGCCGAGGTCGCCAAGACACTGATCGCCGAGGCCCGCAATGGCAATGACGTGGTCCGCGTCGTCTCCGGTGATCCGCTCACCACCGACGCCGTGATCGCCGAGGTCACCGCAATCACTCGCTCGCACATGGTCTTCGAGGTGCTGCCCGGTCTGCCCGGCGGCTCGGCGGTGCCCAGCTACGCGGGCATCGCACTCGGCTCCGGGCACACCGAGGCCGATGTGCGCGGCGAGGTCGATTGGGCCGCTCTCGCGGCCGCGCCCGGTCCGCTGGTGTTGCACGCGTCCTCGGGTCACCTCGCCGAAACCGCCAGTGCCCTCGTCGAACACGGTATGGCGCCGCAGACCCCGGTCGCGGTGACCGTGCGCGGCACCACACGCCAGCAGCGCACCATCGAGGCCACCCTGGCCACGCTCAACAGCGCTGCCTCCGAGCTGGTCGGCCCGCTGGTGGTGACCATCGGCAAGGTGGTCGCGCAGCGCTCGAAGATGTCGTGGTGGGAGTCGCGCGCCCTGTACGGCTGGACCGTGCTGGTACCGCGTACCAAGGACCAAGCGGGCGAGATGAGCGAGCGGCTGGTGACGCACGGAGCCATCCCGATGGAGGTGCCGACCATCGCGGTCGAGCCGCCGCGCAGCCCCGCTCAGATGGAGCGTGCGGTCAAGGGTCTGGTCGACGGCCGCTACCAGTGGGTGGTGTTCACCTCTACCAACGCGGTGCGCGCGGTGTGGGAGAAGTTCGCCGAATTCGGCCTGGACGCCCGGGCTTTCTCCGGTGTGAAGATCGCCTGTGTCGGCGAGGCCACCGCGGAGAAGGTGCGCTCGTTCGGCATCAACCCGGAGCTGGTGCCGAGTGGTGAGCAGTCCTCCGAGGGCCTGCTCGCCGACTTCCCGCCCTACGACGACGTTTTCGATCCGGTGAACCGAGTGCTGTTGCCGCGCGCGGACATTGCCACCGAAACCCTGGCCGAGGGTCTGCGCGACCGCGGCTGGGAGATCGACGATGTCACCGCCTACCGGACCGTGCGCGCGTCGCCGCCGCCCGCCGAGACCCGCGAGATGATCAAGACCGGCGGCTTCGACGCGGTCCTGTTCACCTCGTCCTCGACGGTCCGCAACCTGGTCGGCATCGCGGGTAAGCCGCATGCCCGCACCATCGTCGCCTGCATCGGCCCGAAGACGGCCGAGACCGCGATCGAGTTCGGCCTGCGCGTGGACGTGCAGCCGGAGGTCGCTCAGGTCGGCCCGCTGGTGGAGGCGCTCGCCGAGCACGCTGCACGGCTGCGCGCCGAGGGACTGTTGCCGCCGCCGCGTAAGAAGAGCCGCCGCAGCCGGTAATCGGATTGTCGGACGAAACGCCCACCGCGCTGTGGGCGTTTCGCTTTTCCACCGGCTGCCGCGTCGAATGCCGGGCAGATCGGCAGGATCAGCGGCTGTAGCGCATCAGCGTGCGCACCAGCCTGCATGTGGTGTCCGACGGCGGGCGTATATCGATGAGTTCCGCGGTGCGCCGGATGCGTTCGTTGCTCGCCTGGCTCGGGAGATAGATGCCCGAGTCGAGCAGCGCGATGGTCAGCCGCATGGCCTTGAGCCTGCGGTTGTGGCTGACGTACCACTTGCGCGGGCGACCCGCGGGCAGTGGCCGCTTCAGCAGCGGGACATACGGCCGGTCGATGATGACGGTCTTCGACTTGGGTGCGGTAGCGGGCATCGGAGTCCTCCCGTAGCGATCGGGAACCCGAGCGGATTCCCTCGAACACTTCTTCGATTCTACCTCCGGGTACCGACAAAAACTGCTGGCCACAACAACTTTCGCGGTCGGCACAGTAGCGCGCCGACCCCACGATCGGCGAACTGTGCCACGGCATCGAGGACGGCCACATCGGGGAGAGTCGAGGGCCAACGCCCTTCACCGAGCGAACAGATCGGCCCGAGCGAATGGATCAGTCGTTGCAGATCGAGCGCATTATCACCGGGTGCGGGCCGGTCGCCGCGCCGATCGCATTGGCCGTCGCCTCCGCTCGATAGGCGGCGCGCGCCCACGACCAGGTGTCGTCCTCCGCGCGCGCGATGGCGGCACCCGAAGGGTTCCTTGAAGCAGGGTGGGATGTGGCCCCGGTCATCGGCGCAGGATGCGCTGAAAAACCCTCGCAACAGCAGGCGTATCGTGCGGTTTATGACCGGAATGGACCGCCCGCGGCGGTTGCGCCGTACCCCCGCTTTGCGTCGTCTCGTGGCCGAAACAACTCTGCAGCCACGGCAATTGGTGTTGCCGATGTTCGTGGCCGACGGGCTGGACGAACCGCGGGAAATCAGTTCGATGCCGGGGGTGATGCAGCATTCGATGGATTCGCTGCGCAAGGCGGCGGTCGAGGCGGTGACCGCGGGTGTCGGCGGGCTCATGCTGTTCGGGGTGCCGCGTGCGGAGGACAAGGACGCCACCGGTAGCAAGGCCAGCGATCCGGACGGCATCCTCAACCGGGGCCTGCGGGCGCTTGCCGACGAGGTGGGCGCTTCGACGGTGATCATGGCCGACACCTGTCTCGACGAATTCACCGACCACGGGCACTGCGGCGTGCTTTCCGCCGACGGTGCCGTCGATAACGACGCCACCCTGCACCGCTACGTGGAGATGGCGCTCGCGCAGGCCGACTCCGGTGCCGACCTGCTCGGTACCAGCGGGATGATGGACGGCCAGGTGGGCGCGATCCGGCGCGGGCTGGACGCGGTCGGGCACATCGACACCGGCATCCTGGCCTACGCCGCGAAGTACGCCTCGGCCTTCTACGGCCCGTTCCGCGAGGCCGTCGCTTCCTCGCTGGAGGGCGACCGGCGCAGCTACCAGCAGGATCCGGCCAACCGCAAGGAGGCGATCCGGGAACTCGAGCTGGATCTGGCCGAGGGCGCGGACATCGTGATGGTGAAGCCCGCGATGTCGTACCTCGACATCCTGCGCGATGTCGCCGACCGCTCGACCGTTCCGGTCGCCGCCTATCAGATCTCGGGCGAGTACGCGATGATCACCGCCGCCGCCCAGCGCGGCTGGATCGACCGCAGGGCCGCCGTCCTGGAGTCGCTGCTCGGTATCCGGCGGGCGGGTGCGGACATCGTGCTCACCTACTGGGCGACCGAGGCCGCACACTGGCTGTCGTGACGAACCTGCCAAGCCCGATGGGCGGTGTGCCTTTGCCGCAGCCGCCCGCCCCACCGGAAGACATCCGGACCGCGCGTCAATTGTGGTGGGGTGTTGTCGGATTCGGCATGGTGCAGCTCGCGGGCTCAATGCTGGCCGCTGTACACAATCGGCACGAATTCGCCAAGCGGATGTACGACCAGGCGCGGGCGAGCGATCCGAATTTCACCATGGCCACCGCCGATCTGATGGTCTCCTTGGCGTACGTGGTCGCGGTCATGCTCGGTCTGACACTCGCCGCGGTCGCGCTGGTGATCGCGCATCAGCTGTTCCGGGGCAAGCTATGGGCGCGGACCCTGCTGACCTTCGTCGGCGTCTGGCTGGCGCTCACCGCGATCGGCACCATGTTCGCGCTCGGCTCGGGGACCGCGGGCGTGGCCTCGCTGGTGGCGGGCGGCGCCGCCATCGTGCAGGGTGTGCTCGCGGCGGGCGCGATTTATCTGAGTCACCGCGCGGACTCGACCGCGTACTTCCAGATGAACCGTCGGTGAACGGCCGGAGCGGTAGGCGCCGAGTTTGTCCGGGTAACGCCAGCATGTATCGTGAGGGTTGTCACAGTGGACTTGGGAACCGGTAGTTGCTCGTTATGCGTTTGCTTGCGTTTCGTGAGTGCGTTGACCAGTTGGCTCCGGGAGAGCGGAGGCATCGATGCGTGTGGTGATCCAACAGCCGCAGAGCATTCGGCGAGATTTGCTCGTGCTCAGTCTGCTGATTCTGTTCGGTGTGCTCACCGTCGCTGTCCTGCTGATCCCCAGCCTCGTCGGCTGATCCTGTCCTCGATGGTGATCCCTGTCGTTGTATTCGGCGCGGCCGGGAGCACGGGGTGACAGAGGCGGCCGACGGCTCTGGCGTCCTGTTCGCCGAACCGGGTGCGCGGTGGCGCTCGGTGTCCTACGGGCCCGGATTGTGTTCGATCATTCTCTTCATCGAATTGGTGACCGCCAGTCGGGTGCACTGGTTCGCCTTGATTTTCTGTGCCGCGCTGATCGCGGTTTTCGTTGTGCTGCAAGTGATTGCGGGCCAACGGCATGTGAGCGTCGAACTCACCGAAAACGCTCTGCGCGAGGGTACCGAGACACTCCCGCTCACCACGATCGACGCGGTGCTCCCCGAGCGCGACGAGGACTCCTGGGATGATGAGGACTGGGAGTCGGCGCGGGCGCTCGGCGAGCTGAGCGGGGTCCCTCGTCGTCGCTCCGGGATCGGGTTACGCCTGGCCGACGGCAGCCTCGTGCAGGCTTGGGCCAAGGATCACCGCGGGTTGCGAGCGGCACTGACCGAGACTCTCGACCGGCAACGTGGCACGGGCAGTATCGACACCGTCGAAGGTTCCGAGGGAATCGATGATCGACACAGCGAGAATGGAGCGGATCGTTGAGGCGCGAAATCGTAGTGCTCGGTGAAGTGGCCGTTGCGGTGCTGTGCGTGGTTGCGGCGGTGCTGAGCTGGCGCAACGGGCTGGTTGTCACGTCGTTCCCTGGGGCCGGGGATGTCCCCGCTTTCGACGCCACCCGTTATGTCGGTCCGTGGTTGATCCTGGCCGCGTTTCTGGTCACGGTGGCCGGTGTGATCGGCATCGACGCGGGCGCGCGGACCATGCATACCGTCGCCGAACGCTCGACTCGAGGCTGACCAGCGCCAGGGCAATCGGCGGCGATGTGCGCCGCTGTGGCCGTTCACCGCCTGGCTGGTGACCACGCGACTCGGCCGCGTTCTATGTCGGGCTCACCTGATGCGGCACGCGGCACCGCCGACTCGGTTACCGTGCAATTGCAGCCACCGGCTGCCGTGGGCGGAATGGTCGGCGCATGACGCTGAATATGGCGAATCTTTGTGTGGCCATTAGGATTTCGCCGTAGTGAAGATTGCGTCGATAAAGGAATGCTTGTGATCGGTTTTGCTGGAAAGCTTTGTGCCGGGGTGGCCGTCGCCGCCGCGATCGGGTTCGGGGCGGCGCCCGCGGGAGCCACCACGGGGGTGCCGTTGGAGCCTGCTGTGGTCGAGACCGCCAAGGTGGCGCCGGTCTTCGCCCCGGAGACCGGCTCCGCGGGCATCTACAACATGGTCATGTGCCAGCTGCACACCATCTCGGCCTCGGTGCCGTGCATGTACACCTGAGCCGGAACGCGGAACCGGCGCCCGCTCAGTTCCACTGCTGGTAGATATCCAGCACGCGACCGTCGCGGGTGCCGGGGGCATTGACATAGAGGATGACGGTGCCGTCGGGGTGATCGGCGGCTTCCACCATGATCTGGCGCAGTGAGGCGTGGACACCGCCGTTATCGTCCCGGTAGATCTCGGTGTCGGCCTTCAGGCCTGCGCCGATCCGGTTCAGCGGCACAACCATGGAGACCAGCGCGGGCAACGGCCCGTCGGCGATGGCCATGGTCTCCTCGTGGTTCAGGTGCATGCCGACGCGGTCGGGCTGGCCGATCGGTACCACGGCCCCTGCGGATCCGGCGCCGAGCAGCGCGGCGGCGGCGGTGAACGCGGTGAGTACCACGGCGGTGAGGACGGCAAACCGCATAGAGAAACCCTTTCGACCGGTAGATGGTGCCCAAAGGTGATGCGAGACGCACCGAGATTACGCATCAGCAATCATTCGGCGACCGATATTCGACGAATCGCGCTCGGCGTGTTGCGCAATGACACCGCGCCGGCTCGACGCACTCGCTGCGGCGTGGATCACTCCGCTACACCCTGTCGTCGACTCATTCGGATCGGGCTGAGAGACTGGACGTCGTGAGTTCTTCTCCGCGCGCGACCAGGTCATCGGTGCCGGTTTCCGCTCAGCTCTTCGAACGGGCGAGTTCGGTGATCCCCGGTGGTGTCAACTCACCGGTGCGGGCGTTCAAGTCCGTCGGTGGCACACCGCGATTCATCGCTTCCGCCAACGGTTACACCCTTGTCGACGCCGACGGCAACGAGTACGTCGACCTGGTGTGTTCGTGGGGGCCGATGATTCTCGGCCACGCGCACCCTGCGGTGGTCGAGGCCGTGCAGCGCGCCGCGACCGGTGGGCTGTCCTTCGGTGCCCCAACCGAGGCCGAGATCGAACTCGCCGAACTGATCGCCGAGCGGGTTGCGCCGGTGCAGCGGGTGCGGCTGGTGAACTCCGGCACCGAGGCAACTATGAGCGCGGTGCGGCTGGCCCGCGGCTACACCGGCCGCGCGAAGATCATCAAGTTCTCCGGCTGCTACCACGGGCACGTGGACGCGCTGCTCGCCGACGCCGGGTCCGGCATCGCAACGCTCGGGCTGCCGACTTCGCCGGGAGTCACCGGCGCCCAGGCGGGCGACACCATCGTGCTGCCCTACAACGACATCGACGCCGTCACCGCCGCGTTCGCGGCGAATCCGGGCGAGATCGCCTGCGTGATCACCGAGGCCGCCGCGGGCAATATGGGCGCGGTGGCGCCGCTGCCCGGGTTCAACGCCGGCCTGCGCACGCTGACCGAACAGCACGGCGCGCTGTTGATCATGGACGAGGTGATGACCGGATTCCGGGTCAGCCGCGCCGGCTGGTTCGGCCGCGAGGGCGTCGCCGGTGACCTCTACACCTTCGGCAAAGTGATGAGCGGCGGCTTGCCCGCCGCCGCGTTCGGCGGCCGCGCCGAGATCATGAATCATCTGGCCCCCCTCGGCCCGGTGTACCAGGCGGGCACCCTCTCCGGTAACCCCGTCGCCGTCGCGGCGGGCCTCGCCACGCTGCGTGCTGCCGACGATGCCGTGTACGCCGCACTGGATCGCAATGCCGACCGCCTCGGCGGCCTGTTCACCGAGGCCCTCACCGCCGCAGGGGTCGAGCATCAGGTGCAGTTCGCGGGCAATATGGTGAGCGTGTTCTTCGCCGACCGTCCGGTCATCGACTACGCCGCCGCCAAGGCCAGCCAGACCTGGCGTTTTCCCGCCTTTTTCCACGCCTTGCTCGACGGCGGTGTGTACGCGCCGCCGAGCGCGTTCGAGGCTTGGTTCGTTTCCGCGGCGCTCGACGAGGACGCGTTCGACCGTATCGCCGCCGCCCTGCCCGCCGCCGCACATGCGGCCGCGGCCGCCACACCCGAAGGATCCCGCGCGTGAGTTCCGACCCCGATCAGACAGATTCCGAAGAGCGCGAAGTACCAGCCGCGGCCGCCGAGAGCGAGCCCGGTGTCGAGACCATCGTGCACGTGCTGCGCCACGGCGAGGTGCACAACCCGAAGGGCATCCTCTACGGCCGACTGCCCGGCTTCCAGCTCTCGGTGGCCGGACGCGCGCAGGCCGGTGCGGTCGCGCGGTCGCTGTCCGATCACGACATCTCGCTGGTGATCGCTTCCCCGCTGCAGCGCGCGCAGGAGACCGCCGAGCCCATCGCCGCCCAGCACGGACTGGTCGTGCGGACCGACGAGAACCTCATCGAAGCGGGCAATACCTTCGAGGGCCTGCGGGTGTCGGTCGGTGACGGCGCACTGCGCAAGCCGCGGCACTGGTGGAAGCTGCGCGATCCGTTCACCCCGTCCTGGGGTGAGCCGTACCTGCAGATCGCGCACCGGATGCTGGCAGCGGTGAACAAGGCGCGGGTCGAGGCAGCCGGACATGAGGTCGTGCTGGTGTCGCATCAGCTACCGGTGTGGACGCTGCGCCGGTTCCTGCAGGGGCAGCGGCTCTGGCACGATCCCCGGCACCGGCAGTGCTCGCTCGCTTCGCTGACTTCCCTTGTCTACCAAGGCGATACGCTCGTCGACATCGTTTATTCCGAGCCCGCGGGCGGTTCGGATCCAACGGTGCACGGCGCATGAGACCGCCCACCGCGTTATCCCGGACCCGGCGCCTGGCTCCGGTCCTGCTCGCCTGCGTGTGCCTCGTCGCCGCGCTGGTGGGCTGCTCGACCGGGACGGACGCGGTGGCCTCCGGCGGCACCTTCGAATTCGTCTCACCCGGTGGTAAAACCGACATCTTCTACGACCCGCCGAGCGCCAGAGGCACCATCGGCAAGCTGGCCGGACCCGATCTGATGACCGCTGGCGCGACCACCTCGGTCGAGGACTTCGCAGGCAAGGTGGTCGTGCTCAATCTCTGGGGTCAGTGGTGCGGCCCGTGCCGTGCCGAGGCTCCTGCCCTGGAAAAGGCCTTCGAGGCGACCAAAGGCAAAGGTGTCGCCTTCCTCGGCATCAATGTCCGTGACCCGCAGCAGGACAAGGCCCAGGACTTCGTGGTGGACAACAAGATCGGCTATCCGTCGATCTACGACCCGTCCATGCGCACGCTGCTCGCTCTCGGCGGCAACTTCCCGACCAGCGTCATCCCGACGACTCTCGTTCTGGATCGCCACCATCGCGTAGCCGCCGTCTTCCTCCGGTCCCTCCTGGCCGAGGATCTCCAGCCCGTACTCGAACGTATCGCCGCAGAGGACTCTCAGTGAACCGCACCCGCAGCCCGCGCGCCTGTCGCCCGCGGCAGGCAGCCAGACTCATCCGTGGGACATGGACGGTCGACGATCGCTGGGCCGGCGTCGCCTCCGTACCGCGAAGTGCCGCAGCGGCATCGATGATGGATGTCAGCTGGGGTGAGGTCACCCCGGCGGCGTCCGATACGGAACGGCAGGTGCCGGTTCGTGGCGACACGGAGCCCGAAGAGGCGCAGTCGTGACCCGCGATCGCCGTACTCGCGGCCACCGCGCCTGTCGTCCGCGGCAGGCCGCCCGACTCGTTCGCGGGACGTGGACCGTCGATGATCGGTGGGCGGGCGTCGCGGTGGTCCCGCGAAGTGCCGCGGCGGAATCAATGATGGATGTCGCGCGCGACGACGCGCCGGCAGTCTCCTCCATGCCCGCTCCCGAGCAGGCGCCCGCCGGTGACCCGCGAGGAGCGGAGTCCGCGTGATCGTGCTTGCCGGAGTGGGGGAGTCGTTCCAGCAGACGGCGGCGTCCGGGCCGCTGCTGCTCGCGCTCGGCGCCTGCATGCTGGCGGGACTGGTGTCGTTCGCTTCACCGTGTGTGGTGCCGCTGGTGCCCGGTTATCTGTCATATCTCGCGGGCCTGGTCGGCGCCGAGGCGCCGCCTGCCACCGCTGCCGAAGCCAAAGGCCTTGGGGGCAAGCCCGGTTCGGTCGCGGTCGCGGATCGGGCTGTCGCGTCGCCGGAGCAGGTGGCGCGCAGGGGCCGGATGCGGGTTGCGGGGGCGGCTGGTTTGTTCGTCGCCGGATTCACCGTGGTGTTCGTGCTCGCCACCGCGACGGTTTTCGGCGTGATTCAGACGCTGAACGTGAATCGTGAACTGCTGCAGCGGATCGGCGGTGTCGTCACCATCCTGATGGGCTTGGTGTTCATCGGCCTGGTGCCCGCACTGCAACGTGACACCAGAATGGAGCCGCGCAGGCTGACGAGCATCGCGGGTGCACCACTGCTCGGCGCGGTGTTCGCGCTCGGCTGGACGCCGTGCCTCGGGCCGACCCTATCCGGGGTGATGGCGGTGTCCGCGGGCACCGACGGGACGACGGCCGTGCGCGGGGTGGCGCTGATCGTCGCCTACTGCCTCGGTCTCGGTCTGCCGTTCGTGATCCTGGCCTTCGGTTCGGCCAGCGCGCTGCGTGGCGTCGGCTGGCTGCGTCGCAATTCCCGCACCATCCAGATCATCGGGGGCATCTTGCTGGTCGCGGTCGGCATCGCGCTGGTCACCGGGGCGTGGGACCAGTTCGTCGCCTGGGTTCGCGATGCGTTCGTTTCCGAGGTGACGCTACCGATATGACCGTGATCGACAGACCAGAGGCGCAGCACATTCCGCCGCGCCAGTCGCTGCCGGGCCGGGCGTGGGCACTGGTGCGCAACACCTGGCGCGGGCTCACCAGCATGCGCACCGCGCTGGTGCTGCTGTTCCTGCTTGCGTTGGCCGCGATCCCCGGCGCACTGCTGCCGCAGCGCAGCCTCAATGAGCAGAAGGTCGCCCAGTACATCGCCGACCGGCCGACCCTCGGGCCGTGGATGGACCGGTTCGAGCTGTTCGACGTGTTCTCCAGCTTCTGGTTCACGGCCATCTATGTGCTGCTGTTCATTTCGCTGGTCGGCTGCATTCTGCCGCGCGTGTTCGACCACTACCGGGCGCTGCGCACCCCGCCGGTGCGCGCACCGCGCAATCTGGCCAGGTTGCCGCACCATTACTCCGAGACCGTCGCGCGGACCACCGACGAGGTGATCGCGCACGCCCGTCAGCAGTTGCGTGGCTGGCGCACAGAGGTGCGCGCCGGTGCGAGCATCAGGCCAGGAGGCGGCAGCCTGCGCAACCACGGAGGGCCCGGCGAGCGCCGCATCGAGCAGGGCACACGCGACGGTGAGATCACGCTGTCCGCGGAGAAGGGGTACACCCGCGAACTGGGCAATCTCGTCTTTCACCTGGCCTTGGTCGGGCTGCTGGTCGCCATCGCAGTCGGCAAGCTCTTCGGCTACGAGGGCAGCGTCATCGTCATAGCGAACAACGGCCCCGGCTTCTGCACGACCTCGCCTGCGGTGTTCGACTCGTTCCGCGCGGGCAATGTGAACGACGGCACCGGCATGGCCCCGATCTGCGTGCGCGTCAAGGACTTCAAGGCCGACTACCTGCCGAACGGCCAGGCCGAGATGTTCACCTCGAACCTCGAATATCAGGCAGGCGCCGACCTCCAGACCAACACCTGGCGCACCAGCACGATTCAGGTGAACCACCCGCTGCGAGTCGCGGGCGATCGTCTCTATCTGCAAGGACACGGGTTCGCGCCCACGTTCACCGTCACCTTCCCGAACGGGCAGACCAGGACCGAGACCATCCAGTGGCGTCCCGACGACGCGCGGACCTTCCTGTCCAGCGGTGTGCTTCGGATCGATCCGCCCGGCGGCATGTACGCCACCGAGGACGAGCGGCGCAAGAACCAGATCGCCATCGAGGGCCTGTTCGCGCCGACCGCCCTGCTCCACGGAAACCTGTTGACCTCCTCGTTCCCCGTGATGAACGACCCGGCCGTCGCGGTGGACGTCTACCGCGGCGACACCGGTCTCGACACCGGGCGGCCGCAGTCGTTGTTCTCGCTGGACTCCGAGCAGATCAAACAGGGCAGACTGACCAAGGAGGCCAGGGTGAACCTGCGCCCCGGCGAATCGACCACCCTGTCCAACGGCGCCAAGGTGACCTTCGACGGCGCACAGGAATTCGTGAACCTGCAGGTGTCGCACGATCCGGCGCAGCAGTGGGTGCTGGTGAGCGCGCTTGCCATGATGGCGGGGCTGCTCGTATCGCTGCTGGTGAAGCGCCGCCGTATCTGGATCCGCGTCTACCCCGCCGATGCCGAAGCCGGTACCGTTGAACAACGACGCACCGTAGTAGAGATGGGTGGGCTCGCCAGGTCCGATCAGGCCGGCTGGGGCGGCGAGTTCGACAAGCTGCGTGCGCGCCTGCTGGATCAGCGGGCAAGTACCGAAACCACGGGAGAGTGACCATGCCGATCGACGCGAACCTCGCGCACTACAGCGATCTCGCCTTCAAGTCGGCGATCGTCGTGTACGCGCTGGTCCTGGTACTGCTCATCGTGCAGTACGCGTCCGCGCGGACGCTGAAGGTCGTCGAGCGCGAACTCGTCACCGCGGGCGGTTCCGGCTCGGATCGCCCCGCCCTTCCTGGCCGTGTCGAGACACCACAGGCCAAGCCGCTGGCGGAGCGCGCGGGCAATATGGCGTTCTCGGTGCTCATCGTCGCCATCGCACTGCACGTGGCCTCGATCGTGTTGCGCGGCTTCGCGACCCACCGCTTCCCACTCGGCAACATGTACGAGTTCGTCACCATGGCGACCGCGGCCGCCGCCGTCGTCGGCATCCTTTTCCTGCGCGAACAGCGCTACCGGTCGATGTGGGTGTTCCTGCTCGTCCCGATGCTCATCCTGATGTTCCTCGCAGGCACCATGCTCTACGCCGACGCGGCCCCCGTCGTACCCGCGCTGAAATCGTTCTGGCTGCCCATCCACGTCACCATCGTCAGCATCGGCAGCGGCGTCTTCCTGGTCTCCGGCATAGCCAGCCTGCTGTTCCTCTTCCGCCTCCGCCAGCCGGAAGGCCAAGAATCCGAAAGCATCCTCGGCACCATCGCCCGCCGCCTCCCCGACGCCCGCGCCCTCGACCGCCTTGCCTACAAAACCACCATCATCGGCTTCCCCCTCTTCGGCGCAGGCGTAATCCTCGGCGCCATCTGGGCCGAAGCGGCGTGGGGGCGCTTCTGGGGTTGGGACCCGAAGGAGACTTGCTCCTTCATTGCTTGGGTCCTCTACGCGGCCTACCTCCACGCCCGCGCCACCTCCGGGTGGCGTGACACCAAGGCTGCTTGGATCAACATCGCGGGGTTCGTTGCGATGCTTTTCAACCTGTTCATCATCAACATCGTGATCAGCGGGTTGCACTCGTACGCGGGGCTGAACTAGAACTCGTTTCCTGCTGAAATGCTGATGATGTCGGCACCATGCTTCATGAGCAGCACCACTGCCGCACGGTGATCTGAGCATCGCGGGGCGCGACATGGACACGCCAATCCGAACCCGATCACGCCAGGCCGGTGGCCGGGCGAAAAATCGAGGTTAGCTACATATTTGTCATGCTTGGCGTAGCCTGATCGGCCAGGGAATGAGGTCCAGCGATCGAGGACCGAATTCAACATTGGCGATACATCATCGAAGAAGGAATCGTCATGTTTTTCTACAATTCCTCCGGAGCTGCCGCAACAGGGAAACTCGATGCCTCAGGTAACTACATTAATCTGATGGACTTTCCACCCGGGCAATTCGGGCAGTGGCATCATATTGTTTCCGTCGACGGTCAACGGCTCTTCTTCCACAACTGGCAGAGTACGCAGTCTGCATCGGGCGAGATCGACGCCACCGGCAACTACGCCAACCTGAAGGACTTTCCGCCCGGGCAATTCGGGCAGTGGGCGATCGTGCCCCTCGGCGACGGCCGCCTCTTCTTCTACACCGCGCACACGGGAGCTGGTGCGGTGGGTAGGCTCGATACCGCCGGTGACTACATCAACCTGAAGGACTTTCCGTCCGGAAAATTCGGGGAATGGAGCCACATCGTTCCCGTCGGCGGCGGGAGACTCTTCTTTTACAACGTCCAGAGCGGGGGAGCTGCAACGGGCGAGATCGATGGCTCGGGTGACTACACCAATCTGAAGGACTTTCCGCCCGGACACTTCGGGCCCTGGTGGCTTATCACGCCCGTCGGTGGCGGCCGGCTCTTCTTCTACAACGGGTACCTGGAACCTTGGGCCGCGTTCGGTGAAATCGACGCTGCCGGCGACTACACCAACCTGAAGGACTTTCCGCCCGGACAATTCGGGCACTGGACCCATGTTGTTTCCGTCGACGGCAACCGACTCTTCTTCTACAACAATGGCAACTCTGATCAGCAGCTACGGGGGGCTGGCGCATCCGGCGAGCTCGATGCCGCCGGTGACTATGTCAATCTGCGGGACTTCCCTCCCGGACACTTCGGGAAATGGCACTTGATCGTGGGCTGAGAATCGTCATGTTGCCGGCCGATTGGCTGGGGCACGGGCGTTGGGTTCTCGGGGTTGCACTCTTCCGGGTTTCACCGGGCCCGGTTCGCGGTGCTGACCAGCGCAACCTCATGAAACCGTGATGCAACCGCGGTGAATCCGGGGGCCCGCACTCTTTATCTCGACAGCGACCACAGGGTCGCGGATTCGAGGAGAGAGACATGATGACCAGCCCCCGCCCACCGGCGATCACGGCGACCGCACTGCGCAAGTCCTATGGTGATCACCAGGTGCTCGACGGCATAGATCTGAATGTGCCCGCCGGGACGATCTTTTCGCTGCTCGGCCCGAACGGTGCCGGGAAAACCACCACGGTGCAGATCCTTTCGACATTGATCGGCGCCGACGAGGGCGAACTGCGGGTCGCAGGCCACGACGTCACCCGGGAACCCGATGCGGTCCGCGCCGCCATCGGCGTCACCGGTCAGTTCGCCGCGGTGGACAACCTCCTCACCGGCGAGGAGAACCTGGCCATGATGGCGACACTGCACCATCTCGGCCGGGCCGAGCGCAAACTCCGAATCGCCACGCTGATCGAGCAATTCGACCTGGTGGACGCCGCGAAGAAACCGGCATCGACCTACTCCGGCGGCATGCGCCGCCGGCTCGACATCGCGATGGGCCTGGTCGGCGACCCGCAGGTGCTCTTCCTCGACGAGCCGACCACCGGGCTCGACCCGCGTAGTCGGCGCGCGGTCTGGCGGTTGGTCCGCGAGCTGGTCGCGGGCGGCACCACCGTCTTCCTCACCACGCAGTATCTGGAGGAGGCCGACCAGCTGGCCGACCGGATCGCGCTGATCGATGGCGGCAAGGTGGTCGCCGAAGGCACCCCGGAGGAGCTCAAGCGCCTGGTCCCGGGCGGCCACATCAACCTGCGGTTCACCGAGCCACGTGCCCTTGACCTCGCCGCGCAGATGTTCGGCGAGGTCGCCCGCGACGAGGACGAGCTGACGCTGCAGGTGCCGAGCGATGGCGGCGTCGACTCGCTGCACGCCCTGCTGGACAAGCTGAAGGCCGCGTCGATCCAGGCGGCCGAACTCTCTGTACACACCCCCGATCTCGATGATGTTTTCCTCGCCCTCACCGGCAAGCCGAAGGAGTCCGTGCGATGAGCACCACCATGAAGTACGCCGTGACCGACTCGATGATGATGGTGCGTCGCAGCCTGCTGCACATCGTGCGCTATCCGTCGATGACCTTGCCGCTGATCATCTCGCCGGTCGTGTTCCTACTGCTGTTCGTCTATGTCTTCGGCGGAACCCTCGGCGCCGGACTCGGTAGCTCGGGAGGTCGCGCCGACTACGTCAACTACGTGACCCCTGGCATCCTGCTGCTGACCGTGGCGGGTGCGGCGACGGCCACCGCGGTGTCGGTCTGCACCGATATGACCCAGGGCATCGTGGCGAGGTTCCGCACCATGGCCATCTTCCGGCCATCCCTGCTGACCGGGCATGTCATCGGCAGCGTGGTGCAGTCCCTGCTCAGCGTCGCGACGGTCATCGCGGTCGCCGTGGTCATCGGCTTCCGCCCCACCGCGAACCCGGCCGAATGGCTTGCCGCGGTGGGCATCCTGTCCCTGCTGATCATGGCGATCACCTGGGTCGCCGTCCTCATGGGCCTGGTCAGCGACAGCGTGGAGACCGCGAGCAACTTGCCGATGCTGCTCATGCTGCTGCCCTTCTTCGGCAGCGGGTTCGTCCCCACCGACTCGATGCCGACCTGGCTGGGCTGGATCGCGGAGCATCAGCCGTTCACCCCCGTCATGGAGTCGCTGCGCGGCCTGCTGATGGGCACGGCGATCGGCAACAGCGCGTGGATCGCTATCGCCTGGTGCCTGGCCATCACCGCCGCGAGCTTCTTCGGCGCGAAGCGGCTGCTGAACCGCGAGCCCGGCCGCTAAGCGGCTGTGCTCATCAGGCCACCCGCTTCCGCAGTGCGGCAAGGGCTGCGGAACGCAAGCCGAATACGTCCAGGGCGGCGTATGTCGAGACACCCTCGGCATACGCCGCCTCGTCCGCGTTTTCGGCGCACTCCCTGGCTCGCTTACTGGACATAGTCGGATGGATCTGCCGCGGCGGATCGAACCGTTCGGCCAGTGCGATCAGGCGGGCGCCGTCCGCAGCCAGGCCGCGGTTGATATCCACCATGGCCAATGCCAAAAGAACTGCGCCACAGGCCGTCAGCTCCGCCAGATAGCCGCCCGGCTGGGTCGCCGGATGTTCCAGTAACGCTGTCACCTGCCAGGGCAGGTCCTCGACGAGATCGGCGACCAGATCCAGCCGGCCGTGGTAGGCGTGTGCTAGGACCATCGCCGACCGAGCCTCCAACGCCCACACCTGCACACCGCGCGGGTCGGGACGGTAGAAGGGATGTGAGGTGCTCACCACGAGCTCGGCAATCTCCCGCCAGCGCCGCAGGCCATCGTCGATATCGCCGCGGGCGAGCCGAATCTCGGCATCGGCGATCACCTTGTATGGCTGCGCGAACGGGTCGGTAGGGTCCGCAACCTGCGCCAACCACTGCTCGGCGCCCTCGATATCCCCGAGTTGCAGGGACGCCATGACCAGTCCGACGATCAGATCGACGCGATCCGGCCTCGGCCCGTGGTCCACGAGCTGCCGCAGCGCTCGTTCCACCTGCTGCCGCGCCAACTCCCCCTGCTCCGACAGCAGCGCGAGTTTGCCGATCCGGCAACGCGCCTGGAACTGCATCCAAGTGTTCGACGTGCGCTCGAAGGCCGCGAGCATCCGCCGGGTGGCCGCGAGCGCCCCATCGCGGTCACCTGTCTGCTCCGCGCGGAAACTCGCTACGAGGTGGGCAACGCCGGCAAGCAGCGGTTGATCGCTGGCGCACAACCGATCCAGCGCGGCGGAGTCGGGACCGAGCAGCTCGGGTCCAGCGCGGAAAATCACCGCAACGGCGCGCACCAGCGTGTCCGGCGGCGCCGCGGGCAGGCGGCGCAACACGAGCATCGATCGCAGCTCGAAACCACTCTGGGTGACGGCACTCAACGCGCAGACGGTCGCCGCCGTTCGGGTTACCTCCACATAGGCGGGGTCGGGCCGGTAGTGCGAGAGCACCCAGGCACATTCACCCACCAGCTCCGCGATCCGCGCGTAGTGGGATCCGACGTACCACCAGGGACCCAACGCCGCCCAGGTGGCGGCAACCGTCGGCCCGTCCGACCGATCCAGCCCGTGCCGCAGGGCTCGCACCAGGTTGTCCTGCTCGGCGCGCACGGGGTTCTTCTCCCCTTGGTCGGTGAAGGCGGTCTCGTTGGCGCCGACACCGAATTCGCGTGCCCAGGCGAGGAACCCGGCCAACGCACGGTCGTCCTCACCCGCCTCGGCCCGCCGGGCCGCGCCGAAATCCCTTACGGTCTCCAGCATCCGGAACCGGGTGCCCGAGCCGACCTCGGTGACCTGGATCAACGAATGGTCGACCAGATGCTCGAGCATCTCCAATGTCTCGTCCAGACGTCCTGCTTCGCCCGAGTCGTCGCCGAGCAGTCGGTTCGCGGCCCCGGCAGTGAATCCGTTGGGAAAGACGGATAACAACCGCATCGCCGCCTGCGCGTGCTCGTCGAGCAGGTTCCAGCTCCAATCGACCACCGCGTGCAGCGTCCGATGACGTTGTGGCGCATCGCGGGAGCCGCTGCGCAGCAGCGCGAACCGGTCAACCAATCGGCCCGAGATCTCGGCGACCGACATCACCCGTAACCGCGCCGCCGCCAGCTCGATGGCCAATGGCAGCCCGTCCAGCTGGGCGCACAGTGCCGCCACCTCGCCCGGCGGCAACGCCACGTCCGGCCGCACCGCGCGGGCGCGCTGTCCGAACAACTCGGCCGCTGTCGCAGGCGCCAGTTCGGGAAGGAGATGGACCGCCTCCGAGGTCAATCCCAGCGGCGCCCGGCTGGTAACGAGGACGCGCAGGTCTGCCGTCAGTGACACCAGCGGACCGACCAGTGCGCTGACTCCCTCGAGGACTTGCTCGCAGTTGTCCAGTATCAGCAGAGCGGGACCGGATCCCAACGACTTGGCGATGGCGGAGATGACGCTGTTGCCAGTCCACGGCCCGGCCTGCGACGCATCACCTGCCCCCAGCGCACCGGCCACCTCGGCGGCGACCATGCCGTCGTCCTCGACACCGGCGAGCGGGACCAAGTGCACCATCCGCTGCTCGGCCAGCCTGCCGACGGCATGGGCCATGCGAGTCTTGCCCAGGCCGCCGGGGCCGACGAGGGAAACGACCCGCGCGGACCGCAACAGCGTGGTCACCGCCGCGATGTCTGTCTCGCGGCCGAGCAACGGGTTCGGATCGTGCAGGATGCCGTGGCGCACCACGGGTTCGTTCGCCCGCAGCAGCTGTTTGTGGATCGTCTGGAGCGCGGGACCCGGATCCGCGCCGAGCTCGTCGCGCAGCGCCCGCCGGTAGTCGTCGTAGCGGGCGAGCGCGGCAGCCGGACCCGCGGTGTCGGCCTCGGCCCGCAATAGCTCGGCCAGCACCTCCTCGTTGCGTGGCTCGCCCGCCGCGGCCTCGGTCAGCGGCCCGACTGCCTGGGCGTACCTGCCCAACCGGGACAACGCCAGCGCGAACACGATCAGCAGGGTTCGGTACGCGGGCTGCTTGGCAATGCGCAACTCGGACAACGGATCCGCGCCCGACGTGTACTCGACGACCCCGTTCCACAGCGCGAGTCCCGCCTCCGCCTGGCCAAGGGCCGCAACGTGGTCGCTTGCCCTGGCATGGCGTTCTGCTGCCGCCGCGTGCACTTCCAGCGCGGTCGCGTCGACCTGCTCCGGACTCAGCGTCAGCCGATAACCGGTAGGCGTGCTCGCGATAAGATCGGCTCCCAGCTGCGATCGCGTCCGCGACACCAGCACCTGCAAAGCCTTGGCCGGATTCTCGGGCGGGTCCTCCGGCCACACCCCCGCGATCAGCCGCGCGGCGCTGGACCCGCTGCGTAAATCCATTGCCAGCAGGGCGAGCAACCCGCGCGTTCGTGCCCCGCTGATCTCCCGATCACGCAGCGTCACTCCCGACAACAAGGTCATCTCGATACCCACTCGCACACCGTAGTCGTCGGTGCGGTGGGTGGCTCCTCGGGCAAATCCGGACGTGCGCGTCCTCAGAGACTCGCTACGCAGACGACGAACTTGCGCTCTTGGTAGACGATTCCGCTGTCACCCTTCGAGCAGGTGTTGACGTCGATGGTGTTCGGCTTGATTTCCACGACTCGGGCTCCGTGCGGGGTGCCTCGCGTGGCGCAGTCGATGCGCTTCGGGTCGTGGGGGGTGAGTTCCATGCAGCCGCCTACCACCCAGTCGATGTCCAGGCAGAGTGTGGACTCCGGTGTTTGTTGGTGGGTGCGGTCGGCGTCGCTCGCACAATGAGCGGCCCTGTCGATGATCTTGTAGGTGGAACTCCCACTGCCGCAGGCTGCCTTACCGAGGATTGGGGTGTCGCCTGCACTGGTGAATTCCACGCAGTCACCCGCATTGAATTGCAGCCGGATGATCTGTTTGCCGGTCGCGCCGCGAGCTCCGGCGGTGGTGGGCGGCGGCGGTGTCGGCAGCGACTCTTCGGTCGTCGTCGGTGACTCCGACGTGGTTGCCGTGCTGTTGCTCTCGTTGGCCTGTTCCTTGACGTCGGCCTTCGGGCCGTTCATCGATAGCGCGATCACGCCGACTAGGACTGCTGACATCGCGGTCGCAGTAACGAAGGCCGTCAGAATGACAGCGGCACGGATGCGTTGGCGCGACACGGGGATCCTCCAGAGCTGTTGCGCTTCGAACTTACCCCACCCGAGGTTCGAAGTTATGAAACTTCCTGTTTGCAGATCACGCAATGCATACACTATGTGGTCGGTGCGCGTCGAGTCGTTGTCCGGCAGCGCATTTCGCACAGCCCGCTGTCGTCGCCCCGCCCCGGTTCCAGGTCATATGACCAGGTCACAATAGGGCAACGATGGCCCGTGGGGTGCATGTATGTTGCCATGTCTGGCAACAAGATACTGTCGCTGTACACGTCATCCGGCCGCACGAGCCGGAGGTCTCGTGAGAAGGAAACACCTGAATGAAGCTCGGCATGTTCGCCGCCACGGCTGTTTTAGCTGTCGCTGCTGTGGGAATCACCGCGGGAACCGTTAATGCGAAGCCTGCGGAGGTCGTCAAAGAGATTTCGGCGTCAGGCGTCGAGCAGGGAATCGGCTACCGCACTGTGGTCTCCGACGTCGCCGGAGTGATCACCACGGCTGTCGACGGCGGGACATTCGAAGTCATCGACAGTGGCGCCAAAGTAGCGCTCAAGTCTGCCAGTGGCGCCGTGGTCACCGAAGTGCCGCTGACCTTCGATATATCCGGAAGCCGGATGTCGGTGGCACACGAGATCAGCGACAACGGTCGGAAGCTCGCACTCACGCCGCAGGTGGACGCCAAGAATATCGGCGAGATGCAGCCCATCAGCTCCATGGCCCGGCTCGTCACCGAACTCAACAAGAACGTCGTCGGAGTGGTCGCCGGAGGCGTGCTCGGTGGACTCATCGGGGCCGTGGTCGGCCTCGGCTTCTTCAGCATCATCACCGGCCCGATCGGCCTGCTGGTCGGCGCGATCGCGGGTGGCTACGTCATGGGTGGGCAGTCGTTCTTGGATGCCATGAACGCAGTCGTCAGGGGCGAGCCCTGATCGATCTCGGCCCGACGCGCCAGATGTGTCGAGCTATGTGAAGTAGCGTTCGAGAGTGACGTACATCACTCCTGAAGCGATGGGTCACTAGGCCGGAAACGCCTCAGCGCTCGGTAGAACCCGAGTCGCCGTCGCGGTGCTGGCGCGACAGCCGCCAGAGGAAATCGGGGTCGTCATCGGGACCCATGATGTGTTTGCGCTGTGGTGACCGCACAGGTGGGGTGGTCGGACCTGCCGACCTCTCCGGACCGAACGCCTTCCAGCACAACACCGCGACCGCCGCGACCGCGATGAGTGCCAACAGGTACGTCACGTCGCTCACCTCCTGATATCGAGGGTAGCCGCGTACGCAGTCTTCGGACACTGGAGACACGAAATTGTTGAGACGGCCTTGCACGGGCCCCCTGAACGGCGGGCCCGCGCGGGCCTACGGGTCAGCGCGCGGTGACCGCTTTATTCAGCGAGCAGTCGCCTCTGTAGTGAGGGACCTGAGTAGCTGCAGAACTTCGGACTCACGGAACCGGCGATGTCCGCCCGGGGTGCGTAGCGACCCGAGACGCCCGGCGTGGGCCCAGCGGGTGACGGTCTTCGGATCGACGTGGAACATGGCGGCCACTTGGCCTGGCGTCAGCAGGGTGTCCTGGCCGCCGACGGTAAGCGCAGTCATAGCAAACCTCTCCGTTCTCGACAGTTCCCTCATCAGTGGCGCCATCGTTGCACTGCGACCCCTATGTAGTCGAACCACCTACAGTTGGTAAAGGGGAAGTAATAGACAAATCGGATACGCCGCCCTCTCGGCCCGAGGTCTCGCCCAAGGCGGCCGAGAGCTTCGCATAGGCTGATCGACGTGAGTGACGCAACTCCTCCGGAACGTGCAACCGGACAGCAAACCGCAGGCGCGGGCCGGCGGCTGGCCCGCAACCTGGCGTTCTACACCCTCGCCAGGCTCGGCTTGGTCGTCGTCATCACGGTGGTGATCATCGTCGTCGCCCGGCTGGTGTCGGTGGATATTCCACTGGTGGTCGCGGCCCTGTTCGCGCTGCTCATCGCGATGCCGCTGTCGCTGACGTTGTTCAAAAAGCTGCGCACCCGCGTCAACGAGGACATCGCGGTGGTGGACGAGAAGCGTCGGCAGGACAAGGCGCAGTTGCGGGCCAGGTTGCGCGGCGAGAAACCGGACGGAGACGGGGGAGCGTCCGCATGAAGCAGTGCGACCGCAGCATCCCGCGCGACTGGGTCGACAACGCGGTGCGGCTGATCGACGCGGACACCCAGCGCAGCGCCGACACCCATCTGCTGCGCTATCCGCTGCCCGGCGAATGGAACGTCCAGCTGTATCTGAAGGACGAATCCACCCACATCACCGGCAGTCTCAAGCACCGGCTCGCCAGATCTCTTTTCCTGTACGCGATTTGCAACGGCTGGGTCACCGATGGCACCACGGTGGTGGAGGCGTCGTCCGGTTCGACCGCGGTCAGCGAGGCGTATTTCGCGAAGCTGCTCGGCCTGGACTTTGTCGCGGTGATGCCCGCGAGCACCTCGCCGCAGAAGATCGCGCTCATCGAAGCTCAGGGCGGCCGTTGCCATTTCGTGCAGCGACCGCCGGACATGTACACCGAGGCGGCCCGGCTTGCCGCCGAATGCGGTGGCCACTACATGGACCAGTTCACCCACGCCGAGCGGGCGACCGACTGGCGCGGCAACAACAACATTGCCGAATCCGTCTTCGAGCAGATGGCTTTGGAGACCCACCCGGTGCCGGACTGGATCGTCGTCGGCGCGGGCACCGGCGGCACCAGCGCCACCATCGGCCGCTATATCCGCTACCGCAGGCATGCGACGAAGCTGGCCGTTGTCGACCCGGAGAACTCCGCCTTCTACGGCGGCTACGAAACCGGTGACGCGGGCTACGAGACCGGAATGTCTTCGCGTATAGAGGGAATCGGCCGTCCTCGGGTCGAGCCGTCGTTCGTCGGCCAAGTGGTCGACCGCATGATCGAGGTTCCCGATATCGGGTCCATCGCGGCCGCACGGCACGCGAGCGGCGTAATCGGCCGCCGCGTCGGCGGTTCCACCGGTACGAACCTGTGGGGTGCGTTCGCGCTCATCGCCGAGATGATCGCCGCGGGCCGTCCCGGCAGCGTGGTGACGCTGCTCTGCGACGGCGGAGATCGTTATGCCGGAACGTACTTCAACGATGACTGGGTCGCGGCGCAGGGGATGAGCCTGACCGAACCCGCGTCGATCCTGGACAAGTTCCACAGCACCGGCACCTGGGTCGGTTAGCGGCACCTCCGTCCGTCTGTTTTCACCCCGTCGTCCCGGCTCCCGGGGCAGCGGGGTGTTTGTTTTCTCCAGTGGCGAACGGCCGTCCTCGATCTGTCGTCAATTTTTGTTGACAGACTTCGCCATCGTCAATAAAAATTGACGACATGACTGAAGCAACCACATTGGCGGCCGCCGCGGGCAGCCCCGACCCCAAGGTCGGGCTACGCGCGGTGCTCGCACTGCGTCGGCTGCTCGAGCGTCTGGAAGCGATCCAAGTGGCCAATGCCAGGGGACAGGGCTGGTCATGGCAGCAGATCGCGGAGGCGCTCGAGGTCAGCAAGCAGGCGGTCCATCACAAACACTCTCGGAGAGGCGGGAACCGCTGATGTTCGAACGGTTCAGCAAGACGGCGAAAACGACCATCGTCATGGCTCAGGAGGACGCGCGGGAACTGCGGTCGTCGAACATCGAAGTCGAGCATGTGCTGCTCGGCCTGCTGTCGCAGGGCGAACAAGAGTTGAAAACACTGCTGGCCGACGCCGGAATCACCCATGAGGGCGTGCTGGAGAGTCTGGCTCAGGCGGGCAAGGGACAGCCCCTCGGCGAAGAGGACGCCGAGGCATTGCGCTCCATCGGCATCGATCTCGACGCGGTGCGGGAGAGTCTGGAGGCCAACTTCGGCGAGGACGCGCTAGACCGGGCGGCACCGGAGCAAGAGCGCCGTGGACCGTTCGGCTGGGGTCGCGGCGGCAACTTCGGGCACATCCCCTTCGCTCGCGACGCGAAGAAGGTCGTGGAACTGTCACTGCGGGAAGCGCTCGCACGCAAGGAAAAGACCATCGAGTCCGCCCATCTGCTGCTCGCGATCCTGCGCGCCCCCAATGCCACCACCGCCCGCCTGCTCGGCGGCTCCGAGGCGATCGCCGAGCTGCGCCCGAAGGTGCACGCCCTGCTCGATCGCGCCGCCTGACCCGGTGCGCGGGTGCTGCCACCATGATTCGTGTTTTGTGGCAGCACGCGCGCACCGGTCGGGCCTAGCATTGGGCCATGCAGCTACTGATTCGGTTGATCATCAACGGCGTTGCCATCTGGCTGGCCGCCTTATGGGTCGACAAGATCGAGATCCTAAGTCCCGACAACAGTACGGCGCAGAAGGTCATCACCGTGCTGGTGATCGCCGCGATCTTCACCGTGATAAACGCACTCGTCAAGCCGATCGTCAAATTACTGTCGCTGCCGCTGGTGATCGTGACCCTCGGCCTGTTCCTGCTGGTGATCAACGCACTGATGCTGTGGATCACCGCGAAGATCACCGAAATCACCGAGTACGGCCTGCGCGTCGACGGCTTCTGGGCCGCGGTCTGGGGCGGCGTCATCATCTCGGTGGTCAACTGGGTACTGGGAATCCTGGTCCCGGACGGCGACGATTAGGCCGGTGGGCTGAACCCTCGCCGAAGGCTGGGCGCGGCCGGGCACGCACGGAGACGAGGTCGCCGCCTAGGCCGCGATCCCAAGGGCGAGAGCGGTTGCCGCGGACCAGACGAGCAGCGCGAGGCCCGAATCGCGGAGGGCGGGAATGAGTTCCAGCCCGCCCTTGCCGGAGCGGACCGGGGCGTTGGCGCGCACCGCGAGCGGGATCGCGACCAGGCCGACCAGCGCCCACGGTGTCCTTGCCACCAGGATCACGGTGGCAAGGAACGGGATCGCCAGCATGGCCAGGTGCAGGGTGCGGGTGCGCGGGTCGCCCAGTTTGACCGCCAGCGTCACCTTCCCGGATTCGGTGTCGGTCGGGATATCGCGCAGGTTGTTCGCGACCAGCACCGCGCTGGAGAACGACCCGACGGCGACGGCGAGCACCACACCGGCCCAGTCGATCTTGTCGGCCTGCACGAACTGGGTGCCGAGCACACCGATCAGACCGAAGAATACGAAGACCGCGATCTCGCCGAAGCCGCTGTAGCCGTAGGGCTTGCTGCCGCCGGTGTAGTACCACGCGCCCGCCAGGCAGGCGGCGCCGACAAGGATCAGCCACCACGCCGTCAGCGCGACCAGCACCAGACCGAACACCGCGCCGATGGCGAGGCTGATGATCGCGGCGTTCTTGACCGCGGCGGGGGAGGCGAGCTTCTGTCCGACCAGTCGCAGCGGACCGACCCGTACGTCATCGGTGCCACGGATGCCGTCGGAGTAGTCGTTGGCGTAGTTCACCCCGATGATCAGCGCCAGCGAAACCAGCAGCGCGAGAACCGCTTTCCACCACACCGCGCCATCGATGGACGCGGCGGCGCCGGTTCCGGCAAGGACAGGGGCGATCGCGTTCGGCAGGGTACGGGGCCGTGCGCCCTCGATCCATTGCGCTGCAGTAGCCATGCTCGCAGCCTAATGTGCGGCCCAGGCCGCCGCCTGACCAGCGGGGGCGTTTCCGGCTGCCGAGGTCGCTCGGTCCGCCTACGTCTCGGCGACCGCCTTCAGCCGACCGAGCCCCTTCTCGAAGTCTTTGCCGATCATGTTGTCGATCGGGAACACCTTCCCGACGATCCCCATCAGGCCCTGGTGCTGACCGGTCATCCGCCACACCACCTCGGTGCCACCCTCGACCGGGTTCAGCATGAAGGTGGTCTGGTTGGTGGCTTTGAACGGCTTCTCGAAGGCGAGACGGATGCCGATTTCGCGATCGTCGCTAGAGGTGATCTCCATGCTGCCGCGCCCGGCTTTGCGGTTGCCGTCCCAGGCATACTTGGCGCCGACACCGGCGTCCGCCCCGGTATAGCTCCGCTGCAGCTGCGGATCGATGTCTTCCCACGGCGACCACTTGGTCCACTCGTGGAAATTGTCGATCAGACCATGAATACGCGAAGGCTCAGCCGTGATCACGGCCTGCCGAACTATTTCGAACTCAGCCATGCGCTCAGCGTATGCGACCGACCCGCCGGAACGAGGAAAAACGCATGTCAGCCTGGTCGGCACCGCTCGCATACGATAACGCCGGGATGTTTTCGGATCAGAGCGGCCCGAATGGCCGAAGTCCAAGCTCGACGACGCCCGCAGGCGAATCTGTCGTAGTGGGCCTGCTGGGCGAAATCGCGCTACGCCGAGACGGCGCACTGACGGCACTACCAGGAGCCAGATCGCGGCTGCTGCTCGCGGCACTGGCCTTGCGCCCGGGCCGCAGCCGCAGCGCACAGGCACTGATCGATGACGTGTGGGGCGAGCAGCCGCCGCGCGCCCCGATGAACGCGCTGCACACCCAGGTGTCGAGGTTGCGGTCCGCATTGCCGGACGCGGCGCTGGAGATCGGCCCGGCGGGCTACCGGCTCACACTGACCGCGGCGCAGGTCGATCTGACGTTGGCGGACGAACTGGTGCGCGAGGCCCGCCGCAGACAAGCCGACGGCGACGGCGACGCTTGCCTGGATGCGGTGGCGCGGGCCAGATCGCTGTGGCGCGGGGAGCCCGGCGCCGACCTGCCCGCGGGCGAGGTCTCCGACGAGCTGCGAGCCGTGGCCGCGCATCGACTGTCCGAACTGGCGGCCATCGAGGTCGCGGCACGGGTCGCGGGTGGTGATCTCGATGGCGCGGTGGCGATCACCCGGCGAACCACCGCGGCCAACCCGTTGGACGAGGCTGCCCATGCCACCTTGATGCGGCTGCTCGCGGCGGCGGGGCGGCCGAACGAAGCCTTGGATGTATTCGCCTCGATCCGGGGACGGCTGATCGAAGAACTCGGCGCCGACCCGGGACCGGCACTGGTGGAACTGAATACGGCCATCCTGCGCGGTGATCCGGTGTCCGGCCGCGCGCCGCGGCCGGATCAGGCGGGTAATTCGGCGGTATCGCGGGTGCGGGATTCAGCTGAGCCGGTGCCGGTTTGGGTGGCGGCCCCACCGCCGAGTGTGCTCGCGCCCATCGGGCTGCGCGCGGCCCCCAACGTGCTGCTCGGTCGTGCCGCCGACCTGGACGCGCTGGCGGAATTGCTGCACCGGTCCCGGGTGACGACGGTGCTCGGTCCTGGCGGCACCGGAAAGACCAGAGTCGCCAACGAACTGGGTGCTCGAGTGGCGCGCGCCGAGTCCGTGATTCTGGTGGAGCTGGCCTCGGTCCGGGCCGATCCGAGCGCCGACGCCGATCCGAGGGCCGATATCGAGGCCGCGATCAGCACAACGCTCGGCCTGGGTGAGATCGTCCGTGAGTCGACGCTGATGCGTCCCGCGCGCCCGGTGGATGCCGGTCGCAGGCTTAGGGACGCGCTCTCGGCTCGCCCGATGCTGTTGATACTGGACAACTGTGAGCACCTGATCGATGCGGTGGCCGAGGTGGTCGCCGATCTGGTCGGCAGCTGTGACCAGCTCAGCGTGCTCACCACCAGCCGGGCGCCGCTGGCGATCACCGCAGAAACGGTATATCCGTTGGCGCCCTTGGCGATCGATGCGGCCGGATCGCCTGCCACCGATCTTTTTATGGCGAGAGCTCGCGCAGTGCGGCCGACAGTGCGGTTGGATCCGGACGCGGTCGCCCGGCTGTGCGCCACGCTGGACGGCTTGCCGCTGGCGATCGAACTGGCGGCCGCCCGAGTGCGGACCATGAGTGTCGAGGAGATCGAAACCCGGCTGGAGCATCGATTCGCCTTGCTGCGCAGTGGCGATCGCTCGTCCCCGGAACGGCACCGCACCCTGCACGCTGTGATCGCGTGGAGCTGGAACTTGCTCGAAGAGCCGCAACAGGTTGCCCTGCGCAGGCTGTGCCGGTTCCCGGCCGGGTTCACGCTCGCGGCCGCGGAGGTGGTGGCGGGTGGCGTTGATGTCGACGACGTGCCGACGGCCGTCGACGGGCTGGTGAGTCAGTCGCTGCTCACCGTGCTGGACGACGACGAAGGCTTGATCGGAACGCGTTATCGGATGTTGGAGACGGTCCGTGAATTCGGCGAGGAACAGCTCGCGCTGACCGGATCCGATGCAGTGGCCGGGATTCCGAGCGCGATCGACGATCGCCCGCTGGTGATGGATCGAATGTCGCGCTGGGCTCGTGACTTCTCGATCACGCAGGCGCAGCGGTACCAGTCCGACGAGCAGGTCTCCACGGTGCTGTCGGTCGCCGCGGACCTGGACAATCTGGTTGCGGTGCTGCGCTATGCGCTCGAGCGCAGGGACGCCCGCACCGTATACCGGGTGTTCCCGGTGGTAGCGACGCTCTGGGTGATGCGCGGCGCCCATATGGAGCTGAGTGGTTGGGCGCGCCGGGTTATTACTCTCGCGCCCGAACCGGGGCCGGTGCGCGGCAAGGTCGCCGACCTGCAGATGCTCGCGCATCTGGTGAGCGGTCTGCACATAGCGTACGTGGGCAACGACCTGCGTCGATTGGGGACCGCCCGGGCGCGGATACGGCGATTGCTCAGCACCGCTGTCGATCTCAATGGCAGAATGCGATTTCTCGGCGCAGTGGCCTGCGCGGATTCCTCCGGTTCGGGGACGGCCAGATTGTTCGCCGATGCCGCGCGGTCGACGGACTCGGAGGTCCGCGCCGCGGCGTTCTTCATGCGCGCGAATGTGCGGGAGAACGCGGGCCAGGTCCATGGCTCTACCCGGGATGCGTTGGCCGCCTTGCGCATCATGGAGGACAGCGACATCTGGGGAACGGCGATGATCACCCAGCATCTCGGTCAACTCGCGGGGCAGACCGCGCGCTACGCCGATTCGGTGGGGTACTACCGCCGGGCCGCGGATCTCTTGCGGGAGCTGCGCGCTCACGAGGAAGCCGTGGAGATGCGCAGCTTCCTCGCGGTGTCGCTGATCGGCACGGGCAGGCTTGGGGAGGCCAGACAGGAACTCGGGTTTGCTCTCGGGTTTTCGGAGGGTGATCCGGCATTTGGTTCGCCGATCGACGACCCGAGTATCCGACGTAACCACCGCTTGGCGCCCGTGGTCTCCGGGATAGCGGAACTGGAATTGGCGGAGGGCGATATCGACGCCGGCCTACGACATTACCGTCGGGCGCTTGACCTCTATGGTTGGCCGGACGAGGAACCGGCGCCGGGACCGGGCATTTTGATGACCGCGAGCTCGGCGGTCGATGCCCATGTCTTGCACGGGCGACCGGAGTCGGCGGCGGATCTTGTCGGTATCCTGACCCGTCACGCGGCGGGCCGACTCGGTCAGTTCTACGACCTGCCGCAGATCGGCGCGGTAGCCAATGCGGTCGGTTCGTACCATCTTGCGACCGGGCAGGATGTGCGTGTCGGCCTGGAATTGCTCGTGCTGTCCACCAAAGTCGTCGCGCGGCAGGACAATCCTTCGGCGGAATTGCACCGCCACTTTCAACTGCACCGGGCTGCGATCGGGGACGAGCGGATAGACGCAGCGCTCGGCCGGGTGGTCGGACTGCGGCGGCGCGCCGCGGCGGAGCGGATCCTGCGACTGTTGCGCGAATTGTCCGGCATCGCCGACGATTGAGAATGCCGAAGTCGCGGTGGGTGACTTATCGTCTCCCACCGCGACATTCAGTGTGCGGCGGTCACGCTCTGCGCATGTAGGCCTTGATGCTCAGCGGGGCGAAGATCGCCACCACAACCACCGCGCCGACCAGCGAGTAGACCAGGTCGCTGCCATAGACGTTGCCGTTCATCAGCGCTCGGGCCGCGTTCACCATGTAGTACACGGGGTTCACGTGGTTGATCGCCTGCAACCAGCCCGGCATCGTGCTTGTCAGCGCGAAGGCGCCGGACATGAAGGTCAGCGGGAACATCACCATCATCGAGATGCCCTGCACGCCTGCGGCACTCTTGCCGGTGACACCGACAAGAGCCCAGATCCAGCTGACCGCGAACGAGCAGATCACGATGACCAGACCGGCGACCACGACGCCGACGACGCCCCCCTCGGGGCGGTAGCCGATGGCAAGGCCGACCAGGATGGTCAGGGTGGTCGCCAGAGCGTAGCGCACCATGTCCGCGATCAGTGCGCCCGCCAACGGCGAGATACGGGCGATGGGAAGGGATTTGAATCGATCGAAGACCCCCTTGTCCATGTCCTCACGCAACTGGGTGCCGGTCACGACCGAGGTCAGGATTACGGTCTGCACCAGGATGCCGGGGATGAGGGTAGGCAGATAGTTCGACACGCTGCCGCCGATGGCGCCGCCGAAGATGTACGCGAACAGCGCGGTGAACAGGATCGGCTGAATCGTCACATCGAAGAGCTGCTCGGGGTTGTGCTTGATCTTGAGGATGCCGCGGTAGGCCATCGTCAGCGACGTCGACGCGGTCTGCCGGAGGCTGATTTTATTGCTGACCTCGGGGATCGAGGTGGGCGCCGCATGCCGCGCGGCGGGGCTCGGTGCGGTAATGGTGGTCATGCCGCGCTCCGTTCTGCATCGCTGTCGTCGTCGGCCGGATGGCCGGTGATGGTGAGGAAGACCTCGTCGAGACTGGGCTTACTGACAGTGATTTCGTCGACCGCGATCTCCCACTCGCGCAGGCGAATCAGCAGATCGGCCGTCATCCCGGCGTCTGCGAGCGGTGCCGTGAGCCGGCCGGCCTCCGGCGTGATCTGCGCCTCGGCACCGAGGAAGTCGCCGACGATGCGGCGGGCCTCTTCGAGCTGAGCCCGATCGACCAGGGTCAAGTGCAGCGCGGACCCGCCGACCGACGCCTTGAGCTCGTCGGCGGTGCCGTCGGCGATCACCCTGCCGTGGTCGATGACGGCGATCCGGTCGGCCAGCTGATCGGCCTCGTCGAGGTACTGCGTGGTGAGCAGCACCGTCGCGCCCGCGCGGACCAGGCGGCGGATGGTCTCCCACATCTGGGCGCGGGTGCGCGGGTCGAGGCCGGTGGTCGGCTCGTCGAGAAACAGCAGCGGCGGCGTCGCGATCAGGCTTGCGGCCAGATCGAGGCGTCGGCGCATGCCGCCGGAGAAGTTCTTCAGCGGCTTGTTCGCCGCCTCGATGAGGTCGAACTCCTCGAGCAGTTCGGCGGCCTTGCGGCGGGAGTCGATCCGGCTCAGGCCGAGTAGGCGGGAAAAGAGGATCAGGTTCTCGGTGGCCGAGAGGTCTTCGTCGACCGAGGCGTACTGCCCGGTGACGCCGACGAGGGAACGGACGGCCGTCGGTTCTGCAACGACGTCATGGCCGAAGATGCGGGCGCTGCCGCCGTCCGGCCGCAGCAGGGTGGCCAGCATCTTGATGGTGGTGGTCTTGCCTGCGCCGTTCGGTCCGAGCACGCCGTATACCGAGCCCTGCGGAACCGCCAGGCTCACACCGTCGACGGCGCGCTGTTCCCCGAACACCTTGACCAGGCCGTCCGCCTCTACGGCGAGCGCTGAAGTTGGTGCGAAAGAAGTCATGCGTAAGACTTTGGGGGCCCGGTCTTGCATGGCCCTTGCACGACGATGTCGTGCGCACTTGCAGCGGCATGCGTCGCCCTACTGGTGCGTCGACTCCGCCAGCAGATATTCGCGGAGCTTGGTCCGATTCGGCTTGCCCGGTCCGATCAGCGGCAGCTCGTCCAGCAGTGCCAATTCGCGGGGAGCCGCGATGGAGTCCAGCTCACGCACGACGTGCTCGCGCAGTTCCTCCAGAGTCGGCGTGGCTCCCGCGGCAGGTACGACCACGACGGCGACGCGTTGCCCGAGCCGTTCGTCCGGCAGGCCGAGCACCACGCATTCGCTGATCGAGGGATGTGTCCCGAGCACGGCCTCCACCACCTGCGGAATCACCAGCAGGCCGCCGGTCATGATCGCCTCGTCGAGGCGGCCGCTGACGCTGAGCACGCCGTCGTCGAAGGTGCCTGCGTCCTCGGTGCGGAACCAGCCCGGCTCTGCGAACGCGGGGTGATCCGGCTGGTTGCGGTAGCCCGCGGCGATCATGGCTCCGCCGAGCAGCACGCGGCCGTCCTCGATGCGTACCTGGGTGCCCGCGAGCGGAACACCGTCGTACACGCATCCGCCGCAGGTTTCGCTCATGCCGTAGGTGCGAACGACGTTGATACCGGCGGCTTTCGCGCGCTCGTAGAGCGGCAGCGGGGTCGCCGCGCCGCCGACGAGCACCGCGTCCAGTTCGGCCAATGCGGCGGCGGCGGTGGGTGTGTCGAGCGCTTTGACCAGTTGGGTCGGCACCAGCGCGGTGTACCGGCGTGGCCCGCGCATGCTGGAGACGGCGCCCGCCAATGCTTCGGGCAGGAACCCGCCGGAGACGTCGAGGACAGTGGGTTCGGTGCCCGCCTGGATGCTGCGCAGCAGCACCTGGATGCCCGCGATGTGGTGGGTCGGCAGGGCAAGCAGCCAGCTGCCCGGCCCACCCAGCCGGTCGTGCGTAGCCGCGCCGCTGGCGAGCAACGCGGACGCGCCGAGCATGGCGCCCTTCGGCACACCGGTGGTGCCCGAGGTGGTCACCACGAGTGCGACGCCGTCCTCGATCGGCTCGCCGGGCGACAGCGCGTCACTGAGCCGCTGGGCCTCGCGGCGATCACTGGTGGGAATCGGCAACCACGCGGGGCCGTTCCCTTCCAACGCTTCTCGCAAATGTGGCAGCACGTCGCCGACACGAGATCCGGTCGGCATCGGCAAAGTCCGCAAGGTAATCACGACCCCACCTCGCCGACGCTCGGTTCCGTCGTGCCCAGAGGCGCTGTGCCCATGGCTCGCTCGCTCCGCTCCCTCACGAGTCTGATCGTGTCATGCCCGCGACGCCACACGCGGAACGGGTCGGTTTGCTGGATCGACGCGCAAGGGGTGCGATCGCTGCGCGGGAAAGGGGTTCGGGTACGCCTGGCATCGAGACTGCGATTCTCTCGTCGGACGGGGTACACAGCGGCGGCGCCCGGACATCGGCGGTCGGGCAGCCATCCGAGCGCTATCGTCCTCGCCGGGCTCGGCATTGGCAACTCGGGCCACCGGTCTCCTGCCGCGCCCTATGCGGTCCTCAGTCCGGTGACCAGCGCGAATCACGCCGGATCGGATGCTCGGCAGGCACCTCGACCAGCACGATCGGCACCCCGTCCGGGTCGTGCACCCACATTTCGATCAGGCCCCACGGCTCGCGGACCGGCGGGCGTTCGATCGGGATCCCCTTCAGCGCAAGCTCGGCGGCGGCATCGGAGATATCGCGGACCTGCAGCCAGATCGCGCCGCTGAAGGTGGTCGATTTCCCGGATCCGCCGTGCGCCGCCACCTCTACCAGCGACTGTCCAGCGAAGAAAACCGTGCCGCCCGGGTACTCCCTGGCAATGGCCAGCTCGAGGCCATCCCGATAGAACGCGAGCGTTGCCGCGTGGTCGGCCGGGCGCAGGATTATCCGGCTGCTCAGAATGTCCATTTCACCCTATCTGTCCTATTAGTCCGATAAGCGCGACCGGTGGTGGTCAGAAGTACCAGGGGTACGGCGTCCAGTCCGGCTTCCGCTTTTCCAGGAACGCATCGCGGCCCTCGACGGCCTCGTCGGTCATGTAGGCCATGCGGGTGGCTTCACCGGCGAAGAGCTGCTGGCCGACCAGGCCGTCGTCGAGCAGGTTGAAGGCGTATTTCAGCATGCGCTGGGCCTGCGGGGATTTGCCGTTGATATCGGCAGTCCATTCCAGTGCAACGTTTTCCAGCTCGGCGTGATCGACGACCTTGTTCACCGCACCCATCTGATGCATTTCCTCGGCGGTGTACGGGCGGCCGAGGAAGAAGATCTCTCGCGCGAATTTCTGACCGACCATTTTTGCCAGATAGGCGCTGCCGTAACCGCCGTCGAAGCTGCCGACATCGGCGTCGGTCTGCTTGAACTGGGCATGCTCGCGACTGGCCAGCGTCAGGTCACAGACCACGTGCAGACTGTGCCCTCCGCCCGCGGCCCAGCCGTTGACCAGGGCGATAACCACTTTCGGCATGAAACGGATCAGCCGCTGCACCTCGAGGATGTGCAGCCGGCCCGCGCGGGCCTGGTCCACCGTGTCGGCGGTTTCGCCGCTGGCGTACTGGTAACCGTTACGGCCGCGGATGCGCTGGTCGCCGCCGGAGCAGAAGGCCCAGACGCCGTCCTTCGGGGCAGGTCCGTTACCGGTGATCAGCACAGCGCCGACGTCCGGGGTCATCCTGGCGTGGTCGAGCGCGCGATAGAGCTCGTCGACCGTGTTCGGCCGGAACGCATTGCGCACCTCCGGGCGATCGAACGCGACGCGGACCGTGCCCTGTTCGATATGCCGGTGGTAGGTGATGTCGGTCAGATTCTCGAACCCAGGAACGGGCCGCCACAGCTTCGGATTGAACGTCACGTCAGTGATTATTGCCCCCGCCCCCGCGCTCGGTGCCAGCGACTTCCCACGCCGGGAGTCCGGTCACCGGATTCTTCGACTTGACGGTGTAAAACGACGCGTTACCGTGCAGGTATGAGCGAGCGAGTGAAACCGGTTATCGACCGGAGCGCGGTGGACGAATCCCGGTACGAGAAGCACGGGGGCTTCCCCAAGGTCTCCCGCGCGCAGATCGGGGCCAATTTCGGGCCGTTCGTCGAGGCGATGCGCACGCTGCAGGATCTGGCCGTCTCCGTCGACGCGACCGACGAAGTCTTCGGCGAAGCACTCCGACAGGCGCGGCAGCTGATCGATCTGCTGGAACCGCATCGCGCACCGGAACTCCAGGGGCCAGCGGGCCGCGCGGTCGAATTGCCAGGGCGCGGCAGCCTTTTGCTGCTGCCGTGGCAGGTGGCCGAGGCCGGACCCGACGGCATCCGGATGACCGGCGAGTTTCGCCGCTTCCATCTCGGCGGCAACGGCGCGGCACACGGGGGCGTGCTGCCGCTGCTGTTCGACGACCTGCTCGGCATGATCGTGCACTACGCGGGCCGGCCGATAAGCCGAACCGCATATCTGCACGTCAACTACCGGAAAATCACTCCACTGGAGACGCCGCTGACCGTGCGTGGCCGGGTCGATCGGATCGAGGGACGCAAGACTTTCATCACCGCGGAGCTGCTCGATGAGCAGGGCGAGGTGCTCGCGGATTGTGAAGGACTCATGGTGCAGTTGCTGCCGTGGCAGCCTTGAGCCGTGTGACCTTACGCACCAGTGCGTATAGTTGCCAGCGCTCGTTCATCGACATCGATCCGGAGGAACCTGAAAGTGGTTGCTGCACTGTCTGAATCCCTGCTCGACGACGCCAAGCGTACGGCCTTCCTTGCCGACGCCAAGGAGGTTCTGGACGCCGAGGTGTCGGACAAGGGTGGTGCGTCTGGCCTGGCAGTCAAGGGTGGCTACGCGGCGGTCAAGAAGATCAGCCCGTCCATCGTGCCTGATGCGCTGGAGTCGTTGGCGCCCAAGCTCGTCGCGCAATTGGAGCCGTTCTGGCAGGAGTACACGGCCACCGGTTCCGGCAAGTTCGCCGATCTGTTGGTCGCCAAGTCCGACGAGGTCGCCGAGGCGTTGCTCACGGTCACCGACGAGCGTGCCGACTCCTCGACCCGGCCCGCGCTGAAGAAGGTCTACTCTTCGATGCGTTCCTCGGCGAAGAAGAACGTCATCGAGGCCCTGCCTCGGCTCGGCGATCTGGTTCAGAAGCACGCCAACTGATTTCGGCGACGCGCGTCGCACTCCACGGGCGGTGACGCCGATCACGGGGTGTGCACGCATCTGCGCCGCCCGCGTCCGGTGGTGGACGCGGGCGGCGAAAACCCCACTCGAACACACGTGTGTGAGCAGGGTGACGGAGACGTCAGGGCAACTGTCTGAGAGGCTGGAGTCGTGAATCCGTCTACAGCACAAGCGCAGGTGGTCGTCGACGAACTCGCGCGCGGGGGTGTGCGAGACGTTGTTCTGTGTCCTGGGTCGCGCAACGCGCCGCTGGCCTTCGCGCTCCAGGCGGCCGATGCGGCGGGCCGGCTCCGGCTGCACATGCGCATCGACGAACGGACCGCCGGATTCCTCGCGGTCGGACTCGCGGTCGCGAGCAGGCTGCCGGTGCCGGTTGTGATGACTTCGGGAACCGCGGTGGCCAATCTCGGTCCGGCGGTGCTCGAGGCCAACTACGCACGGGTGCCCCTGGTGGTGCTCAGCGCCAACCGGCCCTACGAGATGCTCGGCTCCGGCGCCAACCAGACGGTGGAACAGCTCGGCCTGTTCGGTAGCCAGGTCCGCGCCACCATCAGCCTGGGCCTGGCCGAGGACGAGTCAGCCGCCGCCGACTGCGCGCCCTACGGGCACCAGAACAGCCTGTGGCGCTCGGCGGTATGTCGTGTCCTCGCCGCGGCCCGTGGCACCCGCTCCGGCAATGCGGGCCCGGTGCATTTCGATATCCCGCTGCGTGAGCCGCTGGTGCCCGATCTCGCGCCGGGTGAGTCCGCGCCCGAGGGCCGCGCGGCCGGACGCGCCTGGACGCTCACCCAGTACGCGACGCTCGACGTGCCGCTGGACATCGACCTGACTCCCGACACCGTCGTCATCTCCGGACACGGCGCCGGGCTGCGACCGGAACTGGCCGCGCTGCCGACCGTCGCCGAGCCGACCGCCCCCATGCACGGCCCCGCACTGCACCCGCTCGCGCTGCCGCTGCTGAAGCCGCAACAGGCCATCATCACCGGGCGGCCGACCCTGCACCGACAGGTCGCGCGGGTGCTCGCCGACCCGGATGTCACCGTGTTCGCCTTGACCACCGGACCACGCTGGCCCGATGTCTCAGGCAATGTCGTCGGCACCGGCACGCGCGCGCTGGTCACGGGCACACCGCGCCCTGAATGGCTGGCGCACTGCCGGGAACTCGACGCGCGGGCGAACGAAGTGGTGCGTGCCGAACTCGCCGTGCACCCGAAGCCGACCGGCCTGCATGTGGCCGCGGTGGTGATGGACGCGCTGCGCGAGGGCGATCAGCTACTGCTCGGCGCGTCCAACCCGGTCCGCGACGCCGCACTCGTCTCCCATCCGCGCCCCGGTGTCCGAGTGCTGTCCAACCGCGGTGTCGCGGGCATCGACGGCACTGTGTCCGCCGCGGTCGGCGCCGCCCTGCACCACGAAGGCCGGACTATCGCACTGATGGGCGACCTCACCTTTCTGCACGACGCCTCCGGCCTGCTGATCGGACGCGGCGAACCGCGCCCCGCCGACCTCACCATCGTGGTCGCCAACGACGACGGCGGCGGCATCTTCGAACTGCTCGAACAGGGCGATCCTCAGTACGCCGGAGTATTCGAGCGGGTTTTCGGCACCCCACACGGGATGGATCTCGCCGCGCTGTGCGCCGCGTATCGCATTCCGCACCGCCAGGTCGATCCGGAGCAGTTAGCCGTCGAGCTGACCGGGCAGGCACACGGAACGCGGGTGCTGGAGGTAGTGACCGAACGGTCCAGCCTGCGCGAGCTGCATGCCACCGTGCGCGCCAAGATCGCGCCATGAAGTTCTGACAGCGCTGTGGATTCCGGCATTGCGTCAGTAGGCGGGGCCGGTGTCGTGATCGTCGTCGAACGGCACCGCGATCGATTGTTCGACCACGTCGGCCGGATCGGCGCTGAACGCGTCCCGGTCGACTGCCGCGGCAATCGCCTGTTCGTCGGTCTCCTCGACGGCATCGTCGGGATAGGCCGACACGGATTGTTCTACGAGATCGGCTTCCGGAACCACGTCCATGGCGCGGGACGTGCTGCGATCGGTCATGCGTTCGCTCCTCTCCGCTGATGCCTCTGCATGGTTTACCCACGACGGAGTAGGACAACAGTCGGACAGGGTCGAGAATGCTCCGCTTCGTGCGATGCGGCAACCCCACTACTCACCCTCGACCGGACCGGCTCCGTTCGCCGGGAATTCCACCCCTGCCAGCGTCCGGCCCGCCATGAACCGCGCGGTGCGAACCGCGACCCCGGTCCTGGTCACTTCACTGACCTCGACAACGCCTCGCGCGATGCGAACTTCGACTCGCCGCCCCGCCCGCGTCGCGACCACTTCGTAGCTTCGAGACCCGTCGCCGAAGTCGACGACTATCTCTACACGATCACCCTTCATCTCCCAATTATCCGCTTTTCCAGCACTTTTCGCCGCTACGACTTGGTTGCGACAGTCCGCGGAAGGTGCGAGGGGAGCAGCTCGTCGCACGCCGAATTACCGCGCGACGGTCACGAAGAGGCCTGCCGCTGCGGCGCTTGCGGCGGCTCGGGCTGCCGTAGTTGCCGCGGTGTCGTCGATGGGGTCCCCTGAGGCAAGTAGGCGGTAGTAGAGAGGTGCTGAGACCGCGGACAGGACCGCGCGGGCGTCGGTGCCCTCGGGTGCCTCACCGCGGGTGATCGCGGCGTGCACACACGGGGCCCACTCGGTGAGCCGGATGTCGTAGAAGCGGTGCAGGGCGGTGGCGGCGGTGTCGTCGCAGGCGGCAGCGGAGATGACGGCCTGGAACAGCCGGCCCTGGCGCGGGTCGGTCAGTGTCTTGGCCACCAGCCGGGCGTTGGCGGTGAGGTCGCCGAGCAGGGAGCCGGTATCGGCGTGCGGCAGTGACTGTTCGGCCATGTCCGCGAGCAGGTCGATGACCAGGCCGGTCGGGGTGCGCCAGCGCCGATAGGTGGTGGTCTTGCCGACCTCCGCCCGTGCCGCGACCTCGGCCAGGTCGAGGTGGGCGAAACCGCGTTCGGCCAGTAGATCGCCTGCCGCTTCCAGCACGGCCTCACGCACCCGTGCGGTACGCCCACCAGGGCGAACCGAGCCGGGAGTTGCCTCTTCGAATGTCATAACGGGACTCCAGTTTCATTTATGGCGCGACGGGTGTACTGTTCCAAGCATTAACGGAACTATAGACCCTTTAGGAGTCATCATGGAGTACCGGCGGCTCGGCGCATCAGGTTTGCTCGTCCCGGCCTTGAGCTTCGGCGCGGGCACCTTCGGTGGTCGAGGAGAACTCTTCAGCGCCTGGGGCGATACCGATGCCGAACAGGCAAGGCGCCTGGTGGACATCAGCCTGGAGGCGGGCGTCACCATGTTCGATACAGCCGATGTCTACTCCGACGGCGCCTCCGAGGAGGTGCTCGGCGCGGCCATCAAGGGGCGGCGCGATCAGCTGCTGCTGTCGACAAAGGCGAGCCTGCCGACGGGTCAAGGCCCCTATGACGCGGGTTCCGGCCGGGCCCGGCTCATCAGCGCGGTCGAGGGTTCCCTGCGCAGGCTCGGCACCGACTACATCGACCTGTTCCAGCTGCACGCCTTCGACGCGCACACCCCGGTCGAGGAAGTCCTTGCCGCACTGGACGATCTGGTGCGTGCGGGCAAGATCCGCTATCTCGGCGCCTCCAACTTCGCGGGCTGGCAGCTGATGAAATCCCTTGCCGCGGCGGACCGGCACGGCCTGACCCGCTACGTCGCGCACCAGGTGTACTACTCGCTGGTCGGCCGCGACTACGAATGGGAGCTGATGCCCCTCGGCAAGGACCAGGGTGTCGGCGCGGTGGTGTGGAGCCCGCTCGGCTGGGGCAGGTTGACCGGCAAAATCCGTCGCGGACAGCCGCTTCCGGACGGCAGCCGACTGCATCAGACAGCAGAGGCGGGCCCGCCGGTCGACGACGAGCTGCTCTACAACGTCGTCGACGTTCTCGACGAGCTCGCCGCGGAAACCGGCAAGACGGTCCCGCAGATCGCGCTCAATTGGCTGCTGAGCCGCCCCACCGTGTCGACCGTCATCGTCGGCGCCCGCAACGAGGAACAGCTGCGCCAGAATCTCGGCGCCGTCGGCTGGAAACTCTCGGCCGACCAGATCGCCAGGCTCGACAAGGTCAGCGCCACCACGCCGCCTTACCCGTACTACCCCTACTACCGCCTGCCGGACTTCGCCCGGCTCAACCCGCCCGCGGTGTAAGCGAGGTCGCTGTTTCGGGGCGCCGACCGAACCGGTGCCCCGACGACCTCATGGCACTCAGTAAACGTCGCGGACGTAGCGCCTTTCGGCGACGAGCTGCTTCTTGAAGGCCAGCGCGCCGTCTTCGTCGAGCTTGCCGTGGATCCGGGCGATGCGCAGCAGGGCGTCGTCGACGTCCTTGGCCATCCTGGCGGCATCGCCGCAGACGTAGAAGTGGGCGCCGTCGCGCAGCCAGGACCACAGCTCCGCGCCGTGCTCGATCATCCGGTGCTGCACGTAGATTCGCTCGCGCTGATCACGGGAGAAGGCGAGATCCAGGCGGGTGAGGAAGCCGGAGCGGAACATGTCCTCCAACTCGGCGCGATAGTAGAAGTTCTTGGCGGCGTGCTGTTCGCCGAAGAACAGCCAGTTGCGGCCGGTGCAGCCGAGTGCGCGCCGCTCCTGCAGGAAGCCGCGGAACGGAGCGATACCGGTGCCTGGGCCGACCATGATCATCGGCGCCGTCGGGTCGAGTGGTGGGCGGAAGTGCGGTGACCGGTGCAGGAAGATCGGCACGGCGTTGTCGAGATCGCTCTCGGCGCCGACCCGGTCGGCGAGGAACGTAGAGCACACCCCGCCGCGGCGGGCCGCCGATCCGGTCGCCGCCGGGTCGCCGTAGCGAACGACCCCGACGGTGAGCTGCACCTCCTCCGGGCTGACCAGCGGGCTGGAGGAAATCGAATACTGGCGCGGCTGCAGTTTTTTCATGGTGCCGAGCCAGTCGACCAGATCGGCCTGCACCGGGAAGTCGCGCAGCACATCGACGGCCTGCCGGTCCCACAGGTAGTTGTCGAGTTCGTTGCGGTTGTCGCGGCGCAGCAGCTTCGCGAGCCGGATGCTCGGGTTGCGCGAGGCGATGAAGCCGAGCAGGTCCTGGCTGACCTTGGTGATGTCGTAGCGGGTCCGCAGCGCCTCGGCCAACGGAACTTCCCGGTCGTCGACTTCGATGATCCTGCGGCCGTCGAGCCCGGTGGTATCGAGCCATTCGGCGACAAGCGACTCGCAGTTGGCCGGCCACACACCCAGCGAATCGCCGACCTCGTAACCGGCTTCCACATCGCGCAGGTCGAACCCGAACTGCCGCACCTCTTTCGGTGATCCGGCACGGGAGAGTAGTTCGTTGCGCACCAGCGGCGCGGCGACGGGCGCGTTGCGGGTGAACGGCGCCGGTTCGGTGCGCTGGTTGCGGCCGAGCGCGGGAGCGGCGGCACGGGTCAGCACCATCGTGCCGGTACTGCCGGAGCGAACCGGCGTCCGAGCCGGTGGGGGCGCGCTCGGTCCCGGTGTCGGCGGTGTGTCCGTCTCGGGCGCATCGCCAATCGACGAACCACCGAGCGCGGCAAGGACATCGTCGAGCCAGCGCGCCGCGGGCTCTTCGTAGTCGGGTTCGCTGTCGACCCGCGAAAGCAGCCGTGTCGCACCACGTTCGGCGAACTTCTCGTCCAGTTTGCGCCCGTGCCCACAGAAGTCGTCGTAGGAGGAGTCACCGAGCGCGAGCACCGCGTACCGCACGCCGGTCAGTCGGACCGCACTGTCGTCGAGGCGGCTCCAAAAATCGGCGCCGTTGTCGGGCGGACCGCCGTCGCCGAAGGTGCTGGTAATCACCAGCACGTCACCGGCAAGCCTGGTCAGCTCGCACGAGTCCATATCCAGCAGCCTCGGGAGGTAGCCGTATTCGGCTAGGCGGGCGGCCGCCGTCGCCGCGAATTCCTCGGCATTGCCGGTCTGCGAGGCCCACAGGATCGTGATCGGAAGCTCGGCGGTGAGGTCGGCGGCCGGTGCGGCGTCGGCGGCGGCGCGGGAGTACATGCCCGCGAGCAGTCCGTCGATCCAGAGTCGACTGTGCACAGACAACGGTGCGGACTCGGGCAGCACCGGCTGTCCGGTCACCGGAATCGATTGCAGTGCGCAGAGGTATCCGGCGAGGTAGATCCGCTCGTTTTCGGTGAGCGTCGGCGTCGCGGCAGCGTCGAGTCCGAGTAGACCGGCCAGTGGATGGGCGATCGCGGCCGGGCCACTCGAAGCGGCTTCGAGCATGCTGGACGCGGCGAGCGAACGCGGCGAACTGAAAGCATCGAGGGCGGCTGGAGACTCGGGTGCGGCAGGCGCCTGGGAACTCGGCACCGGCGCGACCCGGCGCAACGACACCGCGCAGGCCTTGAATTCCGGTTGCAGCGACGCGGGGTCGACGGCGTCGTTGGTGACCGCATTGATGGTCAGGTACTCGCCCTGTTCGTCGTTCCAGTGGAACGGCGCGAAGCAGTCGCCCGGGCGCACCCGGTCACTGATCTGTGCGGGCAGCACCGCTCGCCCACGGCGCGAGGCGATTTCGAGTTGATCGCCTGCTTGAATGCCGAGCCGCTCCGCGTCCGCCGGATGCACCTCGACGAACGGCTGTGCATTCAGCTTGGTCAATTTCGCGATCTTGCCGGTCTTGGTCATGGTGTGCCACTGATGCTGTAACCGGCCGGTATTGAGCACGAACGGGTAGTCGTCGTCGGGCATCTCCGCGGGGGCCAGGTGCGGGCGCGGCCAGAACACCGCGCGACGGCTCGGCGTCGCGAAGGCCAGCCGCGGCTGATTGCCGGCCTCGTCGACGAAAAGCTGTTGGCTGACACCGTCGTTGAGGTAGCGGATCGGGTTGCGCCGCAGGCCGGGCTCGGCGCACGGCCACTGCATCGGCCCCGCACGCAGCTCGTCGAAGCTCATGCCGCGCAGGTCGTATCCGGTGGCGGGATTGGCGAACCGGCGGATCTCGGCGAAAACCTCTTCGCTGGAGGTGAAGTCGAAACCGTCGAATCCCATCGCGGTGGCCACTTGCGCGATCAGCAGCCAGTCCGGCCGTGCCTCGCCGATCGGATCGACCGACCGTTGCATCAGCGTGACGTTGCGTTCCGAATTCACCATCACCGCATCGGCTTCGGCCCAGAGCGTGGCGGGCAAAAGCAGATCGGCATAGGCATTGGTCGCGGTCTCGGTGTACGCGTCCTGGGCGATCACCAGCTCGGCCGCCTCCAGTCCCGCGATCACCGTCTTCCGATTAGCCACGGTGGCAACGGGATTGGTGCAGATGATCCACGCGGCCCTGATTCGGCCCTCGGACAACTGCCGGAACATCTCGATGGTGCCCGGCCCCGCCTCGGTGCGCAGGGTACCCGGTTCGACACCCCACGCGGTTTCCATGAAGGCCCGATCGGCGGGCACGAGCAGGCTGCGCTGGCCGGGCAATCCCGGACCCATGTAACCCATTTCGCGCCCGCCCATGGCGTTCGGCTGACCGGTGAGCGAGAACGGACCGCTGCCCGGTCGGCAGATGGCGCCGGTTGCCAGGTGCAGATTGCAGATCGCGTTGGTATTCCAGGTGCCGTGGGTGGACTGGTTGAGTCCCATCGTCCACAGCGTCATCCATTCGCCGGCCTCGCCGATCCAGCGTGCGGCGGTACGGATGTCGTCCGCGGCAAGGCCGGTGATCTCGGCGACCTTCTCGGGGGTGTAGTCGGCGAGGAATTCAGGCATCGCCGCCCAGCCCTCGGTGTGCTCGGCGATGAAGTCCTCATCGATGTCACCGTTTTCGACGAGCAGATGCAGCAGCCCGTTCATCAGCGCCAGATCGGTCCCCGGCGCGAGCTGGAGGAACAGGTCGGCCCTCGCTGTTGTGTCGGTGCGCCGCGGATCGACAACGATCAGCTTCGCACCCGCCTTGAGCCGGTCGACCATCCGCAGATACAGGATCGGGTGGCAGTCGGCCATATTCGCGCCGATCACGAAGAACAGATCGGCCTGCTCGAAGTCGTCGTAGGATCCGGGCGGCCCGTCGGCGCCGAGGGACTGTTTGTACCCGGTTCCGGCACTGGCCATGCACAGTCGCGAATTGGCCTCGATATGCACGGTCCGCAGGTACCCCTTGGCCAGCTTGGTCGCCAGGTACTGCGCTTCCAGTGACATCTGTCCGGACACGTACAGCGCGATCGCGTCCGGTCCGTGCTCGTCCAGGATGGCCCGCAGCCGCGCCGCCGCCTCGTGCACGGCCTCGTCGACCGAAACCGGCACCGGTGCCTGGTCTCGCTCGGGCCGACGGTAGGCGGTCTCCATCCGCCCCGGTGTCTGCATCAGATCCAGGTGGGTGGCGCCCTTGGTGCACAGCCTGCCCGCGTTCGCGGGGTGCAGTTTGTCGCCGCTCACCTTCGCGATCACCGTCGCACCGGTCGCGTCGGTTCGCGTCTGCACCGTGATACCGCAGCCGACGCCGCAGTACGAGCACGCCGTCCTGGCCGTGCCCGGCGCGCTACCCGTCACTGCATCCGACATGCCTTCGATCATGGCGAACACCGGTTGCGGTGCATTTACCCAGCGTTATCGCCAGGTGACAATTTTCCTCACCGCTGGAGTCGACGCCGGTGAGGTCCGCGTGTCATCGGCCGTCCGCCTGTCCGTCGTCAGGTCCTCTACCTGGGTAAACGTCAAAAATCGCCGACGATCGCGAGCTGACGACACCCGAACTCGGACCGTAATCGGCGCGGCCGAGATGTGGGTGATTGTGGTCACCCGAGGTGGTCAGAGCTTGTACCCGCGATGCAATGCGACGATGCCACCGGACAGATTGCGCCACTTGACCGACGACCAGCCGGACTCGGCGACCCGCAGCGCCAGCTGCCGCTGATTCGACCACGCACGAATGGACTCGGCCAGATAGACGTAGGCATCGGGATTGCTGCTGACCGCCCGCGCCACTCGAGGTAGCGCCTTCATCAGATACTCCAGGTAGACGGTGCGCAACCCGGGCACCACCGGGGTGGAGAACTCGCACACCACCAGCCGCCCGCCCGGCTTGGTGACCCGCAGCATCTCGCGCATCGCCAGATCGATGTCGGCGACATTGCGCAGCCCGAAGGAGATCGTCACCGCGTCGAACGAATTGTCGGCGAACGGCAGCGCCATCGCGTCGCCCGCGACCATCGGCACATTGCGGAACCGGCCCGCCGCGAGCATGCCCTTGGAGAAGTCGGCCGCCACGCACCAGGCGCCGGACTTGCCGAGTTCTAGCGTCGACACCCCGGTGCCGGCCGCCAGATCGAGCACCCGCTCGCCCGGCCGGGGCGCGAGCGCCTTGCGCGTCGCCCAGCGCCAGTACCGGTCCTGGCCCGCGGAGATGACGGTGTTGGTGATGTCGTACCGCTTCGCGACCCCGTCGAACATCGACGCGACCTCGTGCGGCTGCTTGTCCAGCGAGGCCCGAACCGATTCCCGCTGCTCTGTTTTCGCCACCCCCCGACAGTAACGCCCGTCCAGTCCGCCCTGACCATGATCCCGGGCACAACTGCCCCCGACAATGAGCGCGGCCGGTCCTGGCAGGTCAGGCCGTGTGCGGCAGTCGGATCTGTGTGCCGGTCACGTCGGCGTAATGGCCCATCAATTCGGTGCAGATCGCGGGCCAGGTGCGATGCAGCACCGACTTGCGGGCGGACGCGGCGAACCTGGTTCGCAGCGTCGGATCGTGCAGCGCGCCAATGGCACTTGGCAGCAGTTCGGTGAAGCGGTCGACCGGGAGCAGGTATCCGTTGCGGCAGTGCGCGATGAGGTCGCGCGGGCCGCCAGCGTCCGGACCGATCACCGGAACCCCGGCGGCCAGCGCCTCCTGCACGCCCTGGCAGAACGTCTCGTGTTCCCCCGCGTGCACCATGACGTCCAGGCCGGCGTAGGCCTGCGCCAGTTCGTCACCGCCCAGCTCGCCGGTGAACACCGCGGTCGGCATCATCCTGGCCAGACGCGCCCGCTCCGGACCGTCCCCCACGATCACGAGCTGGATGTTCCGATCGGCCGCAAGCACCGCGAGCCGTTCGACATGCTTCTCCGGAGCCAGCCGCCCGACGAACCCGACGATCAGCTTCCGCTGCCCCGAAAGCCAGGATTCCCGCAGCTCTTCGCGCCGCGCCGACGGTGTGAACCGAGCGATATCGACGCCGCGACCCCACCGATGCACGCGCGGAATGCCATGGCGGGCGAGATCTTCGACGGCCGCCCGCGACGGCGCCAGCGTGCGGGTGGCGCCCTCGTGGATGCGCCGTGTCCAGCCCCAGGCCGCCCGGCTGGCCAGCCCGAGCCCGTAGCTCTTGGCGAACCCGGCCACATCGGTCTGGTAGATGGCCACCGTCGGCAGGTCCAATCGCAGTGCCGCGGCGAGTCCTCCGGCGCCGAGCAGGAACGGCGAGGCCAGATGCACCACGTCCGCATCGAAATCGGCGATGGCGGCGGTAATGCCTGGTTGCGGCAGGCCGACGGGCAGTGAGCTGACCTTCGGCACCATCACCGCGGGGACCCGGTGCACCGGGAAGCGGCCGTAGAAGCGCGGTGCCGCTGGCAGCCCGCGCGGGGTATCGGGCGCGACGACGAGCGCCTCGTGGCCGTGCCGGTCCAGATGGTCCAGCACCCTGAGTACGGAATTCACGACGCCGTTCATATTCGGTAGGAACGACTCCGAAACGATGGCTACTCGCACCATCCAAGACTGACCGGCGCAACGCGCCGTGCCGTCACGCCGACGTGACAAGGACGGAAAGTTCCGGCGAACTGTCGGGGGCGCGGGCCGGGGAGTTCAGCGAGTCGTAACCGGTTTCGCCCTGCGGTGGCCGACCCGGAGCAGTATCCACAGCGCGGGCAGGGCGATCGACCACACCACCACGATCACCGAGAGTGCGGGCAGTACGGCGACGCTCGCGTCCCGTCCGGCCACCCGGACCAGGTCCGGATCCCTGCGGTTGTACTCCACATTGATCCGCTCGCCCGCGGTCAGATTGGTCGGATACAGCACGCCGACCTTCGGATTGTGCGTCTCCCCGTCCGGCGTGACGTACATGACCGCCGAGCGTAACCGGCCGGCGGAGAGCACTTCGGCGGTGGTCACGCCCTTGTCCGAGCTGATCAGATAGTCGTTGCGCCAGGCCGCGAGCACGAGCAATACGACGAGTGTGCTGATGACGATCGCGACCGTGAGGATGCTGATCCTGGCCCGCCGCAGGCGGATCGACCGCCTTTCAGACTGGCTGGTTTCCGACACCGCAACAGGCTACGTGTCGCCTCCGATACCGTGTGCGCCCATGTCCCGAAAATTCAGCTTCACCGTGCCCTACACCGTCCCGGTCGAAGATCTTCACCGGGCACTCACCACCGACGCCGTCTGGCAGTCTCGGTTCGCGGACGCCAAGACCGCCACACTCGAGCTTTCGCATCCCGGCGGTGCTGGCACGATCCGCATCCACATGACCGAAAAGGCAAGCAAGGACAAGGTTCCCAGCGTTGTCGGCAAGGTGCTCAAGAGCGAGCTCGTGCTCTCGCGCACCGACAACTGGCAGGCACTCGACGGCGAGATCGCCAAGGGCACTTTCGAAGGTTCCACCGGGGGCATCACTACCGAGATGTCGGGCAACTATGAACTTCGCCCCACCGCCGAGGGCTCGGAGATCGAGGTCGTCGGCACCGTGCGGGTCAAGGTGCCGCTGGTCGGCGGCGCCATCGAGCCGCTGGCCGAGCAGCTGTATCACCGGGTGCTCAACAGCGAACGCAAGTTCTTCGAGGAGTGGCTGGCCACCCAGGCCACCGCCTGACCCGACACCGACTTCGTCCGCCGTCGCCCCGGCGAAAGCCGGGGCCAGTCGGGCGGCGCCGTTGGTTATGCGAAGGCCTGCGGATCGAATTCCTTCGGCTCCACCAGCACCAGCCAGTTGCCGGAGTTATCGCGAATGATCGCCTCGGTCCCGTAGGGCCGTTCCGCGGGCGGCTGGATGAACTCGACGCCCTTGCCGGTGAGCTCTTCGAAGGCCTTCTGACAATTCTCGGTCTTCAGACCGAGCGCGCCGTGGGTGCCGTTGGCAAGCGCCCGCCTGATCGCATCGGCGAGGTTGTCGTCCAGCGGCGGGCCTGGAACCATCAGCGTCACCTCGAGCTCGGTGTGATCCGGGTGCGCGACGCTGACCCAGCGAAAGCCGTTCTCACCCATGGTCACGTCGCTGATCTCGACGAATCCCAGCTTGTCGATGTACCACTGCTTTGCTGCGTCCTGGTCGGTGACGTACACGGTGACCAGTGAGACGTTCGAAATACTTGTCATGAGCACAGGCTATTGCCGCAGCACACCGCGTGGCTTCTCCGAAATTGCGGTGCTCGTCAGTTCGGCGGTTTGCGATCGGACAGCCCGTGCATGAACACGTAGCACCCCGGAATCCGCGGCGCCCCGTCGGCGAATTCGGCCTGATACTCCGACGGTGTCACCCCCACCAGCTGGCGGAACTTGCTGCTGAAAGACCCGAGACTGCTATAGCCGACCAGCATGCACACCTCGGTCACCGTCAGATTCGTCGCACGCAGCAGATCCTGCGCCCGCTCGATCCGCCGCTCCGCCAGATACGCAGCGGGCGTCTTGCCATACACCGCCGCGAACGCCCGCAAGAAATGAAACTTGGAAACCCCTGCCGCGGCGGCCAATTCATCGAGATTCAACGGATCGGCATAATTCCGATCCACGAGGTCACGCGCCCGCCGCAAATGCGGCAGCAGATACAGCGCGGGCAATCCGGTCATGGCGTCAGCTGAACGGCGCGAGTTCGTCGAAGCGCATGGAGGCCCGGCCGGCGGCGCGCCAGGCCCGTGCCGTCATGTCCACGTCCTCGTCGGTGACCAGGTTTCCCATCACGCGAACCGCGGTGCGCTGCAGGTACTTCGACCGCATCACCGGCGGCCCGCCCACCGGCACCATGCGTGGATGGGTGGCGAGCCCGGCGATCCGCCGCGCCACCGAGAAGGTCCGCCCGTAGCGCGCACGCAGCAGTTCCGGCCAGACCCGGGTGAGATCCGGCTCGTCCAGCAGTTCGGCGAGCATGTGCCCGCCCTCCAGGCCGTAGTCGATGCCCTCACCGTTGAGCGGATTCACGCAGCCCGCCGCATCGCCGATCAGCACCCAGTTGGGTCCCGCGACATTCGAGACCGCGCCGCCCATCGGCAGCAGCGCCGAGGCGACGGCCCGCAGTGAACCTTCGAACTGCCATTCGTCGCGCCGCAGCGAGGTGTAGTGCTCCAGCAGCGGTTTCAGCGCGATATGCGAAGGCCGTTTCTCGGTGGCCAGCGATCCGACGCCGATATTCACCTCGCCATTGCCGAGCGGGAACACCCACCCGTAGCCAGGGACCAGCTCGTTGTTCGCGTCGCGCAGTTCCAGATGCGAGGTGATCCACTGGTCGTCGCTGCGGGCGGACTTGATGTACGCGCGGGCCGCGACGCCGTAGGCGTACTCCCGATGCCAGGTACGGCCGAGCAGCTTGCCGATCGGCGAACGCACACCGTCTGCGACGATCAGCGTGCGGCAGCCGATCGACCGGGTGCCCTCGGCTGTCTTGACCGTCACAGCGGTGACCCGGTCGCCCGCACGGGTGACATCGACCACTTTCGTGCCGTCCAGCATTCTCGCTCCGGACTTGACCGCGGTCTCGCGCAGCTTGTCGTCGAGTTCGGTTCGGGGAACGGCACTTCCGTAGGTGGGGAAGGAGCCGCTCGGCCACGGCAGCAGCGCCTCGCGACCGAAGCCGGTCATCCGCAGACCGTGGTTCACCGTATGCGCGCGCAACCAGTCGCCGAGCCCGAGGTGTTCCAGCTCCGCCGTCGCACGTGGGGTCAAGCCATCACCGCAGGTCTTGTCGCGCGGGAAGACGGCGGAGTCGGTGAGCAGCACGTCACGGCCCGCCCGCGCGGCCCACGCGGCGGCCGCCGACCCGGCCGGTCCCGCACCGACCACGAGCACTTCGGTCCTCGCGGGCAGCGCGCTCGGCACATCTGCGTGACCGGCCCGAGCATCCCCGTCGCGGCCTGCGGGTGTGACATCCGGTGAACCCATGCGCTCAATACTTACAGGGCAGTCTTGTAGGTGTCGACGGTGCCCACGTCACTACGGAACCTCAGCTGGGACGATGCGGTCGTCATCCATGGAAAACAATGTGCGAAAGTGTCTGATACGCCGCATAGTGACGGTGTTCATGGGCCATTCGGCGGGGACACGCTAGGTTCTTTACCGTGGGGTCGGACGCATCGCTGGGAGAAGAAATGAGCGCAATTGCTGTGAGCGGCGAGAGCACGGTGGTGGCTGGGGTCGATCTCGGTGATACCGAGCTCGCCTCGACGGTGCGTAACGGCCTGGAAAACGTCGAAAAACTCCTGATCGACGAGCTGTCCGACGGTGAGATCTTCCTACAGGAAGCAGCGCTGCATCTGGCCAAGGCAGGCGGCAAGCGGTTCCGCCCGCTGTTCACCATTCTGACCGGTCAACTCGGCCCACGCCCGACCGATCCCGCACTGATCACCGCAGGCACCGTCGTCGAGCTGGTGCATCTGGCGACCCTGTACCACGACGACGTGATGGACGAGGCCTCGATGCGCCGCGGCGCTCCGAGCGTGAATTCGCGCTGGGGCAACAACATCGCCATCCTGGCAGGCGACTATCTCTTCGCGCACGCGTCACGGCTCACCTCCACCCTCGGACCCGACGCGGTGCGGATCATCGCCGAAACCTTCGCCGAACTGGTGACCGGCCAGATGCGCGAGACCATGGGCGCACAGGATTCCCAGGACCCGGTCGAGCACTACCTGCGCGTGGTGTGGGAGAAGACCGGCTCCTTGATCGCCGCCGCCGGCCGTTTCGGCGGTACCTTCTCCGGTGCCGACGACGAACACGTCGAGCGGCTGGCCCGCCTGGGTGACGCGGTCGGCACCGCCTTCCAGATCTCCGACGACATCATCGACATATCCTCGGCCTCCGAGCAGTCCGGCAAGACGCCGGGCACCGACCTGCGCGAGGGCGTGCACACCCTGCCGGTGCTCTACGCGCTGCGCGACGAGGGCGCCGAAGGCGACCGCCTGCGCAAGCTGCTTGCGCACCCGCTGGAGACCGACGGCGAGGTCGAGGAGGCGCTCGGCTTGCTCGCACGCTCGCGCGGCATGGTGCTCGCCAAGGAAAAGCTGCAGGGCTACGCCGACATCGCCCACGCCGAACTGTCCGCACTGCCCACGGGTCCCGCCAACGACGCACTCGAGCGTCTGGTCCGCTACACCATCGAACGCGTCGGTTAGAACGACCCGAACCCGGCAAGGTCACATTTCCATCAGGAACCTTTGCCCGGACCTCATCGTTGGCCTGGTGTAATGCAATCAGTGACGCGGTGGCGGCAACTGATTTCGTGAGCACATGGGTAACTCGCCGGATGCGCCAAGAACCCCGACCAGGCACTCGACGTAGGACCAAGTCTCGCGGCGCTGACTCGTATGGCCTGAATACGCGGAGAGGCGGAAATGCACGGGTATGCGAATGGTTTGAAGACGTTCGGGCTCATGGTCGGCCTTTCGGCCCTGATCGTGTTCGCCGGGGCGATGTTCCGCAGCCCGACGATCCTGATCCTGGCGATTGTGCTGGCCGTGGGTATGAACGCCTACGCGTACTTCAACAGCGACAAGCTCGCGTTGAAGGCCATGCACGCGCAGCCGGTCAGCGAGCTCGAAGCCCCGGTGATCTATCGCATCGTGCGCGAGCTCGCGACCACCGCGCGCCAGCCGATGCCACGGCTCTACATCAGCCCGACGAATGCCCCCAACGCGTTCGCCACCGGCCGCAGTCCCCGGCACGCGGCGGTCTGCTGTACCAGCGGCATCCTGCAGATCCTCGACGAACGCGAACTGCGTGCCGTGCTCGGCCACGAGCTGTCGCACGTCTACAACCGCGACATTCTGATCTCCTCGGTCGCAGGCGCGCTCGCCGCGGCCATCTCCGGCCTGGCCAACCTTGCCTTCTTCGCGTCGATGTTCGGCGGCAATCGCAATGGCGGTGGCCCCAACATGCTCGGCGTACTGCTGATTTCGCTGCTCGGCCCGATCGCGGCGACCCTGGTCAAACTGGCCGTCTCCCGCTCTCGCGAATACCAGGCCGACCAATCCGGCGCCGAACTGACCGGCGACCCATTGGCGCTCGCGTCGGCACTGCGCAAGCTGGAGCGCGGCGTACAGGCCGCTCCGCTGCCCCCTGAGCCGCAGCTGACGGCCCAGTCGCACCTGATGATCGCCAACCCCTTCCGCGCAGGCGAGAAGGCAGCTCGCTGGTTCTCCACCCACCCGCCGATGGCCGACCGCATCGCCCGCCTCGAGGAAATGGCAGGCGGGCCGCGGAACTACTGACGGGCATCGCGTCGGGACCGGCGCGGTCAGTCGTGCTCGGCCGTGAGCTCCTGCTCGTACGCGCGAAAGGTGTCGACGAACGTCTGCCGTTGCTCGGCCGTCAACGGTTCCAGCACCTTGCGCCAGGCTCGCGCGCTGCCGCCGAGCCAGTCGTTGACCGATTTCTCGTGCGCCGCAGCGATTCCCACTATGGTGCGGCGCCGGTCGGCTTCGTCGGGGTTGCGCTCCAGCACGCCGTGCCTGCTCAGCTCGCTCACCATCAGGCTCACGGTGGTCGGCGCCACTTCCAGCCGCGCGGCGAGCGCGTTCACCGTCATCGGCCCTTCGAAAACCAGGTTGGCCAGCAGCGATAAATGTCGAGGCGCGAGCGAGAAGGACCGCAATTCGTCGGGAACTCCGAGCCGTTTGGCACGCCCGACCACGCGTGGCATGAGCAGTAAAAGCGCGCGGATCCCGTCGTCGACCTCGAGCCCGGCCGTCCGCTCATCGGTTGACATCGTCGACACCTCTCAATAGCCTTTGGTTGCAAAGTAATTTTGCTTGCAAAGCAAAGTCGATCCTCTCGAACCAGGCTAATACCAGCGGTCGCCGGCCTCCACCGGCGATCCGAAAGGGTGACCATGAGCGACGCGCAGCCGACATCGGCGGGCAGCTTCAACGACGCGATCATCGAGGAGTTCCGCGAAAACGCTGGGCAGGTCGGCGGAATGTTCGCGGGCGCGCCCCTCGTCCTGCTGACCACGACCGGGGCAAAAAGCGGGCGGCGCCACACGACGCCCGCCGTCTACTTCCGTGACGGGGACCGGATCCTGGTGTTCGGATCCAATGCCGGCGCCGATACCCATCCAGCCTGGTTTCACAATCTGCGGGCAAACCCAGAGGTGACGGTGGAGATCGGGCGTGACGGCGCCGTCGAGACCTACCAGGCGAGCGCGGTCGTGCTCGAGGGCGAGGAGCGGGATCGCCACTACGCCGAGCAGGTCGAGCGTGATCCCGCCTTCGCGGCCTACCAGGCGGGGACGACGCGGATCATTCCCGTTGTCGCCCTCGGTCGTCACCGGCGGTCATCGATCGGTCGACGGGGCGTCCTGCTCGGCGCGGTCGTCACGGCGACCGTCGCGGCAGGTGTCTCGGCGGCAGTCATCGAATCGGGCTCCAGCGCGCCGAAAAGTCCTGCCGCACAACGTGTTTCCGCAATCGGCGACCACCTGCGCAACGTCCACGGACAACTGCGCCGCGATCTCGCCGCGGTCCGCGCCGAATTCGACGCGTACCTGGACGCGCCGGGAGCGACGGCGATGCCGAGCCTGCCGAACGAGCTGCGCGGGCACTGCGTCGCGTTCTGTGGTGCGCTGCACGAGCACCACACCAACGAGGACGGCGTGTTTCCCGCGCTGGCCCGGCAGCATCCCGAATTGGCTCCGGTCGTGGAGCGCCTGCAACGCGAACACGGCGTCGTCGCCCGTGTGCTGAGTGAATTGCAAGGTCTGCTCGACCGGGGCGACGCTCGCGACGCGGCCCGGTTGCGCGCCGAATTCGGCCGTCTCGCAGGCGATTTGGAAACCCACTTCGCCTACGAAGAAGACACCCTGGTCGAGACCTTGAATGCGACGGACCCGGCTACGTTGCGGCGGTGACTATCGGTAGTTGACGAACTGCAGCGCGATACCGAAATCCTCGCCCTTCAGCAGGGCGATGATCGCCTGGAGATCGTCGCGCTTCTTGCTGCTCACGCGTAGTTCGTCGCCCTGGATCTGCGCCTTGACGCCCTTGGGGCCCTCGTCGCGGATCTTCTTGGAGATCTTCTTCGCGTGCTCGGTGTCGATGCCCTGCACCAGCGTCCCGGTGATCTTGTAGGTCTTGCCGGAGGCGACGGGCTCGCCCGTCTCGAACGCCTTGAGCGAGATGTCGCGGCGGATCAGTTTCTCTTTGAATACATCGAGCGCGGCCTTGACCCGCTCCTCGGCTTCGGCGGTCAGCACGATCTTGTCCTCACCGGACCACTCGATGGTCGCGCCGGTGCCGCGGAAGTCGTAGCGGGTGTTCAGCTCCTTCTCCGCCTGATGCAGCGCGTTGTCGACCTCCTGTCGGTCGACCTTGCTGACAACATCGAAAGACGAATCGGCCACACTTCGCTCCTTGTCCTGGCGGGTCCTACGGCTCACGGTGACCGGTTGACCGGTCACCGTTAGTTCTACCCCGGAGCGTGACCGTAGTCCCGTCGCATGGCCGATGGCCAGCCGGTTTGCATTCGGGGTGCGGGTTCGTTGTATTCTGCTCTGCGCACCGAGAAGTGCATGGCAGATTGCCCGAGCGGCCAATGGGAGCAGACTGTAAATCTGTCGGTGAAAGCCTACGTAGGTTCGAATCCTACATCTGCCACCGAAACCCCCCGTGGATCGAGATCGATCCGCGGGGGGTTTTGCTTTGCCCAGAGTGTTTTGTGGTTCAGTAGCGCTCATCGCCACGGCGGCCGCTCGCAAAAATGCCTCTGACCACACGGTTTGGTGGTGAGAGCTCTGAGTGTGTAATCTCGTTCAAGACTTCGCCGCGCCGGGGTTGCGATCCAAGATCTTGGTGCGGATGTAGTCATGCCCCCTTAGCTCAGTCGGCAGAGCGTTTCCATGGTAAGGAAAAGGTCAACGGTTCGATTCCGTTAGGGGGCTCGCCGGATTGCCGGTGGTGACCGACTCGGCATCTCCAAGGTTGGGCGCGGCACCAGGCAATGCGACCCCGTGGCGGTGTAGCTCAGTCGGTAGAGCAAACGACTCATAATCGTTGTGTCGCCGGTTCAAGTCCGGCCATCGCTACCAAAACCGATCAGACCATCTGGTTGACCCGAAAGAAGGAATATCGTGGCCGCGAAGTCCACCGATGTCCGGCCAAAGATCACCTTGGCCTGCGAGCAGTGCAAGCACCGCAACTACATCACCAAGAAGAACCGGCGCAATGACCCGGATCGGCTGGAACTGAAGAAGTTCTGCCCGAACTGCGGCACACACCGGGCACACAAAGAATCCCGCTAGTCCGCCACGCGTGCCGCTGCCGCGTGGATCGACTCCGGGAGATCGAGTCCCGGTTACTCGGGCTGTGACAACTGCGAGGGCCGGACGTATGTCCGGCCCTGACGCATTTTCACGGTGTCGAGTGCGGTGGGGTGAGTGAGCATGCGAGCGAACCGATCGACACAGCCGCCAATGCGGTCACGACGGCGCAGAGCCTCAGCGAGGCGTAGTCGTGAACGCTCCGCCGACTCCGGCAGCGGGGTCAGATAGGTACAGTCCTCCCGTGACAATCAATACCGGTACAGACGAAGCGGTCGCAATGGATGAGACTTTCGATCCGGCGGCGCACGCGGCGGCCATGGTCGGTCACCACTACCGCGTCGACGACTACTACGAGGTCGGCCGCGAGAAGGTCCGCGAATACGCCCGCGCCGTGCAGGACTATCACCCGCTGCACTGGGAAGAGGATGTCGCGCAGGAGTACGGCTATGACGGCCTGCTCGCCCCGCTGACCTTCATCTCCCTGGTCGGCATCCTGGCGCAGCGCAAGCTGTTCGAGCAGATCGTCACAGGCTATGACCTGAGCCAGATCATGCAGACCGACCAGATCCTGGAATTCCATCGGCCGATCAAGGTCGGCGACCAGCTGACCTGTGACGTCTTCCTGCACTCGTTCCGGCAGGCGTTCGGTGGCGACATCATCGTCACCAAGAACATCGTCACCGCGCAGGACGACGAGGTGGTGCTCACCACCTACACCACCCTGATCGGGCGTAGCGGTGGCGACATCGACCCGAACCTGCAGGGCGCGGTCCGCAACGTGCTGATGCACGGCATCGGCGAGGACGCTCCCGACCACCACCCGCGCACCCCGGCTCCGGATGCCCCGGCGCCCGTGCCGGTGACCACGATTCCCGACACCGCACCGAGCAAGCACGCGCTGGTGTTCGACGAGGTGTCCGTCGGCGATGAGCTGCCGCCACGCACCGTCCGGCTGACCCGTGGCGACCTGGTGAACTACGCGGGCGTCTCCGGCGACGCGAACCCGATCCACTGGAGTGACGAGGTCGTCAAGCTCGTCGGTCTGGACAACGTGGTCGCGCACGGCATGCTCACCATGGGCCTCGGTGGCGGTTTCGTCACCTCGTGGCTCGGCGATCCCGGCGCGGTCAAGGAGTACAACGTCCGCTTCACCAGCCCGGTCTACGTGGGTTCCGACGAGCCTGCCGAGATCGAGTACACGGGTAAGGTGAAGTCGGTGGATCCGGAGACGCGGACCGCGGTCATCGCCATCGTGGCGAAGTCGGTCGGCCGCAAGATCTTCGGCCGCGCGACCGCCACGGTGCAACTGGTCTGACCTGGTCGGCTCGCCCTGATTGGCAAATGGCGCGGACGGTAACGTACACTCAGGTTTCTGGGGTCACCAGCCGTTGCGCGCTGCTCTGTAGGGCTGGTTCCAGGCGATCCGGAGGAATTACTCCGAAGGATCGCCGACGGGGCCGGCAACTGCTGGAGCGGCGCGCGTGTTGTGTGACACCAGAACTGCACAACTGAATACCGAACAGTGGTTGGACAGCCAACACCGTCCAATCAAAGGGGCGTAGCTCAACTGGCAGAGCAGCGGTCTCCAAAACCGCAGGTTGCAGGTTCAAGTCCTGTCGCCCCTGCCCTGGATGCCAGCGACGAAAGGATCGACGTGAGCGACGAGCGGGATACTCGCCACGGCGCGCATGCGGCCGACGATGGCGATGACACCGCCGCGGTGAGTCGGCCGAGCGGCAAGCGGTCCGCCCGGCGGTCTCGCAACGCGTCCGATACGGGCACGGTCGCCACCATCGAGCGGCCGTCGCTGAACAAGGCAGCCAAGAAGACCGATCGGGCCGAGCGCAAAACGGGTAACCCGTTCAAGCGCTTGATCAAGTTCCTCCGCGAAGTGGTCGCGGAACTGCGCAAGGTGATCTGGCCCAACCGGAAGCAGATGGTCACCTATACGAGCGTTGTTCTGGTGTTCGTGATTTTCATGGTCGCGTTCATCAGCGGGTTGGATCTGGCGTTCATCAAGGGTGTCAACTGGCTGTTCGGCTAGCTGAACGTCGCTAGCGACTGCTTGCAGGTCGCTCGAAACGATCGGCCGGTAGCCTATCCCGGGGCGGACACTGGCGGAGTGATATTCCGTCACGCGCCCGGCCCCGGCACGCAGAGGATGTACGTGACGACACAGGAAGCGAGTGCCCCAGTGAGCACCCCGGAGAACGACACAACCAACGAGTTCCCGGTCGACGACGCGGTGGTCGAGGCCACCGACTCCGTCGAGGAATCCGCGACCGTCGAAGAGTCTGTGGTCGACGAATCCGAGCCCGCTGATAACGAGCCCGCCGCCGAAACCGCCCCCATCGATGCCGAGCCCGCCGATCCCGTCGCCGAGATGAAGGCCGCGCTGCGTCGCGCCCCTGGCGACTGGTACGTCATCCACTCGTACGCGGGCTACGAGAACAAGGTCAAGGCCAACCTCGAGACCCGTGTGCAGAACTTGGACCTGGAGGAGTACATCTTCCAGGTCGAGGTGCCGACCGAAGAAGTCACCGAGATCAAGAACGGCCAGCGTAAGCACGTCAATCGCAAGGTGCTGCCCGGCTACATCCTGGTCCGGATGGAACTCAACGACGAGTCGTGGGGCGCGGTGCGCAACACCCCCGGTGTCACCGGATTCGTCGGCGCGACCTCGCGCCCGTCGCCGCTTTCCATCGACGACGTGGTGAAGTTCCTGGTCCCGGCCGCGCAGCAGCAGAAGAAGCCCGCTGCCGCCGCTGCCGCGGGCGCCGAGGGTGGCGCCACCGATGTCGTCTCCAAGCCGACCATCGAGGTCGACTTCGAGGTCGGCGAATCGGTGACCGTGATGGACGGCCCGTTCGCGACGCTGCCCGCCAGTATCTCCGAGGTCAACGCCGAGCAGCAGAAGCTCAAGGTGCTCGTGTCGATCTTCGGCCGCGAGACTCCGGTCGAGCTGGCGTTCACTCAGGTCGCGAAGATCTAAGACCACCCCAAAACTTGCAAAGAGCAAGGAAAACAGACACCTAGGAAAGAAAGATGCCCCCCAAGAAGAAGAAGCTCGCCGGGATCATCAAGCTTCAGATCCAGGCCGGCCAGGCGAACCCCGCCCCCCCGGTGGGCCCCGCGCTCGGTCAGCACGGCGTCAACATCATGGAGTTCTGCAAGGCGTACAACGCCGCGACCGAGTCGCAGCGTGGCAACGTCATTCCGGTCGAGATCTCGGTGTACGAGGACCGGTCGTTCGACTTCAAGCTGAAGACCCCGCCCGCTGCCCGGTTGCTGCTCAAGGCCGCCGGTATCCAGAAGGGTTCGGCCGAGCCGCACAAGACCAAGGTCGCGAAGATCACCATGGACCAGGTCCGGGAGATCGCCAAGACCAAGGCGGAAGATCTCAACGCGACTGACATCGATCAGGCGGCGAAGATCATCGCGGGTACCGCTCGCTCGATGGGCATCACCGTCGAGGGCTGAGCGAACTCGCTCCTCCACCCCGGGTGGGAGGGCCGGCCAGGCCCGATAAACCACTTCTGAACCAGAACAAGGACAGAGAATCATGGCAAAACGAAGCAAGGCGTATCTCGCCGCGGCCGAGAAGGTCGATCGCGATCAGCTGTACTCCCCGCTCGCCGCCGCGCGGCTGGCCAAGGAGACCGCCACCACCAAGACCGACGCGACCGTCGAGGTTGCCGTTCGTCTCGGCGTGGATCCCCGTAAGGCCGACCAGATGGTCCGCGGCACGGTCAACCTGCCGCACGGCACCGGTAAGACCGCCCGCGTCATCGTGTTCGCGGCCGGCGAGAAGGCCGCCGAGGCCGAGGCTGCCGGTGCGGACGCCGTTGGCGCCGAGGACCTGATCGAGCGGATCCAGGGCGGCTGGCTCGATTTCGACGCCGCGATCGCCACCCCGGACCAGATGGCGAAGGTCGGCCGGATCGCGCGTGTCCTCGGACCGCGTGGCCTGATGCCGAACCCGAAGACGGGCACGGTCACCAACGATGTGACCAAGGCCGTCAACGACATCAAGGGCGGCAAGATCAACTTCCGCGTCGACAAGCAGGCCAACCTGCACTTCGTCATCGGCAAGGCGTCGTTCGACGACACCAAGCTGGTGGAGAACTACGGCGCCGCGCTCGACGAGATCCTGCGCGCCAAGCCGTCGACCGCCAAGGGCCGCTACGTCAAGAAGGTGACGGTGTCGACGAACACCGGACCGGGCATCCCGGTGGACCCGAACCGCACCCGCAACCTCCTCGACGAGGATGCGTAAGTAGCACCAGGCATTACACCGCAACGGCGGGAACGCGAATCGCGTTCCCGCCGTTGCGCGTTTCCTGGGAGTGCGCGGCCGGACTAATCCACACGCGATGGTCGTTGCTTCTCGGGAAGGAGCCGCCGCGACCCTGGTGACTGTTCTGGGCTATGTGGTGAGCGAGTTGCCTAGTCGGATGAATCTTCTTGATTTCCCGCCGTTTTCCGCCACCCGAGCAGCACCGACTCGCCTTCTTGCGCGCCCCACGGCAGGAAGAGCGCGACGATCACCGCGCAAACGACCACCGCACTGGCGGCCACCAGGGACGCCGCGTGCGAACCTTGCAGCGCGGCGGTCTTCATCGCCGTGATCAGATTCTCGCGCTGTGCTTCGAAGAATGGGGCCAACTCCCGTTTGCGCATTTCCAGCACGCTGAGCGGACTTGCCTTCACCAGACTCCGCTCGTTGGCGTCCATCATCCCGGCGGGTACGCGGTCGATGAGCGGCGAAACGCGAGTTGTGTAATACGACGCCACAATTGAGCCCAGCACCGCGACACCGAGGGTGCCGCCGATCTCGCGGGTGGTGTCGTTGACCGCCGAACCCGCGCCCGCCTCGTCGAGCGGCAGTGACGACATGATCGATTCGGTGGCCGGGCCCTGCACGATGGCCAAGCCGAGCGCCATCGACACCATGGACGGCAGCACATCGGTGAGGTACGGACTGTCGACTGTCACCTGACCGCCCAGGTAGAGGCCGAGACCGGTGAGCAGCAGGCCGAACACGATTACGGGCGTGCTGCCGAGGCGCTGGGCGAGCAGCGTCGCGATCGGGGCTCCCACCGCCACCGAGAAAGCGAACGGCAGTGAGGCGATGCCGAATTCGAGCGGTGTGTATTCACGCACCCCTTGGAAATACTGGGTAATGAGGAACAAGAACCCGAACATCGAGAAGTAGCCGATCGCAATCGACAAGGCGGGCAGCGAGAATCGGCGATTGCGGAACAGCGTCATATCGAGAATCGGTGCGCTGGTACGCAGTTCCCATGCGACGAACGCGGCAAGCAGTGCGACGCCAAGTGCGCCGGTGCCGAGCGTGGTCACCGACGTCCAGCCGAAGCGCGGCGCCTCGATGATCGACCAGACCAGCAGCGTGATGCCCGCGATGGACAACCCGATTCCTGCCGGATCCAGCCGCCCTACCTGCGAGGATCGTGATTCGGGCACCCAGATCAGCGTGGCGACCAGGGCGACGAGCGCCACCGGAACGTTGATCCAGAACACCGAATGCCACGAAAAGTGTTCCAGCAGCCAGCCTCCCGAGATAGGGCCGATGGCAATCGCGAATCCGGCCATGGCGGTCCATGCGGCGATGGCAAGGGCTCGTTCGCGTCGATCGGTGAAGATATTGATGATGAGTGCGAGCGTCGCGGGGAAGACCGCGGCGGCGAACACACCCATGGCGGCGCGGGCGGCGATGACGCTGCCCATGGAGTCCGACAGTGCGCCGGCGATCGACATGACGGCCACGCCGACCAGGCCGATCATCATCACGCGCCGCCGCCCGTAGCGGTCGCCGAGATTGCCGAAGGCAAGCAGCAGCCCGGCAAAGGTCAGCGTGTACGCGTCGACGACCCATTGCAGGCCGCTGACGCCCGTGGCGAGTTCGACCCCGATCGACGGCAGGGCCACATTGACGATGGTGTTGTCGAGGACGACCAGCAGTTCGGCGAGGCAGATCACGGCGAGCGCGGCGAAGCGGTGCGCGCGTCTTTCCAGCAGCGCCGGTGGATCGACTATGGAGGTTGCCATAGTTCAGCAGTCAAGCAGTAACTGTCACCGTTGGTAACACTTTTCTAGGGCGATATCGGCCACACTGCGGCATGAAATGTGATCCGGCACACAACAATTCGGGACGAAATTGGGCTCGATTCGGCGGTCGAGGGGGCCGTTTTGGCAGATGGCGACCCTTGCAGGTACTCTGGGCGACAGTTATCGACGAGTTCGATCGCTACCCAATCCGTTCTACCGAAGACCGTTGGTCGCCGTTCCCGTCTGGGTTCGGTCGAAGGTCCGGCAATAGCCGGCGGCCCACGCAGGGAGATCTGAGGCTGGGAATTGGTCCGAGTATTACTCGGGTCGATCCTCTATTACGCCCCGGAACGCTCTGCGTTCGGGGCGTTCGCTTTATCGCTGGCCCCTGGTGCTTGGTAGTTCGTATATACGAACCGACATCCAGAGAGGAGGCGAAGTATGGCAAAACCCGAGAAGGTCACTGCGGTCGAAGAGATCGCGGAGCAGTTCAAGAGCTCGACCGCCACCGTTGTCACGGAATACCGTGGTCTTTCGGTCGGCAAGCTCACTGATCTGCGTCGCGCGCTCGGCGCGGGCGCCACGTACTCCGTCGCCAAGAACACCCTGGTCAAGCGTGCGGCCGCGGAAGCGGGCGTCGTGGGCCTGGACGACTTGTTCGTCGGACCGACCGCCATCGCCTTCATTCAGGGCGAGCCGGTCGACGCAGCGAAGGCCATCAAGACCTTCGCCAAGGACAACAAGGCGCTCATCATCAAGGGCGGGTACATGGACGGCAATGCGCTGTCCGTTGCCGAGGTCGAGAAGATCGCCGACCTCGAGTCCCGCGAGGTGCTGCTGGCCAAGCTGGCCGGCGCGATGAAGGGCAACATGGCGAAGGCCGCTGGTCTGTTCAACGCTCCCGCTTCGCAGGTGGCCCGTCTGGCCGCCGCGCTCGTGGAGAAGAAGCAGGCCGAATCCGGTAGCGAAGCCGCTGCCGCTGAATAACCCCATGCGGGTGATTCGCGTGCGGCTCGCCCTCATAGACATCAACTACCGAAAGGAACAACATCATGGCCAACGTTGACGAACTGCTCGAGACCTTCGGCAGCATGACCCTGCTCGAGCTGTCGGACTTCGTGAAGAAGTTCGAAGAGAAGTTCGAGGTCACCGCCGCTGCTCCCGTCGCCGTCGCCGCTGTCGGCGCCGCGCCGGTCGAGGCCGCTGAGGAGCAGGACGAGTTCGACGTCATCCTCGAGGGTGCGGGCGACAAGAAGATCCAGGTCATCAAGGTGGTCCGTGAGATCGTCTCGGGCCTGGGCCTGAAGGAAGCCAAGGACCTGGTCGAGGGCGCCCCGAAGCCGATCCTGGAGAAGGTCGCCAAGGACGCCGCCGAGGCTGCCAAGGCGAAGCTGGAAGAGGCCGGCGCCAAGGTCTCCGTCAAGTAATACTCGCTGTTTCGAGCGACATGCGATTCAGTCGCTAGCGACTGAATCGCCGAACGGGCGGTCCCTATTGGGGGCCGCCTGTTTTGCTTTGTCCGGGCGCGCCCGGCCGTGTTGTGAATAGTGAGAGTGTTACGGGGTTACTCTTCGGTCAGGTTGGGGTGTGCCGCGTCTCGCCCATGGGTTACAGTGACCGAACCCACTGTGACGCGACACACCGCGACAGCCGAATTGCGTGGTACGCCGGTGGGCTGCTCGCTGAGAATTGTGGAGGTTGGCGTGGGCGTCGAGGTCAGGACCGAGGGTGTTACCAAGTCTTTCGGTTCGCAGCGAATTTGGCAGGATGTCTCTCTGACACTGCCCTCGGGTGAGGTCAGCGCCCTGCTCGGTCCCTCGGGTACCGGTAAGTCCGTCTTTCTGAAGTCTTTGATCGGTCTGCTGCGTCCGGAACGCGGCTCCATCTATATCGGCGGCACCGATATCACCACCTGCTCCAATAAGGAGCTCTACGAGATTCGCAAGCTCTTCGGGGTGCTGTTCCAGGACGGCGCGCTGTTCGGCTCCATGAATCTCTACGACAACATCGCCTTCCCATTGCGCGAGCACACCAAGAAGTCCGAGTCGGACATTCGCAAGGTCGTCATGGAGAAGCTGGAGCTGACCGGTCTGCTCGGGGCCGAGGGCAAGCTGCCCGGCGAGATCTCCGGCGGTATGCGCAAGCGTGCCGGCCTGGCCCGCGCCCTGGTGCTCGACCCGCAGATCATCCTGGTCGACGAGCCGGACTCCGGCCTCGACCCGGTCCGCACCTCGTACCTGAGCCAGCTGCTGCTCAATATCAATGCGCAGATCGACGCGACGATCCTGATCGTCACTCACAACATCAACTTGGCGCGGACAGTGCCGGACAACATCGGCATGTTGTTCCGCCGTCAGCTGGTCATGTTCGGCCCGCGCGAGGTGCTGCTCACCAGCGATGAGCCGGTGGTCAAGCAGTTCCTCAACGGCCGCATGATCGGCCCGATCGGCATGAGTGAGGAAAAGGACGAGGCGCAGATGGCGCGCGAGCAGGCGCTCGTCGACGCGGGCCACCACCATGGCGGCGCCGAAGAGGTCGAGGGCATCATTCCGCAGATGAAGGCCGAGCCCGGCATGCCTGTGCGACAGGCCGTGTTCCGCCGCAAGGAACGGGTCCGCGAGATCATGCACACCCTGCCGCACTCGGCACAGGTCGCGATTCGTGAGTCACTTGCGGAGAATGACGACACACAGGTGATGGCCTACAACAACGGTGACCTGGCAGGTTACCAAGGCGGCGCGCACGACACAACCGTGCGCCACAACACAACTAACGGGTAACATCTGCGATCGTGAACTCCACCCTGGCGCGAATGCGGACTCCATTGGAGTCGGGTTTTGCCCAGGCCGGCAACATCTTTGCGCTCTTCATCGACGTCGTGCGCAAGACGTTCAAGCGGCCTTTTCAGTTGCGCGAGTTCATCGAGCAGTCGTGGTTCATCGCGAGTGTCTCGATCTTGCCGAGCGCGCTGGTGGCAATCCCGTTCGGCGCGGTGGTCGCGCTGCAGACCGGTTCGCTGATCAAACAGCTCGGCGCCGAATCCTTCACCGGCGCAACCAGCGTGCTCGCCACCGTGCAGCAGGCCGCCCCGGTGGTGACCGCGTTGATCATCGCGGGCGCGGCCGGGTCGGCGGTGGCCGCCGACCTCGGCTCGCGCACCATCCGTGAGGAGATCGACGCGCTCGAGGTGCTCGGCGTCGATCCGGTGCAGAAGCTGGTCGTGCCGCGCGTGCTCGGTATGACCGTGGTTGCCCTTTTGCTCAACGGCCTGGTGTCGGTGGTCGGCATCGCCGGTGGCTACTTCTTCAACGTGCTGTTGCAAGGCGGCACGCCGGGTGCCTACCTGGCCTCGTTCTCCGCGCTCGCACAGCTACCCGACCTGTGGATCGGCGAAATCAAGGCATTGGTGTTCGGCCTGATCGCCGGCGTGATCGCCGCGTACAAGGGGTTGCATCCCAAGGGGGGCCCGAAAGGAGTCGGTGACGCGGTGAACCAATCGGTGGTGATCTCGTTCCTGGTGTTGTTTTTCGTGAACCTGGTTCTGACTCTGGTCTACCTCCAGGTTGTCCCCGCCAAGGGCGCCTGACCCGTGGCCACCCCTTACCGCAACCCGGTGCTGGCGAAGTCCGCCCGCCGGGTCACCGAAATCGCGCGCATGCCACTGAATGTGGTCGACCGGGCCGGCGAGCAGATGTCGTTCTACTCGCGCACCATCGCCTGGATACCGCGCACCGCACTGCATTACCGCAAGGAGGTCATGCGGCTGCTTGCCGAGGTGACCTTCGGCAGCGGCGCGCTGGCGGTGATCGGCGGCACCATCGGCGTCATCGTGTTCATGTCGGGCTCGGTCGGCGTTGTCGTCGGTCTGCAGGGCTTCAAGGCCCTCGACTCGATCGGCAGTTCCGCGCTGACCGGCTTCTTGACCGCCTACATCAATACCCGCGAAATCGCGCCGCTGGTGGCGGCGCTGGCGTTATCGGCAACGGTGGGTTGTGGTTTCACCGCCCAACTCGGTGCCATGCGCATTTCGGAGGAGATCGATGCGCTCGAGGTGATGGCGGTGCCCGGGGTGCCGTTCCTGGTCTCCACCCGGGTGATCGCCGGATTCCTCGCGGTGATCCCGCTGTATATCGTCGGCCTGCTCGGCACTTTCCTGGCGTCGCGGATGATCAGCATCTGGTTCAACGGGCAATCCAGCGGCGCTTATGACCATTATTTCAGTCTGTTCCTGCCACCTGAGGACGTCTTATATTCGTTCCTCAAAGTGCTGGTATTCGCGTTCGTGATCATCCTGGTGCACTGCTACTACGGCTTCCACGCCACCGGCGGACCCGCGGGCGTCGGCGTCGCGGTAGGCCGGGCGGTGCGCGCGGCCATCGTGCTCGTCAACGTGCTCGACTTCTTCCTCAGCCTCGCGATCTGGGGGACCACCACCACAGTGCGGGTCGCGGGATGAGCGGCATCCGTGGTGAGCGAAGCGAGGCTCGGTCATGAGCGGCATCCGTGGTGAGCGAAGCGAGGCTCGGTCATGAGCAGAGTGGAAACGTGGCGGTCCACCGAGAAGCTGCGCGTGCGGATCCTCGGCATTGTCTTCTTCGTGATCTGCGCGCTGTTCCTGTGGACAACCATCGCGATCTACAACAAGCAATTCGTGAAGACCGTCGACGTCGACCTGATCACCGATAGCGTGGGCAATGCGCTGACCCGCAATGCGGACGTGAAGGTCCGCGGCGTCACGGTCGGCGAGGTTCGGTCGAGTCGATCCGAGGGCGGCAAGGTGACCTTGGACCTGGCGATCGACCCGAGCAAGGCCGAGCAGATCCCGGTCAACGCGACGGCACGGCTGCTGCCCAAGACACTGTTCGGCGAGCGGTTCGTGGATCTGGTGATTCCCGACGATCCCAGCTCGCAGCACCTGACGAACGGTGTGACCCTGCACCAGGACACCAGCGGCAACGCGATCGAGATCAGCAAGCTGCTCGACGATCTGATGCCGTTGCTGCAGGCGATTCCACCGCAGGATCTCGCCGCCACCCTCGGCGCGCTGTCTCAGGCGCTGTCGGGCCAGGGGCTTGCCCTCGGTGAGACGGTCGACAAGCTGGACAACATCTTCCGCGAGATCAACGTGGTGATGCCCGATCTGCAACAGGATCTGGCCGACTTCGCCGATGTCGCGGCCACCTACTCGGACGCGGCGCCGCAGCTGGTCGACGCACTGAACAATCTGCGCACCACCAACGCGACCATCGTGCAGCGGCGCTCGCAGATCGACACCCTGCTGGCGACGCTGACCCCGACCGCGTCGACCACCGCGGACTTCTTCATCGCCAACCGCGACAACATCATCGACCTGGCCGCGGACTCCCGGCCCGCCCTGGAGCTGCTGGCGACCTACTCGCCGACCTACGCCTGTGCGATGGCGAACTTCGCGAAGATGAAGCCGCGCATCGACCGCCTCTTCGGTATGGGCACCGATCGGCCCGGCTCGCGGGTGACCATCGAACTGGTCAACACTCGCGGCAAGTACTTGCCCAACCAGGACGAGCCGCGCTGGCTGGACACCAGGGGACCGTGGTGTGTACCGGAATACCCGCAGGGCGTCGACCCAGGTCAGTACACGGGCGGACCGAACAACGACGGTTCCTACGCAGTGCCGAGCCGCAACCCGGGCGATCAGGTCGGCGGGCAGCTGTCCGCGCCGCAGTTCGGGGTGTACTCGGCGGGAAGCACCGCCGGATCGCCGATGGAACAGCAGACACTCGGCGCGATCTACGGTGCGGCGAACGGTGTTTCGCCGGAGCAGGTGCCCGGCTGGGTAACCAGGATCGGTGCGCCCGCATTCCGTGGAAGTGAGGTGAGCGTGCGATGAAAGAGAAGCTGCGCGGCGTGGGATCGCCGCTGACCAAGCTGATCATCTTCGTGGTGGTCACGCTCTTCGCGACCACGATTCTCGGCCTTTCCATCGCGAACTACAGCGGTGGCGGCACCGCGTTCAAGGCCCGCTTCATCGATGTCACCTCACTCAATCCCGGCGACGAGGTGCGCATCGCCGGCGTTCGAGTCGGCAAGGTCACCGATGTGTCGATCGTGGACAAGCGGTTGGCCGAGGTGAGATTCGAACTGAGCGACCGCAATTGGCTGCCCGCCTCCACCATCGCGACCATCCGCTACCGCAACCTCGTCGGGCAGCGCTACATCGCGTTGGAGCAGGGGACCGGTGAACAGGGCCGCAAGCTCAACAAGGGCGGAACCATCCCGCTGGAACGCACCCGTCCCGCGCTGAACCTGACCACCCTGTTCAACGGGTTCCGCCCGCTGTTCCACACGCTGACCGCCGACGACGTGAACAAGCTGTCCTACGAGATCATTCAGGTGTTCCAGGGTGAACAGGGCACCATCCACGATCTGGTCGCGAGCACCGCGAGTTTGACCAACAAGATCGCGGACAAGGACGCCGTCATCGGTGAACTCGTGAAGAACCTGACCGCGGTGCTCGAGACGATCAACCAGCGTGAGGACAACTTCGACCAGCTGATCGTGAATACCGAGGCGCTGGTCAGCGGGCTGGCCGCCGAGCGCGACACGATCGGCCGTTCGGTGAGCTCACTGGGCAACCTGGCCTCGGCTACTGCGGACCTGCTCGTCCCGACTCGCCCGTCGCTGCAGGGTTCGATCGCCGGGCTCAATCAGCTCACCGGCACCCTGAACGAGCGCGAGGACGATGTGAACCAGGTGCTGCACACCCTCCCGATCAAGATGGAAAAGCTCGGCCGCGTCGGCAGTTACGGCTCCTGGTTCCAGTTCTATCTCTGCGGTATCGACATCGTCGTCGGGCCTGGCGCGGTCGACGCGCCGCAGCTCAACCTCCCGGCTGGGATGCCGACGATCAACCAGCCGCTCTACACCAACGCCGCGCCGCGCTGCAACGGGAAGGGCCGCTGAATGGACGACCGGATCCTGCTCGGCAGGCGCAGCCCCGCGTTCATGGGCGTGCTCGGCCTCGCGATGGTGCTGCTGGTGACGATCTCCGCATTCTTCCTGGATCGGCTGCCGATCATCGGCGCGGGCACCAAGTACACCGCCGAGTTCTCCGAGGCGGCGGGCATCAAGAAGGGCAACGAGGTTCGCATCGCAGGTGTCAAGGTTGGCGCGGTGTCGGATGTGCGCCTGGCCGGTGACCGGGTGCTCGTCGACTTCCGCACCAAGGACGCCTGGGTCGGCAACGAGACCACCGCTTCCATCCAGATCAAGACGCTGCTCGGGCAGAAGTATCTGGCGCTGGATCCGAGGGGCTCGAAGCCTGCCGATCCGAGTCAACGAATTCCGTTGTCGCGCACGGTTTCTCCGTATGACGTGGTGGACGCGTTCAGTGATGCGGCGAGGAACATCGACCAGATCGACACCGCCCAGCTGGCCACCAGCATGCGGGTGCTTTCGGAGGCGTTCGCGACGACGCCGCCGGAGATCCGCGGCTCCATCGACGGCGTGGCCCGGCTCTCGGAGACCCTCGGCAAGCGCGACGAGGAATTGAAGCGGATGTTCGCGGCGACCAGGCAGACCACCCAGGTCCTCGCCGATCGCAACGCCCAGTTCGAGCGGCTGCTCGCCTCGGGTGGCGAGCTGCTGGCCGAGCTCAATATTCGCCAGCAGTCGATTTCGCAGCTGCTCACCGGAGCCAAGACGGTGGCGGCCGAGCTGAGTGCGCTGGTGCACGACAACGAGAAGCAGATCGGCCCGGCGTTGACCAACCTGTTGGCCTCCATCGACCTGCTGAATGCCAACCAGCAGAATATTTCCAAGACGCTGGAGCTCGCGGGGCCGTTCTACGGTTTGTACGCCAACGTGCTCGGCACCGGCCGGTGGTTCGACGCGGTGATCGTCAACCTGGTGCCGCCGGGTCTGCCGGAGATTCCGGGCTATCGGCCGCCGGTGCGTTCTCTCGGCCCGCTGGAAGGTAACTGACATGGCGACGAGCTGGCGCGGTGAACCGTTGACCGCACTGCGGTCCTCCAGTCGCGGCACCAAGGTGGCTATCGCGTTGGTCGTGGTGGCGGCGCTGTTCGCGGCCGGGGTGCTGTGGTGGCTGTTCGACCGGATGACCACGACCAAAATCACCGCGTACTTCGATCGCTCCGTCGGCATCTACGAGGGTTCCGACGTGCGGGTCCTCGGGGTGCCGGTAGGCAGGGTCTCCTCGGTCGAGCCGCAGGGCGAGCAGGTCAAGGTCGTCATGGACGTCGACCGCAAATACGACGTGCCCGCCGACGCCAAGGCCGCGCAGATCACCCCCTCGGTGGTCTCCGACCGATTCATCCAGCTGACGCCGGTGTACACCGGCGGGCCGAAGATGGGCCGCACCGCGACCATTCCGCGGGACCGCACGGTCACGCCGGTCGAGGTCGATGAGCTGTACAAGAGCATCACCGAGCTGTCGGATGCGTTGGGCCCCAACGGTGCCAATGCCGAGGGCGCGGTGAACGAGCTGGTGCGCACCTCGGCGGCGAACTTGGCGGGCAATGGAGAGGCGCTGGCCAACAGCATCACTCAGCTCTCGCGGGCGGCGCGGTATCTGTCCGACGCGCGCGGGGACATTTTCGAAACGGTCAAGAACTTGCAGTCGTTCATCACGATGCTGGCCCAGAACGACTCGCAGGTGCGCCAATTCAACGTGCAGCTTGCCGATCTGTCCGGGTTCCTCGCCGACGAACGGCAGAACCTCGGTGAGGCCCTGAACCTGCTGTCGATCGGGCTCGGCGATGTCGCCAGGTTCATCGACAACAACCGCGACCTGATCGCCGACAACGCGCAGGCGCTGACCTCGCTGACCAAGACGCTCGCCGACCAGCGCGACGACCTGGCGGCCGCGCTGCCGGTACTGCCGCTGGCTTTGAGCAACCTGATCAACGTGCACAACGCCGAGTCGGGCACGCTCGACATGCGGGCCAACTTCACCGATCTGCAGGACCCGTTCGGTGTCGTGTGCAAGATGCTCGACCTCGGCAAGCTGATGCCGGGCGATCCGAAGTTCGAGGCCATCGGCAAGCAGATGCGCCCGCTACTCGAGCACTGCAAGGAGATCACCGACCAGATCACCGCGGGTGTGAAGACGCCGACGCTGATCCTGCCGTTCGGCATCCTCAGCAACGAGAACCAGCAGCGCGACCCGGTGCCCGGCACCGTTCCTGGTACCCCGTCCGACCAGCTTCCGCCGTCGCAGGGAGGTGGCCGATGAGCCGCAACAGGATTCGTTCGCATCGGCTGCGCCATGGCGTCGCGGTCGTGGCGCTGAGCGCGGTCGGCCTGCTGGTCGCCTCGTGCGCCTCCGACGGTATCTACAGCGTTCCGCTGCCAGGTGGCGCCGATATCGGTGCGCATCCGATGCGCATCGACATCCAGTTCGACGACGTGCTCGACCTGGTGCCGCAGTCCGCGGTGAAGGTCGAGGGCGTACCGGTCGGCCGGGTGGAGGAGATCGTCCTCGGCAAGGACCAGTGGACCGCGAGCGTGCGCGCCGTTGTGAACGGCTCGGTCGAGCTGCCCGCGAACGCGCGGGCCGAGGTGAAGCAGACGAGCCTGCTGGGCGAGAAGTTCATCGAGCTGTCCAAGCCCACGGCGGATCCGGACACGAAGAAGCTGACCAACGGCTCGGTGATCCCGATCGAAAACACCCGCTACGCCACCGAGATCGAGCAGGTACTCGGCGCGATGTCGTTGCTGCTCAACGGTGGTGGCGTCGCCTACCTGCAGCCCATCGTCACCGAACTGAATCGAACCATCGGCGGCCGCGAGGAGCGGGTGCGTTCGCTGCTCGAGCAGGCGAACACACTGATCGCCGGGCTGGACGCGCAGGTCGACAACATCACAAGGGCCATCGATGGTCTTGCCACGCTGAGCAGCCGGGTGGCCACCCAGACCGATCAGATCGGCAAGATTCTCGACGAGCTGCCCGAGGGCATCAAGATCCTCAATGAGCAACGCCCCCAGTTGATTTCGCTGCTGACACAACTGGATCGGGTCGGCCAAGCCGGCTTCGACGTGTTGAACACCTCGAAGAACGACCTCATCACCGATCTGCGCGCACTGCGGCCCACACTGCAGGAACTCGGCCGTGCCGCACCGGATCTGGTGACCGCGCTGCCGCTGGTGCCGACCTATCCGTTCCCCGACTCGTCGCTGGAGGGCACCTTCGGCGGCCAGGTGAACACCTGGCTTTCGGTGGATCAGCAGATCGGCGTCACGCTGACCAATCTCGGCGTCGGCATGGGTGATCCGGTGTACATCCCGCCGATCGGTCCCGCGGTGCCGGTGAATCCGACGAACCCGTACTACAACGGCAACGGCCCGCGACCGGGCTGGCCGACGGTGTCGATTCTGCCGCTGCCGCCGAACATGGCCTTCGCGCCCGCCAACGGCCCGGCACCGGCCTCCGATCCGCTCGGGGCGATTCTCGACCAACTCGGTGTGGGAGGTGGTCCGCGATGACCCGTCTGGTCCGCAACCAGCTGATCCTCTTCGTGGTACTCGCGGTGGTAGGCGTGGTGCTCGTCAGCGCCAAGTACATCCGCCTCGACAACATGCTCGGCTTCGGCCTGTACACGGTGAAGGTGGAGACGGCGCAGACCGGCGGCCTCTACAAGGGCGCCGAGGTGACCTATCGCGGCGTTCCGGTGGGCCGGGTCGGCGATCTGGAGCTCTCCGACACGGGCGTGGTGATGAACCTCGTCATCGACTCGAGCTCGCCGGACATCCCGGCCTCGGCCAAGGCCGTCGTCGCCAATCGCTCCGCCATCGGCGAGCAATACGTGGACCTGCAGCCCGATACCGATCGCGGCCCGTATTTGAAAGACGGTTCGGTGATCACTTCGGCGACCACGCCGGTGCCGATCGAGCAGCTGATCGCGAGTGTGGACGGCTTCACGAGCACGGTCGATCTCGACGCGCTGAACATCACCGTCACCGAACTCGGCAAGGCCTTCGACGGCAAAGGCGACGACCTACAGGTGCTCGTCGAATCGCTGAACAACTTCACCGCAACGTTCAACGAGACACTGCCGCAGACGATCCAGCTGATCAAGGACGGCCGCATCGCGCTCGGCACCCAGGTCGAACAATCCGGTGCCATCCGGGAATTCAGCAATGGCCTCGATCTGCTGAGCGCCCAGTTGCGCGCAAGCGACCCGGATCTGCGCAGGCTGATCGGGACGGGCACTGATGCGGGTGAGCAGATCGGTGCACTACTGAACGAGAGCGGTGGCGCACTGACCGAGGATCTGGCGAACCTGCGGCAGCTGCTGCAGTCCATCTCGCCCAAGTTCTACGCGCTGCGTCCGCTGCTGCAGATGTTGCCGCAGCTGTCCATCGGCGCCTCCTCGACCGCGCCGGGCGACGGCACCAGCCACTTCGGCCTGGTGCTCGAGGCCAACAACCCGCCCGCCTGCACACAGGGCTACGAGGGGACCACGGCCATCCTCGAGCAGATGAAGCGGGAGAACCCGGACTTCGACGACACACGCGACGAGTTCCCATTCAATCGGGACGCGAAATGCACTGTGCCCTTTGGTAATCCGACTGCGGTGCGCGGTGGGGAGCGGGCCGACCTCGCCGACCCGAGCATCGTGCAGCCGTGGGACTCCAACCCCAAGACCGATCCGGAAAAGCTGAACCTGAACCCGATCGCCGTCCAGATGGCGACGCTGCTGGGGGTCACGCCCAAGCGGTGACCAGGACCGACGCGGCTTCGCCGCGATAATTACTGACGTTAGGGTGTGCAGTCGTGAGTGAGCGCAGCGAGCGAACCATGGGCACAGCGCCACGGGGCACGACGGAACCGAGCGTCAGCGAGGTGCAGTTTGTGAGCCCCGATCTTTCCAAGGAAACGCCGGAACATACCGAGGCCGATTCCACGGAATCCGAAGCCGCGGCGGCTGCCCCTTCCGAGCCTGCCGCCGAGTCGCCGACCGCTGAGCCGATCGCGCCGCTGGCCGATTCCGTGCCTGCCGACACCGGCTCGGGTGGCCGCCCGCCGTTTGCCGTCAGTGTGGCCGCAATGGCTGCGCTTGTCATCGCGCTGGCGGTGGCGACCTGGTTCGGCGCGGGCTGGGTGCGCGCGGCCTACTTCACCGACGGCCCACGCGCCGAAGCGCGCGATGCCGCGCTCACCGATGCAAGACAGGCCGCGATCAACCTGATGTCGCTGGACCCGTCCGACGTGGACGGCTCCATCGAGAACATCGAGTCGTCGATGACCGGGCAGCTGCTCGACGAGGCGACCAAGGGCCAGCAACAGCTCAGGACGACGGCAACAGAGGCCAAGACCAAGCTGGCGGCGAAAGCTCTCGGCGCCTCGTTGACCTCGTTGAACTCCGAGCGTGACCGGGCATCGGCACTGGTGGTGCTACAGGTGACGCGCAGCGTGCCCGATGTCGCACCTGTCAGCTTCCGGCAGACCTGGACCCTGGATCTGATCAAGGTCGGCGACGTCTGGAAGGCGGAGCAGGCGAAATCGCTCGGACAGCCGGTGCCGCTGGATGCGCCGACGAAGGTCGACCCGGCCCAAGCGCAGGTGCCCGGTGCCCCGGCGCCCGCGCCCCCGATCAAGCCCGGCTCGTAGGAGGACCGATTCATGGCATCCAAACGACCCGTCAACCGGGTTACCCCTAGGAATCGGCCTGCTGCGGACCGTGCCGGGTCGCAGACCGCGGCTACGCGCCGGACCGGCGGCCCGCGCCGCGGCGCCGACGAGCAGCGCACCGCGAGTACCCGCCGCCCCCGGGTCGCGGGCAGCGTGGAGACCTCCGACCACGGCAAGCCGCAGCCGAACGCCCCGCGCCCGCCTCGGCGGCTCCTACGCCCCATGGGCTCGGGCTGGCGGTTAGTCCTGACGTGCGTCCTCGCGACGGCATTACTCACCGCGTTCGCTGTGCTCGCGGCGTTCCGGCCGGGCGTTGACGATTCCAACGAGGCATTCGTGAACACCAAGGCCACCGAGGAAGTGAGCGCGGCCGCCGAGCACGCGCTGCGCACCGTGTTCGCCTACGACGTGAAGCAGCTCGACGGCTACAAGGACGCGGTGCGTCAGGTCGTCACCGGGCAGATGCTCACCGACTTCGACAAGTTCGCCGACACCAACATCGCGGCCATAAAACAGGCGCAGACCAGCGCCGATGTCGAGGCCACGCCAATTGGAGTGACCTTGCTCACCGATGATCGGGCCGAGCTGATGGTGAACCTGGTCGTCAGCGCGAACAAGGACGGTGTCGCGCAGGAAAGCGCGTCCGGTCCGGTCGTGCTTCGCATGCAGAAAAAGGACGGTCGCTGGCTCGCCAGCGACATCGTCGATCGCAATTGAGCCGCTCAGGCGGGTGATCTTGTAGCGCGGCAGGCGATCTCGGTGCGGCCCTGGTCGATGCTGCCACTTGACGAGTTTCGCCAGACCCGTCACGCTATTCACAACAGCGGCAGCTGTCACAGTGGCTCCAAGCGCCCCGTGGCTCCCGGACGCAGCCAGCGATTCGGACCCGGCGCGTCAGCCATTTCGGTCACGGCGCGCCGCCACGCGGAGGCTCGTTCTGGTGGTACTTTGACACCTCGGCGTATATGGGTGTAGGTTTGGACGTTGCGCTGGCTGCCTCCTGTCCATACCTCGATTCGCACACGTAAGTTCCACCCTTCCGGTGTTACTTCCGCTGTTGCCTGTTCGGGTTTCGTTCGGGTTGTAACCAGCGGAATTCGTAGCAGACAAGCGACGGTCGCGGACCACCACGCGACGCGCGTGAGGTGCTGGAAGGACGCATCTTGGCAGTCTCCACCCAGACCAAGGCACTTGCCGGAATCCCCGGAGCCCCATTGAGGGTGTCTTTCGCGAAGATCCGTGAACCCTTGGAGGTGCCCGGACTTCTCGATCTACAGACGGACTCATTTGCATGGTTGATCGGATCGCCTTCATGGCGTGAAAAAGCCGCGCTCCGCGGTGACGGCGGGCTAACGGGGGGTCTCGAGGAGGTGCTCGAGGAGCTCTCGCCGATCGAGGACTTCTCGGGCTCGATGTCCCTGTCTTTCTCGGATCCTCGTTTCGAAGAGGTCAAGGCCTCCATCGACGAGTGCAAAGACAAGGACATGACCTACGCGGCGCCGCTGTTCGTCACCGCTGAGTTCATCAACAACAACACCGGTGAGATCAAGAGCCAGACGGTCTTCATGGGTGATTTCCCGATGATGACCGACAAGGGCACGTTCATCATCAACGGCACCGAGCGCGTCGTCGTTTCGCAGTTGGTGCGTTCGCCGGGTGTCTACTTCGACAACAGCGTCGACAAGAGCACGGAAAAGGACCTGCACAGCGTGCGCGTCATTCCGAGCCGCGGCGCCTGGTTGGAGTTCGACGTCGACAAGCGCGACACCGTCGGTGTCCGTATCGACCGCAAGCGTCGGCAGCCGGTCACCGTGCTGCTGAAGGCGCTGGGTTGGACGACCGAGGAGATCGTCGAGCGTTTCGGCTTCTCCGAGATCATGATGTCGACGCTGGAGAAGGACAACACCGCCGGTCAGGACGAGGCGCTGCTGGACATCTACCGCAAGCTGCGTCCGGGCGAGCCGCCGACCAAGGAGTCCGCGCAGACCCTGCTGGAGAACCTGTTCTTCAAGGAGAAGCGCTACGACCTGGCGCGCGTCGGTCGCTACAAGATCAACAAGAAGCTGGGTATCCACCTCGGCGAGCCGATCACCGCGTCGGTGCTCACCAAGGAAGACATCGTCACCACGATCGAGTACCTGGTGCGTCTGCACTCGGGTGATCGCATGATGACCGCGCCGGGTGGCGCGGAGGTTCCCGTCGAGGTCGACGACATCGACCACTTCGGCAACCGTCGCCTGCGTACTGTCGGCGAGCTGATCCAGAACCAGATCCGGGTCGGCCTTTCGCGGATGGAGCGCGTGGTCCGCGAGCGGATGACGACTCAGGACGTCGAGGCGATCACGCCGCAGACCCTGATCAACATCCGTCCCGTCGTGGCCGCGATCAAGGAGTTCTTCGGAACCTCCCAGCTCTCGCAGTTCATGGACCAGAACAACCCGCTGTCGGGTCTGACCCACAAGCGCCGCCTTTCGGCCCTTGGCCCCGGTGGTCTGTCCCGTGAGCGCGCCGGTCTGGAAGTCCGTGACGTCCACTCCTCGCACTACGGCCGCATGTGCCCGATCGAGACCCCGGAAGGCCCGAACATCGGCCTGATCGGTTCGCTGTCGGTGTACGCGCGGGTCAACCCGTTCGGTTTCATCGAGACTCCGTACCGCAAGGTCGTCGATGGCAAGGTCACCGACGACGTCGTGTACCTGACCGCCGACGAGGAGGACCGGCACATCCGTGCGCAGGCCAACTCGCCGGTCGACGTCGAGGGTCGCTTCCTCGAGGACAAGGTCCTCGTCCGTCGTCTCGGTGAAGAGGTCGAGTTCGTCTCGGCCGCCGAGGTCGACTACATGGACGTGTCGCCGCGCCAGATGGTGTCGGTCGCGACCGCGATGATTCCGTTCCTCGAGCACGACGACGCCAACCGTGCCCTGATGGGTGCGAACATGCAGCGCCAGGCGGTTCCGCTGATCCGTTCCGAGTCCCCGATCGTGGGTACCGGTATGGAGCTGCGCGCTGCCGTCGACGCGGGTGACGTGGTCGTCAACGAGAAGTCCGGTGTGGTCGAGGAAGTTTCCGCCGACTACATCACCGTGATGGCCGATGACGGCACTCGCAAGTCCTATCGGATGCGTAAGTTCGCGCGTTCGAACCAGGGCACCTGTGCCAACCAGCGTCCGATCGTGGATGAGGGTCAGCGGGTCGAACAGGGCCATGTGCTTGCCGACGGTCCGTGCACCGAGAACGGTGAGATGGCCCTTGGCAAGAACTTGCTCGTGGCGATCATGCCGTGGGAGGGCCACAACTACGAGGACGCGATCATCCTGTCGCAGCGTCTCGTGGAAGAGGACGTTCTCACCTCGATCCACATCGAAGAGCACGAGATCGACGCCCGCGACACCAAGCTGGGCGCCGAGGAGATCACCCGGGACATCCCGAACGTCTCCGACGAGGTGCTGGCCGATCTCGACGACCGCGGCATCATCCGTATCGGCGCCGAGGTTCGTGACGGCGACATCCTGGTCGGCAAGGTCACCCCGAAGGGTGAGACCGAGCTGACCCCGGAGGAGCGGTTGCTGCGCGCGATCTTCGGTGAGAAGGCGCGCGAGGTGCGTGACACCTCGCTGAAGGTGCCCCACGGTGAGTCGGGCAAGGTGATCGGTATTCGTGTGTTCTCGCGTGAGGACGACGACGATCTGCCTCCGGGTGTCAATGAGCTGGTGCGCGTGTATGTGGCGCAGAAGCGCAAGATCCAGGACGGTGACAAGCTCGCCGGTCGCCACGGAAACAAGGGTGTTATCGGCAAGATCCTCCCCACCGAGGACATGCCGTTCATGCCTGATGGCACCCCGGTCGACATCATCCTGAACACCCACGGTGTGCCGCGTCGTATGAACATCGGCCAGATCTTGGAGACCCACCTCGGGTGGATCGGCAAGGCAGGCTGGGACGTCGGGGCCGATGCGGATGGCGCGAACCGTCCGGATTGGGCCAAGGCGCTGCCGGAAGAGATGCTGGCGGCTCCGGCCGACTCCAACATCGCGACCCCGGTGTTCGACGGTGCCCGCGAAGAGGAGCTGACCGGTCTGCTCGCTTCGACCCTGCCGAACCGCGATGGTGAGCGCATGGTCGACGAGAACGGCAAGTCGACCCTGTTCGACGGTCGTTCCGGCGAGCCGTTCCCGTACCCGGTCGCGGTCGGCTACATGTACATCCTGAAGCTGCACCACTTGGTCGACGACAAGATCCACGCCCGTTCGACCGGCCCGTACTCGATGATCACGCAGCAGCCGCTGGGTGGTAAGGCGCAGTTCGGTGGTCAGCGCTTCGGCGAAATGGAGTGCTGGGCCATGCAGGCCTACGGCGCGGCCTACACGCTGCAGGAGCTGCTCACCATCAAGTCCGATGACGTTGTCGGCCGCGTGAAGGTCTACGAGGCGATCGTCAAGGGCGAGAACATTCCGGAGCCGGGCATCCCGGAGTCGTTCAAGGTGCTCCTCAAGGAACTCCAGTCCCTGTGCCTCAACGTCGAGGTGCTGTCTTCCGACGGTGCCGCGATCGAGATGCGCGATGGCGACGACGAGGACCTGGAGCGCGCGGCGGCGAACCTGGGCATCAACCTGTCCAGGAACGAAGCAGCCACCGTCGACGATCTGGCGAACTAGGCGGTCGGCCGGATGTCGTTCTTTTCGAACGGCATTCGGCCCCGCGTTCCACCAACTAGTGAACTTTTTGCTCGAATTCGACCCGAATAGGGGAAAGGAAGTTACGTGCTAGACGTCAACTTCTTCGATGAACTCCGGATCGGCCTGGCCACCGCCGAAGACATCCGGCAGTGGTCCTTCGGCGAAGTGAAGAAGCCGGAGACCATCAACTACCGTACGCTCAAGCCGGAGAAGGACGGGCTCTTCTGCGAGAAGATCTTCGGTCCTACCCGGGACTGGGAGTGCTACTGCGGCAAGTACAAGCGCGTCCGCTTCAAGGGCATCATCTGTGAGCGCTGTGGCGTCGAGGTAACTCGCGCCAAGGTGCGTCGTGAGCGGATGGGCCACATCGAGCTGGCCGCTCCTGTCACCCACATCTGGTACTTCAAGGGCGTGCCTTCGCGCCTCGGTTACCTGCTCGACCTGGCGCCGAAGGATCTGGAAAAGATCATCTACTTCGCCGCCTACGTCATTGTCGGCGTCGACGACGAGCTGCGTCACAACGAGCTCTCCACCCTCGAAGCCGAGATGGAGGTCGAGAAGAAGGCCGTCGCCGATCAGCGCGACGCCGATCTGGAGGCCCGTGCCCAGAAGCTCGAGGCCGACCTGGCCGAGCTCGAGGCCGAGGGTGCCAAGTCCGATGTCCGCCGCAAGGTCAAGGACGGCGGCGAGCGCGAGATGCGTCAGCTCCGGGATCGGGCCCAGCGTGAGCTGGACCGGCTCGAGGAGATCTGGACCACCTTCACCAAGCTGTCGGTCAAGCAGCTCATCGTCGATGAGGTGCTCTACCGCGAGCTGGTCGACCGTTACGGCGAGTACTTCACCGGCGCCATGGGTGCGGAGTCCATCCAGAAGCTGATGGAGAACTTCGACATCAACGCCGAGGCCGAGAACCTGCGGGAGACCATCCGCAGCGGTAAGGGCCAGAAGAAGCTGCGCGCGCTCAAGCGCCTCAAGGTCGTCGCGGCCTTCCAGTCCAACGGCAACTCGCCGATGGGCATGGTGCTCGACGCCGTTCCGGTGATCCCGCCGGAGCTGCGTCCGATGGTTCAGCTCGACGGTGGCCGTTTCGCCACCTCCGACCTGAACGACCTGTACCGCCGCGTGATCAACCGCAACAACCGCCTCAAGCGACTGATCGACCTCGGCGCGCCCGAGATCATCGTCAACAACGAGAAGCGGATGCTGCAGGAGTCCGTGGACGCGCTGTTCGACAACGGCCGTCGTGGACGTCCGGTCACCGGACCGGGTAACCGCCCGCTGAAGTCCCTGAGCGATCTGCTCAAGGGCAAGCAGGGTCGTTTCCGTCAGAACCTGCTCGGCAAGCGCGTCGACTACTCGGGCCGTTCGGTCATCGTCGTCGGTCCGCAGCTGAAGCTGCATCAGTGTGGTCTGCCCAAGCTGATGGCGCTGGAGCTGTTCAAGCCGTTCGTGATGAAGCGTCTGGTCGACCTGAACCACGCGCAGAACATCAAGTCCGCCAAGCGGATGGTCGAACGTCAGCGTCCCCAGGTGTGGGATGTCCTCGAAGAGGTCATCGCCGAGCACCCGGTGCTGCTCAATAGGGCACCGACGCTGCACCGTCTGGGAATCCAGGCCTTCGAGCCGCAGCTCGTCGAGGGCAAGGCGATCCAGCTGCACCCGCTCGTCTGTGAAGCGTTCAACGCCGACTTCGACGGTGACCAGATGGCCGTGCACCTTCCGCTGTCCGCGGAGGCGCAGGCCGAGGCCCGCATCCTGATGCTGTCCTCGAACAACATCCTGTCGCCCGCATCGGGTCGACCGCTCGCCATGCCGCGTCTGGACATGGTGACGGGTCTGTACTACCTGACCCGCAAGGTGGACGACGAGATCGGTCAGTACCAGGCCGCCACCAAGTCGGCCAACGAGCACGGCGTCTACTCCTCGCCCGCCGAGGCGCAGATGGCCGTCGATCGTGGCGAGCTGACCGTGCGGTCGCAGATCAAGGTGCGGCTCACCGAGCAGCGCCCGCCGCGCGAGATCGAGGCGGAGCTGTTCCCGGACGGCTGGAACCGCGGCGACGCGTGGCTGGCCGAGACCACCCTCGGTCGCGTGCTGTTCAACGAGTTGCTGCCCGCGGATTACGCGTTCATCAACGAGCAGATGCCGAAGAAGCGTCAGGCGACGATCATCAACGATCTCGCCGAGCGCTACCCGATGATCGTGGTCGCGCAGACCGTCGACAAGCTCAAGGACGCCGGTTTCCACTGGGCGACGCGTTCGGGTGTGACGGTCTCGATGTCCGACGTGCTTGTGCCGCCGGAGAAGGCCGAGATCATGGAGCGCTACGAGGCGCTTGCCGATCAGATCGAGAAGAAGTACCAGCGTGGTGCGCTCGATCACACCGAGCGCAACAGCGCACTGGTGAAGATCTGGCAGGAAGCGACCGAAGAGGTCGGTACCGCTCTGCGTGCGCACTACCCGCCGGACAACCCGATCATCACGATCGTCGAGTCGGGCGCGACCGGTAACTTCACCCAGACTCGTACCCTCGCCGGTATGAAGGGCCTGGTTACAAACCCGAAGGGTGAGTTCATCCCGCGGCCGATCAAGTCCTCGTTCCGCGAGGGCCTGACGGTTCTGGAGTACTTCATCAACACCCACGGTGCCCGTAAGGGTCTGGCCGACACCGCGCTTCGTACCGCCGACTCGGGTTACCTGACCCGTCGTCTGGTGGACGTCTCGCAGGACGTCATCGTGCGCGAGCACGACTGTGCGACCGAGCGTGGCATCGTCGTCACGATCGCGGAGAAGCAGGCCGACGGCTCGCTGATCAGGGACGCGCACGTGGAGACCTCCGCGTACGCACGCACCCTGGCATCGGACGCGGTGGACAGCAAGGGCAACCTCGTTGTCGCGAAGGGCGCCGACCTCGGCGATCCGGCGATCGAGGCGCTGCTGGACGCGGGTGTCACCGAGGTCAAGGTCCGCTCCGTGCTGACCTGCACCACCGGCACCGGCGTGTGTGCGACCTGCTACGGCCGCTCCATGGCGACCGGCAAGCTGGTCGACATCGGTGAGGCCGTCGGTATCGTCGCCGCGCAGTCCATCGGTGAGCCCGGTACCCAGCTGACCATGCGTACCTTCCACCAGGGTGGTGTCGCGGGCGAGGACATCACCGGCGGTCTGCCGCGTGTCCAGGAGCTGTTCGAGGCCCGCGTGCCGAAGGGCAAGGCTCCGATCGCCGAGGTCTCCGGCCGCGTGCGGATGGAAGACGACGACCGCTTCTACAAGATCACCATCATCCCGGATGACGGTGGCGAAGAGGTTGTCTACGACAAGCTCTCGAAGCGTCAGCGTCTGCGTGTCTTCAAGCACGACGACGGCACCGAGCGTCTGCTCTCGGACGGTGACCATGTCGAGGTCGGCCAGCAGTTGCTGGAAGGCGCGGCGGATCCGCACGAGGTGCTGCGCGTGATGGGCCCCCGTCAGGTGCAGATCCACCTGGTCCACGAGGTCCAGGAGGTCTACCGCTCGCAGGGTGTGTCGATCCACGACAAGCACATCGAGGTCATCGTGCGCCAGATGCTGCGTCGCGTGACGATCATCGATTCGGGTGCCACGGAGTTCCTGCCCGGCTCGCTCACCGAGCGTTCCGAGTTCGAGGCCTCCAACCGTCGCGTCGTCGCCGAGGGCAACGAGCCCGCGGCCGGTCGCCCGGTGCTGATGGGTATCACGAAGGCGTCGCTCGCGACCGATTCGTGGCTGTCGGCGGCATCGTTCCAGGAGACCACTCGAGTCCTGACCGACGCGGCGATCAACTGCCGCTCGGACAAGCTCATCGGCCTCAAGGAAAACGTGATCATCGGCAAGCTGATCCCGGCAGGTACCGGCATCAACCGTTACCGCAACATCACGGTGCAGCCGACCGAAGAAGCCCGTGCCGCGGCGTACGCGGTGCCGTCCTACGACGACACCTACTACAGCCCGGACAGCTTCGGCGCCACCACCGGTGCCGCGGTCCCGCTGGACGATTACGGTTTCAGCGACTACCGGTAATTCGGTAGCCCTGCAACAGCATTCGGCCCCCGTTCCGTTTCGGAGCGGGGGCCGATTTGCGTCCAGAACAGTTGATTTACATGCTGTGGTGAGTCACTTCGCGACGGAATAGAGAGCATTCAGGTCGATAAGAAGCGCCTGATCGGAGGTACGGAGGTGCTTATCGAAACCCGCGCCGCTGTAGCAGGTCAGCACGGTCGTGCTGGTGTCATATCCCTTGACCGACAGCAAGTCTCGCGCCCGCTGAAGTCGGTCCAGATGGCCGAGTGCCATTGTGCGATCCCATTTGACCTCGCCGAGCGACAGGATGCGGCGCGGACGTCCTGGTTCCTCCGGGGCCAGTACCGCGACATCGACCTGGATCTGCGTTTTCCGTTGCGGATCTTTCACCGTCGCGGCAGCGACCTGTCCCGGCAGTTCGCCGAAAACGTGCGGTTCCGCAGACATCGCCCAGTCGCGGCAGATTCCTTCGAAGTGCGGGCCGACCACTTGTGACAGAAAGGTGGCCTGCGAATTTCGCCATGCGGCTTCCTGATTGCCGCGTTCCAGCGGAGTCCAATGACGGCGCATGATCGCTTCGTAGAAGACGATGAGTGGTTCGGCGATTCGGTAGACCGGCTTTCCCTTGTTGAACGGATCGGTCTCGCGGACGATCAATTGGGCGTCCTCGAGCACTGACAGTGGGTGCGCCATATCGGTGGAGTTGCGCCCGATTGCACTCGCGATTCCACCACGCGTCGCGTTTCCGCTTGCGATAGCGCCGAGAACAGCGTGATACAAAGCCACATCGCGGATCTCGGTTTCCTCGGCCAGTAGGTACCGCGCCTCACGAAAGAGCGGAACCTGCGGGTTGAGCACCGTCCGCAGCACCCATGAGTCGAAGTCGGCGAGCGAGTCCGGGGCATCGCCTGCGACAAACTCGCGGCGGTAAGCGGGCGTGCCTCCAACGATCGAATGGACGAGGACCGCAAGGCGCGGATCGTCGATACCCCAGAACGAGCCGGATTCTCGATAGCCGAGTGGTTTGACGACCAGTTCCAGACTCGCGCGTCCCCGCAGCGGAGCATTGCCCGATAGCAAGCCGCCCATCACCGACATTGCCGACCCACATAACAGCAGCCGCGATCCGGCTTGACGCGCGTAGCCGCGCGGGTCGAGTGCACGCTGCAGCAGGGATGGCAGCGAGGGGGTCGCCTTGCACAGGTATGGGAACTCGTCGATGACGACGAGGCCGTTGCCGACGACCGCGAACAGCCGCTCGAGCGCCTCATCCCAATCCTTGAATGCGTACCGACCGCCACCCGCGTACTTCGCCACTGCGCGCCCGAATCTCTCCAACGCCTCCATCTCGGTGGCCTCGGTAGCGGTGAAGAAGAAGCCGCCGAGGACCTCTACCAAGGCATCGAGCAGGTAGGTCTTACCCTGCCGTCGGCGACCGCTGACGATGCCCAGCCGTACATCAGGGCTGGTCGATGTCGCAAACCGCACGAGACCGTCCCACTCTCGGTTTCGGTCGAACACCCGACTGGGCTTACGAGGCGCCGTCATAAGTATAACTATACTTCTTATAACTATAGTTATACAGAATATGCTCTCCGGGCATCCGGGCATCCGGGCATCCGGGCATCCGGGCATCCGGGCATCCGGCGTTCGCGCTCGTCGCCGAGGCAACGCGGGCGACCACCTATCTCAAAGGCCGGTTTCTCCGCGAGTCGGCCGTCGTGCACCAAACCGCGCTGTTCGCATCCAGGGCCTATGTGAGCCGCTCGTCAGGTCCGGGGCCGGGCTGACTGGAGCGCCGATGCGTCCATTGCATAGACAACCGCGACAGCCCCAGGTATGAAAGTAGAACGCGTTTCAGTTTTATGGCTGGTGGGAGGTTCGATGGACAGCGCAACCATGGGCGATCTGGTGATGGCCGGGTTTCAGAAGCTGGGGTTCATCCAGTACACCGGTATCGAAGGCGTGGAGTTTGGCCCCGGCCGCAATGTTGTGTCTATCGCGCCGCGCACCGAGCACTTCAACCACAACGGTGATCTGCATGCCGCGGTGTTGTTCGGACTGGCGGAGACGGCGGCGATGGGTGCGTCCATCTCCGGCATTGTCGATCTGATGGGGGAGACGTTCATCGTCGCGAGGGACGGGCGGATCGAGTATCTGGCGCGGGCGAAAGGTGATGCGGGGCCATTCCTGGCGACGTCGGAGGTGTCGGCCGAAACCCTCGGGAAGGTCCGTGCGGATATCGCGGCCCGCGTCGCGATCGAGCTGGAGGTTCCGGTGAGCATTACCGACAACGCGGGAAAGGTCGTCGCCGCAGCGGCATTCACCGCTGTTATTCGCCCGAAGCGGTCATAGGCCGGGACGGCCGCGTGCCACCAGGAGGGTGCGATCACCGGCGATGAATGCGCATCCTCCCGATGTTCGGCTCAGCGCTCGCTGTCGAGCAGGGCCATCTGAGCGGTGGCGTAGCGGTCGCCCGCGATCTGATCGGCGGGTATCGCCGCCTCGATGACGGCCAGATCCTCGGCGCTGAGCCGCACATCCAGTGCGCCGACGGTTTCCGTCCAGCGCTCGCGGCGGCGGGCGCCGATGATCGGGACGATGTCCGCGCCGCGGGTCAACACCCAGGCGATGGCGAGCTGCGCCACCGAAACATCCTTCTCCGCAGCGATTTTCGCGAGCGCATCGACCAGTTTCAGGTTCTGGGTGAGGTTCTCGCCTTGGAAGCGCGGGCTGTGGGCGCGGAAGTCGTTCGCGGCGAATGTCATTTCCCGGCGCACGCTATCGCTGAGCAGGCCACGTGACAGCACGCCGTAGGCAGTGATGCCGATGCCGAGTTCGCGAGCCACGGGCAGGATTTCGGCCTCGATACCGCGGGAGATGAGCGAGTATTCGATCTGTAGATCGGCGATCGGATGCACGGCGGCGGCCCGGCGGATGGTGTCGGCACCGACCTCGGACAGCCCGATATGGCGGACGTAGCCTGCCTCGACGAGTTCGCCGATCGCGCCGATGGTGTCCTCGATCGGGACGTTCGGGTCGAGGCGGGCGGGGCGATAGATGTCGATGTAGTCGACACCGAGGCGTTGCAGGCTGTAGCCGAGGAAGTTGCGCACCGCGGCGGGTCTGCTGTCGAAGCCGTCCCAGGTGCCGCCGGGGCCGCGCAGCGCGCCGAACTTCACGCTGAGCACCACATCCTCGCGGGGACGCTCGGCGATGGCCTTGCCGATCAGCATCTCGTTGTGACCCGCGCCGTAGAAGTCGCCGGTGTCGATGAGGTTGGCGCCGGCGTCGAGTGCGGCGTGGATGGTTGCGGTCGATTCGCTGTCGTCGGCGGCGCCGTACATGCCGGACATACCCATCGCGCCGAGGCCGATACGGCTGACGGCCGGTCCGGTGCTGCCGAGTTGCGTGGTGGAGATCTTCGTTGTCGTCATGGGATAAGCGTGATGCCCAGGCAATGGTTGCGGCAGAGATCGTTTATCGGGGGAGAGGCGATCCCTGGCTCGCGGCCGCTGGTTCGGGGACAGTGGAGGCATGGACCGATCCGGATTGGCCGACTTCCTGCGCCGTCGCCGCGAGCAATTGACGCCGGCCGACGTCGGCCTGCCACCGGGGGTCCGGCGTCGCACTCCCGGACTGCGCCGGGACGAGGTGGCATTGCTGGCCGGTATGTCCACCGACTATTACACCCGGCTGGAGCAGTCGCGGGGTCCGCGTCCGTCCACCCAGGTGCTGGCGTCGCTGGCGCGGGCATTGCGTTTCAGCAGCGACGAGCGAGACCACCTGTATCACCTCTGTGACCACGCGGCTCCCGGCGGCGACCTCGGCGACAAGCACGTCGGACCCGGCTTGCTGCATGTGCTCGCCAAACTGGACGACACGGCCGCCACGGTGATCACCGACCTCGGCGAGGTACTGGTGCAGAACCGGATGCACACGCTGCTGTTGGGCGATCTCGGAAATCGCCGCGGCATGCAGCGGTACTACGCATGGCGCTGGTTCACCGAGCCGCGGTCCCGGTCCATGTTCCCGGAGGACGACTGGGATCGGTTGAGCCGCAACCATGTTGCCGACCTGCGGGCGACCGCGGCGCGCCGGTCCGGTGACGCCGATGTCACCGAATATGTGCGCAAACTGCGTTCCGCGAGTGCGGAATTCGAGCGGCTCTGGAACGAACACGAGGTAGCGGTGCGGGTCGCCGACACCAAGCGGATCCTGCATCCCCAGGTCGGCCTGATCGACACCATCTGCGAAACGCTGCTGACACCGAACGCCGCCCAGCGCCTGCTCGTCTATTGGCCGCGTCCCGGCACGGATGCCGCCGACAAGCTGGATTTATTACGCGTCATCGGAACCCAGACCCTGGTGTCCACCGACGACATCCACGGATGACTCACGTGGTTTTGATCGCGCAGCCGTGGATGGCGTAATCGGCGCCGTGGATCGGGGGCGCGTGATTCTGGCTGCCTCAGCGCTGTAGTTCGTCGGTGAGTCGTTGCAGGTATCCGGCGAACCTGCGCCGATCGTCCGCGTTCCAGGTGGCGGTCAGCCCGGTGGCCGAGCCGACAGGTCCATTCGTTCCGGTGCAGGTCAACAACGACCTCACCCTCGATTTCGACGATCGTGGCCCCGTCGAGCCCGGTCACTACGGTTTCCTCGTCGACGATGACACCTTCGACGCGGTATTGCGGTGGCTCGAGCATGGCCCGCGGTGGAATACGGCTCCGGGCCGGAGCATGGCCGGGACCGCTCGATCAACCGTCTCGCCGGTGGGCGCGGGGTCTATGTGCACGCCCCGACGGTCACAGCTACGAGCTCTTCACAGCGGTCCCGTAGGTGCTCAACCCTTTCTGAAGTGGTCTACCAGGCGGGAGTAGCTGTCGTCCGCATGACCGCTTTCGACCGCGTCCGCGACGAGAGATCTGGTGTAGCCAGGGAATTCGGCGTCGATGCCGCGGGATTCGCTCTCGCGCACCAGGTCTTCCAATGAGGGCAGGTGGTGCTTCAGCGCGCCGAAGGGGGTGGCGTGCTCGCCGCTGTCGATCTCCTCGGCGAGGAACGGTAGGAACGCGGTGAGGTTGGATACCGCTGGACCTGCGTTGGTGAGGAATTGTTTCGTATCGATGCCTGCATCCGACAGCAGGGCGGCGGCGTGCAGGAATCCGTTGAGGATTCCCCACATGGTGTCGTGCACTGCCATTCCGTACAGCGCGGGCACTCCGGCATCGCTGGAAACCAGCCGTCCATTGCCGCCGAGCAGCGCCAGCGCGGAACGGTAACGGTCGTAAGCGGTTTCGGAGCCGCCGAAGAACAGCACGGATTCCCGCTGGCCGATGCCGGGTGCGATGGTCATGATCTGCCCGTGCAGGTACTCCGCGCCATGCTCGGTTGCCCAGTCGGCCACTGCCCTTGCCTCTGAAGAGGTTCCATCGGTCAGGTTCACTACGGTGCGTCCGGCGATCACATCGGCTGCCGACTCCAGAATGTCGCGCGCGACGGCATTGCCCTTCACATTGACGACCACCAACTCGCTCGCCTCGACCGCGTCCCGCGCCGTAGCTGTTTTATGTGCGCCGTTGCGGACCGCCGAATCCGCTCTTCCCGGCGTGCGATTCCACACCGCGGTCGGATGTCCGCCGCCCACAAGGGCATTCGCCAGTGCGGAACCCATTTCGCCCAATCCGAGTACTGCCACTGCCGCTCGTTGTCCGGACTCGCTCGTCATCTCGCATATCCCTTCGTAGTCGGTCGAGCCCCCACGCTAAGAGCTCAACCCCACTCGAGGTCAACATTCGATTGCGGTGCGACTTCTCGGCGGATGCGGCGACCGGCGGGATTCGAACCCGCGGACGGATCGGAGCAGGTCCGCTCGTCTCCATCAAACCGGTACTCGAGGTTCCTTCGAGTACCGGTGTGCATTGGGCCGCTCTGCCACGGGCCGCATCCTGCGGGATTGCGCGATCCCGCTGGCGACATCCTATGAATCGACCACGCCAATTGCCCAACGGTTTTTCCGTGCGAGCGGTCCGACCTTCGGGCAGGGCATTGACAGGGTCGCCAGGCAGGTTAATACTGAACTAGATGGTTCAGTATGACTTCCTCGACGAGTCGTTCGGGGCGCTGTCGGATCCCACTCGACGCGGGATCCTGCAACACCTCGGGTATGGGCCCGCGTCGGTCAGTGAGTTGGCTGAGCGCTTCGAGATGACCCTCACCGGCATCAAGAAGCACATCCACCTGCTGGAGGCCGCGGGCATGGTTGTCACGGAGAAACGCGGACGGGTCAGGTATTGCAGGCTCGGTGCGAATGTCTTCGATCGCGAGTTGGCGTGGATGCAGGAACATCGGCGCACGGTGGAAGCCCGGATGGACCGTCTCGGCGAATTTCTCGAGCGAACGGAGCACGACCAATGAGCACGGACACCACAATCGGCGCCACGATTACCACTCCCTTGGATCGTGAGATCCACATCGAGCGGATCTTCGACGCGCCCCTGGACCGAGTGTGGAACGCCTACAGCCGGATCGAGCAGCTGGTCCAATGGTGGGGCGGCGGCGACCGTTTCGACGTGGAGCGCTGGGAATTCCGCAAGGGCGGGCACTATCGCTTCGTCCAGCATTCCGACGGTGAGGTCCACGGTTTCGAGGGACGATTCCGCGAGGTCACCCCGAAGGAGCGGATCGTGCAGTCCTTCGAATGGGACGGCATGCCCGCCCATATCGCCATCGACAGCACCACTTTCGTCGATCTCGGCGACGGCCGGACGAAGGTGGTGACCGTCAGCCAGTACCACACCCCGGAGGAGCGCGACGGAATGCTGCAGTCCGGTATGGAGATCGGGCTCAACGCGAGCTACCGGGCGCTGGACGCGTTGCTCGCCAAGGGCGCCTGAAAAGCGCGAAAGGTCTTCCTGCGCCAAGCGATCCGGCCCCGCCTCGTCGATCGAGGCAGGGCCGGATTGTCGAACGGCGAATTCAGGTCCGAGCCGGGCCGATTCGCCGCTTGCGCGGCTTCAGATGCAGCCCGGGCAAGGGCGGCGCCGGGATCCGCTGCTCGGGCGGGTGGCCCGCGATATCGGCGAAACGCTCGACATTCCGGTTCTCCCAGTCATTTCGAGCCGTAACGATGTCTTCGTGACTGCGGCCGACGAAGTTCCACCACATCACCAGATCCTCGCCGAACGGTTCACCGCCGATCAGCGCGAAATGCGCGCCGCTGGTACTGGTGAGGGGCAATTCGGTGCGCCCGGAGCCCAGGTATAGCAACGGGCCCGCGCTGACCTCGGCCGCCGCGGCCGTGACGGTTCCTTCGATCACCATCAACGCGTATTCGAAGCCGGGTTCGAGCGGAAGCGTTGTCTCGGTGCCGGGCTCGATCCGCACGTCCGCGGCGACGATGGGCGTGTAGGCGATCGCCGGTGAAGTGCGATCGCCGAGCGAGCCGATCAGCACGATGGCCCGTACCCCGGGCGCTTCGTAGACCGGCAGTTCGCGATGCTGCTCGAAATGCGGTTCGATCCCGGTTCGGTCACCGGGCAGTGCGATCCACAGCTGCAGCCCGTGCCCGGAATGCGCGCCCGCGACCTTGTATTCCGAATGCGCGATGCCACGGCCGGAGGTCATCAGGTTCAGCTGACCCGGCTGGATCTCCACATCGGACCCGACCGAGTCACGGTGCCTGATCCGGCCGTCGAACGGCCACGTCACTGTCTGCAGACCGATATGCGGGTGCGGGTCGATATCGGGCGACGCACCCGTCTTGGTGACGGTGGGCGACCCGAAATGATCCAGGAAACACCAGGCTCCGACCGTCGGCAGATCGCGTTGCGGCAGTACGCGTTCCACGAAAACGCCGCGGACGCCGCCGAGCGGCACTTCGCGAGCCGGGAAGAACTCGGTCACCGGACCCGGGCACGGTCCCGCCTCACACAGTGCTTCCTCGGGATGCGGATCGAGATCGCTCACCGGGTGATGCCCTTGCCGACCACGTGTTCGTCGTACTGCGGGTGCTTCTCCAGGTAGGCCTTGATGAACGGGCACAGCGGCCGGATCACGCGACCACGCGCGATGACGTCCCCGACGGCCTGCTCGGCGAGGACGCTGCCGAGGCCCTTGCCGGAGAAGGCACCGTCGACCTCGGTGTGAATGAACACCGTCTCGTCGTCGTGCTCCTCGAACTCGCTGAAACCGGCGAGCTCGCCGCCATAGAAGACCTCGTAGCGGTTCTTCTCGTCGTTGCGGACGACCTTGCTCTCCGGGCCCGATTCGGTCATGTTCGCCTACTCCTTCCGCGTGTACCGGGTGGGGGTGTTCTGGTTCAGGAGATTTCGCTGAACCGCCGAATCTGGAACGGCTCGGCCAGGATTTCCTGCAGCTCCGCGGCGCCCTGTTTCAGATGCGGCGTTTGGAAATGCGCCGCGAGAGCGGCCTCGTCGACCCACTCCTCGAGCAGCACCATCCGACTGGCATCGGTCGGGTGCAGGTAGAGCTCGTAGCGCAGGCAGCCTGCTTCGGCGACGGTCGGCGCGACCAGGGCCTCCAGCGTTTCGCGCAGGTCGGCCTCCCGTCCCGGCTTCGCGGTGAATCGGACATTGAGCGTCAGCGTGGACACAGATGAACTCCTGATCTGTTGTGCGGGGCGTTATTCCCGGCCCGCGGAGGTGAAAGTCATGTCCATGTACCGGTTTCCGGCCACCTTTCCGGCGATCGGCTCCAGCGTGGCGAGCTCGTCGGCGGTCAGCGCGATGGTCGCGGCTGCCACGTTATCGGTCAGCCGGGTGCGGCTGCGGGTGCCGGGGATCGGAACCACCGACAATCCATGCACCGCGGCCTGGGCATGCACCCAGGCGAGCGCAACCTGTGCGAGCGTGCTGCCGCGGGAATCCGCGATGGCGCGCAATGGGGCGAGCAGTTCGGCGTTGTGCGCCGCGTTGTCGCCGGAGAAGCGCGGCATCGTCTGCCGGAAGTCCTTGGCATCGGTCAATTCGCCCGCATTGGCAAAGGATCCGGTCAGGAATCCGCGCCCGAGTGGCGAGTACGGCACGAACGTCACGCCGAGTTCCGCGGCCGCGGGTACCGCGGTGCGCTCGACATCCCGGGAGAACAGCGACCATTCGGACTGGACCGCCGCGATCGGGTGAATCGCATCGGCCGCACGCAGTTCGTCGCCGGTCACCTCGGACAAGCCGAGAGCGCGCACTTTGCCCTGTGCGACCAGTTCCGCCATCGCGCCGACCGACTCCTCGATCGGTACCTCCGGATTACGGCGGTGCATGTAATACAGGTCGATGGCGTCGACACCGAGCCTGCGCAGGCTGGCCTCCACCGCGTCGCGGATATAGGCGGGGGAGTTGTCGATGCCGCGATAGGCGGGATCGTCCGCCTTGCGGACGATCGCGAACTTGGTGGCAAGCACCACCCGGTCCCGATTGGCTTTGACGAAATCGCTGAGAAATTCCTCGTTGTGGCCCGAGCCGTACACATCGGCGGTATCGAAGAGGGTGACGCCGAGTTCGAGCGCGCGATCCAGCGTCGCTCGTGATTCGGTGAGGTCGGAGGGCCCGTAGAACTCGCTCATCCCCATGCAGCCGAGCCCCTGCGCACCCACTCGGATACCGCTGCGGCCCAACGGGGTGGTGGGCAGCGTGGCGTTCATATCTAGATCCCTTCGCTGTTGTGCGTGGCGAGGAATGCCGGTCGGATCGCCGAGGTTTTGCCCTCGTAAACATCGATCTTGTAATCCAGCACGGCCACGGTCTGTCGAAGTTCATCGATCTTGGCGAGTACCTCGGCGCGAGTGTTGCGGAACATCTCGAGCCGTTCCGGGAACGTCGAATCTCCGGCCCGCACCAATTCGGCGTAGCGGACCATGTCCGCCACCGACATGCCGGTGGTGCGCAGCCTGCCGATCAGCGTGAGCCACTCCAGGTCGCGTTCGCTGAACCGACGCTTCCCGGTGTGATCGCGCCCGATGTAATCCATCAGCCCGATTCGCTCGTACCAGCGCAGTGTGTCCCGGCTCAGCCCGGACCGTTCGGCGGCATCACCGATCGAGTACCGCGGCTGCTCCCTGTCACTTATCGCGACGGTACCGCTAGCGACTGCTTGCAGGTCGCTCGAAACAGCGCCGCTAGCGACTGCTTGCAGGTCGCTCGAAACAACACCGTTGCCATCCTGACGTGCGGTTTCAATCACTGCACTCGCCCTTCTCGTTGAACACCGACGACGCTACTCACCTGGAGTGCACTCTAAGCAAGCCCTACTTTTTCGAGGAGTCGGAACGTCGTCGAACGAGCGGTGCGGGTTGCGCCGGGGAGCGAAAGGGTCGACGGTTCAGTCGCGCTTCGGCAGTTCCTGCACGGCCCACTTATTGCCGTCGGGGTCGGCGAAGAAGGTGAAAAGACCCCAGCCCATGTCCTTGACCGGTGTCGCTTCCACGCCGGCCGCGACCAGCTGTCGATAGGCCTCTTCGGCGCTGGCGACGACGACCTGCATGCCCTCGACGCTGCCGGGCGCGGCCTCGGAGATGCCCGTGCCGATACAGATCGAACAGCCGGACCCTGGCGGGGTCAGCTGGACGAAACGGATGTCATCGGTGGGCCTTTCATCGAAGTCGGCATTGAAACCGATCTTCGTGTAGAAATCCTTGGCCCGGTCGACGTCGGTGACCGGAATGGCGACAAGCTCGATTTTCCAATCCATGTCCTGAGCATCCCACCGAGCCCCGACAAAGTCCGGGTTTCGCGCCTACCCTGGGGGCATGCCAGGTAAGAACATAGATCGGGTCAGGGCGCGTTCGGCCTGGGCCACGGTCAAGGAAAGCCCGGTGATCACCGCCGTCGCGGTAGCGCCGTTCGTCATCGCGCTCGGTCTCGTCTGGTGGCTGGTCGGCGGGTTCGCCGCCTTCGTGCTGCTGGTCGTGCTCGGCGTTGTCGTTGTTGTCGGCGGCAAACTGCTGCACTGACATCGTGGCCGCCGCCGTTCGGTGGCGGCAACCCGGCCCAGCAGCTGGACCGGTGCTGGTCAGCGCGGAATGTGGAAGCGCACCAGCTCACCGGTGCCCGGGTCGACGTCCGCCCACGGGCGGTCGAATTCGAGCACCGCGAGTGCCGAGGTGGGGAACTTCCTGCTGAGGTCGACCGCCTGCGTCGAGTCGCGGTTACTCGCGAGCTCCCATGCCGTCCACGGCATTCCGGGCGCGTGCCCGACCACCAGCAATGTCGAGACATCGTCGTCGCTGAGCTGGACCAGTTCGATGAGGGTCCGCGGGGATGCCTCGTAGATACCGGACTCGTAGACGACCGGTGCGTCGATCCAGGTGGCGGCCAGCGTTTCCCGGGCGCGTTTCGCGGTCGAGCACCGCACCGCATCGATCGGCGGCTGGGTATCGCGCAACCACTGCCCGGCCAGGCCCGCTTCGCGCTGTCCGCGTGGAGCGAGCGGGCGTTCGTGGTCGGCGACACCGTCCGGATAGGCCGATTTGCCGTGCCGCATGAGGATCAGAGTCCGCACCATAGGGATACCGTAGGGCCTCCGGTCGAGAGGCCTGAACCACACTCGAGGCAAACTGAAAGCGGCGTCACAACGCGGCGCCCTGCGGGACACCCCCGCGGGTCCGCTGTCGTGACGTTATCGCCCACCTTCAACCACTGGGTGGCCTACAGCCCACGCACATTTTCGAGGATCTGCACACTATGGCCTACGTAATCACGCAGCGTTGTTGCAACGACGCCAGCTGCGTCTCCGAGTGCCCGGTCGATTGCATTCGTCCCACACCGGATCAGCCGGAGTTCGCGACGACCGAGATGCTCTACATCGACCCCGACACCTGTATCGACTGCGGTGCCTGTGTCGACGCGTGCCCGGTGGAGGCCATCTTCCCCGAGGACGATCTGACCGCGTCGCTAGCCAGGTATAGCGACATCAATGCCGCGTACTTCCAACGGCATCCGCTCGAATCGAACTTCGATCCGATCGTGACGCCCGCACGTCCGCCGAAGGATCTGGGTACCTTGCGCGTCGCGATCGTCGGTGCCGGACCCGCGGCCTGCTACGCGGCCGACGAGTTGCTGCGCCGCGCCGACGTGGAGGTCGAGATGTTCGACCGGCTGCCGACGCCGTGGGGCCTGGTGCGCGCGGGCGTTGCCCCGGACCACCCCGGCACCAAGACCGTCTCGGGCCTGTTCGAGTCCGCGTTCCGTCGGGAGACGCTGCAGTACTACCTCAATGTCGAGGTGGGCACGCACATCAGCCACGAGGAACTGCTGGCCCATCACCACGCCGTGGTGTACGCGGTCGGCGCGTCCACCGATCGCCACATGGGTGTTCCAGGGGAGGACCTGCCTGGCAGCCATTCGGCGACCGAGTTCGTCGCCTGGTACAACGGCCACCCCGATTACACGGACCGGCAGTTCGATCTGTCCGGTGAGCGCGCGGTGATCGTCGGCAACGGCAACGTGGCGCTCGACGTCGCGCGCGTGCTGACCGTGGACCCCGACGAGCTCGCCAAGACCGATATCGCCGACTATGCCCTGGACGCGCTGCGCCACAGCAACATTCGCGAAGTGGTTGTACTCGGCAGACGTGGTCCGTTGCAGGCGGCATACACCTCGTCGGAGTTCCTGGCGCTGGCCCACCTGAAGGGTATCGACATCATCGTCGACGAGGCCGATCTGACACTCGACGCGGGCAGCCGAGCGCTGCTGGACGATCCGAAGATCGAGCCGTCGCTGCGGCTCAAATACACCCTCGCCGAGGAGTACGCGGCCGGTCCGCGTAATCCGGCCAATAGGCGGATCGTCTTCCGCTACCTGGCCTCGCCGACCGCGCTCACCGGCGCCGACCATGTCGAGGCGGTCCAATTCGTGCACAACGAATTGGTCGAGGAGGGCGGCCAATTGGTGGCGCGGGCGACCGACCGCACCGACAGTCTGGACGCCTCGCTGGTGCTGCGGTCCATCGGTTACCGCGGCCAGCCGGTCGGCGGACTGCCGTTCGACGAGCGCAAAGGCGTGGTGCCCAACGAGCACGGCCGTGTGCTCGGCGAGGACGGCACCCCGCTGCCCGGTGTCTATGTCAGCGGCTGGATCAAGCGCGGTCCGCGTGGTGTCATCGGCTCCAATCGCATCGACTCCGAGGAAACCGTCGAGCAGTTGATCGCCGACTTCACCGCGGGCAAACTCGCTGTGCCGCAGGCCGATCGGGCCGCGCTGAAGGCGCTGCTCAGTGAGCGGCAGGCCGATCTGGTCGACCGAGAAGGCTGGAAGGCGATCGATCAGGCGGAGAAGTCCGCAGGCAAGGCTTCGGGCCGTCCGAGGGTCAAGTTCACCACCCGCGAGGACCTGCTCAAAGCCGCTCGCGGCTGATCCACGCGAACGCCGGTCGAATCCGCCTCGGATTCGACCGGCGTTCGCGTATCCGTCGTGTCAAGGCAGCGGCATGATGCGGACCACGGTGGTGGTGGTGCCGCCGACGACGAACCACAGTCGCAGCACGGGGCTGCCGGACCGGTCGCCCGGCTCATAGCGGCTGCGCACCGTCACGTGCTGGCGCGCGAGCACCGGCGCCACGTACTCGATCACCGCGCGGTGTGGCGCCGCGACGAGCTTGGGATACTCGACGAGGAACTGCTCGACCGCCTGCCAGTAGCAGGCGTTGTTGACATGGTTGTACTGGTCGATATCGGTGGCGCGGACCGGGAACGGCATGTCCGTGTCGGACTCCGCGGGTGTGGTGTCGGTGAGATACGGCCGCCACCGCAACCGGTGCTCGGCGGTGGTCTGCGCGAGATACGCCAAGCCCTCGTCGCTGATTCGCGCGGGCATATTGTTCGACTCGCTGATATTGATCCAGAAGCCCTCTGTCTCGATCAGCCCGCCGTTTGCGCTGGTCACCCGCACCCGCATGTTCGTCCACCTGGTCGACATGCTCGAACACCATCGCAGCAGCTGCACCCTGTCGGGCCAGAGAATCGGCCGGATCACATCGATGACAGTGCGCCGGACAATCCAGTTCGGATCGGTCCGGTTGAGAAACGTCTGCTCGAGCTGTTCCCCGGCGATATCGTGCAGATAGCGGGCAACCGCATCGAATCGCAGGCGGTTGTACGGATCTACATCGCCAGCCCGGATGGGCCACGCCGAAGCAAACCCCATGCCCTCCTGGGGAAGCGGGGCGAGTGGCTGTTCGAGTGACACTGGTGCTCCTCGCGCTGCACGTTGTGCCGCGTTCTCTTGCGGTGCTTGTTCTGAGATGACTTTACGGGTCGTACATCACACCCTCGCGTCGAGCCGCCCGTACTCCCGCATATGTCGCCCCCGCAGGCAAAATGGGCCCATGACCGACTCCGACCTCCCCGGGAAACTCGGAAAACCCGCCGAACGAGCCCTCGCCGCAGCCGGAATCCAGCGCCTGTCCGACCTGACCTCATGGACCGAACGCGACCTCGCCGCCTTGCACGGTGTCGGCCCGACCGCCATCACCAAGCTCCGCGCCGCCCTCGCGGCACGCAATCTGACCTTCGCCTGAGGCTAACGGCCGTGAACCACGAATCCGCAGTGCGGGCGTGGTACATCAGTAACCCTGATACGCCCCGCCACTATTGACGGCCGCCACACCCGGAACATTGGCGAGCGAGCCATAACGGTCGATCGCGTACCGCGTACCGGCGATGATGTTGTCGACCGGATCGTAAATATTGTCGTGGCCCGGCGCCTTGTACGCGTTGAACGTGCTGTCGATGGTCTGCATCAATCCTTTGGAGGGGTGACCGGCCGCGGCGTTGCTGTCCCACTCGTTGACGATCAACGGATTGCCGCCTGACTCGTGCTCGATCATCATGGCGAGCGCTCGCTCATCGATCTGATCGGGACTGTATCCCATCGCGATCAGCTTCTCTTTGGCCTTCTTGATCCATTCCGCGACGTCGCCGGTTGGCATCGGCCCGGTCGGGGAGCCCGAACTGGTCGGGGAGCCCGAACTCGGGCTGCCGGTATAGGGCGTTCCCGAAGACGAATTGGAGTTGCCGCTGCTGTGATTGCCGCCCGTCGCGTAGTTGGGCTTATTCGAGGCGGCGGGGGTCGCGGTACCGGTCGCGGCGGGTGCGGTCGGTGTCGGCGCCGGTGTGGTGCCCGACTTCGGTTCGCCGAGGGCGTCATATGCGGCCTGGAGATTGCCGACGGCCTGGGCGACTTGGGTTTTCGCTTGTTCCGCAACGGCTTCCGCCTGCTGCAGTGCGTTGGTGATGTCCATCTGCCAGGTTGCCGCGTCCCGCAGAATTCGCAAGGACTCGTCCACGCGCTGCTGGCCGTTCATGAGGGCGCAGACCTTGGCGATCCGGTCGTCGGCGGTGACGGTGCCATTGGGCTCGACCTTGAAGCCGGGCACAGCTTCCGCACCGTCTGGTGTTGAGCTCGGATTGGTGGCAAGGTCGCGCAGTTGCAGCACCTTGGTCTTCGCGTTGTTCAAGTTGTCCACCTGGGAGGTGAACGCGGTGTGGAGGCCTTGCAAGGCGGTGCTGACCGTGCCTGCCCGCGTCTGTTCGGTGTCCATTCGCGTATTCGCCGCGGTTGCGGCGGCGCCGGACCACGCCAGTGCACGGGTCTTGTCGGATCCGTCCTTGACCGCGCCGTCGAGTTTCGTCGCGATCCCCGCCGCGTGGTCGCCCGCGGTGGTCAGGTGGTCGGGCTCCCACTTCTCGACGTCAGGAATGGTGAGGGTCATGGCACCTGCAGTCCGATCGTGCGGAGTTTCGCGGCGAAGTCGTCTTCGGTCAGTTCGTACGCGCCCGCCGCATTGTGCATGTTGCTGGCGACGGTCGTCAGGCGCTCGCCGATCCGCAGTAGGCAACGGTTGACCACGTCCGTCGTTTGCGCGACGGCACCACCGAATTCGGTGCCGGGCAGCGCATTGCTCGCGACGCCGAAGCCTGCCCCCGCGTTGAACTTCTGAATGTTGTCCGCTTCGGTGCCAAGGTTTGTCGCGAACGATTTCAGCGTGTCCGGATCGACCTGCATAGGAAATCCCCCTTCCCGCCCGACCATAAGTCGCGGCCAGCATAACAAAATCGGGCCGTCCGGACAGGTGCCCCGAAGCGCCTATCGGGCGGTGGCAGTTTAGGTTGGGTCACAGCGTCGTCGGCGAGTTCCGCGTCGGCGAGTGGACAGAGAGGTCGGCACATGCGCGCAGCCCAGGTCAGCAAGTTGGAAGGGCCGGAAGCGGTCGAGGTCGTCGAGATCCCGGAGCCAGCGGGGTATCCGGGGGGCGTGGTCATCGACGTGCACGCGGCGGGGGTGGCCTTTCCCGATGTGCTGATGACGCGCGGGCTGTACCAGATGAAACCGGAGTTGCCGTTCGTCGTCGGAGGCGAGGTCGCGGGCATTGTTCGTGAGGCGCCGGAGGGCGCGCACGTCGAGGCGGGTGACCGGGTGGTTGCGCTGACCCTGCTCGGCAATGCCATGGCCGAGGTAGCTGTCGCGCCCGCGCAGATGGTGTTCCGCTTGCCGGACAACGTTTCGCTGGAGGCCGGGGCAGGCATCCTGTTCAACGATCTGACCGTGCACTTCTGCCTGCGCAACCGCGGCAGACTGGCCGCGGGCGAGACCGTGCTCGTGCACGGTGCCGCGGGCGGCATCGGCACCTCGACGCTGCGGATGGCGGTCGCGCTCGGCGCGGGCCGGGTAATCGCGGTGGTCAGCACCGAGGAGAAGGCGGCGGTGGCCCGCGCCAACGGCGCCACCGATGTGGTGCTGACCGAGGGCTGGCTCGCCGCGGTGAAGGAACTGACCGGTGGTCGCGGTGTCGACATCGTGATCGATCCGGTCGGCGGCGACCGTTTCACCGACAGCATCCGGTCGCTGGCCTCGGCGGGCCGACTGCTGGTCGTCGGTTTCACGGCTGGGGAGATCCCCACGGTCAAGGTGAACCGGCTGCTGCTCAAGAACGTCGAGGTGACCGGCGCGGCCTGGGGTGAATGGGTGATGACGCACCCCGGTTATCTGACCGAGCAGTGGGCCGAGGTCGAGCCGCTGCTCGCCTCCGGCAAGATCGCGCCGCCGGACCCGGTGCTCTACCCGCTGGAGCAGGCCGCCGCGGCGGTCGCGTCACTGGACAACCGCACCGCCACCGGCAAAGTCGTCGTCACGCTGCGCTGAGGCTGTCGGTACTCATAGAATCGCTGCGCGATGCCGGCCCACCCGTCACCCGACCGCCACCCCTTCATAGAATCGCTGCGCGATGCTGTCTAATCGGGTACTGAACCGAACCCTGCTCGCCCGCCAGCACCTGCTGGAGCGCTCGTCGCTGACCGTGCCCGAGATGTGTGACCATCTCGTCGGGCTGCAGGCACAGGACTCACCGCCGCCGTTCGTCGGATTATGGAGCCGCATAGCGGATTTCGATCCGGAGACGGTGTCGACGGGTCTGGAGGATCGCTCGCTGGTCCGGATTACCCTGATGCGCGGCACCATTCATCTGGTCACCCCGCCGGATGCGCTGCGTATCGCACCGCATATCCAACCCGAGCTCGAGAAGATCCCTTTCCGTAAGGGTTTCAACTTCGGCGCGATGGTCGGGTTGGATCCGGATGAGGTACGCGAGCACGGTGAGGCCGCGCTCGGTGCGGAGCCGATGTCGGCGGCGGATCTGCGTGCCGAGGCCGCGGCGCTGTATCCGGATCGCGATGCGGGCGCGGTGCTGCAGACCTGGCTGTACCAGCTGCCCGTGCTGCAGACACCGCCGCGCGGCAAGTGGAAGGACAGCAGCAGGCCGATCTGGTCCCGGGTCGAGCCATGGCTCGGCGCGCCGCTGGATCCCACATATCCGTTGTCGGAGTTGATCTTTCGCTATCTGCGTGCCTTCGGCCCTGCCAGCACCATGGATATGCAGACGTGGTCGAAGCTGACCGGCATGAAGACCGCCGTCGAACAGCTCGGCGATCGCCTGCGCACCTACACCGACGAGCGTGGCCGCACCCTCTACGACGTCGCCGACGGTGAACTGGCCGATGCCGATCTGCCCGCCCCGGTCCGCCTGCTCGGCTGGTACGACAATGCGATTCTTTCGCACCAGGATCGGACCCGAATCGTCCCCGACCGCACGGCCCCGCCGCTGCGTGCCTTTGCCACCCAGGTGTCCCCGGTGCTGCTGGACGGCTACCTGGCCGGGTTCTACAAGATCTTTCCGGAAAAGGGTGTCGCACGGTTGCGCATCACCCCGACCAGGAAGTGGTCGGCGGCGGAGCGTCCTGCGGTTGAGGCCGAAGCCCATGCGCTGCTTGCGTTTCTGGAGGCGGACAGCGAGCCGCGCGTCGAAATTCTGGATGTGCATGCCGATCTGCGTCCCTGACCAGGACGCGGCAACGCGCCGTTTGCCTGCCTACCGCTCGTGGGTGTCGCGGTAGGCAGGGGCCTTGGTGGTGCCGGTGGGGGTCAGGGTGCGCAGCAGTGGCAGTGTGCGGCGCGGGATCACCGTCGACAACACGATGACGCTGTGTGAGCGCACCACAGAGCTCGTCCGGTCGATGCTCAGCAATACCGATTGCAGGCCGGCGTGCGAGTCGGCGCCGATCCGGCACAGCACATCGCCGGACCCGGTGGTCGCGTATGCCTCCAGCACGCCGGGAATGGCCTCCAACTCGGCGGCGACCGTGTCGAGCGCGCCCTGTGCGATCTCCAGCGTGACGAAGGCCTCGACATCGAAACCCGCTGCGGTGACATCTATTTGCGGATCGTAGGAGGCGATGACGCCGGATTCCTCCATCCGTCCGATCCGGGACTGGACGGTGGCCCGTGCGACCCGAGTGCGGCGCGACAGTTCGAGGATGCCCGCCTTCTGATACTCGTGCATCGCGGTCAGGATGGCGAGATCGAGTTCGTCGAGTTTTGCCGGCGTGTGCGACATGTCGGCCTCCGTTCGTGGCGCGGGCTGTGCTCGATGATGCTATTCAAATTGTCCAGCATCCGGGGGGACTTGCTAGCCGAATTCGCCAGAGTGTCTATCGAAATTCGCCGCTATTGCCTACCGGCATGGGTGGCGATTTCCTTGGATCATGACCATCGAGAACCTGCCGAATTCCCGGCCGACGGCCCTACCCACCGACGGTGAGCTGCGCAGGCTCGTCGGGCTGGTCGAGCACGACGACAGCGTCGATCCCTTCCCCGTCATCGGCTGGGATGCCCTGGTCTGGGTGGTCGGCAACGCGACGCAGACCGCGCACTTCCTGGAGTCCGCCTTCGGTATGCGGCTGGAGGCCTATTCGGGACCGGAAACCGGCAATCGCGACCACAAGGCGTTCGTGCTGCGCAGCGGCGCCGCGCGGTTCGTGGTCAGCGGCGCGGTCGATCCGGACAGCCCGCTGGTCGCCCACCACGACCGGCACGGTGACGGCATCGTCGATATCGCACTCGAGGTGCCGGACGTGGACCGATGCGTCGACTGGGCGCGCACCCACGGCGCGACGATTCTGGTCGAACCGCACGACGAGACAGACGAATTCGGCACGGTCCGCTCGGCCGCGTTGGCCACCTACGGCGAGACAAGGCACACGCTCGTCGACCGTTCCAAGTACTACGGGCCCTATCTGCCCGGCTATGTCGCCCGCCGGTCCAACTACCAGCCGCGCGCGGGCACGCCGGTGCGACTGTTCCAGGCGATCGACCATGTCGTGGGCAATGTCGAGCTCGGCATGATGGACCAGTGGGTCGAGTTCTACCGCCGCGTCATGGGTTTCACGAATATGGCCGAATTCGTCGGCGATGACATCGCGACCGAGTATTCGGCGCTGATGAGCAAGGTCGTGGCCAATGGCAATCACCGGGTGAAGTTCCCGCTGAACGAGCCCGCGGTGGGCAAGAAGCGCTCGCAGATCGACGAATACCTCGAGTTCTACCGCGGACCCGGCGTGCAGCACATCGCGCTGGCCACCGGCGACATCCTGACCTGCGTAGACACCCTGCGCCGTGAGGGCGTCGAATTCCTGGAGACGCCCGACACCTACTACTCCGACCCCGAACTGCGTGCCCGCATCGGCCACGTCCGCGTCCCGGTCGATCAGCTGCAGCGTCGCGGCATCCTGGTCGACCGCGACGAAGACGGTTACCTGCTGCAGATCTTCTGCAAGCCACTCACCGATCGCCCGACGGTCTTCTTCGAACTGATCGAGCGACACGGCTCACTCGGCTTCGGCAAGGGCAACTTCAAGGCATTGTTCCAGGCGATCGAACGCGAACAGGAAGCCCGCGGCAACCTCTGAGGCCTACGCCCACAGTCGTATCCGGCCGTGTCGAGTGCCGATAGGTAGAGTTCACGGCATGCGGATCCCGTCGGCAATCGTCATCGGCACGGCTTTGGCGTTGGCACTGTCGGCATGCGGATCGGGCGGCGACTCCGACTCGGAGAACACGCCGCTACGGCCGCCGCCGAAGGTGGCGTCGTTGGGTCCGTTCGCCGGTGAGTGCGGCCATGTCACCGACGACGAGGTCCGCGACATCGCCGGCTTGTCGCAGATAACGCGGGTGTTCAAGAACTCGGTCGGTTGCAATTGGGAATCCGCCGGGCAGGGTTCGACCAGCGTCACCTTCGCCGCGTACCGGGGCAGCCCCATCGAACGGGAAAAGGCGTGGGTGACCACCCAGGGTCGCGGCGTGGAGAAGATCGAAGTCGGTGGCCGCGTCGGGTTCCAGGCACTCGAGCCCAACAGCTCGGTGTGTGATCTGGCTGTGCAGCTCGACGACGATTTCTTCGAGTGGTCGATGTCGTTCGGACTCTTCGCGGCGACAGGCAATCCGTGTGACCGGATGCGCAAGCTCGCCGAGTTGACCGTGCAGCGGCTGCAGTGAGGGAGAACGCGATGAATCTTCGTGCTGGTTCGACAGCTCGTGGCCTGATCGCCGCGATAGCCGTGCTCGGTGTCGCCGTGTCGGTCTCGGGCTGCGGGCGGACCGTGCCGGGATCCGCGCATCCGGCGGGTTCGGGAACGGGTTCGTCGGTCAACACGAACTTCGACAAGCTGTTGCGCGAGTGCGACGTCGTCTCGATGGATCAGATCGGAAATGCGGTGGGCGATGGCGCATTCGCAGAGCCGTCATTCTACGGCGCGGTGTGCATGTGGGACGTGATCAGCGCGCCGGGCGGTAACGCCATGGTGACCCTGAACTGGTATGAGGTCGGCTCGCTGAACAACGAAAAGACCACCAACGACAAACTCGGCTACCTCACCAACAACATCACCGTGCAGGGCCAACGGGCGCTGCAGACGCGACGTCCCAACGATCCCGACTCCTGCGGTGTCAGCGCCAGCGCGGCCGACACCGGGATCATCGGCTGGTGGATCAACTACCGTCCCGGCTCCGGTCACCCCGACCCGTGCGTCGGTGCGCAGAAACTCCTCGAGTTGACGTTGAATCTGGCCAGGTAGACTCACCGTTGCCGAACCGAGTGTCGTGGTGGTAACTCACCCCACTTTGACCCTGTGTCGAGACCACGAGTATCGTGGATCGCTGTGCCCGGAAGCATGCGGGCAAGTTCGTGCGTGGACGTAAGCCAGCGAAAGCGGCTGACCTTCCTGGCGTGCCCGGAAAACCGGTCCTGCGCCGCGCACGACACGCCCGACCTCGGGACGCGAGAAACGCGGCTGGGCGTGCGGGTGAAAGCTCGATGACAGCGGCGTGAACGACGGGCCCGGAGGCGGTAGCTTGCGTGACCACGGAGGGCGCCGAGAACGCCGCCAACTGAACACAGACATGAAGTTCCAGACACCGCGTTAACTAATTAAGGAAAGCCGGTCTATGCCAACCATCAACCAGCTGGTCCGCAAGGGTCGTCGCGACAAGGTCTCCAAGACCAAGACCGCGGCCCTCAAGGGGAGCCCGCAGCGCCGTGGCGTGTGCACCCGCGTGTACACCACGACCCCGAAGAAGCCGAACTCCGCGCTGCGTAAGGTCGCGCGTGTTCGCCTGACCAGCGCGGTCGAGGTCACGGCCTACATCCCGGGTGAGGGCCACAACCTGCAGGAGCACTCGATGGTGCTCGTGCGTGGCGGTCGTGTGAAGGACCTCCCCGGTGTCCGCTACAAGATCATCCGTGGCTCGCTCGACACCCAGGGTGTGAAGAACCGCAAGCAGGCCCGCAGCCGTTACGGCGCCAAGAAGGAGAAGAGCTGATATGCCACGCAAGGGCCCCGCACCCAAGCGTCCGCTGATCAACGACCCGGTCTACGGGTCGCCGCTGGTCACTCAGCTGGTCAACAAGATCCTGCTGGACGGCAAGAAGTCCACCGCCGAGCGCATCGTCTACGGCGCGCTGGAGCAGGCGCGCGAGAAGACCGGCACCGATCCGGTCGTCACCCTCAAGCGCGCGCTGGACAACGTCAAGCCCGCACTCGAGGTCAAGCCGCGTCGTGTCGGTGGCGCCACCTACCAGGTGCCCGTCGAGGTCCGTCCCGGCCGCTCCAACACCCTGGCACTGCGCTGGCTGGTCAACTACTCGCGGGCTCGCCGTGAGAAGACCATGGTCGAGCGTCTGGCCAACGAGCTTCTCGATGCCAGCAACGGCCTCGGCGCTTCGGTGAAGCGTCGCGAGGACACCCACAAGATGGCCGAGTCCAACCGGGCCTTCGCGCACTACCGCTGGTGACGTCTGCCCGGCCCGTCGTTACTGGGTCGGGAGGCACAGCCGGATGCGGCACTTACCTGCCGCTTCCGGCGTTGACATAGAGACGACCACAGGGTCGTCCCCGAAAATCCCAACTAGCTACGAGCGGGGAAGATTTCCGTGGCACAGGACGTGCTCACCGACCTGAACAAGGTCCGCAACATCGGCATCATGGCCCACATTGATGCGGGCAAGACGACCACAACTGAACGCATCCTCTTCTACACCGGCATCACCTACAAGATCGGTGAAGTCCACGATGGCGCTGCCACCATGGACTGGATGGAGCAGGAGCAGGAGCGTGGTATCACCATCACCTCCGCGGCCACCACATGCTTCTGGAAGAACAACCAGATCAACATCATCGACACCCCCGGGCACGTCGACTTCACCGTCGAGGTGGAGCGGTCGCTGCGCGTGCTCGACGGCGCCGTTGCGGTGTTCGACGGCAAGGAAGGCGTCGAGCCGCAGTCCGAGCAGGTGTGGCGTCAGGCCGATAAGTACGACGTGCCGCGTATCTGTTTCGTCAACAAGATGGACAAGCTCGGTGCGGATTTCTACTTCACCGTGCAGACCATCAAGGACCGCCTCGGCGCCAAGCCGTTGGTCATCCAGCTGCCGATCGGCGCTGAGGACACCTTCGAGGGCATCGTCGACCTGGTCGAGATGAACGCCAAGGTCTGGAAGGGCGAGACCAAGCTCGGCGAAGAGTACGAGGTCGTCGATATCCCGGCCGACCTCGCGGACCAGGCGGAGATCTACCGCCAGGAGCTGCTGGAGACGGTCGCGGAGTCCGACGAGGCGCTGCTCGAGAAGCACTTCAGCGGCGATGAGCTCACGATCGATGAGATCAAGGGCGCCATCCGCAAGATGACGGTCAACTCCGAGCTCTACCCGATCCTGTGTGGCTCGGCGTTCAAGAACAAGGGCGTGCAGCCCATGCTCGACGCCGTGATCGACTACCTGCCGACCCCGCTGGACGATGGTGGCACCGACGGCCACGTCCCGGGCAAGGAAGACGAGATCATCCACCGGGACGCCAGCACGGCTGAGCCGTTCTCGGGTCTGGCCTTCAAGATCGCCGTGCATCCGTTCTTCGGCAAGCTGACCTACGTGCGCGTGTACTCGGGCAAGGTCGACTCCGGCGCCCAGGTCATCAACTCGACCAAGGGCAAGAAGGAGCGTCTGGGCAAGCTGTTCCAGATGCACTCCAACAAGGAGAACCCGGTCGGCGAGGCCGTGGCCGGCCACATCTACGCGGTCATCGGTCTGAAGGACACCACCACCGGTGACACTCTGTGCGATCCGCAGAACCAGATCGTGCTCGAGTCCATGACCTTCCCGGACCCGGTCATTCAGGTCTCCATCGAGCCGAAGACCAAGTCCGACCAGGAGAAGCTGGGCACCGCGATCCAGCGTCTCTCGGAAGAGGACCCGACCTTCTCGGTCAAGCTGGACCAGGAGACCGGCCAGACCGTCATCGGCGGCATGGGCGAGCTCCACCTCGACATCCTCGTCGACCGTATGCGTCGCGAGTTCAAGGTCGAGGCGAACGTCGGCAAGCCGCAGGTGGCCTACCGCGAGACCATCACCAAGAAGGTCGAAAAGCTCGAGTTCACCCACAAGAAGCAGACCGGTGGCTCCGGCCAGTTCGCGAAGGTCATCATCGCCCTCGAGCCGTTCGTCGGCGAGGACGGCGCGACCTACGAGTTCGAGAACAAGGTCTCTGGTGGTCGCGTTCCGCGCGAGTACATCCCTTCGGTGGACGCGGGTGCACAGGATGCCATGCAGTACGGTGTGCTCGCGGGCTACCCGCTGGTGAACCTGAAGGTCAGCCTGCTCGACGGCGCCTACCACGACGTCGACTCGTCGGAAATGGCCTTCAAGATCGCCGGCTCGCAGGCCCTGAAGGAAGCGGCCCGTAAAGCCGGTCCGGTGATCCTCGAGCCGCTCATGGCGGTCGAGGTCATCACGCCCGAGGAGTACATGGGCGATGTGATCGGCGACCTGAATTCCCGCCGTGGCCAGATTCAGGCCATGGAGGAGCGCAGTGGTGCCCGTGTCGTCAAGGCGCTGGTTCCGCTCTCGGAGATGTTCGGTTATATCGGTGATCTGCGGTCGAAGACCCAGGGCCGGGCGAACTACTCCATGGTGTTCGACTCGTACGCGGAGGTTCCGGCCAACGTGTCGAAGGAGATCATCGCCAAGGCGACCGGCGAGTAGTACTCGATGGGGCAAGTGCAAGACTTGCCCCATCAGCCGGGAGTCAAGCACAACCCCCATTTAGTAACCGCACTGCTGCAACTGCACGCACCAACAAGTCCAGGAGGACACCACAGTGGCGAAGGCGAAGTTCGAGCGGACGAAGCCGCACGTCAACATCGGCACCATCGGTCACGTCGACCACGGCAAGACCACGCTGACTGCAGCGATCACGAAGGTGCTGGCGGAGAAGTTCCCGGATCTGAACGCGGCGTTCGCGTTCGACCAGATCGACAAGGCGCCGGAGGAGAAGGCTCGTGGTATCACGATCAACATCTCCCACGTCGAGTACCAGACGGAAAAGCGCCACTACGCGCACGTCGACGCTCCGGGACACGCTGACTACATCAAGAACATGATCACCGGCGCGGCCCAGATGGACGGTGCGATCCTGGTGGTCGCCGCAACCGACGGCCCGATGCCGCAGACTCGCGAGCACGTGCTGCTCGCCCGTCAGGTCGGTGTTCCTTACATCCTGGTCGCACTGAACAAGTCCGACATGGTCGACGACGAGGAAATCCTCGAGCTCGTCGAGATGGAGGTCCGCGAACTGCTGGCCGCCCAGGAATTCGACGAGGACGCGCCGGTCGTGCGTGTTTCCGGTCTGAAGGCGCTCGAGGGCGACCCGAAGTGGACCGAGTCCATCGTCGAGCTGATGAACGCGGTCGACGAGTCCATCCCGACTCCGGTTCGTGAGACCGACAAGCCGTTCCTTATGCCCGTCGAGGATGTGTTCACGATCACCGGTCGTGGCACCGTCGTCACCGGTCGTATCGAGCGCGGCATCATCAACGTGAACGAGGAAGTCGAGATCGTCGGCATCCGCGAGAAGGTCACCAAGACCACCATCACGGGCATCGAGATGTTCCGCAAGCTGCTCGACAACGGCCAGGCGGGCGACAACGTCGGTCTGCTGGTTCGTGGCATCAAGCGTGAAGATGTCGAGCGTGGCCAGGTCGTCGTGAAGCCGGGCACCACCACCCCGCACACCGAGTTCGAGGGCCAGGCCTACATCCTGTCCAAGGACGAGGGCGGCCGCCACACGCCGTTCTTCAACAACTACCGTCCGCAGTTCTACTTCCGTACGACTGACGTGACGGGCGTTGTGACCCTGCCCGAGGGCACCGAGATGGTCATGCCCGGTGACAACACCGAGATGTCCGTCAAGCTGATCCAGCCGGTCGCCATGGACGAGGGTCTGCGCTTCGCGATCCGCGAGGGTGGCCGCACCGTCGGCGCCGGTCGCGTCACGAAGATCGTCAAGTGATTCGCTGAATCGCTGAACAAACGGCGCCGCCCCGAAAGGGACGGCGCCGTTTGTGTTTTCGCCTGCGGGCGGTGGCTATGAGTTGGCGCGAGCTTGCGTCAGCCGATGCTCTAGTTCGGCGATCCGCTGTCGGTACTCGGCGAGCTCGTTGAGCCGGCCCGCCATCTCGTCGGTCAGTTGTGCGATCCGGCCGAGGTACCGATGTGCGGGCCGGTCGATCCAATACGCTCCGGTCCGACCGTGTTCGATGGCGAGTCGGATGTCGGAGGGCGCCACCCCCGCAGCCGCGGCGTCCGCCGCAGCCGCTTCGAGAGCGGACTCGAATTGCCGTACCCGCAGCTGCTCCGTCTGATCGAGACCACGCACCGCGGCGAACGCGGCGACGCGGGCGAGTTCGGCAGCCAGATCCTGAATCTCCCTCAGGTATCCCGCATTCTGTGCGTCCTGGACGGCGAGCAGCTCGTAGTCGTGATTGATCGGGGCGGCGCGTATCCGATCGGGAATCAATGCGGTGCGTAGCTGCATGTCGTTGCCGAACACAGGAACTCGTTCAGGCGGGGAGGAATTCGGCTTCATCCGCTTCGTCGGCACGGTGTACTCGGCGCCCTCGGCGTACGTGTTCGTCATCGTGAGTCGACCTCACATTTCGTGGCCGCGTGGGATCAGTACCGCGGCCGGACCCGCACTTCCCCTACGCCCCGTGACCCGTGCTCGGACCGTGGGCCGCATTCCTGCATGGCGGATATCCTGACCGCTCGGGTGCCAGATTGTCGCCGAGGGCTATCCCCACTGCCGAGAAGTCAATCCTTTGAGCGGAATTCATGTGCCAGGCACCTGGTCGGCATCCACTCGGCAACCGCACCGTCTGGACATCCGCCGGCGACGTACTCGGCGCGATATTCGGTGGACGGCGGATGGGCGAAGCGGTACACATGGAGCATGTTTCCCTCGGGTCCGCGATCGCGGTAGTTGTCGGCAGAGCGTCCTTCGGCGTGCTGGCCGCGCCGCGTGATCCGATGCTCGTGCCGTCACCGGAACGCACCAACTAGGCGAGCGTCAGTTTTCTGACGAAACTAGTTGAGGGAGTCGGTGATTACCGTGACACGTGGTGTGCTCGGCAATCTGGATATGGTTCGGAATATCGGCATCATGGCCCATATTGATGCGGGTAAGACGACGACCACCGAACGGATACTTTTCTATACCGGCGTCACCTACAAGCTGGGCGAGGTGCACGATGGCGCTTCGACGATGGATCGGATGGTGCAGGAGCAGGAGCACGGGATAACGATCGCCTCGGCGGCAACCACCTGCTTCTGGAACGGATTCCAGCTCAACATCATCGATACCCCAGGGCATGTCGATTTCACCGCGGAGGTGGAGCGGTCGCTGCGCGTGCTCGACGGCGCGGACGCGGTGTTCGACGGCAAGGAAGGCGTCGAGCCGCAGTCCGAGCAGGTGTGGCGTCAGGCCGATAAGTACGACGTGCCGCGAATTTGTTTCGTCAACAAGATGGACAAGCTCGGTGCGGATTTCTACTTCACCGTGCAGACCATCAGGGACCGTCTCGGTGCCGTGCCGCTGGTGATCCAGTTGCCGATCGGTGCGGAGGAGACTTTCGATGGCGTCGTCGACCTGGTCGAGATGAATGCCAAGATATGGTGCGGTGAAACGGAACTCGGGGAGCGGTACGAGGTCGTCGAGATCCCGGCCGAGCTTCGAGCGCGTGCCGAGCACTACCGTGCGGAGCTGCTGGAGGCCGTCGCCGAGTCGGACGAGGCGCTGCTGGAGAAGTTCCTCGGCGGCGCGGAACTGTCCGTCGCGGAGATCAAGGGCGCGATCCGTCACCTGACGGTGAATTCCCGTGTCTATCCGGTGCTTTGCGGTTCGGCGTTCAAGAACAAGGGCGTGCAGCCGATGCTCGATGCGGTGATCGATTACCTGCCGACGCCGCTGGACGGTGGCGGTATCGACGGTCACGCGCCGGGCAACGCGGCGGAGATCATCCACCGCGCGGCCGACGCGATGGCACCGTTTGCGGCGCTGGCGTTCAAGATCGCCGCCCATCCATTCTTCGGCGAGCTCACCTACATCCGGGTGTACTCGGGCCGGGTCGAGGCCGGCGCGGTGGTGATCAATTCGGGCAAGGGACGAAAGGAGCGTTTGGGCAGGCTGTTCCAGATGCACTCGAACAAGCAGACCCCGGTCGGCGTGGCCACGGCGCAGGTGGCCTACCACGAAACGATCACCACAGCCTCTTGGCTGCGTCCGGAAGATGTCCCTGCATGCCTTGCGTTCGAGGCGACCGAGACCGATCATCCGATTTGCCAACTGCCATCAGGGGAGCAGTTTGAAGGCGCTTGTGTGCCGGGGCGTCACGGCGTGAAAATGACGGTGGTCTAAGGTCGCGACTTCTGTCAAGCCGAGACGTTCGGAAATCGCGATCACTGATGCATCGGTTACACCGAGCGGGAATCCTCGGTACTGCGCCATCAACTCGGCCATACGGACCACGTCGGTTGTCGTGATATCGACCTGTGTCAGGTCGCCTGCCGCTATTGCCTCGACGATGTTGATTTCTGCGGTCGGGCCGACGTACTTGCAGATCAGGTAGCACGCTTCGGTTACGACGTATGGCGTGACCAGTAGCTCGTCTGTCCGACTGTCGAGCAGCTCGGCGCAGCGGGCATGGTCGGTGTCCCGGCGATTCAGGTAAGCGACGAGCGGGCCGGTGTCAACGATCAGCATCGGTTTCGCCGAACTCATCACGCAGAACGTCTTTGGCGCGCGCGCCGAGGTCAGTCGGAGGACCGTCGAACGTTCGGAGTACAGAGAATCGGCCAGATTTCGGGCGGACCAGCCGCAGCACGTGCTGGCGCACCTCGTCGGCTTGGCTGGGATCCAGCTGTTCGATGAGCGCGTGTAACTCGGAATAGTTGTGCGCGGCGGTCACCGCTTCATGCTACGGCAAGCGCTGTCCCTGCGGTTATGTCCAGGTTGGCCGGGCACCAGACGCTACCGCTCCGGTTGATCCAGAGCGATGCGTTATTCGGTTGCATCGGTGATCTGCGGTCGAAGACCCAGGGCCGGGCGAACTACTCCATGGTGTTCGACTCGTACGCGGAGGTTCCGGCCAACGTGTCGAAGGAGATCATCGCCAAGGCGACCGGCGAGTAGAACGCAGCGGCGCCGCTCCGGAAGGGGCGGCGCCGTTTCGTCGTTCATCTCACAGTCGACATCACCTCGGAGGTCATGGACTTCACCCGCATTCCGACGCACTGTCGTAGGTAGAGATCGCGACGATTCGGAGGATTCATGGCCAAGAACGCGCAGCTGGTCGAGCTCGACGTCACCGAGGGCACGCTCGAGCACGGGTTGCCGTACCTGGCGCTAGGTTCCGGGCGGCCGCTGGTGTTTCTGCGGTGGTTCACGCCGGACCATGCCAACCCGCGCGGGTTCATGCGCTACTCGGAGATCAAAACGTTGACGCCGCTGGCCGAGCACTATCGGGTCTATGCGGTGAACCGCGCGCCCGGCATGACCGAGGGGACGACGATGGCTGATATCGCCACCCAGCACGCGGCGGCGCTGCGGGCCGAATTCGGCGGTCCGGTAGACGTTCTCGGTGTTTCCTCGGGTGGTTCGCTCGCGCTACAGCTGGCGGCGGACCATCCCGGCTCGGTGCGCAGGCTGGTGATCGCCTCCTCGGGTTACCGTCTGGAAGACCACGCGCGTAAATCCCAGATGCGCTACGCGACGGCGGCGGCCGAGGGGCAGCGCGCGCTGCACCATATGGCCCCGATCGCCGTCTCCTCGCCGATCCTCGGGCGCCTTACCGCGGCGGCCATGTGGGTGGCCGACCCGTGGGCACGTCCGAAGAATCCCGCGGACACCCTCGCTTTCGTCCTGGCCGAAGACGTCTTCGACCTCGGCGGCCGGCTCGGCGACATCACCGCGCGCACCCTGGTGATCGGTGGCGACCGCGACAGCGCGTACTGCACAGCGACATTCCGGCACACCGCCGACGGCATCCCGAACTCCCGCCTGGTCATCTACCCCGGCGCGAGCCATATGGGAGCGATCAAGCACTCGCGCTTCGCGCCGGACGTCGCTGCCTTCCTCGATGCCGATCGGTAGCCGCCGCTCAACAGTTGGTCGGTGCGGGTTCGCCGCGGAAACGGGCGTCCAGCCAGGCGACCGCCGCGGGGATGCCGAGGACGGCGGCGGAGAGGTGCTCGGGTGAGAGGTTGACTTCGGCCTGTAGTCGAACGCCGGCCGCGCAATAGCGGCGGTTGGTATTGACGATCGAGTCGACCGGAATGAGCGGGTCGCTCGGTGAATGCCATTCGAATATGGGTGTTTTCGGCACACCGTCGAACAGTTCCAGGCTGTTTTCCTCGATGACGGCTCGCGCGTTTCGATCGCCGACGAGCGACATGTTGCTTGCGAAATCGCGGGCGCTGCGCCACGCGCCGGCGACGAGAAGGTCATTGGTGCAACCGTTGGCCAGCAGGGCGCGGGCTTCGACTCCGCGTTGATTGAGGTGGTCGCTGATCGGGAACCTGTCCGGATATTCCCGTTCCAGCCCGATAGCCGCCGCCATAAGCAGCCCGAACGCCGGATGTGGATCGAGATTGACACCTTCCAGCATTTTCACCATGTTCATCGGCACGCCGCCTGCCGCGGCGCCCGCGATATCGAGTTCGGGTGCGTATCGCGGGGCGAGTGCGGCGGCCCATGCGGTGGCCATGCCGCCACCGGAATAACCGGCCATCGCGATCCGGCTGTGCTGCACGCCGAGTTCGGGAACCTGACGCACCGCGCGAATTCCGTCGAGGGTGATCTGGCCGCCGAGTCGCGCCGCACCGTAGGCGAAGGTCGGCCCGAGGTGGTCGGGCAGGGCGATGCTCCAGCCATGCAGCAGCAGCCCGTTCAGCACCGCCGCCTCTTTGATCTGCAGGTTCGGATCGTTGGAGTAGAGCTCCCTGGAGACTGCGCATTTGGTACCGAGCGCATTGATGATGTGCTGGTAGGACAGCAGCGGCCCGTCTGGGGGACGGCCGCGCGGTGTCAGCACCGTGGTCGTCGCCGCGATCGGCAGCCCACGGGAATTCGTCGAGCGGAATTTCACCAGCGTGACGTCCGTATTCGGGAAGACCAACAGCGGTGGCAGCGCCTGCGTTGCGAGCACCGCACCCGGCCTCTTTTGTGCGATATCTGCCGGTGTGGCGTAGAAGGGATCGGGATCCGGGGTCGGGTATATCGGTACGGCCGGAGCCGAGCCCGTACCGATCAGAATTGTCGCTATCGCGCCGACAAATAAGCCGGTCGTTGATGTGCCGCGCCTGATGTGACCGATGTGCACAGAAGAACTCTTATCACGGCCTTTCCCCGCAAAAGAGAAGGCGAGCCCTTTCAGACTTGTCAGCCGAGCTGTGTCATACCCGCGGCGACGACTTGCGCCACATTCAGGAGTTCGTCCTTTGTCGGCAGCGGCAGGCCGTCGAGCGCATGCAGGCGGTCGGTGCTCGCGATCGCGAACATGGCCGAAACCCAGGCGGCCGCGCACGCCCGCAGAGTGCCTTGCTGAACCGGCACGGGGGCGCTTGCCTGTAGAACTCGGGCGGTGATATCGAGCATTTGGTCACGCAGGTGGCGCAATTGGCGCCGGACGTCCGGATGCGTGTCGGCTTCGCGCCACATGATGACGCGCAGTACCGAGGAATGGTTGTCGCGCAGATTGAGCGCGGCATCGAGATTGACCAGGCTGGCGGCCGGATCGCCGGGTGTGACCACCGTGCCGATGTCGTCGATCGGATGGTTGGGCACCCGTTCGGCCATCAGCGCCGACAGGATCGAATCCTTGGTCGGGAAGTAGTAGAAGACGAGCCCCTTGGGGACACCTGCGGCGCCGGCGATCGCGGCCGTCGCGGTGGCATCGAATCCCTGTGCCGCGAAAAGCCTTTCGGCGGCATCCAGGATGAGCTGCCGGGCGTCACCGTCCACCTTGGCGCTACGGCGACGCCCCGCTCGATGCGGTTTCGGCATCTGCATCAGTGGTGCGGAACCATGTCGTGCAGACGGGCCGACATTGCGGGCAGCGCCGCGATCGCGACCACTACCGTCACTATCCCGACTACCCATGCGGTCCAGGATGCGCCGCTGTACCCGGTGAAGTCCATTGCCCATGGGGAGATGAACAGCAATGCGCCGAACAGACCCATCGCGTAGTCGGTGGCCTGCATGGCGGGCCGGTAGATCTGCGCGAGCCCGGCGAGTGCAATCAGAACGCCCAAGACGATCAGTGACCACTGTCCGTTGTCGTTCGTCACCACCCAGAGGGGCGACAGCGCGGCAAAGACTCCCAGCACGACGGCCAGGTAGTCCTGTGTGCGACTTCCGGTGAACATGGTGTGCCTCCTCAGGCTATGGAATGTTCTCCTGCCTTCATTCAACTCTGATTGACCGCCCGATCAATATCGATACGGACACGATTGCGCACCGATCGTCCGAGGTCTTGCCTGGTCGGCGAAGTGACGGCCCTCACTGTGAGCCACGACCAAGCGGAAGTTAGGGTGAGCTGCGTGTCACCTTCAGTTACGGATGCCAACTCAGCCCGGCGACTGCCCGGCCGCACCGAAGGAGAGGCCGCATGAACAGGCCGATCGTGATTGTCGGCGCAGGGCTGGCCGGCCTGCGCACCGCCGAGGAACTGCGCCGCGCGGGATACGAGGGTGAACTGATCCTCGTCGGCGAGGAATCGCGGCTGCCCTACGACCGCCCGCCGCTGTCCAAGCAGTTCGTGCGCGGCGAGACCGATGACACCACGCTGCGGCCCGAAGAATTCTTCGTCGAGAAGAAGATCGATCTGCGCCTGAACACCGCGGCGGTCGGCGTCGATACCGCGGCGCGGCAGGTGGCTCTCGCCGATGGCGGCACGCTGGACTACGACCAACTGATCATCGCGACCGGTCTGCGGCCGCGCCGTCTGCCGGGGCTACCCGATCTGAAGGGCGTGCACGTGCTGCGTGGGCATGCCGACGCCGCGGCGCTGCGCGCCGAATTATCCGATGCCGGTACGGCGCTTGTGGTGGGAGCCGGGTTCATCGGCTGTGAGCTCGCGGCCAGTTTCCGCGCGGGTGGGGTTGCGGTGGTGCTGATCGAGCCGCAACCGACGCCGCTGGCCTCGGTGCTCGGCGAACAGGTCGGCGAGTTGGTCGCCAGGATGCATCGCGCCGAGGGCGTAGATCTGCGCTGCGGCACCGGCCTGGACACCTTCCTCGCCGACGATGCCGACCGGGTGCGTGGCGCGAAGCTTTCCGATGGCAGCGTGGTGTACGTCGACCTGGTGGTCATCGGGGTCGGCTCGCGCCCGGTCACCGAATGGCTCGCGGATTCCGGCATTGCGCTCGCCGAGCCGACGGCAGGCGGCGGCGTGCTCGCCGACGAGGTGGGTCGCACCTCTGTCGAGGGTGTGTGGGCGGTCGGCGATGTCGCCGCGTGGTTGCACGAGACCGGACAGCGCAAGCGCGTCGAGCACTGGACCAATGCGGGCGAGCAGGCGAAACTGCTGGCCTGCGCGCTGCTCGGCGCCGAACCGCCGACCGCGGCGCGGGTGCCGTACTTCTGGAGCGACCAGTACGAGGTGAAGATTCAGGCCCTCGGCACCCCGAGCGCCGCCGACGATGTCCACATCGTCTCCGACGACGGCCGCAAGTTCCTCGCCTACTACACCCAGGACGGCAACCTGACCGGCGTGGTCGGTGCGGGCATGACCGCACAGGTGATGAAGGCGCGAGCGAAAATCGCGGCGGGTGCCCCGGTGGCGGAGCTACTCGGCACAAACCAATAAGTTGTCTGTGTGATCGTCGCGCTCATCGATTCCGGCCTCGGGTTGCTGACCACAGCCGCCTGGCTGCGCAAGCTACGACCGGATGTGGACCTGCTGCTGCAACTGGATCCGGATGGCGCGCCGTGGGGCCCGAAGCCTGAGCAGTGGACGATCGACCGGGTGGTCGATGCCGCTCGTACCTCGATCGAGCTCGGCGCGGAGGTGATCGTGCTGCCGTGCAATACCGCCAGTGTCACCGCGCTGGAGCAGGTGCGCGCAGAGGTCGGCCGCGATGTGCCGGTGATCGGCACCGTGCCCGCGATCAAGCCCGCGGCCGCCGTCTGCTCGTCGGTGGCGGTGTGGGCCACCGCGGCGACCACGGCCAGCCGCTACCAGGCCGATCTGATCGCCCGGTTCGGTGGGGACGCCGATGTCGTCGGCGTCGCCTGCCACGGGTTGGCGGATGCCATCGACGCGGGTGATCTCGTCGGAGCCAAGGAGTCGATCGCGCGGGCGGCCGAGCAGACCCCCGCCGGCGTCGAGGGCGTAGTCCTCGGCTGCACCCACTATCCGCTGGTCATCGACGCGATCCTCGCCGCGCTGCCCGACGGTGTTCGTCTTTTCGACAGTGCGCAAGCCGTTGCCGCGCAGACGATCCGGCGGATGGATGCGCTCGGTCGACCCAGCACCGGAAACGGTGCGGTCCGCGTGCTGAACAGCGGCCGTCCCGGTGATCTGCCCGCCAGCGCCGCCGCTTTCGAGTCGGGCCGGATCCTGGGCGCGCTGGGCTGATGCCGCACTGAGACGCCATTCGACTCCGCTGGTCGGCAGGCTGTACACGGGAGGTTTGCTGATGACGACAGGTGCCGGGACCGCCGCGCAGGTACGGGCGGCGCTGGCGGAGGTGGCCGATCCCGCCGATGCGATCCATTTGCAGCGGTTCTTCAAAACCGGGCCGGGGGAGTACGGCGCGGGCGACGTCTTCATCGGCGTCCGGGTGCCGGTGACCCGCTCGATCGCGAAACGCTTTGCGACACTGTCGCTCACGGAGATCGACACGCTGCTCGACAGTCCGGTGCACGAAGAGCGGCTTGCGGCGCTTGTCATCCTCAACGCCAGGTTTGCCGCCGTGTCCAAGCCGCGCGCCTTCGACGACAAGGCCCGCGCCGCGATATTCGAGCTGTATCTGGCCGCGGTCCGGCGCGGCCGCGTGAACAACTGGGATCTGGTCGACGCGTCCGCGGAGCACATCATCGGTCCATGGCTGCTGGACAAGCCCCGCGATCTGCTCTTCGAGCTGGCCGAGGCCGAATCGCTGTGGGAGCGTCGAGTCGCCATACTGTCGAGCTTCGCATTCATCAAAGCGGGGGACGTCACGACCACATTCGAGCTGTGCGAGCAACTGTTCGCCGACCGCCGCGACCTCATCCAAAAGGCGCTCGGCTGGATGCTCCGCGAAATCGGCAAGCGCATCGACGAGCAGCTGCTGACCGACTTCCTGGACAAGCACGCGTCCGAGATGGGCCGCACCGCACTGAGTTACGCCGTCGAACGCCTCGCCCCCGCGCAACGCGTCGCCTACCGCGCAGCACGCTGAAACAAAGGAAGCCGCAACTCACACCCACCGCGGAGCGAGTCTTACGAGCGACCGTTCGCGAGCCTTCGGGGCCGCGCCGCAGGCGCTGCCAAGAATTCAGAACTGGATTTTCAGGTGGTCGGTGACCGGCCTGGCCTGGCAGCCGAGGATGTAGCCGTTGGCGATGTCTTCGGGGTCGAGGATTTCGGAGTTCTCCATCTCGACCTTGCCCTCCAGCACAGTGCAAGCGCAGGAACCGCATTCGCCTTCCTGGCAGGAGTAGGGCACATCGAGTCCCTTGGCCAGCATGATGTCGACCAGGGTCTGCTTGCGCGGCCAGGACAGCTCGTGCACCTCGCCGTCGAGTTCGACCTCGACGGTGGCCGCGCCTGCGGCTTCCTCATCGCTGACCTCGACCGGCGCCTGGTCGGCAAACGGGTCTCCGGCCAGGGAATTGAACACCTCGGCATGGGTGCGCGAGCGCGGCACATCGAGCCGGGCGAGCGCGTCGTGCACGCGGTCCATGAATGGTTTCGGCCCGCACATGAAGGCGTTGTAGCCGGCGTAGGGCGACACCAGGGTGGCCAGCGCGTCGGGTGTCGGCAGGCCCTGCAGGTATTCCAGCCAGTGGATCACAGTGAGCCGTTGCGGATGCTTGTCCGCCAGCTCGCGCAATTCGCCCGCGAAGATGACCGATTCGTGGTCGCGGTTGGCGTAGATCAGCACGATCTTGCCGTTGCCCCTGGCCAGCGCCGATTTCAGGATGGACATCACCGGGGTGATGCCGCTGCCCGCGCCGAACAGCAGCATGTCGTCATCGAGGTCCTTGGGCGTGAAAACGCCTGAGGGCGGCAGAACTTCGATCTCGTCGCCCGCTTTGACGTTGTCGCACACCCAGTTCGACCCGTAGCCGCCGACGGTGCGCTTGATGGTGACCTTCGGCCGGTCGTCGGTGTATGGCGAGCTGGCCAGCGAATAGCAGCGCGCCACCGACCCGGTCAGGTCGCTCGGGATGCGCAGCGTGAGGAATTGGCCGGGCTGGTAGTTGAAGCGTTCGCGCAATTCTTCGGGCACGTCGAAGACCAGCGAGCAGGTGTCGACGGTCTCGGTGATGACCGCGGATACCCGCAGCACGACCGAGCGCGAGCCGTGTGGAACTTCAACGGTGGTCATGGCGTCCTCTCGAACGTGGCGCGGCCGGCGCGTGCCGCTAGCGACTGGGTGCAGGTCGCTCGTGACAAAACTAGAACGTGTTTCAGTTTCATCGTACGTCGGTATTCGGCTGACGGACAAGCTGGGCCTCCAGACCGGCTACCAACACCTCCATGCCGAAGTCGTACGCGTACTTCCCACGCAGGTCCGCCATGTACTTGGTGGCGCGCTCCACGGCATCGGGCAATGCCACATCCGACAGCGGCGCGCGATCCCTCGGGTTCACCCGGCTGCGGCCGAACAGATAGGTGTGGATCGTCGCGTAGGCGGCGAGCACATTGCGATCGGTGAAGCCCGCTTCGAACAGGATCTCCATCAGTGCGGCGATCAGGTCGAGCTGTTTGCCGAGCATCTGCTCGATCAGCACATCCCCGAGGCCGGGATGCTTGCGCAGCTTCTCATCGATCTGGTCGATGAGATCGCGCAGCCGCTGCTGCCACGGCCCGGATTCGGGCGGTGGCTTGCGAACTCCGGTCAGCGCCGCGGTGGCGACGAGGTCGAGCAGTTCCCGCTTGTCGGCGACGTAGTAGTACGGCGCCATCGGTGAAACGCCGAGTTCGCGAGAGAGTCGCCGCATGGACAGCTTCTCCACGCCGTCTTCGCGGACCACCCGCAGCGCGGCCTCGACGATCTCGGACTCCGACAGAGTATTGCCGCCCCCACTCGCCTGCATTCGTCCGACTCCCATGCCACCTCTACCACCGCGGGCATCGATCGCCCGTCACGTCCTGTTCAGCTGCTTGCCACCGAAAGTCTAGAGCGCGAGCCTGCGGGCCGGTCGGTGCACGTGCGCCACGGCTCGCGGGCCGGACCGGTCGGGGCGCAGTGTCCACTGAGTGGGACGTTCGGCGCCCACCTCGACCGATTGGGTAGAACCTGTTCCATTTTGTCAGTGTATGACGTTATCGTGTGAGCGCGGGTACATCGGGTAGCCGTGGACATCGATCGCCATCTCGGAGGTAGCCATGCCGGAATACGGATCGCTCGGAAAGGCCGCTAGCGACTGCTTGCAGGTCGCTCGAAACGGCACCGACACCGACAGCACCGGACCGGTCACAACGGTCGATGCGCGGTCGAGCGAGGAAGCGCCGCTGGTGGAGGAAACCCTCATCGAAGAGGTCTCCATCGACGGTATGTGCGGCGTCTACTGAACGGCGGAGCGACCATGCTCGATCTCGATACTCGTTGGGAGCTGCACCCGAGGGTGGCGCTGCGGCCGGAGTCGTTCGGCGCGCTGCTCTACCACTTCGGCACGCGCAAGCTTTCCTTCCTGAAGAACCCGCAGATCCTCGAGATCGTGCGGTCGCTGCCGGGGCACGCCTCACCGCGTGCCGCGCTGCGGGCGGCCGGTCTGTCGGATGACGCCGCCGGACCCTATGTGCGGGCACTGCGGCAGCTGGCCGACTCGGACATGATCACGCCCGCGCCGCCGGGCAGCGCACCGGAAGTGTTGCGGCACAGCTCACTCGCCGCACCGGCGGCGCAGGCCGAGCGGCCGGCCGCGGGCGTGGCCCCGGCGTCGACCGGTGCGGTACGCCTGATCGACCGATTCGAAACCGGTCTTGCCGCGCCGATCTGCCTCACCTGGGAACTCACCTACGCCTGCAACCTGTCTTGCGTGCACTGCCTGTCCTCCTCGGGCAGGCGCGATCCGCGCGAGCTGAGCACCGAGCAGTGCAAGGCGCTGATCGATGAGTTCGAACGCATGCAGATCTTCTACGTGAACATCGGCGGCGGCGAACCCACTGTGCGCCCTGACTTCTGGGAACTGGTCGACTACGCGACCGCGCACCACGTCGGAGTGAAGTTCTCCACCAACGGAGTTCGCATCACGCCCGAGGTCGCCGCGCGCTTGGCCGCCAGTGACTATGTGGACGTTCAGATTTCGCTGGACGGCGCGGACGCCGAGGTCAACGACGCCGTGCGTGGACCAGGGTCTTACGACATGGCGATCAGGGCGCTGGACAACCTGGCGGCGGCCGGATTCTCCGACGCCAAGCTCTCGGTTGTCGCGACCCGCCACAACATCGCTCAACTCGATGAATTCAAGGCGATCGCCGACAAGTACGGCGCCACACTGCGTTTGACCCGGCTACGACCGTCGGGGCGCGGCGCCGACGTCTGGGACGAACTGCACCCGCTCCCGGAACAACAGCGGGTGCTGTACGACTGGCTGGTGCGCAACGGCGACGGTGTGCTCACCGGCGACTCGTTCTTCCACCTGTCCGCGTTCGGCGCGGCGCTGCCCGGGCTGAACATGTGCGGCGCGGGCCGGGTCGTCTGCCTTGTCGATCCACTAGGCGACGTGTATGCCTGCCCGTTCGCCATCCACGACCGGTTCATGGCCGGAAATGTGGTGGCGGACGGCGGTTTCCGCGCGGTGTGGCAGGACTCGGAGCTCTTCGCGGAGCTGCGTGAGCCGAGCGGTGGTGGCGCCTGCTCCGGCTGCGCCCACTACGACTCCTGCCGAGGCGGCTGCATGGCGGCGAAGTTCTTCACCGGCCTGCCCGCCGACGGCCCGGACCCGGAGTGTGTGCAGGGCTACGGCGAGGCGGCGCTGGCCGACACCGGGCGGATGATCCCGCGCTCGTCGGTCGACCACTCGCGGCGGACCGCTCCGCGCAAGCCCGGTTCGCGCAAGTCGGGTCCGATTCCGCTCACGCTCTCGGTATCTCGGCCCCTCGTCACGCCGGAACGGCGCCCGTCGCGCGCCTGCGACGAGAGTCCGCTGACATGATGCCGGGCCGGTAGCCAGCAATGCGCTGTCATGTCGCTCGGGAGTCGCTGTCGATCGGACCCGCGAAGATTGCCACTCCGTTGCCGAGTGTCCGGTTTCGGTCGCCAGCGACCCCTCGGCAACACTCTGCGACAAGGGTTGCCGGCCCGCTCGGGCGGATTCACACGGAATTCTGTCCTTTTTTCCGAGTGGATGATGCTTGTGCGCGAATCTCCGCCTAGCATGCCAGGAATGCGCAATGATCGCCTGCCCGACGGGTTCGGGGTGCGGATCGATCCACGGGTACGCGCATACTCCGGGGGACGCATACTGATCGGCGGTTCGCCCGCCCGGTTGCTGCGGCTTGCCCCGGAGGCCGCCGAGATGATCGGCGACGGGTACCTGGAGGTCACCGGCCCCAAGTCCGCCGTCGTTGCCAGACGGCTGCTCGACTCCGGAGTCGGCAATCCGCGTCCCCGGCTGCTGCCGTCGCCGGAGGACGTGACCGTGATAGTTCCGCTGCACAACAACGCCGATGGTCTGGTCCGATTGCTCGCGGCACTGCGCGGGCACAACGTGATCGTCGTCGACGACGGCTCCGATCAACCGGTCCGCATCCCGAGCAACCGGGGCACCCGATGCCGGGTGACCGTGTTGCGCCACGACCACAAGCAGGGGCCGGCCGCGGCGCGCAATGCCGGGTTGCGGGCCGCGACAACCGACTTCGTCGCCTTCCTCGACTCAGATGTCGTCCCGCGCAGCGGCTGGCTCGAAGTGATGCTCGGGCATTTCAGTGACCCGGAGGTCGCGCTTGTCGCGCCGCGGATCGTCGCGCTCGATCCGGAGTCGAACACACTGGCCCGCTACGAGCACACTCGCTCCTCGCTCGATCTCGGCCGCCGCGAGTCGGCCGTGCAGTCGCGCGGGCTGGTGTCCTACGTGCCGAGCGCGGCGCTGCTCGTGCGGCGCAGGGCGCTGCTGGCCGAGGGCGGCTTCGACGAGTCGATGCAGGTGGCCGAGGACGTCGACCTGTGCTGGCGACTGGAGCGGGCGGGCTGGCGGCTGCGGTACGAGCCCGCCGCGCATGTCGCGCACGACCATCGGATTTCCTTCCGCGCCTGGTTCGGTCGAAAGCTGTTCTACGGCACCGGGGCCGCACCGCTCGGTGCCCGGCATGCGGGCATGGTGTCGCCGCTGTCGGTGCCGTCCTGGACGGTGGTTGCCGCCCTGCTGTTCGCCACGCTGTCGAAGTGGGGCCTGTTCGGCGGGCTGGTCACCCTCGTCACCGCGCTGATCCGACTACGAAGGGTCTTCGCGGAACTGGACAACTCGACTCGGATCGCCGCCATATACCTGTCGCGTGGATTCTTCGCGGGCCTTTGGCGTTTGGCTTCGGCGATGTGTCGGCACTATTGGCCGGTCACCATGCTGGCCATGCTGGCGTCGCGGCGAATCCGGCGGATCGCGGTGACCATGGCCGTCGCCGACGGCCTCGCCGACTGGTTCACCCATCGCGACGCGGGCGGGCTCGATCCGTTCCGCTACGTGGCCTACAAGCGGATGGACGACATTGCCTACGGCAGCGGGCTGTGGCTCGGCGCATTTCGTGCGCGCAGCCTGGAAGCACTCAAACCCACTACGCCGTCCAGCTGATTCGGACCGCTGATGCTGTGATGTTGATGTAGATGGTGGACACTCTGATCGTCGGCGGTGGTACGGCCGGCTGTGTACTGGCGGCCCGGCTGAGCGAAAATCCGGACCACACTGTGTGCCTGCTCGAGGCGGGTTCGGTGTGGACGACGGCGGCAGAGATACCCACCGAGCTGCTGGACGCCGCGCATCTGCCGGTCGATCCTGGCTCGCCATGGCTGTGGACCTACCCTGTCACCCTCGCTGCCGAAGAGCTGGGCAGCGCTGTTGTGGGAAACATTGTGCGCGGCAAGGTGATCGGTGGATCCGGAGCGATCAACGGCGGCTACTTCGTGCGCGCCACCGCGGCGGACTCCGCCGCATGGAGCAAGGAACTCGGCGCATCGACCGCCTGGTCCTTCGAGGCGGTAATGCCGGTCTATCGGCGACTGGAGCACGACCACGATTTCGGTGACCGCCCCTGGCACGGCCGGTCCGGGCCGATGCCGGTGCGCCGAACGTCCGCGCCCGTGCCACTGAGTGTCGAGTTCGCCGCCGCGTGTGCCGCGGCGGGCGTCCCCGCGATCGCCGACCTGAACGCGCCGCCGGGCGCGGGCCCCGCCACCGGAGTCGCCCTCGTGCCATGCAGTGTCGAGGACGGCAGGCGGGTCAGCACCGGATCGGCCTACCTGCTGCCCGCACTGTCGAGACCCAATCTCACCGTTGTCGGCGAAATATTGGCAACCCGCATCAGATTCCGTGGCACGCGCGCGGTCGGAGTGGAATACCTGCGCGATGGTGCGACCGGCACCATGTCGGCCGATCGGATCGTGCTGTGCGCTGGGGCGATCGAATCGGCGGCACTGCTACTGCGTTCCGGCATCGGCGCCGCAGAACAGCTCCGAGCACTGGATATTCCGGTGCGGCATGCCGCACCGGTCGGAATCGGGTTCAGTGATCATCCCGAGATCGGCGTCGAATACCAGCTCGATTCCACGCTTCGGACGCCGGACACGGTGCCGCTGGAATATGTACTGAGTCTCGACGATATCGAAATCCGACCGTACACCGTCGCGTTCACTCCGGGGGTGCAGCGGCTCGGGGTGGCGTTGATGCGACCGCATGCCGAAGGCGTCTTGCGGCTGCGTTCGACCGATCCTGCCGTAGCGCCGCATATCGACCACCGTTATCTGTCGGCGGAACACGATCGAAACCGTTTGCGGGAGGCTGTTGTCACTGCGACCGAATTATTGCGCCGGATATCGGCGGCGCGAGTATCGAACCCGATGCCGGAATCATCCGGCGCTGCTGCCGATATGTGGCTGCGGGCGAATCTGGCTACCTCGCAACATCTGTCCGGTACCTGCCGGATGGGGCGTGCGGATGACGAGCGCGCGGTGGTGGATGAGCGATGCAGAGTGCACGGAGTAACCGGATTGTCGGTGGTTGATCTATCAATTGTTCCGGTGCCACTGAGTCGCGGTCCGCAGGCTACGACGGTGCTGATCGCCGAACACGCCGCCGATTACCTCAGTCGGTGATGTGAAAGATGAGTAGGTCACATTTGTACGAGGTCTAAACCGGGTGTGACCTGGCGGACAAACAAGAGCATCCGCCCTTCCACCGGAATACGCGCCGGTACAGTTTGGGGCGGAAAGAAAGGCAAATGGTCAGCAATCTTGCAGGTGGGCGGCCCCCACGGCATGGCGTCGAACCCGGCACTCAACTCGGCGCCCTTGAAGCCTATGCCGCACAAGCACACGGATATCTTAGCGCGGGCGGCGAGCAGCTGTCGCAGCTTGCCGGTCTGCTGCGTCCCGCCGTGCTCGAATCTTGGCTGCGCAGTGTGCGCGGCGGTGTCGATCCGATGGACACGTTGGACGGGCGCGGTCTGCGCGGCGCGGATTTGCAGCGTTATCGCGACGCGCATCCGATTGCCGCATTGATGCCATTGATCGACAAGCTACTCGTACAGGACACGGCCCGAACAGGTTTGATCGTCGCGGTTTCCGATCAATTCGGTCGCGTGCTCTCGATTCACGGTAGTCCCGAACATGTCACCGCGGCCGCCGAGATCGGTTTGCGAGCGGGCGACGATTTGAGCGAGCGGCGCATCGGCGCCAATGCGGTCGGTCTGGTGGTGCGCACCGGAAGGGCTGCGTGGATCCATGGCCCTGAGCATTACCTGCACCGCATGCACCAGCTCACCGGTGCGGCGGCGCCCGTGCACGATCCCGACGGCAGGCTGGTCGGGGTGCTGATGATCGCCGGTGGCGTCCGCGTGGCAAAGCCGGAGATTCTGGCCTTGGTCAAGGCGGCGTCGACTGCCGCGGAAATGGATCTGTTGCTCACCGCGATGCGGGCGGGACAGCATGGTTCGGCGCATCGGTCCGGGCATCAGGACGCGGACGATGCCGTCGCCGCAGGCCGGTTGGGTCTCGATGTGCTCGGGCTCGGGCAGCCGCTGCTGACCATCGCGGGCGATCGAGTTCCGTTGTCGCAGCGGCATGCCGAGATTCTGCTGCTGCTGGCCGAACACCAGGAAGGGCTCGGCGCCGACCACCTCGCGCTGCTGCTCGACGATACGGATCTGGACAACGGCACCATCCGCGCCGCCATGTCGCGGCTGCGCGCGGTGGTCGGTCCGACCGTATTCGGTTCGCGCCCATACCGGTTGCGCGTTCATGTCGCAACCGATATCGAAGCGCTGCGGGCCGCGCTCGACTCCGGTGATGTCGATGCCGCATTACGGCTTTACGCGGGGCCCGTGCTGCCGCGCTCGACCGCTCCCGGGATTGTCGACCTCCGCGACGAGCTCCGCGTCCGGCTGCGGACCGCGGTACTCAGTTCTGGCGACACCGCGGTATTGCGTCGGTGGACGGCAGCCGCCGAGGGGCGCGACGATGCCGCGGCGTGGGCCGCCTATCGTTCGACGGTCGATCGAGATTCGCCGCTGTACGCGCAGATCGAGGCCAAGATTCGGGTGCTCGACCGGCGCTTGGGCGCCGATGCAACGCGGATGCAACGTTCCGGCTCATAGTCTGCATATCTGAAAGTGTGACAGCTCACATTCGCGGCCTTAATGTAGTCGCGAACACAGCTCTGTCCAGGGTTTTCGACCCGCCAAACCCTGCTGGACGGTCGTCCAGAAGTTTTTAGGGGAAATAGTTCCTTTTTATTAACGAAGCGCCTAGTGTTCGCAATGCGTGGATCACATCCATGTGATGTAGCTGACATTGCCGCGGTGCTCGCCCGCATCGCGGCGGCGGGGTTGGAGGAACGATCAAAAGCTAGGCGCGACCGTGGCGATCTGCGTTCGCCACGGCGGTGACCCGGAGTCACCGATCTCGTTTTCACGCAATCTGTTCGGACCCCGCGCGAGCGACGCTGCCGCGTCCCGCGCTTCGTCGAATTGCCAAGGTGCAGGCATCCATGCCATGCGTCGGAGCCGAAAGCTCTGATGCAGAGGCTTATTCGCGCTGCCCAAAAGCACTCGGCTAGCTGTTGTTTCGCCAACGAGGAGGCTCTGGTGCACGGTACGGAGTTGGGTGAGTTCGGTGCGGGGCCGGATGAGACCGCCCATACCGGGGCGGTGCCTCCCGCGCCCGTGCCGTTTCCGCTGGCGCCCGCGCAGCTGGGGGTTTGGTATGCACAGCTGATCGATCCCGAGGTGCCGATCAATATCGCGCAGTACGTGGACGTGCGGGGCGAGCTGGATATCGAGATCCTGCAAGAGGAGTCGATCGAGGCGGCCTACGAATGCCAATCGATCCTGGTGCGGCTCGGCGAATCCGATGGTGTGCCCTATCAGTGCGTCGACCCGGAGCTTTCCAAAGACATCAAGGTGATCGACCTGCGCGAGCACGCCGATCCCATTGCCGCCGCACATGAATGGATGCGGTCGGATATGAGCGCACCGGTCGATCTGATCGCCGATCGCCTGGCCGAATGCGCTGTGTTGCGGGTGGCCGACCAGCGGTACTTCTGGTATCTGCGGGCACACCACCTCGTCTTCGACGGATACGGCGCGCTGACCAGTACCAACCGCGTAGCCGAGCGGTACACCGCGCGGGTGCTCGGCACCGAGCTCGCCGCGGCGACGCCGGGCAAGCTGGCTGCGCTGGTCGAGGGTGAGCTCGCTTACCGGGACAGCACGCGATACGCCACCGACCGTGCGCACTGGGCGCAGCGGGTTGCCGGGCTCGACGGCGCGACCAGTCTCGACGGCCGCACCGCGCCGCGCGCCGCGATGAATCTGATCGCAGGTCGGGCGCTGCCCGAGCACTTGGTCGAACAGCTGAATGTCCTGGCATCGAGCCAGGATTCGACCTTCGCGGTGGTCTTGCTCGCGGCCTTCGCCGGGTATCTCGGGCGGCTCACCGATCGGGACGAAGTGGTGCTCAGCCTGCCGGTGACCGCGCGCACGACGGCGGTGATGCGACGTTCGGCGGGGATGCTGTCGAATATCGTGCCGCTGCGGTTGCCGGTCGGCGCGCGGTCGGGCGACCCGGTCACCTGGGGTGAGCTGCTGCGCGCGACCAGGGTCGAGGTCGCGGGCGCGCTGCGCCATCAGCGTTACCGGCACGAGGATATCCGGCGCGACGCCGAGCACGATGGACAGCCCGCGCGCCGCGCGCTGTTCGGTCCGCTGGCCAACATCATGCTGTTCGGCAATGACCTGACCCTCGGCGACACCGTGGCCAGGTATCACGTGCTCTCGACCGGACCGGTGGAGGATCTCAGCTTCAACGTCTACTACGGCGAGCGCGATAGCGTGCACGTGGATTTCGAGGCGAACCCGAATCTGTACGGCGCCGACGAAATCGCGCGCCACCACGCGCGATTCCTGCGTTACCTGGAGCGATTGCTGACCACCTGTCTCGATACGCCGGTGGGCGCGGTGGCCGTCGCGACCGAATTGGAGCTCGAGGTCAGCACCAAGATGTGGAACGCGACAGCCTACGACGTCGACGCGGTACTGCCGGGTCGATCGGCAGGGCGCGCGCCGGTCGCGACGCTCGTTTCCCTGTTCGAGGCACAGGTCGCTCGCACGCCGGACGCAATGGCCGTGCGATACGCCGACGAGTCCGGGCAGACCATGACCTACCGCGAGTTGGCGGCGCGTAGCAACCGCCTGGCACGACAGCTGATCGGGCTCGGGGTCGGGCCCGAGACCTCGGTCGCGCTGAACATCCGGCGCTCGCCCGAACTGCTCGTCGCGATCTATGCCGTGCTCGCGGCGGGGGCGGCCTATATTCCGCTCGACCCCGACCATCCGGCCGAGCGCACCGCGCATATTGTGTCCACTGCTCGCCCGCTCTGTGTGCTGACCACCGAACACGATGGCGCACCGGAGGTTTCCGGTATTCCCGTCGTATATGTCGATCGATCGGATCCGGGCTGTTCCGATGGTCCGGTGTGGGATAGGGAACGCACCGCCGCGCTGCGACCCGAGCAGCCCGCGTATGTGATCTTCACCTCGGGGTCCACCGGGCTGCCGAAGGGCGTGGCTGTCACCCACGCGTCGATCGTCAATCGGCTGGTGTGGATGCAGTCGATGTACCGGCTGAGCGTCGACGATGTCGTGCTGCAGAAGACCCCCGCCACCTTCGATGTGTCGGTGTGGGAGTTCTTCTGGCCCTTGCAAATCGGTGCGACATTGGTGCTCGCACAGCACGACGGGCACCGCGATCCGGCCTACCTGCGCGCTGTCATCGCCGAGTATGGCGTGACAACAGCACATTTCGTGCCGTCGATGCTGGAAGCGTTTCTGGCCCATCAGGAATTCACGACGCGGACCACGCTGCGGATGGTGTTCGCCTCCGGGGAGGCGCTGCCCGCCGTACTGGCCCAGCGGCTGCGCGTGCTCACCGGCGCGCGGCTGCACAACCTGTACGGTCCGACCGAGGCTGCCGTCGATGTCACCTTCCACGAGGTGACCGACGCCGATACCGTCTCGGTACCGATCGGTGCGCCGGTGTTCAACACCCGGCTCTATGTACTCGATTCGCGGCTGCGGCCGGTACCGGTCGGGGCACCGGGTGAGCTGTATCTGTCGGGGGTACAGCTCGCCCGGGGTTACGTCGACCGACCTGGACTGTCGGCGGGGCGGTTCGTCGCCGATCCGTTCGGCGGGCCGGAGTGCCCGTCCGCACCGGGCGATCGGATGTACCGCACCGGTGACCTGGTGCGCTGGACCACCACCGGTGAGCTCGAATACCTGGGCCGCACCGACTTCCAGGTCAAGCTACGTGGTCTGCGCATCGAGCTCGGCGAAATCGAATCGGTACTCGGCACGGTCGACTCGGTGGTGCGTGCCGTGGTCGTGGTGCGTGACGACGCCGGGGTCGGCGAACAATTGGTCGCCTATGCCGTCGAGTCCGAGCCGGGATCGGTGCTGCCGAGGCAGCTGCGTGCGGCGGCGATCCGGGCGCTGCCCGGGTACATGGTGCCCGCGGCCTTCGTGGTGCTCGACGCGCTGCCGGTCAATGCCTCCGGCAAGCTGGATCGTTCCGCGCTGCCCGCGCCGGAGCGGACCACCCCGGTATACGCCGCCGCGGCGACACCGGTGGAGCGGGCCATCGCGCGGGTGTTCGGCGAGGTGCTCGGCCATGAGCGCGTCGGCCGCAATGACGACTTCTTCGCACTCGGCGGAAACAGCTTGGTGGCCACTCAGGTGGCTGCCCGGCTCGCCGCCGATTTGGGCTGCCGGCTCGGAGTTCGCGAATTGTTCACCGCCACAACGGTGTCCGAACTCGCCGAACTGATCGAGCGGGCGGGAGGAACCAGCGGCGCGTCTGCCGTTGCGCTGCTGCGGGCGCGGCCGCGACCGCCGCTGGTTCCACTTTCTCCCGCACAGCAGCGGATCTGGTTCCTGAACCGGTTCGAGACTTCCGGCGCGGGCTACAACATGCCGTTCGTGGTGCGGCTACGTGGCGAGGTCGATGTCGCCGCGCTGCGGTCGGCACTCGATGACGTCCTTGCCAGGCACGAGGTATTGCGTACCACCTTCCCCTCGGTGCTTTCGGACGGCGCCGAAGGCGTTGCGGCGCGGCAGGTTGTCCTTCCCGCCGCCGAGGCGATCGGCGCCGCCGAGGCGATCGGCGCACGCGAGCTCGATGCGGAACTGCTCCGCTTCGCCGCTCGCGGTTTCGATCTGGAACACGAGATTCCTTTTCGTGCCCGGGTTTTTACAGTGGACGACGGTAGTTACGCGGTAGCTCTGGTACTGCATCACATTGCCGCGGACGGCCTCTCGCTGCGGGTGCTGGCCCGCGATGTGATGACCGCCTACGGCGCCCGACGCGCCGGTGGTGCCCCGGGCTGGGCGCCGCTGACCGTGCAGTACGCGGACTACAGCCTGTGGCAGCGCGAGTTCGGTCTGCCGCCCGAGCAACTGGAATTCTGGACCGAGGCCCTTGCCGGTGCGCCCGACCAGCTCGAGCTGCCTGCCGACCGGCCGCGGCCCGCGGTCGCGTCAGGTGCCGGCGCGGTGTTCCGATTTGTGCTGCCGCGCGACCTGTACGCCGATATCGCAGATCTGGCTGGTGCCCAGGGTGTCTCGACCTTCATGGTGCTGCACGGTGCGCTGGCCGTGCTGCTGTCGCGACTGTCGGGCAGTGCCGACATCGTCATCGGCACGCCGATCGCAGGTCGTGGCGAGCGCGCCCTCGACGACCTCATCGGGATGTTCGTCAACACCCTGGTATTGCGCACCGAGATCGATGCCACCGCCTCCTTCTCGACGCTGCTCGATCGGGTGCGCGAAACCGACCTCGCCGCCTTCGGACACGCCGGGCTGCCGTTCGAGCAGCTAGTCGAGGCCATCAACCCGACACGCTCTCGAGCACGCCACCCGCTGTTCCAGGTCATGCTCGCCTTCGACAACGCTCAGGAAATCAACCTCGAACTGCCCGACTTGTCGGTTGCTACCAGTACTCTGGATACCGGAGTGACCAAGTTCGATCTCCAGCTCACGGTCACCGAAAGCTTCGTCGGTGCCGGACTCGAGGAAGGTTCGGCACCGACGGGGGTTCGTGCGGAATTCACGTACGCAACGGATCTTTTCGACGAAGCCACCATCGCGGACTATGCGCGGTGGCTGGTGCGGCTGCTGCGGGCGATCACGGCCGATGCCGATCTACCGGTGGGCGACCTGCCATTACTGGACGCCCCGGAGCGGCGTCGGGCGATCGAGCTGGGCCTGGCCCCGCGTCGGATAGATGGCCATGCGGTAGAACCCGCCGGTGCGGACACCGTCCTTGTCGCGTTCGAAGCCCAAGTGCGCCGGACGCCCGATGCTGTCGCGTTGCTCGATGGCGATCGCACATTCACGTATGCGGAGTTGGCGTCCCGGGTCAATCGGCTCGCTCGGGTGCTGATCGATGCCGGCGTCGGTCCCGAGTCGCTGGTGGTGCTCGGAATGCGGCGCTCGGCCGAGTTGGTCGTCGGCGCGTACGCGGCTTTGACTGCTGGTGGCGCGTACGTGCCCGTCGATCCCGACCAGCCTGCCGCTCGGATCGCACACGTTGTCGCCTCGGCACGGCCGGATTGCGTTCTGATCGGATCCGCCGACGGCTGGCAGACCGAATCCGATGTTCCGGTCATCGCGGTCGACGTGCTCGATGGTGCGCGGTACTCGGATGCGCCGGTCGGCGACGTGGAGCGGCTGCGGCCGTTGCGCCCGATGAACACCGCGTATGTCATCTTCACCTCCGGCTCCACCGGGCGGCCGAAAGGGGTTGCTGTTCAGCATGCCTCGATGGTCAACCAGGTCGAGTGGATTGCCGACGAATACGGCATCCGTGACGACGACGTGGTGCTGTTCAAGACGCCCGCCACCTTCGACGTGTCGGTGTGGGAGCTGTTCGCGCCGCTGGCCCGTGGTGCGCGAGTGGTGGTCGCCGAGCACGACGGGCATCGCGACAGCGGCTATCTCGCCGCCGTCATCGCCGCGCACTCGGTGACGATGACGTCCTTCGTGCCGTCGATGCTGACGGTGTTCGCCGATGCCGCCCCCGCGGCGTCGATCGTGTCGTTGCGCACCGTCTTCGTCGCGGGTGAGGCGATGACCGGCGAAGCCGCGGCGGCTTTCGCCGAGGTGAGCTCGGCCGAGTTGCACAACCTGTATGGGCCGACGGAATTCACGGTGCACGCCACCCATGCACCGGTCGCGGCGAGCGCCGGTCCGGTGCCGATCGGGCGTCCGGTGCGCGAGAGTCAGGCGCTCGTGCTCGACGCGCGGCTGCGGCCGGTACCGGAAACCGTGGTCGGCGAGCTGTATCTGTCCGGGGTACAGGTCGCCCGCGGGTACCACGGGCGCGCGGAGCTGAGTGCCGAACGGTTCGTGGCCAACCCCTATGGTCCGCGGGGAGCGCGGATGTACCGGACCGGCGACCTGGTGCGGCGCACGCGTGCGGGCGCGCTGGAATACCTGGGGCGCGGCGACTTCCAGGTGAAGCTGCGCGGGCAGCGGATCGAGCTCGGCGAGATTGAGGCGGCACTGGTCGCCGCGTCGGATGTGCGGGCGGCCGCGGTCCGGATATTTGCCCATCCCGCAGGGGAAATGCTCGTCGCGTACGTGGTCACCGCCATCCCGGAGCCGGAGCTTGCCAGGGTGCTCGAGCAGCGGCTGCGGGCGGCACTGCCCTCCTATATGGTGCCCACCGCCTACGTCGGACTGGCGGTGATGCCGCTGACCAGCTCAGGCAAGCTGGACCGCAAGGCACTGCCGGACCCGGTGCTGGCCGCCAAGGCATTTCGGACGCCTACCACCTTGGCCGAGCACGCGGTGGCCGAGGCGTTCGCCCAGGTGCTCGGCCTCGACCAGGTCGGCCTGGACGACGACTTCTTCGCGCTCGGCGGAAACTCGCTCGTGGCCACGCGGATCGCGGCCCGCATCGGGGCCGCCGTCGGCACCGAAATACCGGTGCGGCTGCTGTTCGAACATCCGACTGTCGGCGCCTTCGCTGCGAATCTGCCCGAGTCGACCGGGGTTGCGACCCGTCGGCCGCTCGTCGCCGGACCGCGCCCCGAACTGGTGCCGCTGTCCTACGCACAGCAGCGGATGTGGTTCCTCAATCAATTCGACGCGGGCTCGGTCGCCAACAATCTCACCGCGGCCGTCCGGCTCACCGGTGCACTCGACCGAGCCGCGCTGTCCGCAGCGGTCGGCGATGTGCTCGCCAGGCACGAGGCGCTGCGCACCATTTACCCGGCGGTGGACGGCATCGCGCGTCAGCAGGTGCTGCCGATCGACCAGACAGCCGCAGGACTGATCCCCGAACCGGTCGACACCGCGGACGTTCCCGATCGGATACGTGCCATCGCGGCACTGCCCTTCGCCGTGGAGAAGGCCGCGCCTGTTCGACTGATATTGCTGCGGACGGGCGGCACCGTTTGTGACTGTTTGCAGGTCGCTCGAAACAGCACCGCTTGTGACTGCTTGCAGGTCGATCCACATAGCACCGCCGACAGGGCAGAGCATGTGCTGGTCGTCTCGATGCACCACATCGCCGCGGACGGCTGGTCCATCGCGCCGCTCACCAGGGACATCATGCTCGCCTACGCCGCCAGACGCGCGGGCACGGCACCGGCATGGGCGCCGCTGCCGGTGCAGTACGCCGACTTCACCCTGTGGCAGCGGGAAACGCTCGGCGCGCAGGACGATCCGGGCTCACTGATCGCCGAGCAAATCGGCTATTGGTCCACCGAACTCGCAGGACTGCCCGATACCTCGACCTTTCCCGCGGATCGGCCACGCCCCGCGGTTGCCTCGGGTCGCGGGGCCCGGCACGCGTTCACCGTCGACGCCGCGACGCACCGTCGACTGCGTGAGCTCGCCGATGGGTCGCACGCGTCGCTGTTCATGGCTGTGCACGCCGCTTTCGCCATTCTGCTGGCCAAGCTCGGTGGGCAGCAGGACATCTCGATCGGCACGCCGGTCGCCGGTCGCGGCGATCAGGCGCTCGACGAGCTGGTCGGCATGTTCGTCAACACGCTGGTGCTGCGCACCGACGTGCGTCCGGAATTGTCTTTCGCCGAGCTCATGGCTGCCGTGCGTGACGGCGATCTGCGCGCCTTCGCCAATGCCGACGTCCCGTTCGAACGGCTGGTGGAGGTGCTGAACCCGGAGCGCTCCACCGCACGGCATCCGCTGTTCCAGGTCATGCTCGACTTCCAGAACACCGCGCAGACCTCTTTGGCGCTGGCCGGTCTGGAGGTGACAGCGCTCGATATCGACACGCGGACAGCGAAATTCGATCTGCAGCTGACACTCACCGAGTCCACCGACAGCGCAGGCGCTCCCTTGGGCATCGCCGCGGTCTTCGAGTATGCCACCGACCTGTTCGACGCGAGTACCGTCACCGCCTTCGCATCCCGCCTCGGCCGAGTGCTCGCCGCCGTCGTCGCCGATCCGCAGGTGCGGATCGGCGAGGTCGATCTGCTGTCCGCCACCGAGCGCGACCTGGTGCTGGACACCTGGAATGCGACCACACGCGAAATAGACGCCACCGCAACACTGGTGTCGTTGTTCGAGGCGCAGGTGGCGCGCACCCCGGACGCGATCGCCCTCTCGTTCGAGGGTGAATCGCTGTCGTACGCGGAATTCGCGAGCCGCGTGAATCGGCTGGCGCGCCTGCTGGTGTCCATCGGCGTCCGCCCCGGCGCGACCGTGGCATTGGGCATGGCCCGCTCGGTAGACCTCGTCGTCGCCATGTACGCCGTACTCACCGCTGGCGGGGCATATGTCCCGGTGGATCCCGATCATCCGGCCGAGCGGATCGAGCACGTGCTGCGCACCGCGCGTCCGGTGTGCGTACTCAGCCGCTCGGGCGACGGGCTCGATCTCACCGCCGCGGCAACCGGGACAGGCCGTCCGCGAGTGTGGGCGGTGCTGGACGTCGATGTCTTCGACGACACCGACTATTCCGATGCACCGCTGACGGACGCGGATCGGCTCGCCGCGCTGACACCGGGGAACGACGCGTACGTGATCTTCACGTCGGGTTCGACCGGACGGCCGAAGGGTGTCGCGATATCGCACGCCGCGATCGTGAACCGGCTGGTGTGGATGCAGGACGCCTACGAGTTGGACCGCGCGGATGTCGTACTGCAGAAGACGCCCGCCACGTTCGATGTGTCGGTGTGGGAGTTCTTCTGGCCCTTGCAGGTCGGTGCGCGGCTGGTTGTCGCCGAGCCGGACGGGCACCGGGATCCGCGCTATCTCGCCCGGGTCATCGAGCGCGAGCGAGTAACCGTCGCGCATTTCGTGCCGTCGATGCTCGTCGCCTTCGTGGCCGGTGCGGCGGCTCGGTGTGATTCGCTGCGCATGGTCTTCTCCTCGGGTGAGGCCCTGCCGCCCAAGCCCGCGCACCGACTGTGCGAACTGACCGGCGCCCGGCTGCACAACCTCTACGGCCCGACCGAGGCGGCAGTCGATGTCACCGCCCACGAGGTGACCGACTCGGACGTCTACACCGTGCCGATCGGTGTGCCGGTAGCCAACACCCAGGTGTACGTGCTGGATGGCCGACTGCGTCCGGTGCCGCCCGGCGTGCCCGGTGAGCTGTATCTGGCCGGTGCGCAGCTGGCGCGCGGGTATGTGGCGCGCCCGGATATGACGAGCGATCGGTTCGTGGCGAACCCGTTCGGCGTATGCGGTGCGCGCATGTACCGGACCGGTGATCTGGTGGCATGGACCAGCGACGGTGTACTCGAGTATTTGGGCCGCACCGACTTCCAGATCAAGCTGCGCGGTCTGCGGATCGAACTGGGGGAGATCGAATCCGCGCTCACCGCACTGGATTCGATCGCGCAGGCCGTTGTCGTTGTGCAAGCGGGCACACAGCTGGTCGGGTATCTCGTCGCGGTACCCGGTGCGACCATCGGCATCGACGCCGTGCGGTCCGCGCTGAGCAGGCGACTGCCGGACTACATGATGCCGTCGGCGTTCGTGGTACTCGACGAGTTCCCGTTGAACGCATCGGGCAAGCTGGAGCGAAAGGCATTGCCCGTTCACGTGTTCGAGTCCACGGTTTTCCGTGCGCCCACAACACCGGTGCAGGAGATCGTCGCACGCGTCTTCGCCGAGGTGCTCGGCGCGGAGCGGGTTGGGCTCGACGACGACTTCTTCGCACTCGGCGGAAACTCGCTGAACGCCACCCAGGTCGCCGCTCGGCTCGGCGGTGCGCTGGACACCGAACTGCCGGTGCGGATGCTGTTCGAGGCGCCGTCGGTTGCCGCGCTCGCCGCACGCGCGGAATCACACCAGGGGGAGGGCGGCCGAACCGAGTTGGTGCTACGCCCGCGTCCGGAACGGATTCCGCTGTCGCAGGCCCAGCAGCGCATGTGGTTCCTCAACCGCTTCTTGTCCGGCACGCAGGCCGGACCCGGCGGCGCCGTCGACAATATTCCCGTCGCTCTTCGGCTGACCGGAGAGCTGGATGTCGCGGCACTGGCCGCCGCATTGGCCGATGTCGTCGACCGTCACGAAACACTGCGGACGGTCTACCCGGACGGTCCGGACGGCGCCGAACAAGTTGTCCTTCCGACGGGACCAGCCGTTCCCGTGCCGCGACCGGAGCCGATCACCGAATCCGAACTCGCGCAACGGCTCGCCGCCCTCGCCACGGCGACATTCGATGTGACAAGCGAAATACCTTTGCGTGCCGGGCTGTTCGCAATCACCGGATCGAACTCCGTCGAGCATGTGCTCGCGCTGGTGCTGCACCATATTTCGGCCGACGGGTTCTCGCTCGGACCGCTGGCAGGCGATCTGATGACCGCTTACGCCGCCCGGTGCGCAGGCCAGGCGCCCGCCTGGGCGCCACTGCCCGTGCAGTACGCCGACTACACGTTGTGGCAGGCCGAAAACCTCGGCACCGAGGAAGATCCCGCATCGCGGGCACATTGCCAGCTCGAATACTGGCGGCAGACCCTTGCGGGCCTGCCCGAGCAGCTCGAACTGCCCACCGACCGCCCGCGCCCCGCCGCGTCGTCCTACCGGGGTGACACCCACCGGATGCGCATCGATTCCGATTTGCACAGCGAATTGAGCGAGCTGGCGCGCAAGCGCGAAGCCACCCTGTTCGCCACCATGCACGCGGCGCTGGCGGTCCTGCTCGCCAGGCTGTCGAGCGCCGAGGACATCGCGATCGGCACCCCGGTCGCCGGTCGCGGCGAGGCCGCGCTGGACGGCCTCGTCGGTATGTTCGTCAACACCCTGGTGCTGCGCACCCACATCGACACCAGAGCGCGGTTCGAGACCGTGCTCGACACCGTGCGCGCACAGGACATCGAGGCACTCTCGCACGCGGACATTGCGTTCGAACGTCTGGTAGAGCTGGTCGCGCCCGCGCGGGCGCGCAACCGCCATCCGCTGTTCCAGGTGGCGCTGACCTTCCAGAATTTCGCGCTACCACGGCTGGAAATGGACGGCCTGCTGGTGCGTCCGGTCGAGTTCGACGCGGCCGCCGCCAAGTTCGACCTGCAGTTCACGGTGGTCGAGTCGCACGACGCGGATGGCCGTGCGGACGGCATGAACATCGAAATCACTTACGCCACCGACCTTTTCGACACGAGCACGATCGAGGTGCTGGCCCGCCGCTACACGCAGGTGCTTGCCGCGATTGCCGCGGACGCCACCGTGGTCGTCGGCGACATTCAGCTGCTCAGCGCGGAGGAACAGCATCGGGCGCTGTACGAGTGGGCGGGCACGGCCGAACAGCCGACCGCCGAGTCCGACACCCTGGTCGGGCGGTTCGCGCGAGCCGCGGCGATCGACCCGGCGGCCATCGCCGTCCGTGCGGGCGATCGGTCACTGACCTACGCCGAACTCGCCGACCGGTCCAACCGGCTCGCCCGTCGGCTCATCGCCGCGGGCGTCGGACCGGAAGCACTGGTGGCGGTGGCGCTGCCGCGGTCGGTGGAACTGATTGTCGCGCTGCTGGCCGTGCTCGAGGCGGGCGGCGGATATCTGCCGATCGACCCCAACTATCCGGCGGACCGTATCGAGTACGTCCTCGACGACGCCAGGCCCATCTGCGCGATCACCAGCGCGGAAACCGGATTGGCACGCGGCTGGTTCGGTGGTCCGGTCATCGAGATCGATACGGCCGATCTGAAGTCGTTCGACGGTTCACCGGTGACCGATGCCGACCGGCGCGAGCCGGTGCGTCCGGCGCATACCGCCTACGTCATCTACACTTCCGGCTCCACCGGTCGGCCCAAGGGCGTCGTCATTCCGCACCGCAATGTGCTGCGGCTGTTGGACAACACCGAGGGCCGGTTCGAATTCGGGCCGTCGGATGTCTGGACGATGTTCCACTCCTACGCTTTCGACTTCTCGGTCTGGGAGTTGTGGGGCGCGCTGCTGTACGGCGGCCGACTGGTGGTTGTCGACTACTACACCACGCGCTCGCCGCAACAGTTCCTGGAACTGCTTGCCGCGGAACGGGTAACCGTCCTGAACCAGACCCCCTCCGCCTTCTATCAGCTGATCGCCGCCGACACTGCTGCCGAGTCGCGGCATGAATTGGCCTTGCGTTATGTGATTTTCGGCGGCGAGGCACTGGAGCCGCAGCGATTGAACGTGTGGTTCGCCCGGTATCCGGACGGGCCGCGACTGGTCAACATGTACGGCATCACCGAGACAACGGTGCACGTCTCCCACCGTTCGATCGAGGCGGGCACCGGATCGGCGAGCGTGATCGGCAGCGCGATACCGGGACTGGCGGTGCGGGTGCTCGATGCTCGGCTGCGCCCGGTGCCGGTCGGGGTGCCCGGCGAAATCTACGTCTCCGGTGGGCAATTGGCGCGCGGTTACCTCGGCCGCCCCGCGCTCACCGCAAGCCGTTTCGTTGCCGACCCCTACTCCGGTGCAGGCGCACTGGCCTATCGGTCCGGCGACCTCGCCCGCTGGAGGGCGGACGGCGATCTGGAGTACCTTGGCCGGGTCGACCAGCAGGTGAACCTGCGCGGATTCCGTATCGAGCTCGGCGAGATCGAGGCCGCGCTGCTGGACGAGGCCGCGCTGTCGGTCAGCGAGGTCGCGGTCATCGCGCGCACCGACCTCGTCGACGAGCCGCGCATCGTGGCCTATGTGGTCGGCGCGGGCCTCTCCGACACCGCGGGGCTGCGGCAGGCGCTCGCCCGCAGGCTGCCGGAGCACATGGTGCCCGCCGCGATCGTGATGGTGGATCGAATTCCATTGACCGTGAACGGAAAGCTCGACCGCGCCGCATTGCCCGCGCCGGTATTCGAGGCGAAGGCCTATCGCAAGCCCGCGACGTTCGCCGAGGAGATCGTGGCGGGGGTCTTCGCGGAGGTGCTCGGCCTGAGCGTCGACGCGGCCGAACCGCGACGGGTCGGTGCCGACGACGACTTCTTCGACCTCGGCGGCAGTTCCCTGCTGGCCGCCAAGGCGGTCGCCAGGATCGGCGCGGCGCTCGGTCGAAGCGTCACCGTCCGTGCTCTGTTCGAGGCACCGCGGGTCGCCGACTTCGCGGCCCTGGTGACCGCCGGTGACGCGGAGGCCGCCCGGCCCCCGCTGGTCGCAGGTGCGCGCCCCGATCGGCTCCCGTTGTCACCTGCCCAGCAGCGCATGTGGTTCTTGAACCGCTTCGACCAGACGTCGATCGCCTACAACATTCCGCTGGCCCTACGGCTCTCCGGTCTGCTGGACATCGCGGCTCTGCAGGCTGCCGTCGGTGATGTCATCGGCAGGCACGAATCATTGCGGACCCGATACCCGGAGCTCGACGGCACCCCGATGCAGCTGATCATGCCTGCCACCCAGGCGGTTCCGTCGCTCTATCCGGTCGAGGTGACCGAGGCCGACCTGCCGGAGCGGATCAGGGAACTGGCCGCGACCACATTCGATGTGACCGTGGATGTGCCGGTCCGGATGCGGTTGTTCGCGGTCGGGTCGGAATTCGTGCTCGCGGCCGTCCTGCACCACATTGCCGCGGACGGGTCGTCGATCACCCCGTTCATTCGCGATCTGATGGTGGCCTATACCGCGCGATGCGAAGGCCGCGCGCCGAGTTGGCCGCCGCAGGCCGTGCAGTACGCGGACTATGCGCTGTGGCAGCGGGAATTGCTCGGTGCCGAGGACGATTCCGCGTCGCTGTCCGCGCAGCAGATCGCCTACTGGACCGAGGCGCTGACGGGTCTGCCCGATCAGCTGGCCCTGCCGACCGATCACCCGCGGCCCGCTCGCCAGAGCCTGCGCGGCGGCAAGGTCGGTCTCACCGTCGACGCGCGGCTGCACGCGGCGCTGGTCGCACTCGGCAGGCGCGCAGGCGCGACGGTGTTCATGGTGGTGCACGCCGCATTCGCCGCATTGCTCGCGCGGTTGTCGGGCACCTCGGATATCGCCGTCGGCACGCCGATCGCGGGTCGAGGCGCTGCCGAACTCGACGACGTCATAGGCATGTTCGTCAATACGCTGGTGCTGCGGACCGAGGTCGACGCCGGCGAGACCTTCGAGCAATTGCTCGGCCGCACACGGGCGGCGGACATCGCGGCGTTCTCCCACTCCGATGTGCCGTTCGAGCGACTTGTCGAGGTGCTGAACCCGGAGCGCTCCACCGCGAGGCACCCGCTCTTCCAGGTCGGCTACTCCTTCCAGAACCACGATCGAGGCACCCTCCGGTTGCCGGGACTCGAAGTTCAAGAAATCGAATTCGACAGTGACGTAGCGCAATTCGATCTGCACCTGTTCGCGGTGGACAACTATGGCGCCGACGGCGCACCCGATGGCATCGATCTGGCTCTCGGCTTCGCGACCGACCTGTTCGAGGCCGCGAGTGCGCAGCGGTTCGCGGCAGCACTGCACCGAGTGCTCGAATCAGTTGCCGCGCAGCCCGATACCGTCGTCGGCGACCTCGATCTGCTCGGTGGAGTCGATCGGGCACGGCTACTCGACGAGTGGAACCGCACCGCACGTCACGTCGAGCCGATGACGCTCGCGGACCTGATCGACGCCCAGGTGGCGGCGACACCGCAGTCGGTGGCACTGATCGATGCCTCGGCCGAAACTGCGTTTACCTACGCCGAATTCGACGCCAGGGTGAACCGGCTCGCGCGCAAACTGATCACCGAAGGCGTGGGTCCGGAGTCGACCGTGGTGCTCGCGATGCGTCGCTCGGTGGAGCTGATCGTCGCCATGTACGCGGTGGTGCGGGCGGGCGGCGCGTACGTCCCCATCGACCCCGACCATCCGGCCGACCGGATCGCGCACATCATCGACACCGCCGCGCCCACGTGTGTGCTCACCACCTCCGCCGAGGGCATACCGATCGAGACGGGCTCGACGGCAATGGAAGTCGATCGAATCGACCTCACCACGTTCGCGTCGACGCCGATCCGGGACGCGGACCGGATCCGGCCGCTGCGGCAGGCGCACCCGGCCTACCTCATCTTCACCTCCGGGTCGACAGGTCTGCCCAAAGGCGTCGCCGTCCCGCACTCGGCGATCGTCAACCAGTTGGCTTGGCTGCGAGACAGTTTCGCGCTCGGCCCGCAGGACTGCGTGTTGCTCAAGACACCCGCGACCTTCGACCTGTCGGTCTGGGAGTTCTGGTCGCCGCTGGTGACCGGTGGCCGCCTGGTGGTGACGGCGCCCGGTACCGAACGCGATCCCGACCGGTTGCGTGCGCTGATCGAACGACACGGTGTCACGGTGCTGTACGCGGTGCCGTCACTGATCGGCATGATGCTCGCCGCTGTTCCGCACACGCCGATGCCGCTCTCACTGCGGCAGGTGCTCGCCATCGGCGAGGCACTGCCGCAGGCTACCGCGGTCGAGTTCCGGCGTCGTGCGGCCCGCACCAGGCTGTACAACCTGTACGGCCCCACCGAGGCTGCGGTGTCGATCACAGCGTTCGAAGTGCGAGAAGACCCGTCGCAGGTGGTGCCGATCGGTGCGCCCGCATGGAACAGCCGGGTCTATGTCCTCGACGCCCGACTCCAGCCGGTGCTGGTTGGCGTGCCTGGCGAGCTGTATTTGGCCGGTGCGCAATTGGCGCGCGGTTACCACCGCAGGCCCGCACTGACGGCGGACCGCTTCGTCGCCGATCCCTTCGCGGTCGAGGCAGCCGCGATGTACCGGACCGGCGACATAGTCCGCTGGCGTCCGGACGGCACCTTGGAATATCTCGAGCGCTCGGACTTCCAGGTCAAAATCGGCGGGTTCCGCATCGAGCTGGGTGAAGTGGAGACCGCGCTGCGACGACTGCCCGGGGTGCGGGCGGCTGTCGCGGTTGCGCGTGACGACGAGCGGGCAGGTGTCCGACTCATCGCCTATGTCACTGTGCCGGAATCGGATTCGTCCGCCCGTGTAGAGCTGGCCGCTGAACTGCGGGCTGCGGTGGCTGTCGAGCTGCCGGCATACATGGTGCCCGCCGCCATTGTCGTGCTGGAATCGTTGCCCCTCAACGCGAATGGCAAGGTCGATCGAGCACTGCTGCCCGAGCCGGTGTTCACCGAGGTCGCCTTCCGTGCGCCGAGCACCGCGGTGGAGCAGCTGGTTGCCGCCACCTTCGCCGAGGTGATCGGCACCGCGACGGCAGGTCTGGACGATCACTTCTTCGCCATGGGCGGCAACTCGCTGATGGCGACCCGGCTGGCCGCACAACTCGGTGCCGCCCTCGGCGTCCGGGTGCCGGTCGCCGCGGTTTTCGAGGCACCGACGGTGGGTGCCCTCGCCGTCCACGTCGCGGAGTTGGACGGCTCCGACGGGCGGCCCGCGTTGCGCCGCCGGTCCGATGCCGCGCCCGCCCCGCTCGCACTTGCACAGCAGCGGATGTGGGTGGTCAACCGACTGGCACCGGATTCCTCCGCCTACAACATCCCCGCCGCCCTGCGCCTGACCGGAACCCTGGATCTACAGGCACTCACCGCGGCCGTTCGCGATGTGCTGAGCAGGCATGAGGCACTGCGCACGAGGTACCCCGACACCGAGCACGGGCCGGTGCAGGAGGTCCTCGACAGCACCGCCATCGTCGTCGACCTGACCCCGATTCCGGCGCCGCCGTCGGAGATCGGCGCGCGACTCGACGAATTCGTCGCGACCGGCTTCGATGTCACCACCGCGGCGCCGGTGCGGATCGCGCTGTTCGAAATAGGCGCTGCCGCTTGCGACTGCTTGCAGGTCGCTGGAAATGGCACCGCTTGCGACTGCTTGCAGGTCGCTCGAAATAGCACAGAGCATGTTCTCGTCGTGGTCGCACACCACATCAGCGCCGATGGCTATTCGGTCGCGCCGATGACTCGCGATCTTGTGCGCGCCTATCTCAGCCGGGTCGCCGGGCAGCAGCCGGACTGGCCACCGCTCGATATCCAGTATTCCGATTACAGCGAGTGGCAGCGCGAAATCCTCGGCTCCGACCGCGATCCGGCGAGCTTGCTGTCTCGGCAACTCGCGTACTGGACCACCGAATTGGCCGGACTGCCGGAAGTGCTCGCACTTCCGACCGATCGACCACGGCCCGCACGTCGCGAAATGCATGACGCTGCGGTCGATTTCGCGGTCGATGCCGACCTCGCCACCAGATTGGACGGCATCGCTCGCGAACACGGCACTACTTTGTTCACGCTGATCCACAGCGCATTCGCGGTGCTGCTCACCAAACTGTCGGGCACCGGGGACATCGCCATCGGCGCACCGGTCGCAGGCCGTGGCGAACGCGAACTCGACGACCTGATCGGCATGTTCGTCAACACAGTTGTACTGCGCACCGAGATCGACCCGCGCGCCGGTTTCGCCGATCTGCTCCGGCAAGCCAGGGATCGGGACGTGGCGGCACTCTCGCATGCCGATGTGCCGTTCGAGCGGGTGGTCGACGCGCTGGCGCGGACCCGCTCCAGCGCCTACACCCCGCTGTTCCAGGTGATGTTCACCTTCCAGAACATGCCGGCCGGCCGTGTGGCGCTACCCGGGCTGGAGGTCGAGGTCCTCGATCTGGAGCTGGCCGAGGCGAAGTTCGACTTGCTGCTCACCGGCATCGAGAAGTTCGATGCCGCAGGCGAACTGGCCGGGCTGCGGATGCGGTTCGGTTACGCGACGGACATTTTCGACGCCGCAACGGTGCGGCTTTTCGCCGATCGGCTACTGCGGGTGTTCTCGATTGTCGCGGCACAGCCATCGATCGCGATCCGCGCCATCGACATCCGCACCGCCGCCGAACAGGCGCGGCGCACACCGAGCAGCACGGCGATCGCGCCCGCCACAGTGGCCGAGCTTCCTGCGCTCATCCAGGCCGTGGCGGGCATCGCACCCGCCACTGTCGCCTTCGAACATGATGCGCACACGGTGACCTACGGCGATCTCGCCGCCAAACTCGCGGCGGTCGCCAGGGCGATGGGCGCGGCGGCGAAACCGGAAGCGCTGATCAATGTCTCCCTCGCCGGGCTGGTGCCCGGTGTCTTGGCCGCGCTCGGCGGCAGTGGTCTCGCCGCGGTGCTGCGGACGCTACTCACCGACGCGCAGGCCGTCGTCTCCAACTCTGGGTTGGAAATCGATTCGGAAGGAAATAGCTGATGTCCCATGCAGAATCGGTCGCATCCAGCGAGCTCGGCAACCGTGTTGCCGCGCATCCTCATTCGGCGCTGCGCCGCGCCTACGGAATCGACGATCTACCCGGATTGATCGTGACGGTCGCGGAGTTGGATCCGGATCGAATCGCGTTGCGCCACAGTGACACCACCATCACCTACGGCGCGTTGGCTACCGAGCTCGGGGTGCTCGACGAGGCCATGGGCGGTGCACTCGGCCAGGACGCACTGGTGCCGGTGGTGGTATCCGGTCAGCTGCCCGCACTGATGGATTCGGCCGATGGCGCGCTCGGCGCGGTACTCGAGCAGTTGCTCGACGACGCACTCGACGCGGCGGTGGGTGTACTGCCCACCAACTTCGCGCCGACCGAGACGCTGATCAGCGAGTTCGAGGCCCAGGTCCGGTCAACGCCGAATGCGGTGGCGCTGGAGTACGCGGGTGCCACCCTCACCTACGCCGAGTTCGATACCAAGGTCAACGCGCTGGCCTACCACCTGGTCGAGCAGGGTGTCGGCCCGGACGCGCTGGTCGGCCTCGCCGTGCGCCGTTCGTTCGAACTGCTCATCGGCATGTACGCGATCCTCAAGGCCGGCGGCGCGTATATGCCGATCGACCCGGAACACCCTGCCGAGCGCATTGCCTATGTGCTCGAAGTCGCCGCACCGGTACTGGTGCTCACGACGACCCGTGACGAGCCGGAGTTGCCCGCCGGTGTCGGCGTGCTCCGGATCGATCAGTTCGACGCGGTGGCGCCGGAATCGTTCGACGCTTGGCCGCGGCCGTTGGGTGACAATATCGCCTACGTCATCTTCACCTCGGGCTCGACCGGTCGGCCCAAAGGCGTTGCCGTTTCGCACCGGTCGATCGTCGCCAATCTGCGGTGGCGCGAGCGGCTGCACCGGCTGAACGCGACCGACGTTGTGCTGCAGAAGACGCCGTTCACCTTCGATGTCTCGGTGTGGGAGTTCTTCTGGCCACTGCAGGTCGGCGCCCGCCTGGTGATCGCCGCGCCGGACGGCCACCGTGATCCGGCCTACCTGGTGCGCACCATCGCCGAATGCGGCGTCACCGTGGCGCATTTCGTGCCATCGATGCTTGCGGTATTCGTCGCCGAGGTCGATCCGGCGCACGCCGCCGCGGTGGAGACACTGCGGCTGGTGATCGCTTCGGGTGAGGCGCTGCCCGCGGCGACTTGTGCCGCCTTCCGCGAGATCAGCGGCGCGTGCCTGTACAACACCTACGGCCCGACCGAGGCCGCCGTCGATATCACCTCGCATGAGGTGACCGCCGCGGACGTCACGACCGTGCCGATCGGCGCACCCGCCGACGACTCCGAACTGCTGGTGCTCGACGACAATCTGCGGCCGGTGCCGAGTGGAGTGGTCGGCGAGTTGTACCTCGCAGGCGTGCAGCTGGCCCGCGGCTATGTGGCGCGGCCCGGGCTGACCGCCGACCGGTTCGTGGCCAACCCGGAAGGCCCGCCCGGCGAGCGGATGTACCGCACCGGCGATCTGGCCCGTTGGCTGCCCGCCGTCGACGGCGGCCCCGCCGAGCTCGAATACCTCGGCCGCACCGACTTCCAGGTGAAGCTGCGCGGTCTGCGCATCGAGCTGGGCGAGGTCGAGGCGGCACTGCTGCGCAACCAGCAGGTGGCGCAGGCCGCGGTGATCCTGCATCAGCATGTGGGCGCCGACCACCTGGTCGGCTACGTCGTCCCGAACGGCGCTGCCGCGCTCGATCCCGCGGCGGTGCTGGCATCCACCCGGACGCACCTGCCGGAGTACATGGTGCCCTCGCTGGTCCTGGTGCTCGACGAGATGCCGGTGAACGCCAACGGCAAACTCGACCGTCGCGCCCTGCCGGAGCCGGTATTCGGCTCCGGCGCTGTCGAATACCGCGAGCCGGCCACCGACGCGGAGCGCGCGGTCGCGGCGATCTTCGGTGAGCTGCTCGAGGCGGACCGGGTCGGAGCGGACGATGATTTCTTCACCCTCGGCGGCAATTCGCTCATGGCGACGCGGGCCATTGCCAGGGTCGCTGCCGCGCTCGGGATCTCCGTCGACGTTCGCGACTTCTTCGACCGTCCGACGGTGGCGGCGCTCGCGGCCCTGTCCTCGACCGCGGCCGCCGCCGACGTGCCCGCACGTCCGGCCCTTGCGGTCCGGCCACGGCCGGAGCGTATTCCGCTGTCTCCGGCACAGCGGCGAATGTGGTTCCTCAACCGATTCGGCACCGACGCGGAGACCGCCTACGTCTTCGATACCGCGGCGGTGGACAACATCCCGGTCGCCTTGCGGCTGCGCGGTGGCCTCGACGTTCCTGCGCTCTCGGTAGCGATCACCGATATCGTCGCGCGGCACGAGATCCTGCGGACCGTCTATCCGCAGACCGGCACCGGACCGGTACAGCTGGTACGTCCGGTGCACGCGGTGTTCGACCTGTCGCCCTCGGATGTGCCCGAGGCGGAGCTGGCCGGTGCCGTCATGGCGGTCGCCGGGCAGGGATTCGATGTCACCGAGGAGATTCCGGTCCGGGTGCGGTTGCTGCGCAGCGGGCCGGATGATCACACGCTGGTCCTGGTAGTGCACCACATCGCCGCCGACGGTGTCTCGATGGGTCCGTTGATGCGCGACCTGATTACCGCCTACACCGCCCGCCGCGCCGGGCGCAGGCCGGATTGGGCTCCGCTCGCGGTGCAGTACGCGGATTACGCGCTGTGGCAGCAGCAGGTGCTCGGCGACGAAGCCGATCCGGATTCCACGGCCGCGCGCCAGCTCGACTTCTGGGCCGCCGAACTAGCCGAGCTACCGGGCCAATTGGAGCTACCCAGCGATCGTCCGCGCCCGGTGACCGCGTCTCGCCGCGGCGCCACTCACGAGTTCGTCGTCGACGCCGCACTGCGGGCCGAGGTCGGTAAGATCGCCGCGCGGTGCCGGGCCACGCCGTTCATGGTGCTGCATGCCGCGCTGGCCGCGTTGCTCGCCAGGCTCTCCGGCACCTCCGACATCGCGGTCGGCACCCCTGTCGCCGGTCGCGGTGATCGGGCGCTCGACGACCTCGTCGGCATGTTCGTCAACACCCTGGTGCTGCGCACCGAGGTGCGTGGCGCGGCGTCCTTCGTCGACCTCGTCGCCCACGCGCGCGAACGCGACCTGCGCGCCTTCGCGCACAGCGATATCCCCTTCGAGCGTCTGGTGGAGGTGGTCAACCCGGCCCGATCCCAGGCCAGACACCCGCTGTTCCAAGTCGCGCTGTTCATGCAGAACATCGGTCCGATCGCGCTGAGCATGCCGGGCCTGAACGCCGACGTCATCGACTTCGATCCCGGATTCGCCAAATTCGACCTCCAGCTGACCATTTCGGATACCGGTCCCGCCGACAACGGCTACCGCGCCGAATTCACCTACGCCACCGACTTGTTCGACCCGGCCACGGTGCGCGAGTTCGGTGTGAAATTCCTCAGGTTGCTGCGCGCTGTCGTCGCGACGCCGGATGCCGCCATCGGCGATATCGACCTGATGGATGCGGGCGAACTCGACTATGTCACCGCAAGCTGGAATGCCAGCGGGCACAGGGTAGCCGACCGGTTCCTGCACGAGGGCTTCGACAACCAAGTTCAACGCACCCCGAATGCGGTCGCGCTGGTGAGCGATACGGCGGAGGCGACTTACACAGAGCTATCCGAGCGAGCCAATCGACTGGCACGGATGCTGATCGAGACCGGCGTCGGCCCGGAAACGCTGGTGGTGCTGGCACTCCCACGGTCGATCGAGCTAGTCATCGCCATGTACGCGGTGCTGCGAGCGGGTGGCGCCTACGTCCCGGTGGACACCGGTCATCCCGCCGAGCGGATCCGGCACATTCTCGACACAGCGCGGCCGCACACCGTACTCACCACGCGCGCCACCGGGTTCACGCTTCCCGACGCCGTCCCGGCCGCCGTGCGGCTGCATCACCTCGACGAGCTAGAGCTGTCCGACTACTCGGTCGCCAAGATCGTTGACCGCGAACGGCTCGCCACCCTGCGCCCCGAACACCCCGCCTACGTCATCTTCACCTCCGGATCGACCGGGAGGCCGAAGGGCGTCGCGATCGAGCACCGCGCCATCGCCAACCAGCTGGCTTGGATGCACGACGAGTACCGCGTCCGCACCGGCGACGTGTACCTGCAGAAGACCGCGACCACCTTCGACGTATCGCTGTGGGGTTATTTCCTGCCGCTGCGCGCGGGCGCGACGCTGCTGCTCGCCGCCGCGGACGGCCACCGCGATCCGCGCTATCTCGCGGAAACGATTGCCCGCCACGGTGTCACGCTGACCGACTTCGTTCCCTCCATGCTTTCGGTGTTCGCCACCCATGCCCAGCTCGGCGAACTCGATGCGCTGCGCGATGTTTTCGTCATCGGCGAGGCGCTGGCCCCGGAGACCATCGCCGCATTCCACGCGGTGAGCGCCGCCGCGCTGCACAACCTGTACGGCCCGACCGAGGCCGCCGTGTCGATCACCTCGCGCGAGGTCAGCGCGGACGACACCCCTGTGGTGCCGATCGGTGAACCGGAGTGGAATTCTCAGGTCTACGTGCTGGATTCGCGGCTGCATCCGGTGCCGATCGGGGTGCCCGGTGAGCTGTATCTGGCCGGTGCCCAGCTGGCGCGCGGCTATTACGGACGGGTGGACCTGACCGCGGATCGCTTTGTCGCGAACCCGTTCGGCATGTCCGGTCAACGGATGTACCGCACCGGTGATCTGGTGCGTTGGAGCCAGGACGGCGAACTCGTCTACCTCGGCCGGGTCGACTTCCAGGTGAAGTTCCGCGGCCAGCGCGTCGAGCTCGCCGAGATCGAGACCGCGCTGCTCGCCGCGCCAGGAGTGGGTCAGGCCGCGGCGCGCTTGATCACCGCCGACACCGGTGACTACCTCGCGGGCTATGTGATTCGCACGTCGGGCGGCGACCTGGACCTGGATGCGGTGAAAGAGGGGCTGGCGCGGCACCTGCCCGGTTACCTGGTGCCCACCGTGCTCGTCGAACTCACCGAGTTCCCGCTCAACACCAGCGGCAAGCTGGATCGCACCGCGCTACCGCTTCCAGTTTTGCGGCCCAAGCGATTTCGAGCCCCCATCGATGCGGCACAGCGCCTGGTGGCGTCGGTGTTCGCCGAGGTGCTCCAGGTCGAGCGGGTCGGCTTGGACGACGACTTCTTCGCACTCGGCGGCAGCTCGCTGGATGCCACACAGGTCACCGCGAGGGCCGGGGACGCCGTCGGCACCCGGATCCCGGTGCGTGCGCTCTTCGAAGCGTCCACGGTGGAGGGTTTCGCCGCAACGGTGCGCGAATCGAGCAGTAACGGCACGCCGCGCCGCAAACTCGTGCCCCAGGACCGACCCGAGCTGATCCCGCTGTCGCTGGCGCAGCAGCGGATGTGGTTCCTCAACCGCTTCGACACCGCGTCGGCCGTGCACAACATTCCGGTCGCGGTCCGGTTGACCGGTGACCTGGATATCACCGCGCTGCAACAGGCCGTCACCGATGTGATCGGCAGGCACGAAGCACTACGCACGGTATACCCGGAGCAGGACGGCGTCGCATACCAGCTGGTGCTGTCCCTCGACGAGATGGTCGTCGACCTGACCCCGATTCCGGTGGACACCGAGTCACTCGGTGCGCGCATCGCCGAGGAGGTTTCCGGCGGATTCGATGTGACCAACGAGGTCCCGTTGCGGGCCGAGCTTTTCCGGGTCGTCGGCGCCGGCATCGGTGCCGATCCCGAGTACGTCCTGGTGCTCGTCGCACACCACATCAGCGCGGACGGATGGTCCATGGGGCCGCTCACCCGGGACGTGATGGCGGCCTACGCTGCTCGTGCCGCGGGAGTGCCGCCGATGTGGTCGCCACTGCCGGTGCAGTACGCGGACTTCAGCATCTGGCAGCGCGAAGTGCTTGGTGCGGAGTCCGATCCGGAGAGCCTGATCTCGGCACAGGCCGAATACTGGCGCGGCACACTCGACGGCTTGCCGGACGAGATGAATCTGCCAGCGGATCGGCCCCGGCCTGCGGTGCCGTCGTATGTCGGTGGACGCGTGCCCTTTTCGATCGACGCCGAGCTGCAACAAGGTCTGCGGCGGATCGCGAGCGAGCAGCACGCGACGTTGTTCATGGTTGTGCACACCGCGCTCGCGGTATTTCTCGCGCGCTTGTCGGGCACCGACGACATTGCGATCGGCACCCCGATCGCCGGTCGTGGTGACACCGAACTCGGCGACCTGATCGGCATGTTCGTGAACACTCTGGTGCTGCGCACCGAGGTGTCGGGGCAGTCGACATTCGGCGAACTGCTCGAGCGGACCAGAGACGCCGACCTGCAGGCGTTCGCGCACGCCGAGCTGCCGTTCGAGCGGCTGGTCGAGTTGTTGAATCCGGAGCGTTCGACGGCCAGGCACCCGCTGTTCCAGGTGGCGTTGACGTCGGAGGACCTGCCGGAGAGCCGGTTCGAGCTGCCGGGGTTGCGTGTCGAGGCCGTGGATATCGAGTTCGATGCTTCGAAGTTCGATCTGTCGCTGGCCATCGGCCACGCCGAGTCCGGTATGCGGGCGGAGTTCTCCTTTGCCCGGGATCTGTTCGACGAAGCAACGGTGCGGATGTTCGCGCAGCGATTCACCCGCCTGCTCGCCGAGATCGTCGCCCGACCCGACGCCGCTGTCGGCGATCTGTCATTGCTTGCCGAGCCCGAGTACGCCGCGTTGACCCGCGTACCAGGTGAGGAGGTGATGGCGACCGCGCTGCTTCCGGACCTGCTCACCCGGGGCGTGCGATTCGGACGGGACCGTATCGCGGTGCGATACGAGGGCAGGTCGGTCACCTATGGCGAGCTCGACGACTATTCCTCGCGACTGGCACGCGTCCTGATCGATCGCGGTGTCGGCCCGGAAAGCCTTGTCGCGGTATCTTTCCCCCGGTCCTACCACATGGTGGCGGCGGTCCTCGCGGTCGCGAAGGCGGGTGGTGCGCACGTACCGGTCGATCCGACCTATCCGGCGGATCGGGTGCGGCACATGGTGACCGACTCCGCCGCGGTACTCGGCATCACCGGCGGTGATCATGTCGGGCGCCTACCCGACGACGTGGACTGGCTGGTGCTGGACGCTCCTTCGACGGTTGCGGTGTGCGCGGCGAAATCCGCCGCCGCGGTGACCGATGCCGACCGCTCGGCACCGCTGCGTATGGGGCATCCGGCATATGTGATCTACACGTCGGGGTCGACGGGTATGCCAAAGGGCGTCACGGTCACTCATGCGGGTCTCGGTGGTCTCGCCGACCACGCGACCCGCCTCTACCAGCTGGGATCCCAGCACCGATTCCTGCACATCTGCTCGCCCAGTTTCGATCCGTCGGTGCTCGAATGGGTGTGCGCCTTCTCCGTGGGCGCGACCCTGGTGATAGTGCCGCCGAGCATTATCGGCGGCGACGAGCTCGGCACATTGATGCGCGATGAGGGTGTCACCCACACGATCGTCACGCCCGCGGTGCTCGGCACCGTCGACCCCGCCGACCAGCGGCAGCTGCTGATGGCCTCGGTCGGCGGCGACGTCACGACGCCGGAATTGCTGGCCAAATGGCAGCCGGGACGGCGGTATTTCAACGGCTACGGCCCCACCGAGACCACGATCATCTCCTCCTACGCGCAGTTGTCCGCGGGGCGGCACATCACCATCGGCACACCGGTGCACGGCATGGCAGCACTGGTGCTCGACGGTCGACTCAACCCGGTGCCGCCGGGTGTGGCGGGCGAATTGTATTTGGCCGGGGGTGCTTTGGCGCGTGGCTATCGGAATCGCCCCGGGCTGTCGGCGGATCGGTTCGTGGCAAACCCCTGGGGCGCGCCGGGAACTCGGATGTACCGCACCGGCGACATGGTGCGCTGGTTGGACGGGGAGCTCGACTATGTCGGCCGCTCGGATTTCCAGGTGAAGATTCGCGGGTTCCGTATCGAACTCGGCGAGATCGACGCGGTGCTCACCGGTCACCGCGATGTCGAGTTCGCGACCACGATGGGGCGCGAACACGCGTCCGGCGCGACGATTCTCGTTTCCTACGTGCTGCCGTCACCGGGCCGGTCGCCGGATCCGGTCGAACTCACCGCCTTCGCCGCACGTGCGCTGCCATCGCACATGGTGCCTGCGGCCATTGTGGTGCTCACGGAGATCCCGCTGACCCCCGTCGGCAAGCTGGACCGCAAGGCATTGCCCGAGCCGGTCCTGGCCTCCGTCGAGTTCCGTGCGCCGAGTAGCGACATCGAGTCGGTCGTGGCCGAGACCTTCGCCGCATTGCTCGCGGCCGAGCGGGTCGGCGCGGACGACGATTTCTTCGCCCTCGGTGGAAACTCCCTTATCGCAACACAACTCGCGGCGCGGCTGACGAAGGCAATCGGCACACAGGTGCCGGTGCGCGCGGTCTTCGACGCACCGACCGTGCGCGATCTCGCCCGTCTGATCACAGCGGCGGAGGTCGAGCAGCGGCCGCTGCCGCCGCTGGTCGCGCAGGATCGCGACGAGGCGATTCCGCTGTCGATCGCGCAGCAGCGCATGTGGTTCCTCAACCGATTCGATGCCCGCGGCGGCTACAACATCCCGTTCGCGCTGCGGCTGACCGGCATGCTGAACGTGCCAGCGCTGCAGGCCTCGATCGCCGATGTGATCGGCAGGCACGAGACGCTGCGCACCCTCTACCCGGAGCGCGACGGCGTGGCAACCCAACTGATCTTGCCCGCGGGTACCCGCCTGGTCGAGCTGGTGCCGGAGCCGGTCGCCGCTGCTGAGCTGGCACGGATCGTCACCGCGGTGGCGCAGACCGGATTCGACGTCACCACCGAAGTGCCGCTGCGGGTGCGGTTGCTGCGTTTGGACGAGGAGCCGGGCGCGACCCCGGTACGCGCCGACCAGCAGGTGCACATCCTGCTGTTCGTGGTGCACCACATCGCCGCCGACGGCTGGTCGGCCGCGCCGCTGACCCGCGACCTCGCCGCCGCCTATGTCGCGCGCTGCGCCGGTCTCGCGCCCGCGTGGGGCCCGCTCCCGGTGCAGTACGCGGACTTCGCGATCTGGCAGCGTGCCGCCCTCGGCGGCAGCGACGACAAGACCTCGGTGCTGGCCCGCCAATTGCGTTACTGGACGCGGTGTTTGGAGGGTGTGCCCGAGGTACTGACGCTGCCGTCGGATCGTCCGCGCGCGGCGGTGTCCACCAACCGAGGCGCCGCGATCACCTCTCGGTTGGATCGCGGACTGCACCAGGCGATCCAGGATGTCGCGACGATGCATCGCGTCTCCCCGTTCATGGTTCTGCACACCGCGCTCGCGGTGCTGCTCGCCCGCCTCGCCGGGACCGCCGACGTCGTGATCGGCACCCCCGTCGCGGGCCGCGGCGACGAGGCGCTCGACGAACTCGTCGGCATGTTCGTCAATACACTCGTGCTGCGCACCGACGTGCGGCCGGACGCGCGCCTCGCGGAGTTGCTCGCCCACGTCCGTGATACCGATCTCGCCGCGTTCGATCATGCCGCGGTGCCGTTCGAGCAGCTGGTCGAGGTGCTGAACCCGGTTCGTTCCCAGGCGCACGCACCGCTGTACCAGGTGTCGTTGACGCTGCAGAACCAGGCCAAGCCGGACTTCCGGCTGAACCGGCTCGCCATCGCCGCGATCGATGCGGGCCCGGGTCCGATTCAGCTGGACCTGGATTGGACCCTGACCGACCGCTACGACGCCGACGGCGCGGCGAGCGGCATCGACGTGCACCTGCACTATGCGCTCGACCTGTTCGACGAACAGACCGCCGCCGGATTCCTCGCGGGTTTCGAACGCGTACTGCGCGCGATCGTGCGTGACACCCGGACGATGGTCGGCGATGTCGAACTGATGTCGGTGGCCGAGCGCGGTCTGCTGCTCTCCGACCGCAACGCCACCACACACCGGCTGCCCCGCGAGACACTCGGCCAGCTGCTCGACCGCCGGGCCGCCGCGAGCCCCGACCAGGCCGCGCTGCTCTTCGAGGGCACGTGCGTGACCTACGGCGAACTCGCGGCCAGGGCGAATCGACTTGCCCGCTGGCTGATTTCGGAAGGGATCGGCCCGGACGCGATCGTCGGGCTGGCAGCGCGGAAGTCCGTCGACATGGTCGTGGCGATGTTTGCGATCGTGCAGGCGGGCGGCGCGTATTTGCCGGTCGACCCGGACCATCCGGTCGAACGCATCGAACACATCCTGGGCACGGCGGGCGCGCGACTGGTGCTGTCCGCGGGCGCGGCGACTCTGCCCGCACTGGACGGTGTGCGCGTGACGGCGGTCGAGCAGCTGGAACTCGCGGAACTCGCCGCCGGACCGATCCTCAGCGGCGATCGGATCGCGCCGCTGCGGCCGGACAACGCCGCCTACATACTCTTCACCTCGGGATCGACCGGTCTGCCCAAGGGCGTGACCACCAGCCACCGCGCCATCATGAACCAATTGCGCTGGCTGGAAAGTCGTTACGAGGTCACGGCCGCCGATCGGATCATGCAGCGGGCGCCGATCACCTTCGACGTCTCGGTATGGGAATGCTTCCTGCCCGCGGCGGTCGGTGCGCCGCTGGTGATTCCGCGTCCAAACGGGCATCTCGACCTGGATTACCTGGCCGGGCTGATGCGTGAACACGCCGTCACGATCGCCGAGCATGTGCCCTCGGTACTGGCCGCGCTGATCGCCGAGGGGCACGGGGACGCACTGCGCTCGTTCCGGCACCTGCACTGCGGCGGCGAGGCATTGCCGTCGGACCTGCTCGCGGCGCTGCGCGAGCACGTCGGCGGCGTCGTGCACAACGCCTACGGACCGACCGAAGCAGCGATCTCGACGATCTACCACGAATTCACCGATGCCGATCGCGGTCCCGATCTGGCCATCGGCCGACCCAACTGGAACACCCGCGCTTACGTGCTCGACGCCCGGCTGCGTCCGGTACCGACGGGCGTGACCGGTGAGCTGTACCTGGCGGGCGATCAGTTGGCGCGCGGATACGAGGGCCGCACCGGTCTCACGGCCGAGCGGTTCCTCGCCGATCCGTTCGGTGTCCCCGGCGCCCGCATGTACCGCACCGGCGACCTGGTGCGCTGGAACCGTGACGGCGATCTGGTCTACTTGGGCCGCAACGATTTCCAGGTGAAGCTGCGCGGCCAGCGGATCGAACTCGGCGAGATCGAATCGGCGTTGCTCGCGGCCACCGGTGTCACGAACGCCGCAGTGCTGCTGGCACGCGACACCGCGGGCACCGAATGTCTGGTCGGCTATGTGTCCGGCACCGGGCTATCGGCCGAGGCGGTGCGCACGGCTGTACGCGCCCAGTTGCCCGGCTATATGGTTCCTGCCCACCTGGTCGTGCTCGACGAAATGCCGCTCACCACGGTGGGCAAGCTCGATCGCGCGGCGCTGCCGGCTGTCGAGTTCACCGGTCCGGTAACGGCATTCCGCGCGCCACGTGAGGGGAGCGAATCCGTTCTCGCCGCCCTGATCGGTGACCTGCTCGGGGTAGCCGCCGACGCGCCGCTCGGCGCGGACGACGACTTCTTCGCGCGTGGCGGCAATTCCCTGCTCGCCATGCGCCTGGTTGCTCGCGCGAATGCGGCGCTGGGATGCGATCTGAATGTGCGTGCGGTGTTCGAGGCGCCGACCGTCGCGGAACTGGCGGTCCGTGTGACGCGGACACCGCACCGGATGCTGCCCGCGCTGGTCGCCGCGGCGCGTCCGGCGCGGATCCCGTTGTCGCTGGCGCAGACCCGGATGTGGCTGCTCAACCGACTCGATCCGGAGTCGACCGTTTACCACATCCCGATCACCATCCGGCTCACGGGCGCACTCGATATCGCCGCACTGCGCGCCGCACTGTTCGATGTCGTCGGCAGGCACGAGTCGCTGCGGACGGTCTTCCCGGAAGACGGCGCGGGGCCGGTCCAGGTGGTCACGCCCATGGCGGAGGTCCGCCTGCGGCTGAGCCGGTCGGATGTCGCATCGGACGAGCTGCCCGGGGCGGTGGTCGCGGCCGTCGGCCTCGGATTCGATCTGCGTACGGGCCTGCCGGTGCGGGCCACTCTGCTGCGTGCCGGGCCGCACGACCATGTGCTGGTCGTCGTTGTGCACCACATTGCCGCGGACGGCGTCTCCACCGGCCCGCTGGCCCGCGACCTGATGGTCGCCTACGCCGCGCGCACGGCGGGCACGGAGCCGCAGTGGCGGCCGCTGCCGATCCAGTACGCGGACTTCACCCTCTGGCAGCGCGCGGCATTGGGTGACGCCGCCGATCCGGAATCGGTGCTGGCTCGCCAGATCGCGTACTGGCGGACCGAACTCGACGGGCTCGCACCGGTTCTCGAACTACCGACCGACCGGCCACGCCCGCCGGTGGCCTCCGGTCGCGGCGCGGCGGTCGGTTTCGAAGTTTCCGCTGAAGTGACCGCGGCGATCGCCGATCTCGCACGCAGGCACGGTGTGTCGACCTTCATGGTCGTGCATGCCGCTTTCGCCACCGTCCTCGCGCGGCTGACAGGCGCCGATGATGTCGCGATCGGCACACCCATCGCCGGACGGGCCGAGGAAGCCCTCGACGATCTGGTCGGCATGTTCGTCAACACCCTGGTGTTGCGCACCGCGGTGCGGTCCGGCGCATCGTTCGGCGAGCTGCTCGCGCAGGTACGCGACACCGACGTGCGTGCCTTCGCCAACGCCGATCTGCCCTTCGAGCGGCTGGTCGACGAACTGAATCCGGTGCGCTCGCAGTCACATTCACCGATCATCCAAACGCTGCTGACCTTCGAGCACCGCGACGACACGATGCTGCGGCTGCCCGGGCTGGAGGTTTCGGCGTTCGAACTGGACAATCCGATCGCACAGTTCGAGTTGTCGCTGGCACTGACCGAGGTCGCCGCGGCGGACGGCACCGCGCTGCGTGCGCAGCTGCGCTATACGACGGATCTGTTCGATGAGTCGACGGTCCGGTCGTTCGCGGCGCGGTTCGTGCGGGTGCTCGAGGCCGCGGTGGCGGATTCGGCGGTACGGGTCGGTGACATCGAACTGCTGGAGCACGCCGAGCGGGTCCGCGTCCTGGAATCCTGGAACGCGACGACCGCCGATTTCGACTCTACGGCGACGCTGGTGTCGCTGTTCGAGGCCCAGGTGGCGCGGACACCGTTCGCGCCTGCGGTGACCCTGGCGGGGACGAGTCTGTCCTACTCCGAGTTCGCGGCGCGTGTGCATCGGCTGGCGCGGTTCCTCGTCACGCAGGGCGTCGGCCCGGATTCGCTGGTGGCGCTGGGCATGCGGCGGTCGATCGACCTGATCATCGGCATGTACGCGGTGACGGTCGCGGGCGGCGCGTACGTTCCGCTCGACCCGGATCATCCGGCCGAGCGCACCGAATACGTGCTCGGCACCGCGCGGCCGGTGTGCGCGCTGACCTCGGGGCTGGACCTGGAAGTCGGGGGCGCGCGGCAGATCAGGATCGACCGACTCGACCTGGACGCCTATTCGGCGGCGCCGCTCACCGATGCCGATCGGGTGGGCGTGCTGGCCGCTGGCCACCCCGCGTACGTGATCTTCACGTCGGGTTCGACCGGTCGGCCGAAGGGCGTCACGGTATCGCACGCGGCGATAGTCAACCGGCTCCGGTGGATGCAGGCCGAATACCGGCTGTCCGACGACGACGTGGTGCTGCAGAAGACTCCGGCGACCTTCGATGTGTCGGTGTGGGAGTTCTTCTGGCCGTTGCAGGTCGGGGCGAGGCTGATCGTCGCGCGCCCGGACGGGCATCGCGATCCGGTCTACCTCGCCCGCCTCATGTCCGCCGAGCGGGTGACCGTCGTCCACTTCGTGCCATCGATGCTCGCGGTGTTCGTCGCCGATGATCTGGCCGGGCAATGTGATTCGCTGCGGCAGGTGTTCGCCTCCGGTGAAGCGTTGCCCGCCGGGACGGCACAGCGGTTGCGCGAACTGACCGGTGCCCGCCTGCACAACCTCTACGGGCCGACCGAAGCCGCCGTCGATGTGACCTACCACGAGGTCACCGACGTCGACGTCGTGTCGGTGCCGATCGGGCGACCGGTGTTCAACACCAGGGTGTATGTGCTGGATTCGCGGTTGCGCCCGGTGCCCGCGGGCGTCGCGGGTGAGTTGTACCTGGCGGGTAGGCAATTGGCGGACGGGTACGTAGCCCGTGCGGAGCTGACCGCGGATCGGTTTGTGGCCAGCCCGTTCGGCGCGGGCGAGCGGATGTACCGGACCGGTGACCTGGTGAAGTGGACCACCAGCGGCGAACTGGAGTATTTGGGCCGCACCGATTTCCAGGTGAAGCTGCGTGGCCTGCGCATCGAACTCGGCGAGATCGAGGCCGCGCTCACCGCCATGGTCTCGATCGGGCAGGCCGTCGTGGTGGTGCGCACCGATGATCGGCTCGGCGACCAGCTGGTGGCGTATCTGATCGCGGCCGAGGACTCGGTCGACATAGCGGGCGTGCGTGCCGAACTGACTGCCGCACTGCCCGCCTATATGGTGCCGTCGGCATTCGTCGTGCTTGGCACCTTCCCACTCAACGCCTCCGGAAAACTCGACCGCACGGCGCTGCCCGCGCCGGTCTTCGAGGCAGTGGCCTATCGCGCACCGGAGACCGACACCGAGCACACGGTCGCGGGCATCATCGGCGAGCTGCTCGGCATCGAACAGCTCGGTGCCGACGACGATTTCTTCGCACTCGGCGGCAACTCGCTCATCGCCACCCAGGTGGCGGCTCGGCTCGGCGTCGCGGTGAACGCCGACATCCCGGTGCGACTGCTGTTCGAGACACCGACCGTGACCGGGCTCGCCGCACGGGCGGCGCGACTAGCGGGCACCGGCAGCCGTCCGAAGCTGACCGCGCGACCGCGGCCAGAGCTGGTCCCGCTCTCACCCGCGCAGCAGCGGATGTGGTTCCTCAACCGCTTCGACCCGGACGAGACGGTCAACAACATCCCCGTCGCCATCCGGCTGACCGGCGACGTCGACACCGGGGCGCTGGCCGCCGCGATCGCGGACGTGGTCGGCAGGCACGAAACCTTGCGCACCATCTATCCGGATATCGACGGCACCGGCTTCCAGCGGATTCTGGACCACGCCCACCTCCCGCCGATCGTGGCGCTGGATCCGGCGAACGCGACTGCCGCACTGGTGGCATTGGTGGCCGCACCCTTCGACGTGACCGCCGAGGTGCCGCTGCGCGTCGGCCTGGCTCGGCTGTCCGATCGCGAACACCTCCTCGCGCTCGTGGTGCATCACATTGCCGCCGACGGCTTCTCGATGGGTCCGCTCGCTCGCGATATCGCCACCGCCTACGCGGCACGCGCCACCGGCGCCGCGCCGAGCTGGACCGAACTCGGTGTGCAGTACGCCGACTACGCGCTCTGGCAGCGCGACGTGCTCGGGGCCGAGGACGATCCGGAATCGCTCGCCGCCGCGCAACTCCGATACTGGCAGCAGACCCTGCGCGGGCTGCCAGCACAGTTGGACCTGCCCGCCGACCGGCCGCGCCCCGCGATCGCCACGCATGCCGCCGCGAGCACCACACTCGCGCTCGACGCCACGATTCGAGACGGAATCGCCACCGTCGCACGGCGATACGACGCAAGCCCGTTCATGGTGGTGCATGCCGCACTGGCCACGCTGCTTGCCAGGTTGTCGGGCGCCGAAGACATCGCCATCGGCGCGCCGATCGCGGGCCGGGGCGATGCCGCACTCGACGATCTGGTCGGCATGTTCGTCAATACGCTGGTGCTGCGCGCCGAGGTGCCCGGCTCGGACACCTTTGCGGCCGTGCTGCGGCGGGTACGCGAGGGTGACCTGGATGCCTTCGCGCACGCCGAGGTGCCGTTCGAGCGGCTGGTCGAGGTGCTCGACCCGCCCCGCTCCGAAGCCCGCCATCCGCTGTTCCAGATCGCGCTGTTCTTCCAGAACCTCGCGCCTGTCGCGGTCGAGCTGGCGGGGGTGACCGTCGCCGAGCACGATTTCGACTACGAGACGACCCGATTCGATCTGCAGCTGACGGTCGCGGACGACGCGCTCCGATTCAGTTACGCCACGGATCTTTTCGATGAGTCGACCATCGTCGCCTTCGGCGCCCGGTTCACGCGGCTGCTCGCCGCGGTGACCGCCGACCCGGAACAAGTGGTCGGCGATATCGACCTGTTCGGGTCCGGTGAACTGGACCGGGTGGTCAACCAGTGGAACGACTCCGCGCACACCGCGTTCGTCGCGGAGATGCTGCTGGACGAGTTCGAGGCGCAGGCCGCGGCAACCCCGGACGCCACGGCGCTGGTGTTCGCATCCGAAAACGGCACCACCGGTGTGACTTCGACGTATGGCGAGTTGGACCGGCGGAGCAACCAACTGGCCCGGCACCTGATCGCCGGGGGAGTCGGCCCGGAATCACTGGTGGCGCTGGCTATTCGGCGCTCGACCGACCTGGTGGTCGCGATGTACGCGGTGCTCAAGGCCGGTGGCGCTTACGTCCCCGTCGACCCGGATCATCCGGCCCGACGCATCGCTCACATTCTCGACACCGCGCAGCCCGCCGCGCTGCTCACCACCGAGACCGATCGGGCGGACTTCGGTTACTCCGGTCCGACGATCCGCGTCGACACGGTCGCCATCGACGGATACCAGGACGACCCGATCGCGGTCGATGAGCGGACCGCCCCGGTCCACCCGAACAACCCCGCCTACGTCGTCTTCACCTCCGGCTCGACCGGAAAGCCCAAGGGCGTCAGCGTCTCGCACGCCGCGATCGTCAACCAGATGACCTGGATGCAGTCGGAGTACCTGCTGACCTCGCAGGACGTGTACTTGCAGAAGACGGCGACCACCTTCGACGTATCGCTGTGGGGGTACTTCCTGCCGCTGCGGATCGGTGCGACCCTGGTGCTCGCCACCCCGGACGGCCATCGCGATCCCGGCTATCTGACCGAGGTCGTCGCCGAGCACGGCGTCACCGTCACCGATTTCGTCCCGTCGATGCTGAGCGTGTTCGCCGGGCACACCGAATCCGCCGCGCTCGCAACGCTGCGCACGGTGTTCGTCATCGGTGAGGCGCTGCCCGCCGAAACGGTCCGTGCCTTCGGCGCGGTCAGCCAGGCTCGACTGCACAATCTGTATGGCCCGACCGAGGCGGCGGTGAGCATCACCTATCGCGACGTCACCGGTGAAATCGACCGCACCATCATGCCGATCGGCAATCCGGAATGGAACAGCCGGGTCTACGTGCTGGATTCGCGCCTGCGCCCGACACTGCCCGGTGTCGCGGGCGAGCTCTACCTGGCGGGCACCCAGCTCGCGCGCGGCTACCACGGCCGACCCGATCTGACCGCGGACCGCTTCGTCGCCAACCCCTTCGGCGTCCCCGGCGAGCGCATGTACCGCACCGGCGATCTGGTCCGCTGGGATACCGGCGCCACCACCGCCGAACTGGTTTACCTGGGTCGCACCGATTTCCAGGTGAAGTTCCGCGGACAGCGCATCGAGCTCGGTGAAATCGAATCCGTTCTGGCCGCGGTGCCCGGAGTCGCGCAGGCCGCCGCCCGAGTCGTCGGCACCGGCGACCAGTTGGTTGCGTATGTGACTCCGCTCGGTGGAAGCCCGGATGTCGTCGGTGATCTCGACACCGAGGTATTGCGCGCCGCGTCCGCCGCCTTGCCGTCCTACATGGTTCCGTCGGCGATCGTGGTGCTGGACGCGTTTCCGCTCAACGCCTCCGGCAAGCTCGATCGAAATGCTTTGCCGGAGCCGGTGTTCGACCGCACCGCCTATCGCGCACCGGTCACCCCGGCCGAGCGTTTGGTCGCATCGGCATTCGAGGCGGTGCTGGACGCGGCGCCCGTCGGCGCCGACGACAGCTTCTTCGACCTCGGCGGCAACTCGCTGATAGCTACCCGCGTGCTGGCTCGGCTCAGCGAGCGACTCGGCCGACGAGTCCCGGTACGCCTGCTGTTCGAGACACCGATTGTGCGGGAGCTGGCTGCCAGGCTCGCCGCCGAAGCGGATGCGGCGGAGCAGGTATTGCCACTGATCGCGGGCCCGCGTCCCGAACTGGTTCCGCTCGCGCCGGTGCAGCGTGGCATGTGGTTCCTCAATCGCCTCGACCCGGCGTCGGCCGCGCACAATATTCCGGTCGCCGTCCGCATCCGCGGCGAACTGGACGAAGTCGCCCTGTGCGCCGCGTTCGCGGATGTGGTTGCGCGGCACGAGGTGCTGCGCACGATGTATCCGGTGGACGCCACCGGCTCCGGCCACCAGGTGATCCTGCCCGCCGAACCCGCACCGGTCCGGCTGGCCGTCGACACCGACGAGCGACGGCCCGTCGACGAGCGTATCGCCGAATTCATCAGCGCCGGATTCGATGTCACCACCGAGGTGCCGGTGCGCGCGGTGCTGCTGCGCGAGGACGAGTCCAGTCACGTGCTCGTCGCCGTGCTGCACCACATCGCCGCCGACGGATATTCGATGAACCCCCTGCTGCGGGACCTGTTGTCGGCGTACCTGTCCCGACTGCTCGCCACTGCCCCGATCTGGCCGGAACTCGCCGCCCAGTACGCCGACTACGCGCTGTGGCAGACGCAGTCGCTGGAATCGGTTGCCGCGCAGCAGCTCGCGTACTGGCGTGAAACCCTGCGTGAGTTGCCGGAGGAACTCGCGCTGCCCACCGACCGGCCGCGGCCCGCCGTCGCGTCCAAGTGCGGCGGAAACATCCGCGCGCGGATCGGTGGCGGTGTCGGCGCTCGCGTGCACGAGCTGGCGACGGGGCACAACGCGACCTCGTTCATGGTCGTGCACGCCGCCCTCGCGGTGCTGCTGGCCCGACTGTCCGGTGCCGGCGATATCGCCATCGGCACGCCGGTCGCCGGTCGTGGCGCCGCCGCGCTCGACGATCTGGTCGGCATGTTCGTCAACACCCTGGTACTGCGCACCCGCCCGGACCACGATCGGTCGTTCACCGAACTACTTGCGCAGACGAGGGCTGTCGATCTGGCGGCCTTCGCGAATGCGACCGTCCCATTCGAGCGGGTCGCCGACGAACTCGGCGTCGAGCGCTCGCAGTCCAGGCATCCGCTGTTCACCGTCGCACTGAGTTACGCCGACACCGGGACGAGCACCGTTTCGGTGCCGGGACTCGACCTGACATCGGTCGAATTCGACGAGCCGGTGGCGCGATTCGATCTGCAGTTCACCGTCGCCGCCGAGCCGGATGCCGACGGCCACCTCGCGGTCGAGCTCAATTACGCGACCGACCTGTTCGACGCGGCCACCGCCGCCACCCTGCTGCGGCGATTCGGCCGCATCCTCGGCGCGCTCACCGCGAATCCCGAAACGGCGATCGGCGCGATCGACCTGCTTGCCCCGGCCGAACGTGCCGAATTGCTCGGCAGGCGGGGCGCGGACCCGGTGCCGGCGCGCACGCTCGCCGAGCTGATGGCCGCGGCAGTCGCCATGAATCCCGAAGCGACCGCGCTGATAGCGACCGACAGGGAGCTGACCTACCTGGCCTTGGACGAGCAGTCGTCGCGGCTGGCAAGAATGCTCATCGGTCACGGCATCGGCGCCGAAGACTTCGTCGCGGTGGCCATCCCGCGGTCGGCCGAGTCGGTGCTCGCGGTGTGGGCGGTGGCCAAGACCGGTGCCGCCTTCGTCCCGGTCGACCCGACCTACCCGGCCGATCGGATCGCGCACATGCTGTCGGACTCCGGCGCCACTGTCGGACTGACGACTATCGCGTGCCGACCGGGACTGCCGGACAGCGTCGAATGGCTGGCGCTGGACGCGGCCGCCGTCGCGGCGCGGATGCGGCACACGAGCGCCGCGCCGATCGGCGCGGGCGAGCTGGTCCGCCCGGTGCGGATCGACAACCCCGCGTGGATGATCTACACCTCCGGCTCGACCGGCATCCCGAAGGGCGTGCTCGCCACACACGCCGGTCTCGCCGGAATCGCACTGGCCCAACGCGATCGGTACTCGATCACCGCGGCATCCAGGACACTGCACGTCACCTCACCCAGCTTCGACGCCTGCATGCTCGAACTGCTGCTCGCGCTGCCGGCGGGTGCCGCGATGGTGGTCGCGCCGTCCGGGGTCTACGGGGGCGCCGAATTGACCGCGCTCATCCGCGACCAACGGGTGAGCCATGCGTTCATCACTCCGGCGGTATTGCAAACCCTCGACGCCGCAGAACTGCCCGAACTCACACACCTGACCGTCGGCGGTGAGTCCTACAGCCCGGATGTGGTGCGGCGCTGGGGAACCACCCGGGCTTTCTTCAACACCTACGGCCCGACCGAAACCACGGTCATCACCAATATCAGCGATCGGATACGCCCCGGCGATTCGTTCGACATCGGCACCCCGATCCACGGCATGTCGGCGGTAGTGCTCGATACCTGGCTGCGGCCGGTCCCCGTCGGGGTCACCGGTGAGCTGTACCTGCGTGGCCCCGGCTTGGCGCGCGGATACCATGCGCGGCAGGGGCTTTCGGCAGACCGCTTCATCGCCGACCCCTACGGCCCTGCGGGCGGACGACTGTACCGAACGGGCGATCTGGTCCGCTGGACGGCGGCGGGCGCAATCCAGTACGTGGGACGCGCCGACCACCAGGTCAAGGTGCGTGGCCTGCGCATCGAGCTCGGTGAGATCGACGCCGCGCTCTCGGCCGACGAAGCCGTCGAATACACGGTCACCATCGGCCACACCGACAACGCAGGGAACGTGTCGTTGGTCGCGTATGTGATCGCGGCCGCGGGCGCAACGATCGATACCGCGGAACTCGCCGTCTTCGCAGGGCGCTCGCTCGCCGCCTACATGGTGCCGGCCGCCATTATGGTGCTCGACGAAATGCCGCTGACGCCCACCGGCAAGCTCGATCGAAGGGCACTGCCGGAGCCTGATTTCCGGACCGTGCAGGCGCGCACCGCAGGCTATCGCGCACCGGAGACGGCCTTCGAGCTGGCAGTCGCCGAGACCATTGCCGATGTGCTCGGCCTCGACCGGACCGATGCCGTCGGTGTCGACGACGATTTCTTCGCCCTCGGCGGGAACTCGCTGATCGCCACGCAACTGGCCGCTCGACTCGGCAGCCGGCTCGACCTGACAGTCGGTGTCCGGATGGTCTTCGAGCACCCGACAGTCCACGCCATGGCCGCCGCCCTCGCCGCCACTGATCCGGCCGCGGCACCGGCACGTCCGGCGCTGACCCGGCGTACCGGATCGGACCCGGTCCCGCTGTCGCTCGCGCAGCAGCGCATGTGGTTCCTCAACCGTCTCGACCGCCAGTCCACCGCCTACAACATCCCGCTGGCGGTACGGCTGACCGGCGATCTCGATGTCACCGCGCTGAACGCGGCGATCACGGACGTGGTGGCACGCCACGAGGTGCTGCGCACCGTCTATCCGCAGCGGGATTCCGGTCCCGTGCAGGTGGTGCTTCCGATCGAACAGGCGGGTGTGCCGCCGCTCGCGGCGATCCGGGTTCCCCTCGACGACCTCGTCGCCGCGGTAACGGATTTCATCGGCGGCGGCTTCGACGTCACCGAATCGGTGCCGGTGCGGGCGCGACTGTTCGTTCCGGTCGATGTCGAGGCGGCAACGGCGGCCGAGCATGTGCTCGTCGTGGTCGTGCACCATATCGCCGCCGACGGTTCGTCACTGGTGCCGCTGGCCCGCGACGTCATGGTCGCCTACGCCGCGCGCAAACAGGGCAGCGTCCCCGCGTGGGCGCCGCTGCCGGTGCAGTACGCGGATTACAGCCTGTGGCAGCGGGATCTGCTCGGCTCCGAGGACGATCCCGGGTCGCTGGTCTCCCGGCAGCTCCGGTTCTGGACCGACACACTGGCCGAATTGCCCGCGCAGCTGGCCCTGCCGACCGACCGACCGCGTCCGGCGATCGTCTCCACACGCGGCAGGCACGTCGATTTCGCGATCGACGCGCAGGCGCACGCGCGTCTGGCAGAGCTCGGACGCGCATCCGGCGCGACACTGTTCATGGTGCTGCACGCGGCGTTCGCGGTCCTGCTCGCTCGTCTGTCGGGAACGCGGGACATCGCGCTCGGCACCCCGATCGCGGGCCGCGGCGAGGCCGCACTGGACGATGTCGTCGGAATGTTCGTGAACACCCTGGTGCTGCGCACGCAGGTGGACGCCGCCGACGGATTCACCGAGCTGCTCGACCGGGTTCGCACCGAGGACGTTGCGGCCTTCTCCCACGCGGACGTGCCGTTCGAGCGCCTGGTCGAGGTGCTGAACCCGGAGCGCTCGACTGCGCGGCACCCGCTGTTCCAGGTCGGCTTCTCCTTCCATAACCAGACCGAGGCGGATTTCGCGCTGGACGGATTGACCGCAACCGCGGCCGATTTCGACTACGAGATCTCCCAGTTCGACCTGCACCTGGTGGTGACCGATCGATACGACGCGGACGGCAACCCCGCGGGCATGTCGGCATCGATCACCTACGCCACCGCCTTGTTCGACGAATCCACCGTCGCGGGCTTCGCCGGCCGCCTGCAACGGCTGCTGGCCGCGGTGTGCGCCACGCCGCAGGTGCCGGTCGGTGATCTCGCGCTGCTGGACACCGCCGAACGCGAGCGCATGCTCGTGACCTGGAACCAGGCCCAATGCGAATTCGCACCGGCCACCCTGGTTACCGCGTTCGAAGCGCAAGTGGCACGGACGCCGGACGCGGTTGCTGTCGTCGACGACGAGACCACTCTGACCTACGCGGAGTTCGGCGCTCGGGTACACCGGCTGGCGCGCGTCCTCATCGGGCGTGGCATCGGCCCGGAAGCGCTGGTGGCCCTCGCCATCCCGCGCAGCGTCGATCTGATGGTCGCGATGTACGCGGTTGTGGTCGCGGGCGGTGCTTACGTGCCGCTGGACCCGGCGCACCCGCTGGAACGCACCGCGAGCGTGCTTGCCGCCGCCAACCCGGCGCTCGTGCTGACCTCGACCGGGCAGCCGATGCTGCCGGAAACGGTGACAGGTCACGATGTGGTGCTGGATATCTCGATCGCCGACGCGATGCCGGATGCCGGTCCGGTGCGTGCCGACGAGCGCCCGGCCGCACTCGCGGCGTCGAACACCGCCTATGTCATCTTCACCTCGGGATCGACCGGTACACCCAAGGGCGTCGCCGTCCCGCACGCGGCCGTCGCGCACCAGCTGGAATGGATGCAGTCGGAGTACCAGCTGGGCGCCGACGACGCGAGCTTGCTGATGACCTCGGCGGCCTTCGACCTTTCGGTGTGGGAATTCTGGTGGGCATTGCGCACCGGAGCCCGGGTCGTGCTCGCACCGCACGGTGTTCAGCGTGATCCCGCGGCGGTGGTTGATCTGATCCGCCGCGCTTCGGTGACCACCGTGACGTTGGTGCCGTCGCTACTGGCCATGGTGGCCGAGGTGTCGGGTACTCGGCATCTGCCACGATCCCTGCGCAGGCTGCTCGTCATCGGCGAGGCCTTGCCGACCGCGACCGTCGAGCGCGTTCGCCAGCTCACCACCGCCCGCATCGACAACCTGTACGGTCCCACCGAAGCGGCGGTCTCGGTCACTCGGTTCCCGACCGGCACCGGCACCGGGCACGCGGTGGTGCCGATCGGCACACCTGAATCGGGCAACCAGGTCTACGTCCTCGACGACCGGATGCATCCGGTTCCCGCCGGTGTCACCGGCGAGCTGTACCTCGGTGGCGCACAGTTGGCCAGGGGTTATCACGGCAGGCCGGAGCTGACCGCGGAACGATTCGTGGCCGATCCGTTCGGTGCACCGGGGACTCGCCTGTATCGCACCGGCGACATCGTGCGCTGGGGCGCGGACGGCAATCTCGAGTACGTCGAACGTCGCGACTTCCAGGTGAAGGTGCGCGGCTACCGGATCGAGCTCGCCGAGATCGAACATGCGCTGCGCTCGCGGCCTTTGGTGTCCGGGGCCATCGTCCTCGCCCATCACACGGGCGGTGCGAACGCGATGCTGGCCGGGTATTTCACCGCGACAGAGCAGATCGACCCGGACGTGCTGCGCTCCGAGCTGACCGACGTCCTGCCCAGCTACATGGTTCCTGCGGTGCTTCGGCAACTGGAAGCCGTGCCGCTGAACGCGAACGGCAAGGTCGACCGGGCGGCGCTGCCGCGACCGGAGTCGATTGCCCGCGAATTCCGGGCACCGACGACAGCACTGGAGCAGACCGTCTGCTCGGTCTTCGCCGACGTGCTCGACGCCGAGCGAATCGGGCTCGACGACAATTTCTTCGAACGCGGCGGCAACTCGCTGCTGGCCACCAGGCTCGCCACCCAACTGAGTGCGGCGCTGGTCGAAGAGATCCCGGTGGTCTGGCTGTTCGCGGCACCGACACCGGCGGGATTGGCCGCTCAGCTGACATCGCATCGGTCCGGGCGCGGCAGGGTCGACGCGCACGCGGCGTTCGACGTGCTGTTGCCACTGCGGTCCGGGGGCGCCCGCGAACCGCTGTTCTGTCTGCACCCGGTCGGCGGTGTCGCCTGGTCCTTCGCGGGCCTGGCCGCCCACATCGATCCCGAGCGGGGCATCTACGGCCTCCAGTCGCCGGTGCTGAGTTCGGACGCCGCCCTGCCGGACTCGATCGAGGACTGGGCAAGGCATTACGTGCGGGAGATCCGCGCTGTGCAACCGGAAGGCCCCTACCATCTGCTCGGCTGGTCGCTCGGCGGTGTGCTCGCGCACGCGGTCGCGATCCAATTGCAAGATCAGGGACAGCATGTCGCGTTGCTCGCGATGATGGACAGCTCGCTGAACATCGCGGTGGACGAGACGGCAACAGTGCCGGTAGCGGACCTGCTCGGTGGCCTGCTCGGCGAACAGGCCGATGACGCGGACACCGAACTCGATCTCACCCGGCTCGCGCAACGCATCGCCGAATTGCCGGAGCCATTCGCCTCCTTCGGCGCCGACCGCCTCGGCCGGGTGCTCGACGCGGGCACCCGCTCGCTGCGGCTCATCACCCGCTACCGCCCGCGCCCCTACAAGGGCAACCTCGTCTACTTCACCGCCTCCCTCGACGACCCGACCGGCGCCACCGGTGCCGCGAGCTGGTCCGACGCCATCGACGGCACTGTGCACAACCACGCCGTCGAGTCCTCGCACTGGCGCATGACCTCCGGGTCCGCGCTCGCCCGTATCGGCCACGTGCTGACCACGGTCTGGGCCAACCAAGCCCGCTAGCGACCGCATTGCCGCCCCATTCCCCGTTTCCATCAGGAAGGTCCACCATGAACAACCCGTTCGACGACGATGACGCCCAGTTCTACGTCCTGATCAACGAGGAAGGCGAACACTCCATGTGGCCGATCTTCGCCGCCGTCCCCGGCGGCTGGACCATCGCCTACGGCGCCGCCCCCCGTGCCGCCTGCCTCGAATACGTCGAATCCCACTGGCTGGACATGCGTCCCAACTCCCTGATCGCGGCCATGCGCCCCGAGACCAACTGAATACGCGGGGCGCGCCGGCCACATCCCCTTGCCGGCTGGCGCGCCCCGCCTACATCACCACGCCGATCGGTAGATCACGCGTGCATAGTCATCCCAAGCGAGGATGATAGAAGACATGACAACCCGCCGAATCACCTTGACACTCCCCGAGGAACTGGTCGCCACCGCCGAATATGCTGTGGCGGCGGGCCATGCCAGTTCGGTATCCGCGTACATCGCCGATGCCGCCGAAGTCGGCAGAGCACGTGCGCCTTTCGCCGAGATGATGCCGAACACGAAGTCGACGAGGCCGGTCGGCGCCTGGCTGGCCGGCGTCATGCAGGGCAAGCGGCAGCGCGACGCTCGCAGCGTCGTGTGACGCTCAGCGCCGCAGCGTGGTGATGCTCAACGACCTGAGCGCCGTGTGACGCTCAGCGACCCGTCACGCTCTCGTCCGCGCGGAATCGCAGACCAGCCGAGCCTGTTCGCGCCATTCGGACACCGCCCGGCCGTGCTGGCCGGTCAGCGATGAGTCGAACTGCTTGGCGCGCTTGGTGACCGTGAGGCCGACGTAGGTGTGGCCGTTCGTGATCGCGCTGGTGGCAATCGCACACGCCTCGTCGACCTCACCGGAACTGAGCAGTGCCGTCGCGTGTTCGAACTGGACCAGGGCGGGCTCCATCGTCTCCTGCGGGTCATACAGCGAAATGGCGCGGGCCGCGGCGCTCGCGGTTTCCTCGGCACGGCCGAGCCGGGAATATCCGATGGCCTGATAAAAGGCGAGTTTTTCCGGGCGAAAGGAAAAAATTCCGACCGGCAGGTCTGCGGGAGCGACGCCGTCGAGCGCGGCGGAGGATTTGTTTATGCAATAGGCGAATTGGCCGGCGTCGCCGAGACTGGCATGTGCGCGTGCCGCCATTCCCCACAGCCAGGCGACGGCCGGACCATGTCCAGGATTTTCTGCGAGACGCGGGGCGAGTAGATGTAAAACTTCCTTCGGTTTATCGCTATAGGTAGGTAAATATGTCAAGCCCGCCAATGCGATGTCTTCCGAATAGCGGTCGCCGATGTCCTGCGCGGCATGGATGGCCGTCGTGTACCACAGTCGTGCCTGGCCGAAATGTCCCTCGTTGAAGAGGATCTCGCCGACAACGTTGGCCAGTCTGCCTGCCGTGCGGACCAGCCGAATCTGGTGGTGGGTCGCCTGCCGTTCGGCGAGACAGCCACGCACGGTGCGGAATTGGTCGAGGCTGGTGTGCAGCAACTCGTACGGCGGCACCTGGACCACCCGGGTGCCGAGTGTCTCGGCCGACTCCTCCAGTAGCCCGAGCCTGCGCTCGCTGATCGACCCGGCATCGAGTGTGGCCAGCATCTTCTCGGGCTCGTTCGCCACGAGGTCCGCCGCACGTCCCGCCAAGCCCGCGCCCATGCAGGCTAATAGTTCCCGCCGTCTCACGTCCTCATCCTCGACTTCCTTGTCGAGCCCAGTTTCCCTACCGAGCTTGATGTTCCGAACGAGCGCCGCGCTCGTATCTTCGGTCTCGTCGGCCACCGTGCGGCCCGCGGTGATCGCACGCTCGAATCGCGCGACGACAACTGAATCGGCTTCCGACAGCACCCCGTCGAGCAGGCGCCTGCTTGCGTCGTGCATCCGGGTTGTCCGGCCGTTTTCCCACAAGACCACGGTGCGCGGGGTGACGCCCACCAGGCGCGCGAACTCATAGCGGCTTCGCTTCATCGCCGCACGAAGGGCACGTACATCGTCGCCCGTCCAGTCGACTTCAACCATAGGTCCCGCTCCCTTGTACCAGGTTGATTCAATCGGAAATTACTCGCATTTACCTCTTTCGGGACTGTTATACGCCGAATCGCAACGCGCACGCTTAGTCGGCACCCGGCACCGGGGGTTATGCCCAAACCCCTTTCGGTGCGCCCGCTTTCCGGAACCCGGCGCACGGTCCCGACTCGGTCCGATCCAGCCGAGTCGAGCGCGGTTCCGGCGGCGCTCCTCGGTGTCGGGTGCATTTACTTTTCACGGAGGTGAACGATGGACGTACTGCGCTCGGATATCAAGGAATTGTGGCTCGTGCAGAGCCGCGATTGCGCACAGGAACCGGTAGGCCTCACCTACGACAGAGCCCGTTTCATCCTCACTGTCCACGCGGGCCACGGCGCCCGCTGCCGCCAGTACCTGGCCTCATCGGCCTACTGCTTCCGGCGCGCCGCCGAGAAGTAGGACGCCGAACAACACCGTTCCTGCGGCTCGATTATCAGCTCGTGGCGCGGTCGGCGAAGACCTTGCGAGCCACGGCGATTGCGTTGAGGGCGGCGGTATGTGCGGGAATGTCGGTGCGGGCATCGAAAACTTCACGAGCCGCGAACAATCCGTTGAGCGGCCGGGAAACCCGCGTAGACGCTGACGTGGATGAGGGTCTCCACGATCTCCTCGCGCGTGCAGCCGACATTCAGCGCGCCGTCGATGTGGAAGCGCAGTTGCGGCGCGGCATTGCCCATGGCAGCGAGCGCGGAGACGGTGGCCAGCTGTCGTTGCGGCAGCGTCAGGCCGGGACGGGACAGGATGTCGCCGTAGCCGAAGCTGGAGTGCGCTCCAATGCAAGCTCATCCTCGAGGCTGACGTGAAGTCAGGTGAATCTCGGGGTTCGGCCCGGATGTGCCGTGGGGCCGCGAATCTTAGCGTTGAGGTATGCGTCTTGTTCCGATCGTTGTGGCTACGTCCGCGGTTGCTCTGCTCGTCGGATGCTCATCGGACCCGAAGCCGACCGCGCCGGGAGTGTCCGACAGTCGGAAGCGGGCCGTACAGGCCGATATCGACCGCGTGGTGGAATCCGGTATCGCGGGTGCGATCGCCACTGTCACCGAGAACGGCACCTCAGTAGTGCTGACCAGTGGGGTCGCCGACCGCGATACCCGCGCGCCGATACCCGCCGACCCGCCACAACAGGTGCGGGTCGGCAGCATCAGCAAATCCTTCATCGGCGCGGTGGCGATGCAATTGGTGGCGGAGGGCAAGATTCGGCTCGACGAGCCGATCGACACCTATCTACCCGGCCTGCTGGTCGGCGACGGGATCGACGGCAAGGTCATTACCGTGCGTCACATCCTGCGGCACCAGAGCGGTTTGCCGGAATTGACCGCCGACCCGGGGATCGATGAGTATCAGATCGCGTTGCAGAACCGCACCGTGACTCCCGAGCAGGAAATCGCGAGCGTGCTGACCAGGCCCGCGGTGTTCGCGCCCGGCACGCAGTGGCAGTACAGCAACTCCAACTACATCGTCGCGGGCATGCTGGTCGAACGCGTCACCGGCGCACCGTATGCCGATGAGCTGAATCGGCGCATCCTGCAGCCGCTCGCGCTGAAGGACACCTATCTCCCCGGCGCCGGTGAGCGGGATATCCGAGGGCCGCATCCGAAGGGTTACGCCACCGTCGACGGTGTGATGACCGATGTGACGCGGATCGAGCCCTCGGTGCCGTGGGCCGCTGGCGCGATGGTGTCCACTGGCGCGGATCTGAATCGTTTCTACTCGGAGTTGCTGGCGGGACGGGTGGTGCCCGCGGCCCAGTTGGCCGAGATGCGTGCCGGTGTACCCATGGGCTCTGAACTGGGCATGGAGTACGGGCTCGGCATCGGGTCGACGCGCTTGCCGTGTGGTGCGGAGTATGTCGGGCACACCGGCGGAATATACGGATTCCTCACGATCTCCGGTGCGACGCCGGAGGGGCGGGCGGTGACGCTCGCGTTCACCGGTTCGCCGGAGTCCGAGCCCGACACGGTCGGGATGCTGACTCATGCGCTGTGCCCGTGATCCAGCAAGGAATTGTCATAAACATATGACTACCTTCGTCGACACTTGGATCTCTTGATCTTGGTCTATCTGCACTGTATTGCGCGCGTCTGACGCATCCGGGAATTCGACCGTCTCCTACGAGAATCACTGTTAACATTTCGCTCCATCGAGGCAGAGGCGCCCGGAGCGTGCGGCGCAACGTCGACGTTGTGGGCCGAGGTCGGGAGATTCACAGTGCGAGGCATGCAGTTCCCGTCGCAGTCGCGACGAACATTCATCAAGGCCGCCGGGTTCGCCGGTGGCGTCGCGGCGGCAATGACGTTGGCGCCCACCGGTCGCCGCGCGAGCGCCGTGCCGGGCCGATCGGTCGCGATATTCGGCGCGGGCCCCGCGGGTCTCACCGCCGCGCACGAACTCGCCGAACGTGGTTTCGCGGTCACCGTGTACGAGAAGCTGGACGCCGTCGGCGGCAAGACCCGCAGCATCTACGCCGACCCGAGCGGACTCCCCGGCGAACACGGATTCCGCAGCTTCTTCGGCTTCTATCACAACCTGCCGGACACGATGCGCCGAATTCCATTCCCCGGCAACGCAAACGGTACTTTCGACAATCTGGTCCGATTGAACGCGGCGATGGTCGCCGGGATGAATCGACACAACCTCACCGTCCCGCTGCCCTTCCCACTGCCGTTCTCGCAGTTCCCGATGACACCCAAGGGTTTCATCGACTCGGTGGCCTCGGTATTCGAGACGTTGTTCCGGTTACCGCCGCACGAGGCGGTCTTCGCGGCGGAGCGGCTGGCCGTCTACGTCTCCAGCAGCACCGAACGCAAACTCGGCCAATGGGAATGGATGACCTGGACCGACTTCGCACGGCTGGACAACTCCTCACCCGAGTACAACCGCTTCCTGGGCGACGGCTTCATCCGCGAACTCGTCGCGACGAAATCGGCCAACTGCAGCGCACATTCGATCGGGCTGGTCGGCGAGGAGTACGTGTGGTCGCTGTTGAATCTCAACAACAACAATGACGGCAGGGGCAACGACCGGGTGCTCAACGGTCCGACGACCGAAACCTGGATCAACCCGTGGATCGACTACTTACGCTCGATCGGGGTGACTTTCCAACTGGGGCAGCAACTTTCGAGTTTCGACACCGACGGCGCGCACATCGTTTCGGCCATCGTGACCGATCGGGGCGGCAGCAGGCATCCGGTCGAGGCCGACTACTACCTGTCGGCGATCCCGCTCGACAAGTTCCCGAATGTGTTGTCGGAGGACATGCTCGCGGCCGATCCCAGCCTGGGCCGCATTCGCGAACTCCAGGCCGCCTGGATGGTCGGCATCCAGTTCTTCCTGCGCAAGCGCGTCGATCTTGCCAACGGTCACGTCGGCTACAACGACGCACCATGGGGCCTCACCTCTATCAGCGAGGCCCAGTTCTGGCGCAAGCCACTGACGGCCTACAGCGACGGCACTGTCCACGACGTGCTGTCCGCGATCATTTCCGAATGGGACGAACCCGGCACCTTCAACCGCAAGACCGCCAAACAGTGCTCACCCGAGGAAATCGCCAGGGAGACCTGGGCGCAGATCAAAGCCCACGTGAACGACGACGGCGAAACGCAATTGACCGACGACATGCTGCACTCCTGGATGATCGACCCCGCGCTCACCGCCGCGGGCACCGCGGACGTCGACTACGACGACTCGATCTTCATCCAGAACGCCGGCTCCTGGGTAGACCGTCCCGAGGCATACACCGCCATCGACAACCTGTTCCTCGCCGGCGACTGGATCAAAACGCAAATAAACGTGGCCTGCATGGAGGGCGCCAACGAGGGCGGCCGACTCGCCGCCAACGCCATCTTGCACGCCTCGGATTCGGTGCAGACGCCCACACACATCCAGCCCCGGTTCACCATGCCGCTGTGGGAACCACTGAAGCTGATCGACCGTGAGCTCTACAAAGCGGGCCAGCCCAACATGTTCGATGTGATCGACCGCCGCTACCCGGCGCGCTAGAAGAGGTAGGTTTGCCTCCCTCCCGCGCCTCCGGTCGAACTCTCCGCCGATGCAAGCGTCAGCCTTATCGTTAGTCCTCCTCAGTGGCCGCGTGGTCGCCCTCGCGTCCGGGACCGGCGTCCGGTCCCTGCGGTCCGTCACGTATGGCACTCGCACCCCCTCTCACAGTCTCTGGGTGCGCGGCCCTATACCGAGCGATCACGCCGTCTATCTCGGCCTGCTGACGGGGCAAACCGGCCTCTGTCCGCAGCTCAGCCGCGATGCGCGCCATGGTTTCCAGGTCGGCCCGGCTTGCCTCCTTCGACCCGCGCGAACTCCGCTGGCTCGAGTCGGCCGCGCCACGGGAGTCGTCCGAGCGGCCCGTTCATGACCACACACATGATCGTGAGGCGCGGTGCAGCAGCCCGGCCGTTTCTAATGCAGACAGCGCGGCTTGCTTCTGCCTGCACTGCACAGAATCGCTATGCAAGTGAATCTGCGAAAGCCGGTGCGCCTGCTCGACGCTGAGCGGGCCGGGGTCGAAACCACAGTGGTCGTAGTACGGGTAAGCGTTCGGGTCGTCGGAGCCGTTCTCGAAGCGCACGGTCACGCGGACCGTGTCGAAGTCGACGTTCATCCGGTAACCACCACCGGCACGTCCGGCCTCGCGAATCCGGACGGAATCGCGAACTCAGGGTGGGGGTCCAAGCTCAGCCGGTACATGACTCGATTACCGGTAAACGCCGTCCGGCCATGCAGCCAACGATGGTTGTGCAGCACGTACCCCTGTCCCGGTTCGAGGGCGAAGCGCATGATGTGTCGTTTGATCGCGACAGTGAGCACGGGCAAGAAGCGGGTGATCTCCGGCGAGTACTTGACTAGTCCGTTATTGCGGTATCGGACCCGTATCCGGCCTCCCTGGGCATGCTCGAAGATCGAGCCTGGATATCCGGCGGCGCCACCGAAAAGCGCTGTGCGAGGCATAGCTAGCGCGTGTGCGGCTTCCGGGTCGTTCATCGCGAGATCGGCGTATACGCCGCATCCGTCGATCGCGACGCACTCACCGCCCGAACTGCTCTTGCGCCCGCAGACGACAAGCAGTAGCGCAGGTGGTTCTGTCACCCCCGATCGGTCGGTGTGGGGCGGGAGGGCACCCGTGCTGAATCCCTCGTAGCCGATCTTCTTGGCGAGGCCACCCCGGTCTTGGAGCGTTGTCACGCCGTCATCGTCGCTGTCGCGGTGCGCGACTATGCGACCCAGCGACGCTCCGAGCGTCACGAGCTGGGCTCGGGTGCTAATTCTGTCGAAGCGGGCAAACCCGTCTGCAGCGAGCCTTGCCGCCACCCCTGCCGCCCAATCCTGCTGCAAGTCAAACAACATGGGCTCAACCGTGCGCTGTGGGTTGCTGGCGCGTCCACTGACAGACTGTCAACGTCAACCACCGGCCTCTAGGCGATGGCCGATGCTAGCGTCGCGGTATGACTGCCTCCGGTTACGTGCCGCACATGTACTCGATATCAGTTAAAGGCGTGGTTGTTCGTGACGGTCGGGTATTGCTGCTGAAGAACGAGCGCGAAGAGTGGGAACTGCCGGGCGGCAGAATCGAAACCGACGAGACGCCCGAAGAATGTGTAGCTCGCGAGATCACCGAAGAGACGCAGTGGCCGGTTACCACCGGGCCGATTCTCGACTCATGGATTTACTACATCAACTCGGTCGAGAAGCATGTGTTCATCGTGACGTACGGCTGCTATCCGGACACCGACGCCGAACCGGTTTTGTCACACGAGCACAAAGAGGTCGGGCTGTTTCGTGCAGACGAGATAGCTGGCTTGAACATGCCAGACGGCTACAAGCGATCCATCATGACTTGGTTCGCTCAACTCCGGGCAGCGGAGAACGTCTAAAGGGGGACACGATTAGCGGCGACAGGTGCCAGGCATGCGGCGTCACCATCAGCCGCTACGCGAGCGAGCCCGTGTGTCCCACCTGTGCCGAAAACACCAGTGCTACGAGCCGGACCGTCGTCCGCGCTGCCCCATCGCGTCCGCCATTTGGTTATGGGCCGCACCCGAGGCAGCGACCGCGATAGCGACCCGCGACCTACCGACGATCCTTCGCACCTACCGACGCATCAACGGACTCAACCAAATCGCATTGGCCGAACTACTCGGCTACGACAAGTCATATGTATCGATGCTCGAAACCGGCCGCCGCGCAATTACCGACTTGGCTTCACGCCGACACATCGCGGCGCGGTTGGGGCTGCCCGCCCACGTACTCGGTGTGACCGGCACAGACGACGCAGAATACCGGGCCATGCTCCAATTCGGCGACAGCACAGTGCGACTCGCTGAGATCGCCCGCAAATCCGGCCACGCCGTCGAAGCCGTCAACGAGCTGTGGCCCCTGGTCGCTCGGTTAGAAGCCAGGGCAGCAGAGGGTCGGATGGAACGAGATAGCCTCATCCTGCTCGCACAAGCTCGGGTTGCACTCGGCGTCTCACTCGGGACGGTCCTGCCCGAAGAACGCCTATCATCGGCCGCCCGCTGGACCGGTCAGGCGGTCAAGGTGGCCGCTCACCTCGAAGACCCAGCGTTCTACGCTCACACCCTCCGCATGCACGGCAACGAGCTACGCAAAGCAGGCCACGTCAGCGCCGCAGTCGCCCGACTGACGCAGTCACTAGAGCTATCGATGGAGCCCGCAGACCAGGGCTCGACCCTTGCGTTCCTGTGTCGTGCGACCGGTGAACTCGGCGACAGTGTACGTTTTGACGCTTCCCTGCAACATTATCGGCAATTGTTAGAGCGAAATACAGGTAGCGGCTTGCTGTTCCAGCCGTTCACCTTGCGTGAAATCGAACTCCGCGGCCTGCTTGGAACGGGACGTGTCGTCGAAGCCGGTCGACTCCTGGACACCACGGTAGGAACACCTTCCGCCCCGCAGTGGCGCATCATCGAACGAGTGACGACAGGCGAGGTGCTTGTTGCGATCAGTGAGCCCAGTGCCGCTGCCGACGCCTTTGCAGAAGCTATCGCGGCAGCAGAGCGGCACCGTTTGCCGCATCAGATTCAGCGGACTATCCGGGCTGCGATCAAGACCGGCATGCGCGAATTGGCCGCTGGGGCTGAAGCAGTGCTGCAACGAACCCGCTCGCTACTTGTTCCGCACCGCTGCCCGTAGCGGGTCGCCGTAGTTCTGGCGCGAAAACAACGGATAGGCCGTACCCCATTGTATTGCTTGGCACGCCATGACAGCTGCTTGCGCTCAGCTGAGGCCCATTGCGCGTTCGAGGCTGGCCAGCCCGGCGTCGAACGCGGTGGGTTGGGCGCGGTGCAGCAGGTGTTCGACAAGGCCGCGGGCTATGGGGTGGTTATAGACGTAGTGCGGAGCGATCTCGGCGGCCTGGTGCAGCGTCGCTACCGCGGTGGCGTCCTGCCGGAGTTGGCTGTAGGCGCGGGCCAGATCTATGCGGTGGCTGGTATGGCGCTCCTTGGACGGCACGGCCTCCAGGTCGAAATGGCCTTCGCGGTCCAGCGCGACGTCTGGTCGGTCGAGTTCGACAGCGATCTCGGCCGCGTGGATGGCGACATTGCCGGGACCGAAAACGGTCTGGAAATCGTTGCGGTCCATACCCAATCGGGCGGCGACGCGCTCGGCCTCGCCCAGATGCTGGGCTGCGGTGCCGGCGTCGTGGCGGCGTGAAGCGGCGACCGCGCAACGCAGGTTGAGCGCACCGTAGAGCGACAAGACCTGTGGGGTAGGCGCTTTGAGCTGATCGGCCAGGTCGTTCATCGCGGCTTCGGCGACGGTGAAGACTTCCGATGGTGACCCGGTGTGCAGCAGCACGCCACATCTGTCCCATGCCGAGCACGCCTTGAGGAGCGGGTCATCGACTATGGCGGCTCCGATGGCCGCGTTCTCGACGGCGGTCCATGCCAGGTCGTGGTAGCCGAGCTGGTTGAGCGCCATGCGCGCGATGTGGCCGGTTTCGACGATGAGCCCATACACCACGTCCCGGTGGGGACTGCCTGCGGTGTCGAGGGCTCGGGTGTTGAGGGCTTCGACGAGTTCTGGCAGCGCCAGCATCACTTCGAGGAGGTTGGCGGCCTGGCGGCGACGGGTCACTCGGTCCACACTGTCGCGCAACGCGGACAGCGGTTGGGGTACACCGACGGCGTGTATGCGTGGGTGCCCGGACAGGATCAAACTGGTGCGGCGCAACGCCGTTCGCAGCTCGGGGACGGCGCTGTGCCCGGCGTTGTGCGCGGGCTCGCCCGGTTGGTACGGCTGCCCGAGCAGCCAGGCGACATCAATGTTGAGGACTTCGGCGAGTCTGTCGATCAGCGAGAACTTCTCGAGGGTCAGCCGACTGTTCTCGATCTTCTCGATCCATGACTCCGACCGGCCAACCAGTGCGCCTAGCTCGGCCTGGCTGAGGTTCTTCGCCTTGCGCGACCGGCGTATCCGGGCGCCCACGCTGTCGTTACTATCCCCACGACCGCTAGCCATGCCAATAGTCTATGGGTTCTGCTGACCTGAGCCCGTGACAACAAGCAGAAGGTTGTTTTCTTCGTGACCTGAACCCGTAACAAATTACGGGTCTCGACGCGCCGGAGTTGGCAGGCTGGGCAACCGAAGCAGGGCTTTATCGGCGGTGAGGATCGCAGCCCATACGGTCCATACCTCTCGACTTTCTAGAGAATACGTCAAGGGCCCTGCGCTCCATGATCGAATTCAGGAAATCGGAAGGGGTCGCTCGTGGCCACACCCCTGACCCGAAGTACTGGCCGGTCGCTTATTGTGGACCTGGCCTGCAGGGTTCTCGCGTCAGTGGGGGGCGGGGGTTGTGGAACTTTCCTGCGTGGAGATTCTTTTCGAAGTTTGCAAATGGATTGCTTTCAGAAATTCTCGCGCGGCCCTCCTGGATGATCTCGTGCTCTGACGAAAAAGTTCCCGGGCGCGCCATTGTGCTTCAGGTAGTTCTGAGTACTCGCGGGTTCGGAAACAAGTGCGCCCCCGCCTGCTAGGACAGGCGAGGGCGACTGAGCATCCGAATGTCCATGTCGCGAAACCTGAACAACGGAACACAATGAGAGTAACCAAACGACCCGCCGAAATCATCCCCGGAAAATCGGAGCGGCGGACCGGGCACTGGGCCATCGACCTGATCGCGCTGACCCTGATCGCGGCCACCGCGATCATTCTCGTGACCGTCGGCAATGCTGGTGTAGCAGTCCTTGCGGGGGCCAGCGGCTTCGTCGTGGCTGTCTACGAGGTCTGGCGCCGGAACAGGCCATAACCGACCCGCCATGGCCTGACCTCCAGGACGTCTGCCATGCACCCTTGGATGCCGGTCAACTCCGTTGCGGTGCAGGCTCTTCCGGTCGTATGACCAGCGGTTTGACGGTATCGTGTTGTCGCGCTGACCTTTCGGGCCATCGGGCACAGATGTGCCTGACGGAAGCTCCAGCTCATGCCGGGCGCGAGCTGCGATCGCGGGATGGCACATCGCAGCCCGTCGATACGGTCGGGTTGCCCGCGTGGTGCCGGTGTCCGATCTCAGGCGGCCGTGGTCTCCCACACGAATCCGTCCGGGTCGGTGAAGGAA